>JAJDBM010000074.1 GCA_029261355.1 Nitrospirales bacterium | reverse complement strand
TTTGAGCCCCGCCTCAGCTTGTTTCAAGATCGTAATAATTTGCGTTTCACTGAATCGACTCGTTTTCATAAGAACCTCCTGGGGCATTCTGCCAGAAAGCTCTACTTTTGGTCTGTCCAGATTTTGGGGAAGCTTACACATTGATTTCCCTACTGATCGTACAAGGACAAAGATGTAGGGCAATCTTCTGGTAGAGAGGTCGACAACACTGATTAAAACTAGACTTGACCCTATTCTATTGTCGGATTATATGAATCCGCGTTCTCACACAAGAGGACTGAGACCGGAAACGTCGTGACATCTTTTTTATAGTCGCAAAAAAAAGACCAACGTCACGAATCACGTTGCCAAGAAGGATGAATTTTTCAAACAACCCCATATCATTGTCGCAATCTCATTAGTGTTAACAGGTCCTCGCATAGTATGCTGTGAGCACAGTTTGTATCACCAAAACTTTAGGGAGAATATCCTCTTGACCAATTTCATGACAATCGCACGATTTGAACTCGTGCGGCTTTTTTTAACCATGCGTGGCTGGTTATCGCTGATAGCCTTTTGTTTAATATGGTCAATATTGCTGCGTTATCTGGTTTATAACGCGTCGGGGTACTTGCTTGATGAAAAGTTGTCACTGTCGATAGGCGGGTTAACAGGAAATCGTGGCGTGCAAAATCTCCTTGCATGGCCAGTCCCGGAAATCACGATTTTTTGGATCCTGGCACTGTACCTATTCCCTTTTTTCAGCATTATATTAACAGCCGATCAAACTGCTTCTGATCGAAGCCGTGGCACGTTACGTTTAATTAATTTACGTGCAACGCGCGATGAAATTTTCTTTGGGCGATTTATTGGACAGATGGTTATTCAGAGTCTGCTTATTATCGCGACAATTACGACAGTTATTGGTTTGGCCATTTGGCGGGATGCGGATGTATTCACCTCTTCGCTCTCTCTCTCAGCTTTGGTAAGCACAAATCTATTCGTGGTGTTATTGCCCTACACAGCGTTAATGGCTTTAGTGTCAGTTTTAGCAAAGTCAGCTAGACAAGCGACGGTATACGCAACGATTTTATGGATCGTGTGTTTTATTTTCATTGCTTGGCTTGCGCCACAATTTCCCCAGTTAACTTTTCTTGAGTGGATATTGCCTGGGTCACAACTCTCGTCTCTGCTTCAGAAAGAAGGATGGGATACTTTGTCACTCGCATACATTCCTTTGATGCAAGCATCAATATTACTCCTTGTCGGTCGGTGGCTTATGCAGCGCGGTGACTTATGAATATGATCAACTGTACGAATCTCAGTAAGTGCTACTCCGACAAAACGGCATTGGATAACGTGAGCTTATCGCTTGAAGCTGGAGAACCAATAGCGTTAATCGGTCCAAACGGTGCAGGAAAAACAACCTTGATGAATGTTTTGTGCGGATATGTTCGTGCCAGTCATGGCAGTGCGAGCGTGTTAGGTCACCCACCTGGAAGCGCGGCACTGCATGGTCGCCTCAGTGCGTTACCACAAGATGCACAGCTTGACCCACGTCTTAGCGTTGGTCGACAATTGCGCTTGTTTGCGGCATTACAGAAAATGGGACGTGTGCAAGCGACTAAAGATGTGGACCGTGTGCTTGAGCTAGTTGATTTGTCTGCTGCAAAGAATCAAGCGCCCGCAGAATTAAGCCATGGCATGCGTAAGCGGGTCGCTATTGCACAGTCGCTATTAGGGAACCCTGAAGTAGTCTTATTAGATGAACCCACTGCTGGTCTCGATCCTGTCAACGTAAAAAGTATTCGAGATTTAATTGTTTCCAGTTCGCGGGATACCACTTTTATTGTCAGTTCGCATAACCTCGATGAACTGGAAAAGTTTTGTACGACCGTCATCCACCTTGATCACGGTCAACTGAAGGATCAGGTTGATTTGTCCGCTGTGCGCGAGAAAGGGTACCTAACCATAAAGTTAGAACAATCTAACACCAGTAAAATTGTAGAAGATTTGCGAAACTTGCCTGGCGTGACTGATATAGAAAAAAAACAACAAGGTGCGTTTGCCATACGGTACGACGAATCAACACATCCCTATTTTGACCAGCAATTATTGAAGTTTCTTGCCGACAACAATCAAACATACAGACATATCATTAAGGGTAGAACATTGGAAGATCAATTGTTTTTTTAGTCGCTCTTTCAAGGCAATGAAAATTTCCCCAAAAAACAATGTGGGCATGTACTGATAACCCATTCAGAATATCTGACAGTGAACAATCTAAGAATTAAATCAAATCTCGTTGTATCTGGTTTTTGCAGAGTACTCCGCTCTCTCTTAAGGGTATACGAAAACGACTTACTCAAGAGGGTCATTGCGTGACTTGACATAATCGCTGTGCCCGGACTTGCTGGTGACTCAACTCACCCGTCACAAGGGTACGTTGAATATGTGAGATCCGAGAGGGAAAAATCTTCCGTTCTCACAAGGATTGAACTAGCCGAACTGGATCGCACCCCTCAAAACATTCTCAACATCTAAGACCATGCCACTCATTTTACGAATCGGTCCGTATCGGACCTTCTTTTACACTGGAGACTATAACGAACCACCCCATATGTGCGTATTGAACGGGATAAAAAATTCTCAAACTTTTGGATCAAGCCACAAGAAGAGGACATGCAGTATTTAACCCTATCACGACTCTAGGGCGCCTGTATGATTCGTCAAGAAGTAAGCATGCTCTGAGTGGTTGCGTAGACGATGTCCAAGAAAGGTGCCCCCCTCTCCTCTTCCCTGCCGGGCGTTCCACCGGGCCGTTACATGATAGAGGGCCCCTACATACTCAAAGTGTCATGGGTATGCCATAGAAAAAGAAGTCGAGGGGCCAAAATATCAAATCAAGCAATGACCCCAATAGCGAGAGTAGGACCTGTTGGCGCCGCCGTCCAGGATGCCTCACCTGATCATTCGCATGATCCTGTTCGACGAGACGGGTTGGGGCATCGAAATCCTCTAGCGGGATGAATAGACTAAACCTTGCGAACTGTCCCCCCATTTCTTTTCCAGAATCTATATCATAAAGAAAACAACCTGACCCCATTTTCCATCTACGAAAAGAAAAACGGATGCGACGGCTCAAAAACCAGAGTCGACATGCGTCCGAAAATCCCTGGATGACGTTACGAGCTGCTTCGGCCTGCAATGAATGTCGAGGGAGTTTTCTCCCAGGCATAGCTCTTTGCACCAATTCCCATCCCCTTCGTATGACCTAACACTCTTATGAGTCTTGTGATATGGTAGCGAGCGAATTTATTGGCGGTGACATGGCATCATTATTCATAACAACAATCGTCAAGATCTGTCTTGACACTCGAGATCACAAGAAGGGATGCACATACCTATGAAGTCCGCATTGAAGGGATCGCAACATTCTCTGGCCGTAGGGATGGGCATGCTGGTGCTTCTCCTCACCATCAGCCCCACCCTGGTTCCGGTATTCGCACAGGAATCTCCTGACCCAAGCAATGCGACCACCTTGGACGAGGAGCGTCTGACACAAAAAATCACTGAGGCGGTGATGAAAGAGATCCGCGAGGGAGAATGGCTTGCCCAGGAAATCGAGTTAGGGATTGCGCAATTTATTAAAAAACAAGAAGTCGCTCGTCAGAAAGCCAGAGCCGATCAAACCCAGAAATTGCAGGAGATGGCGAAAAACGTCCAACCCATCTCTCCCACGCGAGATCATGTCACAGGAAATCCCAACGCAGTGATCTCGTTAATCGAATACTCAGATTTCGAATGTCCCTATTGCAAGCGCTTTCATGCCACCGTCAAGAAGGTGATCGAGGAATCTGACGGGAAAGTAAATTGGGTCTACCGGCACTATCCCCTCCCCTTTCACAACCCCAATGCGCAAAAGGAAGCGGAAGCGTCCGAATGTGCCGCAGCCTTGGGAGACAATACGACCTTCTGGAAATATACAGATGCAATCTATACTCGCACCACGTCAGGTGGCAAGGGTTTTCCAATGAATCAGCTTGTCCCTTTGGCTGTGGAACTAGGATTAGAGGGACCAGCCTTTCAAGAATGTTTGGATAGCGGTCAACAAACAGAGCGAGTGAACGCAGACCTCGCTGAAGGCAAACGAATTGGAATCACGGGAACACCAGGCAGTATTATCAGGAATAATCAAACCGGCGAAGTGAGAATGCCGAGTGGCGCAGCCCCACCGGAGGCCCTCAAAGCGCTCATTGCACAATTATTAGAACCCCCATCTCCGAAGGTGGAACATTAGGTGCTATCGCCAATCACATTGCCAAAATATGACAGATTGTCTCACCCCCATAGAGACTCGAACAACTCAAACAAAATGACAAGTCTCATTTTGGCAAGAATGGGAAATTCCAATTATTAGGATGTAAAAAAAGACTATTTGCAACAGTCCACTGTTAGCACCCTGACATATCCTGGTATCGATGGACGTCTCTAGAAGAGAGACGACGACACACATGAGCTGACCGTTGGTTCGTGGTCAACTCACGTGTGTCATCAACGACATTAAAACTAGGTTTGCTCCCATTTCTTTTTTCATCAACATATTTGAGTTTTCCCACACTGGAAAATCATTGCTTGAGATCTTATACCGCATATGATTTTGTCATCCTTTTACTTTTATGCTTTCTCGCTCCTCGGCAAGAACAAGGGACTTTTGCGCGAGATACCATTAAGAGGGTACCTATTAAGACAAGAAGGGAAGGTGACCACATGGCCATTTCCGACGTCAACCGGGATAAACAGCACCCAGGGCGCAATAGGGGAGGTTGAGTCGAAGATATGAGCAGTGCTCCCATACGCTTCCAGTCCAAAACCTTTTCAGATGGTGTCGATGGGTAAAGAATAGCCATATTTCATGTGAGATTTTGAATGCATGATAATTGGTTGGCGGCATGTCTGAACGTATATCTTCTCCAGGCTTTCCAAGCATCGACTCCCCACCTGCCTTTGAATGGGTGGCTGATGCGGCTCCGGCTAAGCGACAACACCGAATCCAAGGAAAACTAGTGAGAAGTCAGTTCGGTCACGGCAGCAAGAGAAAGAAGATAGTATCCAACGACACCAGGAACGATAGAATAGTCGTGCGCCTACTTTCAGAGACTGCGAATAGGTAACCCTATTGCCGGAACTGAGAAAGACTGGATGGGAGAAAACCATGAATACATCCTTCATGGTTCGTGAGAGTACGGAGAGTTTCAGAGAAGATCAAGCCAGCTAAAAGAGCATGCTGGGAAGCGGGAATTAGCCATTCAACAGGTACCGGTCTAAGAGTAGGCAGCACATTCAATAATTTCTAGCGGATGAATAGACGGGACAAGATTGAAGTCTGAATGCTATCTTGAGATGGGCCCCTTCAGTAAATATACTTTGGCCATCCCCGTTCCTTTCACTTCCACTTCACCTCGCTCTTCAAACGAATATTGTCCTCTTAACAGCCCATACGTTTTTTCGGTCACTTGGATTTGATTGGGGGCACTCAACGATTCCATTCGGCTGGCGATATTGACCGTTTCCCCCCACAGGTCAAAGCTAAACTTCTTTGTGCCGATCACTCCAGCCACAACAGGGCCCGAGTTGATGCCAATGCGAATTGCCAAGTCCGTTTGATTCTTTTGATTGAAGTCTATCATCACCTGTTGAATCCCGAGTGCCAATTCCGCAATGGCTTCGGCATGGTTGGGTCGCGGGGTCGGAGCCCCGACGATGGCCATATACGCATCACCAATGGTTTTGATTTTTTCCAGCCCATGTTTCTCTACAAGTTCATCAAAGGCCGAAAAGAGTTCGTGGAGAATACCAACAATCATGTCCGGATCTTTGTTGGCACAGAGTTCCGTGAAATTGACAATGTCCGCGAACAACACAGAAATCTCTGGATAATGCTCAGCCACTGTCGTGATGTTATTTCTCAACTTATCGGCAATACATTTGGGGAGAACGTTTAACAGCAAACCCTCTGTCTGTTTCTCTTTTTCCTCCAATTCTTGATGCATCCGGCGGAGGGTTAAATGTGTGTTGACACGTGCTCGCACCTCTTCTTGGTGCAGGGGTTTGGTGACGTAATCGACAGCGCCGGCTTCAAAGCCTTTCACTTTGTCCGACGTTTCTGTCAGGGCAGTCATGAAGATAACGGGCACATCTTTGGTGACGGGATTAGCTTTAATCCGGCGACAGGTCTCGAAGCCGTCGATCCCCGGCATCATGACATCCAGCAAAATCAAGTCTGGAAGATTGGCTTCGATTTGTTTGAGGGCCGCTTCCCCACTCGTCGCCACGGAAATATCATATCCACCATCAGAAAAATACTCGACCAGAATCTTTAAATTGGTCGGCGTATCATCAACAAGTAAGATCGAAGGCGGGTCCGCTGGATTCATATTCATTCCTTTTTTTCGAGATAGGGATTGAGAAATTCGGTTAATCGGTCCATATCAAAACTGTCGGCCAATCGATCCAATTCAGCGGCAAAAGCTCGATACTCATCACCCATTTCTTGGATCTGCGCAATGTGTTGGTGAATACCGTTAATTTTGCCCTTTCCTGCCAGGTCAACAAGCGCCTGTATTTCTTCTGCAGGTGGGGGGACCAAATTGTTACCGCCAGGTACCACCATATTTTCTTGCGAGGATTCTGAATCATCCTCCCACTCCAGTGAAAGATGTGAGCCTAGTTGTTCAAACAATTGGTCGGCTCGTACAGGTTTCGTCAAAAAGTCATTGCATCCGGCAGCGAGACTATCTTTCTGGGTGAATTCGAACACGCTAGCAGATGACGCCAGGATCATCACATCCTTTAAGTCTGGCATTTGACGAATCCGTCGGGTCGCTTCAATGCCATCCATCACGGGCATCAATAGGTCCATAATGATAAGATCAGGTGGATGAGCGGTAGCTTTGCTCAGACAGTCTTCTCCATTAACGGCCTCTCGAACCTCAAAACCCAGAGGTTCCAGTAAATGGACAATGATCCCTCGGTTCGCTTCTTTGTCATCCACGATGAGGATCTGTTTGCGCTCGCCCTTATATCCCGTAATCGTTGATTGAATTGGACAGTCAGCGACCTGTGCTGTGTCAACAGCTGGAAGATCGACTGTGAACCAAAAGGTACTTCCTTGCCCGAGTACGCTGCTGACACCCAGTTCTCCCCCCATCAATGCAACCAATTGCTTGGTGATTGACAGGCCCAGCCCCGTCCCCTCAACAGAGCGACCCACGTTGCCGACTTGCTGGAACGGCTGGAAGATTTCCCTGAGTTCGTCTTCAGGAATGCCTCTTCCGGTATCCTCTACCTGGAATCGCAATAGCCTGGAATTCTTGGATGACTCATCATATCCGACTTTGAGGACGACTCCACCCTTTTCCGTAAACTTCACCGCATTGCCTAAAAGATTGAGGAGGATCTGTCGCAATCGTTTTTCATCCCCGCGAACACCCATAGGGATTTCGGATACCGGTTCATACTCAAACGAGAGTGCAGCCTGATCAGCCCGAACTCGAATGAGATTAGCAATTTGCTGAAGAAAATCTGATAGGTGAAATTCGGTCAATTGAAGTTCGAGTTTTTTGGCCTCGATCTTCGCTAAATCCAAAATATCATTAATGAGGGTCAAGAGATGATCGCCCGAACGTTGAATGACTTCCACTCCAGCCTTTTGTTTGTCAGCCAAACTGGGATCGCGTTTCAGAATTTGGGCATACCCTAAAATACCATTCAAGGGGGTCCGCAATTCATGGCTCATGCTAGCCAGAAAGTCGCTCTTTGCACGGTTGGCAGTTTCAGCGATTTCTTTGGCGTGCTTCATCGCTTCCTCGTCACGCTTGCGTTCCGTAATGTCACGGAACGTCACCACCGTGCCAGCGAGCTGTTCCTGCTCCCAAATCGGAGTGCTGGTGAAATCTACAGGGAAACTCGTGCCATCTTTCCTCCACATGACTTCTGTATTGATCTGATGCACCGCTCCATCTTTCAATACCGAATAAATTCCACATTCATCTTGAATCGTGGGCGATCCATCAGGTTTCCTATGGTGAGCCGTTTCAAGCATCGATTGCCCGAGAAGCTCTTCAACTTGATATCCAAGGGATTTGGCGCCTGCTGGGTTTATAAACGTGACATGGCCATCCGGGTCTAAGCCATAAATCCCTTCACCCGCGGAGTTGAGGATCAATTGGTTCTGACGGCCAATTTTTTCGACTGTCTCTTGAGCCAAACGTCGTTCAGATATCTCATTTTCTAAGGTACGTTTCGATTCACTAAGATCCGCCGTTCGATCCATGACTTTCTGTTCAAGTAACAATGTCGATTCGCGCAAGGCTTCTGATTGGGCATTGAGAAGGTTAACCGTTTCGGTCACCGTCTCCCCTAAATATTCAATGTCTCCCCCACTCAAATTTTCCCGTGTGCGGAGTGCAGCGCCCTTTGATTCTTCTATCATGAGAGCCCCACCGGCGACTTTCAGTTTGGCCAGGACCTCTTGAAGATGGTTGCTGACTTTCTGAAGAAGTCCAGATACTTGAGTCTGTGCCCATTGCACACCAAAAATTCCAGCTGCTATGAGAATGAGCGTGAGGATCGTCATCCGCAAGACCAATCGGGTTTCTCGACTACGAAGTTCGTCCAAGGAAAATATGACCCGAATCCAGGCTTCAATTTTCCCTTTTCCGATAAGGGGCGCGACGATGATCAGCAACGGTTCCCCAGAGGGCCCCTCATCATAGAGAACGACTTCCTGTTTCTTCAGCTTCATGTTTAGCCAAGGTCGATCCTTGAGAAGCAACCCGATTCGTTTGGGGTTTTTGGCCGCGATAATCATGTTGCCATGATCAATGACCTCAATCCCTCGAATGTCAGAATCTTGTGAGTAGTCAACTAAGGCCTCCTGTATGCGGAATAAATTCCCTTGGACGGCCGCCCATCCACCTAAGGCAAACGCTTGCGTAAAGGCCAACCCCTTGGCTTCCATGCTTTCTTGAAGGGTTGATTGTTGCACTGAAATCATCACGGTGGAGATGAGCCCCATGAGGAGAAGAATGAGTCCAGAAAGAACAAGTGTATGGCGAAGGCGAAGGCTTCCCTTCCATTTGGTGAGAAACCAGGAAAGGAGAGGGGTCGCACGCCAGGGCATATCACCGTCCTCCTGAATTAAAAAATAATGCTGAAGAAGAAAATGTCTGTGGACAAGGGATCATGTCCCCAGTTAGCTGATCGTCACTGAAGCCCAATTAGGGGAAGCTCACGGTGAAGATCAAGGGGGCAGATCCTTTCACGGTGAGAGAGAGTTCTTTCATTCCAAGAGTTGGGTGCCAAAATTGTATGCGATGTTTTCCCGGAGGGACGTTCGTGAGTTCGAAGTAGCCCTTCTTGTCGGTGCTCGTAAAATAGGGATGATCAAAAATGTGAACGGATGCGTGCATAAATTGATGGGCATCGCAAAATACGTCCAATCGACCCGTTTCAGTTATGGCCTTACGGATGGTTCTACCCTCCGACGGCAGAGCGACATTCAAGAATGTGTGGTCGTCTTGAAGAATGTGAGTATTATGAAGCACAGGGTCAGCATTCTCAATGTTCAACATGCTCCCCTTAACTCCCAGGATGACCGATGGTTGAAACGCACAGTTTCGGTTTTCCAACCGCAGGGAATTCTCCTGTGGTAAGGACTTTCCTGAGGCTATCCCCTTTAAATTGACCACAATATTGAAAATTCCCTTCGAAGTAGAATCCACCAGCAAGGAATTATCCTGCAACGTTTCACCACAAAATTTTTGGTCTCGGTTGACTTCCAGTAATGGTGTTTTCGTGATCGTTCCTTGGAAGGTCACTCGCCCTTTAATGACGGATCCTTTTAGATTTGGGGATTCTTCGTAGGCCTCTAGGGAGTCGGGGGAACTCCATATGATCACTCCTAGGATCAAAGTCGTGCCTAATATTCGTGAAAAGTTCATTGCGTATCCTTTGCGCGTGCTAACGAGGAAATGTACAGAGCTAGGTCCCACCCTTCTTCGGGATCCAGCGAATCACCGTAAGATGGCATGGGCGATCCGTCCAATCCAGTCATGATGGTTCGATAAATGGCTTGTGGACCTTGACCACTTTTCAACCTCGTCGTGGTAAGGTCTGCAGGTCGAATAGGCGTACCGGTCGTATCGGTCAGAACCTGTGCCAATGGTCCGTTTCCCCGGGCCTCATCTCCATGACAGGCTGAACATTGCATTTGACGGTACATGTGGAGACCGCGGGTTACCGCCTCCTGTGTGGCAATACCCTGTGGGGGGAAAACAATAGGGATTCCTGGTGGTCTTTTCGAAAAACGAGGCGACAGAGTCTTGAGGTACATGACTAGAGCCCGATGATCCGTTTGAGGCAAATCTTTATACCCGTCCATGGCCGTCCCAGGAATTCCTTCAACAATAGTGCGAACGAGGTCGTCGTCTGTAGGTAAATCTCCGCTAGGGGTCGAGCGGAACTTGTAGACACCCTTGGTCAAGTCCCGAGGTTTGACACTCAGATCTTGGGCCACTTTTCCTTGCCCATCGCCATTCACTCCATGACAATTCGCGCAGTGCTCTCGATACACATTCTCTCCCCTAGTTACAACCTCGTTCGTTTCCGTTTCGTCGATGGTCTCGGGTGGACGTTCTTCCTGTACATGAGTCTGACGAGGTTCGGTCTTTTCGTTGGAAAGAATTAAAGTGGGTTCAGCCTTTTTTTCTTGAATGATTTGTTCAGGAGAAGTCGGGGCAATGGCCGTTGTGCAGCCTCCAAGCAATATGAGAAAAACTGTGGCAAGAGGAAGCCATGTGCGATGGCCTCGTGAAAAAGTCACAGAACATAATCTTTCAATATATGGAATAGGCAAGAACATTTGCAGCATTATAATGCAAGCCTCCTTACAATCCAATACGTAACATTCAAGTAGTGGCAGTCACCAACTTAAGCGTTTCACAGCAAGTCTCTTGTACGACTGGCGTTCTGTCGTTGGTATCACGATGGAGTCGTTCTTTGTTGCCATAGGCTAATAGATAGGTCTCAATATCTTGCTGTCTTTATTGAAATGATTGATTGCCGTCCCTCGGTATTCAATCATGCATAGGAGTCTGAAATATGCGTTCCATTGGGACAGCAGCTCGGGAAAATCAATTGCCATGTCGTGATGGCTTGAGAAAGGACCTGTACAACGACCCGGTATGCGGCGGCGTGCTGGCACTCCAGCACGGGGAGACAGTCCGAGTCCTTCCCACGTACATCAGTGTATTGACAAAGCCGGTTGTCGGTCAAAATGTGCGTACATTTCCCAAAGGTTCATTCGCAAAGACATAGACGGTCTCTCAATCCATAAATTTATGTTCGCCAAAATGCCGTGTTGAGGGGTAGCAATCTTCCCCTTCAATTACTCAATACTCAAAGGAAGGTATGACTCGCGTCGGCGATTGCTTGCCATTCATCGAGGAAAGATGTAAGTTTTGAAACATTTTTCCTTGATTTGAGTCGGAACAGGTTTACTAAGAATCAACTAGGCCACGTTCATTTCAGTATGTTGTCGGTGCGACGAAGTCCCGTGGTTTCAATTGGGATATGCAACGCTCTTTAATAAAAACCATAAGAGCTTACATTTTAATGCCAACGGCAGATGAAAAGGCACGTAGGTAGAATTGATTTATGAGGACAATCCTATATGGCCTGACCCTCTTGGAGTTGACAAATCTCCTCGTAGCAAAACCAGGATCTTCTTATTGTATGTACACGTTCAATTCAAGGACATATATTAAGAGGTTCGAGTGAACGATTCGTTTGTCAAACAACTGTTGGAGAGTGATCCAGTATTCGGTCTCCTATCAGAGAAAGAATGTCAACGCGTCGTTGAATGTGTGACGACGTTGACGTTTCAGGCAGGCGACACGGTGCTGACACGCGGTGATGAAGCCTCTGGGATTTATCTTATCGCAGAGGGCAAGGTAAGAATCACGGCTGGCGACGGTGCCAATGATACGATTCTCACCATGCTTGGCCAAGGCGAATGTTTCGGTGAGCATTCAATTCTCACACAGACACCAATTTCTGCAACGGTGCAAGCTGCCGAAAATCTCAGTCTCCTACAACTCGCCCCCGTAGATGTTCAAGCACTTCTCACTCGTTCGCCGGACCTTCGCCAGGCCATGGCTCAGCGTGTGGAACAACATGAAGCCTTCAACTTTCTTCGTACCCTCAAGCTTCTGTCTGGATTAAACCGACGTGACATTCAAGCACTACTTGACGTCATCGAGACGCTGGACCTCAGGGAAGGGGACTACCTCTTTCATGAAGGCGACCAAGGTGATGCGGCCTACATCGTCCGAACCGGCACGATTCAAGTCATCAAAGAAAGTGCGGATGATGCTGAACTCGGACGACTAGAACCCGGTGCGTTGTTAGGCGAGATGGCGTTGGAATCAAACGCTCCACGCAATGCCGCCGCACGCGCTGTTGGTCAAAGCACGGTCTTGCAATTACGTAAGCCGGACTATGATCGAATCACCACGAAACACGCCATCGGTGAGGCGATTAATAAGCAAGCCACATTACGATTGTTCGCACATGACAGCCTGCTCTACAATTCAGACTCTGCAGAAGGCCGCGCCGCCCTGCTGAACCTCCTGCATGCAGAAGATGGAGTCGAGCGATATTGGCAACGAGTTAAACAGGAAAAACAACTTCCGGAACAAGCGTTGATCACCCTCGCACAGGCGACGGGATTGGACTATCTCGCACCATCGTCCCACCTGCTGGTTGACCCGGAACTGGTCCGTCAGATCCCGCCACACTACGCCCGAGCCAACCAGGTGTTACCGGTATTCCAAAATCAAGAGCATGTCGAACTCTTGGCAAACACTCCGTTCTTAGGAACCATTCCCGCCGAACTGAGTCGACTCTTGAAGAGCCCTATTCGTCTACGTCTGACCGAACCACAATTTCTATCAAAACTAATCGAGACCAGCACAGCTGAAGGGGAAGGGATCGCCGGATCTCTGTCGGACCTGGATAGTAGTGATAACTGGGAAGAATTGGACTCGATTGAAGATTTGAAAGATCAAGCCCAAGCGGCTCCGATAATTAAGCTGGTGAATAACGTCTTTATGGAAGCCATCACTCGTCACGCCTCTGATATCCATATTGAACCCTATGAAGAGGGACTGGAAGTCCGCTACCGCATCGATGGAATTTTACAACTCGTCTCCAACGCACCCCGTCGCTACCAAGCAGCGATCGTCAGCCGTCTGAAGATCATGGCGAACCTCGACATCTCCGAACGACGGATCCCACAAGACGGACGTATTTCACTCCGATTAGAATCGAAAAATTTTGATATCCGAGTCGCTACCGTTCCCACGGTCTTCGGCGAAGGCGTGGTGATGCGGATTTTGGATAAATCCAGTGTCCAGATCCAGATCGAGGATATTGGGTTTTCACCCGCCATGCTGGAGCAATGGAAAACAGCCGTTAGTCAACCCAATGGCGTGGTCTTAGTCACTGGTCCTACTGGGTCTGGGAAAACGACCACGCTCTACGGAACCTTGAACCATGTCAAAAGCCCTGAAGTGAAAATCATCACGGCGGAA
The DNA here is from genome assembly GCA_029261355.1 of Nitrospirales bacterium. GTDB lineage: Bacteria > Nitrospirota > Nitrospiria > Nitrospirales > UBA8639 > JAGQKC01. Next base: position 84,731 of record JAJDBM010000074.1, on the reverse strand, counting down.
GATCCGGTTGAATATCAGCTGCACGGGATCAAGCAGATTCAGGTCGACAACAAAGTCAACCTGACCTTTGCCGCAGCCTTGCGCAGCATGTTGCGACTGGACCCTGACATTATCATGGTTGGGGAAATTCGCGATCAGGAGACTGCCGAAATTGCTATTCAAGCGGCCCTAACCGGTCATTTGGTGTTCTCGACTTTACACACCAATAACGCCCCCACGGCGATTACCCGGTTAGTCGAGATGGGGATTGCCCCCTATCTGGTGGCTTCAGCCGTCACGGCGGTCTTAGCTCAGCGCCTCGTACGTAAGCTCTGTGGCCACTGCAAGGAACAAGATAGCGCTGAAAACTGGCACGCACCTGGTTGCAACCAATGTGAGGGCAGTGGCTATAAAGGTCGTCTGGGAATTTATCAACTCATGCTGATCAACGATGCCATTCGTGAGTTGATCGTCCAAGACAAGGACGCCACAGTGATTGCGAGCGAGGCAAAACGACATGGGATGTTAACGTTAAATGATGACGGCCAAGCCAAAATTGCCCAAGGTCTAACCAGCATCGAAGAGCTGAGAAGGGTCGCCGGCTAGTCAGATATCCGATGCCTACATTTTCATATCAGGGACTGCAGGGCCAGAAACCATGTAATGGCAAGGTTGACGCGGCCAATCGGCGTGCCGCGTTGACGGCCGTTCGCCGACTGGGAATCGTACCGCTGACGGTTGATGAATCAGATGGAAGTTCGGTTCAGTCAGAGAGTGGAGCTGGCCAATCGGGCCTCAACCTGTCGTTCGGTAAAGGTATTAACGCCAAAGAGATCACGACTCTCACCAGACAACTAGCCACGCTCACTAACGCCGGTTTTCCGTTAGCCCGTGCACTGACATTTATCCAACGTCAGGCTGAGAAGGATAGTCTGCGTGATTTGGTCGGCAAGATTGATGCAGAGGTTCGGAGCGGAGCCACACTCTCTGATGCTCTAGCTCACCACCCTCGCTACTTTAACTATCTATACCTTAATATGATCCGTGCTGGCGAAGCCGGCGGCATCTTGGCGCTTCTGCTTGACCGCCTGGCTTCTATGCGGGAAGCCGATGAAGCACTCATGACAAAAATTAAAGGGGCATTGACCTATCCAGCCGTGATGCTGTTCGCGATGTTGGCCTCGTTAGTGATCCTCTTTGCGTTTGTGGTGCCTAAGTTTGTCGTCATGTTTGAGGAGATGGGGCAGATCTTACCCACACCGACCCTGATCATGATGGGGATCAGCACAGTGTTTCAAGACTACTGGTGGGCATTGATCGGTGGGATCGCTGCACTGGTCATGGGACCGATGTGGTGGGGCCGCACGCCTGACGGACGCTGGGCATTAGACCTGTTGAAATTACGACTCCCGGTGTTCGGGAAATTCGCAACCCAGGTCGCGATGGCGCGATTGTGTCGCACGCAGGGCACCTTGATAGATTCCGGAGTGAATTTGATTGCCGTTCTGGAAGCGAGTCGCGGGGTCGCAGGGAATGTCGTCATCGCTCAAGCGATCACTGATTCGCTTAAAGAAATTCGCGAAGGGAAAAAAGTGGGACAAACCTTTGCCGCAACTGGGTTGTTTCCTGATCTCGTGACGGAGATGATCTCTCTCGGTGAAGAGTCTGGTCAGATGGGTCCGATGATGCTCAAGGTTGGCGAAGTGTACGAACGTCAAACCGATGAACTCGTCAAAGCGCTGACCTCAATCTTAGAACCCGTGATGATTCTGTTTATGGGGGGTATTGTCGGGATGGTCGTCGTAGCGATGTTAATGCCAATTTTTTCGATGAACCTAATGGGAGGCTGAGCATGACGTATCTCTCATCACTACAGAGGAGTATGACTATGTCCATTCGTCGTCTAATGATCATGACAATCATGATTGGTCTGGGGGTGACATTCCTACTCACGCCACCTACCCTACTCGAGGCTCAACAAAAAGAAATTCCAGCGATTGTCCAGGTGCAGGGTCTGGAGGAAGTGACTGCGACGCTTCGGCGCATCGAAGGTAATTTAGCGAAGTTGTTGACCAGTCAGTGGGAATACCGGTTCGTTCAACGCAATCGACTCGATCAGCTGAACGCGGTCGTGCCCAGCGCACTCGAAAACCTGGGACGAGAGGGATGGGAACTAGTGAACGTGACCGTACAAGAAGGCTTTCTCCTTAAACGTCGAGTCCTTCGCGAATGACTCATGATGATCGCCAGGGTGGCTTCACTCTCCTGGAATTGATTGTCGTGTTGACCATCATCAGCGTGATGTTGGCGGTGATCGCCCCACGTTTGGCCGGAAGGGGTCAAGCGGCACGTCTACGCAGTGCCGGGTTCGAAGTGCAGACGCTGGCTACAGCCGCACGAGCTCGCGCCGTGCTCACTGGCCAAGTCGTCGGACTCATGCTAAGCGGCAATGGCCGAGAGCTCCGTTTGATCAGGCAAGGTGAGCTAGGAGCAGATGAAAAAGAAATAAGTCTTGTGGATCTCCTCCCGCGACGACGACTACCAGCCAAAACACGTGCATCGTTCCATCATGAAGATGCGGATGAGGGGGAGCCCGATCTGATACGCTTTCGTCCTGACGGATCCGCCGAGGGAGGTGAGTTACGCGTCGTAGATGAGCAAGGTGAGGAATTATTCCTGCGTCTCCTGGAGCCCTTAGGACGCTTGCAACTGGCGGAGGCCAAATCCTCGTGACGGACCAGCGTGGCTTTACACTCTTGGAAGTGATGGTGGCTGTCGCGATTCTGGGAATTGGGCTCACGGCCATTGCGGGTGGCGTGGGCATGTCAGTACGCGCGACATCGTTGGCTGCCGGTTACGAGCGAGCACGACAGGTGGCGGATAGCCAACTTTCCCTCTTTCTCGCGGAAAGACCTGAGCGGGAAAGCACGCAAGACGGTGACGTTGACGGTGTCCACTGGGAGCTGACCGCCGAGCCGGACCCAGAGCAGGAGTCACGATTGCATATCGTCATCACAGCCAGTTTTTATGCATCGGGGGGGGAGAGAACCTTTACCTTGGAAACACAAGAAACCATTCGCAAACTACCGAAGACCATACAAACGACGGAGACATCATGAGGACATTTCGAATATTACTATGTGTGTTTTTCCTTGGTACGGGGCTCAGTGCATGCGCAGAACTGAGTGAACGTCCACTCAAAACAGAGTACAATACCCGACCAGAACTCGGTGTCCGTCTTCGAGTGATGCCATCCAATGGCCTGCCTGAGGACATCAAAGCTCAACAGGCACAGGTTCTGCTCGTGGTGCGGGTTCAACCCACTGGACCGGCAGCAGGAGCCGGCCTCAAAGAGGGCGACATCATACTCAAATTGGATGGCCAACCCATCATGGGTATGGTTGATTCGGTCGCACTTATGCAGAACAGACTATGGGGCGATTTCGTGAACATCACGATATTGCGCGATGGCCAGCGACAGGATGTCAACGTATTTTTGCAACCATGAGTCGAGACTATGAAAAAGGTGGTGTTATGAAACTATCGAAGTCGAAGCGAGGATTCACGCTTATTGAACTCCTCGTCGTCATCGTCATTATCGGCGTATTGGCGGCAGTGGTTGGACCACGTTTCTTTGGTCGAACGGAACAAGGCAAAATTGCAGCTGCTCGCTCTCAAATTGAAAACCTCGGTATCGCACTGGACAATTATCAGCTGGATACGGGGTATTATCCTTCTTCTGAGCAAGGCCTCGCTGCGCTCATGCAAAAACCATCAGGCAAACCTCCGGCAACCAATTGGCGCGGCCCATACCTCAAGGCCAAGGCCATGCCCAAAGATGCCTGGGGCACCGAGTATGTCTTTCGCTCACCGGGAAAAGTGAATACTGAATGGTATGACCTCATCAGTTACGGAAAGGACGGACAAGAAGGGGGTGATGGCGATGAGGCAGACATAACCAACTATTAAGGTAATGGTGAAAGAAGTCGCCAGCGGCGTTCTCGCCCTTTTAGGGTGCACACGTTCAAGTACGCTCCGCCCGTCCAAAGGGTTTCGGCCTCCGTGTATGAGATTTTTTGACCATTCCCTCTTGTTGGTGTTGCAAATCGAAATTGAAGAATTGATAGGCCATCGCAATAAAGCAGTAAACAGCTTCATGAGGAGACAGGGAGCGGCCTCTGGACAGGCTGGCTTTACGTTGCTTGAGTTACTCTTGGCTGTCACGCTCGGTGGCATTGTTTTGAGTGCAGTCTACAGTAACTATGGCGCTGCATTTGACGCGAATCGACGGATTGCCCAGGTCGCGACGGACACTCAGGCCTGGCGTTTTTTTACCGAACGACTACGCACGGACCTGAAAAATTTGTTAGTGGAGAAACAGGCACTTACGGGTGAGCGCGAGACGTTGACCCTGCAACTGGTGCCACAGAAAAACGGGTCAGAAGAAATTCGTTACGAGTATCATACAACCAGTGACGGAGGACAGATCCGCCGCCACGTGCGGCGCGGCGAAGAAGAAGCAGAAGAAACTGACACGGTGGTCTTCGATGGAGCAAGCCGCCTTGCCTTCCGCTACTTAAACGACGGGAACTGGCAAGAAGAGTCAGGTGAACATCTGCCCCGTGCAGTGGAATGCTCGGTGGAAGGAGCAGGCCGGAAACGGAGCCTCGTCATGACCCTTGAGGTTGAGGATGTCGAAGATGTTACAGGCGATAACACGGTCGAAGATGTTAAAGATTCGACGATCAAATAAACAAGAAGGGTTTGTTCTCATGGTGACCCTCTGGGTCATGGTCATGCTTGGCGTGATGCTCACCAATCTTGCTTACCAGGTACGAATTGAGTCGGTCGTGGAGCGCTGGGCGTTGAACCAATCAACTTTACGATGGGCGGCTCGCGGGGCAGTACACTTCGGCGCGGCCCAGGTCCGCGACCATGCCGCTGATGACTACCACAGTCCGCAAGCTGAATGGTGGTCTGATGAAGATCTTTTCCGCGATCAGACAATCGGTACCGTACAGGTCTCATTGTTAAGGCCTGGTGCATCTGATGACTCATCGAACGAAGCCCCATCAGGGAACGATACAACTGAATCAAAAACAGTCGAGAACACAGATGAGGCTCAGGTTGAAACCGATGCGATTACAACATCACAATATGGGCTGGATGATGAAGAATCACGACTCAACATCAATGTGGCGCTTCCTAACCAGCTTATGGGGTTCCCAGGAATCTCAACCGTGTTGGCCGAGTCAATCGTACGATTCCGACGGGAGTTGGCAGAGAAGCAACAAGAAGCCAAGAAGGATCAACCTCAGACGTCCGCGCGCACGACTCGCAAAGATGAGAAGGATGAGGCATCGCCATTAGTCCAGGGCCCCATCCGTTCACTTCAAGAACTCCTGCAAGTGGAAGGGGTCACTGAAGAACTCCTTTTTGATACACGCGAGGATGAACCGCCGTTGTCCACCCTACTCACGACATTATCTTCAGGTAAGATCAACATCAATAGTGCCTCGCGACCTGTATTGATAGCCGTTGGTTTAAATGAAGGGCAGGTCAACACCGTCATCGCACAGCGCAAGGAGTCGCCGTTTACCTCCATGGATGCTGTGAATGGGTTGCTTGGACACAACCCAAGAACATGGGCTCGGGTGAAGAAATTCCTCGACGTTCGTTCCAGCACATTTCGATTATTGGCGCAAGCACACCTTCCCAATCAAGCCCGCACCTACCATACTGAAGCGACAGTCTATAGTGGTTCGGATGAGATGAAGTTTGTCCGATGGAGGGAGTACTGAGATGGCTGATTTTCGTCTCGCCTCGCTCGTCGATAAAGGTTCGACACCGTCGATCTCGACGGTACGAACGTGGGTGCAGGGGCTCACGGATGGAAAGAGTGACCGTGAGTGGGTGCATGTCACTTTGGATGAACTGGGCAATCTTCCTGACGTGCCTCAAGCACTGGGTAGACGAAGGGAGGAATCGCTCCAAGTCTGTTTGCATCTGATGCCTGGCCAGGGGCTGCTACGTCGACTCTCAGTTGGAACCCTCAGTCCTAAAGACATCGAGCCTGCCTTGGAGCTATGGGCAGAGGAATCCCTGCCGCTCCCCATCGAAGAATACTACCTCGATAGCTGGAATATCCCCACCGATATGCGTGGATTGGTAGCATTGCCGCGCGAACCATTGTCCCGAGCCCGTCAGCAGCTTGTGGCCGCACAGGCTCAACTGACCGTGGTGCGCGTCCCCGAACTACGCCCACCTATCGATGCGCGTTCTGGAGTAATCTTGTGGGAGACACCCGTTGGACTTCTCGTCTGCCTCTGGCAGCACCACAGCCTATATGACTGGCAAAGTTTTCTGAATGGCCAATCGACACGTGCCATTGCGGAGCAAATGGCCGCATGCTGCCGAGAGGTTCCAGCCTTTGTTTATGTGAATGGTTCGGGATCGGAAATCATACAGATTCGCTCTGAGCTAGAGTCGATGTGGCCACATGTCGAGTGCACAGAGACGGGAGGATTAGATGGGCCGATCACGGACCGCCACTATCTTCCTGGACCCGCAATCGCCAGTTTTTTGGAGGAGGAACAGCAACAAGCGGCGACAGTAACAGAAAAATTTCATCTTGGATTGGCCCTGACCGGTGTGTTGATCGCCGCCCTGTTCTTATTCTTTGCAAATGTCACCTATCTCCAACAACAAGTGGAAGCACAGCAACATCATATGTCCTTACTCAAGATCCGAGCCAATCGCTCGGAAAAAGTGGCCGCCCGCATCGGTGACACAATGCGCAAGGTTCGCGAGTTACGCACCATGACCACGGAACGACAAGGGCTGTTACAAGTACTCAAGGAACTCAGTGAGGCGTTGCCCTCACGGGTGAAACTCGATAATTTCACCGTAGAACGGGACGGTACGACTGCGATGGACGGGATGGCAGAGACTGAGTTGGATATCAGCGCCATGTTAGAACGTTTCAGACGTTCGTCATTGTTTCGTGAGCCCAACCTCACCTATATACAAAAAGATACCAAGCGAGACAAGACACAGGCCCTGATCCGTTTTCGGTTGGAGACACGCCTGGCGCAACCTCTCCTGAACTTGCCAAGTGAAGAAGATCATGATGCTGGAGGGAAGTCGAACTAGAGTCAGCTCATGATTACCATGCCACTTATTTACCGTCTCCAACAAGAATTCGCCACACTGAAGGCAAGTGATCGCCGTGCCTTACTGATCGTCATGGCATTTCTTGTGATCGTTGGCAGTTATGTGTACGTACTCGAACCGCTAGTGCTTGGGTACGAACAGGCACAGACCTCTCTGGAGAACTTGAGCGCCAAGCAACGCCGGTATGCTCGGCAAGTCGCCATGCTCCCACGCCGCGAAGCCAAACTGGCCGAATACCGCTCAGAACGAGAGGCCCTCACGCGACGCTTTAATCTGCAAGTCGCAAGTTTGGAACAAGTGGTCGCTCACAGTATTACGGAACTCACCTACTATGCGCGGCTTGCTAATATAACAGTGAGTGGCATTCGGCCGTTAGAGCAACTCGTAACCGGCGATCTACGAGAAATCCCGTTTGAACTTGAAGCTTTAGGTGACTATGAAGACTTGCGCAAATTTTTTTACTATATCGATACCTCGCCCTCGTTGTTGGCGATTACCGATCTGGATCTCAGCGCTGGACGTCAGGGCCCACAACAAGCTCGGATCAAGCTCTCGAATCTTATTCGCCTGAACGAGGACACTGCCACTACTGTCCCCGACTCAATTGCCCCGCACCATCGTCTCAGACTAGGGCTCTCGCGTTGGACAGGATACGCACCGCTCGTGGTCGCCAAGCACAATGGGTATTTAGACTCGGTGTCGATGAAGGTAGATTTTCTTCAAGTCGATGACCACGTGACGCTCGAGCGTCTGTTGGCTTCAGGAGAAGTTGATGTCATCGGAACGAGCTTTCCTGCTTTGCTGGGCTATTGGGTCAAGGGAATCCCGCTCACCATCATCCTCCCCCTAGACCGTACGTCCGGAACCGAAGGCATTGTGGTCCGTCCCGGCTCGCCGATCAAAACAGTCACCGACCTGCATCAACAGCGCGTAGCGGTCGACAAGGGCGGGATTTTAGAATTCGTATTATTTCAAGCTCTGGAGGAGGCTGGCTTGAGCCTCAGCGATGTTCAACTCGAGTCGCTACCGGCTAGTCAAGTTGCTCGCGACATCGGGAGTGGGACGCTAGAAGTCGGCTTAACGCGAGAACCATTTTTATCCACGTTACTGAACAACAAACAAGCTCGCGTGATCTACACATCGAATGATCAAGAAGGGCTGATCCTCGACCTGCTTGCTGTGACTCCTGAGGCCGCGACAAAGAAATCGACCGTCATCCAAGCCTTGGTCAAAGGAGTATTGAAGGCCCAGGAATTTATCATGCAGAATCCCGATCGTGCCTTGGAAATAGTGGCGAATTGGGAAGGGCAACCGCTTGATATGACTCAGTCAAGTCTGGCCAAGCTCACGTTGTTCGATACTGAGACCACGCAAGAATTTTTTACTGGAGACCGATTGGCTGAATTGTTAGCCACCTTTGAAACCTATTTTGATACGATTGAGCAACCCTTTCCATTAGTCACCCACGAAGATATCGCCACCATGACTTACTTCAATCAAGTCACGGAACAACCCAGTCCCGAAGCCATCACAAACGAGACGGCAGCTCCCACTCCGGTGGCTGAGACTAATGAACCGGCACGACCTTCTCCAGACACTGACACTAGCGAACCAGCACCTCTTATGCCAAAAGCTGCGATAAGCGAAACGGCAGCTCCTACTCCCGAAGCAGGAGGGAAACATGAAGGCTAACGGAGGCTATGTGACTCATGGCCGTGTGAACCTGCTCCTGCGGTTCGCCGCAGTGGTCAGTATCCTCTGCGTGGTAGCCGGTCTCTTGCTGCTCCTGGCGCCGCTGCCAGAACCGCCGGCACTCAACGAGGTCGTTGCTGCCGCCTCACGTCAGTCTAATCATGACGCTTTATTCTTTGCTAAATACAGCGAGCTGACGGCAGCTCGAACGAGTCCATTTCAGTTCCAAGCGTTGACTCTTGCTGAAGTGAAAATACGTCCGAAAAAGTCAGCCCCAAATGAGCCGCCTCCCCCACCTCCCCCACCGCCTCCGCCACCAAAACCAGATGTCTCTGGTCTCACGCTCGTGGGCACTGTACCAGGTGACCCCAGAGCCTTTGCGATGTTACACGATCAACAAAGTAACCAAGTGACCATCGTTACCCGTGACGATCAGGTGCGCAATTCTATCCTCAAGGAAGTGTATCGTGACAAAATTGTGTTGGCTCTGGACGAAGAAGAGGCGGAGCTTCAACTCACAGCCATTCTTGGGAGTGAGGACTTTGATCGACAGTTGCAAGGCTTGCCGCCTACACCAAGGCAAAACGTGGAATCCGCTTCTACCAGTCCTAGGTCGCCAGCCCCCAATCGTTCCATGTCCTCGCAACGCACGCCCAACGCTGTGTTGGCCGGTGTCTCGCGTGGGGGAAATACAAATAGAGCAACCGTCATTACGCAAGCTGCAACCCCAACGCACCAATCAGCAGGGGCCCAGAGTACTAGAGGACAATCCACGCCCTCTGCGCAGTCCTCTCCTCGTAACTCCTCAAGGCCATCCTCTCCGTCAGGACAATCAGCAGGATCTGGAAAATCTTCCCCCAACGGGGCATCGGGGCAATCTTCGCCCGGCGGATCATCGGGACAATCGGGATCTGCTGACTCGTCAGCCTCACCGAAGTCTCGCTCGTTGGGAATTTCTGGACATATGCTCGCATCTGCTAAACAACAGGAACTAGGGTTATCACAAACGGGTCTGCTTATCACGGCCGTTCGGCAAAGTAACTCACCATTCCAACAGGGTGACGTCGTGCTCTCGATTGCCGGACAAAATTTTTCTACCCTAGGCCAAGCCAAGAACATCATCGACAGTGCGCCGAGCAGCTCTGTCCCTTTACAGATCTTTCGCAACGGTTCGACAACACAAGTCACGGCTACGTTGGGAGAAGGGTAAACCATGGGTAAACGTACACAGCGTATCATCATACTATTGGCCTTCACAGTGCTGCTCATCGCACCAGGAGGTTGGTCAGCCACAGCATCCAAAGAAGAAATCACGATCAACTTCCGAGACGCGGAATTGATGGCGGTCCTGGAATTCTATTCCAAGTTGACCGGGAAGATCTTCGTGCCAGCCGAAGGAGTCACCGGACGAGTCAATGTCATATCGGCAGGCCCGGTGAGTGAAAAGCAAGCGATCAAGCTGTTGTTTTCTATTCTTGATATGCGGGGATTTGCGGTCTCAGAAGTCGACAATTATTACAAGATCGTCCCCAAAGCCAATGCGATGTCATCCTCGACCATGTCTTTACAATCACAGGTCGCAGGAGACCGGCTCGTCACCACGATGATCAAACCCAAATTCATCCAAGCGAGCAAGATCTTCGAAAGCGCTCGAGCCATGATCTCCAATGAAGGTAAACTGGTCGCCGATGCCAACCTGAACTTTCTTGTGGTGACCGACACCGCCGATAACATTAAACGTCTAAGACGAGTGATCGCCATCCTAGATAAACCGGTGGGTGTACCGGTGAGCCGCACCTACCAGCTGCAGTATGCCAAGGTTGAAGCCCTCGCGCCGCTGGTGACAGCTCTGCTCCAGGGAGGGTTAGCCGCGAGTGGACGACCGGGTGCCCCACCCCCAACTGTGCTCCAAGATGTTCGGAGTAATGCTCTCATTGTCTCGGCTCCTGAGCAAGCGCAAGAGCAAGTCGCACAGGTGATCAAGGATTTGGATACGCGGAGTCCCCAAGTGCTGCTAGAAGCAACAATCGTCGAGGTCACCTTGAACGATTCAAACAGGCTGGGTGTGCAGTGGCAGTTCTTTCTCAATAAGGGCAATGAATCAAGCGCGTCGACCAGTCTGTCGGACGCCGGAAGCAGTTCATTGCTGAGCGATGCCACATCGTCGTTGCCAACCCTACAAGGGCTCACCTTTGCACTACTCCGACCTGGTGATTATGCCGCGTTACTCGACCTGCTCGCCACTGATACTAGTGCGCGAATTTTATCATCCCCTCATCTGATGGCCTCGAATAATCAGGAGGCTGCGCTACGCATCGGTGATGAAGTTCCGGTGCTCAAAGAGTTCAGGCTCGATCAAGATAACAACCCTATCCGTACCTTCGATCGACAGAAAGTGGGATTGGAGGTTAAGGTCACGCCCAGTATCGCCAAAAACCGCGACGTCAGTATGAAGCTCTTTATCAATATCAGTTCGGTGGTTGCGGGTTCTCTGACCGAAAACAACCTCTTCACCACGGCCGAACGCGAAGTGAATACCAGCGTAGTCGTCAAAGACCGCCAGACACTGGTTATTAGCGGTCTGATGCGCAACAACATCAGTGATAGCAGCAGTGGCGTACCTCACCTGCGAAAAATCCCCGGTGTGGGCAACTTATTTGGTACCGAATCCAGTGCCGGTGAGCAAGGCGAACTGTTGATCCTGATCAGGCCGCACGTGATTACCACAGAGGACGAGGCACGGAACGCAAGCGATGGACAATTACGGAAACACCCTGCCGCAGTCGGCGCAGGAGCGATTAATCAAGAAATGCTCGAATTTGATTTTTGAGAGGAATCTCGTTCAATGAAGATTCAAGTGCTTGGCTGTCATGGCTCCGATATGATTCTGGAATCCCAATATTCCTCTCAATGTTGTCGAAGTTCAGGGTTCTTGTTCAACGACCACTTACTCATTGATGCAGGCACGGCAGCCTCTGCCCTGTCCCTTGAAGCCCAGCGAAAGATTCGCCATGTGCTGCTCTCCCATATTCATCTTGATCACATCAAAGAATTGCCTGCATTAGCTGATAATCTTCTGGGCACTGGAGAAGCTACCATAACCGTCTCTAGCACACCCGTGATCCTTGAGGAACTAAAGCAATATGTGTTTAATGATCATATCTACCCGAATTTCTTTGAACTGCCTAAGGGTCGCACACCCATTCTCGTGGAATTAGCTCTCCAGCCTGGTGAATCCACGCGCATTGCGGAGTTTGACATCATCCCGATCAAAGTGAACCATACGGTCCCGACCGTGGGGTTTATCATTCAAGACGACACAGCCGCCTGTCTGTACAGTGGGGATACCTATCAAACCGAAGAAATTTGGAAAATGGCCGCCACGATTCCCAATCTCAAAGCCGTGTTGATCGAAACGTCCTTTCCAGACGAAATGTCTGAACTCGCCCTGGCTAGCAAACATCTCACGCCCTCCCTGTTAGCCCAAGAATTCAAAAAAATTGGGCGTCCAGATCTCCCTCTCTATATCTACCACATCAAACCGACTTTTCGTGATCAGATCCTGACCCAACTCCACCGTTTGAACATTCCAACTCTCTCGGTGTTAGAAGAAGGACAAGAAATCTGCTTGGAGTGAGAGAACGTACTGGGTGGCCTCGATCAAGGGCCAAGATTCCTCTTAAGAGACCAATAGCTGGTCAATCGTGGATAGCTGCGTGAGGTAGCCGAGTCGATGGTTCGACCCTCACGAAATTAGAAGAAGTTCAAGAAATCACCTAGTAGACGAGTATGCTCCCGCTACGGTGAGATTACTCAGACTGGCAAGCCAGTAAACGAAAAGTCTTTCCTGCAAGTTGATCGAGGCATCGATTAAGTCCACGTCGAATACATCGTGAGTTATCGTTCTCCACTGGTTCAGCGGCAACAGCTCTTTATTAAGATTTAACCAATGCCAGGTACCTAGTTGCGCCAAACTTTGAGTAAGTTATGTTGCAGAAAAGACCTCGAGCCTCCGTAGTCAGAGTTTGAAATTCTCTTGGAGAGGGTACTGCGCATATTCGCCTAAAATATACGCTAAGAAAGTATCAGATAAAAAAGAGCCGCTTTGATTTTACAATCTGAGCGCTTCTCATATAGCAGCGTTTTTATGGATGACGAAGAATTCGTGCTCCACCACCGCCACCCGATGAGACCAACGAAGCCAGAGCCGAATAACAGCATCGCTGAGGGGGTCGGAACCGGTGTCATTAACTGTGCGAGCCATGCTTCGGATCGGCCATTTGGATTGGTCCCAGACCCCACGATGAACATGCCGTCCGGTGATATGCCAAAGGCGTCGTGCAAGACCCACCCTGAAAGGACCGACCCAAGTCCATAGTCATCGGTTAAGACCGTCTTCAGCGACTGCATACCGTTTGCATCAGTCCAGATAAAGGCCTCAAAGCCAGCGCTTGAATCGCTCCGCCCAACCACAGTCTTCCCATCAGCTGAGATGCTTCGCGCCTCGCTAAAAAATCGGCCACCGGGGAGATCACGCAAGCCGACCATGCCCGTTCCCGAGGTCCATCGAAAGGCTTCAGTACCACTGGCTGAGGTGCCCTGCCCAACCACAGTCTGCCCATCGGCTGAAACGCCTTGAGCTATGCTGGAAAAGCCGCCTCCGGGGAGGTCCCCCAAGCCAACCATGCCCGTTCCCGAGGTCCACCGGAAGGCTTCACTCTGCCCTAACCCTACGTTACCTGCTGTGCCACGTCCAACCACAGTCTGCCCATCGGCTGAGACGCCTCGAGCCTCGCTGGAAAAGATGCCACCTGGGAGGTCCCCCAGGCCGACCATGCCCGTTCCCGGAGTCCACCGAAACGCTTCATCACTGGCTCTGCCAAGCAGACCAACAACAGTCTGCCCATCGGCTGAAACACCTCGGGCCATGCTGTGATTGACACCCACGAGGAGACCTTCCAAGCCTCGCATGCCCGTTCCCGAAGTCCACCGAAACGCTGCAGGCCGACGGCCGGCTGTGCCAGTTCCAACGACGGTCTGCCCATCAGCCGAGACGCCTTGAGCCTCGCTGCGGAAGTTGAATCCTGGGAGGTCCCCCAGGCCGACCATGCCCGCTCCCGAGGTCCATTGAAAGGCCTCTGCGCCATTGGCTGAGCGGCTTTGCCCAACCACAGTCTGTCCATCGGCTGAAACGCCTCGAGCCTCGCTGGAAATGCTACCACCGGGGAGGTCACCCAGGCCTGTGAAGACATTGGCCGCCTGGGTCCCGAATGGATACACGATGAAAAAAATGATGGTCAATACCCATGTTCTGATCAGCATCTGTCTGCTCCTCTTTGACCGAAATGAATAGATTGGAATATGAGGAGCGTATGACCATAGCAACATTTTTAAAAATCCTCAATTACTAGAACTCCGACAGTCTAGCCGGTGATGTTGGACACAGGAGTCTTTGGGCAATGGGTTCCAAACTTCAAGGAAAACTACTGGTTCTAGGTTGCAGAATACCGTTGTACGATTGTTTTGTAATATTCAGGTTGCTTGCTTAATAAAAAATACGAATGAGGGCAATGACCATCAGCGTTGACTGAAGGCGGGGCTTTCCCCCTCTTCCCCTTTGCCCAAGTCCCTCCCTTATTCACAAGGAGCGAAGTAATCGTTGGTCTGTTCATTGGGCAAGGAAAAATAGGAACCCTATGTCTTTCCTCTAATAGCTGTCATGATCGCCCTATCGTTTCCAGACGACCTGTTGAAAATCGCTCAGGCCCGCAAACATCTGACGCCAGCTCTACTCGCCCAAGAATACCAAAAAATTGGACGCCCGGATCTCCCACTCTACATCTACCACATCAAACCAACTTTTCGTGATCAGATCGTGGAACAACTATACCACCTGCCAATTCCCACACTCTCGGTGTTAGAGGAAGGACAAGAAATTACGGTGTAGACGGACCTGTCACCGGTTAACCATCCTCCGACTATTCCGTCACTACTCTCAAGGGCTAAAACCCGACACGCACATACGTTCAACATAACCCTAAACGTATTTAGATTCGCTAGAGTGAACACCGCCTCATCTCACAGGGTCACGGGAACATTCTTGAGACCAACATTCCCCGTGCTAACAAGATCCCGAAATTTTCCGTTACACTTGTTTTGCAGTGTTCAAGTTACTCCCAAATCACTTACTAGGTAAACTACCCCACCTTCGAAAAAAAATCTGAATAATATAAGAAGTCTCCATGCTGAAACATCAATGGACTCAGATTGGTTTCCTCATCGCGTGTGTCTTGGTTCTCTGGACGGGCACCGTCATCGCGCAAGTGAACGTTGGGACCATTATTACCGAGGCTCAAATCACTGCCGACAACATTATTGAAGAAATCCCTGATATGTCGCAGGAGGAAATCCAGCAGGTCATGCATTGCATCAAAGTGAAGACCACCGGCGTCAGACTGCCCTTCTGCTGGCGTCAAAGTTATGGTCGTGGTGTTGGCACGGTTCCTGGACGCGTACCCGATTGTCCAAACGGGTATACCAACAACGGTGCGACCTGCGGTCGTGCGGCGGATACCATCTACACGAAGTCGAAGCTGGTGACCGGCCCATCGGGTTACACGAATATGGGGGCCGCTTGTACGCGAGGCGCTTCGACCTATAGCAAGAAATGTACGCTTCCCTGGAAAAAACACAAATGTCGAAAGGGCTACACCGATAACGGGTGTACGTGTGGAAGAGGTGTGAAGGTCGCGCCTCTAAGCAGCGGGACCTGCCCCTCGGGCTGGTTCATGAGCAAATACACCGGGCGTTGTAGCAATAATTGCCCGTCCGGGTACACCAGCACCGGTGATACCTGTTTCAAGGGGGTGAGTACTTTGGGTATCGGGTCGATGAGCTGCCCGGCAGGTCAGAAAATGATTGGTCTGAAGTGCTTCCCGAAGGGCAAAAGTTGTTTTGATAACCAAGTGAAAGACACAGGGCTGTGCTACCCACGATGCAAGACCGATTTCAACGGGGTCGGTCCAGTCTGTTGGCAGGGCTGTGATAGCGGCTGGAAGGACTGCGCCGCTGGTTGCGCCAAGACCAAAGCTGAATGTTCGATGGTCGTTGCCGACCAGGTGATATCACCGCTGATGGTCGCGGCGAACGTTCTCGCACTGGGGCTAACCAAATCTAAGAAGGCCGCCACTGCTGCAGGTGGTGCAGCCACCACGGTGAAAACCATTTCGATTGGAGGCAAAACGGTTGGCGGCGCCTCCAAAACGGGAAGGGCGTTTGTCTTCCTTGTCGATTTCATGCAAAACATCAAGCCAGGTGTTCTCGATGATGTCGCGAATCCCACCATAGTTAGACGAATATGGGCAGCCCGGACAGGAAAAAACTATAAAGTTGTGCTAACAGGCGGCAGGACTACTAAGGGCGCGCATGATGCCACGCAAAACTATCTTGATGCGTTCGCCGATGACTTTTCACAACAGACCAGCCCTGGAATCAACCGCGCCATCGAGATTCGCTTCCATGCGAAAACCGCTCGATTTCTCAAGAAGACCTGGGGGCGGCAACAGCTGGCAGAGTTGGCTGAAGCGAACGGCTGGGTCATCGCCCAATCTGTCTTAGCCATCGCGTCAATTGTCGATATCATCGGGGTGACCGGGGTCGTCAGTGCTTATGCCAAGCCGATCTGTCAGGACATCATCCCTTTTCCCTGTGTGTCAGCCATGACGTCTTATCCCAAGTGCGGCGATCCGACGACTCTCGATCCCTCGCTCGAAGTCAAAACCGACCGGCCCGGGGGTACCTACAGTAGCTCCCTCCTCACCACCGCTGATCCGTTTGAGTGCCAGACCGCTTGTGCTAACGACGCGGCCTGTAAGTCCTGGACCTATGTCAAGCCAGGGTTCGCGGAGGTCCAAGCCAAGTGTCACCTCAAAAAACCGGCACCCAACCCGACGGCGAATAATGATCGTACCTCAGGGTTGAATCCGAAGCTGATGGGGGCGGTGGAGTATGTTGTCAGTCGAGCCGGTCGCAACTACCGGTACTTCAACCCAAGCCCGGCTGATCCAAAGCAGTGCAATACCGCCTGTGCGAACGAAAGTCGCTGCAAGGTCTGGTTTTACTATGTGACCCATAATCTTTGTTACTTGAGGGACACGTTCGAAAGTACCGGCGGTGCGCAAGCTGGGAGTGCGTCCGGGGGGAAAGTCGGGGTAGCCCCCGAATCCGCCACGGTGATAAGCGGGTCGCCATTAAAAACCGGCGAGAAAATCGCCCTGGAGTCTCTTGAAACAGGGAAGTTTCTCTCCCGCTATAGTATCTGTGTCTCAACCGTTGATAACAGCAAATTCCAACATACCCTCACGGTTCACGCACCGTCTCCTGTCGCCTCTAGCACATTCACGGTTATTACCGTCGGTGACAAGATCGCCCTCAAGGCAAACAACGGCAACCTGGTGAGCCGCTGTAATGGCTGTTACATCAACGGAGCCTACCCGGAATTCGTGACCATTCATGTTCCCCACACGGGAACCATTCCTGGCGGAGCCCTTTTTACTCAGGTCAGCATGGGCCACGGCCATGTGGCGCTCCGTGCCAACACCGGCAAGTATCTGACCCGCTGCCCGGAGTGTGCAACCACGGTGGAAGACATTGAAGTGGTGAGCATTCATGACGATGAGCTGAGTAACGCTGTGGCGTGGCTTATTACGCGTGTCGGGGATTTTTGATGTCATTCAGCTCAGCGTCGATTCACGATGAGACGCAGGGCACTGAATGAAGATGCTCAGCGCCCAACTGTTTGCTGTACTCGTCAATCACGACACACGGTGTCCTTGACGTAGATCAATGGGTCTAATCAGGTCTCTTATGAGACTGTTGAATACCATTAAATTCAAAGGCAGATAGCTTCACAAGCCCGAGCCACCTCAGCGGCTTCGGGTCGGTTGAACAATGTCGAATGATTCTAGGCAATGGAGGAATAGACGAATGAGACAGTTCTCGACGATAGCGCGGCACGTGCTCGGATTCTCGTTGTGTAGTCTGTTGATAGGAGGCTATGCCCTGGCTGAAGTTCCGTCAGACGGGTCGACCACGAGTCAGGTTCTCCAAGAGCTTGGAGAGTTGCGGAACGAAATTTTCTCGTTGCGGAAGGAAGTGGGACTCCTTCGGCAAGACATTCAACGCAATGCGCCACCGGCACGTCCCTCGGCCCCTCCTCCACCGGACCGCCTAGAAATTTCTCACATCGACCCCCGAACGTTGGGGGCCCCTGAAGCCACCGTGGGGATCGTGGAGTTTACGGATTATCAATGTCCGTTCTGCCAACGGTTTCATGCTCAGACGTTTCCGAGTTTGAAGGAGACCTATATTGATACAGGCAAGGTGTTATTTGTTCCCCGAGATTTTCCGCTTGGTTTCCACGAAGAGGCGGAGTCGGCCGCCATCACCACTCGCTGTGCGGCAAAACAAGGAAAGTTTTGGCCTATGCGGGAGGGCGTGTTTGAGCACCAAATTCGTTTGGGAACAGAGTTGTACCAAGAATTAGCCACGAAACTAGACCTTGATCTTGAGGCCTTTTCAACGTGTCAGGAGGATCCGCATGAACGCATAGCGGTGAACGCTGATTTAACCTTGGGAGGGAATATTGGGATCTCAGGCACACCGGGATTTTTTGTCGGGCGCATCCAAGGTGATGCGATCGTCGATATTCAGCTCATCAGCGGGGCCCTCCCTTTTGCACAGTTCTCCCGCGTGATTGATTCCCTATTGCCCTAGACTTGAGTCCCTTCGCGAACATCATGAAGGTCAGATTCAACTGCCCCGTGAATCGTGTTGACACGTTGACGTCTCATCTCGAAAAGAAAACGCGATCCCTGCATAGGAGTCAGGTTGCTTGATGACTTAGCTTCGGCCAGAGTGCCCCATGCCGAGGCCGGACCGGAGAGATTATCACGACGTGATCTATCTCTGGCTGCAGCTTGGAGATTATCGCTTGGCCAACATCATGAACGTATTTGGTTTATCGAATGTGGGGTCCGTGAATGTTATCACGACTCGGATATGGACGCGCATGCGCGAAGACCAGGACTTCGCGAAGACGAGGCAGTAGATTCAGCGCTCTGTCATCAAGCAAGGAACCTGACCCCGTAACACCGTGCGATTGGCCCCGATGCAAACCTCAACCCTGGCACTGACAAGGCGCTCGAGACAACATGCGTCAGAACGATTGAAGATGCTGATCTGACTGAGCCGGTATGCACCCTATAGATCTACTTCCCACCATTCGTTCCCCCCGATATTGGTGTGAGTGATCAAGTTGTCTGTCCAGATGCCATCAGCACTGCCATCAACGGCGCGTTCTGGAAAACTTCCAAACACACGGCGGACTGTGTCGTGGGCTTTCTCAAAGCGAAATTGATAGCCTTTCTGAAGCCGTGCTTCCAGTGAGCCCTGGGTCTCCTGCGATGGTCACAGATTGCCCTTATTGGGTTTGAGTCTTACTCCAGAAGAGCTCCGATGATGCTTGTGAACATCATCTGGCCAACTAGCTAGAATGATCGAGGGAATTGGGTAGAGTGCTATCGTCGTGAAGAGTGAAAACGCTGACAAGACTCTCTGCTACATGCGGGTACGAACCACACGTCAATAGGAGGTCACTTCTGACGTTTGACCATGTACTGGACATCAGCGTGACCTTTGAAATCAGCATCTTGCGTCCAGAGTGTCGCTTGATATGCCCGTGCGGTCGCCAACATGATACTATCGGCCATCGGGAGTTTGGTCGTCGTACTCAACTTGGCCGCGGCTAAGGCTAATGATGGTGTGAGATCAACCACGTGCCCTTGTTGCATTGTGGCAACAGCGAGCAACGCATCATTTTCATCACGTAGTTGAAGGATGCGTTTAAACACTTCGAATAAACTGAGAGTGGGCACAACCAGGCGAGAAGTGTCTTGGATGGCTTTCGAAAAAAATCCGGCATTGTTGGCATTGGCGAAGTACTCAAGCCAGCCAGAAGAATCTATCACATTCATGTACGATCCTTGTCACGATCAACTCGTGTATCGAGACCCTTCAAAAAACCTCGCATGTGCTTGACTGGCCGAATGGGGATGAGTTCGATTCGGTTCTCATAGAGAACGGCTTGAACTTTTTGCCCTGGGACAAGCTTTAGCTGTTCGCGAATCTGACGTGGAATAACCACTTGAAATTTTGGTGAGATCGTGACGGTATCCATACACTTCTCCTTATCGATTGACTCGTGGTATTACAGATACTCTATCGATAGAACAACCGAGAGTCAACGACAATACTTCCACGCGTCAGACACATCCTGTGTCACAGAGACGTCAATCACCAATCGCTTCAGGAACGTTTTGCAATCGAGCCACTTAACTCATGGGTCAGCCCAAACATTCAGTGTCGCGAGCTTTTGTTATCGACCTTCCCAATGTCCACGAGGCTGGTGCACTGCTGCTTGAGACACCCAAGGCCGCATGGCACCACTCGTCACTCCCACACTTGCCGGGCACCCACTGAGAATACGAGGCATGAACTTCTCATCTCCACTTGTCACGGGCTTTGAAACAGTCAATAATGCATGATGAATCTGAGCCATGTCCTTCCAGGACTTGAAAGGCATGTCCTGATTCTATTGAACCACCCACAAGCTTCTTTGCAATATATGTTAGACGCACCTATATGAAGTCCCAGGCAACTCTCCTCCGCAACAAGCTATGCCCCATGGCATTCCCCACTGAAAATGGTAGAACAGCACCATGAGTCGCGTACTCGGCCTGCTCATGCGACCCCGCTCTGTGGGGTTCATGATTCTCACTTGCTTGATTCTCATTCGCATTTGGGATCCGATACCCGTTAAGACCCTGCGCTTGCAGGTGTTTGATTCCTATCAACGATTGCAACCGCGTCCGGCACCTGCAAACGAAGTACTGGTCATCGATGTGGATGAAGCCAGCCTCGCGCAATACGGTCAATGGCCTTGGCCTCGAACGATCATCGCGCAATTAATTAGCCAGCTTTTTCAGGCCAACGTCCGAGCCGTGGGTTTGGATATAATTTTTGCAGAGCCAGACCGGATGTCCCCTGGCCGGCTGGCTCAAAATCTACCTGGATTAAATAAGGAAACCCGAGAGCATCTTCAAGAATTCCCGGACCATGATGCCACCCTGGCCAACATTTTCACCCAGACGCAGGTGGTGGTCTCTCAAAGTGCCTTGGCCCATGACCGTGAAGACAATACGTCCCCTCCTCGAGCTCCGCCCCTCTCAGAACGTGGCGAGGATCCTCGACCTTATTTACTTTCCTATTCCGGATTGCTCCGCAATATTCAAGGATTGGAAGAGGCTGCGGCCGGGCATGGCATCATTACCCTGAATCCGGAACCTGACGGCGTCGTGCGACGCGTGCCAGCTCTCTTACGTGTGGGGGAATACATTTTACCCACCTTAAGTCTTGAACTCCTGCGTGTGGGCACTCCCCCATCGACCTTATCTGTCGACACCGACTTGGCTGGCATTGAACATGTCACGATCTCGAACATCCAAGTCCCCACTGACAATCATGGTCGCATGTGGATACATTTCGCCAAACTCAACCCAGATCGATATATTTCGGCAAAGGATCTTCTCAACGGTGCGGTCTCTCCTGAGCGACTCGAGGATAAGTTGGTCCTCATTGGCTCATCAGCGTTCGGACTGGGGGATAACAAGATCACTCCGATCGAGGGGGCCCTCCCTGGTGTCGAGATCCATGCACAAATTCTAGACATGGTGTCTGAGAAATCCTTTTTAACCCGCTCGCATTTTGCTCTCGCCGAGGAAGTCATTTTGATCCTACTTCTCGGATTGCTCATTATTTTTCTCATGCCGTTTCTCGGAGCCGTTCAGACATTGTTCTTAGGAGGGTTTGTGGTCACTGGGATGATCGCGGCTTCATGGTATGCCTATGTAACCTCTGGTGTGCTTCTCGATGTCTCCTATGGTGCCGTGGGCATCTTTGGTCTGTACGGTCTCTTGAGTTACCTCAATTACGTGCGAGAAGAACTCTCTCGCCGACAGATACGTCATACCTTTAGCCGATATGTCTCCCCCGCTTTGGTCGATCAACTGTCCCAGCGTTTTGAGCTACTACAACTTGGTGGAGAGACCAAGAACATGACTATTTTATTTTGTGATATTCGTAACTTCACCGGCATCTCAGAACGATATCAAGACGATCCACAGGGATTAACCAAATTTATCAATCGGCTGATGACGTCATTAACAGAATCAGTTCTCGAGCATAATGGAACCATCGACAAGTACATTGGTGACTGCATCATGGCCTTTTGGAATGCTCCGCTTGATGATCCGGATCATGCCACCAATGCCAGTAAAGCCGCCTTAGATATGTTCCTCAAACTCGACCACTTCAATGAGGATCGAAAGGCAGAGGCGGCCCAAACCGGAGACTCGTTTGTGCCTATTAATATTGGCGTTGGCATTAATACGGGTAACTGTGTGGTCGGCAATCTAGGGTCTGAACACCGGTTTGACTATTCTGTCTTGGGAGATCCTGTGAACGTGGCCTCTCGGCTGGAAGGTCAGACAAAATTTTATGGCGTGGGGATTGTGATTGGCCCACAGACGGCCGCGCTCTCAAACAGACATCTCGCGATGCTGGAGATTGATCTCATTACGTTACGAGGAAAACGGGAGCCGGCTAGGACCTATGCCTTACTCGGTGGTCCTGAACTGCGTGATGATCCTCAATTCCAATCCTTAGTTGCCTCGCATATCGCAATGCTCCAAGCTTTTCGAAGCCGACAATGGTCCCAAGTCAAGGAACTCTTGGTCGACTGTCGCAATAACCCTCATGCCCCAACCGGACTGTACACACGGTATGACGACCGCCTCGCGTATTTTGAGCAAACCCCACCGCCAGATGAATGGGTCAGCATCTTTGATGCGATCAGTAAATAGAGGCACACTGCATTCGTTTCTGGCTCGCCTCCTCTCATATTCAAGAGCAGAATACTCCTGCGAATTGTTTCCTCTCAGCTCATTGATGCTGTCTTCCATGGGTGGATCGTTGAATGGCTTAGTAGCGTAGGGTTTCCTACTCAATCTCTCTCACTAGTTCCACGAATGATGGGTCAAAAAAAAATGGCAGGCAAATGCAAAGTGAAATCGAAGGAGCCGTCGTGGTCTCCCCTTCACGTCTCATCGAGACCAACAACACCTCAGCCCTCTGAGTTCATCAAAGGGCTGAGGTAAGGATTCAACACAGTGAAAACCGTGCGACTCTGTCGGCACACCTCGCCGTCCCATTGCCCTGTCACAACAGGATGGTCTCACATTCGGTGAGCCTGCCTCGCGTGGTTCTGTCATCGTAAAGAGCGCTGTTCGTTTGATTGGTCACCGTTTGCATTACGCCTGGCGTGGGAAGGGCTCTCGTTGTCATGTCCTTCGTTTCATCAATCAGTACATACAATTGTTGGATTTTTTTAAATCAGTTTCTGGATGATGTGAAAGATTGACCCCATTTTCAGTTCAGGAACAATTGTGTGGAACTTGAACAGATCGTTCCTACTGATTGGCAGAACAAGGGCCAAGCCGTGACGAAGCACGACTTGGCCCTTGGCTCCTTCTTTTATTATTCCCTATGGGACTACAGATTCCCTTCCTCCACCAGGGAGGCAAGCCATTCACTTCCGTCCCAGATTTTATATTGGAGGTACGGAGCGGGATGCGCCCGAGTGAAATCGCCATTGGGGGCATGCAGAAACTGCCCATCCACAATTTTCGCGGTCCAGCTCGAGCCATCCCACCAACTATAAATCATAATGTCATCACGATGCGCCCGAGTGAAATCGCCATTGGGGGCATGCAGAAACTGCCCATCCACAATTTTCGCGGTCCAGTGGCTCCCATCCCCGCTGATATAATTCATGATCTCGGCCGTGTGAGAACTGCCAGTCCCACGCTGTGTATGCTGAAATCGCCAATTTTTCGCTACCGGTGCTGATGCAACCAGCGATGTCGTCCAGTCACCCCCGTCCCAGGTGCGATAATTGAGAATTGTGTCCGTATGAGCACGATTGAAATCACCATTCGGAGCATGTCTAAACACACCATTGCTTATTTGTGCGGTCCAGTTCGTGCCATCCCACCCCCGATAGTTGAGAATGTCCGCAGGATGAGCCTGATTGAAATCGCCATTGGGGGCATGAAGAAACTGGCCATCGACAATTTTTGCAGTCCATTGGCTCCCGTTCCAGCCGACATACTTCATGATCTCGGCACTGTGAGAACTGCTTGCGCCACGCTTCGTATGCTGAAATAACCACGGTTCCGGTTGGGCCGATGCCGGTAGGCTGAGTGTGTGCCGGCTCACATCAACATTCGAACAATTGTAGGTCCGAGGCGTCCACTTGGTGTTCGCCGTGGCGAGGAGAAAGTTGCCCCAGGCCTCCTCTTTACCAGAGTCGGTCGTGAGCAGAGTCGCCAAATTGATCGATTCGTTCTGTGCTCGCTGAAGCTCGCCACTGAGCTTGTCGGGTAGTTGTTCCGTCCTGACCAGCAGGACAATCGCCGCGATGCCGACTGCTGCCAGAGTCGCCGCTATAGCCGGACCAGCCATGAGAAATGCTATTGTACCACCAGTCGCCCCACCAAGAGCAGTAAAACCAGTAGCAAAACCAGTTTTCAAAGCAGCTGCTTTTGCAAGAGCACCAGCAGTAGCAGCAGCAGCAGGAGTAGCCCCTGCCGCCGTTGCCGCTGTCGACGCGGCAGTCCCTGCCGCAAGCGACGCCGCAGCAACAGCACTAGAAAGTGGGAATAGAGCCGTGAAACTGTGAATGATAACAGCAGTGGTCACGCCCCCTACGACGAGGCCACCAGCTATACTTCCGGCACCCTCTAGTGCCGCGGTTGTTATGATGGCTTCCTGTACGTCTTTGAGTAAGGCTGCAATCGCCGGTGAACCCAGGTCCTTATTGGCAACCTTAATGCCGATTTCCCCAAAATTTGGTGGTGGGACCCCCGCTATACTGACAAGATTCAACTTAGACCCCTTTTTACATTGGCTGTCGTTATACCAAGTGTTGACTGGAGGGGTATAGGCACAGGGGGCCTCTTTCCAGCGAGCATGTTCTGATTGGGCCACGGTCGCCGCTAGAATCCGCTGCTCCTTGATGCGATTCTCCAGCCATTGTAGGGCCAGTCGATCGCTTTCATTGGGGTTTGTTTTGCTCGTGCCGAGCAGGGTATAGGTCATGAGGAGGGCTTCCCCCAGGCTCGGCGCACGTCCATACAGTTTCTGTGCCATGCAGATGGCGCAGTCCGCGTACTCTTTCAGCGCGGCGATGGTCGCGGGGCTGAGTGGGGACCTCCCAGACTCGGGGTTATCGCTCGTGAGGCAATGTTGATAGTACGGAAACGTTTCGGGAATCAAGAAGTTCTTCGCATCAGCACAACTGCCGATAGAGATATTCGGCGTAGCAACAGGAGGCTTCGGTGGTGGTTGGTCCGGGCTGATAATCACGATAGGCTCCTGGACCACAACCTGTCCCCAGGCGGTCGGGACAACGAGCAAAGACGCGACCACCAGCCAGGCGGTCAGCTTGTAGAGCCACTGACTCTTCGAGAATACCGAGGCGGCTCGATTCGTTGGGTGAAAATACGGTTCAGTGAATTGATTCATCATTTCCTCCTCCTGAGAATGTTTTTAATGAAGTAAAATTGAATTTCAATGCCCATGATGCTGACCAGTATTGAGCCATAGGCTTTTTATTGTCTAACGGCTTGAAAAGACACTAGTAACAACTTCAATAGTGTTTCCCTACTTTCTGCACTCGTCATGAATAACCAGTCAAGACAATCAGATAATAGAGCAACTGATGTGCCAACGTAGGCAGGAGTGTGTCATGGTGCGCTCCTGGTCCTTAAAGCCTCCCCCATCCTAATGATTTCTTATAGGCTGATGAAGAGAGGAGTGCTGAATCAGTCAAGAAAGAGAAACGCCTGTTGTCTACGAGCGTTGACAAATTGTAAACAAATGGAAAAAAGATGAGCGGAGATCAGAATCGCTTCCAGCCCGTCACCGCTTCACGCGAAGTCAGCAGATTGAGAACCGCCATATTGCTTTCAACAACATGAAAATTATTCAAGTCTAGTTGTTTGATATCACGACCCTTTACAACTTTGCCCTTTGCCGCACGAGGACAAAAACCGGCCGAACGCTCATACTGGAATAAGCGGAACGCATTTTCAATCCTTCATGACTAATTGTTATTCCTCTTGTTTTCTCAATCAATCAGCACAAAAAACTATAGGGAAATTCCTGGAGCCATTTCTGCTTGATATGCTGTCTTGATGCCATGATTGTTGTTCAGCGACCATGAGGTTCACTGTTGATGGACAGATCGTTCCCTACTGGATGGCATAACAAGGGCCAAGCCGTGACGGAGCACGACTTGGCCCTTGACTCATCGGTGTCTGCGTTCACTCGGGCCTACAGATTACCTTCCTCAACCAGTGAGGCCGACCACTCACCCCCGTCCCAGGTTTTATATTGGAGGTACGGAGAGCTGTGCGCTCGATTGAAATCGCCATTGGGGGCATGCACGAATACCCCATTGTTCATTCGTACGGTCCAGCTGGAGCCATCCCACCAACGATAAATCAGAATGTCATCACGATGGGCTCGATTAAAATCACCATTGGGGGCATGCAGAAACTGGCCATCGACTATTTTCGCTGTCCATTGGCTCCCATCCCCGGTAATATAATTCATGATCTCGTCCGTGTGCGAGTTGCCAGCACCACGCTGGGTATGCTGAAATTGCCAACTTTTCAGTGCCGGTGCCGATGCGACCAGCGATGTCGTCCAGTCACCCCCGTTCCAGGTGCGATAATTGAGAATCGTGTCAGTATGAGCCCGACTGAAATCACCATTCATCGCATGTCTAAACAAACCATTTCTCATTTGTGCGGTCCAGTTCGTGCCATCCCACCCCCGATAATTGAGAATGTCCGCACGATGAGCCCGATTGAAATCGCCATTGGGGGCATGCAGAAACTGGCCATCGACAATTTTTGCGGTCCAAGTACTCTCGTCCCAGCTGACATACTCCATGATCTCGTCAGTATGAGAACTGCTCGCGCCACGTTTCGTATGCTGAAAGAGCCACTGTTCCGGTTGTGCCGATGCCGGTAGGGTAAGCAGATGCCGGTCATAATCAATATTCGAACAATCATAGGTACGAGACGTCCACTCTGTGTCCACGGTGGCAAGGAGAAAGTTGCCCCAGGCCTCATCTCGACCCGTGTCGGTTGTGAGCAGAGCCGGCAAATTGATCGATTGGTTCTGAGCTCGCTGTAGCTCAGCACTGAGCTTTCCGGATAATTGGTTCGTTTTAACCATCAGGACAATGGCCGCGATGCCGACTGCTGCCAGAGTCGCCGCTATAGCTGGACCGGCCATGAGAAATGCTATGGTACCGGCACCCGCCGCGCTAACAGCAGCAGCACTAGTCACGGAAGCGTTCACAGCAGCAGTACTTGCCGCCGTAGCCGCCGCCGCTGTACCTCCAGCAGCAGTAACAGCCGCAGCGGCAGCAGCCCCAGCAGCGGTAGAAGCAGCCACAACAGCACCAGAAAATGGAAATACCGCCAGAAAACTGTGAACGATAACAGCAGCAGTCACGCCTCCCACGACGGCGCCACCAGCTATACTTCCGGCAGCTTCTATTCCCACAGCTTTTGCGACGGCGCTTTGGACCTCTTTGAGTAAGGCGGAAGCAGCAGGTGAGCCCAGTTCCTTATAGGCGACCTTAATACCGATTTCCCCAAAATTCGGTGGTGGTACCCCTGCAATATTTGTAAGATTCCCCATAGACCCCTTTCTACAAAGGCTGTCGTTGTACCAAGTACTGACTGGAGGCGTATAGGCGCACGGGGCCTGGGTCCACCGATCATGTTCTGACTTCGCGACGGTCGCCGCCAGAATCCGCTGTTCCTTGATCCGATTCTCCAGCCATTGTGCGGCCAGACGATCGTTTTCATTGGGGCTGTCTTTGATCGTGCCTAACAGCGTATAGGCCATGGCCAAGGCTTCCCCCCTGCTCGGCGCACGTTTGTACAACTTCTGAGCTATGCAGATGGCGCAGTCGGAGTACTCTTTCAGCGCGGCGATGGTCGCTGCACTGAGTGGAGCTCTCCCAGACGCACTCTGATCGCTCGTAAGACAATTTTGATAGAACCCGAACATTTCTGGAATTAAATAGTCTTTCAGGTCAGCACAGCTGCTGATCGTGATTGTAGGGGTTTCTGGACCAAGATCAAGTAGAGGGTTAAGGTCTACGTCCGGACTGATAATAATGATAGGAGTCTCCACAACCGTCTGTCCCCATGCGGTAGGGACAACGACTAAGGAAATCACCACCATCCAGGCGGTCAGCTTGTAGAGCCACTGACTCTTCGAGAACACCGAAGCGGCTCGGTTCGTTGGTTGGACACGAGTCCTTGTCATGTCATTCACCTTTCACCTCCTTCAAAATTTAATCATAATAACGTTCGGTGGATGCGATCGTTGACTAATCTCCTGGGGGAGTCTCTCGGTCTCGGTGATGCCCCCCTCAGGACTAGAGATTGCCTTCTGCCACCAGTGAGGTCGTCCACTCACTCCCGTCCCAGGTGCGATAATTGAGTATCGTATCGTGATGCGCTTGATTGAAATCGCCATTGAGTGCATGTAAGAACTCACCATCGACCATTCGCGCTGTCCAGGGAGCGCCATCCCAAGTACGATAATTCAGAATGTCCGCACGATGTGCGCGATTCCAATCGCCATTGGGGGCATGAAGAAACTGACCATCGACAATTTTCACGGTCCATTTGCTCCCATCCCAGGTGATATATTCCATGATCTCGTCCGTGTGAGAACTGCTGGCGCCACGCCGGGTGTGCTGAAATTTCCACTGGTCCGGTTCCAGTGGGGTCAGTGTTATATCAGGAGAATTGCCTGGAAACGTAGGAGTACCACCTGAATTGGGTGGGTCGATCACCGTTGGATTGATCGTCGTATTAGCTTGTCCCCAGACGGCTGATGAAACGATCCAGGGTATCACACACGCAACCAACACCCCCGCTGTCAGCTTGTAGAGCCACTGGCGCTTCGTGAATACCGAGGCAGATCGGTTCGTAGGTTGGAACCGTGGCCTTGTGTAGTCATTCATCTTTCACCTCCATAATAATTATCCATGATTTCGTTCAGAAACAAACGGCTTGATCTCCTCTTCCATTAGAGTGGCTCAGGACACGGCCACTTCGACTTCCTCTGCCAACCCTCAACAGTGAATGAAATTTCAAATGAGTGAATGACTAGAGCAATCGACGCGATCTATAGACTCATCCGTGATGATCCTTTCTCTCTACATGAATTCAGGAACAATGCAGACAATGAGACGGTAAAGCAACTGATGTGCCTAAGACTGCAGGTGCGCGTCACGTTGAACTCCTCTTTCAATAACTAATTGTTTTTCAACTGTTTTCATCATGAATCAGGAGTAGAGTCTTGCTAAAGCTCGCAAAAAATGGACTGGCCATTGTCTACGGAAGTTGACAAATTGTAAACGAGTGGAAAATCAATGGAGGGAGAGTGCCATGAGTTCTAGTCCAAAGTACATGCGTATTGGCAAGGTAAGAACTGCTATATTTATTTTTTACTCATGAAACGGTACAGTGACTCTGGCAACCGTTAGGCAAATGTTCCAATTCGTTGTTCATTTTCTCATTGAGAGGGGCAAAATACTGATGAAGACTGCCGAATCTGTGACACAGGACCTACCGCGAGGTCACCTCTCCATGCTTCGGGAAATAAGTCAACAGGTGAATGAAGGCCGTGAATTCCTGCCATTATTATATGACGTATCGAATGAAGCATCAGAAGCACTTGAAGCCGAACGCGCGTCAGTGTTTTTACTAGATAAGCACACCTGCGAATTATGGTCGCTGATAGCGCTCCCTAACGAAACAATTCGATTTGATGCCCGTTTAGGAATCGCTGGAGCCGTCGCGATGACAGGCGAAACCATTAACGTGACACAGGCGAGCAAAGACTCTCGATTTCATAAAGGCATTGATGCGCAAACGAAATACCGTACACGCAGTGTGCTTGCAGTCCCCTTACAACATCTCTCTGGCGAAATTATTGGCACGTTTCAGTTTCTTAACAAAAAAAAAGGTTCCTTTACGCAGAGAGATGAACAGATCGCCAAGACCCTCGCTACCTATGCGGCACAGGCCCTGACGACGGTAGGACTGGTTGAGGAACTCCAACGCAAACACCGAGCGCTTGAACAGGAGAACCATGATTTACGCAGCGCCATAGGCGAACGCGCCACCACCCAAGCGATCATTGGCATGAGCCCACCAATTCAGCAAATTGTCCGCACTATTGACCAGGTGAGTGACTGCTCATTTGATGTGCTGATTACCGGCGAAAGTGGAACTGGCAAGGAACTCGTGGCCAAAGCGATTCATGAGAATAGTCCGCGCGCCAAGCATTCGTTCATTGAGCTGAATTGCGCAGCCCTTCCAGAAAACCTGGTCGAGAGTGAATTATTCGGTATTCGAAAAGGGATGGCCACAGGAGTCGACGCACATGTCGGCAAATTCGAACAAGCCCAAGGAGGGACTCTGTTTTTGGATGAAATCGGCGATCTTGCTCTATCCGCTCAAACCAAAATTCTCCGCGTCCTTCAAGAAAGACGATTAGAGCCGATCGGAAAACGTGAAAGTATCCCAATTGATGTCCGTGTCATCGTCGCGACGAATGTCAATCTCGAAGAAGCCATCTCTCAAGGGACGTTTCGACAAGATTTGTATTATCGACTGAAGGTCATTCATATTGCCACACCACCCTTACGAGAGATCCAAGACGATATCCCACTCCTCGCCAATTTTTTTCTTCTGCGCTACTGTAATGAAGTCGGGGTAGATGCCAAACATTTTGCACCACGCGCACTTCAACAGCTGCAACATTATCAATGGCCGGGAAATGTACGACAATTGGAGAATGAGATCAAGCGATTAGCCGTGATGATCCGCGGGGACGTTATCACTCTTGGAGATTTGGATCTCTCGATTACACGATCACATGAAACACCGGCACGAACAACGGATGCGCCTCCACAATACCTGAAAGCCTCACTGGAGATGCTTGAACAACAACTTATTGAAGAATCCTTACAATTCCACCAATATCATCAAGGACTGACAGCCCAAGCCCTTGGCCTCAGCCGTCAAGGGCTTATCAAGAAAATGAAACGATTTAGAATTGAAGTGCTGTAGCATCTTGCCCCGTTCAGCCTAACCATTTCCTTATTCTTCCCTTGAGACTGAGAATCAAGAACTCCTGGCTTTCCGAGTAGAGCTTATGATTGTGGCCGCTCGATATCATCATGATTCAACACCCCCCACAATTTCCCAGTAACGTATGGTTCCTCTGTGACCCAATCATTTCCTATTGAGTGCTCAGTCTTAAAGAGTATCGGGCCTTACGTAGCATGGCATGTTCTCAACTGAATATAGTATAGTTTTTATTCAATCCCCATAATATCTAGTGAAACTGAAGGCACATATTGAAAGCCCCTAAGCGAAAACTGAGAGAAACGGGGTTATCATATTTTCCTTGAATTGGAGCATTCGTGATCCATCATCGATTAAGAAATCAAATATTCGTCTTGGGTATCCTCCTGATGGTGGGTATCTTAGTTTTTCCTACCCTATCCATGGCCGAATCCAAAGTGATCGGCAAGGTCAAGAAGGTCAATGACCATGCGTTCATCATAAGAGGGGAAGAACGAATCCCAGGCCACACGGGTGATCCAATCTTTCAACGTGATGTGCTAGAAACAAACGCGTCGGGATCGTTAGGTGTCACCCTCAAAGACAACACCAGAGTCTCTCTCGGACCCAAAAGCCGCCTGGTATTAAAAGAATTTGTCTTTAACCCAAAAGAAGAAAAATATTCGTTTGCCTCAGAGATCATGCGGGGCACGCTCGTCTACCTCTCCGGGATGATGGCGAAGTTATCTCCTGAGTCTGTTTCGATTAAAACACCAACCGCCACCGTTGGGATCCGAGGTACGAAACTCATCATCCAAATTCTTGAAGAAGGTGAAGAATACGACGGAGATGAGTATACGGAGCAGATTTTGGAAAGCCCCTAGAATATTGTTCGTCGAGACGACTCAACTATGAACAGAAGCGATGTATCACATGCTAAAAATGAATGAATGGGGTCCAGGAGGGGTATGGGTGTTTTTCCTTCTCCTCATTATCGGAGGTTGCACCAGTAGTCATAGCCAAAGGACCACCATCCTTCATCATATCCCCGCCAATCCACCAATTCCTTTGTTGTATGCCTCTTTGGAAGAAGGTGAAGTTACGGTGGCTGGATCAGGGCTCCCTCATGCACGGGTGAATCTGTTGCAGAACGGTACGCCACTCGCAACCGGCACAATTTCAGTTGAGGGCACATTCGATTTTGACGTTCCCCCCCTACTGGCCGATCAAGCAATGTCTGCGACCCAGACTATGTTTGGAAGAACAAGTCAGGCATCTCAGCCAGTTCTCGTAAAACGAGCTACCCTCATGCATCTTACGATTACTTCAGTGTTACCTCCGTGGATTGAAGAGGGACAAATTCTGACGTTTACTGGAAAGGGAGTTTTTTCTAATGGGAGAATAACAGAGCCTCTCTCCGCGATGACCTGGTCTAGTTCACATTCCAATGTTGCGACAATCCAAGCCGATGGAATGGTCACGACCCTGGCTGCCGGCGACACGACGATTCACGCGACACGTGAAGGCGTGACCTCGGACCTGGTTCGGCTCACCGTCCACCCGCTGCCACCGGTCCTGTTCTCCACGTTAAGAGGAGGCGATACTAGGGTCGCGGGCACCGCCGAGCCAGCCGCACAAATTCAGTTACACAAAAATGGGACGCCGCTTGGGCCCCCAGTCCAAACTGATGCCCACGGCCAGTGGGAAGTCCACGACCTCCCCATGCTGACTGAAGCGGATGAGGTGAGGAGTACACAAATGGTGAATGCCATTCTAAGCGAAGCTTCCTCTCCTATTTTGGTGGGGCCGGCTGTGCTCACACAGATTGCGATTGTTCCAGCGCCTCTACTGACAATTGATCGAGGGACTACTCATGCCTTCACGGCAACGGGTACGTTCTCGAATGGGCGGGTCGAAGAAGCCTTAGCGGGTGTGGCCTGGCAGAGCGCAAATCCCACTGTCGCGAAAATCGAAGCAGATGGAACAGTCATGGCCCTAACTGCCGGAGCCACAACGATTCACGCAATACGTGAAGGCGTGATCTCGGACCTGGTCCCGTTCACCGTCCACCCACTCCCACCGGTCCTGCTCTCCACGTTAAAAGGAGGTGATACGAGGGTTGCGGGCACCGCCGAGCCAGCCGCACAGATTCAGTTGCACAATAATGGGACGCCGCTTGGAGCACCAGTCCAAACCAATGCCCACGGCCAGTGGGAAGTCCAGGACCTGCCCATGCTGACTGAAGCGGATGAGGTGACGAGTACACAAATAGTGAATGCGATTTCAAGCGGGACTTCTGCCCCAGTCGTGGTGGGCCGGGCCGGACTCACGCAGATCACTTTAGCTACAGCTCCGACGACGATCCTGGGTCGTGGCGCAGCCCACCGCTTTACCGCCACCGGCACCTTTTCTAATGGGCAAGTTAAGGAAGCGTTAGGAGACGTCATATGGCAGAGTGAAGATCCCACAGTCGCGACGATTGATAACGACGGAACTGCGACCGGCATCAATGTCGGCACCACGATCGTTCAGGCAATTCGTGAGGGAGTGACCTCGGAGCTGGCTACGCTCACAGTGCAGCCTCTTCCACCAATAGTAAAGCCATCCTTGAAAGCTGGTGACATCATCGTCACTGGAAGAGCTGATCCTTCAGCTTTCATTCAATTACACAAAAATGGGACACCGCTCGGGGCACCGGTTCAAGCGGATGCCCAAGGCAATTGGCAAGCAATCGATCTCCAGATGCTCAACGAAGCCGATCGGGTCACAAGTACACAGACGATCAACAATATACAGAGTAGCCCTTCCACTATCGTCCAAGTTCTTCCAAATCAGCCACCCACTTTTGAGTCCCTCAGTGATCAAACAATACGATTTGGGAACACATTGAGTGTCAACCTCTCAGCCACGGACCTCGATAGTCATGCCTTAACGTACAAGATACTCACGAATCCACTGCCGCTCAATAGTCAATGGGATCCGACCACCCGTCTTTTCACGATCACTCCAACAGCTGAACAAGTTGGAGCGATCCCACTGACCTTTCAGGTGAGCGATGGGGTTTCCGTGCATGAAAAAACCATTAATATCGACGTGATCCCACCAAAGGTTGTGATTATTCTTCTGAGTAATGAGGAGGGATCCGTCGGAATGATTAACGTGACCAGCGCCGGTGAAACGATGGTTCTCGACCAATCGGGACAAGCCATTACAATGAGTAGTTCTAAAGAAGTCCCGCCTCAACCCTTTCTACTTAAAGAAGACGTCATTCAGGACACTTTCCACCGCGCATTGGAAGCTAACCCTGAAAAACCACTCAAATTCATCGTATATTTCGAAAGTGGTACGGTTAACATTTCTTCCGAATCACGCCAAAAATTTCCTGAATTTCGTAAGACAATTGCCTCCTCCCTTGCTAGCAGAGTGGCGCCTAACATTAACGTGATTGGACATACCGATCGTATGGCTACTGATGAACATAATTATGATTTATCAGTGCGCCGAGCTCGTGTCATTCGAGACGTGCTGATTGCTGACGGTATTGACTCCCAACTTATGGAATTCACCGGTCATGGGGAAAAGAACCTCCTGGTTCACACTCCTGATGAGGTCAGCGAACCCTTGAATCGGCGAGTTGAAATTTATGTGAGATAACTGGATTCTTTTTTCGTTTGATGATTCAAATCTTGCAGAATATGGGGGACGTATCAATCGATAGCTTTTGAGCGTAGGAATTTTCAATCATATTAACCATGCGCCTGAATCAGGATGCCATCCCAGTCACCGGTCCCCTTTTTTAATGTGAGTATTCCAGGGTTTTTATATCCAGTTTTCTTAAGCCACTCGTGCACATCCGCAAGACTATAGGTATTTCCAGATTCGGTAAATAAGAGCATGGTGACGGCAAAAAGATTAGCCTCTGCTGGTCGAATGCTCTGTTTATCAGATAAGAACGTATCTTGAATAAGTATACGGCCTCGTGGGTTTAAATGTGTTCGGAGTCGACGAAAGAATTTTTTATTCGTCGATGGCGAAAAAATATGAATAACGTTCGAAATCCAGATAACGTCATATTTTCCGTGAATAGGATCAATTAAAAAATCGGCTGCTTGATAGGAAAGCCGTTTGCCTTGTCTACGCGTTTTGGCAATGTCTCTTGCCACATCGAGTGCCGCAGGTCTATCCAATATGGTAGCTGTCATTTTTGGGTTCTTCGCCAAAAACTCTAACGCATAGGTTCCTGGTCCTCCTCCGACATCCAGTAAGGAGGTGGCAGAGGTGAAGTCAACTTGATTGGCTACCTGACGAGCAGCGTCCAAAGACCGTTCATGCATCGCCCAGGTAAATGCGTGACGATATGATGGCGTTTCGGGTTCTTTCTCTTCCACCGGGTGGCCTGTTTTGACAGCCTGTGTCAGACTATTCCAATTATCCCATTGCTGACACATCAGTTGAAGATATGAGCCACGGTATAACGGGCTATGCTTGTTAAGAAATTGTCGTCCAACACGTTCACTGCTATACCGAAAGCCACGTTTTTGTAGGAGACCAGCGCTCGCTAAATTTCTACATAAAATTTCAAGCCCACGTTCACTCACGCCAAGAGTTTTCGCTAAGTTTTTGATGGTCCACGATTTGGTATCCATCACGGTGAATAACTGTAAGTCCAATGCCGTCAATAAAATTCGTGGCAAACGAAAAGCAAAAAATGTTTCTCGAAAATCTTCGAAAGTTTTAATGTTTGTCGTCATATTTATATTGGGATCCTTTGTAACCCATGTTAGGTTGCATGGTTCATTCACACATCATATTGAATACTGACCAGACACTTACTTGCTGGTGGTCACTTCCAAGGAACATGCTTATACTTATGATGGTGTTGCAGAAAACCTGGAACGAGCCTGTTGGATTGATGAGACGAGCGCGGGAAGGTCCTGAAAATCAACGGGCTGTTCAAATAGTATGGCGACAAATTCGTCATTCATTTCTATGCGTTCAGCAAACCCATCGGTTAACAGACGTCTGCGGTGTTTAGAGACGGTCTGTTGCAAATAAAACTTAGCTTGTTTGGCGAGTTCATCTGACCCTAAATCTTCTGCTGTTCCATCAGATAAAATACTTTCCATATCTTCAAGCATATAACCGGCCTGACAGACAAGAAGACCGATTGGCGTCACTTCTAACAACCACTCATCATCATCAAGCTGTAAGGTGAGGGCTTCTTCAGGAGAGGACGAAAACCATCCAGGAACATGCTTCAGCAAATGATCACGTACGGGTTCCCAGGATACAGTGCTGTCTTGATTGTCATTCATGTGAAAGTGTTGTGTTGACGTGAGTAAGACGCTCTCGAAGATGTTGTAAGCGGGTCGTATTTTCTTTCAATTTCGGTAAATCATATTTTTCATCAACTTGCACAACCTGTTCTAAATATCGGATGGCCTCTCTCCAGTCACCTTGTCCTTCATAACAACTAGCAAGAACAAACCATGCTCCCCCCATGCGTAACTCGTCACGAAGACGTTCCGCCATATCAAAGCTTGTTTGCGTGCAGGCAATCGCTTCATTATAGCGTCCCTGGGCCAAGTAGAGGCGCGCCATCATCCGATAGACATCAGCTTGTCCTTCTTGGTTGTCCACTCGACGCATGAGTGCCAGCGATTCTTCATAATATTCAATTGCTTGAAGATATTGACCTTTTTCTCTCGCGACTAGACCCAAATCAGAAAGCAGTATGGCTTTGCCAGCATAGTCACCAACATCATTCATCAAATCAAGCGCTTCTAAATAGTGAGCTTGAGCTCGCTCCCATTCACCTGCATCGGCCGATAAATTTCCTAAGTTTGCCAAGGTCGTACTAATTCCACGGTCATCGCCTAGAATTTTCTGAATTTCTAACACTTCATGGTAATAGGTATTGGCTTGAGACCGCCGTCCACTCA
Source organism: Nitrospirales bacterium (assembly GCA_029261355.1). Taxonomy (GTDB): domain Bacteria; phylum Nitrospirota; class Nitrospiria; order Nitrospirales; family UBA8639; genus JAGQKC01. The sequence continues at coordinate 47,596 of JAJDBM010000074.1, read as the reverse complement.
CCGCGCAAATATTCCCTAAGTTTCCTAATGTCATGGCGAGAGCTCGCTGATCTCCACTCTGTCGATCAGCCTCCAAGGCGCGAGAATAACAATGATAGGCATCGGTATAAAAACCTCTCGAAAAGTGCTGATTTCCAAGCCGGTTAAGGTGTGTAGAATGAGATTCGTGCATAACAATGGTGAGTGTTTACGACGATTCCAACGTGTGTTCTAGGACGGCCTTAGCCTCTTGAAGAATTGGGGTACCATCACCAACCAACAGACTATCAAAATTGTACTTTAACAGACGACGTAATCCCTCTCGAGCTTTGGCGATATCTGCGTATTTTTCAGATGCCAACAAACTCAGAGAACCAGCAGGTTTTCCAATGAGCGCATCACCAACGAGCAGAATACCTTTACCTGTCTGCAGAAACAAGGCGCTCTCCCCTGGTGACTTCTGATCTTGTAATTGAATGACCCACATGCCTCCAGGAAGCAGTTCTCCATCTTTGAATGTTTTATCAGCTTGGACAGACATTTCCCCTGAATCCTTTTCGGGAATCATCAGCTGACAATTAAATTCTTTTTTGTAGACATCAGCTTCTCGTTGATGATCGCGATTGGTCAGCACAATATAATCAACCGGATCTCCATGCCTAATTTGGGCCATGTCTCCAGCACTCATCAGTGGAGGGTCAACAAGAATTCGGTGCTCTCCTGTCTCAAGGAAATGTCCGTTAAATTCAATTTGCTTTTCTTCTGAAAACCAAGACCATTGCCAAATGCGAGGAAGAATCTGCTTCATAATGCTCCTATCGCTTCTTGGAGCATTGTTGTTGTTTTTGCGAGAATATCCTCTTCACTAGGAAGGTCTAACACGTCATCCTCAGGGACGGTGATAAATTTCCGATTCGCTCCCTTCGTGAGCGAAATAAGAAAAATACTATTAGATGGAGTGGTGGGAATCACCACTTCGACGCTTGCATCAATACTCTGGACGACTTCAAGGAGTTTTGCCTTACCAGCTTCTAATTCATCCATAAACTATTTATAACCCTTTCATGCGATGTGCTTTATCATGTAGTCGGCCACACTTCACTAGAGTGTTGGACTGCCCGTTGAAGGCGCCGTCAACATTTTATCAACTTCATTCAGAATGATTTCGTGACCAGCCATATTAAAATTTCCAACTCGTTGCCACTGAATGACACCTTGTTGATCAATGATGTAGACATTGGGAATAAATCGTCCTCCCCCAAAAAGTTTATCAGTCATCTGTTCTGGATCTGTTAAATAGGGATACGTCACCGTCGAGGGAAAGGTTTTGAGGAAATCAATCACATCTCCCTTCGAATCGCCAGATGAATTGACCCCAACAACCGCCACATTTTTCCCTTGAGTTAATTCATGAACTTTCTGAAGATTCGACCCTTGAATTAAACAGGGTTTACAAATGTGAAATAGGCCTAGCACGACCACTTTGCCTCTAAAAGATTCAAGCGAAGTGGGCTCACCTGCTAACGATGTGAGGGTGAAATTTGGTGCGGTTTCGCCAACTTTAAAAAACCCTGCCGTCAATCCGGAAATGCTTGTGCCTAGAAGAATAAAGACGACTGTACAGCTGATGATCAAACGTTTCATGATCGAACCCCCTTTGCTTATAAATCGCCATTCCCACATCGATACGAAATACTCAAGGCGCCAGTAAAGATGTTACCACAGCAAATTTTTCTGCAGCAACAATTGTAGAGAAACGGAGGAATATTATTGATTGGACGAGGGGACGGGCTCAAATAATCCCAACTGCAGCTGTTCGGCTCGTGTGAAGGAAATAGGATACTGATCTGTAAAACAGGCATCACAGTAGTGGCTTGCCTGTCCCGGCGCGACGTTTAGCATGCCTTCAAGACTGAGATACCCTAAACTATCAGCCGTAATATATTTGCGAATGCTTTCAAGATTCTGAGATGCACCAATCAACTCTTTTTGGGTTGGCGTATCGATGCCGTAGAAACATGGAGCAATCACTGGAGGTGAACTGATCCGCATATGGACTTCTTTGGCTCCGGCCTGTCTGATCATTTTGACAATTTTTCGACTTGTCGTCCCACGCACGATGGAATCATCGACGACAATCACTCGCTTTCCCTTTAAAATATCAGGAACGACATTTAATTTAAGTTTGACGCCAAAATGACGAATGCTTTGTTCTGGCTCAATAAAGGTTCTCCCCACATAATGATTGCGAGTCAACCCAAGTTCAAAGGGAATGACGGCACCCTCAGAATAACCCAATGCTGCCGGAACACCTGAATCTGGTACAGGAATGACAACATCAGCATCGACAGGGCATTCCTTTGCAAGTTGACGGCCGAAGGCTTTTCGAATGGGATAGACGGCATTGGCCCCAAATATCTTTGAATCAGGACGAGCAAAGTAGACAAATTCAAATACACATTGAGCCGAGCGTTTTTCTGTGAAGGGATGATAGGAGGCAAGGCCGTCCTTGTTGATGACGATGAGTTCACCTGGTTCGACTTCTCGAATATACTCAGCTCCGATTAAATCAAAGGCGCAGGTCTCGGACGCCACAACCCAACTTCCCTTATAGCGTCCCAAGCAAAGAGGTCTGAATCCATAGGGATCTCTTGTGGCAATTAACAAATCATCGGTTTGCAATAGGAGTGAATAGGCGCCACGTACCAGACTTAAGGCATCAATCACGCGATCCAGAAGCGTATCGCCATGTGAATGAGCGATAAGGTGAACGATGACCTCACTATCGGAGTCAGATTGAAAAATGGCTCCATAGGCTTCGAGTTCGCTACGAAGCATTGGGGCGTTGATAAGGTTGCCGTTATGCGCCAATGCGAGATTGCCAAGCGCAAAGTTCACCGTTAAGGGTTGTGTATTTTTATAATCGCTGTCTCCTGCGGTTGAGTAACGATTGTGACCAATCGCTTTTGTCCCAATTAACTCTTTGAGTGTTTTCTTCGAATAAATATCAGCAACGAGCCCCATGCCTTTTCGTTGATAGAATCGTTCGCCATCAGATGAGACAATTCCCGAACCTTCTTGCCCTCGATGTTGAAGTGCATACAGCCCAAGATAGGTTAAGTTGGCTGCTTCTCGGTGGCCGTATACGCCAAATACGGCGCATTCTTCTTGAAATTTATCAGAGGATGCACGAATGGAATCTAAGGAAATAAAAGACATAAATATTTCTTGCGTCGCATTATTGGTTCATGTGTTGTTCAAAAGAAAGGCTCCAGGCCTCTGTGAGAGTCTCAACTGGTAGGTTAAGTTTCCCAATCTCAGTTTTCGATTCAGCTACAACCGAAATGGACAATTCTGTTCCTCCGACTTCACCAATGATCGATGCAGAGACACCCTGCTCTTGCGCGATGTTCAAAAAAGATTTCATATTTTGAGGTGATACTGTGACTATAGCACGAGATGGGCTTTCACCAAATAAGAGAGCATCCACTCGTAACCGTTTCTGATCGAGTTGAATGGAAGCTCCGAGCGGTTGGAAAGGATGTGATAGACAACACTCACTCAGGGTTACGGCTAGGCCGCCTTCTGAGCAATCGTGGGCAGATTCTAGCAATTCTTGCCGAATTGATTGAATGAGCAAACGTTGGAGAGCCTGTTCGCGATCAAGGTCTAACCACGGTGGGTTTCCCTGCTCTCGATTATGGATTAATTTTAGGTATTCGGTTCCGCCCAAGTCCTCATTGGTCTCTCCTAATTGGACAATTTGATCACCCGCATGTTTAAACCATTGCGTCGTGACAAGGTGAGCAGGCTCAATCAGTCCGACCATTCCTAAAACTGGGGTTGGATAAATTGAAAGGCCATTCGTTTCATTGTAGAAACTGACATTTCCACTCACCACAGGAATATTGAGATGACGACACGCATCGCTGATACCCTCAAGAGCCACGACAAACTGCCACATCACATCTGAACGTTCAGGGTTCCCAAAATTTAAACAATCAGAGACGCCAATCGGGATTGCTCCAGAGCAAGCCAAGTTTCTTGCGGCCTCGGCTACCGCGAGAGTTCCACCAATATAAGGATTCAACAGACAGTATCGACTATTCCCATCAGTCGTCATCGCGAGGGCTTTATTTGTGCCTTTAATGCGGACGACCGCTGCATCCGAGCCTGGGCGGACCATGGTATTGGTGCCAACCATGTGATCGAACTGCCTGGAAACCCATTGTTTGCTCGCAATGGTAGGTGATCGTAATAGCTGCAACAGCACATCAGCGGGATTCTTGACATCTGGTAAATTGTCAACCAGAAGTGACTGCAGCATCTCTTGATATTGCGGAGCTTGAATAGGCCGTTCATAGCGTGGACCTTCCTCGGCCAACGCTTTTGCGGGAATCTCCGCTACGGTTGCGCCATGCTCTTTGATCCGGAGCATGCCATCATCCGTGACCTTTCCAATAATGGCCGCATCGATCCCCCATTTGTGACAAATCGCAATGACTTCTTCTTGTTTACCAGGCTTTGCTACTAACAACATGCGCTCTTGTGATTCAGAGAGCAGCATTTCATAGGGGGTCATATTGGGTTCTCGACATGGCACATGGGCGACATCCAATTCAATTCCGGTATTGGAACGTGATGCCATTTCACAAGAGGAGCTGGTGAGTCCAGCCGCTCCCATATCTTGTATGCCGATCAACAAATCTTTTTCTAAAAACTCCAAGCACACTTCTAAGAGGAGTTTTTCTAAGAATGGGTCACCAACTTGTACATTCGGACGTTTGGCATCAGATTGGTCATCAAAACTATCTGAAGCCATCGTGGCCCCATGGATTCCGTCCCTTCCCGTCTTAGCTCCAATATACAAAACAGGATTCCCAACTCCTTGCGCCAATCCTTTCAATAATTTGTCTTTTTCAACGATCCCCAAACAGAAGACATTGACGAGTGGGTTTTTTGAATAGATGTCATTAAACGCGATTTCCCCACCAATCGTTGGAACTCCAATACAGTTACCATACCAAGAGATACCTGAAACCACCCCTTTTAAAAGATGACGATTTTTCGCGACATCTAGTTCACCAAATCGCAATGAATCCAAGAGCGCAATTGGCCGAGCTCCCATCGTGAAAATATCTCGAAGTATCCCCCCAACACCTGTCGCGGCCCCTTGAAATGGCTCAATAAAGGAAGGGTGGTTATGAGACTCGATCTTAAAAACCGCCGCGAGGCCATCACCGATATCAACGGCACCAGCATTTTCTCCAGGTCCTTGGACAACGCGCTCCCCTTCTGTCGGCAAACGTTTTAAATGCACACGAGAGCTTTTGTAACTACAGTGCTCACTCCACATCACGGAAAATACACCTAATTCAGTGAGATTGGGTTCACGCCCCAAATGCGTAAGAATCTGCTGATACTCGTCATCAGACAGCCCATGTTGGGCGATGAGTTCTTTGGTGATTGGAGTTGATATAGATGACATGTTAGAGCTCAGATGATGGCAATGGCATGCGTAGTGGTAGATGATCGGTGACATACGAAGCATATCGCAGAGCTGTGAGTACTTGTTCGTAGTTCAACTGAAAGGCCTCTTGGACATTTTGAATACTTTGCCCTATCCCTAAAGCTCCGACAATGGTTGCCACGTCTACCGTTGTGTTCGTGACGCAGGGCTTTCCCGAACAGACTGTGGGTTCCATTGTAATTCCAGGGAATACTTCCAAGGCTTTCTCTTGTTCGTTACGTTTGGTGACTACGATTCCGATTTTTCAAATGTGTTGAGTACTGAATTAAAGAGAAGAATGCCATCGGTTGAACCAAGCACTGCCTCGGCTGAACGTTCGGGATGTGGCATCATACCCAATACATTCCGGGTCTGATTACAGATGCCAGCGATATGGTCGAGTGATCCATTGGGATTCGACTCATTGGTGAGCGTGCCGTTCCCACTACAGTATCGAAAGACAATTTGTCCATGCTCATGTAACGTGGAAAGAGTGGTCGAATCGGCATAGTAATTACCCTCTGCATGGGCAATAGGAATGTTGAGGATTTGGTCGACGGAGAACTGATTCGTAAATGGCGTGTCGGCATTTTCTACTTTGATTGATACATTTTCACAAATAAAAGACAGATGGGTATTCCTGAGCATAGCGCCTGGAAGTAACCCGACTTCCAAGAGAATTTGAAAACCATTGCAAATTCCAAGGACTAAACCACCATGGGATGCGAATTCTATAATACTATCCATAATGGGTGAGAATCTGGCGATGGCGCCAGTCCGAAGGTAATCGCCGTAGGAAAAACCTCCAGGAAGAATAACCAGGTCTATATTTTTGAGAGATGTTTCTTGGTGCCAAATAAGACGAGACGATTGCTTCAGAATATCATTGCATACAAAATGACAGTCACGGTCACAGTTCGAACCGGGGAATGAGATAACGCCAACGTTCAACTGAAATTCTCTCCCTGCCTATTGATATAGACGTTAGGAGTCGAAGGAGATCTTGACGCCAGGACCTGATAGGCCTGCGAAAGAAAATATCCGACGGTGACGAGAATGTTACGATGAGAAAAGTTCATAACGGTAATTTTCAATGACTGGATTGGCAAGAAGTTTGTCGCACATGTTTTTGACTGTGGCTTCGGCTTTTTCCTGGTCATGTTCTTCTATGTCAACTTCAACGAACTTTCCCAAACGGACTTCGTTGATCGCCTCAAAGCCCAACGTTGCAAGTGATTGGTGAATAGCATGCCCTTGTGGGTCGTGAATACCGCGTTTGAGCGTAACGTAAATTTTAGCTTTCATAAAAATGAGCCATCATCAAGTTTTTAAGAGCAGACTCGTTTCAACACTTCTTGATACGTTTCCTCAAGACGACCTAAGTCTTTCCTGAATCGATCTTTATCTAATCGTTCGCCAGTTTGAATATCCCAAAAACGACAGGTATCTGGAGAAATCTCGTCCGCCAAAATTAATTGACCATTCGAATCTCCAAATTCAAGCTTAAAGTCAACCAGCAACATCCCTTTGTCCTTAAAGAATGGTGCAAGGATTCCATTAATGTGAAGAGCAGCCTGACGTAATCCAGCCACTTGAGCATCATTGGCCAATTTCAATAAACGAATGTGATCTTCTGTAATCAGTGGATCACCAAGAGGGTCATGTTTATAGAAAAACTCAACAAGCGGCGGGTCTAGCTCCAGACCTTCTTCGAGACCGAGGCGTTTCACGAGACTCCCAGTTGCTCGGTTTCGAACGACCACTTCAATTTGAATAATTTTCAAATGCTTGGTGCGCATTTCGCGATCACTCAGTTGCTCAAGAAAGTGTGTCGCCACGCCTTTTTCTTCGAGTAGTTGAAATAACCGCGCAGAAATCGTGTTGTTCACAATTCCTTTGTTGAAAATCGTGCCACGTTTTTCTGCATTAAATGCCGTCGCATCATCCTTGAAATACTGAATAACTTGATCTGGATCAGGTGTCGCAAATACCTTTTTCGCTTTACCTTCGTAAAGTAATGTGCCTTGTTCCATTGTCTTTACTCTTTGGTTGATTGTGAGCGTGTTCTGTTCATCCGACGGTTCTTGGATGTGGTGGACTTTGGTTTTTCACTAAACTCAGTTGCATGCATCGCCTTGGTTCCAAATACTCTGGTGAAAATTTGTTTTTGGTGGCGGATATATGATCGCGGCTCAAAACATGCTGTAATGTCTTTTTGAGAAAGATGCTTGCGAATAAAGGCATCTTCTTGAATGAGTGTTTGAAAATCTCCCTGTTTTTTCCAAGACGTCATCGCATGTTGCTGGACAGTTTCATACGACTTGGTTCGCGTTGCCCCTTTCTCAATCAGAGCAAGCAGTAGGCGCTGAGAATAGACTAGTCCTCCAGTCAAATTGAGATTCTCCATCATTCGTGCTGGATAGACTTGGAGATTTTTAAGAATATTCGTGAGTCGAACTAACATGTAATTCATCAAAATCGTGCTATCGGGAATAATGATGCGCTCGACAGAGGAGTGGCTAATGTCTCGTTCATGCCAGAGTGCCACATTCTCTAATGCCGCGAGACTGTTCCCTCGTATGACTCGGGCCAGTCCACAGAGATTTTCTGACCCAACAGGATTTCGTTTGTGTGGCATGGCAGAAGATCCTTTTTGACCAATGTCAAAATACTCCTCTGCTTCCAACACCTCGGTTCGTTGTAAATGTCTGATTTCAGTGCCGACATTTTCTATGCTGGCGGCTAGGAGAGCTAAGACTGAGACGAAGGCCGCATGTCGGTCACGTTGAACGATTTGGCTTGAAATAGGTGCAGGTTTTAACCCAAGTTTTTTGCAAACCTCACGTTCAACTGCTGGAGACAGGTGAGCAAAGGTACCCATGGCTCCCGAGAGCTTGCCGATAGCTATATCTTTTCTGACGGTCCGAATACGATCTTGCTGTCGAATAAACTCTTGATACCAAATTGCCAGCTTCCACCCAAACGATATGGGCTCACCGTGAATACCGTGTGACCGCCCGACCATCATCGTGTCTTGATGTTCGAGGGCTCGTTTGCGAATGGTTTCGAGAAGAGTAGCAAGATTCTCTAGGAGGAGGTCTGTCGCCTCACACATTTGAAGCGCGAGTGAAGTGTCTAAAATATCTGAAGAGGTCAGTCCCGCATGAAGATGTCGCGCCTCTTTTCCAGCTTGTTCAGTGATCGATTCGAGGAACGCAATCACATCATGTTTGACGACTCGCTCAATGGCTTCGATCCTAGTGGGATTAATAGTAACTTTTCGACGAATACGAGCCGCCACCCCTCGTGGCACGTGCCCCTGCTTTTCCATGACTTCACATGCAGCTAGTTCGACTTGGAGCCAGGTTTCATATTTACGCGTTTGACTCCAAATGTTTGCCATCTCCGGTCGGGAATATCGGTCAATCATCTGTTTTTATATCTCGGGGTTATGAATCGTCGTTGATTGGTCATCGGAAGGCTTTGAGACTTGTGGGGGCGCCATGTTTACACGTTTGCCCTCGAGTCGAGGATCTTTTTGGATAATACGATCCAAGACTCCATTGATAAAACGCTTACTCTCTTCATCTGCAAATCGCTTTGCAAGTTCAAGGGCCTCATTTATCGCAACTTTTGCTGGAACATCGGCAAGCCACAGTAATTCAAACAACGCACACCGTAAGATGTTGCGATCCACAACCGGCATACGAGACAGAGACCATTCCTTAGCATACGTATTAATCAGTTGATCCAGTTCCTCTTGATGAGCCAAAACACCTTCGACTATCTGGGTCGTGAAGGTCTGGACCTCAACAGAGGCTTCTTGTTGTTCCCAAAATTCAGAAAGCGAACCTGGGTTGGTTTGTTGAAATTCATCTTGAAAGAGAATCTGTAGCGCCAATTGGCGAGCAGATCGTCGGGTTCGATGAATGTCTGATTTTTTAACGATGGTCACGCTAGATACTGTTGAAGAACCCATGGTTGAGTGAAAATACACACGAGATGCTTGCTACTTTACCCAAGTTTACGAGAACGTTCAATTGGTCTTTTGGCTCATATTCATAGAGCATTCAGGTAAGGATTTCTCCCTTTTAATCAATGTTTTTTTGACATGACCGTTCCACCAACTCCTTTACCGTTTCCTTTAATCGTGAAACACGAAAGGACTGCGTAAAGGCCATATGATGAAAAGACTCACCTGACAGAGCATTTCGTGAACCTACTCGTTGGACTATTCAAGTCATTTCATGGGACGAAAGGAATCTTTACCAACATTCCAATGGATCAATGTCGTCACTGGCAGCGGTATTAGCAGAAAGATCATTAGCAGCAGGTCGCAACAGAGGATGCTTGACCAACATGGCCATTTCTATGGCCGTGCGAGCAGCCTCTGCGCCACGGTTTCGCTCTGGGGAACCAGAACGTTCTAAGGCTTGCTCAACAGTATTTGTCGTTAGCACACCAAAAATAGTCGGAATTCCTGTGTCAAGATTGGCTTGTGTTAAGCCACGGGCGACTTCAGCGCAGATATAGTCAAAATGCGGGGTTTCTCCTCGAATGACAGCCCCAAGGCAGATAATGGCATGCAGTTCCTTTGATGCCGCTAATTGGTACGCAATGAGAGGAATTTCAAACGCTCCTGGAACACGTACGACTTGAAGGTCATTGTCACTAGCGCCATGTTGCGTCAGGACCTCAAGGGCACCAGCAAGGAGACGATCCGTCACAAATGCATTGAACTTGCTGACAACAATCCCAAAACGATGTCCTTTGGCTGACAGCTCACCTTCGATTGGGTTGTTCATAGTTGGTCATTTGGTGGGAAAGGAAAGAAGTCAGAAAGGCACGGCATGTCGCAAGTTACCAAGGGTTCTTCATTACGAAGGAAAAAATCACGAGACTTCAGAAGATTTTATACATTATTAAGCAAATGCCCTAACTTGGCCTTTTTTGTCCGCAGATAATGGACATTCGACGCTTGCGGTGTAATTTCAATGGGAATGCGTTCCACCACATTAAGTCCATACCCTTCAATCCCAACAATCTTTCTTGGATTATTAGTAATGAGTTTTATTTTTCGTAGTCCAAGACTTACAAGAATTTGAGCTCCAATTCCGTAGTCTCGTAAATCCGCCTTAAACCCTAATTTTAGATTGGCTTCGACCGTATCATCTCCCAAATCTTGTAAGTGATAGGCACGAATTTTATTGAGAAGACCAATGCCTCGTCCTTCTTGATTTAAATAGAGAAGAACACCTTTCCCCTCTTTTTCAATCATCTCCATGGCATGGTGCAATTGATCCCGGCAATCACATCGTATGGAGCCAAACACATCAGACGTTAAACACCCCGAGTGAACCCGAACAAGAGTCGGGGTCTCATCTATTTCACCTTTCGTCAACGCCATATGAGTCCCACTGTCTAGTTCATTTTCAAATACCACAGCTTCAAATTGCCCAAATATCGTGGGCATCTTGGCGGTTTCAACGGAACGGACAAAGGTCTCTCGATGAAGGCGATGCTGAATGAGATCTTTAATCGTAATGATCTTCAGTTGATGTTGTTTGGCGAAGGCCATTAATTCGGGAACACGAGCCATCGAACCATCATCATTCATGATCTCACAAATCACTCCGGCTGGGTTCATACCCGCCAGCTTGGCTAAGTCAACGGATCCTTCAGTCTGTCCGGCTCGTTTTAACACACCTCCCTGGTGGGCTCTGAGAGGGAAAATATGCCCAGGCCGTGCAAGGTCAGTGGCCGCGCAGGTGGAAGAGACAGCCAATTGGATCGTTGCCGCGCGATCCGCCGCTGAAATGCCCGTGGTAATTCCTTTGCCAGCATCAATAGATACAGTGAATGCAGTCCCAAATGTGGCAGTATTTTCGGTGGCTTGAGGATGGAGCTTCAGCTCGTCAACTCGTTCAGGCGTCAGGGCAAGACAAATCAGTCCCCGACCATATTTAGCCATAAAGTTAATATCGTCAGCTGTAACCTTTTCAGCAGCCATAACGAGATCGCCTTCGTTTTCACGATCTTCATCATCAACTAAGATCACGCATTTGCCAGCCTTGATTTCTTCAAGTGCTTCGTCAACGGTATTGAATTGTTCGCTCATAGAGTTCTTGTAAGGTTTTAAGATGTAGTCTTAGTGCCGGGACACAAATGTTATTCTATCATAAAAAATTTGTTTAAACAGAATGTTTTAAGGATAATCGAATTGATCGCTGGACAAGAACAACACTGAACCCTGCGATGGCAGCAGCGCAGCTCAACATCCAAAACCCACTGGCAAAGGTCCCGGTGAAATCTTTGAGAACCCCAAACCATGTCGGAATAAGAAAACCGCCGAATGCCCCAGCAGCACCGATAAGGCCGGAAGCCGTCCCCATGACATGTTGGAAGCGTGTCGAAACAAGTTGAAACACGACTCCATTGCCGAAACCCAAGAGGAGCAACATGCTGCAGGTTAAGAGAAATGCAAAAACAACTGAATATAGTTGTCCAAGCCCCAACGAAATCAGTGCAATGACAAGAAAGAGCCCCAGCAGCAGACTCGATCCCCCGAAACGATCGGCTAAATGTCCTCCGACTGGACGAGCAAGACTTCCGGCCAATCCCCCTAATGCCGTCATGGTTCCGGCAGTGATCATGTCAATCTGATATTGATCATGAAAAAATACAGGGAGAAAACTCGACAGCCCGACAAAGCCCCCAAAGGTCACTCCATACAAAAAACACAGCCAATATATGAATTTTTGCCTAAGAATATCTTTCAAAAATCCAAGAGTACCTGATGTAGCGTGAGTCCGTTCAGTTAAGGGTGCCTGGTGCTGGACGGTAGAGTAAAAAATAATACCCGTGAGGACAACCGGAATGATCATCAACCCAAATGTCTGTTGCCACCCAACGATTTCTGAAAGTCGAGGGGCTAAAAGAGTGGCGAGCAAGACTCCGCTATTTCCCATGGCTACGACACCCATTGCCAGCCCCTGATGTTCTGGGGGATAGGCTTGACTCGCAATAGGAACAGCGACAGCGAAGCTGGCACCAGCCACGCCCAACAACATTCCAACTCCTAACATGATGAAGTAGCTTGATCCCCAGAGCCACCCACACACCAGAGCAACAATCTCCAGAGTTAATACATACAATCCAACAGTTTTAGCACCATAATGGTCAACGAGAGGACCGATGATAAGACGTAAAATTGCTCCTCCTAATAGTGGGACGGCGACTAAAAATCCTTTCTGGGTAGCTGTCAGCCCAAAGTCTTCTGAGATTGAAATACTCAGTCCTCCGATTAAAACCCAAATCATACAGCTAGTCGTAAAATGCAATCCGCCACCAACTAAAGATGGCCAATGGCCGCGCCTAAGGCCTTGTAAACTTGTTGTAAACATTGAGGTTATTGAAATCGTTCGTAAGCTGCGATAACTTGAACATGGATGGCATCACTCTGTCGACGGTGCCCATGATCGTTTCTGGAAACTATAATCGAGGCTTTCCATGGCGTGCAATTCTTTATACCTAAACCGTATCTGGACGCCTCTCACCTACTCTGTAGGTGTGTCCAAATTATTGGATTTTCTACTCACGTATCCATCTTCTATGAAGTGACAGGCTTGGGTATTTACTCAGTCCTATGTTCACTGGTAGCGTTTACTCATTCACTTCTTGTCGTACTAAAAAAAAACATTACAATGTAAGGGCAAACTTAGTGACGGTGGATTCAAGAGAAGATACGTGTAGACACACGGTGTGAATTACATAGAAAGTTAACCCTTATCCCAAAACAGACACATGACTCAACGATGACTTGGAATGCCCCACGATGAGTGAACGCGATATCACCTCCCTAGATGAAGACGACACCATAGAGGTAGAGGATATCGAAATCCTCTCTCCAGCCGAAGAATCAGAAGATTTTCAGTTGGACTCATCTGCTATTGCAGAGACCACTACGGCTTCTTGGGAAGCAATTTCAACAGCACTGGCCCCGACCACGACGCTTGATCGATACCTCGCGGAGGTTCGACGTTACCCCTTTCTGACAAAAGAAGAAGAGGTACGATTGTTTTATGAATATCAGGTTAAAGGCAAGCAAGATGCCGCAGTGAAGCTCATTCTAGCAAATCTCCGAATTTCGGTGGCCATTGCTACTGAATATGGAAATGTGGGAATGGACAAAATGGACCTGATCCAAGAGGGTAATGTTGGCCTCCTTCAGGCCATGAAAAAGTTTGACCCAACAAGAAATGTCAGATTTTATGCCTATGCCGCCTGGTGGGTTCGAGCCTATGTCCTACGATTTCTTTTAAATAACTTTCGGCTTGTGAAGATTGGAACGACCCAAGACCAACGAAAACTCTTTTTTAACCTCAAAAAAGAAAAAGCGAAGTTAGAACAACAAGGATTTGTACCTGACCCCAAACTCATTGCTGATCGGCTGCAGGTGCGGGAACGAGATGTCATCGAGATGGATCAGCGTTTGGGAAGTTGGGAGCTATCCTTGGACCAACCGATATCAGATGATAGCGAGGGAACATTTTATGATCTGTTCCCCTCATCGCAGCAAGCGGTTGATGAACAAGTCGAGGACAATCAATTACGAATGCTCTTTCGGAAGAAATTAGGAGAATTTGCCAAAACGTTAAATGAACGAGAAGAGGACATTCTCCGTAATCGACTGCTCTCTGAGACGCCAGCAACACTTGAAGAGTTAGGAAAAAAATATTCCGTCACGAAGGAACGAGCACGACAAGTTGAAGCCAAAATTATCAAGCGCTTACAATCGTTTATGAAGAGTGAGCTAAAGGATTTTGATCAAATTCGACTTTAACTGTCGTCATCCATCATGACCTTGATGAGTTCAACGGATGCTATGCCTTCAGAACTTATCAGGAAATATCTTCTACCACCCTCTTGACTTCCCCAAGAAAGAGCTTATCTACTGTCCATAGATGGTCAACTTCGTCAAAATGACCAAATTTAGCCAGTATTAGTCATACATTGCAGATTCGTGTTTTAACAAAGGAGGAGATTTTCACATGGCAGCATCAACAAAAGACAAGAAAGATGAAAAAGCCGGAAGTAGTGCAAAAGGGTTCAGACCCTTAGGTGATCGGGTATTTGTTACATATACAGAAGAATTAGAGCGTACGGCAGGGGGCATTTATGTACCTGACTCAGCCCGAGAAAAACCACAACGTGGCACAATCGAGGCTGCTGGACCAGACGTTGAAAACATCAAGGTTGGGGACCAGGTTCTGTTTGATAAATATTCCGGAACAAAAATCAACATTGAAAACTCTGACTGCCTCATCTTAAAGGAAGAGGACATTTTAGGGGTATTCGAAGAAAACTAATAGTTGAATACAAAAAGGTTAGTCATTTTAATTTTGTAAATTTGAAACAAGGTATGTGAGTAAGAATACTCGCATGAATTGAAGGAGGACCATATGTCAAAGCAGCTCCAGTACAGTGAGCAAGCACGGGCGTCCATTCTTAGCGGCGTCAATCAATTAGCCAATGCCGTCAAAGCTACGTTGGGACCAAAAGGACGAAATGCCATTCTCGATAAAAAATTTGGTGCTCCAACAATCACCAAAGACGGTGTGACGGTTGCCAAAGAAATCGAATTACAAAATCCCTATGAGAATATGGGTGCCCAACTTGTGAAGGAAGTTGCCAGCAAAACAAGTGATGTGGCTGGTGACGGAACCACAACTGCGACGGTTCTTGCTCAAGCAATTTTCCGTGAAGGAGTGAAAAACATCACGGCTGGAGCGAACCCAATGGACCTTAAGCGTGGGATTGATCAAGCTGTTGAGGTCGTCGTTGGAGAATTACAGAAGATCAGCAAACCTTGTCAAAATAAAAAAGAAATTGCACAAATTGGTCAAATCTCAGCCAACAATGACCATACCATTGGTGATCTGATTGCCGAGGCCATGGACAAAGTTGGCAAAGACGGCGTGATCACGGTTGAAGAAGCCAAGTCCATGACAACTGCCCTCGATGTCGTAGAAGGAATGCAGTTTGATCGCGGATATATTTCTCCTTACTTTGTGACCAATGCTGAGCGCATGGAAGCATCTTTAGAAGACGCGTTCTTGCTCATTAATGAGAAAAAAGTGAGTGCGATGAAAGACTTGCTGCCAATTCTTGAGCAAGTCGCAAAAATGGGTAAGCCTCTTGTCATCATCGCTGAAGATGTTGACGGTGAAGCCTTGGCCACATTGGTCGTCAATAAACTTCGTGGAACACTTAATGTTTCAGCAGTCAAAGCACCAGGATTTGGTGATCGTCGAAAGGCGATGCTTGAAGACATCGCCACCCTGACCGGCGGACAAGTCATTTCTGAAGAAGTTGGCTTAAAGCTCGAGAATGTGAAACTCACAGACTTGGGTCGTGCCAAAAGAGTGACCATTGACAAAGATAATACGACAATCGTTGAAGGTGCTGGTGATCCTAAGCGCATCGAAGCACGAGTGAAGCAACTCAAAACACAGGTTCAAGAAACGACGTCAGAATATGACAAAGAGAAACTTCAAGAACGCTTGGCAAAGATGGTTGGTGGTGTGGCCGTCATTAATGTTGGTGCAGCCACTGAAACTGAAATGAAAGAGAAGAAAGCCCGCGTGGAAGATGCGCTTCATGCTACCAAAGCAGCCGTCGAAGAAGGTATTGTTCCTGGCGGAGGAGTTGCTCTTCTTCGTTGTATTACTGCCCTTGACGGCTTGAAGCTTTCTCATGATCAACAAGTCGGCGTCAACATTGTGAGACGATCCTTGGAAGAACCTCTTCGCCAAATATCCATTAATGCTGGAGAAGAAGGTTCAATGATTGTGGAAAAAGTCAAAGGTGAATCAACGACACGAGGCTTTAATGCTGGTACCGGTGAATACGTAGACATGGTGGAAGCCGGCGTCATTGATCCGACCAAGGTTTCACGATGTGCCTTACAAAATGCAGCCAGTGTTGCTGGCTTAATGCTCACCACTGAAGTCATGATCACTGACCTCCCTGAGCCAAAAGCTGAGGCGGCAGGCGGCGGCGGACATGACCATGGAATGGGTGGCATGGGCGGAATGGGTGGCATGGGCGGAATGATGTAAGCTTTGTCGCTTAAGACGTAAGAATGTTAAAAGGGTCTGGGAATATTTTCCCAGACCCTTTTTTCTTAACGGGTCCTAATATGTGATAGTGCAGATCGTGAACCATTGGCTTCGACCACAGAACCCTGAGCTTGCCCCCACGTATAAAAGGCAGGATAGGGAACGCGATCTTTGCTCATGAGTCCCCATGCAGCTTCAATGGGCTCTCCACTTTGCTCTGCCTTCCAGGGTAATGAGAACGCTTCGAAGGACGATGCAAATGAAACCCAAAGCTGCGGACTGCTCTGGGAATACACTAAGCGTTCCTCATTAACATACATGTCCCAAAACTTTTTCTGCCCCTGAGGGGAGAAATGCCTTTCACCTGAATGCGGAAAACCTGTTTCCTTAACAAGAACAGGCCTCTGTGATTTTTCCATTAACGAAATAGCTTGATTTCTTGTCCAAAACACGGCATCTTTCGCTGGTAAGGCTGGCTTTTCCCATACGGGATGAATATTGGGAGCTAAGAAATCTCCGAAACTATATAGAAGAGAATTACGGTAGCTGCTTGCTGGCTCACTTGTGGTAATGGGAATCCGAAAGCCATCATGAAGAGCCGCACGTATGTTCTCCTGAGCCTCTTCCAAATCCTTCGTTGTATATCGCTTCCAGTAAAGCCCCTCATTTCCAAGGCACAGAGCGAGCGCCATATCATGAGCATGTTTATGAATAAGTTTGATGACCCCATGCATTTCTTTTTTTGATTGCGCATTCCAAATACCTAGAACAACAGCTCGATAGTCCAGTTCCATGGCTTTTTCAAGAATAATTGGTGTGACCTCTGGATGATAACTATACACAATGAGTCCATCGAAAACTTGCCGAAGTTTCCGTAAATCCTGTTCAATTGATAAGGCTGAAGGTAGGTGAAAGTTCTTTCCACGACGGGGGTCAAAGTCTGAAGGAGAATAATCAATAAGCGCAGGTGGATTTTTCATATCAGTGAGATACGAAAAGAATGCATGTTCACTATCTCTAGGATCTTGACTAGCAAAGACGAGTCCTGTAAGGCCTAACGGTAAACATTGACAAGTCAGAATAAAAATCATCAATGCCAATACCTGCCTCATATGCTTACTCCCTTAGAAAAAGGTGACGGATTTCCCGTACACTTTCTCGGTAGATTTTCAGCAAAAATGAAGCAGTCTTGTCGTCTTTACATAATTGGAAGTCCTTACTCTTTTCTAGGCTAGAGACATTTACCGTTTGATCGAATCAGCAATGGAGATTTGATTTAGAGTAGTACGTGAGCACACGACACATCTCAAAATATTTGTATGAACTCCAGAAACTAGAATTGTTTTTAGGATGACCAAATGAGTACCATGAAAGATTGCCCAGACTCTGACATCTGTACATCTGAACTCGATTTCATGGAAAATCGCTCATACATGAATGACCCGAACAACTGCTTAGAACTGCTCCTATATGCCTAAAGAACAAAAATATCTAAAGGAATCCTTGTGTCGAATCTAGCGTTTTACCTTGGCTTGTTTTTGATTACGTCCTGCACGCTGATGTTGCAGGTGATTCAAACACGAATTCTCTCTGTGGTTACCTGGTATCACTTAGCATTTTTTTCAATCAGTATGGCGATGTTTGGTCTCACAGCAGGGGCAGTTTGGGTGTATCTGCGTCGGGATCGATTTACCGAACATACCTTCTCTTTCTATCTTTCATACTATAGTGCCGCGTTCGCGGTAGCGACTGGCCTATGCTTCATGATTCAGATGACCTTAGCACCTGTCGTATGGTATTCGGTCAACTCCGTGTGGACATGGATTGAATTGGCATTGTGTATTGCCATCCCCTTTATCTTTTCGGGAATTGTTGTGAGCATTGCCCTCACTCGCAGCCCATTCCCTATTGGACGTGTCTATGGTGTTGACCTTGTCGGGGCGGCAGCTGGCTGCCTAGGAGTCTTATTCATACTTGATCATACAGATACCCCCTCAGCGATACTTTGGGCATCAGTGATTGCTGCAGCTGGTGCTTTGTGTTTTGGAAATTCGTCAATCGGCACAACACCCACATCCCTACCACCGTTCTATGCTATTTTTCGTCATCGAAAACCAATTTTTGTCCTACTATTCCTTTGTGCCATTTTCAATGGATTAACGGATTACGGATTTCAACCACTTGTAGTCAAAGGACGCTTTGAAGGACCAAAAAATCCAATTTTCCTTGAATGGAATAGTCTTTCACGCGTTGCCGTCTATCCTATGGGCAAGACCACTCCCTATTTGTGGGGACCATCTCCTCGATTCTCATTTGACGAACTAGAAATAGAACAGAGAAGGCTTCATATTGATGGAGATGCCGGCACCGTGGCGACTCGGTTTTCTGGCAACCTAAAGGAAGTTGAATTCTTAAAATACGATATCACTAATCTTGCATTCCATTTGCCTGGCCGTGAACGTGCAGCCATTATCGGTGTAGGAGGAGGGAGAGATATTCTTTCAGCCGCCGTATTGGGATATCGTGACATTGTGGGTATTGAGGAAAATTCAATTTTCATCAAACTTCTCACGGAAGAACCCAACTTTGCCAATTTTACCAATTTACAAAAATTGGAAGGTGTAAATTTAGTGTTTGATGAAGGTCGAAGTTGGTTTCTTGAAACACAGAACACGTTTGATCTCATTCAGTTGAATCTTATCGATACGTGGGCTGCCACGGGTGCCGGAGCTTTATCACTCAGCGAAAATAGCCTGTATACAGTCGAGGCTTGGAAAGTTTTTCTGGAGCGACTCACTCCCGAAGGAGTGTTTTCAGTCAGTCGCTGGTTCTCTCAGGAAGAACCACGAGAAACAGCCCGTATCCTGAGTTTGGCAGTAGCGGCACTACTAGAACTAGGAGTTTCAGAACCGGAACGACATATCCTCTTGGCATCTTCAAATAATATTGCCACCTTAATCGTGGCTCGACACCCCTTTTCACAAAATGATTTGACGACATTAAATGAAACCATCTCTCACTACCAATATGGCATGTTCGTACATCCATCCTCCGAGTCAAGCTTTGAATTATTTGAGTCAATTATCACGACTAATACACTCAGCGAGCTGGAAGAGTATACGTCTAACCAAGAGTATGACCTAAGCCCTGCAACTGACGACAGACCATATTTCTTTAATCAATTACCATTGAATAACCCGTTAGAAATCATACCAGTGGTTAAATCCCTAATCGCCAAAGGAAAAGAGTCGGGGGGAGTACGGTATGGGAACCTTGTTGCCACCGCAACATTACTCTTCCTCTTTGTCGTGTCCATGATATTAGTCTTGTTGACCATTGTGATGCCTCTTCGAGGAGCCATCAAGAATGCGGGAAGAAAACTTGTCCTTGGCGGAACAATGTACTTTTTACTTCTCGGCATTGGATTCATGGTTGTAGAGATTGCCTTAGTACAACGAATGAGCATATTCCTCGGACCTTCCGTCTCTCTGAGTGTTGTATTATTTACGCTCATTCTGACCAATGGAATTGGGAGTCTCCTTTCAGATATCTTGGAACTCAACCAAAATTGGAAATTCGCGACATGGTCCCTATTAACTGGAGCATACCTTTTTGCACTACCCTATTGGCTTCCTGAAGTACTCTTAACATTTGGGAGTAATAGCCTATCGCATCGAGCCATGATCTGTGTGGCAACGATTGCTCCAGCTGGATTCTTAATGGGATTTGGATTTCCGACTGGAATGCGCCTGATTTCTGCCATCGACCAAGACCCAACCCCTTGGTTTTGGGGCATTAGTGGCGCAGCAGGCGTCTTGGCCTCAGTTGTCGCTGTTGCAACAAGCATTGCGTTTGGAATAAGCACCACGCTTACCATCGGAGCGATCTGCTACTTTTTACTGCTCCCAGTTATTTTAACTTCTGTTTGGGCACCAAATCTTAAAAGTGCTCATTAAGTCAAATCTTAGTTTCTCAAATCATCTATGGGAGCCATTCTTGCACCTACCTCGTGAATGATTAATTGATTTCTTCTGTAATTTTCCATGAAAAACCTTACTTAGTCCATGATATATATACGGCTGAAGACCAATTATGTTAATGACATAATATTCTCCTGAGAACAATTTGAATGTGCGAATAACACTCTTGGATATCGATAGTTTTGTCACAGATTTTGTGAATCTTCAGAATGTATTTATGCGTACCTATAAATAGGTTGAATTGACTTTAACTTTTTCTACAAGTGGCTAAAATGTATATAAACAGAATTGCTTATTGCCTGATATTGACATTCATGTTCTCAATGCCTGTATTGGCTGATGACTTGGAAGAAGACACTAGGGTGTTATTGGAAATCAGCACTCCAATTAATGGGGAATCAGCGGAATGGAGAACGAGAGTGACAGGGAGAGTATCTAAACCTTCTGCGGAAGTTTGGGTCGTTGTACGCCCTCTTGAAACCAGAGATTTTTGGGTTCAACCAAAAACAACCCTACAAGCCAATGGGGAATGGGAAACCATGATCTACCTCGGAGGAAAAGGCAGATCCCATATTGGAAAAGTTTTTGACCTTCGCGCAATCGCCAACCCAGTGGATTCTCTCCAAGAAGGGCTCGTATTTCCTGGGTGGCCACGTGCGGAAATGAAGTCTGATGTCATTCGGGTCGCACGTCGTTAAAGCACACCAATAATATAGGTACAAAATGGCTGTAACGTCATCTACTTTTTTTCTAGTTCCTTAGTATTACCAGAGCCTCTGCTAGGCATAACTGACCAAAAACCTAAAAGCTTCAAGCACCAGTCATATATTGCAGATCCTACACAGGATGATTCTACTTGGTGACCCAAGCATTAAAATGACCATACCCTTCTTTAGATGGATTGTAGGAGTGGTCGATTTTTTTGATGGTAAATCCTGCCTCTTCTAAGACCATTTTCAGCTCATCAATATTGTAATGCCAGATATGATCATCTTTCCATTCTGCATTAACATTGAGAGGAGGTAAATCTGAAAGTTGCTGATAATATTTATGATTCCGCCCCCAACCGAGATCAGCGTCAGGGGTTGAAAGAAAGAACGACCCTCCTGGCGCAAGCGCATGGTAGATTTTTTCCAAGGTCGGAACCGGTTGAAAATTCAAATGCTCCATGACTTCAGTCATGATAATGACACTGAATTGTTGAGGCCCAGGTAATGTGCCACGTTCAATGTCACCTTGCACATAGGTTAAATGATATTTTTTATTAAAATTATTAACACCCCAAGAACCAAAGTAATCATGTATGTCAAAGCAAATACCGTCTTCTCCATATATCGTAGAGGCATAGGCCAATAAGGTCCCAAATCCACAACCAAGGTCTAAGATTTGGCCGATTGAATCATCCGTCGGAGACGTTCTGCTAATCGCATCAACAACCATCCACCCTGCAATCTCCGACCAAAAATAGACTTCATTTTTACTATATTTATCAATGTAGTATGTATATCCAGTTTTGGCTTCTTCCTGTGCAAGATCGCGCTGAATACTTTCCACCAATGGGAGAAGCCTGACGGATTGATTTTGATTTTCTCCTTTTTTCACACTTATCCGCTCATGTTCGATAAGACCTTCGGGAAGGTCTGTTTTTTTAATTCCTTGGTATGCCTTACCTTGACTCGTGGCATCCTTGAACTGTTGTTGCAAAAAAGATGTTGCGGTTGGCGACGATGTATACACAGCTATCTCAAAACTTTGTGGGGGATCACCAAAATGAGCGTTAACTGACCAGTGGCCTTGTTGTTTAGTCACAGGCGTCCCAAGAGCAGGGTTTCCATACTGAGGCCATCCAACTCCCAAGGTCTTTTCTGGCCAAATAATAGTCCAAATATCCTCAACAACATCAGGGGAATATCTTCCTAAGAGAATGACATCATCACGAACGATTGAACTAGCTTTGGGATTCGTAATGGTAACCGGTTTCTTCAGACTTTCTTTTTCGGAGTGGTCATGTACATGTTCGGTAGAGCTTTCTGCTCGTACTATATCGTGATGGATGAGTACGCTCATGATCAGGAAAATGATCCCTGATGTATGGACTAATTTCGGGAATACGCGAGAACAAAGAAATCGAAATTGAAAAAACCCTCCGTGCCTCATACCCAATAACAATACACACAGACTCAAGATGCCCATCCAAGAAAATATGTTCATACGGCCTTCCTTTCAAAACAAAGTATACTTTGGCTTGATCCATGAAACTCTTGTAACAGCCAAGACGCAAATGATGAATATAAAAATAATCGAACCACTTGAATATAATATTTAGTGGGGATACGTATTATTCGAGTTTGGATTACTGTAAGGCCTGTAATCTTTCTTCCAAAAAGGCAAGAACAGAAACCATTAAACTCGTTCTTTCTGTAAAATCATAAATACCCCTATTTCATTGAAGCAATAAGAAAAGCTGGAATCAAAAGTAGGCCCCAGGTATCAACCCATCCAAACACCCAACCTTCGGTAAAATAAAACGCCATAAATGTTGCACAAACCGATAGGTTAACAATTCGCACAGTTACCGAGCCGCTCGGAAGCGGGCCAACCTGACTACGTAAGAACTTCGGGGTCCTAAACCAGTCAAGGTTAGTTCCGAAAAGCCCTTTCACATTTGCCATAATATACGTCAACATGACACTCCAGCCATACCAAAGCACCATTGGAAAATGAAAGAGGTCACGATAGGACTGTTTCTTAAAGACCACCATCACAAATGGTTGAATAAGATTGGATAACAGACAAATACAAATAGCAATAACAAAGGGAAATTTCACAAAACTCAAAAGATATAAATAATATTCTACTGAATAGGAGTTCCATCCAACCGCTAGCCACCACACAGTTGCCATACCAAAAAGAATCACAGCGCCAGTTAACACCGGAGTCGCATAGTAAGCATTCTGACGTAACGCAGATAATTTTGAACCTATCGTCAATTGTTTGGTTTGTACAATTGCCCAAAAGTATTCGCGTAAGACTCGTGCAGTCCCTGCGCACCATCGTTCCTGTTGTCGTCTAAAATGGTCATGTGCAAAAGGCACCTCTCCGTAATTGACAACATTTCCCAAATAAACGCCTTTCCAACCAGATAACCAAAAGCGGTTGGTCAAATCGATATCTTCCGTCAAATGACCGGGCGTAAATCCACCAACGTGGTCGACAGCTGACAAGCGAAGCAAGGTACAACATCCTGAAAAAAGTGCAGGATGACCAAGAACTTGACGGCCTTCAAAATCTACGAAGTAACACCCTTCCTCTGAGAGCGCGACATACTTCTGGAAAACATTCATCCCATAGGGAAAGGCAATTCGTTTCGTTTGGACAAAGGCCACATCGTCCTGAGCCTCCAAGACTTCCAATGTCCTTTCTAATGCATCGGTCTGAGGCTTCCAGTCCGCATCCAATAAATACATATATTTTGTGCCACGTCTTTCAAGATAGGCCTGAAGTTTTTTCAAACATCCAGCTTTAAATCCATCCTTGGAAGGACGATGAAACAACACGAATTCTTTTGATTCCCAAATTTCAATGGGTTCATTTCTAATACGACCAGATTCATCAGAAATTTCTTGTATTAAAGAGTGATCGAGTAGCTTTTTACATCCACGAGAAATCGCAAATTCACGCACCTGCTTGATGATGTCTGGATCGGTTGAATCATCAGCTAAAACCGTGAACTTATTGGGGTAGGATAACCGCTCACAGCCTCGTATCGTACGTTCCAGGACAAATTTTTCATTATACGCCACAATCACCACAGCGACCTCATCACCACTATGGGGCGTAAGAGGAATATTGGGTTTTCGAAGGCTGGCGAATGCATACAAATAATTAAAAAAGGCAAACACCACGAAGACAGAAAGACATGCCAGTTGAACGATAAAGATGAGAGTAGCCGACCAAACCATATTAAAGCTCTCGGAGTTTTGCTGTTTTGTGAATATACCGTGACAATATTCCACACACCAGAAATAAGATAATCCCCAAAATTGATGGAAGAAGGCCTGGAGTGAATTTTCCTCCCATAAGCGTACTAGGAGAAATAGCTTCTGGAGAATATGCCTGCAGAGACTGTGTCATTGAAGGCTTCAGTAACCAG
Source organism: Nitrospirales bacterium (assembly GCA_029261355.1). Taxonomy (GTDB): domain Bacteria; phylum Nitrospirota; class Nitrospiria; order Nitrospirales; family UBA8639; genus JAGQKC01. The sequence goes on along the minus strand of JAJDBM010000074.1, from coordinate 22,855 downwards.
TAAAACCCTAATGTTCGCACAGAAAAGGCCCGTAACATCTGATTCGGCATGCCCGTGTCCATGGATGAATCAATAAGAAATGTTTGCGGAAGCCGCTTCACCCAGACATCGTCAATTTGTTCATAGAGAGCAATACTTTCTTCTAACCCTCTCGTATATAAGGTTGCACGTTGAACGTGAGACATGACGGATTCCGGAGCGGTGAGTAATAACGTTTGTTTTCCCTCGCGAGTCAACAGCTCTCGTAGAATAAGATGTCCATCACGAAGACCTGGCGCATGCAACGTAATCATGTCGACCAATGCATGACGAGGCTTCCCAACTAATAATTCTCCTGATCGTTCTAATTCAACTAACTCTCGTATAGCGGTCGTAGACTCACCCTGAATAAATAACGGGCCAACATTCGTCATACCTCCCATCGTAGCCATAACAGGAGACGAGAAGGCAGGAACCCAAGAGAGAGCCACGACACCTATTAATAACATTCTCAGAATCATGGGTTTTCCCAGGTGATTACAGATTCGATGGCTTGTTTGGGTCGTCCATTGGCATCAAAGAGACCCCAGTGCCCTTCAGCTTCCGGTTGGTTAAACATTTCATGTTTCCATGGTTGGTCAAACGCTTCAAAGTATACAAATTTGACTCCGGTTGCCTTTAATGCGGTAAAAAATAAATTTTGCATCTCCTCACCATCAGGATGCGGAGTTTTTGATGGCAAACCAGTTTCCTTGAGAATAATCTTCTGTCCAGTCGTCGCCTCTAAATAATCAGATCGCGCTACAACCCAATCGACCGCGTCTTGATATTGATTTTTTCCACCCCAAAATGGATGAGTGTTAGGAAAAAGCCAATCGGAATGCTGTAATAACCATTCTCGGTACGGGCCCTGAAGGTAGCTATAAATAGGCTCTCCCGTGGTCACGGGTTTTCCAGTCGCCTTTCGCAATTCGTCCATTTTCTTTTCTAGCTCATCAACCGTATAACGCAAAAAGAATAAACCTTCGTTTCCTAAACAATATCCATCGACGAATTCGAGTTGAGCAACAGCATTGTCCCATTCCTCATCTGAATAAATGTCCCAAATTCCCATAATGACCATTCCGGAAAAACCGAGGCTTCTTGCCATCTCAGGAATAGTTCCCATTGCACCACGCGCACCATAGGTCACAATGCTCTGAAATCCAAGCTCATGGAGTTGCTTCAGCTCTTGCTGAATTTGCTCTGGTGCAGATGCCTTAAATTCCGATCCTGGGAAAAACCCTCGAGGTTGATAGGCAATGGCAGGAGGAAGGAATGCTTGGATAATAGACTCACCTTTATTGGCTGTGACATCTGCACTCAACAGACAGGTGAGGGTAAAAAGGAATAGGGCCATCCCTACTTTACCCATTTTATATTTCACCATTCTCTGTGTATTGGACTGATCCATATTAGGCTACCCAACTCACGGGACGACATCATATCCTCAAGAATGTGTGACTAGAACGATCGAAAATGGGATATTAGGCAGGTGTGCACTAAGGAGGAATTATGCCAGGAAACCAACTTCACTTAAAAATTGGTATCAACCACAGTCGCATACACACATCTGCAGAATATCATATTCATGAATAGTCCACTGTGTTCAATAGCTCAGAAGAAGGGCTTTACGAGCTCAGACGAACCATCGAACCTCATGAATCAGTGAGGGTGGGACAGAAATCCCCTAGGACCCAGGTTGTGCGGTTTTGCCAAACCACACATCATCAAAATAGAGCGTACTGGACATTTGCTCCCACTCAAAAACAATTTGAAATTCCTCAAGATGTGTTAAATCCACTCCATGACTCGCAAAGGCCTTGAGAGGAATGGTGACAGATTGCCATTCTGTCGTGACCGATATGTAGTTTTCGAGATCAACGCTCCACCGAAAGGTACCATCATCAAGATAGATGTTCGGTTTTTCATGACCCTGCCCACCTCGAACACGAAAAGTGATCTCATCGCAACGTGAACAGTCAATGCCTCCAAGACGTGTGGCCCAACCCGCATAAGTTAATAGGTCACTCGCATAAGCGTTGATGGCTCCAATATTTCCACCATACGAGAGTCGATAGAGACCATTGGGAGAACCCCTTGTATAGTTGCCATTGACGGCCGCAGCCCCATTCGCAAATGTCCGATGTTCTCCTCCTAGTAGATTTTTCCCGCGCCATTGCTCAAAACTATCAACATGCACTTGCTGAATATGTTTATGAAATGTGAGGTCATCAAGAAGAATCGTACCTTGGGACTGTGAGCCATGGGCAACGGAGACACTCACATTCTTCATAGTCCCCCATTTCATCGTTTGACCAAATGCAATTAGTGGGATCATAACGTGCTTCCAGGACGTATCAATTTTATCTGGAAGAAAGACACTTAATGATATTTTCTGTTCGTTACCGGCAGAATCCTTGAGACCAATAAAGAAGTCTTGGCCAGGCTCAAGACTCTTAACTGAAAAGCTCAATGCATGAAAGCCCCTCAGATCGAGATCGGGAAGCCTTGACACATATCCTCCATAGGAATTTGGTAAGGAAACATCATAAGAGAGGGCCAAAGAATGACCATGCCCAGAAGCGTCCTGAATATTAAAAGAGGACCGAATGACACCACGCCCTCCAGTATCTGAATTCTGAAAAGTATAAACATGTCGTCTGAGATTATTACGATCTTTTTTTTGATTAAAGTTGTCAACGAGAATCTGATCGTCTTGTGTTTTGAATCCGGTTGAAAGCTCTCGAGTAATCGCAAAGTTATCAATGTAATATGTGGCACCTTCTCGATTATTTCCGTATTGCAGTCTCATAAACCCTGGCACATCCCAATCAGCCATGATCAGCTCTTCAACAACCGTATGCCCGGTCTTGGTTTGAAGCATTTCATAGAGATTAAACCGTGCCGTATGCCAAGTGTCATCTGCGAGAATTCCAGGCACAACGCCTAAATTCGCGATATTGACTCGCATGTTTTTAAGATCTGTCTCGTCATCCGTCAAACCGATCTTGTACCAACGACCAGACACTTTCGCATAAAAACTGGTTTTCAGCCCAGGCTCCATACGATAATCAAATTCCACGATTGAAAACTCACGCGCATCAAAGGGGGAGGTTCTCACATGCACCGCAAAGTTTCCGCCACCATGAGGATTGACTAATTTGAGAGCATGAGTGCCATCAAACGTTGAAGATGTATCAACGCTCACAACCGCGCCTACCTCACCATCGCTATTGGACCATTGGCCAAGTCCATTCTCAAAAGTATCCTGAACCAAATAATGTGTTGATACAGGGGCAACGCTGACTCTATGAATATTTGACTCAGTGGAGTGAGTGGGAAGAGACCCCTCACCTGATCGTAAGCTCGACATCACCGCATAAAAAGCATGGAGTTGCCTGACAGACGTAAAAAGACTCTGCTGCTCAACATCATGAAATGATGGCAATACAGTCCATTCTTCCTGAACAACGTCATATCCATAAATCGCCATTCGTTCAAGAGCATCGACTGTATAATCATCTTGAGGGAGCTTCATTTCTAATCTGACATTCTTTGTGAACTTCTCGCCAGGTGCCCTGGCCTCATAGGCAGGGCTAATAAGATGCCTTCCCTGTCCTACATTCGGTGACAGACTCGTAGCAGTCTGTAAGAGAATGAGTCGAAACGGTGAGGTTATAGCCTGTTCTGGGATAGTGAGAAGCACTTGATCATCTGGGCTTCTTACTGTCCCTCCCCATGCATTCGGAATAACATTCGCCACATGTACGGTGACCTGATCTTCCACGGTTCGTCCCTCAAGAGATGTCACGACAAGTCGTACGGTATAGGTCCCTTTAAAATTAATCGGATGGTCTCTAGGATGAGTTGGAAGATAGACATAATTCTTGAGCCCAGTGTCCCACGTTCCCAGATTTCCTTCAATTGATAGATCGGCTGATAGAAATAATTTGTCCGGAGCAGCATTTTGAATTTGTGGTTTCGTCGAAGTTTCCAAAGTTTTCCACTCAAGTGGATTCTCACCTTGTCCATATTCAATTCGATATTCTTTAAAGCGATCTCCATAGGCGCGGCCAAAAATTGGCACGTTTGCGCGAACTAACGCACCGTCACGAGGAATAAGTATTTCTCCAATCAACCCAGGAGCTTCTGCCGAGTGACGGGTACGTGTCACAGGCAAACGCTGTCTAGATGGCATTTGAATAAAAGTAGGATCCGCACTAATGATGTCCTCATCACTAATAAGGTCTTCATTACATCCACCACCCAGCGCACAAGGGAAGGCCTGCTCTATCGTCGCCTTACGAGCACTATTCGGACCTGTACTCACCTGAGCAAATGCTACATCCTCAGAAAAAGGCGCGAGAATAGTAAGGAGTAATGCCAATAGTGAAAAATGTCTCATAATCAACCTTCGAATAAAAGAAATGGGCTCAGGACTCATCCTTTTGCAGCCAAGTTATCTACTCTCTTATGCAGTCTCAAAAATTTATCGTATTTTCGCAACGGTCCTCTAAGGAAAAGTGACACCCACGAGTCGGCTTTGTCGATCATAATTATATTCACTCGTGACTCCCTCTGCATTGGTCATCTCGATCAAATTACCCAACGCATCATGTTCGTAAGATGCCACCTCCCCGCGTCCGTCACTGATTGATGTCAGCCGATGGGTTTCAGGATTGTAGTAGAAGGTAAGAACTGAGCCTTTCGAATGACTGATTGACTCTAGGTATCCATCTGCCCCATAAGCTAATGAAAGAATATTTCCGTACTCATGACCATGAATGTGAGTGAGCCTGCCTTTTCGATTAAACCCATATTCAGTTCCCGTACCGTCCTGTAAACTATAGGCACCACTCCCCCTTTGAGTTAAGACAAGAGTGTCGTCAGCTTCTGAGATAAATGTTCCGGGATGTGTTTGGGTAAAAATTACGCTGATCCCATCCGCACGAAAGAGTTGAATTCGTTTATTAGGTGCATTCCGTAAGTGCATAAGGTAATTATGCGTCCATCTCATACCTACGGGACTATTAATCTTTGAATGCGCTAAATAGCCCCTGACGACTTCAATTTGAAGACCGCTTCCACTAGTCTCAATATCAACACCGACATGTTTGCCTCTTGATCCTGTCCACCAACCGTATCGTTGACTCGAAGCGTCATCTAGGCTCCCGTCACTGTTGCCCGATGATGCGCACCCGCTTATCGAAATGAAAATTAATAGTAAAACAATGGATAAGATCCGACAAAAAACTCCTTGACACACGTACAACTCCTTGTTTCACAGTCGGCAACGTCTGCTTAGAAAAAAGAGAAACTTCTTTCACATTTCAACCCGCCTAGGTGCAGTATAAGGGGAAAAAACACTGGATTACAACTTGTTACATACGACAAATAGGCAAGAATTAAGGGGAGTTTTTACTTCAATTACCCAGCAAGAGGATTTGATCTTTCTTGATTTTTTGGGAAGCCAAGAAATTAGAGTGACGAATGTTGCATTCATCTGTCCAGACTGAGAAATCTGTAGGTGTCTTGCGACTATATTGATTATTTTGTGACGTTACGTTAGACTCGATCGTTTTTGCTCAAAGTAGTATAAGTTCTGGGAGTTTCCCTGTTTTTTTCTATCTGCACCTTCGATCTGATATCTACGAACTCCCCAAGATTGCGTTCTTAGTACACACGGTTGTCGTAGGCCCTGTCTTTTACATTGCAAGGGAATCTCACTCGTGGCAGGAACACATGTTTCGCCCGCTTTCTAGAATTCTCATCTTTAGCAGGATGACCCATCACTTTGATTAAAGCCATGGAGATCACAAACAATAATGAATAGCGTCACTAACTTGAAGAATTATTCGAACAAGAATACCCGAAACACCGGCCTGACAACTTGGGGTCGTATCGGATTGACAGTGGCAACGATCCTTCTTTGGTCTTCTGCAACCCTAGTTTTTGCAGCCGAACGAATTGATCCCCATGCATGTTCCTGGTACGCAGGAAAAATTCCATCAGCAGAACATGAAGCTGAGATTGAACGACGTCTCTCAACACCGCCGGATGAAAATTCAGCTGAATATCCTTATCGACTCTGTATTATCGCTGAATTAATGAATAGAACAGGCGATTCTCGAGCCTCCTCCTACTATGAACAAGCCATTGTATTACACCCTGAAGAACCTGGGCTTGAACTGATCTACGGAAATTACTTGCAATGGCTACGTGGCGTACGTAGTGGTGGGCTTGTCATGGCTGCCAAGGAGCATTATCAACGCGCTCAAGAGAAAGTGGGAAACCTCAAGGCACAGGATCGTTGGGGTGCAAGAAATGATGCCAAGACAAGTGACGATCTCAAGAAAGGTCTCTTTTATCTTAACCAAGCAAATGGTATCGGTCTGTCATTAGGAGGCAAGGACCCAGTTGTCTTCTTCAGTACCATCACTGAAGCTCGCAATGACACCGTCGCATTCGATTATCAATGGGTCGATAGTCGTGCCTTCAATTCCGAAGCTCTCTATTCGGAAAGTGGAGACAATCTTGGGAGGCCGCTTAGCAATTCAGAATTAAAGGGCGTGGCTCGTCATAAATTAAGTGTGGTCACAACGAATCGCTTACGAGTCCAACTGGGCCAATTACGCGCCATCGATCTCACCTACCGGTACCTTCGTTTCAATGATGCAAAAATACCCAATTATTCTGACCCAACTCGCAATGTCAATGATGTGGGATCAGAATATGGAGTCGCCTTTACCCAGGACTTTCAACTCCCACAGGCCATTGATATATTCGTGAAAGCTGGAGCCAAGTTCATTCGCCGGACGACATCAGCAGAAGGGTTTGATGATAAAAAAGAGGATTCGCAACGGTACAATGTAATCGTTGGAGCTGCACGATTAGTGGGAAAAGGCAAGGTTTCTGGCGAATTTGAATTTAAACATCAAGTCTGGGACCCTGGACTCAATTGGGCCGGCATTAATACCTACCAAGGGAACGCCACCTACCAATCAAAACTCTTTGGCACTAACCGTTGGATCCTCACTGGGAAGTATGTGTTTCAAGATGTCGACCAGAGTACATTTAACCCCTTCAATGACAACATGAAAACCTATGTCATTGAATCAACGTACGTGTTTCCAATCCCAAGCTTCTTACAGCATTCTATAGGCGGAGGTGATGTATTCGGTGGATATGCTGATGCATCCTCCCTCATTGCCTCTCAATCAGAAAATGAGGTCAAGAAAAAACAATTCTTTGGTGGTTTTGCCCTGCGACGCATTGACCTTGTGTCCGGCCTGAATCCCTTCGATCTCAACTTCCGCAGCTCTTACTATAAGAGCACGGTGAGACAAGATTCCTCACAATCCCATAAAGAATGGCGAAACGAACTCAAGGTAGGTTATCGACTTGTTGAAAACCGTCAAGTGCAATGGCTCCCGGATTCAAGAAGCATCATTCAACCAGCATTACTGAACTTTGAAGTGCCAATCCGTCACGATGGCTCTGTGAAAGGACTTCGAGAATTTGCCAATTACCGCGTTGGCGCTCAATTAAAAGGTGATTTCATTTTCACACAAGCACCCGTTCCATTCCCATTTTATGGGACAATCGGGTATGCGTTTGAACGGCTCTACCACCTCAAAGAAAACTTCCATATTTTCCTCTTTCGTCTCGGAACGGGGTTCTAGAAATATTCAAATAATTTGATAAAGATGTCCGAAGTCGCACATTGATTCCGTATTTCCCCCACTTGATAATCTTACCTAAGAAACAAGAGCATTCAGTACCCATGTCCCGTCCTTCAATGATCACATCATTTCCTTTAGAGAACTTCGGCTAATATCGACTTTACTTCAATGGTATGGGAAACGCCTCAGGTTACACTTGGCATTCTCAGACCTACCGCCCTTTCCCCTTTGACCTAATCCTTGATAGCATTTGGTCAATTAATAAACCGTTCTGAAATATTCTTGCTGATGGGAAGAGTGCTTGAGGCAATTGTTCTGAAGCGCCAGCCAATACGATTAAATCAGATTCCTATACCTAGCAATATGTATATTCTCTGAGAGATATATTCCCAATATGAACTGGGGTAACCTCAACAACAGACAGCCATCAGGGATTTTTTGGATTGGAATTTTCGCGTTGTGCCTGACGGGTTGTTCCCCATCTTTACATTGGATTACGGATTCCTCTTTGCCCACTCCATCCTGTTCACCGGACCGACTCCCAACCTGGGATGATTTTTCTAAAAAAGATCCACCATCTGCGACGCCAGCCGCACAAACAGCCATCAGATTTCTCTTGCAAGAGACCCCACCCTATTTCGTCGCAAAATTTGACCCAAATTTTTCTTGGGTCAAGACAAAAATCGCAAATCCAACAAGAGCCGCAGAATGGATCTCCTCAGAAAGACTCCTGGCGCATGAGCAGGTACATTTCCTCATTAGCTGTCTCTTAGTTCGAGAAGCCAACCTCTCGGCACAACCTGGAGAAGATTTACAGAAGACGTTGGAACTCGTAAAGTCTGTGGCTCAAAGGATTAATGTGCAATATGATAATGATACGAAACATGGCACTGATGAATTAGCGCAAGAGAACTGGGAGTTAGATGTGCAATCTCAGTTCGAAGATGTCACGCATACAAAAAAAGAATAGGACTTTGACTCAGAAGTCCACGTGGTTGGTATGTGGACCCAATCCATCACAGAGTTAGAACAATTCCATGCCGTCAGCTTTAAAAACATATTGGCTTCTCTGTATTGGGTTCCTATCCTTCACATTTCTTGGATGCACTTCATCTCTGCAATGGGTTAAGGAACCACACTCCACCTCACCTTCCTGCATTCCTGATCGCCTTCCAGTTTTGGATGATTTTTCGGAAAAATCATGGGAGCAATATTTACAGGAAGACCGTGCTCGGAGTTTTGGAGGACAAATTCGCATGAAATATCTTGTAAATATTGAACCACCATACCTTGTTGTGAGAATTGATCCAACAGAATCTTGGATAAGCCCCGACATTACCAATCCTGACAATTTCGTTCCTCAATATAAAATAAATAAGGTCTTGGTTCATGCACAAATTCACTATATGATCCACTGCATGTTGATTCGTGAAGGTAACAAGGAGTTACAATCAGGAGGAAATCCACGTGCAATGTTAGATCTTGTGAGGCCCGTCGCAGAGAGGGTGAGTTCACAATACGATCAGAACACGGAATATGGATTAAATGAGAAAGCTGAAGCTAACTGGGAGTTAGCTATCCGGCAGCAATTTGAAAATAAAACCTTACAAGGAATAAAGAAAATTATAGAAATACAGAAATTACAGCCCTAGAAAAAATTGTCATTCAAGTCAGGGCATGTGGTATAAGCCATTCATTATTACCCACATAACGGAATGCCAGCGTAAGAAAATGTACTAAATTAGGAGAAGCCTATGACTAAAGGAACCATATTACATATCATCGGGGTATTGACTGTATTTGCTCTATTCATTACTTCTGGAACCCAAGCCTGGGCACAAGCAGCTACTGAGAGTCATTGTAGTTTCGGGATGATCAAAGGACAGGCAAATGGCAGTTGTCATGTACCCATTCCTTCTGGATGTACAGTAGCTAACGTTCCCGGAATTGAGCAGCGTTGGGTTGATATATCGAAAGGCGGTCAAACCAGCTGTCAATTCGATGAAAAAGAATCAGACTGGACCACCACGATTGTAGGAACATGCGGACCATGTACGACTGAACAATGCACAGCCCGTTTTAGCGTGATGTTTAATTGTACCAACGCAATGACGCAACCAAAAATGCAATTACCAAATAGATAACAACTTACTTACCCTCTAACGACGCACCTCTCTGACTCTCTTGAAGTCTCTTACTGAAACGATTAAAGAAGAGGCCTCACGTCTCGGCTTTGATGCTGTTGGCTTTGCATCAGTTCAGACCGAGAATCTCTCTAAACCTGATCCATGTCTCAAGGCAAGTGCCACATCCCTACCTGCCATCCTGTATAAACGCTTAAGGAATTGGTTAGACGCGGGCTATGAAGCTTCGATGGAATGGATGGGCCGCCTGCCTGAACGGCGAAGCAATCCTGCCATAGTCCTCCCAGGATGTCGCTCAATTATTTCAGTAGGCCTCAACTATTTTACGCATGAGCAGGCCAATGAATCTCAGGAAAACGGACGAATTGCACGATACGCCTGGGGACAAGATTACCACACAGTTTTTAAAAAGCGACTCGTAGAACTAGAGAAGTTCATCAAAAAAATTGCTCCAGATGCTCAAACAAAATGGTATGTCGATACGGGGCCAGTCATGGAAAAGGCATGGGCACAAGAGGCAGGATTAGGATGGATTGGCAAACATTCAAATCTTGTGTCTTCAGACTATGGGTCATGGCTCCTGCTTGGAGAAATTCTAACGACGCTGGAATTAGATCCAGATACCCCAGGGGCAGACCTATGCGGGTCTTGTACGCTTTGTATCCAAGCCTGTCCGACAGGCGCCATTGTGGAACCCTATGTTGTGAATGCTGAAACCTGCATTTCCTTCATCACGATTGAATTCCGAGGACAGGAGGAGGAAATTCCTGAAGAACTCAAAAAGAAGATGGGTAATCGAATTTTTGGATGTGATGATTGCCTTGATATTTGCCCATACAATAATAATCGTATGGCAACTGACGAGTTGGCCTTTCAACCATCTGAAGTGACAATTGGGCCAAACCTCTCAGAATTAGCCGCATTAGAAAAAAAAGAATTCACCGACATGTTCGCAGGAAGTCCCATTCGACGAGCCAAGCATGAAGGCTTTCTTCGCAATCTTCAGATCGCCCAACATAATGCGCTGTCTTCAAAAAAGTCTAACGTAACTCGGCCATCGTAACGCCGTCTCCCCCCTCCGTGCGATCCCCGGGTCGAAATGTTGAAATATAGGGAGAACGGGAACAATACGTCCGCAAGGCAGACTTGAGCTTTCCAGTTCCATGTCCATGCACAACTCGAAGCAAAAAGGTGCCTTGCACCATGGCTTGATCAATGGCCGCTTCGGTTGCCTCAATGGCTTCATCAACCGCATGGCCTCGAAGATCAACCGTGACGGCTGCCGCCAGAATATTAGGCGTATGTGGATGAGAGCTTGAAGCAGAGCCTGAAGGACGGTTCTTAGGCTTGGTAGAAGATCCCTGAGCACCTCGACCTGATGGAGAGGCACCTGAAACACCCTCCAATAAATTGGTATCGACCGAAATAACTTTTTCACCAATACGAATCTTTACTCGAGGCTTTCCATCAGTAGATTCGAGAAGGACCCCGGTCGTTCCAAGATTTTTAATGACGACGGTTTGTCCCACCGTCGTCGATTTAAGTGGAATGGTATCGCCTGGCGACAGGAGTAACTGGCTCTGCTCTTGGACCTCACGCAATACCCCAGAGGCAGACTTGGCCTTGATAAGGGATTGATCTTTTTTTAACCCGTCCATCGTTTCCTGAATGACCTGTTTGGCCCGCGTCAATTCGGCATGCAACTCTTTTCTGATTTTTTGTCGATCTTGTCGTTCGGATTGACGCAAGCGATCTTTCGCCGCTTGAGCCTCCTGGTGATATTGATCAGCCTCAAGACGTAAAGCCGACGCTTGCGTTAACTTCTCATCCAGTTGCTGTTGCGTCTCCTGTAATTGTCGAAACACCGCTTCAAGGTCGCGTTCTTGTCCTTGCACCAACTCAGCGGCATGGTCCAGAATGCGAGACTCCAACCCCAGTTGCCCAGCAATCTTAATCGCTGATGATCCTCCAGGAAGACCTTCAATCAATCGATAGGTCGGAGAGAGACTATTCAAGTCAAACTCATGACTGGCATTCACAAAGCCAGACTTTCGCAGAGGCAACGTCTTCAAGGAATGATAATGGGTCGTGACGACGACCTTGCATCCAAGTTCATGAAGGTGGCAAAGGAGTGCTTCAGCAATCGCGGCACCCTCGATAGGATCTGTGGCATTTCCGATTTCATCAAGTAAGACGAGAAAAGCCAAAGGCTGATCGGTGATTGATTGTTTCGTTTCTTCTAACAGGGCGATCATCCCAGAAATATGAGCTGAGAAACTTGAGAGGTCTCGATGTAAATCCTGCGCATCTCCAATATCGGCATAGATTCGTTGAAAGATACCCATCTGAGACGTCTCAAAACAGGGAAGATGAAGCCCTGCACGAACCATTAATGCAAAGAGCCCCAACAGCTTAAGCGTAACTGTTTTTCCACCAGTATTCGGGCCTGAAATGATATAAGCCTTGGCAGTTTCATCGAGATGAATATCATTCGCGATCACGTGCTCTTTTGTGAGAACCAGCAACGGATGACGTGCCTGGTGTAACGAAATATGTTGTCGCGTATTTAACCCAACTGGATTAGCCTGCATCTTCATGCTGAGGCGAGCTTTGGCACTCACGCAATCAAGTTCACCCAATATCCTACAGTTGTTGGAAAGGGAGTCCACATGGGTAGCCACCCGGTTAGAGAGGTCTTGTAAAATTCGACGAATCTCCTGCGTCACTCTGAGATCCGTCACTTTTATAGAATTATTGAGCTCAATCAGATCGCGAGGTTCCAGGAACACGGTTGCGCCACTTCCGGAAATATCATGAACGATACCGGGTATCTGATGTTGCATTTCCGCTTTCACTGGAATCACATAACGTTGTTCTCTCTCTGCAAAGTATTGGCCCTGCAGAATATCTTCGTAATCATGAGACGAGAGCATCCGCTCCAGTCGTTGACGAATGCGTTGTCGTAGTTGGCTAAGTTGTTGCAGAAGTTGATGGAGCTCAGGAGTCGCGGTTTCTCGAATATGTCCTTCGTGATCCACGCATTGCCCAATGGCTTCCCGAATCCACATGAGCGGTTCGATGTCTTGAACAAGGGCATGAATAAGGGGACAAGATTCCTCGTACGCGTCCAACGAGTGCCTCACATCTTGGCAGAGTTCCAACATCACAGAAATATGATACAGTTCAAGCCCTTCAAGCTGAGCACCTTTGGACGTTCGTTCAATAATCTCTCGTAAATCTTCAAACGCCAATATGGGAAAAGGGGTTGAACTTTCGAGAATTGTTCGCATTTCGGTGGTCTCTTGCTGTCTAACGGTGGCCCCCTCAAGCGTGCCTTCTAAGCGCAGCTGTCGACAAGAATCAGACCCAGTCTGAGAATGGGACTGACTCGCAAGGGCATCAAGAAGATTGTCCCATTCAAGCGTCTGTTGGGCGTGAAATTGGAGAGATTTTCGATTCATGGAGGAGAATGTACTCTGATTGATGCCGAGAAATGTAGAGAGCTCTTGGATTGTACTTGTTAGGAAATCCTGGAAAAAGACCAGAAAATGTGGCAGAAACCGCTATGGGTGAGACGTAATCCCAAGAAACCGTCGTATCCGATCCTCCTATTGAGAAGAAGACGGTTGAGGAAGAGATTCCTTCAGATCATTCATTGTATGCAGAATGCTTTCTCGAATGTCCTTCCATCGATTTTCACTACTATGACGAAAATCCTCAATTTTTAAGAGAATCTCCTTTTTCTGTTCTTTCAGGGTTTCCAATTGTTCATTGAACTTCGATTGGGTAGTTTCATGCAAATCAGTACTCTTATTCTTTAAGGCCTGCATGTTATCTTCGAGGTCATGAATTTGTTTTCGTATATATTGTTCAAACTCCTCCTTTTCTTTAAATGCCAAGGCCATCGTTTCATCAAAGGAATCTGACAATTCTTTCGTTGACGAAGGTGCGGCTTCAGTCGCAGAATAGGCGACCCCAGAAATTCCACCCAATATGACAACGATAATGGCGAATAACAGAAATTCTCCTTTACCTGTACGTTGGGTGAGCACCACGGTTTCTGCCATAATACGCTTCGTGATAAAAGTCCAAACATTCATACTTTATGGTATCACAGGCACAAACTCAATCATAGAAAATCGATTGCCTGATTATTACAACCAGCACAATGCTGAGACTCACTCAAGAGAAAGGTTTTCATCATGACATCAGAAGAAGCAAGATCCTACTTACATTACTTGCTCACCTTAAACCTTCGAAGAGAAGAGGCGTTTGGCCCTCTGGCTCTGGCGTTTATCAAAGACCAGGACTTATCTCAGTTAGGACTGACTCCCGAGGAGCAGTTTAATTTAATTATGGCCACCGCCCAAGCTCTCTCAGCTGAACCCAAGCGGTACACCTTAAAAGTCGATCTGCTTCAGCGGGCCATTCGACTCCTTCCGCAGACCCGGTATGCAGATCCGGAGCTAGCCAGAGAATTGGAGCATGGCATTCGAAAAACTCAGGCGGATCTCAATATTTACACCGAGGCCATGAAAACACCCAGACCACAGGGGGATCGTCAGCGTTTGATCGTGGAAACTGATGCCCCGCAGTACTTTCTCGATCTCGCGCAAAAGCGAGCATCCGCCTATTACCAAAATAAATACCATCTATCAAAGGAAGCCAAAACCGCTCAGAACTTTGGGGGAGCCCCTAAAAAGTTTGAACCAGAAAACCTCGAAATTCATACCGAATTCCCTGGTGCTTGTGCGCCCTTTATGTCAGTGCGATCGAATGCGTTTCATATGATGTTGCCCTTTGACCTAAAGATCAGTCGAGACCCCAATGACCCCCTAGAGGCTGGCGTACGTATTTTTTATGCGAAAATGGGATACTCCTTTCCCCTTCGCTATGAAATGGGCAAACTCTGCAGTTATCACGATGGACAAGTCCTCGACATTGAATTAAATGACCCCAATCTGCTCTTTGTCTCAGTATCCCGAGTGCAAGATCAAGAGTTTCAATCACAGTCACGGTCGGATGATCCCAATATTCCAGCAGAGTTTGCTTACCCCGTTGCCGTCCTGGAACATACGGGCAGCCTTGGTCCCTTTATTCAAATAGCCTGTAATTTTAAAGTCTGGTTTGATGCCTCAGTCGTCTCGCTCCTCATCCAAGGTGCACCAGACCTCCATGAATATGGATTCCAAGGTGGCGCCGGGCTCATGACGAGAAGTTACGCATCAGACAAAGTTGAAACCTATGCGGAATCATTTTCCCAACCATGGCAGGAAGGACTGAGCTTTAACTTTGTGAATCTTCACTTACAGTTAGCCTCAGGAACAACCACAGCCATGATTCCCCACAGTACTCCAATTTTTTCGGTCTTTCCTGTCTTAACCCGACAGTCATTTAAGTTTGAAGACCGATCACAGCTAGATCAACAGCCATAAATCAACCTGCGACAGAGATATGGGAATGAAATATCGTTCGAATCAATAAAATCGCAAAAATAAAATAGTCCATATGTCATTGATATTTATAGATTTATACAGAATCATACGGGAAAGTCCTTGATTTTTTGTGATGGCTAGAATAGGCTTTAATTTTAAAGAGGTCGCGAGGCAAGTTCCTAATCATGTTTGCCAGGAATATTAGGCCTGTGGTAGTTTAAGAAAAAAATGGATGACGAAGGACCTAGATCGAAGGTACTCAGCGCGCTTATTAACCCCGCATCATATTCCCTGTTTACCACACCGCATATAACCCAACGTTTCCTTTTAGTGGATTGTTCCACTCCGAACACGTCTGTCTTATTTATTAGCGCCCGATGACTCTATGGATATTTTTGCGGTTTTAGTCTGTTTGGGGCTTTCTGCATTTTTTTCAGGTGCAGAAATCGCTTTCTTCTCGATATCCGAGAGTAAGCTGCATGCCCTTGCTGAACAAGAAAAAAGTAGCGCCAAGTTAGCACTGCGCTTGAGGTCTAATCCGCAACGCTTACTGTCGACTATTCTGATCGGCAATAATCTGGTCAATATCTCCGCGACCACATTGACCACACTCATTGCCCATCGCCTCTTTGGCATGGAGGCTGTGGCTATCGCCACCGGGCTATTAATTCTATTGGTGTTGGTATTTGGAGAAATTGTACCCAAGTCGCTCTGTCAAAAATACGCAGAAACGGCGGTTCAACTCATGGCCTACCCGGTCTATTGGTTTGAAAAAGCCTTTACTCCCTTCCTCTATTTACTCGAACCCTTCATTTCAAAAATGACCGGAGGACGGTCATTAACATTGCATTATGCCACTGAAGAAGAGCTGAAACTCATGCTTGATGCCGGAGATAAAGCGGGAGTATTAGAAACAGAAGAAGTCAAGATGATCAAAAATGTGTTCGAGTTTACCGATTTAACGGCTGAAGATGTGATGACCCCCCGCATCTATATGTTTGGACTGGAAGCCAACCAGACCCTAGGCAAAGCCAGAGACGAACTATTTAAATCAAAGTTTTCACGAATTCCCGTCTATGCAGATGATATGGATAATATCACTGGCATTTTATATCGCAGCCACGCCTTAATGGATTTGGCCCAAAATCAAACAAACACCATACTCAAAGACATTGCCAGGCCAGCCTTGTATGTTCCAGCAGGAAAACCAGCCGACGATTTATTGAAACAATTCCAACAAGAAAAACGTCACATTGCGATTGTCGTTAATGAATTTGGTGGAGTCTTGGGACTCGTGACTGCCGAAGATCTTCTCGAAGAAGTGGTAGGCGAAATTCTTGACGAAGGGGATTTGACGGAAGAACTCATTAAGCGAACGGGAAAGAATCAGATATTAGTTGATGGGCGAACAGAAGTGCGAAAGATTAATGAGTTCCTGAAGGTTGAACTCGACGAAGAACAAAATACCATTAGTGGATTAATCTTAGATGAATTAGGCCATATACCGGGAATTGGCGAACGAGTACATGCCAATCATTGCCATCTTGTGGTGCGTGATGCCGATGAAAAGTCCATCAAGAGTGTCCAAATCATTAAAGAAGAAGCCGTTCCTGAAACCACCGAAGAAGAACCCTCTCCGGTTGGTCCTCCATATTAATCATCTACTCTTTCAAGACTATTTCCAAACGACCTACATCTCCTCCCCACCATCAATACAGGCATTACATTCATCCATTTTATGCTCGCCGTGACGACTACAAAAATGGCGAGAGCATTGCGCACAGACCATGAAACTCATACGAATCATATCGTCTTCTTCACAGACATAACAGTTCTTTTCACGTTTAGCCTTTGGCATCGTCTTCTCCTATAAATGATCTTTTCCATTCCCTCTTAGGGAAGACCAAAGACTATCTTATGCACATGGACTATAGCAAATGAACGTCCGTTGATTGTATGGTGAGGAAGAGAGACCACTTAGTCAATAACTCATTTCTTTATTAAATATTTTTTATGGCCATACAATGGTATCCCGGTCACATGACAGTGGCTCGCCGTGAGGCGGCCAAGACCATGGAGAGGTGCGATGTGGTAGTTGAAGTGCTGGATGCGCGTACTCCAGAAGCCAGCAGCAACCCCATGATCAGTGAACTACGAAAGGAACGACAGCGACCATGCCTCAAAGTTCTCAACAAAGCTGACCTTGCCGATCCCTCGGTCACGCAAGCCTGGGTACGATCCTACAATCAAGAAGACGGAGTCTCCGCTGTTGCACTCACTTGTACACGTCCAGGGCAAGCCGCGAAAATCCCCTATTTATGCCAGCCTCTTGCCCCCAATCGCACAAGCTCGTTGAAACCATTACGAATGCTCATTATGGGCATTCCTAACGTCGGCAAGTCCACATTAATGAATGCGCTCCTGAAACGACGCCTTGCGAAAGTGGGAGATCAACCAGCTGTCACAAGAGTTCAACAAAAGAATATGCTCAATGATCACATGATGCTCATTGACTCCCCAGGCCTCTTATGGCCAAAAATTGAAGACCCCGATGTTGGCTTGATGCTGGCGACAATAAACGCCATTAGTGCCAAGGTCATCGTGGATGAAGAAATTGCAGATTTTCTTCTGACCTATCTCGTGACACATTACCCTACCCTGTTTACGAAGCGCTACGGGTTTTCAGTTGAAGGGCTCAATGAGCTAGAGGTCCTGGATGCCATCGCCAAAAAACGAGGATGTCTACGAAAAGGAAAAGGCGGAGAATTCGATAGAGAAAAAGCTGCACGAATACTCTTACTGGAATTTCGAAACGGAACGCTCGGCCAGATTAGCCTTCAAAATCCTGAAACTGCCAACACATCTGAGTAATCAAACCATTCCCCCACAAACTCGCGCCAATCCAATTTAAGGACAACTGGGACGCACAGAACAATAAGATGGGTGCCTGCCATCTAATAAGGGAATCACCGGTTTAATGCCAAGCGCACAGGCTGCCTTCATGGCAGGCTCAGCATAGTCCACAAGTACAAAATCGACGTGGCTTGTAAAGAGCTTATCAAGATCCTCTTCTAGCTCCTGCGTGTTTTCCCCACGAAGCCACGAATAGTTCACACGAATACCTGCACCCTTTAAACGCTCCATCGTGGTCTGATCTGGTTTGCCACGTAGGAACGTAAGCTGAATAAACGGATCACAGGAATTGATGGTGCTCTCCACGTACTGGCTGCGGAAAATCTGACGACTCATGTTTCCAATCCAGCTCCTTGCCCCAGCATTTTGGGCCACGCGGCGTGCGGCCAAGTCAGCATCTTTGCGCGCCGAAAAAATCACCTGATGAAACCGATCGGATTTGGCAACCGTCTCAGCCACCAATCGTGCAAGAAGAGGATCATTCTCCTTCATATCAATATTCAACCAAATATTTTGTGGCATGACCGCCAAGGCCTCTTCTAAAGTAGGAATTCGTTCTCCAGTTTCCTCTCCCGCGCATGGCGCTAAACGAAGCTGTTGTATATCGGAGAGTCGAGAGTCAGAAATTGTGAGGGTCTTCCCAAAAGCATCTGTCACATGATCATCATGTGCCACCACAAGCGCCCCGTCAGTCGTGGCCCGCACATCAAACTCAATTTGGTGGACGCCAGAACAAATGGCCCGTTGAAAAGCCCCAATGGTATTCATCGGACATCCAAAGAACCCACCACGATGAGCAGAGATTCCACGCTCTGGAAGACTAGGGTGTGCCGTAGGCGAAAGATCACAAACAACAGGGGGTGAAATTGACGCACAACCGAAGCAGAATGCACTCATGATGACTAGGCTCATCACTCGCGCGATAATTTGAGATTCCCTCATAGAGGCTCAGGTGGTCCGCCCATCATCATAATCATCAACATGATTAGTGCAGCCTGCGCAAGCCAGCCAATGAGGCAAACCCCAATCGCACGATACGTACTCTGATAATCCAACGCTTGCCGCACGGCAACGATCATCGCAACCAACATCCACCCACTGGCAAGGAAATCAACAATCGTACCGACACCAGGAATGATCGCGAAAATTCGAATCAAACCAGGGGAACTTGCAAAGCCAATCGTTCGAAGTAATTCACCATGATCTGCATGCGTCTGAGCTTCCGGCAGAAGTTTCGTCCCAATGATATAAGTCAAAAATGCCCAAACATACCATCCAAACAAAGAACCAACCGTACCAATGACCAACCCCTTGAGACCAACTTGACTCATAAACCCAATCCCACCGGCCAGACTTGATAACACAACCACCGTCATCGCTTGCGTCATGGCCGTCCTATCGGATTCGACCTCTTCATAGAGATTCACATCGAGTTTGGCTGCGCGGATCATACGATCAACAATTTGAGACATAATGATCAACCACCTTTCCTTGGTGAGTTATCACGGCTTGGAAATGCTCAATAATGATGGGATCCATCAATCAACAAGCCCAGGAACACATTGAGCATCAAAGGCCTCGGGTCTGTTCAAAAACGTATTTCCTCCAAAATCAGCAGATGGCAGCTCACGTTGATCGAACACGTTCAACTCTAAAATATGTGGAATGCAAAGCGACCCAGCAAAGCCACATCCTTTATTGGTATCCAATACTCGACAGCAAGTATGTTGACAGGTGCCCAATTCAGGCGCGGAGCGTACGGACAGTTCATGTCTATCGGATTTTTGTGAAACTTAGACCAATGGTGACGAATGGCCTAATTAGCACAGCGGGAATTCTCATATAGAGAATTTCATAGCAACAGTAAGGAGAATGAGCGAGAAACCTCAGACCCGTTACAGTCGCCACCATTCATCGGCCAGTACCTTTTGCTTTGCCGCCTCCTTCACTTTCCAACGTAATGCCCACCCTGTTTTATGAGGTTTGCATAACAGGCATGACCGTCGCTTCCGCTTGTATCCTTTTCGCATTAATTTTCTTCCTGAATCAGAGTTTCTCGAACGAATCTATCGAATAATGACGGAATATCTCTTGTGAAAGAGAAGTCACCAATCAACCAGAATATTCAAAAAGATCTTTCAGGTCTGCCAAAGGATGAAAATCCATCCTCGGATCACTTCTCGTATTAGTATCCCCGACCCGTACGCCCGCCACCTGGACTCATTCGATCGAACGGCAGTGCCTCATAGCGTTTCTTGAGGTCAGGATGTTGGCTAAGAAAGTCCTTCACCGCCGCCTTATCTCCAAAGACCTCTGCACTGTGCTGGCGATATTCATCCAACGTCAGGCTATGTTTCTCTAATAACGTGCTGAGTTTTGAGTTAATGTCTGCTCCCATTTGTTTCATCTGTTCAGGCGACGGTCGCTCTCCCCCACCATAGCCCCGTCCATCAGCAAAATATTTCGACATCATTTCGCCAATCGCAATACGCGCCCCAACAAATGTTCCAACGTCTGCCGACTCTCCAGCAAAACTCATTCCTGTCAAAAGAAAAAAGCTCAAAGAAATACCAAGGGTAACGCGTGTCAAAATAGTCATAATCATGTCCTCGTTGAAGATAATAATAATGGTCAGTCGAGATGTTCGTATCATAGCATCTTCGGCAAACACCGTGCAGATCATCGCAAACCGATAGACCTTGCTTTCCTCAAAAACGACATAACCTCACGTAAGAAAAGTAGGCCCGTTCCTCACAAAGTGATAGGGTACTCGATCTATGACGCTCCCAACCGTATTATGTGGCAACTCATAGGATTTATCTAGACTCGATTCATCATTCAGAAATCGTTAAAAGACTAATAAATTCGCGCATCAACTTTGAGGACGGCACGATGCTGATTGATGGGTTCCCACTTAAGACCCTTCCTTCTCATATATTTCGACTCACTGCAGTCTTGGGAAATGACAAAGACCCTTTGTCTTAGGAAGCAATCCACCGTAAGATACGAGAAGTCCTAAAACGTCACGATGCTCAAGACTAAACACCTCAAAATCAAAGGATTTGAAACCGTCGTTGTCGGAAAAGATCCGTCGTCGAATTTCCATGCGATTATTGCGGTACATTCCACTCGACTGGGACCTTCCATGGGAGGCATCCGCATGTGGCCCTATACCAATGAGAAGGAGGCTCTAAGCGACGTGCTTCGCCTAGCCGAAGCCATGAGTAAAAAAGCCGCTATCTCCGGACTAGCGATTGGTGGCGGGAAGGCCGTCATCATAGGGAATCCCGCAACAGATAAAACACGCCGATTGCTCCTCTCAATGGGAACGCTCATCGAGTCACTTAAGGGGAAATATCTTGCGGCCAAAGACTCAGGGATTCTTCCCAAAGATTTAGATGTGGTCTCAGGACAGACCAGCCATGTGACGGGAACCACAGGGAAACTCGGAGGCAGCGGAGACCCGTCGCTCTCAACGGCGAAGGGCGTACTGACTGGCATGCAAGCCGCCTGTCAATTCATGTATGGCACAAAAGGTCTTCGCGGTCGAGTTGTGGCCATTCAGGGCGTTGGACAGGTGGGATGGAATGTCGGCAATCTCTTGTTCAAGCAAGGCGCGAAGTTGGTTGTGGCTGATTTGCAACCAGAACGTGCGGCCCGAGCTCAACAAGCCTGGAATGCCACCGTGGTCCCGTTATCAAAAATCCATCGAGTCCCGGCAGACATCTTTGCGCCCTGCGCCTTGGGTGGCATCTTGAATAGCAAGACTATTCCACATCTCAAAGCCAACATTGTTGCCGGCGGGGCTAACAATCAATTTCTCGATGAAGAACATGATCCGTATCGGCTCATGAAACGAAACATCATGCATGTTCCGGATTACGTCTTGAACGCTGGAGGTTTAATTCAGCTTGTTGTGCGGGAAATCTTGCATCAGCGACGACTCGCCCCGTGGATTGGGAATATTCAGCAAACTGTTCAGGAAGTCTTAACGACTGCCTTACGCAATCACCAGCCTCCCTTGATTGTCGCCAACCGCATGGCACTCGAACGAATAAATACATAAAAACTGAATACTGGAAGAAAAGACCGTCCCAACAGGCGATAAACAAGCTTCTGAGGTTGTTTCGAGAATATCGAAAGGTCTTTCGTTCATTCCGTAGTGGTCGTAGAATCTTTCAACATCAAGATAATATTCTAAAGCAAGGAGCTTGACCCCTTATCCTTATTCATCAACCCACGTGGCATATGCCAGCCAATTAAAGTAGTGTGTCGTACAGGGATTGAGCCTGTACCCCGCTGATGAAGAGACCCTCATTTGGATAGTTATGAAAGGGTTTGATCATAAACCTGGTTCGCCTGTTCCTTAAGAAAATTAAGAATTGAATTACTTAGAAATCACTTTGTAGTGATGTTGCATCCACGTATCTACTACCACAAGTCTTCCTAGGTGTGTATGAGAATATTGGCCTGCTACAAAATCGTATTCTACCCAATCATATTATTCTTCTACTACGCTTTTGTAGTGCTCCCCCGAAATCAAGCCACCTGTAAGCCTTGTTGCTGGCGATATTGATGAGGACTCTGATAGCGCAAGGCTTGATGTGGTCGTTCCTCGTTGTACCATCGCATCCAGGTATTGATTCGTTGCCGAGCTTCC
>JAJDBM010000073.1 GCA_029261355.1 Nitrospirales bacterium | reverse complement strand
AGAGGGCCTGTCTCTAGTACGAGAGGACTGAGATGGACGGACCGCTAGTGTGCCGGTTGTCGCGCCAGCGGCAGTGCCGGGTAGCTATGTCCGGTTTAGATAACCGCTGAAAGCATCTAAGCGGGAAGCTAGCCTCAAGATAAGATCACCCTGGAGGGGCAACCTCCCTAAAGGCCACTTAAAGACTATGAGTTTGATAGGCTGGGTGTGGAAGGGCTGAAAGGCTCGAAGCTAACCAGTACTAATCGGCCGTGAGGCTTAACATCATTTTGCTCTTGATAGACATGGTCAAAGTAACAGTAAGAATTAATTATTAAATAGAACTTTGTAAGTTATCCTTCAAACTTTTATTTACAAACTAATTCTTTGACCAAAGAATTTCTCGGTGACCATACCGGAGGGGTCCCACCCGTTCCCATCCCGAACACGGAAGTTAAGCCCTCCAGGGCCGATGATACTGCAGCTGCGAGGCTGTGGGAAAGTAGGTCGTTGCCGAGTTTATATTGAAAGCCTACTACCTTTAATGGTGGTAGGCTTTCTTTTTTTTTATTAAAATCAATTCCAGAAAATTAATTTCAACAAATAGTTTGGACTTTTCATTATTGCTCATTCATGCATTAGCGGCTTCCAATGATACTTCCTTTGGTTTTGCAATATGAGGACGGTGAAGGGCATCGTAAATAGTATGATATGTTGGAATTGATTCAGGAATATTTGCCATATTTAGTTCGTTTCGTACGGCACTGAGAGGACTAACAAGTGAAAGTGAGGCTGTATTTGTTTGGAAATATTCATGAGCAAAATGCAGTAAACTAATTACCTTTGGATCTAAAAAATACAAAGAAGTCAGATTCACTACTACATGGTTGTATCCCTGACTGTATAGTTTTTCTATGACTTCCATAAAACGATTGTGATCACTTTCATCAAATCGTCCACAGCAATCTAAGATGATCGAATCTGATTGATTTCTTTGATCGATATACATTTCATCTCCTTTCAAAAACTGGTATCAATACCATCGTATACACAATAATTCGGTGAGTCTGAAAAAAACTTAAGAATTCTAATATGAATTCGTAATTTCTAACTCCTCTTTAGGAGGTATCTTTGTGAAAACTACTCAATCCTCTCAACTATTTAAAAAATCTCAACGACTCGTACCTGGTGGAGTAAATAGTCCTGTAAGAGCTTTTCGATCAGTTGGAGGAACGCCCATTGCAATGAAGAAAGGCAAAGGTTCATATTTATTTGATTTAGATGGAAATCGATATCTTGACTATGTACTTTCTTGGGGGCCGATGATTTTAGGTCACACACATCCAAAAGTATTGCAGGCAATTATTAACACAGCAAAAAATGGAACTAGCTTTGGGACTCCTACGCTACAGGAGTTTGAACTTGCAGAATTGGTAACAACGTTAATGCCAGCAGTAGAGAATGTTCGACTGGTGAATTCTGGTACTGAGGCTACGATGAGTGCTATTCGTCTTGCACGTGCGTTCACCAAGCGTGATTCGATTATCAAATTCGAAGGTTGTTATCACGGTCATGCTGATCATCTGTTGGTTAAGGCCGGATCAGGAGTCGCTACTTTAGGGATGCCGGATAGCCCTGGTGTGCCAAAAGCTTTTGCACGACACACTTTGACGGCACGATATAATGACATTAGCGGGATAGAGCGACTAGTTAAAAAACGTGGGAAAGACATTGCCTGCATTATAGTTGAGCCGATTGCAGGTAATATGGGGGTTGTTCCTCCACACCCAGAATTCTTATCAACCTTACGCGTATTAACAAAATCTCACGGTATTTTGCTTATTTTTGATGAAGTTATGACTGGATTTCGTGTTGGGAGTGGTGGGGCACAAGAACTATACAAGGTTAAACCAGACCTCACATGTTTGGGAAAAGTCATTGGTGGTGGATTGCCGATTGGTGCCTATGGAGGAAGAAGAGACATCATGCAAATGATTGCCCCAGCAGGTCCCGTGTATCAAGCCGGCACACTCTCAGGGAATCCCGTAGCAGTTACCGCAGGCATCGAAACTCTGAAGCTTCTTGCTGTGCCAGGTGTCTATGATGGACTAGAAAAGAAGTCGAAGAAACTCGCGGAGGGTTTAGCTGAAGCTGCGAGAGAAGCCAAAATACCATTTTATCAAACCCGTGTTGGTTCGATGTTAGGTGGATTCTTCACTAAAGGCCCTGTGACAGATTATCCAAGCGCCAAAAAATCGGATACGAAGCGATATGCCAAATTCTTTCACGGCATGCTGAGTAGGGGGGTCTATTTCGCCCCCTCGCAATTTGAAGCAGCTTTTTTGTCAACGACTCACTCATCGGCGCAAATTCACAAAACAGTTGAAGCGGCGAGGGAAGTGTTTCGGATGCTTCGCTAGACGATAGTTGTCAGATTATATTTTGTCCACCAAGTTGAGGGTTGATTGGTATATCTGGTTGGCATTACGGGATAATAGGTTGAAATATACAACACGTCATTAACATGCCAATACTATAACGCAACTTCTGAACTTGCCAATGCGTCTTTCTCTGTTTTCTCTAGTCTGACTTTGAGGTTGAAGGTTAAGTTTGCCAAAAGACACAATACTTTGAAGCATTCTTCGTTTTTTACTCATCAAATACCAAAGGAAATGGCATTATGAAGATAATACCCATAGTATTCGGAATTCTATTAGGATTTTGGGTACTCCCATTTGCTGTTCTAGCAAGCCCTGTCACGTTTTCCTTCGAGGGAGAAGGAACTGGAAGTACTGTGGGAAGTAGCATTTCTGGTAAATTTGGCTACGATGCCACGGCTCCAGAACTAACAGGAGATTCTAATTTTGGATTTTACGGGAAGACTGGATTTTTTGTTGGTACCATTTTGGGTGGTCCTCAAAACGGTGGATTTTTTGAGCAATTAGGCGTGTTTGTTACAGTCACTAATCAGCCGACAGAAGATGGATTCGGTATCAGTAATTTTAACGGTAATTTCATTAGTCTTATGGGTGGCCAGAATATCTTTAATAGTACTGCCCTGCCTACTACGATTAACCTTAGGAAATTTTCAATCGCTCAAATATTTCTGCTGACCAATGGTCTGACTGGCGGATCATTTCAGCCAAATTTTCTTCAAGGTGGGTATAATATTACATCAATTCAGCCTGACAGTTCTGCAGTTCCAGAACCCTCTACCATCTGGTTATTTTCAATCGGCTTTGTCGGTCTGTATGGTTTCCGTCGTTACCGGCACAGATAATTTTTGTAATTTGAAAAGTTTATAAAACAGATACGGTAATTGTTTAGGTCAAAATTGCACTTGATGATTATCAAGGCATTGTATAGGCTGAGTGAAGATCTATTGTTCAATTTCCTCCTTGACTGCGGGATGAAAACCTTGTGGCTTTCCACATCGAGTGGTTTGAATATGACAATGTGATCAGGGCAAGTCCTGCCTACATCAAAATTTAACCTCTCATGCTGGTATTTTCAATGTAGGGCTTGCTTCAGTACTAGTCATCAATCGTCATCAATCGTCATCATCGTCATCATCCTCGTCCTCGGCTTCAATGGCTGCTTGGCGCATTTGTTCTTCCATGGCATTGTGAATCAGCATGCGTAGAAACATTGAGATCACAGATCCCTTTTCAAGACTTCCTCCAGGCGGAACTGCAATGCGGCCTTCCTCAACCATCTTATCAAGCCACTTTTTTTGATCAGGCGTAATATGTAGAGGAACCTCGATAAGTGGTATTTTTCCAAACATATCCATTCTGAATTTCTCCTTAATATTCTATTAATCCAAAAGAAAATAAATCAAATGAAAAAAATTATCATCACAGACTTTGCATAAGAGCATGCGCCTTTTGAGTTTGTCAACGAATTTTTGCAAAGCAATGCTTTGGGTCAGATCTTGAGGTAGATTTAAAAATGAACGGTTCGATTTGTACCTTGGATCATGGAATAAAATGGGGTGATGAAGAGACGAGAGAAGAAAGAATTCAATGAATACAGCTAGTGGTTACGCGACATGGTTGGGATTGACCATTCTTAAAGATCGTTAATTATTGTAATCCCAAGACATCGGCCATGGTGTAGAGGCCGGGAGGTTGCTTCACGACCCATTCGGCTGCACGTAAGGCTCCAAGTGCAAAGGTATCTCGTGTGTGGGCCCGATGGGTAATTTCAATGCGTTCCCCTGGACCTCCGAATAACACGGTGTGATCTCCAATAATATCTCCGGCCCGAATGGTCTGAATGCCAATTTCTCGTGTCTTTCGCTCTCCAATCATTCCATGACGATCATAGACAGCGACATCTGCCAAATTCCAATCCATCCCTTCTGCAAGTACTTCTGAAATCTTGAGAGCGGTTCCACTGGGGGCATCTTTCTTCTGATTATGATGCGCTTCGATGACTTCAATATTGTATCTTTCACCTAACGCTCTTGCGACCTTCCCAACAATATTGAGAAGAACGTTTACTCCGATACTCATGTTAGGTGCAAAGACACATGGGATTTGGGGGGCGAGTGCTTGGAGCTCATGAAGCTCCGTTTGATCAAACCCGGTCGTTCCTATCACCATAGCCTTACGTTGCTTTGCAGCTAACTGTAAGTTTAATAGGGTGGCTTGAGGGGCAGTGAAATCGATGATGACTTGTGATTTATCAAGCACATCTCCCAGTGTATTTTGAATAATCACTTCTGCTCGTGAGGTTCCGGCTTCCTCCCCTGCGTCACGACCTAAGGCTGGATGCCCTGGATTTTCTATGGCTCCTGTAAGTTTCATTGTTTCAGATTCCTGAACCAATGCGACAAGTCGTTTGCCCATTCGTCCTGCGGCTCCCATAATAATCGTTTCGATTTGTGCCATGATTGAAGACGGCCTCAGTTCAAACCGCAAGCCTTAAGAACGTTAAACAATCTATCTTGATTTTCAAATGAGATAGGCGTGAGTGGGAGGCGAAGCTCATGTTGGATTTTCCCCATGCTCGCCAATGCAGCTTTAACAGGAATAGGATTCGTTTCGTAAAATAACGCCGAAAACAAGGGAACTAATTTGTAGTGAATTCTTCTTGCCTCTTCATAGTTTCCCTGAATGGCGAGGTTGACCATGCTGGCCATGTCGGTTGGGGCGACATTCGCCGTGACGGTAATCACTCCTTTGGCTCCAATTGCCATCATCGGGAGTGTGAGTGGATCATCCCCTGCCAAGACAGTGATATTTTCTCCGCATTGTTCAATAATTGCTGAGACTTGCTGAAGTGATCCACTTCCCTCTTTGATTGCGACAATACTCGGAATGTTCGAGAGTTGTGCCACCGTGTCTGGTGTCATATTGACTCCAGTTCGCCCAGGAATATTGTAGAGCACTAATGGAATATCCGAAGTTTTAGCGATGGAGGAGTAATGTTGTATCAGTCCGGCTTGCATGGGTTTGTTGTAATAGGGAGTGATGAGTAATGCACCATCTGCGCCGGCGGATTTGGCATGCTTTGTTAGTGTGATGGCTTCATCGGTAGAGTTGGACCCAGTACCTGCTATGACGGTTACACGTTTATTCACGATTTCAACAGTTAAGGCCACAACCCGTTCGTGTTCTTCAGTTGATAAAGTGGCAGATTCACCTGTCGTGCCACAAGGCACAATGCCATGCGTGCCGCTGGAAATTTGATATTCAATCAAGTCAGCAAATGCTGTCTCATCAACATTTCCGTTTTTGAATGGGGTGACAATGGCAACGAGAGAACCAGAGAACATTGGATAACCTCAATGAATATCAGTTGAGCCCACAGCTGAAATGCCGAGTTTTTTGTTGGAAATTTCAATCATGGTCATGCGGTTGTTTCTAAAAAACTAGGAATGGTTTCGCCTCGGGTCAGATCCTCGTAGTCTTCGCGTTTACGAATAACGTGTACTTCATGACCTTTGATCAATACTTCTGGGACACGTGGTCTTGAGTTATAGTTTGACGCCATCGTGAATCCATAGGCACCTGCACTCATGACCGCCAAGAGATCTCCAGAATTGGTTGTCGGGATTCTACGATCTTTAGCAAGAAAGTCTCCAGATTCGCAAATAGGCCCGACAATATCAACAGTTTGTTCGTCTGTTCCAGATGGTTTTCGAACATGTTGAATTTCATGGTATGCATCATACAAGCTTGGACGTAACAAGTCGTTCATCGCTGCATCCACTACTACGAATTGTTTCGCTTCAGTTTCTTTATTATACAGAACACGGGTCACCATGATGCCGGCATTGCCAACGATGGAGCGACCTGGCTCCAGGATTAATTGACATTTGAGGTCTTGTAACAATGGGGCTACGGCTGCGGCAAGGTCTTTAGGGTGAGGAGGAATTTCATCCGAGTAGGTAATGCCCAGACCACCCCCAATATTGAGGTAGCGAATATTGATGCCTTGTACTTTGAGCGTTTCAATGAGGGGTAATATTTTTTTCAGTGCATCAGTAAATGGTGTCAGTTCAGTGAGTTGTGAGCCAATATGGCAATGTACGCCAACTACTTGAATATGCGGTAAGGCTGTCGCTGTTTTGAATTCTGCTAATGCACGGTCGGCGGCAATTCCAAACTTACTTTTCTTGAGACCCGTGGAAATATAGGGATGGGTTTTAGGATCGATGTCCGGGTTGATTCGAAGTGCAACTCTGGCTGGTATTCCCATTTGCCCGGCTACTTGGTTAATCAACTTCAGTTCGCCTGCAGATTCTACATTAAACATCAGGATGTCGGCTTTCAGCGCTTGCTCAACCTCACTTCCTGACTTTCCCACGCCAGCAAAAACTATTTTAGATGAAGGCACTCCCGCCTTGATCGCACGAAAGAGTTCTCCGCCAGATACGATATCGGCACCACTGCCTTCTTGAGCCATCAGGCGAAGGATAGCAATATTTGAATTGGCTTTCATCGCGTAAGCTATCGTGTGAGGGATGGCGTCAAAGGCTTGATCAAAAGCTCTAAAGTGTTGGATAAGAGTTCGATGGCTATAGATATAACAAGGAGTGCCTACATTTTGTGCGATTTCTTTTATGGGCACGTCTTCGCAGTAGAGTTGATTGTCGCGATAGTGAAAGTCATGCATATGAATAGATCTCATGTAAGAGGATAGTAAATAAGGGACATGCTTAGAAACCGGCTACATTTAGGAGTGTTTTGCAGTATTATCGCTAGTGTATTGTTCTGGGATGTTCGATATGACTGTTCATCTTACTCCAACCGGGTGAAGCGGTGGTAATTCTACCGATTCTTCTTCGAGTGGTATCACATATTCTCCCTGAGTGTTTGGGGCAAGGGAACGTTGCCGTTCTTGCTGTTGTTTGCGAATTTTTGCTTCTAATCCTACTTCTTCTGGTGCAATGGGGGAGCCTGCTGCTCCACATGCGGTAGTGACGAACATGAACAGGCTCGAGAGCAATATGTACCTCATGCTGTTCTTCCACTCTGTCAGACACATGATGGTGATGTCCAAGAATCTAAAACGGGGAAAATGAAAATATTATAACAGGCGTTTCTCTAGCGTACGCAACCTGTTTTGTACTTGTTTTCTCGCGGTGCCTCCAATCTGACTTTTTCGTTGAATGGCACCTTCTGGTGTCAATAAGCTCAAGGCATCTTTTGAGAAATGAGACGAATGGGCTCGAAGTTCTTGTAGGGTGATTTGGGCTAGATCCTTTTTTTGTTCAGCGCATTGTCCCACGAGACTCCCGATAATGGCATGGGCCTCGCGAAAGGGAGTCCCTTTTCTGACAAGGTAGTCAGCCAATTCGGTTGCGAAGAGCAAGCCAGACTGCACCGCATCTGCCATGCTGTCTTCACGAATACTCATGCGGGCGATCAGCTCAGCGTAGAGGGAGACACAGTCACTCGTCGTATCTAAGGTGTCAAAAAGGGGTTCTTTATCTTCTTGCAAGTCACGGTTATAGCTCAGCGGTAAGCCTTTGAGTGTCGTCAGGATGGACATGAGGTGCCCATACACCCGGCCAGTTTTCCCTCGTACTAGCTCAGCGACATCGGGGTTTTTCTTCTGAGGCATCATGCTGCTTCCCGTACAGAAGGAATCAGACATTTCGACGAATTGGAATTCCTGAGAAGACCATAGGATTAATTCTTCACTTAATCTCGACAAATGCATCATAAGGATTGAGCATCCGTTGAGGACTTCGACGACAAAGTCGCGGTCTGAAACCGTATCCAAGCTATTGGTCGTGACCGTTGGGAAATCGAGCAGTTCAGCCGTGTATGCCCTGTCGATTGGATAGTTTGTGCCAGCTAAGGCGCCTGCACCCAATGGCATCACATTGAGTCGAATCAATGCATCATTTAGTCGCCCTTTATCCCGTTCGAACATATCAACGTAGGCAAGGAAATGATGAGCAAAGAGAACTGGCTGTGCTCGTTGAAGGTGTGTATAGCCAGGCATGAGCACATGGAGATGTATGCGAGACTTTTGAACCATTGCTTTCTGCAATTGAGTCAATCCGGCAATCATTGCCTTCAGTGAATCTCTGACGAACAGACGAAGATCCAACGCGACTTGGTCATTGCGGCTTCGTCCGGTATGTAGCTTTCCCCCAAGTGGGCCAATAAGTTGAGTGAGGCGACGCTCAATACTCATATGAATATCTTCATCTTCATCGCGGAACTCAAAGTGTCCTTGTTCAATTTCACGCAATACGGTTTCCAAGCCGCGAATGATAGTCTGACATTCCTTCTGTTTGAGGACTTTGGCTCGATAGAGTGTTTTGCAATGCGCAATACTGCCCTGAATGTCGTAGTGGTAGAGTCGTTGATCAAAAGGAAGGGAGGAGGTAAATCGTTCAACGAGATGGTGGGTTGGTTCTTTAAACCGCCCTCCCCAAGCTTTCTTGGTTCCCGCAGTAAGGGTCGCCCTTTTTTTCTTGTTGGCCGAGGAACTACGCTTCGACTGACTTGAAGCGGATATTTGCCGAGTTTTTCGGCTATCTTTTTTCATGATCGACTTTTTATCTGCCATCGTTTTTCTTGTTTCTGTCTGTTTGCATGGCTAGGCGTAGGGCATTAATGCGGATAAATCCTGTGGCATCACTCTGATCATACCCTTGTCCTTCTTCGAAGGTGGCAAGATCTTTTTTGTAGAGAGACTGAGAAGAGCGCCGACCCGTGACGATACAATTTCCTTTATATAGTTTAAGGCGAACGGTTCCCGTCACTTCTTGTTGAGCTTGATCAAAGGCCGCTTGAAGCATAACCCGTTCCGGCGAAAACCAATAGCCATTATAGATTAGTTCAGCATACCGCGAAATTAAACTATCTCGAAGGTGAAGTACGTCACGATCCATGGTAATGGATTCGAGGCCTCGATGGGCGCTGTGTAAGATGGTACCTCCAGGAGTCTCATAGACTCCACGTGCCTTCATCCCAACGTAACGATTCTCGACAAGGTCCACTCGACCAATTCCATGTTTGCCTCCAAGGCGATTTAGTTGCTCCAAGAGAGCTGCAGGCTTTAACCGTTTTCCGTCAAGTGCGACGGGATCCCCACGGTGGAATCGAACTTCAATGGTCTGAGAGGTGTTTGGAGCTTTTTCCGGGGACACCGTCATTTTGAACATATCTTCAGGAGGAGCTTTCCATGGATCTTCTAAGAGCCCGCCTTCATAACTGATGTGGAGAAGGTTCAGGTCCATGCTATAGGGCTTCGCTTTAGTGACGGTTATAGGGATACGATGTTTCTTGGCGTAGGCAATGAGATCTTCTCGTGATTTATAGGACCATTCTCGCCAGGGTACGATGGCGCGAATTTCCGGAGCGAGTGCGGCGTAGGTCAGTTCAAATCGAACTTGATCATTGCCCTTGCCGGTTGACCCATGGCTCACAAACGTCGCACCTTCTTTTTTTGCGATTTCGATTTGACGTTTGGCAATTAATGGACGGGCGATGGAGGTGCCCAGTAAATAACTGCCTTCATATACGGCATTGGCACGTAGCATGGGAAAGACGTACTGTTTGACAAATTCTTCACGAAGGTCTTCAACATAGACTTTTGACGCGCCAACAGCCAATGCCTTACGTTTGATGGCTTGCAAGTCTTCGCCTTGGCCAAGGTCAGCACAAAACGCGATGACTTCGCATTGATAGGTCTCTTTGATCCAATGGAGAATGGCCGAGGTATCAAGTCCACCGGAATAGGCGAGAACGACTTTGTTCATCGCTTGCGCTTTTGGCCGAGTTGAGGTTGATCGTGATGTAGATTTTTGAGGTGATTTTTTCATGATGATGCTCGTCCGAGCCAATCAATCAAGATGGCATTCTGCATATCAAGGCGGTTTTCAGCTTGTTCTAAGACCACAGATTGGGGCCCGTCTAGTGCCCCAGTCGAAATTTCTTCGCCTCGATGTGCAGGAAGGCAATGCATGACAATGGCTCCTGGCTTAGCCTTTCGTAAGAGTCGTTCATTTAATTGATACGGAGTTAAGGCCTTGAGCCGGCGTTTTTGTTCTCGTTCTTGTCCCATGCTAATCCAGACATCGGTGTACAGTACGTCGGCATTTTCTGCGGCAATGAGTGGGTCATGAGTGACCTCGATGGTTGCCTGAGTTTTTGTGGCCTCCTCTTGTGACCATTCAATAATTCTTTGATCTGGTTCGTAGCCTGTCGGACAGCCGACCGATACATGCATGCCCATACGCGCCCCAGCCTCTAAGAGAGAGTGAGTAACATTATTTCCGTCACCGACATAGGCTAACTTGATACCCTTTAATCGCTTTTTTTTCTCTGAAATTGTGAACAAGTCAGCAAGAATTTGACATGGGTGACATTGGTCGGTGAGTCCATTGATCACTGGAATGGTTGCATGAGTGGCCCATTCTTCAAGTGTCGCTTGATCAAACGTTCTCACGACTAAGCCATCTAAATATCCAGAGAGTACTTGCGCTGTGTCCGAGAGGCTCTCCCCTCGGCTGAGTTGAATCTTCTCGGCCTCAAGAAACAAGGAATGTCCACCCAAGTGATTCATGCCTGCTTCAAAGGACACACGGGTTCGAGTCGAGGGTTTTTCGAATATTAAGCCAAGGGTTTTTCCGACGAGTGGCCTAGGCATTTTACCGGCCCGGCGTTTCGACTTCAGATGTTTGGCCTGTTTAATAAGCGCCGAGATGTGCCGGCTTGAAAGATTAGCAATCGTGAGGAGATCTTTGGCCGGTTGTCGAGGAGGTATGGTTTGAGATGATCTGGGCATGGCAGTCTCAATAATATTGTGAAAATATATCTAGGCTTCTCTCTGTTTGAGAAACACTTTCTCCAAAGTGGCCAGAAGTACATCAATCTCTGCTTGCGTAATAATGAGCGGGGGGATGAACCGCAGTACCCGTCCCATGGTGCAGTTGATGATCACTCGATGTGCCAGGCAACCCATGACGATAGGCTTTCCATCTATGGACAATTCTATTCCCTGTAGCAAGCCTCTCCCTCGTACGTCTTTGATAAAAGAAAACTGTTCTTGGAGCGAAAGCAGGCCTTTCCTCAAGTAGGTGCCTCGTTCTTGACATCGCTCCAATTCTCCCCCTTCGAGGAGAATTCGGAGTATTTGTCGTGCCACGGTACAGGCAAGGGGGTTCCCTCCAAATGTGGATCCATGGGTGCCATAGGTAAATGCCTGAGCGATATTTTCAGTGGCGAGGCAAGCTCCTATTGGAATGCCCCCGCCAAGCCCCTTGGCCAAGGTCATGATATCAGGTTGGACCCTAAATTGTTCATAGGCAAATAAGGTTCCTGTCCGTCCAATGCCCGTTTGTACTTCGTCAAAAATCAATAAAATATTTCTTGCTGTACAGAGGTCCCTGAGGGCTTTGAGGTAGGCTGTGTCCGCCTCGATAACCCCACCCTCGCCTAAGATGGGTTCGATCATAATGGCAGCCGTCTGATCTGAAATTTTTGCCTCAAGGCTATCTATGTCATTAAATGGCACGGAGGTGAATCCAGGAACAAGCGGCTCAAACCCATGTTGAACCTTTGTTTGCCCCGTTGCACTCAAGGTGGCCATCGTTCGCCCATGAAAGGAATTGACCATCGTCAAAATTTCTGAACGGTTTGGACCAAAATGATCGTGACTATATTTTCTGGCCAATTTTATGGCTGCTTCATTTGCTTCAGCTCCACTGTTGCAAAAGAAGACTTTGTCGGCAAATGAATGTTCAACCAAGCAGTGGGCAAGTTCAGCCTGAGGTTCTGTATAGAAAAGATTTGATGTATGAAGTAAATGGCGAGCTTGTCGTTCGATGCTTGTGACAAGATCTGGGTGGCTATATCCTAAGGTATTGACCGCAATGCCTCCAACGCAGTCGAGATATGACCGGCCTTCTGCATCATACACATGACAGCCTTGTCCACGGACAATGGACAATGGAAGTCGGTTGTACGTATTCATCACATACTGGTCTGACATGTGCTGGATTTCTTCGGTGAGCATTAGTCGTGAAGTTAGGCCGTTTCGGAGTGATTCATTCTAGTCAACACATTCGCAAGAAATACATCGAACATTTATGATGCCTCATATACGCAAAACCCGCATGAATGCAGGCGAATCTAGCATATGGGTTCTGATGTGCGCAATATAAGACAGTCTGCCGCTCCGAGCCATGTCGTTAGGGGTTGGAAAGAGCGAGCCGTTGGTCAGGTAGGTGCGAACATATTCAGAGAGCAAAAGCGAATAAGATTGGGGACGACATCAAAAGCAGCCATTTGTTTATTGTGTAGTTGATTGTCGTCGAAGATCGGAGGCAAGGCCGAGCTTACTCAATATCCAAATTAACCACTTGGATGGATCAAAGTTATACCACTGCGCACCATTGCGATAGTCAGTTTGATACATATGATGATAATTGTGGTATCCCTCTCCAAACGTCAGAAGTGACACAAACCAGCTGTCTCGACTTGAGTCAGAGGTCCCATGAGGCTGATTCCCCCACAAATGGCAGATGGAGTTAATAAAAAACGTCGAGTTGAGCACAAAAAACGTGCGAGCCACTCCGGCTAAGAGGAAGCAGCTTAAACCGCCGATCCATCCGTTGTAGAGGAACCCCACAATGAATGGAAATAGTAGCCCTGCAATGACAATGGCGATGTAGTTGTTATGTTGCCACATGACGAGGGGATTTTGCTTTAATCTCGTTTTATATTTGTCATATTGGGCCGGGTTTTTGTCTTTCCAAAATAGCCATCCACAATGGCTCCACCAGAATCCTAGCTTTGCGTTGTAGGGATCATCTTCCTCGTCACATTGTGCATGATGACGGATGTGATCGGACGCCCATTTCAGGGCAGAGTTCTGTAAGGCCATTCCACCTGCAAGCAACATCGTCATTTCGACCCATTTTGTGCATTTGAAGCTTCGATGCGAAAATAACCTATGGTATCCGACTGTGATTCCAAGGCCGGTAAATACGTACAGGATGGCAAACATTGTCCAGTCTACCCATGAAAAGTCATGATAGTACGTAAAGATCGGTAAACCGATTATGGTGAATAGGACTATGGAGGAGAACAGGCTGGTGGTAAGATAATCAAATTCTCTTTTTGTAGTTACCATCTGAAGGGGTGTTGCCAGAGAATATCCGACATCCTTAATCTTGTTGTTTTAGAATTTGAATTTCCCCATATACTCTCTTGGACTTGCAGCATTGTGTAGCTTCTCAAGCATGCATGCGAGTTAAGATAAAGGGATATCTCTTGTGCACTTCTGCAGACCAGGTAGGTTACCTTAAGATAACTGGTTTATTAGATTCTTGTAAAGTAAAAAAGTGCTATTTAGAAAATTTGGCGTAGGGAAGTCGAAAACGAGTAGATGCAGTTGTGCTTGTCATAGGCGTTGAGCGTACCCTGGGCGCTGAGAATGCCAAGCTCCCGAGGTAAGGAGGGATAGCAAAAACCCCCACAGCCACGAGGCTGTGAGGGTTTTATGCCATCTATGTTAATCTCTGAGAGACGTCAGTACTTATAGGTATCGTCCTTAAATGGTCCATCGGCACTGACGCCGATATAGTCAGCTTGGACTTTAGTCAGTTTAGTAATGACTCCGCTAAAGCCGCGAACCATATGGGCGGCCACTTCTTCGTCGAGGCTCTTTGGCAAGACTTGCACTGTAATTTTCGCATTAGTCTGGTCAGCAAATTTCAGTTCATATAAGAAAATTTGAGCCAGCACTTGATTGGCAAATGACCCATCCATAATTCTGGAAGGGTGTCCAGTTGCATTACCTAAATTTACCAGGCGACCTTCGGATAAAAGGAGCAGATGGTCGTTGTCGGCTTTATTGCGGTAGACCTTATGGACCTGCGGTTTGACCTCTTCCCATTCCCAATGCTTGCGCATATAGGCGGTATCAATTTCATTGTCAAAATGGCCAATGTTACACACAACGGCACCACGTTTAAGTGATTGCAATATGGCTGCGTCGCAGACGTTAAAGTTTCCAGTTGTTGTGACGACTAAATCAGTCTGACTTAAGAGGGCGGTATTCGTGTTTTCGACTTTTCCCGTGTTAATTCCATCATTATAAGGGGAGACAACTTCAAATCCATCCATGCAGGCTTGCATAGCGCAAATTGGGTCAATTTCAGAGACTTTGACAATCATGCCTTCTTGGCGAAGTGATTGTGCTGATCCCTTTCCTACATCACCGTATCCGATGACTAAGGCTTTTTTCCCGGACAGGAGATGGTCGGTACCTCGTTTAATCGCATCGTTTAAACTATGACGACATCCATATTTATTATCATTCTTGGATTTCGTCACAGAGTCATTTACGTTGATGGCTGGGATTTTGAGGGTACCTTTTTTCAGCATGTCTTGGAGGCGATGAACGCCGGTTGTCGTTTCTTCAGTCACGCCATGAACTCGGTCAAGTATGGCCGGAAACTTTTCATGGAGCATGAGGGTTAAGTCACCGCCATCATCTAGCACCATATTGGCGTCCCAAGGCTTCCCATCTTTCAAAATGGTTTGCTCTAGGCACCAATCGTATTCCTCGGCTGTTTCACCTTTCCAGGCATACACGGGAATTCCTTTTGCTGCTATGGCTGCAGCTGCATGATCTTGAGTGGAGAAGATATTACAGGAAGACCAACGTACTTCCGCGCCAAGTTCGATGAGCGTTTCAATTAAGACGCCCGTTTGAATGGTCATGTGAATGCAACCAAGGATTTTGGCACCTTTTAATGGCTGGGATCCTCGATATTTCTCCCGTAAGGCCATTAAAGCCGGCATTTCGGTTTCAGCGATTCCAAGTTCCTTGCGTCCCCACTCAGCAAGTGTGATATCTGCGACTTTATAGTCGGTGGATTGTTGATCCATTGTAGCTGTCGTACTCATGTTCGTTCGAATCCTTTCTGTAATATCCAAATTCTTAGGACGACTTCTCGGAGAGGAGGTGAATTGCCTAGCCTTTCTCTCCGTTTTTAGAAAATGCCAATAATTGTCTTATTTTAGGCCAGACTCTCGACGAAGCAGTGCGGCTTTGTCCATCTTTTCCCAAGTAAATCCAGGTTCATTGCGGCCAAAGTGTCCATAGGCTGCTGTTTGTTTATAGATGGGGCGCCGTAACTTGAGATGGTCGATAATTCCGCGTGGGTTTAATGGGAAATGTTTGCGGACCAATTTCTCGATACGCTCTGGCGAAATTTTTTCCGTCCCTTTTGTATCAACGAGAATGGAGACAGGGTCGGGAACGCCAATCGCGTAGGCAAGTTGTACTTCACATTTTTCCGCGAGCCTTGCTGCAATAATATTTTTGGCAATATACCGAGCCATATAGGAGGCTGATCGGTCGACCTTGCTCGGATCTTTACCAGAGAAGGCTCCACCTCCGTGGCTGCCTACGCCACCATAGGTGTCGACGATAATTTTCCGTCCCGTTAATCCTGTATCACCCATGGGGCCACCTGTGACGAATCGTCCAGTGGGGTTAATGTGATATTTCACAGTTTTGGGATTAAAGAGCCTTTTTGGCATCACAGGATAGATGACCTTTTCTTTAATGTCTTTTTCGATTTTTTGGGATGTCACTGAGTCGCTATGCTGAGTTGAAACGACAATCGTATCAATTCTGACAGGTTTTCCATTTTTATATTCGACTGTCACCTGAGATTTTCCGTCAGGTCTGACCCAGGGAAGGATATTTTTCTTTCGAACCTCGGCAAGACGTCGAGTGAGCTTATGAGCAAGAACAATGGTCATTGGCATAAGCTCAGTCGTTTCGTCTGTGGCATAGCCAAACATCAGGCCCTGGTCACCGGCTCCACCTGTATCAACGCCCATGGCAATATCACCCGATTGGGTATTAATCGCGGTCACCACTGAACAGGTTCGGTGGTCAAAGCCCCATGTTGCGTCAGAATAACCGACCCCTTGAATGGTCTCTCGAATGATATCAGGAATTTCGACATAGGCTTTCGTGGAAATTTCTCCGGCGACAAAAGCCAATCCCGTTGTCAGAATGGTTTCACATGCCACGCGGCAATTTTTATCTTTTTTAATGATCGCATCTAAAATGCCATCAGAAATTTGGTCGGCTATCTTATCCGGGTGACCTTCAGTGACAGATTCTGAGGTAAACAAAAAATTGGATTGTCTCATGAAAAGGGTTCCTCTATTGGGTTTCGGGACAGCATGCACCAGACAGAAGGTGCGCGCGAATTATGTCCCGGTGTGATGAATAAACGGCGGGCGAAGGCTTTTATACTATGAATCCTTACCTAAGGTTGTCAATGTGGGAAATTGCATTATCGTTGTAAGCATAATCAAAAGATCCAATTTACGCGGCAAAATCGTAACTTTTTTGGCCATATCGTACGAAGTGCTTTTTGGTCTAGGCGATGCAAGGTGCCATAAATTTATGCCGGAGTTTTGCCCTTATTGATCGGGGAAATTGTCAGAAAATGTTTCTAAGAATTTTGACATACTTTTTTTCTAAAGACTAGGTAGGCAGATATATGTCCTAGTTATATTGACTAAGGTTAAAAACGTAAAAGTTGGTATGGGAAATTTATGGAATTTCGTATGTATTCACACCATAACTAGGGATCTTTTCAGTAATATCATTGGGTTGCATTCCCTAAATAGTGGGTGGTAGTATCTCGTTCTATTTGTTTGAGAAATCCCTTATTATGATAAATTCTGGTTTGTGCTTTTTGTTGCCAGATGTTGTCTGTAATATGCATGAAGAAAATGCGCATTAAAAGTTGAGGGAGTTAGGGAGCCTGTTTAAGGAGGAGATTTATGTACAAAACAATATACATTCCTGTCGATAATTCGGATCATTCCAATAAAGCCGTTGATCTAGGCGTGAAATTAGCAAAAACGCTTGGTTCCAAAATTGTTGGTAGCCACGTGTATGCAGCAAAGATGCATGACAAGCGCTTCAAGCAAATGGAGGCTGGCCTTCCAGAAGAATATCATGATGAAAAAGAGCTAGATAGGCAGCGTCAAATACATGATTCGCTTATCACTCGTGGCCTGCAAATTATCACTGATTCATATTTAGATTATGTTGATCAACAATGTACTGAAGCCAACATTCCGCTCGAACGTCGTTCTCTTGAAGGTCGAAACTGGAAGGTATTAGCCGAAGATATTAGTAGTAACGGATATGACCTGACCATTATGGGCGCGCTGGGCGTCGGAGCTGTGAAGGATTCTGTTGTAGGTAGCAATACTGAACGAGTGGTTCGTCGCGTTCGTAATTCCGATATGCTGATTATCAAGGATCTCAAAGACTCAGAAGATGGAAAGATTGTTGTTGCGGTTGATGGAAGCCATTATTCATTTGGTGGTTTGAAAACAGCATTAGCACTTGGAAAAGCGCTCAACAAGCCGGTCGAAGCCATTTCAGCCTTTGACCCGTATTTTCATTATGCGGCGTTCCATAGTATTTCTGGCGTCTTGAACGAAGAGGCTGGAAAAGTCTTTCGGTTCAAGGAGCAGGAAAAGCTCCATGAAGAAGTCATTGACAGTGGGCTGGCGAAGATCTATCAGTCACACCTTGATGTTTCTCGCGATGTCGCCCAAGACGAAGGGGCAGATATTAAGACGACCCTACTTGACGGTAAAGCTTTTGAAAAGGTGATTCAATATGTCCGCAAGGAACAGCCTTGGTTACTCATTGTCGGACGTATTGGGGTCCACAGCGATGATGATATGGATATTGGCAGCAATACTGAAAATCTTCTCCGGGCAGCCTCCTGTAATGTCTTAATTTCCAATCAAAAATTTGTACCGCCAATCGATGTGCAAGCCGAGTACACCATTGCTTGGACTGAAGAAGCCTTAAAGCGGATGGAAAAAATTCCTGTTTTTGCCAGAGGTGTCGCGAAGACGGCTATTCATCGGTATGCTATTGAAAAGGGACATACCATTATTAGCGATTCAGTGATTGATGCTGCCGTAGGAGACATTCTTCCGAAGGGTGCAATGGATGCGATGCATGCTCTTGGAGGAAATCTTGAAGCCGCAGGCATTGATCGAGATAAAATGCAAGCTGATGATTCAGTCGCCAGTGATTTGATGGGTTCTTCTCTGAGTGGGATGATGAATCCTTTTGTTGATGAAAAGCCAAAATCCAATGGGCCAGAGGTGAGTCCTGCGAATCAGTCCTATCTCGATCGCATGGCCAGGGCCTATTATGTATGTAATGGTTGTGGGTATATTGGTAAAGGTGATCCTGCTCCCGTAAAGTGCCCCGTATGTTCAGGAGATGGTGCTCAATTTAAAGAAGTCGATAAAGCTATCTTTGACGCCGCTGCTCAATCTGAGGGTGAACTTGAAACCCATCTTGCGTATGACGATGTTCCAATGCAATGGACGAAAGATGCAAAGGAAGCGATCCGATCAGTCCCTGCTGGTTTTCAACGTAGACGAGCAAAGGCAAGGATTGAAAAGTCAGCGAGAAAGTTGGGTATGACAACTATTACTTTAGAATATGCAGCTCCGACTATTGAAGAGGCAGCTTCAGAAGACTATACGCCAATTTTTGCGAATAA
This sequence comes from Nitrospirales bacterium, assembly GCA_029261355.1. Taxonomy (GTDB): domain Bacteria; phylum Nitrospirota; class Nitrospiria; order Nitrospirales; family UBA8639; genus JAGQKC01. Next base: position 8,353 of record JAJDBM010000073.1, on the reverse strand, counting down.
AGCACCTTCAAATGGGGAATCGGCCATGGACAAAGATGCAAACGTGGAAAAAAATACAGATTCCTCTCCTTATACATGGGAGCGAGAAGCCACAGAACGTTTAGAGCGGGCTCCAGCTGGCTTTATGCGAGATTGTACAAAGGCACTTATTATCAAGCATGCCGAGAAGATTGGTACGATGGTCATTACCATTGATGTGGCGAATGAAGGAATAGAGCAGGCGAAGACTACCATGGAAGAAGCAATGAAGACTGGTAACGTGAAAGATATTATCGCAAACTTGACCGGTTCAGGAGAGAAGTCAGAAGCTCCTTCTGGAGCAGGCCAGCATGGGTAAGTCGCTTCCTGTCATCAACTCGCAGAGTATATTACCGCCGCAAACCGCATTTTCTTCGAATGTGACGCAGTTTGACTCTGTTCCGACTGGATCGGAAAATCCTTATGATGGCAGAACCGTTGATGATTTTAAACCGTACCTAGTTGCGCTCAATCTTACTAGTCGTTGTAATTTAAAATGTGATCATTGCTATCTCGATGCGACGACGAAGTTAGGTGGGGGAAGTGATGAGTTGACAAGTCAAGAATGTTACACCCTCATAGACCAAATTGCCGTAGTCAATCGTGGGTGCTTATTGGTGATTACGGGAGGTGAGCCGCTAGTCCGTCCAGACATCTTAGATATTGCCAGACATGCGGTGAAATCAGGGTTTATGGTGGTGTTTGGAACGAACGGAATGCTAATTGACGATCGCATGGCTAAAGAGTTGGTCGAAATTGGTGTGATGGGAGTCGGCATCAGCATTGATTCACTTGACCCCGAGAAACATAATGTGTTCCGTGGCTTACCAAAAGCCTGGGAAGGCGCGCTAGCTGGTATTGAAGCCTGTAAGCGAAATGGGCTGCAATTTCAAATTCATTTTAGCGCCCAGCCGATGAACTACCAAGAATTACCAGAAGTCATTCATTGGGCTCATGAGCTTGGAGCCAAGGTTCTTAATGTCTTCTTCATGGTCTGTACGGGTCGGGGTGAAGAGCTTTCTGATATCACTCCAACTCAATATGAAGAAGTCCTAGGCCACTTGGTAGAGACTCAAGACAAATATTCGGATATGTTAATCCGATCTCGATGCGCCCCACATTTCAAGCGTTTGGCCTATGAGAAAGATCCCAATTCGCCGATTACAAAAGCTCAAGGATATATGGGAGGGGGCTGTCTCGCAGGGACAAACTATGCTCGAGTGACTCCGAATGGTGATTTGACACCATGTCCGTATATGCCTCTTTCTGCAGGAAATATTCGAGAAAAGAGTTTTGTAGATTTATGGGAAAAGTCAGATATTTTTGATTCATTTCGGTACCCCCACCTCAAAGGTAAATGCGGGGACTGTGAATATAGTGAGATTTGTGGCGGATGCCGTGCCAGACCCTATGTGGATCATGGCGATTGGCTTGATGAAGATGAATGGTGCCTCTACACACCTAAAGGTGGTGAGAAAGTTGAAGTGGCCTTTAATGTTCCAGAAGCAACGTCGGTTGTTTGGGATGAGGCTTCAGAAACTCGACTCAATCGTATCCCCTATTTTCTGCGTGCCATGGTCAAAAAAGGCGTGGAACGCCAAGCATCAGAACGAGGTCTTTCAGTGATTACCACCGAGTTAATGGAAGAGCTTCGAAAAAAGCGGTTTGGAAATGAAACGCCAGTATTTAAGTTCTAAGTCATTGTTTGTCATTCCATACTCTAGCGGTTCTATTACTATTCAGAATTTGTACGTGTATCGGATCAGTCATATTCGGTTGGCTGGAAGATCTTACTGTCCTCAATAACCATTCCTAAGCTAATTTTATATGGAAGCTCTTCAAGCGGTTTTTACCGACATTAATCAAGTCATTCCCATTCTCGTGCATTGGTTACATCTACTGTCAGCCGTGATCTGGATCGGGGGGTTGGCATTTATTGTCATGGCGGTGACTCCAGGGTTACGAACAGCTGTACCCAAGGAATATGTTCACGCTATCTCCGAAACTTTTTACCTACAGTATAAGAAAGTCGTCGGAGTGGTTTTCGTCGTGGCCTTGTTTACGGGAGGAGTGAATCTTCATTATGTCAGTAAGGCCATGCTGCTATTAACTGGGGAAGGCGTATCACATAATGCGAAATATTTAACGATATTTTTCATTAAACTCAGTTTGGTTCTTGGAGTCCTGACTATCTTTCTCTATACGGTCATCTTTAAAAACGAGCCGACTGGAGAAGAAACAGCAGAGGAAAAAGAAGAAATGGCTGAGGAGCCGATTCCATTCCAACGTGGTACCCTTTGGATGGGGGTTTTTATCATATTGTGTGCTGCAGCAATGAAGCATTTACATAGTTAGGGCCCTAACTCTCTCATAGAATCTACACGTCTTATTGTCCTCTTCCTCCTTCTTCCGCCTAGTCTATAGCCGATTCAATTGACTTTCGATTTTTGAAGTGGTTAATGACGTGATGATAGCCAGATTAGCAAGACTGGCATGTATTTAGATTTGCGATAATTGTTCGAGAAAAAGTTCCTGTGGTACTGTTCTAAATCAGATAAAATATCAGGGTGTTACACGATTAGGTTGATACATGGTCTTAAGAAAATTTGTTTCAAAAAATCCTCGGCGTAAAAAGAAAGTGATGGAAAAAGGAGAGAGTCTTCTCCAGACGCCAGAACAGGGAGAGTCACCTGAGGTCCCTATTCCACAAGTCGCCATTATTGGACGACCTAATGTCGGAAAGTCCACCTTATTTAATCGAATTGTAGGCACCAGGAAAGCCATTGTGGACGATCGTCCTGGAGTGACCCGAGATCGTAATGTCGCGGATTGTAGCTACCAAGGTCGTGTCTTTCAGCTTATCGATACTGGAGGATTAGACCCTTCAGCGACTGAAGGAATGGTGGTACAGATTAAACATCAGTCAAAAATGGCTATTGCCGAAGCAGATATTCTCGTATTGGCCATGGATGGACGAAGTGGGCTGACGCCGCTTGATGAAGAGATTGTGTCCCTTATGCGAGGTATTACGAAACCGGTTTTTTGGGCGGTCAATAAAGTTGATACTCCCAAATCAGAACCACTGCTTGCTGATTTTTATCGCCTTGGTCTTCCCGAAGTATTCCCCATTTCTGCTGAACATGGGCTAGGGGTAGATGAATTGCTCGAAGCCATGATGCCATTTTTCCCACGAGGCCAGGAAAAAGAAATTACCAGTACTGTGCCACGAGTAGCCGTGGTGGGGCGGCCGAATGTTGGAAAGTCAACATTTGTTAATTTAATTCTTGGCGAGGATCGACTGGTTGTTAGCAATCAACCGGGGACGACGAGAGATCCGGTCGATACTGAGGTGAACTATCAAGGAGACTCATACATCCTTACCGATACTGCTGGAATCCGACGGCGTGGCCGAATAGATCGAGGCGTTGAGGGATACAGTGTGGTTCGTGCCATGCGTGCGCTGGGGCGATCTGATATAGCTATTTTGTTATTAGATGGAGTAGAGGGTGTCACTGAACAGGACACGAAGATCGCGGGTTTGATTCAACGTCAGGGGCGTGGATGTGTTTTGATGGTGAATAAGTGGGATTTACGCGTTCACGATGCCGATGCCCAAGCGGACTATGAAAAAGAACTCCATCGGCGTTTTCCATTTTTTGGATTTGTCCCAGTCGTCTTTGCCTCAGCACTCAACCCCCAGACCGTGTCTCAAGTTTTCCCGAAGGTCAATAAGGTGATGGCTGAGTTTGAGAAACGAATTCCTACTGGACAGTTAAATCAGTTTCTCCAACGGGCTTTGGAAAAAAATCCACTACCACTTCGTGCTGGAAATCCTCTCAAGTCTGTCTACATTACCCAGGTTGCGACCAAGCCACCTACATTTGCACTATTTGTTCGTCATTCAGGAGATGTGAACACGACCTATCAACGTTATCTTGAGAATCTCCTTCGAGAAACATTCGGATTTATTGGGACACCCATTACTATATTGGTTCGTAACAAAAACCCTCCGCCACAAGCGCAACCGAAGCCCAAACCAAAGTACAAACTTAAGCCAAAGAGCGAACCAAAAGCTCAGACTCAGCTGAAGCCCAAATCTAAGGCTAAGAGCACATTAAAACCCAAGACTCAACTTAAGCCAAAACGTAAGTCAACGCCAAAGATTAAGTCAAAGTCGTCACGTTAAGTTTCTCTGTCCTTTCTATCGTGTATCACTGACAAGGTGAGTAGCGGTTAGAGTGACGTGAAGAGAAGATACTGGCTCAGATAGAGAACACGGCACTTCGTGTTTTTAGATACGCATGCTGGTGCTTGAATGTGAGAGGCATGAGCTGACTCATGAACCGGGCGGAGTCTATCACCTAACGAGCAGAACGTTTGGCTTTTTTCTTCATGGCGGCTTGTTTGCCCATCTGGGCAAGTTCTTGAAAATAATGAACGAAGGTTCGAATACCTCCTGAGGCTTGTCCCCAATCAAAGTACTCATTGGGAGCATGATAGCCATGTTCAGGCAAGCTCAATCCCATGAAGAGGATTGGTACGTTCCAGGATCGATCAAGGTGATCAACCGCTCCAATAGATCCACCTTCTCTTACCAGGACAGGAACTTTCCCAAATCCAGACCGTACGGATCGCACGAGTGCCTCAGCGTAGGGACCGGTAGAGACACCTCGGAACGGTTCTAACTTTCCGTCACTGACAACTTGGACGTTTGGATTGAGGCCTTTGACAAAGCGTCGTAAGAGGGTGAGGATCTTGTCTGGACGTTGATTGGGAACAAGTCGCATACTGACCTTGAGCTCCCCAGATGCGGGAACGATGGTTTTCACGCCAGGACCGATATGTCCGCCAGCTAAGCCATGCACTTCAAATGTTGGTTCTGCCCAGATTCGCTGCATCAATTCTTCTCGATTATCAGTGCGAAGTGATCGTAATTGGTACGCCTGCTTGAATCGGTTGACCTGGAATCCTGAATCGAGAAAACCTTTTACTTCTTCGGGGCTTGGCTTAAGCACCTTGTCGTAAAATCCAGGAATCTTTACATGGCCAGTTTTGGCCTCAACGCAGGCATTGGCAATTTCGCATAATTCAGCTAAGGGATTACGAGCCCCTCCCCCTGTTAACCCAGAATGGACATCGGTCGTTCCGGTTTGTAAGATCATTCGCGCGACAAGCAGACCGCGCAGTCCACAGGGGATGGCAGGGCGCTGTTTCGCAACCCAGATTGTGTCTGAAACCAACACAGAGTCTGAGCGTGGAACAAGTTCAGGTTGAGTTAAGAGCTCAGCAAAGTTGGGACTGCCTATTTCTTCTTCCAACTCCCATAAAAATCTGATATTCAGTGGAAGTTTATTGTCAATCACATACCGTGCGGCAAAGAGGGCTGTGAGAGCGGGCCCCTTGTCATCAGTTGTTCCACGACCACGGTATCGGTCAGATTCTTTTTGAAAGGTAAAAGGTGAATGCCGCCATTCTGGTTCATCGGCTGGTTGGACGTCTAGGTGATTGTATATTGTGACCGTTGGATAGTGGTTTCCGACAAACCACCCACCAGATACAGCTGGATATCCAGAGGTTTCAACCAATCTAGCTTCTGCCCCAAAACTCTTCAGGATATGGACCGCGGCTGTACCCATTTTACGCATGTCTGTCGCATGTGCGGGGTCTGAGCTGATGGATGGAATTTCAACGACCTGTGCGAGGAGATCTTCGTACTGCGAGCGGCATTCTTTGATGAAGCACTCTAGATGGGCGTCATGTTTGATCAAGGTACGAACCTCCAGAGAATAAACCGGTTCGTATTATACCATGCGATAAAGATTTTACGAGTGAGGAATGAGCGAAACCATGCTCAGATGTGAAAAAGTATGAGATCCTCAAGATTGATAGTCTTCAATCAAAAATAGAAAGGAACTGGAGAAAAGGAGAGGACAAAGATGGCCAAGGCACTCCAGGCCACCCAGATACGTTTCTTTCCTAATGCTGTCTGTGGGTCTATGACGGGTGGATGAGACAGTCCAACAAACCCTGCCAATCCTGCCCATAATATCCAACCCGGCCATCCGATCAGTCCAAGAAAGAGTAAAATAGGAATCGCAATCAGCGCCAGAGTGCGTTGTCGTTGACCAAAGACCGCAAAGGCCACATGGCCGCCGTCAAGTTGGCCTATAGGAATCAGGTTTAAGGCTGTCACGAAAAATCCAAACCATGCAGCAAAGCCTATTGGATGCAAGACAATATCGTGTGTCTCAGGAATTGGCCCAAAAATTACCCAGGCAATGAACTGCAAAAATAAGGGCTCTCCTAGTTGTAGTCCGAAGGTTTGGTTGCGTGGGACGACATCTGACAGGGAGAGTCCCACGATAAGGGCAAACACCGCAGCAATGAACCCTGTGATAGGGCCGGCTACGCCAATATCAAACAAGGCCTGTTTTTTCATAATAGGTGACTTCATTCGAATAACAGCCCCAAATGTTCCGATGAAATGTGGAGGCCCTGGGATAAACAGGGGTAACGAAGCGGGAACGCGATGAATGCGTGACAGAATATAGTGCCCTAATTCATGAGTGACCAGGATGCCGAGGAGTGTGCCGGCAAATGGAAGCCCACGAATGAGAGACCCAGGATAGGTGGTCAAGAAATCCCATGCACCACTCACTGGCTTGGTGTTCAGGTGTAAGGCGCCTGCCCAGAGCGTGGTAATAATCGTGAAGACAAATAGTAGGATGGGAAGGCCCCATGCCGAAAAGGTACTTTCAGTTGGAGGGGGTTGTTGGGGAGTGGTCTGTTCCCATTCCTCAGGTTGCTGAGATACGAAATAAGGTTCTGAGTGCAAGGAGGGTGGGATTTCTTCCGGCGTCTGCTCTCTATCATTACTTGAGGATGACAACAGAGACGGGGGATCCGGCTCATCTGGACCATGGGGGAATGGATTTTTTTCGTCCATGGTTATGCGTAGGTCCTACGTGTCAGAGTTTGGCCGATAGGTGAGATGGGTGATTTAGGCGAAAGGATTTTGACTCCGTTCTTCTTGAACTGTTGTGGCTGGTCCATGCCCGGGCAGTAGCACCGTGCGGTCTTCAAGCATCAGCACAATTTCTCGGACAGAGGCGAGGTGAGTTGGGTAGAGGGTCAATGGGTTTGATCGACCTATTGACCCTGAAAATAACGTATCTCCGACAAAGCAGAGTGCGTGGTGTGTCGTTTTGAGACGAAAGCAATACCCCCCGGGCGTATGGCCGGGTGTTGCTAGACATTCAAGCTTGAGTGCGCCAAGTGCAACGGTCTCTCCGCTGGTTGGATGTATCAGGAGTTGTTGGGGTGGAGCCCAGTCCAACAGAGCGAGGTCTTCCTTTCCTATATAGACCGGCACTGGCCATTGAGTCAAAATTCTTTCAAGGCCTCCGGCATGGTCTGTATGTCCATGGGTGAGACAGACGGCTTTCAAGGTGAGTTGGTTCTCCTGAATGGTCTGAAGCATCTGCTTAGCATTATATCCTGTATCAATCATCACAGATTCATTTGTTTGGTGGTCGGTCAGAAGATATCCCTTGACCTCGTAGCCGCCAATATCGCCAAGAACCGTTGTCACCAGTCCACTCTCCCTGGTCCATGAAGGGACGTCATTCGGTATCCAGCCATTAATCACAATATTGGCTAAGGGCTGGGTACGAAGATTGAGTGTGTGAGCAAGTGAGGCCACTTCAGTATTGTTGGGAAGTCGAACACCGTGTTCAAGGTCCTCAAGGTCGTTCTGTGCTAGGTGGCTCTGTCGGGCGACTTCCGCGACCGACAGTGTTTGCCCATGACGTGACTTTTTAATGATATCGCAAAAGTCGTCTTCTAAGCTCATACGTTATAATGCCCATTTTTTAGCTGATACTATGCCTGTGTGTATATACTACTCGATTTTGCAAGGTATGAACCATAGTTGGCCTGATAAGGACAAGAATAATCTTTTCCAATGTTTGTGAAGAAGGGAAATCTTTTTGGAGACCTTGACCGTATTTCTGTTTTCTGGAGTACAGAAGAATCCCCCTCACTTACAATTAATGTTTGGAAGAGAAATTTTCAGACGAATGGTACTCACTCCGAATTAAGGACTCCTTTCAGAATCCACCCCTCAGAGGTTTAAGGATATTTTCGGTCTTGATGGGGCATGTATGTGATAATCAAGGAATGGGTTTATAAGGTTTATACTGCTCCCCTTGAAAGTGAGACCACCTTTAAGACATAACGAATATCTTAAAGGAGGATACAAAATGGCACGACCCTCGGATGCCCCCATTGAACGATGGACGGCCAAGCGACGAGCGGCACTCATCTTGAAAGTGCT
>JAJDBM010000072.1 GCA_029261355.1 Nitrospirales bacterium | reverse complement strand
CCTTTTAAACTCCTTTTCGGTCAGAAAACGTTCATGTTCAGTCTGTAGATCACAGCCCCAGTTTGTTTCGTATTCAAACTTTTGTCCTGACTTGTTTAATATGTCAATAGCATCTGTATAACTTAAACGGACAAACTCACTCTCTTTGACATGGGCAAGCGTCTGCAGGATAGTTTTATCAATACGTTTATTAAAAAAATCCATGTCCTCAGAGCATTCATCAAGAACGGTGGTAATCAGGTACTTTAAATACTCTTCCGCCAGATCGGCATCATCAGCAAGGTCGGCAAAAGCCATCTCAGGTTCTATCATCCAGAACTCTGCCAGATGACGGGAGGTATTAGAATTTTCAGCTCGGAATGTGGGCCCAAAGGTGTACGCGTTACTCAGGCCACAGGCAAAGCACTCTACTCCCAGCTGCCCGCTTACCGTCAGAAAAGATTCCTTTCCGAAAAAGTCCTGACTGTAATCAACATTACCTTCATTTTTAGGTATAGCGGCAGGGTCAAGTGTCGTTACCCTGAACATCTCCCCTGCACCCTCGCAATCACTGGCAGTTATTATTGGAGTGTTAATATAGTAAAAGCCTCTTTCCTGAAAGAAATCATGTGTAGCTTTAGCTAATTTATTACGGACACGGGTAACCGCCCCGAAGGTGTTTGTCCTGACCCTGATATGTGCAATCTCTCGCAAACGTTCAAAGGAGACTCGCTGCTTGCCAACTACATATTCATCCGGATTGCAGAATCCGTATACCTTTACTTCATAGGCTTTAACTTCAACACTCTGCCCTCCACCCTGTGACTGAACCAGAATCCCTCTGACAGAAATTGAACTTCCTGGATAAAGCTTGATTACTTCGTTCTGGTAGTTATCAAGGTCAGAATCTACAATTATCTGAAGATTATTGAAGCAGCTGCCGTCATTAAGTTCAATGAAGGAGAACCCCCCTTTTGAGTCGCGTCTTGTCCTGACCCATCCTTTAACCAGTATCTCCTTATCAATGTCCTCCCCTTTAAGCGCTTTGGCTATATAGGTCCTTTTCATTGTTGCAACCTTCTCCTTAATAAAAATCTTTATACTTACTTAGCCGGTAACAAACTCCTGAACATAATCCTTCTGATTGTTTTCTTTAGAAGACACGTCTTCCATAATCAATTTCAACATACTCAGAAGCTTCTGGTTTTCCTCCCTGGTTTTGACGGCAACACGAAAATACTTTTCATCGAGGCCAACAAAGTTAGCACAATTTCTTATAAGAATATTGTTCTTCAATAAGAGGTTTTGAATCTCTGAAGATGTTATGCCGATATCTTCAATTCTTACCAGTATGAAATTAACGGTAGGTTGAAATGGATGTATACCCTTTATCATATTCAGGCCGTCATGCATGAATGCTTTTTCACTGGATATATATTGTCTTGTATTTACGGCAAACTCTTCATCATTAATTGCTGCTATGCCGGCAATCTGTGCAATCGTGTTAACCGTCCATGGCTCTTTGTATCGCATTAATTTGTTAACTATAGATTCATTAGTTACAAGATATCCAAGTCTCAGGCCCGGGAAACCATAAAATTTTGTTAACGACCTTACAACTATCAGGTTCTGCATTGATGGTGCTTCTTTAATAACACTATACTTTTCATCTTCATCAATAAAGTCCATAAATGCCTCATCAATAACAATCAGCCGGTTTGGATTATCATTCACAAGTTCCATTATATCTTCCTTACGAGTAAGCTGCCCTGTGGGATTATTCGGGTTACACAAAAAGATCATGCCATCTTCGACACTCTTAAGTCTTGATATGTTTGTGTTAATAACGGGAAAGTCTTTGTCATCATTTATGATCTCAACAACGTCAACATGAGAGTTACAAAACGCGTCTTTAAATTCACCGAATGTGGGTTGTAGAAGTACGCCCTTCTCTGGCTGCAGGGCACGGGGAATCAGATAAAACAGTTCATTCGATCCATTGCCAATTATTACGTTTGATTCATTACTAGTGATTTTCTCAGCAATGGTTTTTCTCAGGTCACTGCACTCACTATCAGGATAGTTCAAGATACCGTTGAATTGTTCTAAAACAGCCTTTCGAGCAACTTCGGGGCAGCCTAATGGGTTTATGCTTGCACTGAAGTCAATGATTTCGTCCGGATTTAATCCATACTTATCACATATCTGCTTTATGTTGCCTCCGTGACCGTTAAGCATTTATTCAACCTCAAAAAAAGTGATCTACCTGAGAACAGGATATGTCCTGTTTCATGAATGATAAAATGTTATGGTGTTCTCGCAATGCGGAAACCAAGGTTGAAGCATCTGTTATAAGGAGTGTGGCCGATACGATTAGTCGTATGTAAGCGATTTGGTAAGTCATCCCAGCTACCGCCACGAATAGCCTGGCGAGGGCTGCTAGACATCTTTTTTAGATTGTTTTCAGGACTGCTTTCATCACAATCACTGTCGTACCAATCCTGTACCCATTCCCATACATTACCACTCATATCATAAAGCCCGAGTTCATTTGACCATTTCTGACCCACAGGATGATTTCTCTCACCAGAATTTTTTTTATACCACGCATATCTTCCAAGCTCTGACTCATTATCGGTCCCTGACCACTTTTCGCTTTTACCTTCACTCCTCGCTGCATATTCCCACTCAGCCTCCGTAGGGAGGCGAAACTCCTTGCCCGTTTTGTTGCTCAACCAGTTTACATACTCCTGCGCATCGTTCCAGCTTACACCAACTACCGGATGAATATCAGTCTGTGAAAAACCCGGATTATCCCAGTATTTATTTTTGTCCTTTTTAATTTCACTTCCCGTCCAGTAATGCATTCCATCTCCTGTTTCTGCTTCTGTTTTATACCCTGTTTCTTTTACAAATTGCCTGAACTCATCTATTTTAACCTCATACTTACCTATATAAAAATCATCTACACAGGCTTCGTGTTCTGGTATTCCACTATCAATTCCATCATGAAAGGCCTCTCCAATCTTAAAACAACCACCTTTTACAAGTACCATATTTTTATATAAATTTTCTAGAAAATGTTTTGTTAATTCCTTCTTCTCATCCTGTTCTGTAAGCTTTTCCTCAACTTCAACTATAAAACCAAGAACATCATTATAGTATTCCCCATCTCTGCCTGCTAATTTGATATATTTTTTCAAGTTAACAAGTGAATTGTTATATTTACCGGTTTCGAAAAGTACCTTACCGTAATTGTAATAATATTCACTCGGCAGGTTCTTCCGCAGTGTTGATAACTTCTCAAAATCGAGAACTGCAGCATCCCACTTCTCTTCAACAATGTTTTTCTTCGCTGACTTCATAATAAGGTCTGCCTGGATTTCAATAGGTAAGTCTTCCTCCTGAGCGTATGCGATAGTAAAAATAAGAGTATTAACAGACAATGTCAAAATTAATGAATGTAGGACGGTTATAACGGCTTGCTGCCTTAAACGTTTCAAACTTGATTTCATATTTCGTATCCTCTCACATATTTTGAAGAACATCTAATTTATGATTTTAGTATTTAGAGATGAGTAGAATTATAAAAGAAAAACGATCTTTACTTGGGGCAAAAATAAAGAAGCTTATGTGATGTTATATTTATCTTTAATCTTTACGGTTAACTCGTGAGTCAGCATCATTGCTTTTTCTGCTTCTTCTAATGACATGGTGCCCGTGCCACAGCTTGGAGTTATCAGCGAATTCTCAACAATTAGTTTCTGGTCAATTCCACTGTTTACTAAATAGTCAACTGCAGATACCATCCTTCCCATCAAATCATTAATTTCTACTTCTTTGATACTGTCTGTTGTAGGAACAATTCCCCATGCCAGAATCCCACCTCTTTCAAGGAATGATTGCACTTCCTTTTTGTAAATAAGCATGGTATCCATGTAGCCAAATGCATCGAAATTTATAATATCTACCTGTGTTTCCATAAGCATAGTCCAGTCGGTATTTCCGCAACAGTGAATACCCGATAGTGAGTCACGATTATGAATTGCCAGAAATATCTCATTTAAGGATTCAACAATCTGCTCCTTCTTTAAACTGGCAAATGCCGAGCCGTAACTCGAAAGATATGGTTCGTCCAGGAAAATAATCCTGGGTAATCCAAATTCAGCATATTGATCAAGCTGCCAACATGCTTTCATAGTGAGTAATTTAACTATTACATCAAAAAGTACAGGATTGTGTAGTATAGCTATCTGCTCCGGGTCCTTTAATGAACCTGCCAGTGTTATAGGTCCGACTATCTGACCTTTGATTGCGCGGAGAGTAGCCGGTTTCTTCTCCTTAAGCAGTCTAATCATATTTGAGAAACCTAGAGCATGGTTATCGCTTATTGGAAAAAGACCTGAATCTTCTGATAAATATTTGTTGTAAAATTCTTCCAGCTCTTCGGTATTTTCTTCAGGCATGTCGACATAAACACTCTTCTTCTCCGGATCAATTTTCAGGAAAGGGAGTCCTTCGGTGTACTGAATTAACATTTCTTCCCTCATGTCCCTTTCCGGAAGCTGTGGCCAGCATGGAACCTCAGGAAGTGTCTTCAGGATAAGATTACATGCATCATCAACATTATCATGAGGATAACTGCCAATTGCTGTAGCTGAAAAATTTCCTTTAAACAATTATTAATTACTCCTTGGGTAGAGCTGAAAAGATGATGGATTCCTCCAGAAATGGAGGAAGATGTCCCCACTTTCGTGGGGATTCCAACAATTACAAATCTTTAAACTTCTCTCTTACTTCGTCGATCCTTCCACAAGTCATTTTACCTTCTGTACATGGGCCGGCTACACAATTTGGTCCTGATTTAGAGAAGATACTGGGTACTATATTCCTTACCAGTCTTAACATTTCAGTGGCAAGTTCTCTTATCTCCCATTGAGCACGATTGCAGCATCTTACACTGAAAAAATGGAGTAGTTCCCTAGCGTTCATTGTAACAATAATCTTGGTTTCAGCAGCATTTGGCAGAATGAAACGAGCATCTTCATTCGACTTTTCTCCTGAATCACCCAATATTTCTATAAGTTCATCATACCATTTCTGTATTTCCAGCATTTTTTCCTCAAACCACTCTTTTTTCCCCGCATTTACAATAGCTGGAGGTACAATGAAATCAAATGTGTTTTCTCCGTCCAGGTTTTTACTGTGTTCTCCCACGTATCTCTGGCTCTGTTGTGAATATGAAGCAATTCTATGTCTGACGAGTTGGTGGGAGCATACTCTGGATATTCCTTCAATACCAAAATTGAACGAAACATGCTCAAGTGGCGACATATGTCCCATTTTAAGCAGTCTTTCAATAAACTTTTTGTTATCTGACTTTTCTATTTTTTCTTTCAGTTCATCAACAGAGCTTGGGCTGTAGCACAATTTGGCTGCATGAGCGATCAAGCCCTCAGGATCTTGTGTGTGATTTAATAAAATCACTTTTAGGTTGGATTGTCCCATGAAACTCCTCTTTAAAATTCAATTCCCTTTTGCGCTTTTATACCTTGAGTATAGTGGTGCTTAATTTCTACCATTTCAGTAACTAAATCAGCTCTTTCAATTACTTTTTCGTGTGCATTTCTTCCGGTCAAAATTATATGAAGTGGTTCTGGTTTCTTATCGAGCAATGATAACATTGTGTCAACGGGCAACAGGCCAAAATCTATAACATAATTGATCTCATCCAGTATGACCATATCGTATTTATTTGAAAAAATCTCGTCTTCCGCTTGTGCCCATGATTGGTTAATATTTTCTAAAGCTTCATTATCATTTAATTTTGATTTTGATCGAATAAAACCTTTTCCCAGAGCTCTTATCTTAAAATCAGGATCGAGTTTTTTAATTGATTCCAGTTCGCCATAATCCCATGTTCCCTTAATAAACTGAAGCATCAATACCTTCAGCCCCTGTCCAACAGCTCTCAATGCCTGACCCATT
>JAJDBM010000071.1 GCA_029261355.1 Nitrospirales bacterium | reverse complement strand
GTGCAGTGGTGTAACTATCAGACGCGATATGAAGCCCAACAAGATGTGTTGAATTACATGACCATGTTTTATAACCGCGATCGGCTGCATTCATATTTGGGCTACACCAGTCCCAATGACTTTGAGCGTCAATTGGTGAACATGAAACACGTCGCTTAACTGAGGTGTCCCAAATACCTTGACCAGGTTAAAGGTCCTTCACCGCTTGGAGGACCTGTTTTGGGAGAAGAGCTCGGATTGAGGACTTGGCATAATCTCGAATATTTCGAGTCGCAATAAGATCAGCTTTACCAGCTACCGCGGCAGCGACTTGCATCGCGTTCTCGAAATCTTTCATGGGTAACCGACAGGCATATTGTAAGCTTTCCGTAGTCGTAGGAGCGCCCGGAATAAGTATGCCTACTTTCCTTTGACCTTGATATACGTATCGTCCATTCGTCCATCGATGGGTCTGACGCCACCGTTTTTCGAACACAGGAATATATCGTTGGACCCACCGAAGGATCGTGGTATGGGCTAGTGAAATCCCACGTTCGTCATTTATTTCCATCAAATCGCGGTAGCTGAGTGTATAGTTTACATATCAACGTACACAGAACATAATAATGTTGTAGTCGAAATGCCGACTTTTGAAGTCTTTTCCTGCTGTAGTGAAAGTATCCATACGTTCAGTATGGCAGGCATGTCGAGTTTGCACCAATTCCCTTTATCGAACGTCCTCTCACCATAGAGGAGGGAGTCCTTTCAAATTTCACCTAATCTAAACATTCACTCAGAGCCGTAACTCTTTCGATTATTCCCAAACAGAAGAAAGGACATTAATATGTCTGATTTCTCTTTTAGACAACTAGTACGTACTACTATTTTTTCGGTCGCTTTCCTATCAATTCCCTTATTCGCTCATGCTATATCCTATAACTTTCAATACACTTTTAGCTCCGGCAACACATTAGCAGGAATGTTGGAAGGCACATTATCTGCCCCCTTGGTTCATGTAACCCCGTTCATCGCCGAATCTAGTGGGCAACGAAAGGTCGAATTCATGGCCGAATACAGTGGGCAAAGAAACGGCCAACTAACCTATTATCCTTTTGGTGGTAATCTCTTGTCCTTAGATGGTTCTATCATGAATCTCTTTGGAATAAGTGACGTATACATCGTCTCATTTGTAACTGAAGAAAACCGTGCCACCGTATTTAACTTGCATGGGAGGAGTTTCGAAGAGGATGAAGAATTTGATAGTTCACGGTGGGTACTAACTGAAAAGCCATCATCCACAGTTCCCGAACCTAGCACCATATTCTTGCTAGGTTCAGGCATAGCGGGATTGGCCACTTGGCAGTATCGAAAGAAACGAATCTAGAATTGTGTAATAAACATGACCTTCTCGCCACGAATCAGATAAATCGATTGGGCAATCCGCTCAACAGGAATGACGGCGTCTTGGGCATCGCCTGCATGGGCCTCATGTGTCAATGGGTCCATACCCGAAAAGTCAAAATAGAGGCTGAGGCCTCGTTCGGGATCCGGCCCGTGGCATAGTCGTGTAAGTAAATATCTTCGTACTTCACGGAGCGCCAGAGTCGTTCAATGAAAATATTATCGACCACACGGCCTCTCCCATCCATGGGTCCATCACCGAGAAGGGAATTTAAATCCCATAGAGTTAAAACTTTCCATACATTTCAATAATTTTTAGAATTCATGATTCTAGGAAAATCTATGCACCGAGTCATAATATTAATACTTGATCTGCAAATGGTTTTTTTAAGCTGTGGGAATTTTCGCCCAGCCATCGGTGATGGACCTGAAAAACTAAAAGGCTTCTTGGATGTGAGCGAATGTAAGTAGGGGAGAAAGCAGGATGCAGGATTTAGTGAGGCGACAAGTATTGAGTGAGTTTTCTGGGAGGGGATGTATTTCCTCATTAGGGTAATACCTTTAAGACGACAAAGAAGGCGCGTTCTTTTCGTATGACGCGTAGTAAAATCGTCTCGCCAGGATTGACTTGTTCAAGGGCTTTCGAAAATTGACTGACTGATCGGACGTCTGTTCGGTTGATTTCTTTTATCAGATCTCCCTCTTTCAAACCTTCTCCATGGGCTAAACTTCCACGTGTGACTCTGGAGACGAGCACACCAGTCGATTCTTTTATTCCAAACTTTGCAGCCAACGCGGCCGTCAATGCTTGGACGTCAATCCCGAGGGACACCTCGGAACTTTCAAAGGGGAGTGAAGCCACGGTCGGATTTTCCTGTTGCTCGCCAATGGAGACGACTAATGAGGTCTGAACACCATCTCGAATAAGATCGACCGATGTCGTCTCTCCTGGTCCCACTTGTGCTACTAAGCGAGAAAGTTGATTGGGTGTATTGATCGGGATTCCTCCGATGGAAATAATGACATCTCCTGGTTGAATCCCAGCCCGATCCGCAGGTTCGTCTTTAAACACTTCATTCACGAGTACGCCATGACCTTTGCCTAGATGAAACTTTTCTGCGAGTGCTGAGGACATGGGTTGTATGCCGACTCCAAGCCATCCTCGTACCACACGGCCATGTGCACGCAATTGCTTCACGACACGAGACACCATGTTGGAGGGAATAGAAAAACCAATGCCTTGAGCCATATGAATAATGGCTGTGTTAATACCGATGATTTCTCCGCGGAGATTAAATAACGGACCACCGGAGTTTCCAGGATTGATGGCCGCATCTGTTTGAAGGAAATTTTCGTATTTGGATAGATTCAGACGTTCACGACCAATGCCGCTCAGAATACCTAATGTGACGGTTCGTTCTAGTCCAAGAGGATTTCCTACGGCTAAGACCCATTGGCCAACCCGCAAGTCCGCCGAATCTCCAAAGTCAGCAGCTGGAAGTTCATGGTTTACTTTAATTTTCAATATCGCGATGTCGGTATCCTTGTCACGTCCAATGACTTTTGCAAACACCTTTGTCTTATCAGATAAACTGACTTCGGCTTCAGTCGTATCTTCGCCAATCACATGATTGTTGGTTACGATATAGCCATCTGTACTGATAATAACGCCAGACCCCGTGCCAGGAATTCGTCGTGAGCGTTGCTCGCCAGATCCACCTCGAGGAGCCCCAATTTTCCGAATGGGGGAAATATTGACGACCATGGGCATGACATGTTCGGCTAACCCGGTAATGGAGTTCTGTATGTCTTCGAGAAGACTCAGTCCTCGGACTTCAGATTCATTTAGTGATACTGCGCTCTTTGCTATAGCAATATTCATGGTCACCAGGAAGACTGTTACCAAAAGAATGAGGAGTTGTCGCTTAATGAGAGGCCATTTCATGGATTTTTACCGTAACTTTCACTAGACCTTCAATGTCTGATAAGTAATATTATGTCAACTAGAGGAAGATCCAATTTTTCCCTCTTGCCCCGAAAGCAGTCGAAGGATATTGTCCGTATGACGAAAAATAATCATTGAGCTGAGTGCGCAAGCAAAGATCGTGATACTGACGGAGTAGGCAAAGGCAATTGAAATACCTGGAAAGAGACAAAAGGCCGCGAGTGCTCCACCAGACGAATATTTGAAAATGGCCACGACGCTAACCCATATCCCTAATAATATTAATCCCAACGTAAAATCAATACCCATGACGGCTCCCAACGCCGTTGCAACACCTTTACCACCTCGAAATCGTAAAAAAACTGAAAAGACATGTCCGGTGACCACGGCAAAGGTGACAACCAAGATCCAGGTCTCTTCACCCAAGGTCCTACTTGCGAGCCACCCTACGAGTAGACCTTTCCCAAGATCTCCAATTAACGTCAATATGCCAGCTTTTTTCCCCGATACTCGTAAGACATTGGTAAAGCCAATATTACCGCTTCCCGTTGACCTTGGATCAATGGCTCCACAGAGTTTTGATGCGACAATACCAAATGGAATGGATCCGATAAGATAGGCTCCACATAGGCTGACATATAATATCCAGGTTACCTCCATGTACCCTCTCAGTCCTGTTCAGATCCTTGTTATAAGTATTGAGGTCCAACTCGTCGCAAGACAACAATGAGATAGCGCAGACCAGAAATGACGGCAAAAAGCAGTGCCACCCAAAGCAGCCAGGTTCCCACCTCATGAAGCGACAGCATAGGAAGAGTCAAGACATCTTCAATGATCAAAGCAATGATTCCAAGAATTTGGCTCACAACCTTAATTTTCCCAAATGAATCTGCGGAAATAATCAACCCTTCTCGTGCGGCTACAGCCCGTGCCCCTGTCACGATGATTTCTCTGGCGATCATCGCAATAACCAACCACACTTCGACTCGTTGAAATTCAACCAGCAACACGAGTCCAGCTGCGACCAGCAGTTTATCGGCTACGGGGTCTAAGAGTTTGCCTAAGTTGGTGATTTGCCCACGCCGCCGAGCGACATAGCCATCCAGAAGATCAGTCAATGCCGCGACGGCAAAGACAATGGCTGCAGCCAGTGATCGTTCATGAGTAGGTTCGGAAAATAACCAAACGAAGACTGGAATCAGAAGGATACGTGATACGGTTAGAGAGTTTGGAAGATTGAGGTAACTCTCAGATGTCTGAGAGTGGGAAGGTGGCTCTTTGACCTTAACGGTCTCTGAGGTTGACATAGGAACAATACATCTCCATCACACATAGACGAATAGTTTATTCTTTATGGCAGTGGAAAGACCGCCTTCTTCGTCGTGAATGAATTATCGCACATCTCCCTCATCAGAAGCGCGACAAATACGAAGGAGTTGTATGAGTAAAGGCTTTAATTCAGAAAGGCGCACCATATTGGGACCATCCGAGGGAGCTGAATCGGGATCGGAGTGAACTTCCATAAAAAATCCATCACATCCAGCCGCAGCCGCAGCACGTGCCAAGGGTGCGACAAATTCACGCTGCCCTGAAGAACGAGTGCCTCCCCCACCAGGTAGTTGCACGCTATGCGTCGCATCAAAGACGACGGGATATCCTAAACGTCTCATGATTGGAAGGGCACGCATATCGACCACTAAATTATTATATCCGAATGATGTGCCTCGTTCCGTCAGGAGAATATTCGTAGTGCCACTATCCTCTAATTTTTTAATGATATTTCCCATTTCTTGTGGCGAGAGAAATTGGCCTTTTTTCACATTGACGACTCGCCCTGTTTTTGCTGCGGCAATCAGCAAGTCCGTCTGTCGACAGAGAAAAGCTGGAATCTGAAGAACATCAACGACCTCAGCGGCATACGGAATTTCTTGACGATCATGCACGTCAGTGAGAACCGGAACTTTCACTTCTTCCTGAACCTTCTTAAGTATTGCCAGTCCTTGAGCTTGCCCTAACCCACGAAAGGAAGAAATCGAGGTACGATTTGCCTTATCGTAGGACGATTTAAAGATATAGGGAATGCCGAGCTCCTTGGCAATTTCAGCGATGCTCGCTGCTGTCTCAATGGCCATTTTTTCATTTTCAATCACGCATGGTCCGGCAATAAGGAAATGTGGGTGTCCTCCCCCAACTTTCAAGGGGCCAATATCTACGGTCTGCGCAATGGTCATATTTGTGCTCCGGGCATTCGGACTCTCATCGGCCAAGTTTCTTTTTCAATGCGGCACCAATAAATGAGGTAAAGAGAGGATGAGGGGAATGGAACCGCGAATGAAACTCTGGGTGAAACTGAGTGCCGATAAACCAGGGATGGTCAGGCAATTCGATTATCTCAACTAATGTCGTATCAGGAGAACTCCCACTAATCACGAGCCCTTTGGATGTCAAGGATTCTCGATACTCCATATTGAACTCGTAACGATGTCGATGTCGTTCACTGATTTCAGTTTCCCCATAGGACTGATGCGCACGCGTCCCTTCGACAACCTGACAGGGGAAGGCCCCTAATCGCATCGTTCCGCCCATGTCTTGAATATTCTTTTGTTCTGGCAGTAAATCGATGACCGCGTCGGACGTTTTCTCATCAAACTCAGAACTATTGGCCTTGGAAAGCCCTGCCACATTGCGAGCAAACTCAATGACCGCACATTGCATTCCAAGGCAAATTCCTAGATAGGGAATCTGACGTTCGCGTGCGTAGCAAACCGCATCAACCTTGCCCTCTATTCCACGAATGCCGAACCCACCAGGTATCATAATTCCGTCAGCATCTCGCAATAGTCGATCGGCACCAAACTTCTCCACGTCACCAGATTCGACCCATTGAATTCGAACTCCCGCTTCATCATGAAGCCCACCATGGACGAGGGCTTCTGAGAGACTTTTATAAGATTCCTTGGAGTCAACATATTTTCCAACAAGGGCAATGGTCACCTCATGTCTTGGTCGTTTGATCTTTTGAACAAGCGCATCCCAGTCTCGTAAATTCGGTGGCCCTGTCTCTAAACGCAAGGATCGAACAATCAATTCATCTAGTCCCTCTTTCCGTAACACGATGGGGACTTCATAGACCGTCTCGACATCCTTCGCCGTAATGACTGACTCTTTATCAACATTACAGAATAAGGCAATCTTCTCTTTGACGGAGGGTGGCAAATACCGATCTGTTCGACAAAGAAGAATATTGGCTTGAATACCAATTTCTCGCAATTTATTTACTGAATGCTGCGTGAGTTTTGTTTTCAATTCACCTGCAGTTTTAATAAATGGCACCAAAGTTAAATGAAGGTAGAGCACATTTTCTCGACCCACATCAAATGGCATTTGTCGAATGGCTTCGAGAAAGGGAAGACTCTCAATATCACCAACAGTCCCACCTATTTCGACAATCACCACATCGACATCATGAGAGATATGAAGAATTGTCTGTTTAATTTCATCCGTGATATGGGGAACGACTTGAACCGTTCCTCCTAAATATTCCCCTTTTCGTTCTTTTTTAATGACCGTATCGTAAATTCGTCCGGTGGTACAATTATTTTCTTTCCGTAATCGAACAGACGTAAACCGCTCATAATGTCCGAGGTCTAAATCAGTTTCCGCGCCATCATCCGTCACATAGACTTCCCCATGTTGATAGGGATTCATAGTTCCCGGATCAACATTAATATAGGGGTCAAGCTTTAAAAACGAGATCTTTAAGCCTCGGCTTTCCAGTAATTGCCCAATTGACGCCGACGCTAAGCCCTTGCCTAAAGAAGAAACCACTCCGCCTGTGACAAAAATAAATTTACTCATAGGATGTTTATAGTCTTGTCCCTAAGTGGTGAATACGAAAGACCGTGAACGCTTAGAATTTTCTAGATATCCACGAATTGAACAGATGCGGCTTCAAGCTCTTCTGGCCGATCAATACGAAGAGAGGGATGCGTGGTTTCCCAGACTCGAATCGGAATACCATGCTCAAGCGCACGCAATTGCTCAAGTTTTTCTGCATCTTCTAAAACGCCAGTCGGTAACTCAGCAAATCGTACTAGCGTCTCATAGCGAAAAGCATAAATACCTAAATGGCCAAAATAGGCATGTGGTTCTTCACCATCTTGTTGTTCATCCCGAACATACGGAATGGGAGAGCGAGAAAAATATAACGCGTTCTCGTTGGTGTCCGTCACCACCTTAACGAGCGCCGTATCTTCGACTTCTTCAGCAGTCGTCAATCGACGTTTTAACGTCCCAATCTCCGCATCACTCATTACAAATGGGGCGATGACATCACTCAATAAGAACGGATCTAATGGAATCTCATCGGCTTGAAGATTGACGATGACAGAACAATTCATGTCTGCTGCGGCTTTGGCGACTCGATCCGTTCCCGTACGACATGGACTCGTAACAACCATGACCTGTCCGCCAAAATCTTTTACTGCACGAACGATACGATCATCATCCGTCACGACGCGTACATCTGAAATATCTGGAACCTGGGAGGCCGCTTCATACACATGTTGGATCAATGGCTTTCCCGCTAATAGCGCCACCGGTTTACCGGGAAACCGAGAGGACCCATATCGAGCAGGAATAAGAATACCAACAGACGAATGCTCATCAGGCATTGCGCAACGCTTTCTTAAGCTGATCCTGAGTCACACTTGCCGTACCGACCATTCCCACGACGATTCCAGCTGCCTGATTCGCAAGAAACGCGGCATCCCGAAAGGAGGCTCCCGTACTCACGGCAAGCGACAGCGTACTGACGACCGTATCTCCGGCTCCGGTCACGTCAAAGACTTGTCGTGCTTTTGATGGGACATGAAATCCTTTTTTCTTCCCATCATATAAACTCATGCCCTGTTCGCCACGTGTGATGAGTACGGCTTGGCAATTAACCATCTTCTGCAGGCGCTGTCCAATTTCATCAATCGGATAATCCGTAAGTTCATCCACACCTGCGGCTTGGCATGCCTCAACATGGTTTGGGGTAATCGCCGTGACTCCCCGATAATGAAGGAAATGGTCAACTTTCGGATCAACGATGACGGGCACATTGTGGCGAGCGGCAGCCTCAGAGATACTGTGCATTAACGAGGATGTGACCACACCTTTGGCATAATCTGAAATAACTAAACATGTGATCTCTGGAAGACGCGACATGACGTATCGAAGGACTTTTCGTTCCGTGGCGGAAGATAAATCAGTGTGTTGTTCAACATCAAAGCGAACGATTTGTTGATTATGCGCAATCACTCGTGTTTTTCTGGTTGTCGGACGAGTCCCATCGATGACCACCCCACCACGACTTTGTCGAAATACGCCAAGTGCTTTTAAGAGCGCATGGCCTCCTTCGTCAGATCCGACGACTCCACACAAGTCGGCTTGTCCGCCAAGAGACACGACATTTCGATAAACATTGGCAGCTCCACCTAAACACAATGATTCGGACTCAACATGTACCACGGGCACTGGGGCTTCGGGCGATACTCGATTGACCTTTCCCCAAATATAATGATCTAAAATGAGATCGCCAAGTACCAGTACTTTGGCTCGGGAAAATCGTTGGATGTATTGCTCAAGCTTCTTTGACATGTTCATCTCAACTCGAGATGCCTGACCGGCAAGCGAGAATCATTCGAAAAATATTCTGGGTGAGGCGTTAATGGATAAACTTGCCAATGCGATCCCATCGAACCCAATCGATCCAAGAGCCTTGCCCATTCCATGACCAATAACTCATGAAGGCTTTTCCCTTGATTTTATTCATTTTCACGAATCCCCAAAATCGACTATCTAAACTTTGGTCTCGATTATCGCCCATCACAAAGTAGGATTCAGGCGGAACGGTAATCGGGCCAAAATTATCTCGAGCATTAATCCGTCCGTCAATAATGCCTGGATCAATGCGTTGGGTAAACGCCTCATCCTTGAATGGTTTCCCATTGATAAAGACGACCTTATTTTTTGTCACGATGGTATCGCCGGGCAATCCGACAACTCGTTTAATGAAATCTTTTTCTTCATCTTCAGGATACCGAAAGACAATGACGTCTCCCCGTTGAGGCAAGCCAAATTCCCACAAAATTTCAGAGGAATAACAGGTCACCGGAGGAAAACTCACCTGAATTTTACAGTCAGTTGGCCATTGAAACCCATAGACCATTTTACTCACCAAAATATGGTCGCCGATCAATAAGGTGGGGATCATCGAACCTGATGGGATCTTAAAAGCCTGTACCACAAACACGCGAATCACGAATGCCAAGACAATGGCAATGACAATGGCTTCGGCATATTCACGAATGATTGATTTTTGTGACCCTTCTCCTTCACTGTCTTCATTAGCTGAAGAAGTCGAAGACTCCCTTAGGGCCGTCTCAGGAGGCTTTGGCGATTCGTTGTCAGATGGCATCGTTTATTCGCTATCTGTTTTAAGAATGGCTAAAAACGCTTCTTGTGGAATTTCCACACGACCTAACTGTTTCATTCGTTTCTTGCCTTCCTTTTGTTTCGCCCACAATTTCCGCTTTCGTGAAATATCTCCGCCGTAACATTTAGCCGTGACATTCTTTTTCAAGGCCCCCACAGTCTCGCGCGCAATAACGCGATTGCCGATCGCGGCCTGAATCGCCACCTCAAACATTTGACGAGGGATAAGTTCTTTCATTTTTTCCGCTAAGACACGTCCCCGTTGTTCAGCTTTATCGGTATGCGTAATAACAGACAGCGCATCGACATTTTCCCCATTCAGTAAGAGATCAAGTTTCACCAGCTTTGCTTGGCGATACTCTGTCAATTCATAATCAAGTGAGGCATACCCTTGCGTCCGGGATTTTAAGCGATCATAAAAATCTAACACCATCTCGTTTAATGGCAACTCATACGTCAGCATGACGCGAGTCGGATCGAGATACTGTAAGCCTTGTTGCATGCCACGACGATCTTGACAGAGTTGAAAGATATTTCCGACAAATCGTTCAGGCGTGATAATGGTCGCTTTGATATACGGTTCTTCCATCTTTTCGATCATGGAAGGATCCGGAAGATTGGCAGGGTTATCAATGTTCAGGACTTCGTTTTTCGTGGTATAGACTCGATAGATTACGGTTGGCGCGGTGCTAATGAGATCTAAATTATATTCGCGTTCCAATCGTTCGCGAATGATTTCCATATGCAGCATGCCCAAGAACCCACACCGAAACCCAAACCCTAACGCTAAAGAGGTTTCAGGCTCGTACACAAAGGAAGAATCATTGAGTTGGAGCTTTTCTAATGAATCTCGCAAGTCTTCAAACTTGGCATTATCGATCGTATAGAGGCCACAAAAGACCACAGGCCTGACTTCTTGATAGCCAGGAAGTGGCTCTAGGGCTGGTCGACTCGCATCGGTAATCGTATCACCGATTTTGGTGTCAGCCAGATCTTTCATGCCCGCACACAGGTATCCGACTTCACCGGTTCCTAGTCGCTTCGTCTTTGTTCGTTTAGGGTTGAAGATTCCGACTTCGCCCACTTCAAAGACTCGCTTATTCGACATCATTTGTATTTTCATGCCAGGAACAATTTCGCCATCAAGGACGCGAATTAAGACAATGGCCCCTTGATAACTATCAAACCAGGAATCAAAGATCAGGGCTTTAAGCTCTTGGTCGACATCGCCTTTTGGCGGTGGAATGATCTCGACGAGTGCTTCCAAGACCTCCGGCACCCCCCTCCCATCTTTGGCACTGATGTAATGCGTCGTTTCAATATCTAACCCGAGGGTATCTTTTATCTGTTGCTTGACTCCTTCAATATCTGCACTGGCTAAATCAACTTTATTAATGACGGGAATAATCGTGAGGTCATTCGCAATCGCTAAATACACATTGGCGATGGTTTGCGCTTCTACTCCCTGCGTGGCGTCAACGAGCAACAAGGCGCCTTCACAGGCAGCCAAGCTGCGTGAGACTTCATAGGTGAAATCCACGTGCCCTGGGGTATCAATGAGGTTAAGAAGGTACTCCGTCCCGTCAGCGGCACGAAATGTCGTGGTGACGGCGTGCGCCTTTATGGTAATCCCGCGCTCTCGCTCAAGATCCATCGCATCTAGGTGTTGCTCACGAAATTCTCGTTTCGTGACAGCCCCCGTGATTTCAAGAAACCTATCCGCGAGGGTGGATTTCCCGTGATCGATATGAGCGATAATGCAGAAGTTACGTATGCGAGATAGCTGTGGTTGGTCTTTCATCTCCAATGGCTTGATTGTAGTAAGCATTTTCCAGCTTGTCAAAAAAGGATTTTACGCCCTATACTCGCTGAAAAATTGAGGATTTCTATCATGAAACGCCAATCGACACAACCTTCCCTTGCCGCCTTAGATCACCAGTATCTGTGGCATCCATTTACCCAAATGAAAGAATGGGTGGAAGAAGACCCTATAATTATAGAACGTGGGGAAGGCGTCTATCTATTCGATACGCATGGAAAACGGTATTTGGATGGAACATCCTCAATTTGGGTCAATATACATGGACATCAACACCCAATTATTGATCAGGCGATTCGACGACAACTTAAAAACATTGCGCATAGCACAATGTTAGGACTTTCTAGTCCCCCGGCCATTCTCCTGGCTCAAAAACTTGTTGAAATCACCCCACCAGGATTAACGCGTGTTTTTTATTCGGATGATGGCTCCACAGCCGTGGAAGTGGCCTTAAAAATGGCCCTGCAATATTGGGCACAGGTAAAACCAGCCCTAAAGCGAAAGCGAAAGTTCATTCATCTCAGCCACGCCTATCATGGCGATACCATAGGTGGTATGAGCGTGAGTGGCCAAGAACTCTTTCATGCCCCCTTCCATGCGATATTATTTGACAGCCATCACATTCCCCATCCCCATTGTTATCGTTGTCCGCTCGATCTCAAATTCCCATCCTGTCATATAGACTGTCTGACTCCCCTAGAAACCCTATTCAAGAAAAAACACAAAGAAATTGCAGGTCTCGTGATTGAGCCCATGGTTCAGGCTGTGGCCGGGCTTATTCCCTCCCCTCCAGGCTACCTCAAAAGAATCCGCGACCTGTGCACAAGATTTAATGTGTTACTGATTGCTGACGAAGTGGCAACTGGATTTGGACGTACTGGTCGAATGTTTGCCTGTGAACATGAAGATGTCTCTCCGGATCTGATGGCCATCTCTAAGGGACTCACTGGCGGGTACCTGCCCTTAGCTGCCACCCTAGCGACAGAGAAAATCTATGAGGCTTTCTTAGGTGAATATGGTGACTGGAAGACTTTCTTCCATGGCCATAGCTACACCGGAAACCCGCTAGGATGTGCCGCGGCACTGGCCAATATCGAGATTTTCGCTAAAGAATCGACACTCCAAAAACTCAAGAAAAAGATTACATTTTTGAGCGCGCAACTAGATAGGCTAAGAACCGAACCATTTGTCGGAGATATCCGTCAAATTGGCTTCATGGTAGGAATCGAACTTGTCAAAGATAAAAAAACTAAAACGCCTTTTCTCCTCACAGACCGTATTGGCAATCAGGTCACCAAAGAATGTCAAAAACGAGGTCTTCTAATCAGACCAATCGGAAACGTCTTAGTCCTGCTTCCTCCACTCTCCGTGAACACAAGAGAGCTTAAAAAAATGATGGCAATTCTTGAGCAGTCTATTCGTTCTATTCAAAATTAACTCTGATTTCTAGAAAGAGAAGTTCGAAAAGAAAGAGCCGCTATCCCTAGAATAAATTGAAATCTCAATTATGAAAAAACTGACTCATTCTTGTCACTCAATTGGACTAAAAAACTAATAAGTGTCTGTTGTCGACTAGAATCGGTCATTCAGAAATTATGAGATCATGCCCATATGAATTGTCAATCACACAACGCCAGCCAATATTGACACATTGCTTTGAAAACATATGACGCATTTCACGCTTCCTCAGGCTGACTACCACAACGATTATCGAATTCGCCAAAACGAGGGCTGTATCACCAGATCCGAGTATCTCCATCCCCGACTGCCACACCTCCAAGCTGTGATCAAAATATCTGCAATTGCTTCAAAGGATTTTCTAATTTGCTCCTTGCCAACTGCATTCATTCCCGGTTTTATAACCAATTCAGCATCGTCAGCGTAGATGTTGATAGGCGTACCAAAGTCTTCTCGGTTGATCGCATCGTCGGCTTTCCCAACGAACAATTCAATAGGATGTTGTGTCATCGCTAACACGCTCGGTGGGTATGTATAAGCATGTTGAATCCTTCATTATTTGAAGGAGGCTGAAAATATTTGGTGATTGCCTCAAACTCGGCCTCTGTAGTAAATGCACTCCCCTTAGGTTTCCCTCTGCTTCTTTCTCTTAGTTGCTGCTTACAGACCTCATTGCTTATGTCTAGATAGTGAAGGGTATGTGCTACATTTGCTGCTTCAAAGAGACCACGAAACCATTGTCGTTGATCTACCGTATTGGCCGGGAAGTCCATCACAACAGAAACACCGTGAGATAGCAAAGAGTTCACATGACTAATTAATACTTTCTGCAAGCGAGGGACATATTTTATGTAATCAGACATAGTTGCAATTTCATCAGGAAAGAGCTGTGAAAGCCATTCATCCTCAACAAGTAAAATTGCACTATTTTTCTCGGCCAACTTTCTAGCTAGAGTGGATTTCCCAGCAGCCATTTTCCCGCAGAAAAAATGCAATGTTGTTTTTTCTATCATCTATAGGCTTTCTTGTGCGATAGGGATTATAAGTAGCCTTTGGATAGCCGCTTACTTTTCATATAAGTAAATATCTATTACTTCCTGTCAACTCTTGTCGACAATATCTCAATTACAGATAATTTTCGGGACGATTGATTTGTTTTGATGAGATCTGTTCTGGCGTTAAGAATTCAAGTGATCGACTGTTCGTTATCACTTCTGAATTGACTATGGCTCACCAAATGTCTGTCGTTACATGAAACAACCAAGAGGGTAGAAGCAACTTACCTTGATTGAACTCTCAAGAGGGGGCTGTGTCGGTGGGACTCATTGTCAGGTCTTGAGGAAAGACCTATGTGGCCATGAAGGTAATCTCGGGGGGTAAAATTCTTATCCGAGGGATTTAACTCAAATATGAAAAAAAAGCTGTCTGCAACTGATGGAGTCTCCCCCCCAGGTCTCCATCCGTCCAGACGACCAGGCCAGAGTCCTAGCCTTACCATTATGCAATGTCCGAATATTTCACTATACCATTGTTTCCCTGGAATGGAATCTAGACTAAAGTCTAGGGCTCCAAGGATAAAAGGTCAAGAAGGTGTTGCGTTGTCCATTCAGCATGATCACAAATCGAGATCCTGAACCTCGATTTTTTTTAATATTTCCCTTGATTGACTTTCTCAAAACCTTCTGCGCTCGGTCCGCTCGCGCGGTAAGTACTGCTCTGATTCCTGTTCACGGAGACGGCTTTCTGTTTGGCTTTCCTCAAAACAAATAGGACCTATGCTGATGCGCCTACTACGGCGTTGAATTTAATGGAGAAATGTATTACGACACAGATCGGGTCGTTGGTAGTCATTCAATTTTTTGCGTATGCGTATAGATTTCACGTTTAACGTTCTCGGATTTTTGTCCATTATTCTTGAGAAACTCGAAGGTAGGGCAAATGATTTCGAAATCCACGGTTATGCCATTTACTGCATAGAGAGACGTTGTCGATAATATGGCAATAATCGTAAATTTATATAACGGTCGATTCGTTCGTTGGATGAGACCGTAAGGGGAAAGGTAATTCTTTGGCAGATTTTTTCTTTGCAGTTTTTCTGAAGAGATTAGGTCGGGCTTTAAGAATCCAAGTAATCGCCTGTTCGTTATAACTTCTAAGCTGGCTATGAATGACCCATCGTATCTCATTGACCGAATCAACAAAATGATCGAAGTCATTTTGAGTGATGACATCTGGTACGAGTTCTAAGATGGTACGAAGTAAGTTGCTTTCACAACCAGAGACTTGTTCCTGAAATGAGGGAAACACAAAATACTTGGCCAAGTCCGTCCTGTGGCAAAGCACACGTGCTAATTGATTATAATTCCTTTCCTTGTTCTCCTTCCCATTCACGCCAATAATCTCCTCCCCATAGAGATAGATCTT
This sequence comes from Nitrospirales bacterium, assembly GCA_029261355.1. Taxonomy (GTDB): domain Bacteria; phylum Nitrospirota; class Nitrospiria; order Nitrospirales; family UBA8639; genus JAGQKC01. The sequence goes on along the minus strand of JAJDBM010000071.1, from coordinate 67,473 downwards.
TTCAAAGGTAATGACGTACGGAACTTTTTCTAGCACTGTTTCAAACAACTTGGTGTCCGCGTGCAACAGTTGTTCATCGAAAGCCATTGTCACAATATTTCTCGCCATTTCTGGACGTGTGCCGATAATATTAATCATCCAGTTAAAGCAGGATTCCTGAGTCTGTCGATCAAGATAATCAATGATTGTTTCGATCGTTTTCAGATCTTCCCCCGTAATGAGGTAACAATCCTTGAGCATGATTTCTTTGGTTTTTCTGACGCGACTTCTCACTAATTCAATGGAGGATCCGCCATTAATCATGTGCGCATTGTCGTAATCAGATCGCTTCTCTTCGTTGCTGAGGACGGCATAGGCTTCGTTGATCGTAATCATTCTCTCTTTTGCTGCCGGTCGCTCCCATTCTGGCACGAGATCTTCATGATTTTCCTTCACAAATTTTCGCCATGCGTTCTGTATTTCCTTCAGAAGCGCATCTTCTGGAACGCCTAAGACTTGATAGTAGTTTTTTTCGTTAATCATGATGTGGCCATACAAGCAAGATCGAGAGCCCTTCGCCTTTACGCTCAGAATATCCAGTGAGTTGAGTGGTCATTGTGTTCGTTTTCTTGTTACATTTCCATAGTGCGAGTGTCAATGGAATATACTCGAAGTCTAGATTTAAGGTGCCATACATCAATGTCATCAAAAAGCTATCACATTCTCACGTGTTTGCTCTGCTTGCTCAGCTGTTCAATCCTGGCTGTACCGGGTTTGGCTAGCAAACCGGATGAGGACCCTCGTTTACCGGTAGGGATGGAAATATTCCTCAAGATTCCAACGGAACAGACCTACAATCTCCACATTCACTTGACCAATATCAGCGAGGAAATGGTGACGGTTGACCTCCATGATCTACCGTGGAACCTTCCGAGGGATGTGAAGTGGCTTTCGGCTACTCGAATGGATGCTCCGCGCACCGCCTTGAAGCAACGCGTGCACCGTTGGGAAATCGGCTCACAGGAAGTCCGGTTGCAACCTGGAGAATCAATTCAAAATAAGATATTGCTGAACTCGCGAATTCCAACACTCCTGGAGGATATAAAAAAGTTTGGCGTGCAGTTTGAGTGGGAATGTCCTCCGCATGCAATAAAGTATATCTGCAACCCACAGGCTGCCAACCGACTCATAATTGAAAAAGGTGATCGTGGACATGCTGATGTCTATCAGATTGATACCACCCAATGTCGACAATCCGACCAGCGGATTGGCCTGATTGACATTTCAGCAGACGATGAAGTGTTGTTCCTTCACACCAGCACAACGGTGATGACCGATCTACAGCAAGTTCGTGCATTACTCATTGCAGTCGATGCCTATGTGCAACAATGCCTGCCACGATGGACCAATAGCTGGGCGGTGAGCTTTTTCACTGAAGCCAAGATGGCAGGCTTTCTTCAAGACGTCAAAAAAGATCAATACTTCAAAGATGGGCTTTGGCAGGAAGCGAATATTGGCCAGTACTCAAGCCAAGTACGAAAATTATACCGCTTCCCATGGCTCAAGAAAAAACGCGATGAACTCTATCTCTCCGTGTTTCACTAAAAGGTCGATGGTGGTGATATGGTCCCATCAATGAGTCAGATGTCTGACTCAAATCACCACTGTTAGTCTCGCTGTCGTTCAGGCCTCGGCAGGCCTTCACAGCAATCGCACCACGCACAGAGAAATTCATAACATTGCACGACACTCCATAACACAATCGGCACAATGATAATAAAGAGGGTAATCATCAAAAAAAGACGAAGTAATGGACGATCTTGTAGCATATATCAGTGTTTCAATTAGAGAAGTCCGCGTTTTTGGAGATAGTCGCGGTCGATAATTGGGGTTGGTGGTGCGGAAGATTTCCCACTAAATTGGAGTAACCGTTCAACGTATTTACCGATCATATCATTTTCGAGATTGACGAAATCACCCACTTGTCGTAACCCCATAGTTGTCACATTTGCCGTATGTGGAATGATGGTGACGGCAAACGAATTATCTGATACCTCATTAATGGTCAAGCTAATTCCCTCGATTGTAATTGACCCCTTTTGCACACAATACCGTGCGATCCCTTCTGGTACTTCAATGGTGTATTGAATCGCATTCCCCTGTTGCTCGCGTCGTTGAATCGTGCCAACCCCGTCAATATGACCGGTCACGAGATGTCCGCCAATTCGGTCGTTAAGTTTCATCGCGCGTTCTAAGTTCACTGGCACACCAGCCACGGCTGAGCCAAGCGTGGTCTTGTTGAGGGTTTCGGTAGAGACATCAACCGCGAAGTCCTGTTCACTGAATTCAATGACGGTCAGACAAGCACCGGACACACTAATACTTTCACCGATTTTCATGCCTTCAAGAATGCTTGAAGCCAGAATCGAAAGACGCATGCCCGCAAAGCCCTTGTGGGCTGCTTTTACGGCTCCCATTTCTTCGACGATTCCACTAAACATAAAGTGTTCTTTTTCTAGTCAGCGCGCACATCACTGACGATTTATGAGTCTGAATCTTTCTTCAACAATACTGTCTTCACCACTACAATAAAGACCACGATCATAACCACCACGCCAACCGCAGCAATGACTCCAACGATGATATTACCCGTTCCCACTCCTTCGATCATCTCGTATTCCTCTCAGAAATATCATATTTCGGTTGTCATCATCCAGGCGATGCCTTCTTGAGTTTCACCATGATCATACCGAATACGATGGCAGTAATAAACTGAAGAATTCCAATGGCAGCAAAACCTCCTTGATAGCCAATGAATCCGATGAGGGTTCCTGCAATCACTGGCCCACTGGCATGCCCGATATCCATGATGGTTCCTCGCATTCCCATACCCGCTCCTAAGGACGTGTGGTGAGTTAAATCAGCAATCAAGGCAGTTGACGAGGATGTGATCACAGCCTCTCCAAATCCGAAACCTGCGGAAATCGCCAACAAAAGCATCATCGTATCGAGGTGCGGAATCAACATGAGCATACCACCACACAGACACAATCCACCAAGTATCAACGGCTCTCGTCCCCACTGGTCTGAGACCCGCCCCATGATGGGTTTGGCTAATAAGGACGTAAGCGCTTGAATACCAAATAACATTCCTATGTGCGCAGCATTCAAGCCGATAGATAGTCCGTACAGTGGGAGAAAGGCCATTAATGTCCCATTAGCCATCATCTTTGACGCTTCCGTCACACTCGTCGTCAGAATCCCTCGATGCTTGAGGATTTCGTGAATGCCTTTTCTGATTTCTGTAAAAATTTCCTGGTGACTCTGTTTTGATTTGACGATGGGCATTGGCGTTTGCGGAATACACAAAAATAGCACCAAGCTGAGGACGCCAAACATTCCAGCAATGAGAAACGTGGGGGCAAAACCAACGGCATACACCAGTGCTCCACCGAGCATTGGCCCAAGCAATCCTCCCCCTTGAGCGGCCGCGGTATACCAGCCCATGGCTTCTCCACGCCGTGCGGCATACATTTGGGCCACCATCGCTAAGGCCAAAGGAGTAAACATGGCTGTCGCGAGACCATGTGCAAGGCGAAGAATTCCTAAGGTTGGAATGTCGTCAATCAAGGGATAGAAAAATGGCGGTACAGCAAATGCGAGGAGACCACCAAGCATCAACTTTCGTCGATTCAAGAAATCCGACATCACACCGACTGGCAACTTGAGGAATACCCCAGTGAGCGTTGAGACCGCGACAATGATGCCCACCATGAACGGCTCTGCCCCAAGCGATCCAGCAAAGAGCGCTAACGCTGGTCGTCGAACCAGATCATAGGAGACAAATCCAAAAAATGCGACTGAACAGAGTAGCGCGAATGTCCGAGGAGGACTCATAGGATGGGAATACAGCTTAAAGAGGATGAGATGTACGATGCCGATACGTGGATGCCAGTAAACCTATCATTCAATTTTTGATTCTGTCAATGAAATTCAACTTTGAGGTGGAACTCCGAAAGTTTGTGCGATCAAAGGCACCCAAGTCACACGCGGAGCGTACCAGTATGACGTGAGCACGACATTCTCGCGAAACCTCCATGCATGCGCCGAATCACTGAGCTTACACTGCGAAGGCTCCAGCTCAGAACACAAGATGACGTTCAGATGGCGAGAGGGTGAGGGCGTTGCTGGGGGAATTTTTCAACTTTCCCCTGTTGACTTTAGCTCAAACAGCCGATCCAATGAGAGGCGTTGACTTCATGAACATTGTGACACTTTTTTCTTCAACTTCACTCATCGACCGTGCTCGCAACGATGAATACACGTATTACTGAAGAACTCGTCTTGCTCCTCAATGTCGCAAAGTGGTTAGGCCTTGCCACAGGGGTTGGCCTACTCGTTGGCCACTCGACGACGATTTTTTTATCGGTCTTGCAAGGTATTATGGCTGGGGCGGATATGTTTCCCTATAGTCTGCTGCTATTACCGCTTGGATTGGCAGCATCGGCATGGATTACTACGTCACTCGCACCCGAAGCTGGAGGGCAAGGTGTTGAACGCGTCATTCAAGCTGTCCACCTTCGATCCGGCCGCATCAAAGCTCAAGTCATTCCAGCAAAATTACTCGCCACATTGCTCACCGTGGGAACCGGGGGATCAGCCGGAAATGTTGGCCCATGTGCCCAAATTGGTGGGGCCTTTTGCTCGTGGATGGCAGAGATATTTCATTTTTCGAGTGACGACAGAAAAACACTAGTTATTTGCGGCATTAGTGCGGGATTTTCCTCCGTTCTTGGAGCACCAATTGCCGGGGCATTTTTTGGCATGGAAGCCTTGTTTGTCGGAGCCCTCGCTTATCAGGTGCTACTACCTTCGGTCATTGCTGCGGTGGTCGCTCATCAAGTGACCGTCTTCTGGGACGTATCAGTCTGGACAACTTCACTTGAATTGACCACAACGTTGAATAGTTCGTTTATTGGCTGGTCTATCCTTGCAGGAGTCGTGTTTGGCTTGTGTGCCTGGCTTTTGATTGAAGGCATTCATCTAGGAAGACATGTGGCCTTTCAAGCCAAACTTCCCGCTCCACTTTTAGGATTCCTTGCAGGCCTGACAATCATCGGTATTGCATTACTCACGTCTTCTAAGGTGTTAGGACTCGGTGATGATGTCATTCGGGCCATGATTGCTGGAGAAGAAATATTTTGGTATGCATTTTTTCTTAAGGTTGTCTTGACGAGTATCACCTTAAACTTTGGGGGAAGTGGGGGCATCATCTTGCCTATATGTTTTGTGGGGGCGACCATCGGTTCTGCATTCGGCCAAGTCTTTCATCTTGATACCAGTGTATTTGCCGCACTTGGCATTGCGGGGCTATTGGCGGGAGCAATTAATACCCCAATCACGGCCGTGTTTTTGTCTCTTGAGTTATTTGGTGCTGAGATTGGGGTCTGTGCCATGGTGACATGCGCAATCAGCTTTCTGATGTCTGGTCACCGTAGTGCCATTCCTACTCAACTGCTGCAACTCCACAAAGCACCAGGAATACGATCAGATCTGAATCAGGAAGTCAGTGAAACGCAATTTTTTGTCGATGCCTGGGATGTTCGTGTGAAGATTATCAGAGAAAAAATCAAAAATCGTCTGGTGGTCATTACCAAACGACCCAAAGGCAAACCCTAAATCATCATCGAACCTTTAGGGCCACAATGAGAAATGTAGGTGGACAACGTGCTCCTGAAACTATTCACATATAGAGAAAAGTAGAGGATGGAATTTTGACTAGTCTGCGATCGCTTCGTGTTCGTTATTGCAAATCGGCACGAGTTCTTGAAGCTTTAATTCATTCAGGAGTGTGGCGACCACGCCTTTCGGCTGAACCCATGTCATCCGTCGTTTCAATCCGGTAAACTGGAGATAGGCCGTCACCAGAAAGCCAAGACCAGCACTGTCAATATACGTCAGTTCAGATAAGTTAAGGATCAAATGCTCGGACTCGTTTAAACAACATTGATTCATGATCGCTTTAACATGCCAACGGGCATTAAAGTCTAGACGACCGTGAAGGTCTACAACCGTTGCCCCTTTAACCCCTCGTACAATGACATCAACCATAATACCTCTAGTTAAAGATATCGGCAGCCCTCCGCAGAGCCTTAAAGGCTGATTCTTTTCATCTCTCATAATCTGCTGTTCCTTCTTTCTCGTTATGCATGACGAGAAAAATTTCTTTAATTCGTCGAGTCAATTTGCCCCAATCACTTCCACCAGGTCATCTCACCTCTTCTCTTTCACCTTTGCATCGAATCTTGCTACAATCAGACTTCTTTCATGCCACCTGCTATTCATCCAGTACAATTAGTAGAAGTTCTTCGCAGAAAACAGTTGACACCTGCGATTGTATTTTTGACATCACGTCGAGCCTGTGATGAAGCCATTAGCGCCTTTCAACGTCAGGAAGGCAGCCTTCCTCCTGAACGAACTCAAGCCATTGCCACCGTTTTAGAACAACTTGCGGTCGACTACCCCAGTATAACCGGACACCCACTCATGGAAACCGTGGCACAATTCGGGGTTGCGGCACATCATGCCGGTCACCTCCCCTCCTGGAAAATTGCGATTGAAGAACTCATGCGACAAGGTCAACTTGATGCGGTATTTGCCACGACGACCTTAGCGGCAGGAGTAGATTTTCCTGCCAGAACCGTCGTGATTACTCAATCAAGTGTGCGGAAAGCCAGGGACTTTTCTGATCTCACTGTTGGAGAAATTCAGCAACTCGCAGGCAGAGGAGGGAGGAGAGGGAAAGACTTTGTTGGGTTCGTGATGATTACACCTTCTCCCTATATTGATTTACAGGTCCTCAGCAAAGGCCTCACCGGTTTTCCTGAAGCGATTGAAAGCCAATTTGTCATTTCCTATCCAATGGTTCTCAATTTATTAAAGGCTCATCCACTTGATCATATTGAGGGAATCTTGGCAAAAAGTTTTGCTCAATTCCAATTAAACCGAAGAGTCGACGTCCATCAAAACTCTCTGGATACGATTCATCAGGATATGCGTCCTTTTGGGCCACGAGTTTGTACCGATTGGATTTCACAATGGCAAGTATATGATCAAGCAAGGCGTCGACATTCTCAACGTCGCCCCGCTTCTCAGCCCGACCCCCCTGGGACAGCCGCGAAACTTCCATTTCTCACACCAGGTCGAGTTATTCGTGTCTCAAAAGGGTTTGCCGTCATTCTCCGACAATACCGAAGTCGCGGTCAGCGGTACCCCATGCTTTCGATCTTACGTGCCAAGGGAACGATGACTGAATCTCCAGCGATGATGGTTAATCATATCTATGATCATGTGTTGGAATTCACGACTCTTCGAGCCTTTCCTTGGTGTTCACCCACGACACTTTCTCATTTAACCCATGAGCTGACCCAATTGCCCAGTAATCTTCCCGTCTTACCTGTGTTAGCGGACGAAGAACAGCAGAATGAGGAATCACTCACTCCAGTCCTAACTGATGAATTCGCTTGCCCTACCTGCCCTTCTCAACCAGCATGTCGGAAGGACCACGCAGTCGCCTTGCGTTTACGGCAAAAAGAAAAAGGTATTATTAAAACGATTCATGCTCTTCGAACCGGCCTTTGGCTTCGGTTTCAAAAAAAGAGTCATGTCTTACACAAGTTTGGATATTTAACGGCCACATCTGAATTAACCTCCGAAGGTGATTGGGCACGCCTCATTCGCATCGACCATTCCCTATTGATTACCGAACTGATACGAATGGAGGCCTTTGCCGCGATTGAGCCAGCTCTTCTCGCCGCTGTCATGGCAGGGATTGCCCATGATGATGATCGGCCTGGATCCTATCAGCGAATGAGCCCCGGTCTCAGTACGATGCTCCATCAAGTCCGTGCCGTCGCTGACTCTCTGGCTTCCTATGAGGATCCTCCTCTTCTTCGAACAGATGTTGCGGCGTTGACGGAACAATGGATTAGCCAACCGACATTATCTTGGGCCAACCTTGTTCGCAAAACGGCCATGGCTGAAGGCGACGTTTATCGTCTTTTTGCTCGAACCATTGAATTCCTCTCACAGATCCAAACATTAAAAATTTCACACCCAAGTCTTGCAGAAACAGCGATTTCAGCGATTACCACGATGAGGAGGGAAGTTCTTGAAGAACTGCCCTAATGATTATTGCCTATGACGAATGAGGAACTCACTGGACTCCTTCAAGCCCTTCCCCTGCGGCAGCTCCATGACCTGACTCGTGGACGAGTGCACCGACATTTTCGACTTGGCAAACGTCGATTGATCGAAGTGATTCTTTCACTTCCGCCTGAGTCTCGCAGCCTGTTAGAAGTCGATGTGCTCAAACCCAAAAGGCAGAGTCCACATCAACCATCGCTCGAGAATTCGCCTCAACCATTCGTGGCAAAACCGACGCAGAAAAAGGGAAGAGGCAAGGCAAAGCTTTCGGCCTCATTAGAACCTCCCATTACAGTATCGGAACTTCTTGACGGTCTGGGAGTTCCGACTGCACAGCCGTTCCATGCAGACCCATGGCAGATAGAAGCGATTTCGAAGCTGGCCACAAATGATGTCATTGCCAGCGTCCCAACCGGAAGCGGGAAAACGTATGTGGCCATTGAAGCCACGAGACGAGCACTAGAGCAAGACCAGACGGTTATCTATACCTCTCCACTCAAAGCACTCTCGAATACCAAATACATGGAATTTTCGCAGTTGTTCGGAGCTGATCGCGTAGGCATTCTCACTGGAGACCGTAAAGATAATGCGCAGGCACCACTCCTTATTATGACCACAGAGATATTGAGAAACCTTCTCTATGATGCAGCCAGTGGTCAAATTGATGTGCGATTAAACACCTTAGGGCTGGTCATTCTTGACGAATCACAATATTTAGCCGACCCAGAACGTGGTGTGGTCTGGGAGGAAACCATAATTTTTTGTCCGTCCCAAGCACGATTACTTCTCCTTTCAGCATCAATTGGAAATCCTCAAGACCTTTCTTCATGGCTCACGAGTATACGAGCGGTGCCCTGTCATCTGATCCATCATCAAAACCGCTCTGTTCCCCTGAGAGCAGGATATCTTCACCCAGATGGGGTAATGGTCCCCTTCTTTCGGACACGTGACATTACAAAGGGACGCGGCTTCACCTTTCACCCGGAAACCAAACGATTATTGGCACAATATGAAGGTGAGACATTAGGCCATCGGAATCGTCGATAAATACCGTAGATCAAATGTCACACCTCCGTGGTATATTCGACACACCTTACTGAAAAACATCCAACACCAAAAAATACTTCATCTTTATTTTCAATATGTTATACTTAAATACCCATCAAGCATAAACATTGCGTATAGTCGTATTATCCACTTTAGTATTAGTTTGCTTGTAGGTAAGCTTAAGGGTTTTGGAACGAAGTTTATGATGTCAAGAATGAGAACAATCAAATCGTCTAGTGTTATTTGCGTACTTTCGCTTCTGATGTTGTCAGGCTGTCAAAGCCTTCAACCTACCCAGAAAGGCGAGCTTAGTCTTCAAGACTCTGAATTTATGGGGCTGTGGAACACGTACCAGCAATGTATGACCGGCCAGAACCTTACACAAATGCAAGAATATGTTGCGCAATTAAGCGAAGCACCTCGACCGGTTTCTATTCACCACTCGCCAATCCCACTACCGAAATTCCTTGTGAATTTAACATCAAAACGAAGCTCAAGACTCGCAGTTGACCCAAGAGCTATGACAGTGTCCTGTGCTTTACAGTCTGGGCAAACAGCTTGGGAAACTGGTAACCACATTCTGGCTCACGATATTCTGCATTCAATCATCGATCAGTATCCAGAATCCGAATATTCGTACTATGTTTCTGAAGCTCGAGCAGTCATTTCTCAAATCCCATCTCTCCGTCGCGTTTCACTTCCTGAATAATTCCTTTCTGCAGCCCCTTCAGTCTGCTTATAAAAAAATCTTGATCAGACTCCTAACCATGCACAAGAAGACGGGAAGCCTAAGATGAGGCTCTCATGATGTCAGGAGAAAAGTGAAAGGTCTGGTCTATTACAACAGGACTTTACCACGAGGCTTTTGAGGTTTTTCAGGTTGACACACGTCACATTGGCAAAGTCGACGCAAAAGCGTATAGGAATATAGTCCCGTATCATGCCCATCGCTCCACTTAAAACGAAATGCATAATTGCCAACGGCCTCAATGTCTTGCAACATGATCAATAACGGGATGGAGTCTGGATTGAGACGTACCTCACCGGTCCATTCATCAATACATGCTGCACAGGGACAATGTTGACGAAGAGAACGAACGGGATACAGACCCTGGTGTCCATCACTCCAATCAATTCCCAGCACACCGTTCTCAAGCCAATTCATATCGTTGGGTTTGAGTAAATCAGTCGTCATTCGTCCTCCACATACGTTCTCGTCTCTATGATGATAGCTTCTCAGTAATCGTAAAATTCACAGCAGGAAGAGCTTTTCCTGCCACGACCCGAACATACGCATCGATGGTTTGTTCAACCTCCTGCCTAACCTGTCCGGCAGCTCGAAGGCGGGTGACCTTGTGAAAAGGAAGGCGGCGCGCCTGCTGAATAAATGCTAAACTACCCGGGGAAATAGAGAACCCACGATCAAATGTCCGGTCTCGACATGATCCACAAATGATACCTCCTGATTGCGGAGAAAATGTCACCTTCACCATTCCCGTGTAGGTTCCACATTCTGCACAATGATCAATTTGTGGACGAAACCCCGTATGCCCTAGAATATGAATTTGAAATAATAAGGCACAAAGCTCTGAATCGCTTTCAGATTCTAATGATGACAACCCATCAATCAGCGCTTGAAATATGTCTGGGTTGGGATCACGATCAGGGGTCAGGGCTTGTATGACATTGACCATGCGTGCCGCGGCCGTCATTAAGGCTAAATTTTCACGAAGAATTCCAAAGGATTCTGTGATATCAGCCTGGCTTACGCTTGCAAGCGATTCAGCATTTTTTTCAAATAGCGTGACGTCAATGAGTCGAAATGGTTCAAGGGCACTTCCAAATCGGCTTTTCATACGTCGCGCACCACGCGCAATGCCTCTGACTTTTCCAACATTCTCTGAATACAGGGTGACGATGCGATCAGCCTCGCCCCAACGCTGACTCTTTAGAACAATGGCCTTGGTCTTATACAGTGGCATATGCAATCATGGATACTACACGACAACACCATCCTTGAAAAACAAAACACCCCTACTTGCCGTTCTGAGACACTATACCTTGTTCCTTTGGTCTTCTGCATTAGTAGCCAAGATCAACAAGGAGACTTTCGTTATCTCTCCAATCTTCACGTACTTTAACCCACAGCTCTAAAAATACTTTCATCCCAAATGTTTTCTCCATATCTAGCCTGGCTTCCGTTCCAATTGTTTTCAAACGTTGCCCTTTTTTTCCAATGATAATGGGTTTTTGAGATGCTTTTTCAACAAAAATTGTCGCTCGAATGTGGGCTCGAGACGGTTCTTCAATAAACTCTTCAAGTAAAACAGCAACGGAATATGGAAGCTCCGCATGGGTATGATGTAAAACTTTTTCGCGAACCATTTCTGCCGCCATTTGCCGCATTGACTGATCAGTCAGAAAGTCTTCGTCATAACAGGGCTGCACTTCTTCTGATAAACAGGCAATCGTGAGATCAACAAGGCGGTCAATATTCACTCCGCTTTTAGCTGAAATTGGAACAATCTCTGTCCAGTCATACACCTGTCGATACTGATCAATCAGTGGGAGCAAACGTGCCTTCCCGACTTCATCAACTTTATTGAGTAAAAGGAAAATGCCTGCATAAGTGCGCGACTGTGCAGCTGTCACGACTTGTTCCATGACAAAACGGTCGCCTGCGCCTGGAGGTGTATTGGCGTCCATAACCACGTAAACAATATCAGCATCCGGGAGAGAGTCTAATGCCGTTCTCACCATTTTACGATTGAGTTGATGCTTGGGTTTGTGCAGTCCCGGCGTATCAAGAATTGCAAGTTGCGCTGTGGGGAAATGGCCAACACCCAACACTCGCGTTCGCGTGGTCTGGGGTTTATCTGACATGATCGCCACTTTTTGCTTCACAAGCGCGTTAAGTAACGTAGACTTCCCCACATTCGGTCTTCCAACAATAACTAAGTTGCCAAATTTCATAACCAATAATTAGATCCAACTATGAAAGTAAATATTTCGCGTGATTCGTGAACAAATAGGAAAAGTAATTTCGGTAAATCCGGAGGGAAACAAGAAGAGGGACTAAGGTGTTGCTGGGGAATCCTCAAGGCGAGGTTCAAGGAATTGATAAACCGTTTCTCCTTTTCGTACCATCCCTAATCGATTCCTTGCTAATTCTTCAAGCTTCAGGGGATCAGACTGAACTCTGGATATTTCCTTCTCTAATAACCTCGTATCATTCTTCATTTCCAGTAGACGATATTCTAACTGCTTCGCATGAGCAAGTGTTTGCAAATATAATGGCAATCCATTTTCTGTAAAAAATATATACCCGAGAAAAAGCCCACTTAAGATCATGCCCGCAACCACCGGAAACTTATTCATGATCTCCCCCAGGAAACCTGGGGTCTTTTCTTTACGTTTCCGGTTGCGACTCATTCTCATTCACTACTAAGTTGGCAAATAATCTTTTCCTGCAAAACGTGCAGAACGACCAAGTTCTTCTTCGATTCGTAATAGCTGATTATACTTAGCAAGCCTGTCCGTGCGAGACAAGGACCCCGTCTTAATTTGACCAGTATTGAGGGCAACGGCTAAGTCTGCAATCGTGACATCTTCGGTTTCTCCAGAACGGTGAGAAACAATGACGCCAAAACCAGCCTTCTTAGCTAATGTTACGGCTTCTATGGTTTCTGTCAATGTTCCAATCTGATTGAGTTTGATCAAAATGGCATTTCCAGCCTTCTCACGAATACCTCGTGATAAATACTGTGCATTCGTGACAAACAGGTCATCGCCAACTAACTGCACATTGTCACCAAGTTGAGAGGTGAGACTCTTCCACCCTTTCCAATCGTCTTCATTTAATCCATCCTCAATCGAGACAATCGGGAAGCGTTTGACTAAGGTTTCATAGTAGGTGATCATTTCAGAAGAAGATAAACGTTTTCCACCTTGACTCTTCAATGTATAGGTGTTTTTCTGACAAAATTCACTGGCTGCAGCGTCAAGCGCTAACACGATATCTTTTCCAGCCTGATAGCCAGATTTTTTAATGGCTTGCACAATAAGCTCAAGTGCTTCCTCATGCGAGGCCACACTAGGAGCAAAACCACCTTCATCTCCAACAGCAGTGCTGAGGCCCCGTGACTTGAGCAAGGTTTTTAAATGGTGAAAGACTTCTGTCCCCATGCGCAGGGCCTCATGAAAACTTTTGGCCCCAACTGGCATAATCATAAATTCCTGAATATCCATGCCATTGTCTGCGTGAGCACCACCATTAATAATATTCATCATCGGGACAGGCAATTCGCAGGCATTCAATCCTCCGATATAACGGAAAAGAGATTGATGTCGTTCTGCGGCGGCAGCTCGTGCGACCGCTAAGGATACACCCAGAATGGCATTCGCACCAAGCTTCGATTTGCCCTTGGTGCCATCCAAGGCAATCATCGTGGAGTCGATGGCATATTGATTAAAGACATTCATCCCTTGTAATTTGGGTGCCAAGGTTTTGGTGATACTGGTTAATGCCTTGGAAACCCCTTTCCCCATCCATCGACGTTTATCACCATCTCGTAACTCAAGGGCTTCTCTCGCTCCGGTTGAGGCACCAGAGGGAACGGCTGCTCGTCCGCATCTTCCGCTTGCAAGATAGACATCGACCTCAACGGTTGGATTCCCACGAGAATCCAAAATCATACGTGGAACAATGGATTGAATGGAACTCATAAAAAAAGTCCTACCTTTAGGATGATTGTGACAAGGCTTTCTTGAGTAATTCGTTAACTTTTCCGGGATTAGCTTTTCCTTGAGAAGCTTTCATAACCTGTCCGACTAAAAACCCTAATACCGTTTCTTTTCCTCCTTGATACTGACTCACTTGAGCAGGATGATTGAGCAACACCTCCTGAATGAATCTCATCAAAGCTCCTTCATCTGACACTTGACTGAGCCCTTGCTCTTGAACAAAAGATTCTGGGTTCTGTCCCCCTGCATACAGTTCAGGAAATATTTCCCGCGCAACTTTGAGGCTAATGGAGCCTTGATCGACGAGCTGCAAGAGTTTGATTAATTGCGCGGGGGTCATGAATGAATCCTGAGCCGAGATATTACGAGTATTAAGTTCACGGAGCAATTCTCCCATTACCCAATGACTGACTGTTTTGGGGTGAGGAAATAACTGAACACAGGCCTCAAAATAATCGGCCAAGGCTTTAGACGAGATCAAGATCTCTGCATCATCTTCCGGCAATTGGAAGGTTTGGATCAACCGTTGTTTCCTGGAAGACGGTAATTCAGGAAGTGTGACACGAATGGAATCAATCATCTCAGAAGAAAGATTCAAGGCGAGTAAGTCTGGGTCGGGAAAATATCGATAGTCATGAGCTTCTTCCTTACTGCGCATCACAACCGTTTGTCCTTGGACCTCATCCCACAGTCTAGTTTCTTGTTGAATGGTTCCACCTTCTGATAGCACTTTACTTTGGCGACGCACTTCGTACTCAATGGCATCTCGAACAAACCTAAAGGAATTGATGTTTTTCAGCTCAACCTTGGTGCCAAATGGGTCATTCTCCGTGGCTCGTAAAGAGATATTGGGCTCACACCGTAAATTCCCTTGTTCCATATTGCCATCACAGACATCCAAATACATGAGAATCTCTCTTAGAGAACGTAGGTAAGCATCAACGTCTTCGGCTGAACGCAGATCTGGTTCAGTCACAATTTCTAGTAATGGTGTTCCGGTCCGATTCAAGTCAACCCGACTTTCGGTTGCCCTTGGCTGATGAACATTTTTTCCAGCATCTTCCTCGAGATGGGCACGACAAATCCGAATACGTTTAGCTGTCTCGTGTGAGGACACCTCCAGCCAGCCATTCTCACAGATTGGCGCTTCATATTGAGAAATCTGATAGCCTTTGGGGAGGTCGGGATAAAAGTAATTCTTGCGTGCAAAATGGTTATCAGCTCGAATAGTGCAATTCAGAGCTAATCCAACACGGATCGCCATCTCAATCGCCAATTGATTTAGGACTGGCAATGAACCAGGCATGCCTAAACATACCGGGCACGTTTGCGAATTTGGAGAATGCCCAAACGTGGTGGCACAGGAACAAAACAGCTTCGATTGCGTCCGAAGCTGCGCATGCACTTCAACCCCAATGACAACGTGATATGACATCATATTCGGTTGGAAAATTATATCTTAGGGGTATAGTCGTGGCTATTCGGGTCACGTTCGCGACGCATCGCATCACGACCCGCCTCAATGGCCTCTTTGACGGCTGAGGACGCTTCATCGACAAAGTCTCGACTTTTAATAACCACATCATCCAAGGCATCAGTGGCTTTGTCTTGTAAATCACGAATATCCGAACCGGTTCGTCTCGCATATCCAACAATACGTTCGCGTGAATCTTGTCCTCTCTGAGGAGCGAGTAAAAATGCCCCAACCGCACCAACAAGGGCCCCACTTAAAAATGCTAAAGCCACGGATCCCGCAGATGCTGATGATTGATTACTTCCCATAATCAGTTCCTCCTTCTTTAAGAGCCACGATTTCTCATCTTACTTGATGCTGCTTTAATACCTGCCAACACACTCGTTAATCCCAAAAAGAATGAGCCGCCTTTTCCCTTCACAGTGCCATGAACTTGCTGGACGGTCTGTCCCATGTCCCCCATAGCCGTGAACAGGACCGATGCCTTATCAACACCCATCTTAGCTTGATCGGTAAGAGTTCGAACATTTTCGCTTGTTCCCCGAATATCTTTGAGCAAGCCAGGTAATTCATTATTCACTCGTAGCAACACACGCTCAGACTGTGCGACCGTGCGTTTAATTTGTAGAATGGTAGGAATAAGGTATGCCACGAGAACCACGATAGCAATGGCGATGGCGACAACGGCCAAATCAATCATAGAAAACCTTTCCTTTCTGCCTACTTAACGAATGGGAGGACGTTTTTTTCGCCATTGAGTTGATTGCTCATAGGCGTAAGCCGCACGAAGAATAGTTGATTCTTCAAACGGGCGTCCCATTAACTGCAAGCCAATTGGCAAGCCAGTCTGAGTAAATCCACAAGGTAGGGACATGGCCGGGATTCCAGCTAAGCTTGCAGATATTGTATACATATCAGACAAATACATCTGTAGTGGATCTTGCAGTTTCTCGCCGAGTGGAAAAGCGGCAGTTGGCATGACTGGCGTGACCAAGCAATCAACTTCTTCAAATACCGATTGAAAGTCGCGAGCAATGAGCGTCCTGACAGATTGAGCCTTTCCATAATAGGCATCATAATACCCGGAACTTAAGGCATAGGTCCCAAGCATAATTCTCCGCTTGACTTCAGACCCAAAACCTTCAGCTCTAGTCTCTTGATACATATCAAGCAGATCTTTACGCGCTTTGGCTCGATGCCCAAATTTGACACCGTCATACCTCGCAAGATTTGAACTCGCTTCCGCCGTGGCAATGATATAATAGGCTGCAATAGCCCAATCTGTGGAAGGCAGCGACACCTCGCGAATATCACCTCCGAGATTCTTCAATTCTTGAATGGCTGCCCGAACATGCCGCTCAACTTCGGGATCGAGTCCATCAGAAAAGAATTCTTTGGGCACACCAAATTTGAGTTTTTTGACGTCCTTTTTTTTCACGGCTTTCGTGTAGTCAGGAGGGGCCTGCTTGGTAGACGTCGAATCTCTTGGGTCATGTGGCGATAACACGTTCAGCAACATCGCCGCATCCGTCACCGTCTTGGTGATAGGCCCGATCTGATCAAGCGAGGAGGCAAAGGCGACTAACCCATAGCGTGAGACTCGTCCATAGGTAGGCTTAAGTCCAATCACTCCACAGCAAGCTGCAGGTTGTCGAATTGAGCCACCGGTATCCGTCCCGAGAGCAGCCACACATTCGTCAGCGGCTACGGCGGCAGCTGATCCTCCGCTTGAACCACCTGGGATACAGTCAAGGTTCCAAGGATTTCTTGTTGGCGCAAACACAGAATGCTCCGTTGACGATCCCATGCCAAATTCGTCTAAATTTGTTTTCCCCATCAGTAAATATCGCTGTTCCTTGAATCGTGAAACAATAGTCGCATCATAAGGGGGAACAAAGTGTTCAAGCATCGTGGACCCACAAGTTGTTCGTAAGTCCTGTGTGCAAATATTATCTTTCACAGCCAAGGGCATGGCCATTAAGGGAAACGTCTTTCGCCATTGCCTCAAATCCGTATCAATGGCATTCGCCTCGGCTAATACCGTTTCTTTATTGGCTAAACTAATATAGGCGTTGACCTTTGATTCAACCTGTCCAATTCTCAGAAGATAGGAGCGAGCAATATCAAACGCTCCAATATCCCCTTGCGTAAAGAGATCTTGCAATTCCTTGAGACTCAATTTGAAAAGCGCAGGTGCCATAGAATTCAATGTGCCTCTTGAAAAAAAATCTCCTGACTTTCACTGCAAACACATGAGTAGTGATTCTGGCAGATTCTAGAGGGATGTGGTAGACAACAGGCGGTTATGGGCATCAACTTGTATGACCTTTGGTGTATGGCCCTGAGCTTCATCCTCATTGAAATACTCATAACAAAAAATGATCACCTTATCGCCCAAGACCCCTTTTCGAGCAGTAGGACCATTCAGGACGATATCACCTTTCCCTCGCGGTCCGGCTAACGCGTAGGTTGAGAAACGCTCACCATTATTAAGGTTGGAGACCATCACGAGTTCATACGGCAAAATGCCAGCACTGTCCATGAGATCGGCATCAATAGTTAAACTTCCCTCGTACTCAAGATTGGAGTCAGTCACCGTCACTCGATGAATCTTTGATCGTAACAATTGCCTATACATCCTTAGAACCCTTTTTTAATCAATTTAAATGCAAGAGTAAGGTTAATCTCGATCTGCAATAATTTTTGGTACTAAAAAAAATCCATCGAGACTTTGTGGGGCATTCGCCGTGGCTTGCTCCACGGTGAAGCTATCTCGTGGAATATCCTCTCTCAAAACATTGGTTTCAGTGACGATAGTAGATGTCTGTGGGACCCCCTCTGTGTCGACTTCTCGTAATTGATCGACAAAGGTAAGAATCTGGCTCAGATGCTCACTGAATTGCTCCTTTTCACCTTCTGGAATCGTCAAGCGCGCTAACATCGCAATATGTTCAACTTCTTCTTTGTCAATATTCATGACACCATAACTCCTGAAAAACTCCTTTATTCACAAGTATTTCTAGCATGATTTTCGAGGAAAATCCACTATGCAACATGCAATGAGGACTGGTCTATGAGCCTGAGAAATGGAATGAACGTCGGAGGGTTAAGAAGAAAGAAGACCTTGATCAGCAAAACTCACATAGGTTCCGTCACCAATGACCACATGGTCTAACACACGAATACCCAAAATGTCCCCGGCTGCCACCAATCGTTCCGTCAATACTCGATCTTCAGGGCTTGGCTCCGGGTTTCCACTTGGATGATTATGAAGAACAATCACGGCTGCAGCGGACTCCCGAACGGCCAAATTAAATACCTCCCGGGGATGAACAATATTCACCGTTAAGCTACCCTCTGAAATTGTCAAATCTCGCATGACCCGATGCTTGGCATCTAAGAGAACTACTTTAAAAATCTCATGTCGAAGATCTCGCATGAGCGGATAATAATGTCTGAATAAATCCTGACTACCTCCAACTTTCACTCCCGTCGTTAATGGGGCCGCCAGGGTTCGCTTCCCTAACTCCACCGCCGCCATAATTTGAGCAGCCTTTGCGGGACCAATTCCTGGAATCACACATAGTTCCTCCAGACTTCTATTCGAAAGACCCTGGAGCCCATCGAGCTCTTGCAATAGTTCTAACGCAACCTGAACTGCCGAAGAATCCTGTCGCCCAACTCTTAAAAGTATCGCGAGTAACTGGGCATCCGATAAGGCCATAGGCCCAGACTCCAGCAAGCGTTCTCGCGGACGCTCTGATTTTGGCCAATATTGAATGCCCATTTTCATCTTTCCCACCTTTATGGCATGAATCAACCACGTCCGCTCCCTAACCTTCATTCACTATACGCAGGTCAAAAGAAACACGTCAAAGAGTGAAGGAAATGGGTGAGTTGTGAAGAAAGAAAACGGTGTGCTAGGTTACGAACCGGTAAGTAATGAGAGTGATTGCAGGAACACAAAAGGGACGTCGGCTCAAAGCCCCAACAGGAAATCGGCTACGCCCGACATCTGATCGCGTTCGTGAAGCCCTCTTCTCCATACTGACAGCCCGTGTCCCTGATTCAAAGGTCCTAGACTTATGTTGTGGGACGGGAACCGTCGGCTTGGAAGCCATCAGTCGAGGAGCAGCTGAGGTGGTGTTTGTCGATCACCACCAAGACTCGTTACTGGTTCTCAGAGAAAATTTGAAACGATGTGGGAATCCCCTTGGGACAACGGTTCTCGAGTCTGATGCCTGGAAGGTTGCGCGTGAGGTACAATTCCTACACCATGCACCATTTGACATCATTTTCGTTGATCCACCTTATGAGCATCGTCGCATTGAACAGCTCTTAAAAGCAGTAGGCACGAAGCAGATCATGACCCAAGACGGCATGATGATTGTTGAGCATTTTTGGAAGACAACCCTGCCCGCAGAGGTGGGATGTCTTCAGCAAGTACGGCAAGCTCGATACGGCGATACCATTCTGACATTTTTCCAACAACCCCTTGATTCTCATGCGAATCGGCATTTACCCAGGAACGTTTGATCCCATCACCTTAGGTCACGCTAATGTCATCGCCCGAAGCCTTCGGATGGTTGACCGTGTGATTGTGGCCGTCGCGCTCAATCCTCAAAAGAGTCCACTCTTTGACCTTCCGCAACGGATCGAACTAGCCAAACTGGCCACCAAACACTTGCCCCATGTTGAGGTCGAACCATTTGACGGATTGCTGGTCACCTATGTGCGAAGTCGTGGAGCCCATGCCATCATTCGTGGCATGCGTGCGGTGTCAGATTTCGAACACGAATTTCAGATGGCTCTCTTAAACCGAAAACTTGACGAAGGTGTGGAAACTGTCTTTTTAATGGCCAGTGAAGAATATTCATATTTAACATCAAGTATGGTGAAGGAAGTGGCTTCTCTCGGGGGGCCGCTTCAGGATTTTTTACATCCTGATGTCGCCATACGATTGAAAGCTCATTATCGTCAGGCATGATATGGCTCTAACTCTCGCGACACGTACGACAAGAATCGTTGCTTCACCAACCTTGCAAATGGCCGCAACCGTGAAGGCAATGAAAGCCAAAGGGATTCCTGTATTTGACTTTGCGGCTGGAGAACCGGCGCAAGAAACGCCAGATATCGTCAAACAAGCTGCCCAAGCAGCCATTCAAGCTAATTTCACTAAATATACACCTGTCACAGGCATTGATGAATTAAAGGAAGCCATTATTGATACGTTTCGCTCAACGCATGGGCTCGACTATGAGAAGTCCCAAATCCTGGTATCCTGTGGCGCGAAACATACACTCTATAATTTTACCCAAGCCTTCCTTGAGGCTGGTGATGAAGTGATTGTTCCTAGCCCCTATTGGGTTTCCTATCCCGAGCAGATTCTACTTGCCGATGCAACGCCTGTGTTTCTCAAGACCGAGGAATCCTCTGCTTATGCGATTGATGCAGCAAGCTTAGAAGCCTTAATCACCAAAAAGACCAAGGCCATTATCTTAAATAGTCCTTGCAACCCAACTGGAAGTCTGTACGATCGCGCGACGCTCGAACGAGTTGCGGAGCTTGCCATTCGACATGATTTGCTTGTGGTCTCTGATGAAATCTATGAACACCTTGTTTACGACGGTCATCAACATACGAGCATCGCTTCCTTAAGTCCTGAAATAGCCTCACGAACATTAGTCGTAAATGGAGTCTCAAAGTCATACTCTATGACTGGCTGGAGAATTGGGTATGCAGGAGGGCCGAAAGATCTCATCGCTGCCATGGGACACATTCAAAGTCAGAGCACATCAAACCCAGCTTCAATTTCTCAAAAAGCTGCTGTGGTCGCGATACGAGAAGGCCAGACATTTATCGACAGTATGGTCCAGGACCTAGATATTCAACGAACCACCATGGTCAAAGGGCTGAATGCGATTCCAGGAATCACCTGCCCGACTCCACGAGGGGCCTTTTATGCCTTCCCTAACATTTCATCTTTAATGGGCAGACAACATTCCAAGGGGATTATTCGCACCCCATCAGATTTGGCTCAGTATCTCCTCAGGGAAGGGAATGTGGCCGGTGTGGCTGGCGAGCCATTTGGAAGCCTGGAACATATTCGCTTTTCCTATACCCCACCTATGTCAGTCATCAAAGAAGGAATGGAGAGACTGGCTGCTGCCATTCACAAATTACAGTAGCAATACTCAAATGTCTTGACTTTTCCTCACTTGAGTATTACCTCATATACATGCGATTTTTTTAGTTAACGAGGAGGAAACCCCGTGCCTATATACGAATACGTCTGTACAGCTTGTAATCAAAAATTTGAAATTCAACGAAAGTTCTCTGACCCCCCCATTACCACCTGCGCTGAGTTCTCATGTCCTAAAGGTGAACCTGTTCAAAAAATTATTTCCGCTCCAGCAATCATGTTTAAGGGGTCTGGCTGGTATGTCACAGACTATTCGGATAAGTTGAAGGAACCAAATCGTCCTGGTGAGGATGGGAAACCCCAAGCCCAAACGACTGAAGGTAAGACTGAAGCAAAAGCAGAAGGAAAATCAGAGGGCAGCACCGATTCGGCCACACCGGCTAAATCAACTGACAGTAGCTCAAGCAGCTCAAGTTCGTCGGGTTCAGAGTCATCATCCTCAGGATCATCCAGCGGAGGAACGTCCTCGACACCTTCGACTCCTTCTTCTGGGTCAAGTCCATCGAGCGGCGACAAAAAGGCCTAAGCTCAATGTTGAATGACAGTTATATATCTCTACTCTTGTTAGTGGAGTCTTTTTCAGGTGCCCCAAATTCTGGAGCCCAAACTTCTTCCCACAACAATGTTGCCAACAATTCGTATCCATCCGTAGACAAATGAATGCCATCATTTGAATAGACTTCCGCTAATTGCACGCTCCCCTCTTCCACAGTATGTGAAAAGAGGTCAAGACAAGATATCCCTGCTTTCCCGCAATAGGCCTTCATATTCTGATTTATCTCGACACGTTGTTCAATCTCACGTTCTAACAAATCATGGGAAGCCCCTTCACCCGTCATACGTAATGAAGGGATGGTAACCGCAATCGGTTCTATTGAAGCTCCTCTTGCTAGTTCGTAGAGGTGTATCAGGTTGTTGAAAATTGCCGTGGAGGGTAGATGGAGCCCAATGTCATTCGTCCCACCAAGAATGACCACTGAGTGAGGGGCGTCCTGAACGACATCACGAGAAAACCGATTCACCATTTCACTGGTTGTCTCCCCATTAACACCGCGAATCATGACCGACCCCCTTGCTCCAAACCATTTCTGTAGCACTGCCCCATAAGGTGCCACATGATATGAGGGCACAGCTCGAGTGGGTGACTGATATCCCACAGTCAAACTATCACCAAAACAGACAATAATTTTGAACATGGCCCTATTCATGATACGATTAAAATATCAAACATATCTGAAACAGATAAGTTTTACGCTTCTCCAACGGTGAAGCCATTAATTACTCTTGACACAAAGGATGCTCATCGTTAACCTCAGGCGATCCGTCTAATGCCTAGCAATTTTCGCAATTTCACGCGCAGTTGAGAGTATACGCCTAGATACAACGATTTTCACGTCTCTCACATACCGTTCACAATATCCCAATCCACCCATAGCTTTGGAGAACACACACATGAGAAGGGGAAGACCGTCAATGCATGTCATCCGTTGGACCACATCTTACATCTGCCTAGTCTTGAGTCTGGGCATCATGCTCATTGGGTCAAGCACCCTTGCCTTCGGAAAAGATACGTTTAAAATTGCCATTATTGACCCTCAGTCGGTCATTGAGAAATCAAAAGCTGGTAGCCGTGCACTGGCCACATTAAAAGAACATGCCCAAGCACGAGAAAACGTCCTAAAAGCTGACCAAAAAGAATTAGGTAAACTTCAAGAAGAATTGAAAAAATTAGAAGCGTCTTCTGATAAAAGTCTTAAGAAAAAGCAAGAAATCTTCACTCGGAAATTTCAAGAGTTTCAAAAACGTGGACAGGAATATCAACGAGAACTTGGCGGCAAGCAAAAAGAACTCGTTCAAGAATATATGAAGAAAATTGAAACGGCGACCAGTACCGTGGCGAAGCGCCATGGATTTGCACTAGTTATTGATAAAGGCAGTCAAAGCACGTTGAAAATTGTGCTCTATAGTAAACGTGGGTTAGATATCACTGGTGAGGTCGTGAAAGAATTTGACAAACGCTATAAATAAGAACCGCTGAGACATGCTATATGTTGTAGCCACTCATGGCCTGTCGAGGTGTCCTGTCTGGAAGTAAGGGGCTAAGGGTTCTTTCCGTGCATGACAGGATACCCTGCGTTTACCCAAGCCTTATACCCTCCGGCCATCGATCTTACTCTGGTGTAACCCATTTCCAGGAGATTGATGGCCGCCAATGCGGAGCGGTACCCTCCCCCACAATACAATACAATCACGGCATCTTTATCAGGAATTTGATCTTCAATATCTCGCTCAATAATACCGCGACCTAAGTGAATAGCGCCCTCAGCATGGCCTTTCTGCCATTCATGATCTTCGCGTACATCAATAAAGTATAAAATATCTCTACGATCAACCTTCTCTTTCACTTCGCTGACGACTGTTTCCTGAATCGTCTCTTTGGCTCGATGCACAAGTCGTTCAAACTCAGAATTATGAGCCATCATCTCCTCCAGTTTTTCTCGTACGACCAAACAACTATCTCTTGCTCTCTAGTTTCTCTGAAATTGATGAACGAGAATATCGGTAGAGCGCGATAATCCACATGACACACAGCAATGATAACCCAACATAACTGCTCCCATCTCTAAACCATCGGGCATGCTCGTGCATGTTTAATATTTCAATGTCATCAATCGTCAAAAACCGACCTTCAATAGAAACTGTTGCCGGGTGATCGAGTGTCAGACCATGGACATGTAAGCGCTCTCCATACGCATGAACGACATCTCCATCCTGATGCGTCTCATAATATGTTCGATCGAACGCGATAGGACGACCCGCACGGTCTTCTCGGACTTGTAGCGTTTTGACATAATGATTATCGCTTGCATAGGGACCATTCCAAAAAACAACCGGCAACATCATATACACACACAACAGAGTCAAGGAAAGGCTGACAGTCTTCAAAGAAATTGAAAGATTCAGCCTCGTTGAAATAGCAGAATTCCAGGACCAGAAAAAGAATCCAGCTCCCACCCCTGTCAAAATGTAAGTGAGCAGATTTTCAGGCCAAAAGAGCCCAAAGTTAAGAAGCTCCCAAGAAATGGGAGCAAAGAAATGAACACCATTTCCCAGTTTAATCTGAAGCGAATCTAAGAGGAGGTGCATGGTCGAACCCATGGCAAGAATGCCAAAGACCATTGCTGGGGTCTTCGAAAGAGCGGCCAACGCTCCACATAAAATCAGAGTCATGAATAATGACGCTTGGATGATGACATATAAACGGACGGAATAGGGATCAAGGCTTGGGACGAGCCCAAGCACAATGCGCTGAGTAATCCATGGAACATCAGGCAGGATACATCCTAGAAACACAATTTTAGGGTCAGCGGTGGGAATGGCAAATCGAGTGAGAAGCCCTTGAATTCCAAAATGTGCAAGCGTATTCGGCATAGTCCTACAATATGACAATCATCGTGAAATTGTATATGGACTGGTTGGTGATGCCAAGATAAGAAAAAGGCCCAATTGAAGAAACGAAAAATGAAGTAAGAAAATACTCTCTGTAAAAAAAGGGGCCGCACCACGAATTCAAACCGCAGACCGAATGAGTCAAATTTTAAATTCAGAATTATTAAAACGGATCAGGATTGAACAGATTTTATTATATCCATTGCCCAAAATATAAGATATCCAGGGTTTTAGGATAAACACAAAGACGCTTCATTGAATACGCATACGTCCCCAACCATCTGTCTTCACCTTATAATGATCACCTTATGGAATTTTTCAATATGTCCAACGCGTATATTCAGGGTTTGAATCTTTCAAATCTTGGTACAACCAAACCATTCGGTCTAAAAACCAAGTCTTCCCCAACATCACGATAACAAGTCCTGAAATTGTTAACAGTGGATTGAAAATAATCAGCCCAATAATCGCTGGAATACATCCAGCAAACATTAAAACTTTCAAACCACAAATTGCTCTCTTGTGATGCGCAGGAATACCTGTAGGAGGGGGTGAAAGCATAACCCGTTCACCAAGAACGGCTTGAGAGGCCCAGTGATTCATTGTTTTTGGTTTGCCAAAGGCGCGTGGATTAAACCATATCCAACCACACACACCGACGACAGGCAACAGACACCACCACCCAATCCAGACACGCGACCAAATGCCCAAAAACAACAGCGGCAAACACGGATAGCGCGTCCAAACACTCCACGGATTGGCATGGACCGCCCAAACATCATCCGACATTTTAAACAGATTCATAAGCGTGTTTTCAAATTTCATGCGTGGGGTCTTCTTTGATGCTTTTTCTGTCCGCCCCCTGTTTGAGCATGCCACTCGGTAAACTCATGCAGTTCGGAGTCAGGTGTTGCGATTGGATAATCAAAGATACGCTCAGACACATGAGGTTTTCCCTTCACACATGATGACCACCTGCCCCTGTTCATACATGGTCATAAAATCATGAACGAGTTGCTCATCACGTGTTACTACGTCCATTTATCAAAGATTCGAAATGTAATCTTCCATGCCTTCGGTGAACAAGGCTTTGTTTTTGAGTGTAAACACACCCTCACCGCTCTTGGACCCACTAATCCTGTCCAAGCGAAAACACCGCACATCATCGCGCAAATGATCCCAAGCCAGCACATACCAAGCCGGCCAATGGAGAAACAAATATTGTGCTTCAATCACACGATATGTTTTTCGTCCCTCACCATCCTTATAAACAATATCTAAAAGTTTCTTCTCAAAAAATGCTTCATAAAGGGATGAAGCGGAAGACGTCGATGTTTCTTGAAGACTATTGAGAATACATTCAGAGGCCATTTCACCAATCACGATTCGGTTCCGTAAGGATTGAATCTGGCTTCTTTGTTCCTGCGGAAACGACACTGATATTTTATGTCGAATAGCTTTAACATTTCCCAAGAACAAGGGTGAGCCAATTTTTTCCATCACAGCCAGCGAAAGGAGCAAATCAATGACCTCTCGATAATTCAGCTGTAGCCGTCCAATCCCCCAATGTCGATGAAGTCGCACCCCGCCCCCGCGTCCCTGATCCGATTCAATAGGATAGCCTTTGTCCCTTAAGATACCCAAATCTCGCATAAGTGTTCGCGTGCTCACACTCAGTTCCTCCGCCAATGATGCGGCAGTGTGCCCATCGTCCGACCTAAGTAATCCCACCAACGTATCCAGCCGTTCTAACCTCGATAATGTTTTTGTACGCTTCATAAAACAAATATGCCATAGATTGTCGTATTTACCAAATACAATGCCTTTTACCCTAAACCAAAGGAGCGTACATTATGAGCACACCCGAAGGATTTTCAACGTTAACCTCTGTCATCATTACCAAAGACGCCAAAGCAACGATTGACGTGTACGAAAAAGTCTTAGGTGCAGAAATTACATGTATCATGCTTTGCCCAGAAACCAACAAAGTTGGCCATGCATGTTTAACATTCGGAGAATCAACGCTGTTTATTTCCGATGAGACGCCTGAAATGAATATCACCGCAACCGGGAAACAGGCTTTTTACCTGTATGTAGAAAATGCTGATGATGCCATGACAAAGGCCAAAAACTCAGGATGGACGGTGACCTCCGATGCCGAAGACATGTTTTGGGGTGACCGCGTTGGGTCCATACAGGACCCGAACGGCAACATATGGAAACTGGCACAAAAAGTGCGCAATGTGTCGAAAGAGGAAATGGAAGAAGTCATGAAAGAAATGGCCAAACCTGCTTAGAGTTGGCCATCAAGTGTAGAACAATTTAATGTAAGAATAAGTGAAAATGTATTGTTAGCGTTACTCCTCTTTATTTTCCTTGCGCATGGAACGCATGCGCAAGGAAATGGTCTAGCTCTCGAATAAGGACCAGTTGAAGTAACTCAAGGTAAGAGAGCGATGTAGACCCTATGCGAGCATCGAAGCGTTTCCAAAACGAACGCTTGAGAAAAATCAACCATGAAATGAAAATCGTAGTATGGGGTGTTATTTTTTGTGAATCGAAAACATGAAAGATATGGGTAACATGGAACATCATGCAGAGGGCATATTTCATGACAAAAAAATGGTTGGTTTTGGATAGAAATGGCAGAACCATTTAAGAATGCATTTAACAAGAAAATGATCACATGTATGGGCGATCATTTTGGGCGCGTATGGCCAACATTTGACCGTGCGAATTTTGTAGCCATGGCAATGGACGGTCTTGAAGCACTTGAGTTAAAAGAACGTTCCGGGCAAATTGCCACGGCGCTAGCGGCATTTCTACCTGAGGATTTTGCGCAGGCCAGTAGAATAATGCTGGAGAGTCTGACGCCAGATGGTTGTCCAGATGAAGATAAGCATGAGCGCGGCATCACAGGTTGGGGCATTATGCCAATGACCCATTATGTCGGCGTCCATGGGTTGGTGCATTTCGATCTATCCATGACATTACTCAAAGAAATGACGTCGCGCTTTAGCTCAGAATTCGATATACGTTTCTTCCTGATTGCGGAAGAAGAGCGTACATTGGCCGTACTTACAACATGGCTGAAGGAATCTAATCAGCATGTTCGTCGCCTGGTTTCAGAAGGGACGCGTCCACGCCTTCCGTGGGGGATCAAGCTGCAATCCTTTATTGATGACCCCACTCCTCTTCTTCCCTTACTTGATGCGCTAAAGGACGATGATGAAGAATATGTCCGGCGCTCGGTAGCCAATAATTTAAACGATATCGCCAAAGATAACCCAGATATTGTCGCAAATATTGCCAAAAAATGGCTGGAAAATGCCGATAAAAATAGAACCAGATTAGTGAGACATGCGTGCCGAACGCTCATTAAGCAGGGACATCAAAAAACCTTAGAAGCGCTTGGATACGGTGCCCCAAGCGTTGAACTTAAAATACTCAATATTTTAACACCATGTGTAAAATTCGGCGAAGTACTGGTCTTTCATATTTCTATAAGCTCAACCTCGGATAGTGATCAGGATGTCATTATCGATTATGCGATCCACCACCGCAAAGCCAATGGCCGTACATCACCAAAAGTCTTTAAATGGAAAACGGTAACATTAAAATCTGGGACAACACTGACAGCCACCAAAAAACACGCCATCAAAAACATCACAACACGCACCTATCATAACGGCGGGCACAAGATAGAAATTTTGGTGAACGGGGTGTCGATAGGAAATGAAATGTTTGAATTATATGACGTTTGACCTGTCTCCATTTTCTACAATATACTCACGACAGCATACAATTGCTATACGCAATATTGATTATAAACGGCTCAAATTTCAAAGGATTTTCTTTAAAAAAGAAACTTATACCTACCCCTTCTATTTCTTCATCCCTCAACTATAATATACAGTGGAATCGCATGTCGCTCGTCGCGTATATCGGGTTCGTAGACCGATACGAGTCTGTGTAGACCAATTGGCAGACCGCTTTAATATCGCCAGTGATTTTCGCTGTTAACGTATTTTGTGAAACCGTTGCTGAGGAGGCTTAAAGACGGAGAGAACTGGATTGCCAACCCACTACCGAAGAGTCATGTTGATGGAAAGAGTTGGTGAAATAATTCAAGTATTTCCAGACAGATAAATTAATAGAAGAGACAGGCTCCTGACTTAGTCATAACGTAAAATCGTTATAGTCGAGTAAGTATATCTATACGGATTGAATGTAGCGAGACTCTCGAATCAATCCCCCGCGAGTGGGATCACGTCTTTCCCCCAACAGAAAAATAGGGCAATCGAGCATCCGATGGTCTCCAGGCGTTTGGTCTTACAAATCGTGTGATCTTCTGCGCATTTAAAGGCTGACTCCGAACCCAATCTTGCATCCTGTTGGTCAATACGATTGGCTACCCCAATCTCTCCTGGAAGGTTTCGTTCGAGCAACAATACACTCGCAACATCAATGTCACGATTCCTGAACTTGTCTAATTGCGAAAAGGTGGACTGAGGAACTGGCTGTGCATTTTGCGACGTCTCAGCTACTTTCAATTCCCGCCTTAATTCCATTTGTCTTTTTAAACTAGCCAACAGCCTATCAATTCGTTGTTCATAATGCATTTGCTTTATTTTGATGTTATCCGCGTTTCCGCCAGGCTTACCAATAGAACTCGTAGAACCTGAATAAGCTAATTTCCCGTCAAGGTCTATAAGAGATACTCCACCAACTGCCGCGAGGAGTTCTACGGCCTTAGCCTTATCCGGGCCAGAATCCGGATCATAGAATGACCCTAAGTTCATTGCCTGCGGCAATGGTGCAAAATCATTCTGACTTTCAAGTAATTCCAGGTCAACAAATGGATTTATATTGCTAGGATGGGCTAAAAAATCATCTACTCTTATCCCGAAATGTCTTTGGGCGTAAATCAAGGCCCTTATAAGCTTCGATTTCAAAGGTTTATACAGGGAAACTGTATTCTTTATCGCAACGTTAGGGTGTCGCTTGACTATCAGTTCTATCACTCTTAGTAGATTTTTTTGTAACTGTCTCAGACAATGCACCTGATCTTTCTCGAACAGCCCGTCGCAATACGACGGCAACTCATGCGCACTTGACAGCGAAGTTGTCAGCACAGTAAGCGAGAGGATACCCACCACCACGAATCTCGCCATTCTGCACGTCAGAGTGTTTCGATTCATATCATCATTCGTTTATCACGCGACGTCTTACTTCGCAGCGAACCAAAGGGACACTAAGCCCCGACTCGACCTATCGAACCTATCCTCAACAATACACATGAACTGATATGCTAGACGTTCGTTCGAGAGCAAATCTTTTAACTCTGTCGATACTCCTAACGGCTCAGATATCAACGTCATAAACAAGTCAACGTAGAACTTTGGCGACATGACCAACACATCGACTTGAAACACACGAAGCGCAAAGTCGAGGACCTTACGCCTTTTACCCGCATCGACCGAACCAAATTATCACATAATTTCGATAGACTGCAGTTCGAGTTTGGTTTCAAATACGTACGTGGTATAGCGTTCAAATTATTTGGCATTTCCCTCTCAATTCAGGCTGGTATCGATGTTGGCCGTAAGCCTCTGCATATGAATCGAAGAGCCTTTTCGTAGATCTACGACTTTGTGGTGGCCCTCCAGTATTCATTCCAAGTTATGCTTCGACAATACAGGAAGCAGGAAGAATATAACGAAATCCCTACTTAGCTATTACGACTTTCACACTGTCACGAGAAGCATGTACGATCCACACTGGTATTCTCGCGTCGCATCGCTCAACGTATGTGTTTCTGAGTAAAAACTAACACACATCAGAAGGTTAAAACCAAAAATGAACGTGCGAGGGAGAGCTCCCGCCTTCGTGCCCAGGATGAGAAACAGAAGCTCATCACTCGGCAACTCTCAGTAAGACAAGGGTTACAACTGGAGTTCACGACGTTTAAGCAGGAACATAGAGTTCAACAATTTCAGCTCAAACAAGACATGGCACACTTCCAGAAAATGGGATCGGAATCACAGAAGAAGATCAAGAATCTGTTACCTTGAGAAAAAAATAAGAACGAACCTGACTATGGACCAGAAATATAGGAAAATCCCTTAATGGAATTACCATCATTATGGCGGACAAGTTTTTGGACCCCCCGGCCTAGGGAGACGAAAATATTCAATATTTTCAAGGCGGATGAATTAATAGAAGGGACAACATAACGAACGCTTATCCACCAATTGCAACTCACTGTACTCATTGAAGATAGTCAAAAATGTAACAGTTCTTTTGAGGGGGGACTTATCCAAGAGATTCTCATTATTTCAAGAAGACGTAACATTGAAGTAAGGAAAAGTACGTCCTAGGCCTTCATGTCTGGTCACTCCTAGATGGTTTGCCTTAAAGGCATATTAATGTGAGGTGAGCAGAAGAGCGCACTGAAGAATCTCACTCCAGGAGTTCTTCTTGTTTGAAGTTATCCCATGATTTGAAATACCCGCCATAGGTTCGTTACAGTTGTAAAAGATACTAGCGAATATATGGATTATGAAATTCAAGCCAACTATTACTGCATTGCTATTCACCCTGATTCTGACGGGTTTGCCCTTCACTTCGGCGTTAGGGGTTCAACATGTATTAGCCCATGCAGACCCTGATGGGCAGGCACACTCTGAATTTGATCTTTGTGACTGGCTACAGATTCAAACGACTGGATCACTTACTCTTCCGATAGACCTCATATACCACGTGCTCTTTAAGCCCGGTGATGAAGTGGTCCAAGTGGGATCATTTCGCGCTACCCGTCTTCTCATTGCCTCCAGCCCCTCTCGCGCTCCTCCCCTTTCTTGTTAGTTCTTACTATCTCAACCACCTTCCTGTTTATATGGAATCGACAGTTATTGTCTTCAGGTCATGCTCTGAAAAGATAGCTCGACAGTCTGTAAGGAGCGGGGATGGAATGAGTTCTTCGACTTATTCCGTACGTTTACCCGATCGAGAATATGAGTAGAAGCGGAGTGGTGAAATTTTTATAAAGTGGTTAGAACGAACGTTGTTGATCACCATAGGAGGCTGAAAGACGACGGGCACGTAGCTGGAGACTGATGCGGATACACAGGCCTCCTAGTATTCCGCAAGCAATAGCAGGCTTCAGCGTGAAAAAAATCAACAACAAAGTCAGAAATAGAAGAACAATCATCGTGTGGAGTCTCAGAGGTTGATTGGGGCATTCAATGCCATAGAAATTACTTTTTAGTCGGTCGCCTTCTCTTCTTTCTTGAATACCAAAGGAACCCGAGAGGTATGACTAGGTGTGAAAACTGCCCTTGGTGATTCAACTATCGGTCAAAATGACAGTTTGCCTACCGAAAATGACCGTTCATGAGGATAGTTTCGTGGAATATTCTAGTTGAGGGTAAGGTTTGTTCTGGTTCGCAGAGTGAACCTACCTTAATGGTACGACTTGATGACTAATCTGCCAGAAATTTCGACCGTCTTCATTGCACATCTCAGCGGGTATGTGAGCGGGATTATCCTGTATACCATGCTCTTGGGTTTAATCTTTCAGTCCATGCAGGATCCGAACCGAGGGACTGAGAGCAATCTCTCAAAGTCTTCACCAAAGTGGCTCTCATTATGGACTGGAACCCTTGGACTGGTATGGAATGTAGGAGGCCTCTTAGCTTTTGTGTTACCGCAATTACATCTCACAGATCCCTTGCCATGGCTGAACATCATAGCGTTGACTGCTTTAGGGTTTTTACCGGCCGTCGTCATTCTAGCCATGGTAGATGCCCATGCCATGGAGCTACCAAGTTGGACTCGTCGAGCCATCACAAGTGCAGGGTTTCTCTTAAGTGGATGGGCAAGTGTATGGCATGTGAAGGGAATCTTGTTTGCGCAAGCGACCGACAATGATGGGTCCGTACTTCAAATGATGGTTGGAGGATTCCTCATTCTCCTAGGCGGCCTTCTCGCGGTTCGGATCTGGACAAAGGGATGGGATCGGATGGGACGAATCGTCGTGCTGGCTGGAATAGCTATCGCGGCTTTGCCGTTCAGTCAACATCAGACAGGGGAATATTCATGGGGAATGGAATTGATTGGACATCATGCCAATCTCCTCTTAGCCCTCACTATTCTCTACCAGGATTACCGTTTTGCACTCGGGGATCTCTTCCTCAAACGTGCCTTGTCATTTTTACTACTCGCCTTGTTCATTGGAGGAGTGTTGCTTACTGTGGGGATACCCACGATGAAGCCAGAACCGAGCGATGACATGGCACAGGTTTCTCAGCTCACGATATTTCTCGCTCTTTGGATCGCCACTGCCTTGATCTATCCCTATCTACGACGGAGTGCAATCTGGTTGGTAGACGTGGTGGTACTGCGACGTCCAGATTACGAAAAGCTAAGACAGGCTCTGGCTGCTTCGATCAATGATCAAGAAGAGCCCGAGGCTATTCTCACTACAACAACATCCCTTCTCCAATCTGCGCTTCTGGCAACACGCATAAGCTGGAGAGAAATCCCCCAAGAGCGGCACCCAGAGTCAGAAAGTGGACAAGAACAGAAAGAGTCGTCATGGCTACACGATGCGCTTGCTCATATAAGAAGGACAGATCCTTCGAAGAGACCTTCCGCACGCACCAAAGAACTGGCAACGGCAATAATTCAGCCAATTGACTCAAAATGCGTAGTCAGCATTCTGACCGCAGAGACTCCACAATATACGATGATCATTCAAGGTTTGCTCCACGGAAGACGACTGCTCTCAGACGACATCATGCTGCTAGAGGCCGTGGCACATCTTGCCGCTCGACGAATTGATGCTGTGCGTTCAGCTCACGAGCGATGCGTTATCACGATTCGGGAACAGGAAATGAAAAAATTAACGGTAGAGGCTGAACTTCGAGCCCTTCGGACACAACTCAATCCTCATTTTTTATTCAATGCGTTGACCACGATTGGATACCTGATTCAGGCAACACCGGCGAAGGCACTGGA
Organism: Nitrospirales bacterium; assembly: GCA_029261355.1. GTDB lineage: Bacteria > Nitrospirota > Nitrospiria > Nitrospirales > UBA8639 > JAGQKC01. The sequence continues at coordinate 33,352 of JAJDBM010000071.1, read as the reverse complement.
TACACTTATGAGGTTGACAGAATTGTTGAGAGCGGTATTAAAACGCCTAGAAGGAGAATTTTCCACGCTGGGCCAAGAGGTAGACCTGGTGCAGTCCTATTTGATGATCGAACAGGCCCGGTTTGAACAACGATTGGTCTATCACATCGACGTCCCGTCGGAGCTAAGAGGGTATTTAGTCCCTGCCTTACTCCTACAACCGTTGGTCGAAAATGCTGTTAAGCACGGCATTCAAGAATCATCAAAAGGAGGAGTCATCAAATTGGTCGCCGGAATACAAACACAGAAATCTAGTAACGGGAATGGGGAACCCACTACCAACCATTTATCCTTGACCGTTCACGATACTGGTCTAGGCTCAAATCAAGAGACGGCGGCATGGGGGAGCGGCATCGGGTTATCCAACATACGAAAGCGGCTTTATCTGCATTATGGAGAAGATGCCATGATGCAGATGCATCGAACGATAGAGAATGGGACTACTGTTTATATCCAAATTCCGATTTCGGAGCTTGAGCGTTTTACCAGTGAGTCACCCATATCTATCCCTTCAAGTCAGGATGTAAAGAAATGAACAGTAAACTTCGAGTTATTGTAGCTGATGATGAACGACCAGCCCGATCATTTTTGACGAATACCTTAAAAACCTTAGCGGATGTGGACGTCGTAGGAGAGGCGGAAAATGGAGAAGAAGCGGTCGACCTAATTCAACGCGAACGACCAGATCTAGCCCTGCTAGATTTACAAATGCCTGGACTGGACGGTTTCTCCATCGTTCAAGCTCTCAAGAAAGGGCACATCCCCTTAATTGCATTTGTCACAGCCCATGATCAATATGCTATTCAAGCTTTCGATATTGAGGCAATCGATTATTTATTGAAACCGGTAGACCGAACGCGACTGCGAAAGACGATTAAGCGAGCTCAAGAACGTCTGGAGCAGGAGGATGTCGTTGCTGGAGAGCTTGAGGCTCAATTGGGAATTCAACCGGAGGAGACCTGCCTGCAACAGAACTTTCTCGAGCGTCTACCAATCAAAAAAAAGGACGACATTATTTTCTTATCTGTGAATCAAATTGCTTCTTTCGTCTCAGACGGTGAGTTGATGTATATTACGACGTTGAAAAAGGAACGTTTTACGATCAGCCATAGACTAAAGGCTTTAGAGGCCAAACTCGATCCTCGTCGGTTTGTCCGCTTGGGGAGGGGAACAATCGTCAATGTGGATACGATCAGTCGTATGACCAACATGCCGGGCGGATCGTATCTCGTCACCCTGACGAACACACAGCAATTTCGTGCCAGTCGCACCCAATCGCGATTCCTTCGACATCATGTCCTGAAGCTTTAAAGCATACAGTCTATTCTTCCCCATTGTTCCCCTACACATTCCTGCTCAGCGGTTTATCCCCTACAAATTATCCATTCAACCTATAATTTCTACTGTTCATTGAAAAAATGTAGGGAATGAATCGTCTTTCACTTTATAAAAGCTGTGGACGGAACAGGTGAATGGTCGTCTGCCTTCTTCTATTCTTAAATTATCTCCGGAAATTATATCTGAGTCGAGTGTCCGGACATTCAAAAGAGAGATCCTCTCTTTTACCCTGTCAGGGGTCTCAGGTGCTCAACATTCTCAAAGGAGGGTTCTTATGTTTAAACGGTTACGAAGTCAAGCAGGAGCGGCGTTAGTGGAGTACAGCCTTCTCGTCGCAGGCATTGCCTTAATTGGAGCGGCCGCCGTGGCGGTATTTGGGCACAAAACCTCGGATATGATGGCGGCCATGGCCGCGGTGATGCCGGGAGCGCATGCTGATGACAATGGTCCGATTGTCAGCGGAAAGATCATTGAAACTGCTCCTAATCAGGGACCCGGGAACAATGCCATTGCCTTGGATATTGGGACCATTGTGAATAACGCCGATACCGCACGGTTGGGAAATAATCTCGGGACCAATGATGGTATTGCTCAATTGGTGGTTGAAGCCGTGGAGGATGCCCCAGCAACACCTTAAGTTCCCAAGGATTGGTGCATACACGAGGATAAAGAGCCTTCCCGGCCAGACTTGACCGGGGAGGCTCTTTTCTTTGACCATTCATATCATGAGAAAGACCGTTCACTGGAATTTCAGGCGGACAGATCAAGGTCATGGAACCCAAGGTCCTGTGTTTGGAGGATCAGATCCCGTTACGTCGTTGACCTACAGGTATATTATGCCAGCCAGAATCAATCACTCCTTGAATTTTTCTAGTATTTTCAAATTCTAGCTTATTGGTTTTCCCCTTTTGCTACCTGGCTGTCTCCTCTCGTCCCTCATTCATGTTGGTTGTTGGTGACCATAAACAATTCATGGAAATTTTTCGACCGCTCGTAGGAAAAGAATAGGAAATATAGTCCCTATGCTTTAAAAAATTGATCATCTACAGGATAACCAACCTCAGGCGAGTGTCCGAACATTCACTAGAGAGACGTTCTCTTTTTTCCACTCAGGGGCCTCAGGTGCTTAACATTTTCAAAGGGGGTTTTCATGTTTAAACGGTTACGGAGTCAAGCAGGGGCGGCGCTAGTAGAATATAGTCTTCTCGTCGCGGGCATTGCCTTAATCGGAGCGGCCGCCGTGGCGGTATTTGGCCACAAAACCTCGGATATGATGGCGGCCATGGCCGCGGTGATGCCGGGAGCGCATGCTGATGACAATGGTCCGATTGTCGCAGGACAGCTTATAGAAACTGCTCCTAATCAGGGACCCGGGAACAATGCCATTGCCTTGGATATTGGCACCATTGTGAATAACGCCGATACCGCACGGTTGGGAAATAATCTCGGGACCAATGATGGTATTGCTCAATTGGTGGTTGAAGCCGTGGAGGACGCCCCGGCAGCACCTTAAGCTTCCAGGGGTTGTTGCATGCGGAGGATAAAAAGCCTTTCCGGCCTGACTCGGCTGGGGAGGCTTTTTCATTAGACCATTCACTTCATGAAAAAGACCATTCATTGGTAGTTACAGGCAGTCTGCCAGAATAATATGGTCGACCTGAGAATCATTCTCGTATAAGACATCTTCATCGGGAATCAATAGCGCTACTTGTCAGAATAGACTGAGAAAAAGGGCTCCTCGATAAGATGTAGTGACTTCATCATGATGAAGGATAAAAGAAAGTACACGCACACATGTTTGTTTTCCCAAAATCTAAAAAGTTTCTCAACAATAGACTTGGGTATTTTAATGGTCTCTGCCTATGCCTGATCGTCAACGTTATTGCGTTTCTGCTTGCTACACCTGTGAGTGCGCAGGTTTCCCCGACGAAAGGTCGTTCTCATCAATCAGTGGCCACCCACCGTCAACCGGAACCTATCTCCTTGCGGGTACTCGTTTCGCAACATCGTCGAATCCTCATCAAACACCCAGTTCAACGCATTGCGGTGGGAGATGCCTCCATCGCGACAGCCCAACTGATCAATAACCAAGAACTGCTAGTCCTTGGTCAACGCCCCGGGCGGACCACCATCATTGTCTGGCTGCAAAATGGCAAAATTCGTGTGTACCGTTGCAATGTACAACGGGACCTCTCAGTACTCCATGCTGCCCTTCATACGGTCCATCCAAGTATCAATGTCAGGAGCGCGCCGGATCGTGATGCGCTCATTCTGACGGGCAATGTGCCCGATATCTCCTATTCTCAGGCGGCCGAAGGAATCGCACAAAAATATGTACAAGCAAGAGGGGGAGCGCGAAGGTCTGGTACCGGCCCATTGGTCAGGAGTTCTCAGAATACATCATCTTCATCTCGTCCTGAAGAGTCTTCCCAGGGCTCAACGCAAACCACGACGCCAGGCAATCCAGGCCAGGGAGTGGGCTCATCAGTAAAGTCTTCTGATCCTATCCGGTTAACCGAAGAGGTGCCATCGAGAGGCACTATTATCAACTTGATTCGCTTACAGACCTTACCTCCCACCATTGAAGCACGCATGCAGGATGCGATCGACAATATTGGCGGGAAAGAGGTCACCGTTCGAAGAGTGATGCGAGGGACAGCGCAGAACGACCAACAGGATGTGTTCGTCTTGGAGGGATTCGTGAAAAACCAAGTCGCACTGTTGCGTGTTCTGGAGATCACTTCCCGGATGTTGACCGGCAAGGGAGCCACGCAAAAGAATATCCGCGTGATTGGCGATGAAGCGGGAGCCTTAGCCCGGCGATCTAACTCTCAAGGAGTCCAAGCAAATTTGGGCGGAGGGGGAGGTAGTCGAGCATTAGGCGGTAGTAGCAATCAAAACCGCATCAAGAATAATATACGGTCGAACTTTGCAAGAGCCAAGGCGGTCGAGGCGGCTAACGGACGTATTGTGTCGTTCGTTCACGTAAAAGAACTGCCTCAAATTCGGGTCAACATCAAGTTGTATGAAGTCAACCGGACAAAATTGCGGGCCTATAGCTCTGATTTCGCGGGAGCCTTCACGAATTTCGGGAACAGCTCAATACAGGGAGGGGCAAGTGAACTGTTGGAGCCAGCGTCCAGCTCTGGAGTCCAGCAAGTGTTAGGATTCTTGAGTGGCACATTTGCTGCCGAGACCTTTATTCAAAGCGGTGAGTTCATCCTGGAATCTGCGTTCACGTTTCTGGAAAGTCTCGACCTGGCTCGCAGTCTATCATCACCGTCTCTGACGGTATTGTCAGGAGAAACGGCGGCGTTTTTGGTCGGCGGAGAAGTACCGATCTCACAAGTGTTTTCACCGTTTGTCGGAAACCAGTCTGCCCCCGTTGTCGCAGGAGTCTTTCAGACGGTGGAGTTTCGTGAATTTGGAGTGTCCCTCCGCGTTCGTCCGCTCGTCGGTGAAAATGGAGAGTTAACCATCGATGTCATTCCCAGAGTCGTCACACCCGACCTGCAATTGACGGCAGCCATTGAATCCGCCAGCGGAACGAATCAATCCACGACAGCCTTTCAAAGTCGCTCACTCCAGACGAGCGCTCGATTACGCGATGGACAATCGCTTTTGATCGGAGGACTTATATCCCGTGATAAATCTGATCAACAGGACTTTGTTCCGGGCATACGGGACATACCCGTCCTCGGATGGATGTTTCGACAATTTTCGCAAAACGACGAGGAACTTGACCTCGTCGTGATGATCAATCCCGTCATCATGCGAGATGCGAATCCCGATATTGGGCTCTGGGCGTTCCCTGAACTTTTGGACTATCAACCCGACTGGAACATGACCCAAGGGTCCAATCATGTAAAGGATCGTCTGTGACACACCCTCCAAAGTGCTTTGCGATGGCAGCACGAATACAAAAAATATGGCCTAGGTCTCAGCGTGGAGGAGTCCTCATTGAGTTCGCGCTGCTATCCCTGGTGTTCTACCTGCTAATAGCTCTAGTCCTTGACATGGGACGCATGATCTTTTCCGCCCAGGTGCTACAAGATGCTGCTAGGGTGGCGGCCCGGGAATTATCGCTAACCCCCCTCCCGGCTGCGATGTCTTTTGATGATGCCCTCGATGATCCAGCGGTCAAGGCCCAAGTCTTTGACTCGGCCTTGCTCGTGATCGATCTTGACACGTTTAGTGATGACCTAGCCTTTCAATCATTCCTGGATCAATTGCCCTTGGTGAACAAAATGTTAAGGTCTCTGATGATCTTTGAACAGGTGGAAATCAAAGGTAGCACACGCCGGTTGTTGCGATTCCCTGGAGCGTTGTTAAATGACCCAACAACCCCGAGCGGTTTGAGTGTAGGCATTCCTCGTGTGGAATCGCGCGGCGCGGATGGTGTCGAAACTATTCGATGGGTGCCTGTCCTTGAAGAAATTCCGAATGGTTCTTTCAGCCTTGTCGCCCCTGATCCCCTGAACCCTCCCCCTCAACGAGGACTGGTAGCTGTCCGTCTGAATTACCCGTTTCAGGCAGCGACGTTAAGCGGATTTCAGCAGGGTCCAGGCGGAATGTTCGAGCCAAACCTGGCCAATCGCATTCAAGCAGACGATGCGAACGTGGATGACTCAGCCAACAATCCTATCAGTGGTTCGCCCTTCGCTGACGGAGAGTTACCGACTGTGGGTCCCTACGGTGGCCGGTTTGGGTTGGGTGGGCAATTGGCGTTTGCTGGAGAAACTCTGAGACCATACCGTAAATTGCTCTCCGCTCAAGCGATTTCCAGACGAGAGGTCTTGTTATGAAATCGAGAAACTATCGGCATCGTTGGACCTGGTCTCGACTGGCCTCCTCTCCCTTAGTTTTCCTGGGAATCGTTATGGTATTGGCTGGTGGACTATGGGCCTCTGGAATCATAGAGCCCTGCTGGGTTGGCATTGATTGTCCGCCTTCCACCGAGGGACTCATCGCTATCCCCATGAGTGCAAAAGCCATCCCAGCCTACACGAAATTAACTCGTGAGCATGCCTGGAATGTGCAACGAGGCCAAATAGCTGTCGTGTGGCTTCCCTCTGAACAGGTTACGGCATCGATGAAAACAGACTTGAAAGATATTCTTGGTCGTGTGCTGGCTCGTGACAAAGCACTTGGGTATGTGTTTACCGATGCTGATTTTCTCCCTAAGGGGTCACGTCCAGGCTTGGTAGGCGGCATTCCTCCAGGCAAGCGAGCTGTGCGAGTGGTCGCGGGAAAGGTGAATGGGCTGTACGGTCTGAACCCTGGCGATCGGTTCGATCTTCTGGCGACCTTGCCTATCGACTTGAAGGGATCTGAAAACCCATTGAGTGTTGGCGGCGCCTATGGACAGCAATTGGCTCTCCAAGCCGATTTGACCAATTGGGAAAAACAAGCGACCGTACGCGTGCTGGTACAAAATGGTGTGCTGGTACAGCCACTCATGACCCGAGAAATACCTCTCTCGATGAACACCCTGACCCAAGGACTCGTTGTCAAGAAAAAACCCGTTCAGGAAATCGTGATTGCGGTCGATCCCGGTGAGGTGGCTTCCCTGACTGAGGCCATGGTGCTGAAAGCACAAATCACCACGGTTCCCCGTTCAGGGCATCCGGACGATCCAACGGATAGTCAAACCCCTGAATCGCAACCATGGAGCCCATTCGGGGCTTCCATGGCTTTGGGCCAGGAGGCACAGTCAGAAACCAAGAAGCGACATGGTCAAAGTCCATCACTGACTTTTGTCGAGACAGTCAACGGCTCGGGTGAACGAGAATTGATTGCGGTGCCGGTTGCACCACAATAATCGACTCTCGTCAAGGTAGGAAGCGTGTGCGGTAGACGCAAGTCTGTCATGTACTATAGCAAACCCAAATAAGTACCGGTTGAGCCTTATGGATTTTCTACGCAGTGTCAACGCTCCAAGCGTACAAAAGTGAATTGAATCGGCTATAGAACGGGTTAAACCTACAACAATACACCGACTCACACTTATGTAATGTGGATGCTTTTTGTCTTATTAGTATGGGGAATTTTGGGAATGGCCTCGTTAGTCATTGATTGGGGATATATCAACCTCACCAGAGTGCAAATGCAGTCGGTGGTCGATGCTGGAGCGCTTGAAGGGGTGCGGCTGCGTGACGTCGTGCCTGAAGATCCTGCTGTGAGCGATCTGAATCGGCGAGTCGCCGTCAGCCAACTGGCGTCCTGGATATATGATGATGATTTCGACGTATCCAGTGATGTATTGCAGTTTGGTGCAGGGCCAGATGTGAGGCTGACTGGAGGGCAGACTGACCTGAACGCAATGCAAACTCTTTCCGTACCCGTCAGCCCCGTGTACAAGCCTACTCTACAATGGAATGAAGAAGACAATCTCAGGCATGGAGACTTAGTGAGCGGCACATATGGGAACCCCGACCCTGGGTGTCAGAACGAGAAGCCAGGAATTGAATGTTCAGACTATACTCGGAAAGACTTTGTTTCGGCAGACGCGAGCACCATCCCAACAGCCAATGCATTTCTTGTTCGACTACGACGTTCCGTCAAACCGGAACCATTCCAGGACACTGAAAGCCTGGACCGTATTCCCGGTGTCAGTTCAGCTGGGCCAACCTTGCCATTACTGTTTGGTCTCGGGTCACTCATTCAACCCCAATCGGACCCACCAGGAGTACGCCTCACGGGAATAACCGTGAGGGCCACGGCCATTGCTGATGCTCGACCTGCTCGTGGAGTCGGCTTGCCGGACCCCTTGCTCGAACCACCTCGTCTTGGGGTGACCTCGTTCGCGCTGGATCGCATGGCGTGGAGAGACGCACTATCGGAGGAGATTCCAGTCTCGGGTAATGTGGATGGATCCGGAGCAATCACGATTGGAGGGACGGTCGTCGGTCAATTTGTGACTCAAGTCCTGAGTATTGGCCAGCCAGTACAAGTCAATCCTCCACTAGCAGGCTCTGTTGCGATTGACGGCTACACGCCTTTGTATCAGGAGGTGTTCGGTACGGAACGCATTGTGGGCTTTGCGAGAATCGAAATGACCGGAACGACTCCTGGCTCAGTGCAAATCATGAAACGATCGAGCCAGGTTGCCGTAGAAAACGCAACGAGTACCATACAGCCTACGTTTCCAGTCGATCTTCAATCGGAAGAAATGACCGCGCTGTTCGAAGCGAATCGGGCCCTCCAGGATGAGGGAGCCCTGTTGGCCCCGGTATTAGTGCGATAAAGGGAGCACGGATGATGGAAACGGCCTTGCATATACTCGTAGTCGGAAAAAGCCCGGAACTCAAGCAGGAATTTGAATCCGCGTTGCAAGGTGTGAGTCAGTATCGGTTTCAGACAGTATATGCCCAAAGTTTTCGGCATGCCGAGGAGTTAGCTAGGAATCGTCGGCCTAACGTCATTTTTGTTGAGCTCAACGGGGATCTTGCCGACCTGCGTGAGTTTACAGCTAATGTCGTACAGGTATTGCCACAGACCGCTATTGCAGGCTTGTATCATCCCGATCAATTTGAAGCCGATCAATCCGAAAGTGCGTTTCTTCTTCAAGGAGTCCGCTCACACGTTCAGGACTTCCTTCGACATCCTCTCTCCAGCACAGAGATGCGACAAGTCTTTGATCGACTCTGTCTGGATAGCAAACATCAAGCCACTCTCCCGTCGCTCGGACACATTATCTCGTTTACCAGCAACAAAGGTGGAGTAGGGAAGTCGACGATTAGCACCAATATCGCCTGTCTTTTGGCGTCACGTCATCCAGGCCAAGTACTACTGGTCGATGGGTCCTTACAACTCGGGGTGTGTGCTGTGATGTTAAACCTCACTCCTCAAACCACGATTGTTGATGCGATCCGTGAAAAGGACCGTCTTGATGAAACATTGCTTCGGGAATTAACCGTCACGCACGACTGTGGCCTCTCCCTCTTGGCCGCCCCCAACAACGCCGCAGAAGCCTCAGAGGTTGACGACGAAGCCATCTATCGTGTGTTAAACCTGGCTCGCCGGACATTTAAATACGTGGTCGTGGATACCTTTCCGATGTTGGACAGTGTCGTGATGGCCGTTCTGGATTTGTCGAAGCTCACCTATATCATCATGCAAGGAACGGCCCCTAATGTTATTGGCACAGCCAAACTACTTCCCATTCTAGAAGGGCTTGGTTGCCCACTTGAACGTCAACGTCTGGTGCTCAATCAGAATTACCGTGACTTTGTGGCTAATTTGACACAAGGGGAGATTGAGGAACGACTCGTACGGGAGTTTGATCATGCCTTTCCGTATCAAAAAAAATTATTGACCGCTGCTAACCTCGGCGAACCGTATATCCTTCATGCCAATCGCCATTTTGGGTTCGGGCGAAGTGCCCATGGGTTGGTGTACGAAATCGAGCAGTTACTCCCAGTCGCCCGCAATGCGGAGCGTGATCCATTGACAAACTAGACGCGTTATCCATCATCTTCACGAATGCTCTTCCATGACAGACCCTGACGCTTTTAATATAACTTCTTCTGAACCTGAGGCCAGGGCTCCTTTTCGCAAGTCCTTGAGTCAGGATACAGCATCGCGACTCAAGGCCACGCTGAAACGTCCGGCGCTGAATGTCGTGTCCGATGATGCCGTCGTGGACGATCCCCTGGTCAAAGTCAAACATACGGATTATCTCTCGATCAAGAATGCACTTCAAGAACGTTTGTTGAATGAAATCGGTGAGCAGTTGGCCGGTGGACGTGATCAAGACGATATTTCCGCCATCGTCCAAGAGTTTACGACGAGAATTCTCGAAGCGGAACACATCCCCCTCAATCAAGCAGAACGAAACCGGCTGGCCCAAGAATTAACCGAAGAGGCGATCGGGCTGGGACCATTGGCCTCCCTCTTAGCCGACCCCGCGGTCTCGGACATTCTCGTCAATGGCCACCAGTCCGTCTATGTGGAGCGATTCGGGCGCTTAGAAAAAACGGACGTACAATTTCTGGATAACGATCATGTCATTCGCGTGATAGAACGAATCGCGGCTCAAATGGGACGGCACATTGATACGTCTTCGCCTATGGTGGATCTGAGACTATCCGATGGCACACGGGTCAACGCCACCTTACCCCCGGCCACGATTGATGGCCCGACGATTTCTATTCGGCGGTTTGGGGTTCGCCGGCTCAGGCGAAAGGATCTGCTGGGTCTGGGCATGTTGTCACCGGACATGGCGACTTTTTTAGATCTGATCGTTCAAGGCAAACGAAACCTGCTGATTTCAGGTGGGACTGGAGCCGGAAAATCAACATTGTTGGGCGCACTGTCCGAGGCGATTCCCTTTCACGAACGAATTATCACGATCGAAGACACGGCCGAATTACAGTTGGACCAGGAGCACATCGTCCGTATGGAAACCCGTCAATCCAATATCGAGGGGAAAGGCCGGATCACAGCGAGGGAATTAGTCGTAAACTCATTACGAATGCGTCCGGATCGGATCATTGTCGGGGAGGTTCGGGGGCCTGAAGCCTTAGATATGCTGCAAGCCATGAATACCGGTCACGAGGGCAGCATGGGTACGATCCATGCCAACTCTCCTCGGGACGCCTTATCCCGCCTGGAAACGATGGTGCTCTATGCCGGAACTGAATTGCCGTCGCGTGCCATCCGCGAACAAATGGTCTCGGCTCTCAATATACTGATTCAGATTCGTAGATATGAAGACGGTGTTCGTCGAATTGAGTCGATAGCAGAAATAACCGGATTGGAAGGCACGACGCCGCTGCTGCAAGACATCTTTCAGTTTCGACGACGAGGCGTACAAAAGCGACGGATACTCGGCGAGTTTGTTTCAACCGGCATTGTTCCCCGGGTGGTCGAAGATTTGCGGCAGCAGAATCTTGAAGTTCCGTTGTCACTCTTCACCGACCAGAGGACGTGACATGGATATTCGAGGAGTCTTCATTCTCGGGATAGGCATTGCGTGTGTGGTTTTGGTTCTGTGGTGGTCGAGGCGTTTGGCTCTTCGATCGGCCGCTCATGCCCGAGTCATGCAGGATGAGTCTACCCAGGATCGTTCAAGTCCGGATAAATTGAAAGGTCGAACCTATCCCCCCCGATATCGCCTCGTTCCTGCAGCGCTGGGTGCGTTAACAGGAGGGGGCCTGTGGTATGGACTCGGACTGGCCCTCCCCTTTGTCGCCGGCTCGGGCTTGATGGTTGGAATATTGGGGTATCTCTTGGAAGCCATCGTCGCCGAAAAACGACTCAGACGGATTGAAATACAGTTGGCAGAAGCCATTGACCTGATGGTTGGCGCTTTACATGCAGGCTTGTCCCTTTCGAAAGCATTGGATACGGCGCGGAAGGAATCCAAACAGCCACTCCGGCGATACCTGGGCGGATTGGTTAGAAAGATCAGGTTGGGAGAAAACCCTGCCTCAGCCGTGCGCGAGCTGGGTGAACTGGTGCCGTTGGAAACGTTTCATCTCTTCTCACTGACGCTGTCAGCACAATGGTGGACAGGAGGGAGTCTGGCCCCAACGCTCGCAGGGGTGGGCCGGACCATTCGCGATCGAATCGAGTTGTCTCGACGCGTTCAGACACAAAGTGTGGAAGCCAAAGTCTCGGTCATCGGGGTGCTGGCCATTTCTTATGTGTTGGCCATTATTCTGTGGAGAGCCAATCCACATCCGATCGAAAGTTTTTTTGCTAGTGAGTTTGGGACGACATTGGCAGGAGCAGCGATTGCATTACAAGCAATCGGCATTCTCTGGATTAATCGCATGAGCCAAGTCAAATTTTGACACACATGAATATGGACCGTTTCTGGAAAAGTGGGTTAGTCCTCGTCGTAGCAATACTGATTGCCTTGTGGTCGACGCATTGGATTGGCCTCTTGATTGGAGTGTTTGTCCTTTCATTCTTCTTTCTCTCCTGGCTCATCCGACATCGCAGTGCAGAACGAGTACGAGAACACTTACGATCAGACGCTTCTGTGTTAGAGATTGGACGGAGCCGATCGGAGTCCTGGCTACGCCGGTGGTTGTTTCTCTCGGGGTTTCGCGGACGATCAGCGCCAACACTGTTTGTGACCTGTACCATCGGGGCATTAGCTCTAGGAATCGGAAGCGCATACATGATTGATAAGTTCAGAATAGTCGACATGATGGTCGTCCCTTTGCAAAACATACCAGGTGGAATAGGAGAGGCCTTTACAGCCGTTGCATATGCCGGTCCCTGGATCTGCCTCTCTTTGCTGGCCACTCTTCCGTGGATGATCGTTCGTGCGGCCCGTCGTCAGCGCGTGGAAAAGGTTGACCAGGACCTTCCTCTTCTCTTGGAACTCCTGGCAACCTTGACGGAGGGGGGACTCAGCTTCGATGCCGCTCTGGATCAGATCTTAGGTGCCTACAACCGCTCCCGCCCGTTGACGCAAGAATTTCAGACCTACCATCGTGAGTTGCAATTAGGACTTTCCCGATTGCAAGCATTTCGACGCCTTGCCTCTAGGCTTGAAGTGACATCTGTTACTTTTTTAATGTCGGCATTGATTCAGAGTGAACAAATTGGATCGAGTGTGGCGGCCACACTACGACGTCAGGCCGATGATCTTCGCAATCGACGTCGTGAGCACGCGTTAATGCTTGCCCATGCCCTACCCGTCAAAATGGTGTTCCCGCTGATTCTTTGCTTTCTCCCGGGAATTTTTCTATCGACCCTCGGACCGTCATTGTATCAACTGGTAACCCTCGTGGGTGGCATTACCGGAGGTTTGCGGTAAGATGCTGAGGATATATTAAGAAAGGAATGACTGTGAGGATTCGTTTGGTTTATGGATTATTTTTGAGCATCCTGTTGTGCTCAGCATGCGCAACATCTCCTTATGATCGACAACTATACGAAACGGCGTGCACTGTACCTGATTTACAGTTGGCAGAAGCCTGGGAGTTGTTGGTTGAGGCTCGTTCTGCACCAGGTGGTTGTAGTCTGAATGCAGAAGGACAGAATTCGTGTCAGGTCTTGCAGGATGAAATTGAACGGATTGCTTTCGTCTGTTCGAATCATAACCCTTCGTTAATGACCTCAGCCGTTTTGTCCCATGAAAGAGGCGAACGAGTTAAAGCCCTGCAACGACTCAATACGATTTTTGAACTCGTGAATGTCCACCCAGAGGCTGCGGCTCTGCGAGCGAGGATTGCGCTCGAAGAGGGCAATGTACCCTTCGCGCTTACGTTTCTGAAACAACACCTCGAACTATCACCCGATCATGCACCACTCCGTGAGGCCTACGCCGCGGCTATGTTCCTGTCAGGTGACCTAGATGGAGCAGAGACACAATTGAAGATAGCTGAGAACTTAGGGGCGCCACGCTGGCGAATCGCCTATCACTTAGGACTCTTTGAAGAACGAAGAGGCCAGGAAAAGCATGCGCGTGGTCTTTATCAGGAAGCTGCGGAGCTACGACCAGGATGGAATGTTCCGCTTGCTCGGATAAAAGGGTTGTTAGCCATACCCCTAACTAAGAAAATAAAATAAGATTTCCCAAATACGCCTGGCAGCTCGCACTCAGTTGACTAAGCGTTTCTATTCACTACCATAGCCACATCTCCCCATCATTCATGTCACACCCTCAAGTCCTTTAGCACCCGTCCTTTCACACATTGATTTGCACCCTGATCCTATCAGGACAACCAGTCGTGAAAATCTCATTACGAAATATTGAAAGATCGTTACTCTCGCTCATCGTGCCTCGAATACAGACAGAGATAGCGCTTGTCGATCACATATTCCTAAGTCCCTGATTTCAGACAAGAGGAAAAAGTAGAAAAAGCTGTTTCGTGGTTACATTCAGGTCTCTCAGGAGAACAAAGATACCATTCATGAAACTCTCGTTGCCGTTTTTGTGTCATAGGTTAAGTTACCGCCAATTGTTTCTTCCTGTTCCGAATCGATTGCTAGTTGCTTGATCATCCGGGTAAGTCTCACCCTTACCCAATGGGAGTCCCAGGGCGAAGATTTTAGGAATTGCAACCTCCTTTCCTTCGTTCTGGCGACACTCATATTTACACACTATTGAACAATGTTGAAGCGGTAGTGACCCTACGCTGAGGGAAAAATATTCACTCTGTTCTCTTATAAATAACAAGGAGGTATCGTGATGAAGGTTTGTATTTTTAAATGGTTCCCAATCATGCTCGTTCTCTTGGTCACAAACATGCTTGTTGTCAGTCAGGCCTCAGCAATTTCTACGGAGTTCTATGTGGGAGTGGATAATCGCCCTTCTCTTTCACATGGTTCATATTCAGGACTAGATAATCCAAACCAAGGACGCCTGACGTTTCTTTTGGCGCACCCTAATGAAGATCTCGCACGTAGTCACTTTCATCCAATAGGAGCGCATAGTTATTCTGGGCCGGTGACTGCACCCATCGTGGAGATGACGAACAGCAATAACCGCCTTCCCGAAACCTTTACCGGGCAGCCCCCTCTTCCCCTCCGACCAGGAACCGGAAGCTATGCCGGTCAGCTTATCAGTCAACATATCCCAGGGTTGGAATATAGCAATCAGGCGATCGCGTCCATTCAAGCGCTGAATGGCTTTGCCGATGGCTCAGTAGAATCATTTCTGTTCAATAGCTCTGGTGGAGGGTATACATCGACCCTCGATGAAGCGATGATCGCACTGGAGTTAGTTGAAGTCACTCCCGGATTGAGTATCTATGATGAAGTCGGGCAAAATATTTTTGCTAATCCCAGTCAACCCTATATCCTTGGGGATGGAAATACCTTCGATTTTATGCCAACCTTTGCTGTTGATGCAGGTGCACCTCCCACGTCTTATTCTGCTTCATTTCGTTTATTGGACCTGGGGAATGACCCAGGCTATTCGCCGCTACCAACTTCGGGCACCTACCATATTGATTTCGTTGCCGAGCCGGTACCCGAACCATCAACGATGATCTTACTGGGAAGTGGTCTTCTTGGGCTACTCGGTTGGAAACAGTGGAAGAATAAAACAGCTTAAGATGTCTGAAGGAATCACTGTAGGCAAGAGCCACTTAGAAAGTTGGGCGTTCCGCGGGAGGATGAGTCCAGAGCGCCCAACTCCTTCACGGAGGCAGACTCTAGCCTTAGAAGCGAGATCACGTGACTGAGAAAAAACGAACGAGCGTACGTAAGCAAACATCACACGAAGGTAGTTGGGTTCATTTGAATTTTTGCTTTGCGGAAAAACCAGAAATAGGAATCTACCTAAAATGTATGGTTAATAGCATTTATAGAACACACTGTTTTTGTATTTCATAAGAAACGAAAAAAACTAATTCAAAAAGACCATCTGGAAGAAACTGTCAGTCTGCGTAGGGTGAGGAGCCGATGGTCGCAATCGGCCAAAGAACGGTTATCTGCCATATGCTTCAAAAACAAAGGACAACTTGATGGTATGACCACAAGAAAGAGTTTTCACTCGCCCACTTTCGGAATAGAGCGTTAGAGCGCTTCCCGAAATTGTACGGCTTGGCCTTTTGGAGCGCCATGCAGTTCATCATCCCGCATAATGATATTCCCACGTAGGACGGTGACGATAGGCCATCCTGTGACATCCATTCCATCATACGGCGTCCATTTTGATTTGGAGTGTTGTTGGGTATTCGTAATGGTGCGCTTGGCCTTCATATCCACAATCGTAAAATCAGCATCATATCCGCGTGCAATGCGACCTTTGTTGGCAATTTGGTGAATACGCTGTGGTCCATAACAGACGAGATCAACGAAACGTTCCAATGTGATACGCCCCTCATTCACGTGATTGAGCATGACTGGGACAAGTGTCTGCACGCCAGGTGTGCCACTTGGTGATTGAGGATACGGAAGGGTTTTTTCTTCAAGAGTGTGTGGCGCATGATCCGATCCAACAATATCGACGACCCCTTCATTTAGAGCTTTCCACAAAGCGTCTTGGTGCTCTTTTTCACGAATAGGAGGGTTTTGTTGTGCCTTACTGCCAAGTCGTTCATAGCAGTCTGGAGCATGCAGTGTCAGGTGATTGGGCAAAACTTCAACGCTCGCAATATCTTTATGCTGTGAGAGAATTTCCATTTCTTCTTTTGTTGTAATATGCAGTACATGGACTCGTCGTTTCGCAGCGCGTGCTAGCCTTAACAGCCTATTGGTTGCCGATAGACAAGACTCAGAAGAGCGCCATGTTGAATGAAGTCTGACATCTGTTTGATTGCCAAGAATATCAATCTTATTTTGATTCATGATCATTTCATCTTCAGCATGGACAGCAACAACTCGTTTCCCATGCTGAAGAATGGCTAAGATTTCCTCATCTGAGGAAGACAATAATTGACCTGTACTCGCTCCCATAAAAATTTTAATGCCACAGACGCCTGGCGAATTTTCCCAATTGGCAAGTTGTTCGGCATTGGAAGCGCTGCCCCCTAAATAAAATGCGTAATCGACAAACGCATATTTTTGTGCGCGGGACATTTTATCAGCCAGGGTATCGGGTGTGAGTGTTAATGGGTTGGTGTTTGGCATGTCAAAGATCGCTGTCACCCCTCCTGCAGCGGCAGCTTTCGTTCCTGTTGCCAGTGTTTCTTTGTGGTCCGCGCCTGGGTCACGAAAATGGACTTGTGTGTCGATAACTCCTGGGAGAATATGAAGGCCGGTGCAATCAATGATTTCCGAAGATTGACCATGATCGAAATGTCCAATGGAAGCAATTTTACCATTGTGTACAGCGATATCCGCCGGCCCTGTATAGCCGGGTAAGATAGCAGTACCTTTTTTCAGAATAAGATCAAAATGACTCACGAGACGATCCTCAACTTTATTCTCATCGCCAAGTCACATTTCTACAGGGAATCTTGTTGACAGACACTTCCTCAAAAAAAATAATACATTAAGATCCTCTAAATTCCCCGTCTGCCATGCGCCACCAAAGCCACGGCCATCCAGGGTTTTGGGGACAAGCACCAGGTTGTAGAGCACGGCTCCGTTTCCTTGGAGATTGTTTCCTAAAAATGGGTCGTCGAACACTTCGCCCGTCGTGTTGTCGAGGCTCAACCGACGCTTGCCCTCAACGACCTCCGAGTTTCCTCGAACTAAACTGAACTCGACTTTGTCCTCACCTTCTTCAATCGCCCCGAGCACACCGTTCAACATAAAGTGTCCTCCCCCCATATGGGTCGCATCAAGTTCCATCGAAATCGGCGTATCTCCCAAGGCGGAAATTGACATATCCCAACAAACATTACCCAAAAACTTTACAGCCTTACGATGTGCGCATCTGCCTCCGAAACAGTGAACTTTTTTTCTGTGTTTTTTGAATGCTTCATGCTCAGAAGAGGAGAGCGGGTCAACCAAAGACTTCTGACCGGAGACTTCCCAAGAATCGGTGGCGTTGGTTGGCCCCGTCAACGTGACCAAACACAGCAATATGACTGCCACGACAAAACACCATTCGCGTTTCCGGTACCACATAGCTAACCCTCCTTTGTCGATAGTGGTGAAGACTGATTCGGTTAAAGGACAAGGGATATTTTCTGGGAGTCTGATGATTGTCTTGGTCAGTGGGAGAAAGGACATCTCGATTTTTCTGTATGGCCCTTGACCATAACAGTGCCAAGGCCAAGCACCACTTACTCACCATGTTTAAGCAAGCAATATTTAATCACCTGAATTCTAAGGCCAAGTTCTTGTGATGCAAAAGTTGACGGTATTCATAGAAGTATGACTAAGCCTGGGTAAAACGTAGTCTAATCTCTGAGTTCGGACCTCACTAAACCCAGAGTTTATGAAACTAAGTTTTTCTTTAAAACGACTTCCTCCTTCTGTGTCATGGTTATAAAATTCTACAAGTCTTGTACCCTCCCTTTTGTTTCTTCCTCACAATTTTTTTATGACCAGTCTGTTTGCGATCACTAATAGTTGATTTTATACACAAAGTGACTTCAGCAATGTGTTTTCGCACTTCGATCACAAGCCTTGAGAGGCCTCACGATTTTTCTAGGAAGAGAGACTGTTGGAATCCAAATTTTAGTCGAATATGGGAACGACTAGGCCATTCATCAGAAACTGATTGAACAGTCGGGGTTGAGCATCCAGAATCCACTATCTAATTTGGCGGGGGGAAGGGAAATTGGTCATCCTGCTCCTATGCTTGAGATGCATCCAGACAATTTCTAAGGACCTTCCCATGCTTTCGAGTAGTCGGTCACAGGAGATTCTCTTAATCGGTCTGCCTATTACAGATATAAGGGGCGAAGTCAGAGTCTTTTTTTTATTGGAAAGGAGGAGGATTGTGAGGTTTCCTCAGAATGCGGGCTATGATGATGAGTATGTGAAAAGAAAGAACGTTGGACAGGGTTCCACGTCGACAAAGTATGACGCGTGGCGTTTCGAACGTGATATAGGAAGTGATTGGGTGACTTTTGTCGTCTATTACCAGCAGGCTTGGGAATTTGCACAAAACCATCGAACAGTCGGAGAGCGTTTGCGATGGGCGTCTCGAGCGGAAACCTTAGCTGATGTCATTCTCCATCACATGCTGTGCGCTAATAAACCCAAAGCTGTTGACTATTGGATCGCTCGCCAGTCGGAGGCTTCACATTTGATTAGGGCTTTGCTGGCATCTATGTAGTTAGCAAAGATTGATTGAATACGAGGAAGAAAACGGCCCGTGCGCCTTGAAGGGCGCACAGGGGACACGCTTATTGATCGGATGTTAGCCGACTTGAACCAACCCATGGTCGTCACAATGGGTTTCATGAGGATGATGTAAATGACCGTCAACTAGATAATCGACATGATCGCCATGAGGTATCGCTTCATGTCCACATGACGAACCGTGAACGTGCGCGGTATCGTGAGAACCACATGAATGATTGGGTGTACAGTCAGCAGGATTTGCTTCTCCCACGGCAATCACATGTTCATCCACATGTTCGTCGTGCGGAAAATGTAGATGTCCATCATGTAAATAATCTTGATGGTCCCCATGTTTAATTGCGGTGTGTCCGCAAGCCGGACCGTGAGTGTGCGGATGATCATCATGAATGCGGTGTTCACTCATAAGTAGTCCTTTTCTTTGACATAAGTTAACGGACCGACAATAATTGACTCTAAGTAATTCCCCTCTCTTTGTCAAGTAACCGATGAGGTATAGAAAACATTTCATCTGTCGATTTCGACTGTTGGTTGACTTGATTCATCCAGTAGTTGGATGAATCTTGTTCAATTGGCTGAAGCAAGGTATTCCTACGAACCAGGGGAAGTATATGCCAATCTATGAATACCAAGCCGCCTACTGTTTGAAGTCGTTGTTTTGTCATAAGCGATTTGCCTTTTGGCAAAACATGTCTGATGACCCCGTGTCAGCTTGTCACGAATGTGGGGCACCGTTGGAAAAGATCCTTTCGGTATTTTCGGCAGGGGCTGATGTCATGGCCCATAGCCGAGCGGCATCAGATCCTCCACCAGGCATGATGGCTCCTCCTCCCACCCTCAAAAACATTCACGGTGGCGGGTTAGGTATACAGGGTTGTGGACATGATTGCCATTCGCATGGAGGGCATTCACATGGCGAGCGCTGAGGCTTAATGAGTTCATTGTTTTTCATGATGGATTCAGAGTTGCACATGGTTACTCCTAAAATTATTTATAAGCAGAATGTCGGATGACTTATCAAATCTAGAGTTCGGTTCTGTTAATGAACGGCTGTTGGGATATCCCCCTGATAGCAGAAGGAGGAGAATGGTCCTGAATACGACAAACGATGATGGAAAGCTGCCGGTCACCGTACTCAGTGGATTCTTAGGTGCGGGCAAAACGACCTTATTAAAACACATCCTGCACACCAAGCACTCGGAAACTCAACCTTTTCGATGCGCGGTCATTGTGAACGACATGGCTGAACTCAATATCGATCAATCGTTAGTCGAACAAAGCTCTATCGTTCAATCCGATGAAGTCGTGGCCATGCAGAATGGCTGCGTGTGTTGCAGTCTTCAAAACGATGTCGTAGAACAAATCACTAAGCTGGCAGCGTCGAAAAATTTTGACTACATGCTTATTGAAGGCTCCGGCGTTTCGGAACCAGCCCAAATTGCCAAGCTGTTCACAGATTGTGAGGACGACCATGACCATGAAAACGCACATGCCGACACGCCTATGTTAGGGCAAGTCGCTCGATTGGACACATGCGTCACTGTCGTCGATGCTTCCAGCATGGTAGAGGACAAACCGCTCTGGCTTGGGCCCTCCCAGGAGAACTTGTCGCAACTCTTGGCTGAGCAAATCGAATACTCGAATGTTGTGGTGCTCAATAAGACCGACTTGGTTAATGACGTACAGCTTCAAAGCATTCAAGACCGCGTCTTGTTGTTAAATTCGAAGGCCAAGCTGATACCGTGTCGGAACTCGCAAATCCCGGTCATGGAGGTTGTTGACACTCGCCTCTATACCCCGAGCGCTTTTGATGAGCAGTTGACACGTTTTGCAGGCATCTTCAACGAGGATAATCAGGAGGAGCCGCAAGGAGTCGCACTTGAAAGCTGTTGTGCCGAAAAGGAATCCAAAGGACAAGATCCGTGTTGCGCGACAATCACCATACTACGTCGTACATTCCAGTCGGACGTTTCGAAAGTGGTGCTTCCCGTGGCGAGTGAAACTCGGCATTCCGCTCGGTTTGGGATCACGTCCTTTGTGTATCGCGCCCGTCGCCCCTTTCACCCCGAACGCTTCGGCCGGGGATTCCTCCACAAATTTTTCGTGTACTATGATGCTTATGATGATGACTCGGAGGAGCTAGAAGATCAGGCTTCTGGCAACGCTAACGGCGACGAAATGGAGCATAATGATGACGCAAAACAAATGGAAGGGGAAAGCCTCAAGTCAAAACGTTCCCTCGAAGAGCTCCAAGAGATGGCGTATGATCGACAAAAAACCCGTACCGAAGGACTAGGGCAATTGATCCGTGCCAAGGGATTCTTGTGGCTCGCTGATACGCATGACCTGATGACGACATTCAGCCATGCGGGGAATCTCGTGACGATGACTCCTGGTGGTGTGTGGACTGCGCTAGAATCGAAATCCTACCGTGGGACGAAGGAAGAACAATCTAGCCTTTGCAAGGATTGGGTAGCCCCTTGGGGGGATCGCCGGCAGGAGCTGGTGTTTATTGGGAAAAATCTTAATCACCAATCCATTCAGACCGTGCTGGATGAGTGTCTGCTTTCGGATGATGAGTTTGCAAAGGGCATTGACTACTGGAAGGCGACTATGGGCGATGTCATTCTTGACATTGGTACCGAGAGGGCAATCTCGCCGTAACATCCTCAACGAAAAAATAGGTGCCATGGAACTTTTTCTGATCCCACTGAAAAAAACCAGCAAAATGCATGGCAGGTCGCACCTTGTTACCTCAACCAATACCCAGAAAATATGAGTCAGTCGTAGCCAAGCCAGGGCCAACTGAAATGTCAACTGCACTTCGAGCAAATGATCACGAACGCATGGAAGACGAACTCCTTCGACAAGCGGTGAGCTTGTTCAGCCAACAGGTATGGTGCTGGGGCCGCGATATTTTGCGACCGGAAGGCAATTGGCTGCTTGAGATTGGCTTTGACCGCATTGAGCCGCCGGCCGATTATGAAAACTGTTCGAGCGTGTATACCTTGGCGCTGTCGCGTGGACGATGTGTTGTGCCGCGTGGGTTTGGTGTATTCTACGGAGATGATCAGCGGGGTGGCATTTTCTTGCCCCGCTTCACGTTTCAACCTCGATATACCACACAGGCGACACTGGCTCGCCCACCCTGGTCCGATACCGATCTTCCGACGTTGAACGCTCCGACTGAATCCCAGCAACAAGCGTGCGCAACGTTGACCGTGGATTTGATCGATTGGATACACCGTTACGAAGTCAACATCGTCGAGCAATTGGGAATCGAGTATCGACGATCAACCTTGCTTGACTGGGATAACGGCACGCGACCAGTCGTGCCAGCCGAGAATGTTGCGTCAGCCTGGCGCGAGTTGTCGTTTCGAGTGGCATCCAATTTCAATACGTTCCTAGGGTCAAGTCAAGCATGAGCGATGACGTCATTCCTCTTTCGTACGAGCAATGGCGACACTGTATCGAGGTTCGTTGCAAAATCCAGTTGACATCCACGTATATCCGCGAACGCTTGACTGAATTGCAAGATGACAAGCAGGCAAGGACCAGAGAGTTTGCAAGGCTCTATGGAGCCGATCATCTTCAGCGAACGATCGCCTGGTTCCGTCGTGCAGGCGACGAAATGACTAAAAATCGAAAATGAAATGATGAGTCCCTATCTCCGTCCTATCAGTGATCTTTGGTGCGGACAAGGCACCCCTCCCCTCAATCATGTGCTTTCTAAACGACCCGAAGGGTCGCATCTGTCGACCTGGAGTTGTGAGTCTTACATCGAAAGCTATGTGTCATCGGCATAGGTGCAACGGATTCTCTGGCTGCATAGACTGACACATATTCTGTTTCTGCTTGGCTTCCACCTTATGCAGGCCTTGAATGATCGAAAATTTCGGTCGACGGCCTATTAATTTTGACAGGAAGCAGTGTGGGTAGAAAGAACACACGGCTAGAGAAGTAGTGTCCTTCCTTTCTGACTTGTGTCGTTAATTTGACGATATGATTAGGAGGTGTGATGAGAATGGCAGGGGCAAGGTTGCATCAGTCGTCGATTCAGCATGCCAGCCCAAATCATTATCCCTGTTCCTAGGAATGTGATGACTGTTTCTATCATCGAATGTTCAAGTGGGCCTAATCGGCTAAACAGTAAGATACTAAATCCGATGGCTAAGATTATCACTGGCTTCCATTGTTTATGTGAAGGAAATGTCAACACGACTCCACTAAAGGCAAAAAGTCCAACGAACCCAATCATGACCCATTCAAGGAAGTGAACTGGCTCCGAAGGTTCCATTCCCGTATGCCATTGGGCACCTCCTGTGACAAATGGGAGGGCCATGAGAATAAACGGTGTGATGGCGCATTCGATGGCGCATAAGGAAGAGGCCATAATGCCAGTATTTGCCAGTTTGACCCGCAAGGATTTCATCTCGCCTCTGGTTCTCACGTATTTAGCGAAGGATTGAGTCGAACATGACGTAATTGAAGTGCAAAATAGATGAGCATGAGACCGAGGAAGGCCAACCCAAATGCAGGCCTTACAATCGAAAGAAATATGAGAAGGGAAATAAGAAAAGTTGAGTTCATCTTGCGAAAATACCTGGATTAATAACGTGTGATGATTAATTCGGAAGAAAAGGAGAAGGTCTTAAGCCGCAACAAGAGAAAGAATTTGAAAGCCATTCGTTGGGGTATATTGTCTGTTCATCTACATAAAACAACCACTCCCAAAGAACCTATTGAATGTACTTTTCCTCTCATCTTATGTTGCAATCTCACTCTATGAGATTTTTCGATCGATACTGCAAAATGTGAACAATTCGGCAATCAGCCTTCTTGCTTATCGGACTGGATGTGTTTCTGGAACAATTTGATTTGAAGCAGATGTCTACTGTGGTCATTCTTAACAAATTCGACGAAGCCAGCCTGAAGCTGAAGTAAGTAGAAATGACTGTTGCAACCAGATGGCGAGTGACTTGCCATTAAGGCAAACTTGAAAAACAACAGGGGCAGACAAAAGAGGTGCAGCAGTTTTACTCAAGAGACGATTGTTCATATTCAAAGAATTTTAGAATTAATCCGCTTCCTCTCCGCTGGAACCTACCCCCTTATTGAACTGTTTCCGGATGAGTAATTTTCCGCCCTTTATGAATCTTCCTAATAATGAGTGTCTGTTCTGAAGAACGTATGGAGTGATGGTATGAAATTTTCAACAACTTTAACTCCACTTCCCCCATGGGCCTGAATTAACCATGCAGTCGTATTTGCTCGCTGGTCTTGCGGCTACCGTCACGTTGATTGCAGGGTTTCTGGCGTTGCAAGTAAAGGCCCACAAGTCCCTCCTCTTGGCATTTTGTGCGGGCGTCTTAATCGCTGGTGCGTTATTGAATGTGTTTCCTGATGTGTTGGTGATGCTGGAAACAGACACCGGTCACTGGCATCACCATCATCTCTTCTTTTCGTGTATCGTCGGGTTTCTCGGTTTTTATTTTCTGGAATATGCGACACCGCATAGCGAACCACATGAAGGTCCCACGCATTATCGCCACCGACATCAGACTGGAATCTGGGGGAGTGTCGGAATTGGACTGCATAGTTATTTTGATGGGTTTGTCCTTGGGCAAGGGTTTCATGCTGGAGAAAAAACAGGAATGGTCATCGCAATGGCCGTCCTTCTTCATAGATTAGTCGATGGCATCAGCACGGTGGGAATTATGGTCAGTACAAACCATTCGGTGTCCTCAACGCGCGCGGTTCTTATTCTCATCGCGGTTGCCCCGTTGTTTGGTGTGCTCACCCAAGAGTTTTTCGTGTTAACCAAACCATTGCTAGCTCTGTTGTTGGCCTGGTTTGCCGGAGGTTTTCTCTACCTTGGTGCCTGCAGTCTTCTGCCGGCAGCTCACGAAGGCCATCAGCCTCAATGGTTACCTCTGATTACCTTACTCGGAAGTCTGTTTATTTACGGCATTCATTTGTTGGCGGATTGATCGAATAAAAAGTCTAGTATTATCGATATTTTTTCTGTTGATACGAAGAGAAGAAGATGGGATTGGGAGTTTGCTCCCAATCCTGATTCGCAGTGTAAGGTATTCGACTGGCGTCCTACGTTTGGCTCACCTTGTCGTCAGCCTGCGAAATCTAATCAAACCCGATAGAAGAACAGTCTATCTCGATCATCATAGCGGCGATAATCGACTGCTGAATGGAAGAAAACAGCAGTTCATTTATATTGCCGTGCAGATGAGAAAAACTTTTACTATTATTTGTTCATGCGGTTACACCAAGCAGACCCTCTTGATATGAGTCATCAGCCTAAGCTGGCAACAGTTCATTACAGACAACAGTTGCGGGATTTAGGATACCGTTGCACCCGGCCTCGTGAAGCGGTCCTATGTACGCTCTTAGAGACTGATCGTCCAATGACCGCTTCTGAAGTATTTGACCGGATTCAGCAGGATTGTACGAGAATCGACTTGGCCACCGTGTACCGAAACTTACACATGTTGTTAGATCTAGGATTGGTGATGCAGTTGAGTTTTGCTCATGAAAGCCAGTTCCGATATGCCTGGTCTGAACGGCGCGGTCATGCTCAATATGTGGGATGTGTGCAATGTGGTGAGATCGTCTCTTTGCCAGTGCCTTCCTTAAGACGCCTAAAACAATTTATACGAAACAAAACAGGGTTTCTGGTTAACCTGCAATCTTTCGAACTCAGCGGATTATGCCCAGACTGTCAGTAAGTTTATGAACTCGCTTGGCACACGTTTATCGCAAGTGGGATCCTATGCATCATTGGCATGTGCCATTCATTGTGCACTGACTCCAATAGTGATCTTGGCCTTACCGTTCCTTACGACACAGTTCTCTACAGAATGGTTTTTCATTTTAAGTTCGATCCTGGGTGAGGCCACTGAATGGTTTTTTCTCGGGATAATACTTTTGTTTGGAGGGTTTGGTCTGCTAGCCACCTATTCTGTCCATGAAGACAAACGACCGGGCTATCTTTCGGCCTTAGGGTTACTCTTGTTGCTAGTCGGGAAATTGAAGATGGATCACTTAAGCACGGGAGAAATCACGATGGATGTCCTAGGTGCGAGCCTCATCGCGGGAGCTGGATTCTGGAATCATCGTTTATGCCAATGCTCCAGCTGCAAGGGCGTTTAGAGTCACATCACAAGTCATTCACTCTGGAATCCTCTCCTCTATCTACATTAGTTCACTAGAATTGGTGTCTCATATGAGACAAGATTGCCTAATCTGATCATCACCACCAAATCATCCATTCATCATCAACTATTGACGGTTCATGGAAATAAAATGGAATTCATGCCCTTCCTCAGATAAAAGCTGCGACGACAACATCCCAGATGGCCCACTCGTTCGTCTTGTTTAGCTAACAACTAATTTCTAGTAATTATATTTGAGGCGAGCTTCCGGTCTCTTAGCGGTCGATATTCCAATCAAAATTGATTTAACCAGTTCAACGAAGAAGAGAAAAACTCCAATATGGGATTTCTGAACATATTTAAGACAGGCAGGTAGATGATGATTCCAATCATGGGCCATCGAAAATCATTCCGAGCCTTTTACAAGCTTTCATCTGTCTAGAACGATGTGCAAATGCACGGGAAAGACTTTTTTATCTTGTCTGGGGTAAACCTTGATGTGTCTAGCCACGACCTCCTGAGATGCCTCAACGTCAATTCATCCATGATGGAAATTTTCCGAATTTTGAAAGCATTCTTTCGTGGACTAGATTATTTTTCATTCGAGGAGTTCATTTAATGAATCAGGAACTGTTACGAGTTGGTGAAGCCGTTAAAGCATTAAACGTAAGCATATGGACCATTTACCGTACGTATTGCCATATTAAAGGAGAAAAGAAAGAAAAGACGAAATTGGCTTTATTCTCGACCTCTCAGGTTTATGTGGTATTCATCGCAATTGTATCTTGTATATCTTTCAGTAATGTTCAAGCGTTTGGCCAGGCTACTGACATAGTGACGAATACGTCAATATCAACTTCGGCCTCGAATGACAACCAGGAAATGCCTGATTCTTCCAACTCCTCCGAAAATTCATTCTTCACGCTTGGCGAAGTCGTCATCACAGGATTTGCCACCGGCCCGCTGAAGAGTCAGGACGTCCTCACATCCGTCGACATCTTAGGAGCCGACGTCGTCGAAACCCAAAACGTCGACTATACATGGCAACTCTTTCGGCAAGCACCAGGAGTCATGACCACGAATTTCAATCAAGGGGGAACCTCCGGAGAGTTTTCCTTTCGGGGCTTTAATGGGGAAGGAGAAATCAATGCGATTAAACTCTTGATCGATGGCATTCCGAGCAATACGAATTCCGGAGACATGGAGTATTTGGACATGATCTTTCCGCTGGATATCCAGTCGATCGAAATCATTCGAGGAACCAACGACGCCCGGTACGGATTACACAATATCGCAGGAAACGCAAATGTCTTCACCCGCACTGGAGGTAATTACACCAAAGCGCGCATCAGTTACGGAAGTTTCGGTACGGTTGATGTGCAAGCCTCTTCAGGCTTCGAGGCTGATGGGTTTTCTCAAAATTATTTTGCTGCCTATCGCGAATCAGATGGCTATCGCGATCATTCAGATTTGAGCAGATACACCTTCGCAGGAAAATGGTTTTACTCTCCTCCAAACTCGAACTACAAAATTGGCCTCATTGCCCGTTTGTATGAAAGCGAAGCTGATTCCCCTGGGTATCTAACGTTTGATGAGTCACGGAGCCGACCAAAAAAATCTCCGTCGTTTAGCAATTTTGACGGCACTGAACGAAAAATGAAGACCGTCAGCGGCCACTTCGATGTGGACATGACGTCAAATCTATTCTTTTCACTGAAAAGTTATGTCAATAAGTTCGATCGAACCCGTTTTGTCCAATTTTTTTCCACCTCGTCTCAACAAGAGCGCGTTACTGATGAGCTGCAATACGGTGCCATTGCGACGCTGACGTACCGTCCACAATTCCCCTGGTTTGATGATTTCGTATTGGAAGGCGGATTTGATTTCCAACAACAAGAGAATGAAAGTATTCGTTATTCTGGAAACCAACGGCGACGCCAGGCTCTCACTCGCAATCAGGAATTCGATTTCCTGATTTATGGCGGATTTTTACAAGCCGTCATCAAGCCGGTACATTGGCTGAAGCTTGTTCCTGCCGTGCGAATCGATTCCGCAGATGGTGACTTAGTCAATCGCCCAACGGATTCAACCACCAACAGTACCGTGTTAGATCTCAATGACTATGATGCGATCTGGCAACCAAAATTTAGTGCCGTCATTACACCCATTGAAGGGTATAGTCTCTATGGGAATTGGGGGCGCACTTTTCAGGTTGGCATTGGAGCTGGAGCCTATCAAAATGGTCGAGAACTCGAGCCCTCAACTAATGAGGGCTGGGAGATGGGCGTAAAGCTCAGTCCCCTCAAATGGATGGAAGGACGCATCGCCTATTGGGAGCAAACGGCCGACGACGAAGTGCGGCGCTTGTTTACTGGCTCCGGCGACAGTGAGAACATCGGTGAAACCAAGCGTCGAGGATTTGATGCGCAACTCCGTGCAAACCCCATCAATCCACTTTCCATCTGGGCAGCCTTTTCCTGGCAAGAAGGGATCATTACAACACCCGGTCCAACCGAAAGCGGTAACAAGAATAATGAGATTGATCATATTCCTGATTATGTGGTTTCCGGAGGAATTGATTATCAAATTACGCCAGACTTCCGTGGCTCCTTCTCCGTCTTTGCGCAAGGCGATTACTTCTTGGACAGAGCCAATAGCACACGCCAGTTTGGGGACTATTATCTCTTAAACCTCGGATTGTTTTATCAGATCAACAAATATGTCGGATTCGATTTTCAGGTCATCAATCTGACAGACAAGTATTATGAGTATGTTTGGAATGCAGGAAACACTCTTCACTCACCTGGTGATGGTCGAGGATTCTATGGAGCCTTAACTGTTGAATTTGATGTGTTCAACAACATACTCTAGGACGTGATGCCCGAACATCGGCGAAACAAGGCCCGAACCTTATGGCGGAATGTGCACATTTCTTTCGGCCTTGTTTTTGACCTCCTTTTTGTGTTGACGGGACTCACGGGGAGTGTCCTTGTTTTTTATATTGAAATTGATGAATGGCTGAACCCGGAACTTACTTTCTCGCCAACCAAAGAACCATGGCGATCCTATGAGGACATGTTTCAAGCACTACGAACAGCGCACCCTCCCCGCGATCATGCCTGGCGCCTAGAAGTCCCATCCAGTCAAGGGCGGATGATGACTACCCGCTATTACAAACTAAAAGAAACCGCCGACATCTCCGTTGCCCCCCTGATGGTCTGGATCAATCCCCATACGGTGGAAATTGGCAGCAGTCGCCTTTGAGGCAGCTTCCCTCTTAAGACCACTACGACCAAGAAAGTCACGTAACAGAAGTCCAGGAGCCGTGAAGAATTTCAACTAACTTTAGGCTTGACTCCTTGCCGTATACTGAAATCTGCAGGCAATATATTCCCTAGGCGAGGCGATAGCACATCGCAACGTTTTCAAAAGCATAGAAGAAATACCATGTCGAAAAATACCGTTCGTCTGCACCATATCGATCTACTTCGTGGCTTGATTATTATTTTCATGATCCTCGATCATGCGATGGTGTATTGCCGTGATTACTTGGTGAATGATCCAATGGACGTCCCCGGTACGGAACCGATGATTTTTTTATCGCGTTTCATTTCCCATTTTTGTGCTCCCTTGTTTATTTTTCTTGCGGGACTATCAGCAGCGTTGACTGAAAATCGTTTTGACAATAGCCGTGAATTCTCAACCAGCTTGATTCAGCGAGGCATCGTTCTCATATTGCTCGAATTCACCGTTATTTCTTGGTCATGGAGTTTTAACCCTTTGTTCCCCATGCTCTACGCGCAGGTCATTTGGGCGATCGGTTGGGGATTTGTTTTTTTGGGTATATTGCGACGACTCGATCTCAGATTAGTATTTATTGCTGGTGCGCTCATCGTCCTGGGGCACAATCTTGTCGATGGCCTTCATTTTCAGGACAATATCTGGATGCACAATCTATGGTCAGTCTTGCATCAAAAAAATATATTGGAACTTCCTTTCGATTTCAAAGTAAGAACTACCTATCCCATACTGCCCATTATCGGGTTGATGTGTCTGGCTTTTATGGCTGGACGTTATTATATTTCACAGGAGTTTTCTAAAAAAATTGAAAAACAAGCGTTGGGAACTGGCATCGCTTGCCTACTTTGCTACGCAGTACTTAGAAACTTTAATCTCTACGGAGATTCTGGTCGATTTGTTATTCAAGAGTCGACCGTGTTCACATTGATGTCATTTTTTAATCCCACAAAGTATCCGATTTCTTTACAGTTTATGCTGCTCACCGTCGGGACCGGTTTAACCTTATTGTTCTTTTTAAAACGTTTGACCCCGACGTTTTCAGAGAGTTTTTTGCAGGTCCTAGGAAAGACTAGCATGTTTTCCTATATCGTACACTTGTACTTACTACACCTCGTTAGCTGGCTCTTAATTCCTGTACTTGGTTTTAAGTTTAGTGATATGACTTATGGAAAAACACTTATTGGTTTACCTGAGGGGTTTGGATTGTCTTATAGTTCCACGTATATTTTCGCAACCGTTATTGTGTTGCTCACAGTGTTACTAGCGCAGCTGTATATTCCGTGGAAAAACGCAAATAAAAATAATCTTATTGCGCGTTATATTTAATGAAGAGAGAAGCATCTGATCATTGCGGACCAGTTGTTCATAGCAGATCGCTAACCGACGAAATTGTTTCAATCGTTGAAAGCCACACTATCCCCTACTTTGGCTCCTTCACACTGGCTGAGATCAAACCACGGCAAGTGAAAGCTTATCGTCAATCAGTTCAACACCTCGCCACACAAACCATCAACCATCACCACACGGCATTGAAACACATGCTCGGGATGGACATGCAGGATGAATATGTCAATCGTAACGTTGCGCGTCTGGTCAAGATGGTCACACCCGATAATGAACGCGATAGATTACTGACCCACGATGAATGGACTCGTCTCTACAATGCCGCCCTCCCCCACTTACAAGACATCCTACTCTGCGCATACCACACAGGCATGCGTCGTGGTGAGGTCTTAGGCTTGAAATGGGAAAATATCGACCTCATCAACAATATGATCTATCTCAAAGCAACTGCGACCAAAACCAAACAACCGAGAATGATACCGATCACAGACGATCTACGATGATTGTTTCTACGGCTCTTAAAAAAGAAAAGACAACTCACAGGTCAGGTGTTTTTGTACAGAAGAAAACCCATCCGAGACATCAAGCATGCGTTTGATTCAGCACGGACAAAGGCAGGAATAACCGATCTACGCTTTCATGACTTACGACACTGTGCCACGACCAATTACAGGAAAGCCGGGGTCGATGTCGCAACCACAATGAAGATCGTGGGCCATAAATCCACGGCCATGTTTCAACGATATAACAACCTCGATTTTGAAGACCTTCAGTTGGCGAAAAATAAAGTAGAATTTCTACATGCAAACCAATTGCAGAATTCTTCAGAAGTTTTTGTTTTTTCGGGTGAGAAAACTGGTGCGCCCAAGGGGAGTAAGTTCGAACTCTCTGTTCGAAATCCTCAAAGAATGGAACAGAGTTCTTCAGAAAACTTCTCTCGACCTCAGCTTAACTCTTTAATCCCTCCGAACTTTTACATTAGAACTGTTCGTTTGACGCGGAAGCTTACACAAATTAATTTAAGTAATTTTTGTTTTTAATGGGCGGTAACGAAATAAATACCAATAACTGCCTAGGGCTGAACCTAATATCCATAAAGGGATCCATATCATATTTGATAAAATGTCAGATTTGATAATTACATCAGCAATTTTTAAAAAGATACCACTGATTATTATGAGGGAACCAAAACCTAGAAAGGAGCTAAATAAAGAGGCCCCCAGAGCTATAATAGGCTGACGCAATGATTGGTTGATATATTCAGTCAATGAATCCGTGACAACATCTGTGGATACCTCAAAAGAATTCATTTCCCTTTCGGTAAACAAAAAAGAAGCACCGTAAGCAATAATATCTTTTCCCCAAGCAACAAAAAAGTTAAAAACGATAATACGCCAAATAATTACTGAACCCAAGGAACAATCATCGGTAGTCTTAACCTCAATTCCTTGAGATTTTATGGCTCTTTTAAAGCGGTACCGAAAAATCTCATATGACACACGTATACCGAGCATTGTAAAAATAAAAAAGAAGAGTGTCCCCATAGCACTTGCATCTGATGTATGGATGACTTGATGCATAATGAAAAGAAGAGGAGTCATAGAATACATTCCTCTAATAAGCAGGTTAGGCAAATGCATCTTGCGAACATAATAGAAAAACTCTTTTTCAAATCTAGTATCGACAACATAAAATTCAAGTACCCAAAAATCAATCCACGGAAAATAAACAACAACAAATTTATCTTTTTCCTTAATTTGCGGATTTAGCCAAGTGCCGTCTCCAATCGGCAATAGACCATACCCAAAGAGCTGCAATGAACGAATCAATGTTTTAGAAGGATGCATAGAAGTTACCTAGGACACACATCGAATCGTCCCATGATATTTTCGCACTCGATATAAATATCGCATCTGCAAAATGTAACCTGACTTCGAGTGTCATAACCTCACTCAGTAATCCATATAGAAAGCACCTATGACACTGATTATGTTTTTTCGTCTAAAATTTTGTCGAAAAATTTGCCACAGATCTTGTGTTTTTGAGTACAAATATCTGAAATTGTTAGCCAACTCATTGAAATTCATAGAGCTGAGACTACAAACTGGTGCTTTGATGTTTTCGTAATACAAACACTACGAATATGCATCTAGCAAACAATCATCATTCGTTTATTTGTCTGAGTGTAATGGCTTCCATGAGATCGCCTGATCTTAACCATGACCGAAAAGCATACAGTGTTTGTCTTATTAGTCAATAAATGGGTGAGACAGAAACTGGGAGCTCAATTGTAAGCTTCCCCTAATCGAGGACAGGTAAAACGTAGAGCGTTCTGGTACTTGACAGGAAGGTTTGTAGTGCTCCCCCGAAATCAAGCCACCTGTAAGCCTTGTTGCTGGCGATATTGATGAGGACTCTGATAGCGCAAGGCTTGATGTGGTCGTTCCTCGTTGTACCATCGCATCCAGGTATTGATTCGTTGCCGAGCTTCC
>JAJDBM010000070.1 GCA_029261355.1 Nitrospirales bacterium | reverse complement strand
AGCACTTTCAAGATGAGTGCCGCTCGTCGCTTGGCCGTCCATCGTTCAATGGGGGCATCCGAGGGTCGTGCCATTTTGTATCCTCCTTTAAGATATTCGTTATGTCTTAAAGGTGGTCTCACTTTCAAGGGGAGCAGTATACTTTCTTTCGGCGAAGGGGAACCCAGTTTTATGAGGTGTGCCTGTAGTGACTTTTGTACCGCAATAAATGTTGTCGATATATATGGTATATCGTATTTGTTGCACACACTCTTAACGATGGGGCTTATTTCCTTAAACAGACTTGGTTTCAGAGATGGAAAGAGATGATGCTCAATGTGATAATTGAAATATCCATAATGGAACTGGATAAACGATAGAAGCCAGTTCGTCGGATACCAATTGCTGGATGTCCTCACTTGAGTCTCCGCCCAGGACGTTTTGTTGTGGTAGTTGCAAATGCTCTCATTCCTGCCCAATATATTATGTGTATCTTCGAAATCGTTATAGAGTAATATGAATGCAGAATGTGAGTAAGCAAGGGAGTATAATAGGAACAATATGATGGCATTCAAGTAGCCATGTAGATGGGCGCAATAAATTACCTGTGTTAAGAAAATGGTTCTCGCTAAGAGGTGCGTTGCTATTTCATACTTGTGACGTACGAATTCTTTGTTCTTGAATAGCCATATCGTGGTCGTGAATAATCTGAGCAGAAGATAAGGAGAGACAACTACCCAGAAATATATGTGCTGGTATTTCTGATAGTTCTCATGCTTCATATATCTATGAATACGTGTTCCAATGATACTGTCGTATTGATTTGTTTGTTGATCTATAGATGAATGTGGTTGGTTGTGATGCGTTTGATGTTCAATTTGCCATTCCAGCCATGACATTCCACCTAAATCAAAGAAATGTTCTGCGCTAAAATTTAACCAGTAATGTCTTGTAAATCCATAATGTGTGGCCATGTGAGAGATATTTGCTACGGCACATAACATGTGAAATCCTAGTAATATCGATGCTAAGTACGAGCCTTGTATCCACGTTAGGTAAGAGAGTAATACGTATATCGCTGAATAATATGTGATATAGAATGCGCCTTCAGAGAAGCTGTAATGTACAGGTTCATTGTTTCTTCTTAAATACGTTTTGACTTTGGTTTTTAATTCCGACCAGAATGGGTCATTGTATGTATCCTTGTGGACTATTCTATTCAAATAGGGGTCGTGATTATCTTTGTGTAAAAAATCACGAGACACGTCAAGGTGGCCTACTACTAGTATGTGGTTTTTCAGTAAAAAATCATCATTTCTAATTAGTTTTTCGATATTCGTGTTCAGATGTGAGGACGAAAATAAACCACCACATTCTGTTCCTAAATTCCCTCTAAATACGTCTCCGAATGGATGGTTATTTATGTAATTTGTAATGTCATAAACAATGCCATTGATTGAAATCCACGCATCTGCGTAAGTAAAGTGCTTTTTCAATTCCTCATAAGTTACAGATCTGTTTCTGGAGAGAGAAGTGTTTTCTTTTCTGCTTGTCATCAAAAATTAATCCTAATTAGGTACGATCTTGTTAAGAAGGGTTTGGTAGATGGTCCTGCTGAAAACCCACAATATCTAACTACCAACTCGATCGCATTCCTGCCAAAATTATCAACCACGCTATTTGGGCGTCCCATCGTTTCCGTCTCCATCTCACGAACAGTTAATGCCACCTGCGCAAAAGCTTATGCCCCCATTTGAGAGCTGTAGCGTCCCCTCATCATGTATCATCTCACCTCTGATTATTCTCAATCTGATCCTAAAAAATTTCCTTGCGGCTCTTCATCTATTTCTACGGACGCTTGTTGTTCGACGAGGTCGTCCCATTTCAGAGCGATAACCTTCACGACGTAAGTGTTCGCCTGCTTCGACCTTTTTG
This sequence comes from Nitrospirales bacterium, assembly GCA_029261355.1. Classification (GTDB taxonomy): domain Bacteria; phylum Nitrospirota; class Nitrospiria; order Nitrospirales; family UBA8639; genus JAGQKC01. The sequence continues at coordinate 192,627 of JAJDBM010000070.1, read as the reverse complement.
CGCTGAGAGCGAAATTCAATGTGTATCGCCGTAATGGCAGCCTCACCAACCGCTCTTTTCACGACTCTTAAGATACGTGAGACATCGCTAATGCGCGTCATTTCTGGGACTCGTACACAGTTCGGGCATCCGTCTGATCCTGGCATTGTGATACCTCCTTCTTCGCAACATATTGCAATACGTATTTTGTTACGTTTCTCAGTCTCATGGTCTGAGAAATTCGATACAATTAAACGCTTCTCCTGGAATGTCGAGACCTGAGTGAATGGTCCCCGCCACATGTTGCTGAAACTGACATTTCTTGAAACCTTTGACGTCGATGGGACGGACATCCGTGATGGGTTGCGGACATCGATGAGATGTTTGCGAATCAGATGACGCGATTGGCGGAGCTGAACCAGAATGTATGACCTGCTTACTTCCAAAATACTTTTCAATGCGATAGGCCAGTCGAGCTTTCTCTCGTATGACCTTTTTGACCATCGCCATCTGCGGTGATGCCGTGGTGCTCGTCACGCCCATGTCGGTGGCCATCTGTTGACTCAAGACAGTTCGATCGTGTTGAGCATCATAGTAGACGTTGGCTGCGGCTTTTTGATAACACGCTCCATAAAGCGGACTTTTGGTTGTGTAGATCGTCGTTTGGGCCCCGACAAACTATTGGCTAAGCCATACCAGTAAAACAATACTGAACCCGACACTTCGAACGCCAAGCTTTACTGATAAACAGGGATGCGTCATCACGTACCTCCTGTGTTTTCGCACGAGCGTCGTGCCGGTCTGTTGATTTCACAAACGTGACCTTTGAGTCAAATGAGTGTGTCGTGACTTTTATATAATCGTCCATCCTCTGAAACACCATCGAGTGGGCTGCAGCGGGTAGATTGAGTTTCTCATAAAACACTTGATCAACAATCTGCTCATGCTCATCCAAAAGAGTTATGGTATCGCCCGTGTTACTGAGTCGAAACGAATGACTGACGATAATACCTTGCGTCTCTCAATTGGATCACTTTCCACTTACCAGTTGTTGAGTAGCCTATAAAGGCAAGAACAAGACCAGTGATGTTGTTTGAATCTATGATAAGTGACTTGAATGCAGTGTCCTGTACGAAATTTTAGATTCATCTCCCGCACGTAACAAGAACCCTACGAGGAAGACGGGTCTCACCTGCTCTAAGTTGCCGACTCTTTTTCTGAGTAGGCATTCCTTATGTTTTTTCCTTGTTGTAATGAAATGCGAAATGAAACGAATGCATTCTCCATAGTCTCCAATTTCCTCAGTCCCTTGCCCGCAGTCGTGTTATCTAATCAGATACAACTTGTATCTAAATTGATAACAAAAAGTGTTGTGTTCTCGCATATGGCGGGGTGATCCATGTATGAACCCTGGACTATAAACAGTCTAGAAAGGGAGAAAGAAAAATGGTGAGAGATTTGCTCAAGAGATGAATGTGATTTAATGTTTATTCCCAGAAATCATGGGACTCCACAAAATGGGGGTCAAGTTACTTGTTTTATAATATACTGAATATCCGCTATATATCCTTTGAGTGGTTATAAGATTTACAGGGAAAACTTTTCTTGAGTTGCCGAAACAATAGGAGATCATAAAGAAAAATGATGACACGCATTTCAGGATGTGACGTGGTTTGTCATTAAGCACTCAACCTGCCTCCCTTTTTATGCAATGCTTGCTTCCATTGGTAGGAATGAATGCACAGACACTTAGCCTTGATTGAGAATCTTACTATTTCCAACAATTGAATTTTCCAAACCATGGTTGCTTACCTGATGGTTCAAGGCGGAGAATGCATTGAGCGTCTGTCCAAAATGCTGAGAGAGGCGGGGCACTAATGATTTTATGTTAAAGTCGAACCTAGGAAATTCCAGACTTCCTCAATAGGTCTTAGTGGCTTCCGCGAGAAAGATTATGGGGAAAGGTATCGTTCATAGATCTTTTGCAAGTTCATCTAGAATCCCTGAAAAATGATGGAAAACATGCCGAGTCATAATGCGGAATCACCGATGATACCATGTGGCCCTTTGAAGGCAGCAGTGATTCGATTGGGTACCACGCGCTGTGGCAGGAAATTGGATTTTAGTAGAGAATTAGAAGGTTGTCAGAACTCTTCCTATACAATATCTCTTTCATGAATTGATCGCATGCCGCTCTTTACCATTTTGTCTTCTTTAAAGGGAAAATCAGCAACCTTAATCTCTGCACCATTATGCGTGAATAAGATAGATATCAAAACGATGTTTTTTGGTTTTGATCGAGGTGTGGGGTTTGATCTCGGCTAGGAAGTCAGCAGAGGCCGGGCGTTTGACGACCACACGATTGGTGGCTATTTTCAGTGCGACATTCAGGAGTTCATCGGCATCTTCATCCTTGCCCACGACGTCTTGTAACATTCGCATATCTTTCTTCACCAGCGCCGATTTTTCTTTCGGTGGAAACATGGGATCGAGATAAATGACTTCGGGTTCAAACGGAACGTGTAACAGGGCTTGTCGACTATCTCCACACGTGAGTGACAGCTTCTCTTGAATTAGCGCTCCAATTTTCTCGTCATTGGCAGCACGATGTAAAGCATCGTCTAAAAGCTTGGCCATCACATCAGAGCGTTCAATCATATGCACGCAACAACCAAGGGTGGCTAAAACAAAAGCATCTCGCCCTAGCCCAGCAGTAGCATCCACGACATTCGGTCGAATGCCCTTTTTGATGCCCACGGCTCGACTAATCACCTCGCCCCCAGCATGCCCATACTTTCGTCGATATGCAGTCTTTCCAGACACAAAATCTATAACCACTGGGGCAATGCCATTTTCAGTTTGATCAATTAAAACTAACCGCTGATCTTTCATTTGAAGAGAATACATAGATAGATTAAATCTTACGCTTACTCAACATTCGTATCTTGCCAATCACGTCATAGCTCATACATTTTAACTCAAGTGGCCCTGTCGCCTATACATAAGACTGTCACCCTCACCTTGTTGCTCACCCTACTAAGGGAGCGTAGGAACGATGTTTTGGGCACATGGTAGCCAACACAGAGAACCGAAGTACAGGGCTCTTGAGCCGACTGGCTCCGATTCAGAGAATCAAGGTATTCGGAAGGAATTGTAAATTTTAACTAATTGAGGATGGAAGAGTTGCTCATGCAAGCAGCGACATTATTGATTTGTTTTGTCAGATGAAAAACTCAAGCAAAGGTTCAACTGCGCAGGACAGGGATCTGTCCTGCGCAAGAACACGCTATTCAAGTCTTTAATACCAAATTTTCAGACCCCAAGCATTGAGCTGACCTTCATCTGCTTGTGCCATATCTCGTACCCGAAGCTGCCAATCTCCTGGAATAGATTCGGCGATGAATCCGGCTAAGACTGGCGTCGACGCAACGTCGTAGGTACGACTCAAGTTGTCAGTTGACCCTCCTGTCGCATCATGGAGAATCGCCGAAATACCTGATGGAGAGACGAGCTCCACGTGTAAATCCCCGATATAGGTATGTTCGATATCAACAGAGACCACAATGTCTTTAACTTTTCCGGTTTGTGTTTGCGTCAAGGTACTTGTAATCCCGGGAGCATGGGCATCCGGAATGGCCACCTTGGGCTCTGCTTGCACTTCAAGGACGTCAGTCGTTCGTTCGGCCAACTCCAGGTCAAACTCCCAGTGCAACAGTCGGCCCACGTCGGCTGAAGCCTTGTCCACGATGTGGAGCATCCAATCTCCCCGTGCATCTTCATCATGAATGCGTTGTAACTCAGCAAAGTCGTCACTGGTCCATCTACGCTTAATGTCATCTCCATCCTGACCTTCGTTCCTGTGTAAGACCACGTTCGTACCCGCCGGTGATCGTAATGATACCTTTAGGTCGCTAATCCAGCTATGAATGATATCAACACTCACTGAGACTGACGCCACATTGGAGTTGGCTGAAACCGACAAGATACTTGAAATACCTGTAGGATCGTTGTCGGGTATGACCGTATTCGGTGAAGTTTCCAGATGGATCTTGTTTATTGGTTGAGCCGTCTTCCCAACAGCAAAACTGATGGACTCTCCTGGCGCCGTGACATCTCGAATCTGTAGGCCAGAATCAGTTCCATCCCACTCCCGACTGGTCGGCATAGTGGTATCGGAAAGGGCCACGCCGGAAACTTCTTGAAACAAGTCTCCCTCGTCTCCTGTATTTCGGTTATTTTCAAGGTCCAGATGACCATCGGCTTGAACCAAGGCGCACTGATAATGTTTATTACGTGTCCCATTCTGCCACTCGTTCGAACCAAGCGTATCGCAATGTAAGACCGACAAGCCGCTTGATGGAAGATGTGAGTCTAATCCTAGTTGAGAACGGTTTTCGACGATAAAATATTCATTCGCCTTATCAGTGCTGTACTTCAGCACAGTGTCGTAGCGACCATGCCCCGAGGTGTATGTGCCAGGACTGTTCAAATCGATAACTGTATCAACCCATCCGGCCAGCTCACGTAGATACCCACATATTGGGGATGGCGTACGACGTTGGTTGAGGTGATTACCAGAACCCATGAGGCAATAACGCCCAATGCCCTGACTTTTTTCGTGGTCTCCATCGCGTTGACCATAGTCATACATATCCGGAAAGCGGCAAAGAAGATGACCGTTCTCGTGACAGATCGTGCCAATACGTAAATCAACTTTGTGAAGACCCAGGCCTGTCAGCTGGTAATAATGCGTCCTCATACTTCCATAATTTAAATCCAAGAAGTGATTGTGTGGCCAGAGGTCGCCATCATATTGAGATTCCCCTGCATACAGAAAATTAATCGCATCCACGACCCCTTCCCCTCGTGAATCAAACTGACTGAGATCAATATTCAGCTCATTCACCACAATATCCATGGCTTCTTTGACGAATAGGTTACTGATGTAATGGCTCCGCCGCTTCGAGAGTCGTATGGGACCAACCACAAGATTGGTGTAGGTCATTTTGCCTGATGACACCGTCTCAAAGTAGGTCTTCACTGAACTGATATTCCCATTTTCTGAGTACTGATCAGAGTTGAACATGGCGTCAACGTCCGACGCGGCGATGCTGGTACGGATATCGTCAAAATCCACGATGACAGTGAGTCCTAAGATCTCGCCATCATGAAGTTTCCGTCCTGTCAGCAATCCACCGTCAGGGCCGAGTGTTCGTGTCCGCCCAGTCTCCGCATCTTCTTCCGATGGTCTGAGACGTGCATAACGTTGCCCAAACTTTTCATTGCGAACATCGGGATCCTCTTTCACATGTTTTCGAAGGTCGCGAGGAGCCGGTTTATGGACAGGAATCCCTGAAGACATAAATCTCCCAGCAGCCAAGATCGCAAAGCAATAGCGGCGTTGCTGACTGTCGTAGATGACGGTATATCCGTCCAGGGTTTCTCGACGTGCATAAAACTCATCGCCATACACTCGTAATTGAAGTGGGCCCCCGACTCCTTGATCTGCAAGAATAACTTCTCCGTTTAGTGCGCTCATGGCTAGAGTTTCCTTTCGTTCGACATGTTGGGGTTATAAATAGATATGACCAGATGGCAATTAGAATGAAACATCATCGCTCTCAACGTCATTTCCTCATTGAGCTCTGAAATGAAGTCCGTATGATATGCAATGAGGTAATTTTTCATTTATTGGAGCGACGATACATCAGTAATTTTTATGCGATGACTTGCTGGTTCACGAGCCTTGCGTGACTCATTGCATGAGGTTCGATCAAGGGACAAGTAGGCGAACAAGGTTCTTCTGCTATGAAAGATTTGCAATAGCCAGGCCAGTTCGCATATCCACATAGGCTTCTAACATTGTGTCCATTTCTAGCAGGGTTATTCTATCTTGAGAGGTATCGGTTTCTTTACAAGAACTTGGCGTATTTTCACCATACCTGTATCTGAAGTGATACGGCAGGTGTATCCATTCAGATAATAAGAATGATGTTAATGAGAGGTCGCAGCAGTTGGCTATGTCTGTATATTTTGACTAGACCAATAGGTCTAGTAATGATGCAAAGGGATTTATGGAAAAGGTAGGCAGGAGTAGATCAAATCGAATAAGGTCAAGAGCTACAGAAGGCATTATTCTTTCATCCGAAAATATGTAGAGAGACAGAGTCAGGGAAATCGAATTCAGCAAGAAATCCATCACTCATTCAACAAATTTCCGAATCCTTCTTCATTCAAGACGGTGACCCCTAGGGCCTGAGCTTTATCAAGTTTAGAGCCTGGCTCGCTCCCCGCTACCACATAATCGGTTTGCTTGCTGACACTGGAGGTTACGCGACCGCCGAGAGTTTCGATTTGCTGTTTGGCTTCTTGACGGGAGAAGCCTTCAAGCGTTCCGGTGAGGACAAAGATTTTCCCAGAAAGTGGCTGATCCGCAGAGAGGGGTGAGGTATCAATGATTTCTACTGTTACACCCAATTCTTCCATTCGTTGCAGGACTGAAAGGTTTTTGGGTTCTTGAAAAAAACTTTCGACACTCGATGCGATCTCTGGACCAATTTCATGAATAAGTTCTAATGATTCTTTTGGAGCTGTTCTCAAATTGTCTAGTGATCCGAAATGTTTGGCTAACACCTGAGCAATATGTGCTCCAACGTTGCGAATGCCCAGACCAAAAATAAATCGTGGCAATGGCGCCTGTTTGCTCTTTTCAATGCCCTCTAATAATTGCGTCGCGGATTTCTCAGCGAAGCCTTCTAATGTAAATAATTGATCTTTGGTGAGTGAGTAAAAGTCTGCGAGATCTTGAACGAGGCCTTCATCGACCAGTTGGGCCACCGTTTTTCTTCCGAGGCCCTCAATATTCATCGCCCCCTTCGACACATAGAGTTCCAGGGCACCTTTTAGTTGAGCCGAACAGACCGTCTGTCCCGTACAGAACAGAATGGGACCCTCTTGAATCGTATGGGATTGGCACACCGGGCATTGCGTTGGCGGTGTAAACGGTTCAGCTCGCTGTTCGCCAGGCACATCAATTCGTTCGACAACATCAGGAATGACATCCCCTGCCCGTTCGACTTTAATGGTATCGCCAGGGCGAATATCTTTGCGCACCACTTCGTCGATATTGTGCAGAGAGGCTCGACTCACCGTCACGCCTCCAATTTCAACAGGGTTGAGTATGGCAATAGGAGTGAGTGCTCCCGTTCGCCCCACTGACACTATAATTTGATCCACCTTAGTGATTTCTTGACGTGGTGGAAACTTAAAGGCCATGGCCCAACGAGGGCTTCGTGATTTTTCTCCCAATGCCTGCTGCCAGACATAGCGATCAACTTTCACGACGATCCCGTCAATTTCAAATGGCAACTGATTTCGTTGCAATTCGATGTCGGTATGAAAGGCGATGACCTCATCGATTGACTGACATCGCTGTCGATGCTGGGGGATTGGTAACCCCCATTCTCCAAGTTTGGTTACGGCTTCCCAATGAGTCGCTGGCCTCTCATTCGTTTGAGTTTTTAAGTCATAACACGTGAGGGTGAGTGGTCGATCAGCAGTAAGACGCGAATCTAATTGTCGCAGTGAACCGGCCGCGGCATTTCGAGGATTAGCGAATGGTTCTTCACCGTCTTGAATCAACCTGGTATTCAGGACATGAAAATCTTCGAGAGGAATATACACCTCACTCCGAACAATGACCTTAGTTGGAATAGCCTCTGGCTGATGTAATTGCAGAGGAAGGGCTCGTATGGTGCGCAGATTGACCGTGATGTCTTCCCCGACTATGCCATCGCCACGAGTTGAGCCCCGGATAAAGGTTCCCTCTTCATAAATAAGCTCCACCGAGAGACCGTCATATTTTGGCTCAACTGTGTATTCGACCGAGTCTATGTCAAGTTCACGAAGTACTCGTTGATCGAAGGCACGAACATCAGCAACATCAACATGTGAGTCCAAGCTGAGCAGAGGAAATTCATGTTTGGCTTTTTGAAACTGTTCGAGAGGAGCCCCACCCACTCGCTGGGTGGGTGAGTCGGGAGTGAGCAGAGAGGGAAACTCCGCTTCCAGACTTTGGAGTTCTTGAAACAGTTGGTCATAGGCGATATCAGAAATTTCTGGTCGGTCTTTGAGATAATAGAGCTGATCGTGATGTTGAATCTGTTCTCGAAGTTCACGCAATCGAGCGAGAATGTATTCAGGAATTTCTCCTAGACTGTCTGAAGACATCACCCCTCCACCTTGTCTACATTGATTATCTTAAGCAACGCACGGTAACTACGAAATATTCCTGTTTGGCTCCTCCGTTGTAAAGAGGGAAGTGGAAAGGCACAGGTGGGAAAAATGTTTTGACTGAGGAACATGTCACCTAATAAGAGGAGCACATGGAAATTCATGATAGAACACGCTACTCACGTATAAACTGCGATGCGAAACTGCGAATATCATGTCCATTCAATACATGGAATTGCCGAAGTCGATTGATCGTTTGTCCAGAAAACCGATTCAGAGGAATGGGAATGAGCTTGCGTCCAAAACGTTTGGCAATTTGGCGCCATCGGGCTTTGGGTGGAATGGGAGAGACAAGTGCCACATGTGGCTCATGCGAATGACGACAGGCTCCCGCCAGGAGTCGCTCTTCGAGACTCCTCGTGAAATCAAGCTCAGGATCGGTCCAAATATCTGGAATGGGCCGCGGTGGGAACAAAAACATCGTGCCCCCATACTGCGATTGCCCGATTCCTGGCCCCACCATATTTTCTAAAAACGGTGTGGCAAAAAAACAGAGGGTTGACTCTTCTTGATGTTCCGCATACCACGTGGCTTGCCAGGAAAACTTTTCTCTATCTGCCGGAGTTTCAAACAGAAAAACAATGACTTCCAATGTTCCACGAGCGGGAGGAATGTCTTTGACGTAAATTTCAAGGTGTTGTGATCTAGAGGTAATCGAATGCCGAAGTGTTTCACGAAGGTCAATACCATCACGCATTGAGGTGGTAAACTTCTCAGCTTTGGCCAGCTCTGCCCCTAAGAGTGATTTCGCCTGCTGCCGGACATGAGCCGTAAATGATTCAATTTTATTATCTTCGGGCGGCCAAGAGCATTGCCCAAACGGATTCCATTGATAGGCCCAATCTCGTTTTTTCCGCTTCGGTGGAGCTGGCCGTAATGACAACGATTTCCATTCTAAAAGTTGACCCGCTAAACGATTGCTCGCTTTAGCTACAACTCCATCTGGAAACTGCACTTCTCCCAGTCCTACCGAAATCGCAGGCTGCGCCCAAGGAAGCACCTCGGCATCTTGAAACCGATATTGCTTTGCCGTATCTAGCAATGTAAGGGCAAACTCATCACCTGCCAGTTGCTTGGCAGCCAGCACTAAGGTGTACAGGTCAGGGGTGAGACGATGATTGAGTAAGGATAAATTTCTGACGTACTGTAAAAACATCTGAAGTAACTGTGGGGTGACCCAATTGGATTCTTGGGCACTGTCATCTTGCCACGTCCGGAGCCAATTCACTCGAGTCTCGAGCAGCAGCTCCTTGATGCTATTGATGGACAGATGCCTATCATCTCGAGCCTCTATTCGCCGTGTTTCATACAGCTCTGTGACAAAGGGTAATTCCCCCAATACAAAATACAGCGAATCCGATTGAATGCGAAACGACTCCGGTCGTGCCTCCTGCGTATCCGGCAATTCATAGGGTGCTCGATTCTGATAAGACGCTCGTATCCAAGGCCAATCTTCTAACGAGCACACACAGAGGACGGACTCATAATACAACTCGAGTTCGTGGAGACGAAATGCCATCCATGCAATCCGTTGCCATCGTTGCGTGCCAGGGGTTGGGGCAGGAAGCGAAGGCAACATGGCCGTCGCATAGGCCGCAAGGGAAACATGTTTAATGACATAGGGGTCTGCGGTGAAATAGGTCGATGGCTCATAGATTGAAACTTCTCGATCGATGTACGCACGAGCAATGTCTTCGTTCATCGCCACTCGAATTCCCATAATAATCGGCTGGCATGGATCAACGGGAATGTAGGAATACGTCGTGGTCGATTCTTGGCGTTCTGGAATCAGAACAATCTGGATATGGGGTAAGTTGGCAATCGCAGCTTCGACCGGTTCTTCTACTGATGGAGGCAGTGGAACCGCAATGCAGTCAACTTTCTCTCTCAGCAAATGTTCGCGAACCTCTTGTGCCACATCGCCACTCGCATGACGAATTGGCAGAAGCGTGATCCGAGGTGAGAGTTGAAACACGGCGTCGGTGACCTGTTTATCGGGTGTCATATTCTAAAGCGTCGCTCGTGGTTCGTATTTCGTATCCCGTGCAAGAACTTTTTCTCGTTATGACAAGAGACGAACAAGAGGCTATTTCTACATGAAATTAGAAACAAGGAGGGACAAGATTAGATTCTGACCCTCTACTATTGATCAGGGTGTAGTGGGTGTCCCTCATCAAAGAAAAAGTCTCCCAATCCCCGAGGGGTATCTTCATTTCCAATCGCATGACTCCGGCGTCGAGCCAAGGAATCAAGGTCAAACGCTTCCTGGCCAAGCACTTTCGTCAGCGCTTCCTTCCAAGCGGCATCTTGCCCAAGCGGGTGAGTAGAATCTTGTGCAAGCCGCTTGAGTGCATATTGCACCATATGAATGCCATCGCGAACTGAGAATTCTAAATCGAGTTCATGGGCTTTTTGTAGGAAGTCTACCGTGAGTCCTAGAATTTCAGCTGGAGCAAACGGCAAATGATAGTGCAGGATCGCTAATTCATGATCGCGTGCTGGGAATTCAACTTTGAGCGTGGGTTGAAGTCGAGAGAGTATATAATCAGGGACTTCATAGGTAGAGGCATCTTCATTCATGGTGACACAGCATCTGAAGTCATCATGGGCCGCAATTTGAATACCGGCAATGATCGATTCAACAGTTCGGCGATGATCAAGCAACGGGGCCAGCGAGGCCCAACTCTTTTCATTCATCCGGTTGCCTTCATCCAAAAGACAGACGCTTCCGGTCAACATGGCGGTTACGAGTGGGGAGGCTTGATACGAAATCGTCCCGCCTTCTGAAATGACTGGTGATACCAACAAGTCTTCGGGACGTGTATCAGCCGTGCATTGAAAGATGTAGAGGGCTTGCTTTCGTTCTTTCGCGGCAGACATCGCCAAGGTGGTTTTACCGACGCCTGGTTGCCCAATGATCCGTGGTGATAAGGGGAAGTCTCGTGGGTCCACTACCAGCCAACAGGCGAGTAATTGTTGCAATAATTCTCGATTGCCGATCCATTCTTGATTTGTGGCAAGTGGAGGCGCCAAACGTAGAGTGACATTGCCAACGACCTGCGTACGAGCAGTATGAGTGGGTTCAGATTTCATGCATAACACCAATGCTAATCCGTTGAAAACAAAACAGTAAGGGTAGATCACTACGCTAGCATAGGAAAATTATGAGGGTCAAACTGAGGACAACTAACCGTCACTTCAGGTCTTTTTGGGATGTTCAATGTTTGACATTGCACGTGCCCGGCACTATTCTTTTACTATATTGACTTCGTTCAAATTCTCGAGATCTCAATCAAAAAAAATTCATCAGCGTTTTCGTTAGATTTTGACTTCAACATTGGAGGAATGTGCATGATGATTCGGCCTGTAATGTGTGATTCCAAGGATTATCCTCTGTCCCAACATGTCTATCGAGTGATGCGAGTGGTCGGAACCATGACATTAATAGGAGGACTGCTTAGCGGATGTGTCAGTAGTGAAAAGTATGAAGCGGAAAAAGCACGCGCGCTCAACTTCCAACGATTACTGGCACAAGAAGAAAAACGAACTGGGGAAGTGAACGTAAAATTTCAAGATGCCCAACGCGAACTTGGAACATTACAATCAGATACGCGAGACTTAACGGCAGAGCTTGATGCCATGCGTGACCAGTTTACAAGTACCCAAGATGAACTCACTCGATTGCGCGAAGGTAAAATGACTGACGTGAAGTCAGATGAACTCACTCTCTCAGAACCCTCTATTTCAGAATTTGGTCTTGAGGATATCGAATTTAAGGACTCAGACTTTGCTGATATCAGCGCCGACCTGGGAGGAGACACGGGAGATTCAATGGGCTCATCAATGTCTTCTCTGTCCACGGGAGTCAGTGACGCCCATACCGTATCACGTGGTGACACCTTGTTTAGTATTTCACGTCGATATGATATTACTGTTGGAGACTTGAAGGCCTGGAATAATCTTTCTGGAAATCTTATCCAGCCTGGTCAAAAACTTATCGTGACTCGCCCCTAATACGGCCAAATCGCTGATAGTTTTTTGTCATTCCGAGCCCCTGTCATCGGTCCTTTGGACTCAGACAGGGGCTTTTTCTTTCCCATGCTCCTTCTTCTGCTGATCATATCTATCATTCATTGATTTTAAAACAGGGCCTATGCTACGGTCAGATCCATGAAAAAACCTTATTATTCAGTAGGTTTCGACGAATTTTGTACGTTTGCCGATCAAGGAAACTTGATTCCAATCTATCGTGAAATTCTCGCTGACTATGAGACCCCAGTTTCGGCCTTTTCAAAGATTAACTCAGGTCCAACGGCCTTCTTATTCGAAAGCATTGAAGGTGGTGAGAACTGGGCCCGATATTCATTTTTAGGAAGTCAGGCCAAAATCGTGGCATGGGAACAAGACGAAGAACTTCTTATCAAAGAAGGCAAGAAAATTACGCGCAAACCTTTGGGGAGTAATCCTCTCGAGCATATTGAACAGCTTTTAGCTCCCTACCAACCTGTGACGGTTCCAGGTCTGCCACGATTTCTTGGAGGAGCTGTCGGCTACCTTGGCTATGATGTCGTTCAATATTTTGAGCCAATCCCTTCATTTCCGAAGGACGATGCAGGACTACCGAAACTGGCATTTTTGATCGCAGATACACTCGTTATTTTTGATAATGTAGCCCACACCATGAAAGTCGTCGCCAATGCGCACATTACCTCCCATACTAAAACTGCATTAAAGCAAGCATATACTGATGCCAAGCATCGGATTGATCTCATGATCGAACGTTTGAAGAAACGTGCGCCGCGTCCCAAGGCACATGCTCGTCGCTCTTCATTAAAATTCCGGTCCAATATGAGCCAAGCGCAATTTGAAAAAATGGTGATTCGAACCAAAGAATATATACAAGCGGGTGATATTGTGCAGGGCGTCGTGTCTCAACGTTGGCAAACCACGATCAAGGCCAACCCTTTTGAAGTCTATCGTGCACTTCGTGTGGTCAACCCATCACCCTATATGTATTACCTGCGAATTGCCGGTGTTGAATTGGTCGGCTCGTCGCCTGAAGTCCTCGTTCGATGCGAAGACAACCAGGTGGTGGTGCGTCCCATTGCTGGCACACGACGACGAGGGTCCACGGCAGAACAAGACCAGGCCTTAGCCGATGAGTTGCTAGCCGATGCCAAAGAAATAGCCGAACACGTCATGCTCGTTGACCTTGGACGAAATGATGTTGGACGTGTGGCGAAAGCAGGATCTGTTGCCGTTGCCCCCTTTATGACCGTGGAACGGTATTCACATGTGATGCATATCGTGTCGCAAGTCACTGGAGTCGTGCAAGCAGGACTTTCAGCGTATGATGTGATGAAAGCCTGCTTTCCGGCTGGGACCGTCTCAGGTGCGCCGAAAATTCGAGCCATGCAAATTATTGAAGAACTAGAACCGACTCGACGTGGACCCTATGCTGGCGCAGTGGGCTATTTTAGTTTTTCAGGAAATATGGATACCTGCATTAATATTCGAACAATCGTGATTAAAGACCAACGAGCATATATCCAAGCGGGTGCTGGTATTGTGGCCGATTCTAATCCGACCAGTGAGTATGAAGAAACATGCAACAAAGCTGGTGCGATGATGCGTGGAATCGAAATGGCGGAAATGGGACTCGACTAACACATTATGTTACTCATCATCGATAATTACGATTCGTTTACCTACAACGTCGTTCAATACCTCGGAGAACTTGGCGCGGATGTCCAGGTGTATCGCAACGATAAAATTTCAATCTCTGATATTGAACGATTGGCGCCAGAACGTTTGTTGATTTCACCTGGTCCCTGCACGCCACATGAAGCTGGCATTTCAGTAGAAGCTGTTCGTCATTTTGCTGGACGTCTTCCACTCTTTGGTGTGTGCTTAGGACATCAATCTCTAGCGTTTGCTTTTGGCGGCAAGATTATCCGTGCTGAACGATTGATGCATGGTAAAACCTCGATGATTCACCATGATGGCCAGACCCTCTATCAAGGACTCCCCAACCCTTTTGAAGCCACACGCTATCATTCTCTGATTGTCGATCGTGACACCTTGCCGAAGGAGTTTACGGTGTCAGCAGAGACTGTCAAAGGTGAAATCATGGGGATTCGCCATTCAGACACAGGGGCAGAAGGTGTGCAGTTTCATCCTGAATCGATTCTGACAACAGCAGGGAAAGATTTGTTCAAAAACTTCCTTGGCATGAAGAAACCCATCACAAAATAAATCCCAACAATTTTCGACTGACTATGAGAATTTTCATATGATCAAAGAGGCCATAGGTAAATTAGCCGAAGGCATCGACCTCTCTGAGAAAGAAGCCAAAGACGTCATGCTGCAGATCATGCAAGGTGACGCCTCAGACGCACAGATCGCCGCCTATCTCATGGGCTTGCGAACCAAAGGCGAGTCGGTCGATGAAATTAGCGGTTCGGTGAAAGCCATGCGAAACATGGCTCAACGAACGTCGGTTGCCGACCCAATGGTTGTTGACACCTGTGGCACCGGTGGCGACGGCTCGAATACCTTTAATATCTCTACAGCTGCAGCATTTGTCATTGCTGGTGGCGAGATGACCGTTGCCAAACATGGCAACCGCTCGGTCTCTTCCCGTTCTGGGAGCGCCGATGTCTTAAACGCACTGGGGGTGTCGCTTGATCTGCCGATTCATCGTATTGGAGATTGCATTAATGAGGTTGGCATCGGGTTTCTCTTTGCCCCGTTGTATCATGGTGCGATGAAACATTGTGCCAAACCTCGAGCAGACATGGCCATTCGAACGCTGATGAATATCTTGGGTCCATTGTCGAACCCTGCGAATGCGTCCATTCAAGTACTCGGAGTCTATGAAAAGTCGTTGACAGAAAAACTTGCTCAAGTTTTGATGCGTTTGGGAACTCAACATTGTTTCGTTCTCCATGGTCATGATGGACTCGATGAAATCACTCTATCCGATCAGACCTATGTGTCTGAAGGTAAGGCTGGCCGAATATCCAGTTATACAATTAGTCCGAAAGATTTTGAATTGGAAATGGTGAATGCCAAAGAACTCATTGGAGGGTCTCCAGAAGAAAATGCCGCCATCATTCAAGGAATTCTTCGAGGGAAAAAAGGACCCAAGCGTGACATCGTGTTAATGAATGCCGCGCCTGCGTTTGTAGCATGTGGAAAAGCAAAAAATCTAAAAGACGGATTTCAAGCAGCAGGTGAGGTTCTCGAAAATGGAGCAGCTTATGAAAAGTTAGACAAACTTGTTCACTATACCCAAGAGCATACTCCATGATCCTCGATCGCATTCTTGAACATAAAAAGTCTGAATTACGTCGGAAGAAGAGTCGAGGCTATCTTGCCGAACTTAAAGGACGCATTGCCGATCGCTCAGCACCACTCGGATTTATCAATGCACTTGAAGCAGGCTTAACTGAAGGTTCACCGGCTCTTATTGCCGAAGTGAAAAAAGCATCACCTAGCCAAGGTCTCATGCGCGCAGAATTTAAACATAAATTTGAGCCTGCAGAGATTGCGAAGACCTATGAAGAGGCTGGAGCCTCGGCATTATCTGTGCTAACCGATCAAGAATACTTTCAAGGATGTTTGGACTACTTAGCTCTCGTCAAAGACCACGTCGGTCTGCCCGCCCTTAATAAAGAATTTATGCTAGAGGAAATTCAATTTTATGAAGCTCGAGCCTATGGGGCCGACTGCATACTACTGATCGTCGCAGCCTTGGACCGTATTCAACTGCAAGATCTCTATAGCGTGGCTCACGGGTTAGATTTAGATGTGCTCATTGAGACGCATGATGAACGAGAATTGGATACCGTCCTTGAGCGAGTTCCAGAGGCAGAGTTAATTGGAATCAATAATCGTAACCTCAAAACTTTTTCAACTGATCTCGGCATCACCGAGCGGTTAGCGAAACGAATTCCTGACGATAAATTGATCGTCAGTGAGAGTGGGATTCATAAGCGCGATGATGTGATAAGAATCCAAGAAGCGGGTGCCAAAGCCATGTTAATTGGAGAGTCGTTAATTAAGGCCACGAACATCGAAGAGAAAATTCGAGGACTGCTCTTCACTCCTTCAGACGACCCTGAGCTGACGGAATCGACGACCCGCTGGATATAATCACCCAATATTTTGAGTATTAAACGATTGTATGGTTCCTAAAATTAAAATTTGTGGCATTACCAATATCGAAGATGCGGAACTTGCCGTACAGGCGGGAGCTGATGCCTTAGGGTTTATTTTATATCCCAACAGTCCACGCTTCGTTGAGATTCAAGTCGTCAAGTCAATCGTCAATCAACTGCCCCCATTTGTGTTACCCATTGGCGTCTTTGTGAATGAAGATTCAACTATGGTTCAAAATGTCATGGATGTATGTGGATTGGCCCTCGCGCAGCTTCATGGTGAAGAATCACCAGCTTACTGTGAAAGTCTAGGCTATCCGGTTCTGAAGGCCATACGATTACGTGATCGCAGTAGTTTTCTTTCTCTGGCTGAGTACAAAGGACGTGCCGGCGTGAGAGGATTTGTCCTAGACGCCTTTTCTGAGTCTGAATATGGCGGAACGGGAAAGGTAGCTGATTGGGATGTCGCTGCCGAAGCCGCACAAGACGCTCCAGTCTTGTTAGCTGGTGGCCTCACTCCTGAAAATGTCCAGGAAGCCATTCACAAAGTTCAACCCTATGGCGTGGATGTCAGTAGCGGTGTGGAAACACACCCGGGGAAAAAAGATCCAACCAAAGTACAGGCTTTTATTCAGGCTGTGAAACTTGTCTCCTGAACTCATCCATCGTTATACTCAGGTTTTTCTGACATCTATTGTGTAGACGAGAATTCTTATGGTTATGATTCCAGACGCGCAAGGACGCTTTGGTCAATATGGTGGACGATACGTCCCTGAGACCTTAATGCCAGCCATTCTTGAGTTAGAACAGGCCTATCTCACAGTTCGGAAAGATCGAGCATTTCAACAAGAGTTCCACGACTACCTGAAGCAATATGTGGGACGCCCCACCCCACTCTATTTTGCCAAACGCCTCACCAAAACACTAGGCGGAGCTAAAATCTATCTCAAACGAGAAGATCTCTGTCACACCGGAGCCCATAAGATTAATAATACGATCGGACAGGTGTTGCTGACACGCCGAATGAAGAAAAAGCGTATTATTGCAGAAACAGGTGCGGGACAACATGGCGTGGCAGTGGCAACGGTTTCGGCGATGTTCGGCCTTGATGCGGAAATATACATGGGGACGGAAGATATGGAGCGCCAAGCTCTCAATGTCTTTCGAATGCGCCTGCTAGGGGCAAAAGTGACAGGAGTAAATGCCGGAAGCCGTACCTTAAAAGATGCCATTAGTGAAGCGATGCGAGATTGGACAACCAACGTAAAATCCACCCATTACCTCTTGGGTTCGGTCTTAGGCGCGCACCCCTACCCGATGATGATTCGGGACTTTCAATCGGTCATTGGTCGTGAAGCACGTAAGCAAATTCTTACCGCCGAAGGGAAGCTACCCAATAAATTAGTAGCTTGTGTTGGTGGCGGGAGTAACAGTATTGGGCTCTTCTACCCATTCATTAAAGACAGTAAGGTCAACATGATCGGAGTGGAAGCTGGGGGAAAAGGCATAGCGAGTGGCAAACATGCCGCCCGATTCGCTGGCGGAAAGCCTGGAGTGTTGCATGGCACGATGACCTACCTTCTTCAAGATCGACATGGACAGGTCAATTTGACGCATTCAGTTTCCGCCGGATTAGATTACCCGGCCGTTGGTCCGGAACATAGTATGCATCATGACACGGGTCGTATTCAGTTCACGTCGGCTACCGATGACGAAGCCTTAGCTGCCTTTGATTTCTTGTCACAAGAAGAGGGAATTATCCCAGCTTTAGAAAGTGCTCATGCCGTAGCAGAAGTTATCAAGCTTGCTCCGACCATGAAAAAGACCCAGATCATCGTGATGAATCTTTCAGGCCGCGGTGACAAAGATGTACAACAAATCGCCCGCATGCGCGGCATCCCACTGTAACTTCCTCTTATTTTTACATGCAGGACTCATGACAATAACCGCGAAAAAATCCAATCGCATACAACTGACCTTCCAACACCTTGAGACCCAAGGAAAAGCCGCCTTAATTCCATATATCATGGCAGGGGACCCTTCGTTAGAGGTTACTCAGTCATTGATTCTGACTTTGGAGAAGGCAGGGGCTGACATCATTGAACTTGGCGTCCCATTTTCTGACCCTATCGCCGATGGTCCCGTCATTCAGAAAGCTGCAGAGCGTGCATTGAAATCTGGCACGACGTTGCCGGCCATTCTCAAGATGGTTAAAACAATTCGAGAGCAGTCAAATATCCCCTTGATACTCATGACCTATTACAACTCTATTATGGCTATGGGTGAAGAAACGTTCTGTAGCCAAGCCGTTCAAGTCGGGATCGATGGCGTAATCGTTCCAGATATGCCCCCTGAAGAGTCAGATACCTTATGTCAGGCTTCATCAAATGCAGGCGGTCCTCTACCCATTTTTCTTTTAGCTCCAACCAGTACACCGTCTCGACAACTGGAGGTGATCAAACGTACAAAAGGGTTTATTTATTATGTTTCGATTACCGGCATTACCGGTGCGAAACTCATGGATATGACAAGTGTGAAGAAAAACGTTCAGAAAATACAAAAATCGGCTAAAAAGCCAGTGGCGGTTGGTTTTGGAATTTCAACACCTCAACAAGCCCATGATGTCTCAGAATTTGCAAACGGCGTCATTATTGGAAGCGCACTCGTTCGATATGTCGAACAATATTATTCCGGAGAGAAATCACTGAAAAATATTGGGCGATTCGTTAAATCGCTGAAAAATGGAACTTCTTGAGCGATATCTTTTGTCATCTCCTCTAACATACTCCTACCTGCAAAGAACTTCACAGATAACTTTAACTCTATCAGCCATGTGCTAAAATCTGCCTACAATAACGTAAATCTTCCTAGCCCACTCACTTCATTCCTACTTGGACCAATTGATTTAAACAACTGTTTTTCTTACATTATTTCTGAAAATTGCCCTCATCCATTCATCTGAAGTCTTGGCATAGCTCTTGTAATAGTATTAAACCATCCAGCAATGAATTGATGAGACAAATTCCGTTACCGAAGGAGCTACCGTGGCCATCTACGATTCAGAATACTTAGACCCTGAAGACGAAGATAAGGCTGTTGAAATTCGCTTAGACGATGTTGTCTTTCGCCATGATGAAAGTCCCGCGGTCGTCCTTTCGATTAAACGAACCTGTTCTCTCAGCGGCGATACCAAGGTCGGACATGTCACATTAGGACAAGAAAATACACTGCGATTGTATTTGGAAAACTAACATCTCCTCTTCCCTTTGCGGCCCTATTCGAATCTCCTCTATCTGCTCGTGTATTTCTAAACATAGAGCTCCTGTCATCACACACTTCTATCGATAATCGAAAATGATGGCGAGGCTTATTCGCGCTTCGTCTCTATCTCACCACACCTTGACGTCATCATTTATGCCGGTTCAATTGTCGAGAAACCCAATACGTTCCAAAGGAAAACATACAACTAATCGAATGTTGTAGACATTGGAAGCAGCGAAAGTTTCTTGAAAGGCATATTAACTCCATACGCTTATAACATTTGAGACTCAATTCAAAATCCGTATGGTTAGCTGGAGGGTATAGGGATTTGCGATAATTATTCAAACAGGAAAAACGGAGGCCTTCGTCAAGAGCGCAATCAAATACGGACGAAGCTCCCATAGAATACAAGAATATCCCGGTCGCTGCGACTGGTATTATGACTCCAGTACCAAAATGGGCTTATTCTTTTTACGAAGACAGACTTCACACCGGGCAATGCCGAGAGTTTGAAAAATATAAAACACGGTAAAATGTTCAATGCCGCATTCTGAGCAGACGACTGGAATGTTATTGGGCGTAGCCGGAGGGATCCAACGTGCAGGTCGATATTTCATAGTTGTCGATGTGCTTCCTTTCTACTCCTTATTATACCTTTCGGTAAGTTTACGAGAAAAGTTAAGATGTTAAGAAAGAACGGGGGTTACTAGGTTTTATGAAATTTTGTGAGAATCAAGAGATTTAAATCCAAGAGAACATTATTCTTCCTGGGCTAACCCCTGTTCCACTCTGCAGTTATAACAAGGGCGACAAAGATGAAGCTCTAAAACATGAGATGTGAAATATTCATTCAGATTTCCAGTGCCGCATTCGGAACAGGTAATGGGATAACTTCCAATTGACAATGGAAGACTCATGGTTGTGTCGCATGGCATATATCTCTTTTCGGCTAATACCAGTTTTTTATTAAGGCTAAGAATAGAAATTTACTACTTTTTCTACTCAACGATGGAGGATCTGATGTTTGGCCCAATAACCATTCCCTTTGGCGCAAAAATGCTGTTTAATTCGGTTCAGCTCAAGCCAGGCGTCACCTTTGAAGAGGTGGAGCTCGCTGTTGGGGAAATGTGCATGGTGGTGAAGGAAACCTACGGTGGTGAGAAGGGAGGATTTCTTGCCGGACAAGTATTTAAATTTTCAGGCTTTGTCTCTGAAGCAGGTACGCTCAATGAAGGCCGAACAGTGGACAACCATATTGTAATTGTGACCTATTGGCGATCATTTGAAGAACATGAGAAGTCTCATGCAGATGAGGTATTCAATAAGACATTTGCTACATTGGCTAAAATGTGTTCCGACACCAAAGAACTTGGCTACGATATGCTCTGGCAAGGTGAAGCCAGAACCACATAATTTTTACGCCTATCAATTCAGTCATCCTTCCAGCTGTACAGTATAGTTTTCTGCCAACAGTACTGACTCAAATACTGGAAGAATTGGTCTCTTACTCAGGCTCACTTATTCAAGACCACAATCGATATTCCTGCTGCATTAAATTGCGTATACAAAGGAACAGACGAGACAATCGAAAACCCATACACCGAAAATGAATGAGTGGAAGCGGATCTTCGCGACGAGTTGAATGAATGAGAAGTTGGCGAGAGATGACTAAAGTTTTTTCCATCACAGCCTCCATTGACGATTGCGAATCCAAATATGTTCCACCTATCCATACAGACTTTCTACGCGAGAGCAAACGCTTCGAAAGTACGAAAGTTAGTTGAACCGGCTATAGGCACTATGTGAGCAAAAAACGTTCCCTCTGTATTCTCTCAATAGAATTCTAGAACACTAAACATTTCGCAAGAATCTAGAATAGATACAAAATGATCATTATCTAAAATGATACATCTTATATCTAAACAGATACAAAAATTTGGCCTTAAACTGAATAGGCACGTGAAAGAATCTACGGGTTACCACATAGTCTAACCCAGAGAGATGGTCCGTCAATATCGAATGAATAATTGTTTTTTTTTGAGGAAAGCGATCGTAACTCACAACATCCACAACAACGTTCAAGGATATTGAGCCTAACTTGAAAATATTGCTTACGGCTTCATTACTTGTTACCACAACATTTTTTGAATTTTTTTCCACTTCCACAGGAACATGGATCATTGCGCCCAATTTTTGGCTCACTTCGGACAACAGTCCGAATCGTCGGATCAATGGCATCAGAAAAAAACCATTGACCATTTCGCTTCGTAAATTGACTCAATTCATGGTGATGCTGAACCCCTTCGTCGGTTTCAAATGTCGCTTGAAAAAGGACCGTCCCAATTTCATCGCCAACACCTCCATCCTTCGTCTCAATAATCTCCAAGCCCGTCCATGTGGTGGACTCTGCCCATTCACGACTTGACTGCATATCAATATGGCTTTTTGTTTCAGGATCGTGCGTCTGTTCAATAAAATCCATATTGACTTGTGTATAGGCAGAATATCGGGCTCGCATCAGTTGTTCTGCTGTTTCTGCTTGCCGTTGGCCATCAATAATTGGGCCACAACATTCACTCAGCTTCTTCTCACTCTTACATGGACACTGCATAGCTCACTCCTTTTCTATCGACCTGATGAAACGTCTTTGGGAAATAAACCTGGCCAGCCTTTCTTCGGATTCGTTTGATGCGTGAACACGGCCTTCTCTCTGAGGATGCATTGTCTTGACAGATTGGCAAAGTCACCATCAATTCGTGGATGCTCAACAAACTCGACCACGTTCATGTCTTTAACAAAAAGAAGTAACGCAATACTATCACTCGTCACTATCGTGGTTTGGTGTTCAGCATCCCAAGGAAAGCCCAAGGTGACTGTGGCGGCGGCATTATCTGAGTACGGACCTAAGATGCAGACCCGATCCCACGGAATCGTGACAATTTCATCAAGATTCACCAATGTTCGACCTGAGGATTGGAAATACTGAGCAATTGATTCGGATATCCCCATGCTCGACGAATAACAGCCAGACCACCCTAGCAACATAATAAGAATATAGCAGGGTTTCCAAAACTCCACTCTCCAAATATCTTGCATATTCACCATCTTTGCTGATTGCTACTTTTTCAGAAAAAGAGAAACTGACAATAGTATCAGAATAATAGCAAATATTTTTCTGTACTGATCAGTTGAAACGTGCTCGAGAAGATGAGTCCCTAGTTGCGCACCGATCACTCCACCCACACCTAATAATATGCCAAGCTTGTAATCAACATGGCCTAACTTATACTGAGCAAATAAGGCAGACATGGCAATCAGAACAATTCCGAGAAAGGACGTACCAATGGCTTTCTGAGCTGTAAAACCGAAAAATAAAAGGAGCGGGACCATTAAAAAACCTCCACCAAGGCCTGTAAATGCAGCTCCGAGGCCAACCACAACTCCACTCACAACAATGGCAACAAGGGACATATCCATGAGACGTTTCCTTTCTCCAAACAAAGAGAAATATGGAGGAGATCGTGGTCCTCTCTCAACATGATCTTCTGTAATAACCGAGAGACAAAAACAAGTCTGACAACAGAGTTCATGTGCTCTTTACATGCATTCAAGGAGGTACCAAAGCTACGGTAGGGTTTGAAATGAACTGACGATAACAGGCCTGCCTGAGAGTCGCAAGCATGTAACAACCAGGGCCCAAGCAACTATCCCGGAAATGATAACGATTCAACTCATTGAGTCAAATTCCACATGATTCTGCTAATAAGAAAGAGGCTCTTTACAATATAGGCAATAATTGCGCACCCACCTAATATGGACACACACACTCGAAAGAGGGAAGGCTCATTTCATCTATCATATTGAGGTTGAACTTACAGAAGACTTGCACAAACGGTCTTTTATATAACGCAATGCCAATCTGAACATCGACATAGGTTTTCATCTTTTGTTTCTAGCATAATCCAATCCATGTTCTCTGCATGACCATTTTGTCTCATATTACTTTCTTCGTATTGATCTCTGTACGATGTCTTGTTAAGACAGTACATGGGTATTTCTCTCATTGATTGCACGAAAGTTGTAGAAGAGATCAAGACGATGCTCCCTGGCGGCTTGCTTCAAAAAATTCATCAGCCACAACCGTTTTTAATAACGTTTGATATTCGTGTCCCTGGAGAATCATTTTCCCTCCTCATTTCTGCAGAACCTCAATTAGCCAGAATACATCTCGCAACCAATAAGTTTGAGAATCCACAAGCTCCTTTCGGATTTTGTCAGTATTTACGATCCCATCTTGAAGGTGGTCGCATTGAATCTATTCAACAAGAACCAGATGATCGAATTGTCTATATCACTATTGATAAATCAATCAAAAAATATGTATTGGTCGTAGCATTGACCGGCAATCAATCAAATGTATTTGTGCTGAATGAAGAACGAGCGATCCTGCGATCATTGAAGCCTTCCAGGTCAGAGGTTGGGGAGCCCTATATTCCACCCTCTATTCGGAAGCCAACCACGTCAACCTCTCCTATCCCCACTCTCTTGAGGGAGAAAAATGTTTCAGTTCAAACGAAGTGTCCTATTTCAATTGAACTTGAGCAAAAGTTTCAAGGTAAGCTAGAAACAAGTCGGCGATTAGAATGGTATAAGATACGAAACTCGCAGATTCGAAAAGCATTAAAGCAAGCGACAAGACGTGAACAAACACTTGAAGTAGATTTGAGCAAAGCTGAGAAGTATCGTGAATATCAACGATACGGGGAATTATTAAAAAGCCAGTTACATACTCTAAAACCTCGACAAACTATCATTGAAGTCGTGGATTATTATGATCCTGCACTACCGACTCTCTCGCTTCCACTCAACGATTTAAAAGATCCAGTGTGGAATATGGAAGACTATTTCCGGAAATATCGAAAATTTGTATCAGCACAGGAACATCTACAGCCAAGACTAGAAAAAACGAAGAAAGAAATTGAATCATTCAAGGAAGAATTGGGGAAACTTGAGAATGAAGAGCTTGATGAATTAGTTGAGGTGCCCGGATCTGAAATTTCACAGCTCAAAGTTCATCCAACTTCCCTCACCCGCCCCTCTCCTCAGAGGGAAAAAGGAACATACAAAACGAATAGAACAACACAGAAGGCTCTTCAGAATATCAAAGGTTTTTCGACAGGAGAACCAAAAGGAAAGGCTCATCCACAGAGTAAGCATTATCGGACGTTTGAATCATCTGACGGCCTCAGCATTTTTGTCGGGAAAAGTGCCCTAGACAATGATTTTCTCACCTTGAAAGTCGCAAAACCTCATGACGTCTGGTTGCATGCCAGAGGATGCCCAGGCTCACATGTCATCATACGACTCGAAAAGGCTACGGATGTCCCTCATGAAACGCTACGGGACGCCGCCACATTGGCGTTGTTTTATAGTGATCTCAAAAAAAGCGGAAAAGGGGAAGTGATTCATACCTTTCGTAAATTTGTGAAGAAGTCAAAAGGAATGAAAGCCGGTGCAGTTCAAGTGACTCAAGAGAAAAGCATTTGGATTGAACTGAAAAAAGAGCGATTAGACCGTTTAAAAGGGGGCATTTAATATACGAATCCTGCGAAGGATGCAGTCGCATGATACTTTACTCACCGACACGAACAAGCATACCGCGTTCTTTGCAAATTTTGAACGTATGATAAAACCAAAGAACCATTCCGACGAGATAGACGGCATTTAACCCCGTGGCCCACATAAGATGCAGACCAGGAAACTCATCATTCAATAAGACTTGACGCATGCCCTCAAAAATATGCGCAGGCGGCACCATCCAGGCAACTTCCTGCAACACGGATGGCAGAACTTCAAGAGGATAAAAAACACAGGATATTGGTTGAAAAAGAAAAACCATACCCCAAGCAAGCACTTCGGCTTGTTGACCAAATCGCATAATAATGGATGTGGTTAAAACACCAATAATCCATCCCGACAGTATTAAGTTAAGGATAAAAGGAATAAGAGTAAGGCCTATCGCAAAAATATCATAGGAATACACCAGTAACGCGAACACCATCATGAGGCCTCCAACCGCCATCACTTTGAGGATGCTCATCACCATGGTTGCAACAAGATATTCACCAACGGTGAGTGGACTGGCAAATAAATTCATCAGATTTCGTGCCCACATTTCCTCAAGAAACGATAACGCAATCCCTTGCTGAGCACGAAATAATACATCCCATAAAATAAGGGCACCAAGAAAAAATGTGACGGCTCCATGCAGGGAATTTCCTTGCTTCTCTAAATAGATCGTAATAAATCCCCAGACAACAAGGTCTAAAAACGGCCAATAGAAAATCTCCAATAATCTCGCGACACTGCGTTGGTAGAGATAGAGGTGCCGAGATAAGAGCCCTCCGATCCGTCCTACGTTCACAGAGACTCTCTCCCTTCACGTGCAATTTTCAAAAATACATCCTCAAGATCCTTTTCGCCAGATCGCGAAACTATATCCTGGGCTGTGCCTTCTGCGACAATTTTCCCTCGTTGTAAAAATATAATTCGATCAGACATTTCCTCCATTTCCCTCATGTTGTGTGAAGTGTAGAGGATACTCAAATTTTTGGACTCACGATATTCTTTGAGGACCGATTTAATTTTATTGGTAATATCTGGGTCAAGGCTTGCCGTGGGCTCATCTAGCAAGAGCACTTTTGGCTCCGTCATCATGGCTTTCGCTAACGTGAGTCGAGACATCTGACCTGAGGAAAGTTTTCTGGTCAGTTTCTTTCGAATTTCCTGCATGTCGAGTTGTTCAATGATGGCATCAATTTTGCTTGGAATATTCGACAGACTATACAATCTGGCAATCACTTTTAGATTCTCTTCAACCGTCAGAGAAAATGGCATAGAGATATAGGTTGATGAAAAATTCACGTCACGTAAGATCGTCTCACGATGCGTGGCCAAATCCATTCCAAACATACGAATCGAACCAGCCGTTGGCGTGATGAG
Organism: Nitrospirales bacterium; assembly: GCA_029261355.1. Lineage (GTDB taxonomy): Bacteria > Nitrospirota > Nitrospiria > Nitrospirales > UBA8639 > JAGQKC01. Next base: position 165,931 of record JAJDBM010000070.1, on the reverse strand, counting down.
GCCTAACAACATATGAATAGTCGTTGTTTTTCCTGCGCCATTTGGACCGAGAACACCTAAAATCTCTCCAGGTTGCATCTCGAATGAAATATCATCCACAGCACAAAAACTATCAAACCGCTTTGTGAGGTTGTGAACTTCAACAACTGGCTGGGACATAGTCGTTGCGTAAATGGTTAAAAAAGAAAGTCCCCAATTTTATTAGGGAGATGGCAGGTCTCACATTTTTTACTGATGACTTGTCCTTCATGCATGGTCTTACTATCATGACACCGAGCACAATCAGCCAGCGAAGAGGCCCACAATTTTGAGTTTTTTGGGAAATTTGGTTCATGACGCTGATCATCTAAAGCCACATGCCCACGAGGTATAACAATATCATACCCTTTAATCGGCGTTCCGTGAACCACCCTCGCGTGACAAGTGGTGCAACCTTTACCATTCCCGTTTTTCATGAATGCCTCCATGTGTTTTCGATGGCTCATGATGAGACCAACATCTTTCACTGGACCTGGTAAGTCACGTGTCGAAACTTCGGATACTCGAAGGACCGCACGATGACAACTGATGCAGACTGAGGAATACACCGTAGCTTGCAAATCATGATGTTCAGTAGGATTGCCAAACACTGTAATGGCGACATCTTCTACACCTGCCAACACTTTATCTTCGAGAAAACCACGAATACCTGGACGTACATGACAATCAACGCACGTCACATCTTTATGGGAGGAAGTAGCCCAGGAATCGTATGCTGGTTGAATGGTATGGCAGCTCGCACAAAAAGTGGGCTGATTGGTGAGAGGAATTGTCACGGCACCACCCAGAAGAATCACACCCACAAGAGCTGTGATAATCCAAAGGATTTTACCTGAAGCCATCATGTATACGAGCGTTTGGGGAAATGCTTGATAACGATTTCAGCTAATCCTTTAATATTATCCCGATCGATACAAGGCACTGGTGCATTTTCAATAGGTTTCATCGAAACAATGGCCAAAAGACCATCCGGAGAAACAGACACTTCATCTAATTGTTCTCGTACAACCACGACTTTCGAGTAGCCTTCACTTTTCCATCCTTCAGCAATAATCAAGTCAATCTCCGAATTGATAAATTGATCTCGCACTTCTTCAACTTTCATTTCTTCAGAGACATCAGCGAACATGGCCATACTACCCTTCGACAACACGATGACCGTACTGGCTCCCGCACGTTTATGACGCCAGCTATCCTTGCCTTCGGTATCCAACTCAAATCCATGGCCGGCATGTTTGATGGTTGAAATCCGATACCCAGCCTGTGTGAGTTCAGGGATCAAGCGTTCAATTAATGTGGTTTTTCCGCTATTGGAACGACCAACAAAACAAAGAATTGGAGGAGCCATGTGTCACGACACTTTCATGAAAATTATCATTAGCACAATATAGGGAGTTCACAAATTAATAATTTCGACTTAGGAGTTGAACTGCCACGGTATCACCTGGATTCAGATGTTCAACATGTTCAGGAATGTCAATGAGGCCATTAGCCTTGACCATTGATGTCAAAATCCCAGACCCCTGCCCCCCCGTTGTTCTGACTGTCAGCACACCATCTTCTTCTTTGAGAATTCCACGAAGAAAGTGTCGTCGGTCGGTATGTTTTGAGAATGTTTCTTGGAAAATTGCTTTGACAACTGGGCGTTGAACTTGTCTATGCCCACTCATTTTTAATATAGCCAAGCGAACAAGTTGGTCAAATGTCACCATGGATGAGACTGGATTTCCGGGTAATCCAAACGCCAGGCACTTCTGGATCTTACCAAAGGCCACAGGTTGCCCTGGCCTAATTGCCAATTTCCAAAAATTCATCTCAGCACCCAATTCTGAAAATACTGGTTTAGTGAAGTCATAGTCTCCCATCGAAACTCCACCTGACAACACGATGATGTCACATCGAAGTCCTTGGTAGATTTTTTCTTTCAGGGAATCAGGGTGATCTTTGGCGATACCCAAAAGCAGAGGAATGCCTCCAGCTTCTTGAACTGCAGCAGCAATACCATAGCTATTCGAGTTGACGATTTTACTCTCATCAAATCGTTCATCAAGGTCTGCGAGCTCATCTCCGGTTGAGAGTATTGCGACACGTGGTTGTTGATAGACGGAAACAAAGGATTTTGCAAGAATAGCCAACATTCCAAGTTCGCCAGATCGCAATGGGGTCCCCTTAGCAATGATGCATTCCCCTTGCTTCACATCTTCCCCTTGAGGACGTATATGTAAACCTTTTCGATCTTCAGGTTTCATGATTCGTACCTGATCGGAACCCAACGGTTCCGTATATTCTACACGTACCACGGTATCAGCACCCGCTGGCATGGGAGCCCCGGTCATAATGCGAATGGCCTGTCCCGGGCCAACTGTCTTTTCTGGCATATTTCCCGCTTGCACATCTTCAATAATGGTTAATTCGGGAATCTTTGTAATTGCAAAATCTTGTTTAATATCCTCCCACCGAACGGCAAACCCATCCATGGCTGAGTTATTCCAAGGCGGGTTATCTCGCGGGGCAATAATATCTTCTCCAAGTACACGCCCCACGGACTCTAGCAATCCAATCTTTTCACACCCTAATTGACTGGCAGAATCAAGAACGATTTGTTGAGCTTTCTCGAGAGCAGTCAGACCATCCATCTATGTCACATTATCCTTTTTAAAATCGTTTGCCGTCGGAGAATTTCCCTGGACACTACTTCTTAACAAATGGTGCCGGACGAGCTGCTGGCTGCACCAATGTTCCTTTTCGCTTACAAAATTCATCCACTTTATTGGCAATGCCATGAATCGCGTCAGCCGTGGGTAAGTCAGAATGGAACAGTGCATACGGTTCACCACGGTCACTCTGCATGACCAATTCAGGATCAAGCGGGACTCTTCCTAAAAATGGCACGCCCATATCCCGGGCCGATGCTTCTCCGCCACCTTTTCGAAACACCTCAATATGTTCATTGCAATGCGGACAATCTAGTCCGCTCATATTCTCAATAATACCGACAATGGGAATCTCACTATCTCGGGCAAAGGTGACTGATTTTCTAGCATCAAGCAAAGCTACTTCTTGCGGTGTTGAAACAATTACGCATCCACTGACGTCTCCAATCAAATCAATCGTTGTGACCGATTCATTTCCCGTTCCTGGAGGAAGGTCAACTAGCAAAAAGTTCAGATCTTGCCATTCAACGCCACCTAATAATTGGTTGATAAATTCATATTTATACGCATCCCGCCAAATAATTGGGTCATCAGAATTCTGCAGTAAAAATGACATGGAAGCGATCTTGAGGTTGTACACCTGATGAGGAATAATTCCTCCCCCTGAACTCACCTTTAATTTTTGCCCTTCCGCCCCAACCATTTTGGGAATATTTGGGCCATGAATGTCCATGTCACAAATACCCACTTCGTATCCCTTCAGCGCAAGGCTGATGGCAAGATTTGTCGTCATGGTGCTTTTACCCACGCCGCCCTTGTTACTCATTACCAGGATTTTGTAATCAATACGCTCCATTCGCTTAGTGACAAGCCAGCGACTGTGCCCTTCCTTATCTTTTTGACAAGTCTCGGTTTCGTCACAGATGGCGCAAGCCCACATATAGGTACAGACATCTCCACTATCAGACTGTGAAGGTTGGATCATCTTCAACTCACTTGCCATAATATGCCTCCGCTAAATAACAAAATGAACAATGACTTACCCTGATGTTTTCGTACCACCAGAAATTTTTGAAATTGTATGATCGAGTATTGGGAGTAGAACAGATAAATTTTCACGAACACCGCGTGAACTTCCTGGAAGATTCACGATCAGCGTCTCCCCTCGAATACCTGCAGTCCCCCTTGAAAGCATCGCAGTTCTCACCGTTTTAAGACTTTCTAATCGCATAGCTTCACCAATGCCTGGAATTTCCTTTTCGATGACATCTCTTGTGGCTTCAGGAGCCCAATCCGTCGGTCGAACCCCCGTCCCGCCAACGGTCAAGACCACATGTATGTTCTGAATATCGCAAAGTTCTCTCAAGTGATCCTGAATTGCCTCTTGTTCATCAGGGACAATTTGATACTCGCAGACCTCCATATCGTGATCTTTTAGCAATTTAGTTATATCATCTCGTCCGGTATCTGACTGAATCCCTTTAATAATTTTGCTACTAATCACAAGAACTGCCACTCGCAAAACAAGAGCTTTCACGATTAACGCGGTCCTGACTCTGGAACATTCACATAATCATCGTCAGCATCTCCGCTCCCACCAGCGCCTTGGGTGGCTGGCTTCATCTGCGTGGATGGCATCACAGCCGGTACGATTGAAGTGTCTTGACTCTCGGGCTCTTCTTGAGGTTTTTTCTTTCCAAAGATCCGTGCGCTAATAATACCAACCTCATAAAAGAAGTACATGGGTAAAGCCATAATGCACTGATTAAATGGGTCAGGTGTTGGAGTCAAAATGGCCGCAAATAAGAAAGAACCAAGAAATGCCCACTTTCGATATTTTTTCAGCGTCGGTGCATCAACCCAACCCAAGCGAGCCATAAGGGTTAATACCAACGGCACTTCAAATATCATCCCGAACACCATCATGAACCACAGGGTGAACCCCACGTAATTGGCAATAGATATTTGGGCAATAAAGCCCGCATCTAATCCATAAGAAATGAGAAAGTGCAACGCAAATGGCAGAACGATAAAGAATGAAAAGGTTAAGCCTAAATAAAACGCGAGCCAACTGATAATCACAAATGGCCCTGTGAACCGTCGCTCTTGAACATGAAGGCCAGGCACGACAAATTGCCAGGTCTCCCAAAGTATTTGCGGCATCGCTAAGACTAAGGCAAAGAGGGCGGCCACTTTAATGTTCTGAAACAATGCTTCGGCTGGAGAGAGGAACACAAATGGTATTTTGGGAAGATCCGAAGGAATCCACTCCATGGCTCCTGGAATAAAATAATTTTGGAGGGGAACTCGAATCCAGTTCACTAATGTATCTGCATAGAAAAATGTGACGATAAAAATACCCGCCATAATAATGACGGTTCGAGTTAAACGCCATTGAAGCTCATGGAGATGCTCCATGATTGGCATTTTTTTATCTTCGAGTGGCTTGAAGACTTTTTCTTCAAGCCACTCGGACATCTGTGATCGTTTAGATTCCATTGTTCTGAGGTTACTTTGGATTCACGGCGACAAACAAGTTGTTGCCTCGGCGGTTAATTAGAACTACAACAAGTTCACCCTTTGCAATGCTTGAGGAAATTTGTTGATAATCATCAATAGACGTGATGACTTTCCTGCTCACTTCCTGGATAAGATCACCTTCTTGAACACCAGCAGCTTCGGCCTCACTCCCAGATTCCACTTTACTGACTAGGACACCTTTTACCTCTTCAGAGAGCTTCAAAGAACTTCTCTTAGAAGCAGTTAACGCCTCAACACTAAGGCCAGCCAATACATTATCTGGAGCTTCCACAACTGGTGGCGATCCCGCAGATCCACCCTTCGCTAGCATTTGGTCGGAGGGACGTTCCCCTAATTCAATATTAAGCGTCGTTTCCTTGCCGTCGCGCAGCACAATTATTTCCTTGGATTTTCCAACTTTGGTCCGAGCCACCACATTACGTAAGTGATTCACGTCACGAATCGATGCCCCACCATACTTGAGAATGACGTCTCCCCTCTGGAGGCCCGCCTTTGCGGAAGGACCATTTTCATGAACTTCACTGATTAACACACCACCTTGGTGGTTTTCAGGAAGCTGAAAGGATTGTGCAAGAGCGGGGGACATTTCTTGTATCGCCACGCCCATCCAACCACGCACGACTTTCCCTGATTTAATGAGACTTTGTGCAATATCCTGCGCAATACTCACAGCAATGGAAAACCCAACACCCTCAGATCCCCCAGTTCGAGAGAAAATTGCGGTGTTGATACCGACTAACTCCCCTTTCATATTGACCAACGCCCCCCCTGAATTACCAGGATTTATGGCAGCGTCTGTTTGAATGAAATCTTCATATTCAGTGATGCCGACACTTCCACGTCCAAGGGCACTGATAATGCCAAAGGAGACTGATGATTTCAGACCAAACGGACTGCCTAAGGCCAAAACCACATCGCCAACTCGAAGACTCTCATAGTCTCCCCATTGGATAGCTGAAAGTTCAGCGCCTTCACCCTTAATTTTAATGATCGCTAAATCAGTTTTTGGATCAGTACCAACCGTCGTAGCAGGAAATTCACGTCCATCATGAAGTGTCACAGTAATTTTTGATGCTTCTTCCACCACGTGGTTATTGGTAATAATAAAACCGGATGCGTCAATAATAATACCCGACCCAGCACTCATGCCAGGAGGACCTGGAGGTCCAGGTTGAGGACGACCAGGAGGGCCACCACCAGGAGGACCTCCGAATGGCCCAGGTGGTAATTGTCTACCAGAAGAGCTTCCAGCGCTAGTCACCGCCACATTTACAACCGTTGGTCCAACTTTTTCTACGATTTCGGCAAAACCCTCCATAAAAGCCGCTGGAACAGTCGCGAAAACGGCAGATGGTGCAAACACACACAATGCGAACCCCAGGCTGATGAGCCCCTTTCTCATAATTCTGAGTGGAGATGTATCTGTCAAAGAGGGGGTAAAACTTGGCAGAAAGTGGAACCTCTTAAGTCTCTTCATAAATGGTAGTCTCCCCTAGAACGAAATAGTGAGTGGAACAAAGTTCTTCCAAAGACAAAGCTGGTACGTCGGGATGCTTACTGATCGTCCCTTGAGCATAATCATTAATGTGATATCTCTACGAGAACTCTAGATTCTACACTAATTCTTTCATTACGTTCAAAGCCTCTATTGATAAACCCTCTACAAAACTCAATTAGAGTAAAAGTAAGTATATATACCAAAAATAGGTAAACACCATGACTTAGATGTAAAAAACCGAATACAAAACTTGGAAAGATTGCTAGAAAGCTGCGGGAGAAGAAGAAGGGCGATCGTACAGAGGCTTACAGAGGTTTCATGATGATCAAATAGACAGATTTCATCAGTCGATAAAAAAAGAAAATAATCATAAAGTACAGAGGAGTTCGTGATCCTTACTAAAAGCACATAGGTACTATTCAATGATATCCAGAAGAGTTCCTAGTGCCTGATCCTGAATTTCGATGGCCTTGACGTTCACTTCAAAAGATCGTTTCGCAATTAAGAGGTTCACAACTTCCTCTTCCAGATTCACCTGAGAGGATTCAAATTCGAACGAATCTCCACTCGCCCCTTGAACGCGACTGACCAGAGAGTTTTGCGACTGATCGAGTGTGACCTGAGCTCCGCCAGAACCTGCCGCGTCAACTCTCGTTCGCGTATTTTCAAAGCCTGAAGTGTGAGCGTTCGCAATATTATGAGCTGCAGAATTGATCTTTGCTTGCGCGGCGGCTAAACCTGAAAGTGAATGTGAAATCCCAGCAAACATACGATTCTCTTTCGAAAATATAGGGAAAGACTAGAAGTCCCCAAGCACTATCATACCAGTCCCATATCCTTCGACCACTTTTCAAATAACTTGAAAACTCAAATGTCATTACTAGTAATGCCTAAGCAAGAAAGTGTGTTGTTGCTGACAGTCGGTATAACAAGAATATTCGTTCACTCACATTGATGTCTATTGTATTTTGTTGTGTGCATCAAGTATCGACAATCCATATATTTTGAAGCATTGACCACTCTTGGATGCGAACAGCAAGTAACCGGAAAAAGACCTTTGATATTATTTCTGCATAACCAGATAAAAAGGAGGGTGAGAAAATCCACGATGGGTAGCACATGCTTTCAGCGGAGGATAGGAGGTTCTCCGATTCAATAACTATAACGAAAAGGCGACTATTGACATATTCTTTGTACAATGTTGAAGAAATTTGAAGGCACACGCATACTATCCGAGGAAAAACGACGACTCGGCCATTACAACTTTAGGGTGAGAATATTAGCGGTGGAGGCGAACGGTGACTTTGTGCCCTTTTAACCTGGTACGGCTGAACGCCTTGATAATCCCTTTGGCCAACTCTTCTGGCACATGAACCTGTGAAGACTGATCCGATATTTTAATAGGACCTAGGACATTAGAATTGAGTTTTGCTTCATTGGCAATGGCACCAACCAAGTCTCCCGGACGAATACCCACAGCACGACCAGCACTGAATTCCAGGGTCACCATATTCGGAGTTGGCCCTGAACGGCCACGTTTGGGGCCAGGTCTGGCTTCATTTCCTCGAGTCCTGGCCCCATACGAACGTTCTGAATTTTCTTGTCTTGGACGACGAGATCGCGATGACGCATCAGGCTGACGATCTGATGCAGAAGGAATTTCTTCTTCCTTGCGTTCTCCATCTTTCACACCATAGGCCAATTGAATCGCTGCCGCAGCGACATCAGCGAGGTCAAACTTGGCTGAAAGGGTCGTGACCATCTTTGTAAACCGATCTAAGTTATCGGCCTTCAGTGTTTCTCTAATTGACGCTTCCATCCGTTCCAGACGACTCTCTTGGAGGTCAGCCACGGTCGGAAGTTTCGCCATTTCAATGGTTGATTTCGTGCGGCGTTCAATATTTTGGAGTAACCAGCGTTCACGAGGTTCGACAAATGTGATCGCCTCCCCTCCTCGGCCAGCACGACCAGTCCGTCCAATCCGATGAACATAGGCTTCAGAAGAAGAAGGCACATCGTAATTCATGACATGGGAAACGTGAGAGATATCTAGTCCACGTGCGGCTACGTCCGTCGCAACCAAAAGCTCAGCTTGTCCTGATCGGAATGACTGCATGACTCGGTCACGTTGGGCTTGATTCATCCCACCATGAAGTCCCTCTCCTCTGTACCCACGACTGTTAAGCGTAGAGATCAACTCATCAACCTCAATTCGAGTACGACAAAAAATTAATGTTGACTTTGGCTGAGCCATATCCAAAATACGAACAAGCGCGGCCACTTTATGGGCCCTAGCGACAAGATACCCAACTTGCTTCACACGTGGGGAGGTCCCCTCTTTCACTTCTTCCTTAACAATTTGAATCTCAACAGGATTCTGTAAATGCCGACGAGCAATCGATGCGATTCGGGTAGGCATCGTTGCCGAAAATAGAGCGGTTTGTCGAGTCTTGGGAGTCTCTTTCAGAATCGCATCTAAATCTTCAACGAACCCCATGTTGAGCATTTCATCTGCCTCGTCCAACACCACGATTTTCAAATCTTTGAGTTGAAGGGTTTTACGTCGAATATGATCTAAAGCGCGCCCCGGCGTCGCGATGACAATATTGACACCACGTTTGAGAGCCACCAGTTGCGGGCGAATGGCCTGCCCCCCGTAAACTGCCAATGTCGAAACTTTTTGCTGCTTTCCATAGCGCTGAACCGCTTCGGATACCTGGATAGCTAATTCGCGTGTGGGTACCAGTATGAGTGCAAAAGGATGGTCTTGCCGTTCTGAATGAGCCAGACGCTGGAGCAGAGGTAATGTAAACGCCGCTGTCTTCCCAGTCCCTGTCGCAGCACGACCCAGAAGATCCTTACCTTCCAACAAGGGGGGGATAGATTCTTGTTGAATCGGTGTAGGTTCTTCATATCCCAAGGTCTCAAGAGTCGTCAGTAAGGCCGCTTCAAGCCCGAGAGAGGCGAAACCTGGGGAAAAGCCCTTCATAGTCGGCGTCGTGGTGGGTTCAGTTACTTTGCGTTTTGTCATAAGTTGGCTCATTATTCCTTAGGTTGCCCCCCACATCTACCTGTTTCAAGACAAGAGTGACGCTAGGCCGGGCTATGTTGTGCGCGGATGAATGGGAATTCGAATATAAAAGAAGGGTATGCGAGGAAGTGTTGAGAATGCAATGATAAGAGCAAAGGCCCCGATCTCGTGACTATCCAACCTCAATTCGTTCTCCGATCTTAACCTGGCAACGATCGGCAGCATGACCTTGTTTGATGAAAACTTCTAACTGACCATTACTATTAATCAGCGCCTCAGGTAAACCCAATGCACCTTCTGCATAATGTGTCTTGAGACCTTGAATGGTGATATCACCCAACTGAATGGCCTGCACCTCCTGCTTGGAAACAGATCGATACGTATTTAGATCAGCAGGGGTAATATTTGATATCAAGTTGCCAAAGTGGTCAGTATATACAATCTTACCGACTAACTTCCCCTGTTCCATTTTAGGCTCTGCCTTAGGCAACGTGACATAATTCTGAATGAGCGGTCCATAGGAGCCAGGAGTCTGTCCTTTCGTTAACCATGCGGCGGCTGGAGCAAACAGATCTCGCCCATCAAACGTCGCCCCTTCTGAATCTAACCTATACTGTTTATTTTCAATTGCTCGAACTTCGACAGACAGTTCTTCTTCAATAATATAACTTAAGACACCATTATCAGGAGCCAGAAAGAAATGCTTAGAGGTTGACACTAAAATCGCCCGGCGATCACTGCCAACTCCAGGATCAACAACTACAACGTGAATCGTTCCATCAGGGAAATATTGGTAGCAGGACTTCAAATAAAACGCGGCTTGCTCAATATTCTGCGCCGCAATGTCATGAGTAAGATCAAGAATTCGTGCTTGCGAATTTATCCCTAACATCACTCCTTTCATGCTTGGCACAAAATAATCTCGACTACCAAAATCCGTGAGTAGGGTGACAAGTGATATTGCTGAAGGCATACTATATCTCCTCAAACCAAATTTTTTGAATTTCGTATTCAACCGTTCCTGCAGGACGTTGAATTTCCACAAGATCTCCGACTTTATGCCCAATCAATCCGCGTCCAATTGGCGATTGCACAGAAATACTGCCGGTTTTAATGTCCGCCTCTTCTAATCCCACGAGCCTATACTGCTTCGCTTCACCCGACTCCACATCCAACATTTGAACAGTGGCACCAAACACGATCGTATCACTTGGGCCGGGTGTCATTTGGATAACCTCTGCTTCACTGAGCTTGTACTCAATTTCGGCTATTCGTGTGACAATAAATTGTTGTTCCTCTTTGGCCGCTTTATATTCAGCGTTCTCCCGAAGATCGCCATGCTCACGGGCTTCCGAAATAGCTTGAATGTTCCTTGGACGGTCTTCTTTACGAATCCTATTTAATTCATTTTTTAAAGCTTCATAGCCTTTGGGGGTCATAGGAATTTTCATCAGTTAGTTACCCTTTAATGCAGCTTGATACTCTTGAAGTGGGCGAACTCTCAGCTTACCCTTTCGCATCGCTTCAATTCCTAATACTGCGGCTTTCGCTGCTGGAATAGTCGTAAAATATGGAATCCCCTGATACAGAGCCTCTCTCCGAATAGGTGTCGAGTCATCTTGAGAAGACGCACTACCTACAGTATTGACAACTAGGCAAATGTGACCATTTTTAATCACATCAACAATATGGGGCCGTCCTTCTTTTATCTTATTCACCGGCTCAACTTCAATGTCATGCTGAAGGAGAAAGCTCGCAGTCCCACGGGTCGCATGCAACGTAAAGCCTAGGTGGCAGAGCCGTTTTGCAATATCAACCGTGGCAAGCTTATCTTGATCCTTCACACTTAATAAAACGATCCCAGACTTAGGAAGAGCGTTTCCGGCCGCAGTCTGAGCTTTAGCAAAGGCCCAGCCAAAATCTCCATCAATTCCCATCACCTCACCCGTCGAACGCATCTCAGGACCAAGTAAAATATCCAGGGCACCAAGCTTGATAAATGGAAAGACGGCTTCCTTGACAGACATATGTGAAAGGGTTGGGGCCTTTAAAAATCCTAATTCTTCTAGGGTTTTTCCAAGCATCACCTTGGTAGCTAATTTGGCCAACGGAACGCCAATCGTTTTACTCACGAAAGGAACTGTTCGAGAGGCACGTGGATTCACTTCTAACACAAACACATCATTACCCTGTACCGCAAATTGAATATTCATCAGACCAATCACATTCAGGGCTTTGGCAAGGGCAATAGTCTGACTCGTAATGATGTCAATAATCGAAGACTTTAGGGAGTATGGCGGCAATGAACAGGCCGAGTCACCAGAATGAATCCCAGCCACTTCAACATGCTCCATGATGCCTGCCACCACCACATGCCGACCATCAGAAATCGCATCAACATCGACTTCGATCGCCCCATCTAAATAATGATCAATCAGCAATGGATGCTTCACAAGCGCGAGAGCATGAGTATGTAAATAACGTGCGAGAGAATCTTCATCATAGAGAATTTGCATCGCACGCCCCCCCAAAACATAAGAAGGACGGGCCATGACAGGATACTGAACTGATTCGGCAATATGATGGGCTTCTTCAGGACTATGGGCCATTCCGCTTTCTGGCTGACGTAATCCCAACTCCTTAATCAAGGCATTAAATCGTTTTCGATCTTCAGCACGATCAATCGCGTCCGGGCTGGTCCCCAAAATAGGTGCATCAATCTTGGCTAATGACCAGGAAAGCTTCAATGGTGTTTGCCCACCGAATTGCACAATAATCCCAAAAGGCTTCTCAATATTAAGGATATGTGTGACATCTTCAAAAGTTAAGGGTTCGAAATAGAGACGATCGGAAATATCGTAATCCGTACTAACAGTTTCAGGGTTACAATTCACCATAATCGTTTCAACGCCCTCCTCTTGCAGAGCCATAGCCGCATGTACGCAGCAATAATCAAACTCAATTCCCTGACCAATTCGATTGGGCCCTCCGCCTAAAATGATGACTTTCTTTTGCTCAGTGGCACGGGCTTCACATGACTTCCCATAACTTGAATAGAGATAGGGCGTATGTGCCTCAAACTCCGCGGCACAAGTATCAACTCGTTTATAGGTGAGCGATGTAGAACCGGAATGGCTCACAAACGATTGAATGGTCTCGGGAGAAACCTTCAACAGTTGAGCCAAGCGCTCATCAGAAAAACCTAGTTGCTTCGCCTGTTGATATCGTTCGGAGGTCATGGCATCGCGCGAAACTGAAAGTTGATGCTCAAAGGCAATGAGTTGCCGTATTTCTGCTAAAAACCATGGATCAATATGTGTAATTGCGTGAATTTCATCACAAGAAAGACCAACTCGAAACCCATCGGCAACCTGCCACATTCGATCAGCCGTTGGAACTTGTAAGACCTCACGGATTTCTTGCATCACCTCCTGATCCGTTTCATCACGTTGATACAATCCATCCAAGCCATACAACGAACACAGACCAAATCGATCCGTCTCTAAAGACCGAATAGCCTTTTGCAACGCTTCTTTAAATGTCGCCCCGAGAGCCATGACTTCCCCGACTGACTTCATATGCGTCGTGAGGGTCGGGTCGCTTCCTTCAAACTTTTCAAATGTAAAACGAGGAATCTTCACCACCACATAGTCAATTGTCGGTTCAAATGAGGCTTTGGTCACCTTGGTAATATCGTTGGTAATTTCATCAAGGGTATAACCAACCGCCAGCTTGGCAGCGATTTTCGCAATGGGAAAACCTGTAGCCTTCGACGCAAGCGCAGAACTTCTAGACACTCGTGGATTCATTTCTATGACAATTTGATCTCCATTTTTTGGATTCACAGCAAATTGAATATTTGATCCACCCGTATCCACACCAATTTCTCGAATAATTCGTACTGCTGCATTTCTCATGCGTTGGTATTCTTTATCTGTGAGCGTCATACATGGTGCAACGGTAATGCTATCACCTGTATGAATACCCATAGCATCGAAGTTTTCGATCGGACAGACAATCACAACATTATCATTCAGGTCACGCATGACCTCTAATTCATATTCCTTCCATCCGATCAGGGACTGTTCAATCAGTACTTGACCAACAGGACTCGTTACTAGCGCCCACTCAACAAACTCTTCATATTCCTCACGATTGTACGCAATATTTCCACCTGCCCCACCCAGCGTAAAAGAGGGGCGTACGATGGCCGGAAAACCAATTGTATCAAGTAACTGCACGGCTTCTTCACGCGAACGAATGGATCCACTTAGTGGAACATGAATCCCAATGCGTTGCATCGCCTCTTTGAATTGTTCTCGGTCTTCGGCTTTTTGAATGGCATCATAGGAAGCACCAATGGTTTGCACGCCATATTTCTCTAAAATACCCTGCTGTGATAATTGAACCGTTAGGTTCAAGGCTGTCTGTCCTCCCATTGTCGGGAGTAAGGCATCAGGACGATCACGATCTAAAATCCGTTCCACAACCTCACACGTGATGGGTTCGATGTAGGTGCGATCCGCGAGCTCGGGGTCAGTCATGATCGTAGCAGGATTACTGTTGATCAGAATCACTTCATAGCCTTCTTCTTTCAAGGCCCTGCAGGCTTGCGTGCCCGAGTAATCAAACTCGCAACCTTGACCGATAACAATAGGGCCTGACCCAATAAGAAGAATGCGATGAATGTCAGTTCGTTTTGGCATGTATAGTACTTCAGAGAGAATCCACGACCGGAGAATCTTTGTCGGCAGAAGAATCTTTTGGGATTAAACTGGGGCTGTAATATTGAAGGGCCTTAGGAAGCCAGGCTTCAATTTGGTTAATTCGTGTCACATCTGACGGATGCGTTGAAAGAAATTCAGGAACCGAGGCATTTGATCGAAAACAAAATCGTCCGATCATTTTCCTTGGACATCCACTCATTCTTTCCCAAAAAGGCACAGCCTCATGTGGATCATACCCAGCCTTGGCCATCAGCTGCAGTCCAATAAAGTCAGCCTCCGATTCTTGTTTTCGTGAATTCGGTAACGCGACTCCAACGCCATAGGCGCTCATCGCACCAATGGCGACTCCTGGGTTGATGCCCCCAGCTGCAGCACCCGCAATGGCACCAATTTGTGCGATTTGCTCAAGAATACTACTACTGTATCGCTCAGCCCCATGCCGCTGAAGCGCATGGGCAACTTCATGCGCCATGACCGTGGCCAGCCCAGCTTCGGTTTTGGTGAACTTTAAAATTCCAGTAAAGATTGCGACTTTTCCACCAGGTAAGGCAAACGCATTAATTTGATCATCATCTTGAATAACAGCAAACTCCCAATGGTAGGAAGGCTTCTTCGCAGCCTCAGCTATTCGACGCCCCACCCGATTCACCATTAATGTCACTTCTGGATTGGTACTCAAGGGAGCACTAGCCAAGACCTGCCGAAAAGCTGAGACACCTAGCGCAATTTCTTTTTCTTCTGAGATATAAATGAATTGATCCCTCGCAGTACCTGGAGCTTTTGTGCACCCACCAAAAACCAGCAACATGAGGATGACCACTAGGGCACTCACATAGCGTAGTCGTTGTCTATTCATTGAAAATTTGATGAATTCGTTATTGCAATTCATTGGTATCGGCAACAAAAAGACCTTATCTTAGGGCATCCATATATACATAAACTTTGGGGTGCCACCACTCAAGACCGTGAAAAGAGAAAGAGAATCCAAACTCGAAAACCTGGGAGCATCTGTCCCATTCGTCCTGATGGAGGAATAGATATTCGGTTTATAGCCACCAGCACGGTGGTAGGTTACGATTGAGGCGTCCTCAAGGTTAGCCATAATTTTGACCTGATCAATGGCATCTTCGAGATATCCGATCTCATCAACTAATCCAACAGCCTTGGCTTGGGCCGCCGTGTAAATTCTTCCATCAGCCAAACGCCGAATCTCTTCTTCTGTCAAGGACGGACGCCCTGCCTTCACAACCGAAACGAACTGCTCATACATAGAATCAATCACACCCTGAAAAATGGCCAACTCCTCTTCTGTCATAGCACGATAGGGCGCACCCATGGACTTATTAGGTCCAGACGTAATGGCACCTGGAACAACACCAATTTTCTCGAGAAGTCCCTCTGCATTGAGCGTGACCATGATCACGCCAATACTGCCTGTTACCGTGGAAGGATGAGCAAAGATCTTGTCAGCCGCTGCCGCAACGTAGTAGCCACCAGATGTTCCGAGATCAACAATTGAGGCCACAATGGGAATCTTATGTGTTTTTTTAAATTGGTGAATCTCATGATGCAACACATCTGACGCTGTCACCGTACCTCCGGGACTATTAATTCGAAGAAGAATCGCCTTCACTTCCTCATCTTCCCCAGCTTTAGCCAGCTCTTCTTTAAGCCTGGCTGGGAGACTTGGACGATCGAGTAATTGATCGGTAAAGCCTGATGGTTTAGCAGACGTTAACATACCTGAGATATCGATGAGCACGATCTTCTGATGGCCTTCTCCAGACACTGTTGACTCCTGCAACGGCCCACCTGAAGGAAACAAGGATGGTTGATTAATGCAGCCAGTCAAACTGAAACACAGACACAGGACAACAACAATTTTAAGCATGAGTGTTCCCTAGAAGATTCAAGAATTGACGAAACATATAGGCGGAGTCATGTGGTCCGGGTGAGGCTTCAGGATGATATTGAGTGGACATGATTGGCACATCCAAACCAACGAGACCTTCGCAACAGCCATCATTGAGACTGCGATGTGACATATGAACTCGCCCCCATTGACTTTGAAATACGTGAAGGTCATCGTCCCCAGACTTACCTAAATCAGGAGGCCCAATAGAAAAATTATGATTTTGCGAGGTAATTTCGACTTTTCCAGACCGTAAGTCAATGACTGGATGATTGGCTCCATGATGCCCAAACTTGAGTTTATGTGAGCGCATCCCCAAGGCCAATCCCAGGATCTGATGCCCAAGACAAATACCGAAAATGGGACGCCACCCAATAAGATTCTGCACGGCATGAACAGCAAAGGGAACAGCTTCTGGGTCTCCAGGACCATTTGAAAGCAGAACACCATCTGGCTCCAATGACTTCACGACTTCAGCAGAGGTCGATGCCGGCACGACATCGACGTCACAGCCAACATCGACAAGGCGTCGCAGAATATTCAGTTTCACACCAAAATCAAAAACGACCACCTTGCAACGATCAGTTGGCCCTTTGCCATCATTGGATTGATCAGAGGAAATTTCTGTTGGCCATTCCCCAGTGCCTTCAGTCCATTGATACGGCTTCGCGCACGTCACTTTTGATACAAGATCTCGGCCAACAATTGTGGGTAATTGCCGGGCTTGTTCAACCAACTTTTCTGCATCGACATTCACATGAGAAATCACTCCCGGTTGGGAGCCATGATCTCGTAAATGTCTGGTAAGGGCACGAACATCAATGCCTTCAATTCCAACAATTTTATGCCGGACCATATAATTCACAAATGATTCATCCGAACGCCAATTACTCGCAGTCGATGACGCCTCACGAACAATAAATCCTTCAACCCAAGGTCCGGAAGATTCGCAATCCTTACTCGATATGCCATAGTTCCCAATATGAGAACTCGTCATGACGACAATCTGCCCCTTATAGGACGGATCAGTTAATATTTCCTGGTACCCGGTCATCGCGGTGTTAAAAACAACCTCACCTGAAGTTTCCCCACGATAACCGAGAGCCGTGCCTTCAAACACGGTACCGTCAGCTAACGCTAATAAGGCTTTTTCCATTATGACCGTCGACTCAACACAACCTTTATCTTATGAGGCATTTCGTAGTGTTCCATCTGAGAGGTCGGACAAAGAAAGACCACGTCGAAGTTTTGAAATAAGTAATCCGGCGGCAAGTCCCACATTAATTAAATGGAGCGCGCGAACAATCATATGCACACGAAAAAACTGATCATACGCAACCTTCTTTTCAACTTGTGACACGGTTTCAAAGGCTTGTTCTTGCAAGGCAATGGCTTTTGGCCCAAGTACTCCCATGACCAAACCGGTTGTAATCATCATGCACACCAGCAAGATTACATCGGTGCGGGTCACAGGAAATTGATTATGAGATGAAGAAAGTCCATACCAATATCGAGTACCGGCCATCATCATTAAAAAAAGAAGAATCCCAAGCGTGAAAAGGCTATAGCCATCAAACACTCGTCGTAAAAAACGACCAGCAGGTTCCATTCCAAATGAATTAAAAACCGCAGGAATCACCACGGCGATAATCATGAACAACCCACCAACCCAAAGCATCAAACCGAACACCTCGCAAAAGTATCCGACAAATTGCCATCGCGAGGTCTCTCGTACCACAGTTCAATCAGATCCATACACAATCGTTCCGGCAACGATTGTCTTGATCACTTTCCCTTTTACATTCCAACCAGTAAATGGAGTATTCTGACTTTTTGAATGAAATTGTGTCGGATCAATCACCCACGAATGAGAAGGATCCAGTAACACCACATCAGCATCGCTGCCAACCGCGAGCGTTCCTTTTTTGAGAGAAAATGCCCGTGCAGGGGCTGACGTGAGTTTTTCAATCGCGCGTTCAAGTGAGAGGACGCCTTCTTCCACTAAAGCCATCGTCAACGGAAATGCCGTTTCAAAACCAACAATACCAAATGGGGCCTTATCAAACTCCATTTGCTTTTCTTGTATGGCATGCGGAGCATGGTCAGTCGCAATGGTATCAATTGTGTCATCGGCAAGCCCTTCTTTGAGGGCCTCAACATCTGCGGCCGACCGAAGAGGCGGGCTCATTTTAGCATTGGCATGAAAATCTCGCGCCGCTTCATCTGTGAGTGAAAAGTGATGTGGACAGACTTCCGCTGTCACCGGAATCCCATTGGCCTTCGCTTGGCGTGTCAGTCGAACTGAGCCAGCCGTGCTTAAGTGTGCCAAATGAAGTCGGGCTCCAGTCAATTCAGCCAAGGCAATATTGCGTGCCACCATGACATCCTCTGATGCATTTGGGATACCTGGCATGCCTAATTCGGTCGAAACAAAGCCTTCATTCATACATCCTCCATCAGAAAGATGAAGACATTCACAATGATCAACCACAGGTAAATCAAAAGCCTGGGCATATTCCATGGCTCGCCGCATCACTTGGCTATTCATCACAGGACGTCCATCATCAGAAATGGCCACACACCCTGCTGCAAACAGATCGCCAATCTCAGCAAGTTCAACGCCTTCTGATCCTTTAGTAATGGCCCCAATGGGAAAAATATTGGCTTTTCCAGCCTGTTTAGCTCGGCTCAAGATAAACTCGGTCACCGCTTGATTATCATTCACAGGACTGGTGTTAGGCATGCAACAGACTGACGTAAATCCACCAGCCACGGCTGACGACGCGCCCGTCTCGATTGTTTCCTTATGTTCGAATCCCGGTTCCCGAAGATGTGCATGAAGATCCACAAACCCAGGTGCCACAACCAGTCCCTGAGCATCAATAATCGTCAGTTCCACCATATCGGATTCAGCGATCGAAAGATGCTCCCCTATCGCCTCAATTTTTCCAGCCCGAATAAACACATCTCCAAGGCCATGAAACTGACCTGGATCAATGACTGTTCCGCCACGAATCAACATATTCATGATTTCATGTCTCACCTTTCACGGGTTCATGCCTGTCCAGACCCAGAAAGCAAATACATCAAGCCCATTCTCACCGCCACGCCATTGGCAACTTGGTCAAGAATAACGGCAGATTGACTATCCGCAATTTCCGGCGCAATTTCCACTCCACGATTGAGAGGACCCGGATGCATGATCATAACATCAGGCTTCGCACGCTTCATCCGGTCCATCGTCAAACAGTATAAGCGCGCATACTCACGAATGCTTGGGAAAAATGCACGCCCTAGCCGCTCTAATTGAAGCCGTAGCATGATGATCACATCAGCACCTTCTAACCCTGCATCCAAACTCGAAAAAACCGATACGCCAAAACGATCAACATGCAGAGGAATCATCGTCGGAGGTGCGACCAGGCGAACTGTTGCACCGAGTTTTGTTAATGCAAAAATATTAGAGCGAGCCACGCGACTATGGGCAATATCGCCAACAATCGTGACCGTTAATCCTTCAATATTTGGCTTTCGTTCTTTAATCGTAAAAAGATCCAACAGCGCTTGCGTTGGATGTTCATGCCAACCATCCCCGGCATTAATAACCGATGACCGTACCCCTTTGGCCAATGTTTCTGCGGCTCCCGGAGAAGAATGGCGAAGCACAATGATATCGGCTTGCATCGATTCAATGTTACGTGCGGTATCTAACAACGTTTCACCCTTGACAATACTACTCGTCGAAGGAGAAAAATTAATCACATCAGCACTTAACCGTTTGGCAGCCAATTCAAACGACGTTCTGGTTCGTGTACTGGGTTCAAAAAATAAATTCACTACAGTTTTGCCGCGTAAAGCTGGGACTTTCTTGATCTCTCGGCCACTGACTTCTTTGAAAGACTCAGAAGTTTCTAAGATTAAACGAATTTCATCAGATGTCAGTGAAGACACACCGAGTAAATCTTTAGTCTTTAAACCCATGCCACGACCTTTGTCTAGAGAGACGCAATTGCCACTCGATCTTCTTGGCCTAACTCTTCAAAAAAGACCTGGACCTGTTCATCTTCTGCAGTCGGAACGCTTTTCCCAACATACGTCGCACGAATCGGTAATTGACGATGGCCTCGATCAACGAGAACCGCAAGTTGAATTTCTGCCGGTCGACCTAAATCAATCAAAGCATCCATTGCCGCTCGAATCGTTCTTCCAGTAAATAGGACATCGTCCACAAGCACAACATGTGTTCCAGAGATATCAAACGGTATAAGTGTTTTCTTCACTTCTGGCTGATCGCGTCGTATCGAAAGATCATCTCGATAAAGTGTGATATCCAATTCACCAAATGGCACTTCACTCTGCTCGATCTGCCGAATTCGCGTGACGATCCGCTGCGCTAAAAACACCCCGCCCGTACGAATACCCACAAGAGCCAATCCTTGAGCACCCTTATTACGTTCTAAAATTTCATGACTGATACGAGTGAGCGCGCGCGCCATTTCCTGCTGATCCATCAATATACGTTCAGGTTGAGAAGAGTTATTCATAGAAGTTTTCTGGGCAAAAAAAAACCTTCCCATGAGAAGCATGAGTAGGTTTCGTTTGGTTATTTGGGCAAGTGGCCCACGGGCGTTGCTTCTCCTTACTCACCTCACCGGATGAGTGTTAAAGGTTACCCTATCCTATTCTCAACACGGCCAGCTGTCAAGACTGGTAAACACCAGAGCATCAGCCTAGATTTGGCTTACACAATCCTGTAAATAGTGCCTATTTCTTCAAAACAAACACCATAAGGTCCTGCTGAAGCTTCGCTTTTGGTAAGATAGCTTGATGCAGTCGAAACGTAGGAAGATCGTGAATATACTCAGTGGAC
The DNA here is from genome assembly GCA_029261355.1 of Nitrospirales bacterium. Lineage (GTDB taxonomy): Bacteria > Nitrospirota > Nitrospiria > Nitrospirales > UBA8639 > JAGQKC01. The sequence continues at coordinate 144,659 of JAJDBM010000070.1, read as the reverse complement.
AATGCGGTTAATTGATGCTGCCGGATAGACTGTTCCAATAGGGGGGGGCCTGACATGATCAGCATGCCATTCGCCATCAGAGCATTCACTAAAGATTCCATCGTTTGTTCAAGGAGTCGTGGCTGGTGAAACCGCTCAAACGGAATCCAGTAATAAATGAGGTCATAAGACTCCTCTAAACTCGACTGAAGATTCTCGATTTCAGGTAACAAGCGAATATGACGGAGTATCTCCCACTGTCGTGAACGAGCACATTGGTTCCAGATGGATTGAGCTTGTTTCAGAATAATCGGTGCCGATCGATACAACACTGTCATATCTTTCTCTGCTATTAGGCTGACACATGTATTCAGAGCCGCATCACATCCTCCAATAAGAAGACGACGCGCAGATCGAATAGCATGCTGCACATGCGGCTGCTCTTCTCCGAGATCATCCACATAATCAAAGAGAAAGGGTTGACTCTCGGCTTCCCCAATGACTTGCTCATCTTCAGGATAGAGCAAGACGGCCGAATAGGCTTCTGAAGCTGTAACCTGTGGAATTCCATGTGGAAACAATGAACGCCAAGAAGGCACATCTGCGGGAAACTGTTGAGATTCAGAAGTGTGAGTAATTCCCCATTCGACTTTAGCCTGCATTGTCACGTGTTGAGTTTCATCGTGAAGGATGAGACTATTCCCATTACTCACAGCGCTTCGACCACAAGGAGGAAGACCTCTCTGTTTTGGAGCAAAGTAGGAAAGTCCAGTGAGATCATTTGTTAGGGAGACCTTAACAACCTGGCCCTGTGAAACGGTGACACCCAATGCCTGCTCAGGATCAAAAAATCGAACAGGAGGCTGTGCTGCTGGCAACCATAGGACTTCGTCTGAATGCGAAACGTCCAAAAACACTCGTAACGGATCAACTCCACCTTGAACAGAAGGGGTAAAAAACTGACTAAAGAGTCGAAAGGCTCCTTCAGATGGATACGGAGGAATCCCACGATATTGTAACGGCACAGGAAGGATAGGATTCTGATCATCATAAAGCCCACGAATCAGCTCAAATGTGGCGCTTCCGGTGCCAGGTAAGAGAGAGAGAAAGAGTTCCACGACAGGAAGATAATCAATTCGCTCCCAATTCATGGCAGTCATGCAGGACATAAACGAGGCCTGATCAAAGCGGCCCTCTGGCAAAATATAGAATGCATCTTTCCGTTGTCGAATAGTCGCTTGCCCCATTGAATCAATCACGACATCGTCATCTCGATAAAAAAACCGGATATGCTCCAATGAAACGTTCATCGCTCGAGCAGCCATCGCCCGAAGATCATCCTTTGTGATCGATTCCCACCCTGGTCTGGTCGAAAGATTTAAATGAGTTTCATAAATCAAATGCCCGGGTTTGATCCCAACCCATTGCCCCCAGTCTAACTGGAAGCGCGTTGAAATCAGTTGCTCCACCCCTTGAACGGAGTTGGCCCATTCACATTCATGAAGCGGATGTCCCTCAGGGTCCGTTAGAAGGATTCGTCGACCAGTCGCTCCATAAAAAACCAAATGGCCACTGGCTTGAGGATGAACCGTTCCTCCAGCGGACGCAAAGTCTTCCCCATAGGAATGATTCCCTGAAAGGAGAAAGAGATCTTTCTGCCGAAGAACAGAATGAATGATCAAATCTGAATCCATTAGAGTTGGAAATTTTGGATTGAGTAGAAGAAGTTTGAGAACAAGACGGTCACTGTCATAGCGAGGACATTGAGAAAACGTGCAAGCAAAACGATTCAATAAGAAAACAAACGCACGACATGTCTACCCAGCCAAATACTTTCTCTGTTCACAACATACGTTATTTGAATCAGGAACAAGAATGTGTTATTCCCGAATTTGCCCCGTGCCATAGACCACATATTTCGAACAGGTCAAATCGGCCAAACCCATTGGCCCACGAGCATGAAGTCTCGTCGTACTAATCCCCATTTCTGCGCCAAGACCAAACTCATACCCATCATTCAGTCGAGTAGAGGCATTCACCATCACAGCACTGGCATCCACTTGTCGAAGAAAGCGAAGACTCCGCATATAATCATTCGTCAGAATCGACTCAGTATGTTTAGAGCCATACGTCTCAATATGTTCCATCGCCTGGTCCATGTCCTTGACAATCTTGATGGCGAGAATTAGGGCTAAAAACTCTTTGCCATAGTCACCTTCTTCTGCAGGCTTAGCTTCTGGCAATATTCCGCACGTCTTAGGACATCCACGAATTTCCACGCCATCTTCAGCCAGTTGCTTCCCAAGAGGCACGAGAAAGCTTTTGGCAATTTTCTCGTGCACCAGCAAACATTCTAATGTGTTGCACGTCGAAGGACGTTGCACCTTTGCATTAACCGAGACCTTGAGGGCTTGTTCCAAATCGGCATCCGAATCGACATAGATATGACAGACTCCCTTATCATGTTTAATCACAGGCATGGTGGCATTCTCAGTCACCGTTTCCATCAATGACTCACCACCCCTAGGAATAATCAAATCCACATAACGATCACTCTTGAGTAAAGCCAGCACCACATCCCTATCAGTTCTATCAATGAAGGAGATTGCACCCTCAGGAATTCCTGACTTCACAGCGGCGGCATGTAAGACTTTCGCAATAGCGGTGTTGGAATGAATGGCCTCCGATCCGCCACGCAAGACGCAGACATTTCCAGACTTCAAACATAACGCTGCAGCATCAGCTGTCACATTGGGGCGAGATTCATAGACAATACCAATCACCCCAATCGGCACACGCACACGCCCAACCTTCATGCCATTAGGCCGCTGCCAGATCCCTAACGACTCACCAACAGGATCGCGTAATGCAGCGATTTCACGTATTTGCTTAGCCATGCCAGTGATTCGTTCCGGAGTCAACTTGAGTCGGTCAGCCATCGCTGCACGGTCTGGTTCATCTCCAAATTCAGACAAGTCTTCTTCATTGGCCTCAAGAATAGCGTCTGAGGCCTCTTCGAGGCCTTCTGCCATGGATTCCAGTGCAAGGTTTTTCGCCGCAGCCGTCAAGATACTCAAAGGACCAGCGGCCGTACGAGCTGTCGTGAGTAGAGCAGCAACATAATCTTCGTTACTCAGAACCTCTTCTTCCACTTCTGGGGCTCCTGCTTCTATAACGTCTATGTCTTGATCACCCGGAACTTCAAGCTCTTCTTTAGTTTCCATAGTCTCGGCCGTCCTTAGATTCTCGTTATTTTTCTATAAATTGAAGGCGAATTGAGAATACCGTGAGGTAGAGAGAACCGTCAAGCAAAGAAGAAGATTCAACGTCAGGTATCTTCAGCTTCCACATCAAAGCCTTAAGACCATTCAGTCTATTAGAATATCAATGTAAAGGTTCTCAGTTTACCTGGAGAACTCAATAACGGTACCATCCTCCAGACATTGTCGATAGAAAATCAATGTGACAGAAACCTAGCGTGGGAAGTCATGACCATACGAGAAAATCTCTATACATTAAATTAGTGAAAGGGGCCTTATGGGACAACCACGTTTGAACCTACCAATTATCAAGAATATCGTACATTGCTCTGATTTCAGTGCAGACAGTCATCCAGCATTCCTACATGCGCTGAAGGCTGCGCTCATGGCCCAATCCCCACTGACGATATTAAATGTTGCCAATGACCAAAACATCGATTGGACAGAGTTTCCTGGCGTCAGCAAAACCCTGCAAAAATGGAAGCTCTTACCCAAAAACAGCCCCAAGTCATCTGTCAAAACATTAGGTATTAACGTCAGCAAAATTCGAGCGAAGCATACGGACCCAGTAAAAACCGTGTTGCAATGGCTAGAAATGCATCCAACTGACCTGCTTGTCCTTGCGACTCAACAGAGTAAAGGATGGATACATTGGATGCATAAATCAGTCGCAAAACCAGTTGCACGAAAATCACGACTTATGACGCTATTATTACCAAAAGGAGTAAACGGATTTGTTTCAGAGAAAGATGGATCGGTATCATTGAAACACATCGTCATCCCTGTGTCGTCTGACCCTCAAGCTCAACCAGCACTTCAGGCTGCCGCCCGCCTAGTCCAACGACTCCACTGCAAATCCGGTCAGTTCACTATTATCCACGTAGGCGAGGACGGGCAAATGCCAACCCTACGATGCCCATCAGTTCCAGGATGGACATGGACCAAAGTCACCAAACAAGGGAACGTGACAAAAGTTATTTTAGACACAATAAAAGTCAATAGCGCTGACTTGCTCGTGATGACAACCGGTGGAAAACGAGGATTCCTCGATGCATTACAAGGTGGGCATACTGAACAAATCCTCAAGAAGGTGCCTTGTCCTCTTCTTACTATTCCGGCCGGAAGTTGGATGGCTTCCGTACTTCAGAGTGAAGCAGAATGAGAAAGAATCGCCCTCATTAAGGGAGCATTTTACCCCAAAAAAAAATCAAGGCTATTGATGAAGTGATTTTCTGGAGCAGTCAACTCTTGAACCTGTTCAACGCTGAGGGGAAAATGTACTCAAGGCCAAATAATTTTCAAGATAATTTCCTAACCAAAGTCACCCATAACTTGACAGTCTTCGTAACCCATTGCTACAAAGAGCCAGGTAATGGCGCACGATGCTAGCCCTACGGTTATCACCTTATTGTTGCACGTGATGCCCCTCCCCTCACTCTTTGAATATTCTAAGGTGCCGAGGTAGCTCAGTTGGCAGAGCACAGCCCTGAAAAGGCTGGTGTCGACAGTTCGATTCTGTCCCTCGGCACCAATAAATTCAACCCCTTTGTGACCTCACCTTCCCCTCGACCCTCAGGTATAGAATCTCCATAGGACAGACCATAGGACACATTCAGTTTTTCGACTGCGTCCCGTAGCTTCGCATCCCATCCTGGACCACCATGAGAATACCCCTGAGTTGATCCTTTCATTTTGTGGTCTGCTAGCCATTGGCGCACCTCATAATCAACACCAAAATTCTGTAGCCGCGTCACAAATGAATGTCGCAAATCGTGAAATTTCAAATCGTGAATGCTCGTTTTCTGAATGGCCCTTCTCCATGCCGATGTCACTGAGCTTCGATCATTCCACGTACTAAATATTCTTCCACTCACCATCGGCTCACTCTACGGAACGAGTGCCGCCAAGGCTGCTGCATTCAATGGAATTCGTGGGGCATGTGCCTTAAACGTCGTTCGAGCTTTCGGAAGGCTCAACCACCACCCGTCCTCATACGCCCTGATCCAGTTCAATGCTACTGACAGTAATACGGATTCCCGTAAACCTGTATTTAGCACCAGCAACATCAACCTCCACAACTGAAGAGATGCCGCCACTTGCAAGGCCGAATATTCATCCTCACTGATTACCCTCTCCCGTCTGATACCCTTCTCAATCGTAATCACCTTCAACCGATTCTTATCGAGTAAGTCATAATCAACCGCAAAATTCAGGATACGCATCAACACAAAACACTCTCTAAGAAAGGTATCGCGGGAAAAAAACTCCACACATCTCAAAACCCAGGGGGTTAGGGTTGTCGGATTTGTTTCCCCCACCACCGCCAAAGAGAAACATACGTGACACGCTCAAACCACCCAGACCAAAACCTAGCGACGACTGAGGATACTCTCAGCCAACAGCGTCATGATCTACTGTTTGGCGTCCGTCGTTCTGTACGCTACCACATGCGGCCAGTTCGTTTCTTTGATCGTTGGCATATGATCACGAATGTGTCTGCTCTCCTATTTGGAACGGCGACTATAGCTTCTGTGCTAGGTGAATGGGGACCGACTTGGACTATGACCGCAGGCGTGATCGTAGCGGGGTTGTCGACAGTTGATCTCTTTGTCGGAACGAGTCGGCAAAGTCGTGACCATAATGATCTGGCAAAAGACTTTATTGATTTGGAAAAACAAATAGTGGCAACGATCACCCCAACACCAGAGAGTTTTGCAACCTGGGAAGTGACCCGTTTAGAATTGGAAAAGTCGAAGCCCCCAGTAAGGCGAACCCTAGATATAGTCTGCCATAATGAGCTCATGCAAGCGATGGGATACCCAGAGAATGAGCTGCACCCTCTTTCGAAGTTTCAAAGATTCGCTGCACATTTTCTCTAGCACTCTCCACTAGTATCTATTCAGCTGCCCTTGCCCCCCTTCAAGCTATCTGCGCGCATTGCGTGAAAAAGAAAGGACAAGGCACCACGTGATACTCCTGAAGTCCAGGTATGAATAGTTCAAAGCCGCCTTTGAGCAGAAGCAAGCGCGAGTTTTCTTTTTTGGAGCTCGATTCTTGACAAATAAGCTCAAAACTATAAGCTCTTTAGTCATCATACAATCAGCAATAAGCTATTACATTGTGAAATAACTAACAATAAAGGACGGCAAATTGTGCCCGTATTGCCATGCCGCTCTTGACAATGATGATAACCCGGAACACGCTGGAAACGGTGGATAGAACGCTTTCGCTGTGAAGTCTTTCTAGGATAGGTTCGTCTCAAGTATCCACGCTTTGTACTTGAAGTAACCCCTGCTAGTGGCCTCAACCAAATACTTCTAACCCTATGTCGGGAATATAGGTGGATGGGCGCACACTAAAGCAACGGTTGCAGAGGGTCAGTCGATTCACGTTGTATTAACGAGGTGAACCACTAACCCTGATGCTTACCGCAAGATCAAGGATTTGTTGAATTGGGAACAATATTTCCCCGAACATCGGCACTCATCAAATATTAGATGAAATGACAGACGACCAAATAATTACTTTATCGGTTGGCATTGGTGGTGCGTTTATCGGAGGAATATTCGTATTCTTTGGTACTTTGCTTACATTCAAACTAGAGAAAAAAAAGAACAAGGAAAATGAAGAACAATTAGTAAAAAATTACTTGCTGGCCATACATGATGAAGTAGAGTCCGTATGGACTGCCTATGAAGCAACCTTAGGTTTATATTTACAGCAATTGGAAGTTGATAAGCCTTGCGACATGTATTGGCCAGTTTCACAGGACTATTTTACAGTCTACCATTCCAATGCTACCTTGTTGGGGAAGGTTGTCAATGAGTCACTAAGGAAGTCCATTATTACCTCGTACTTAATAGCTAAAACCCTCAAAGATTGCGTAATAATGAATAATTATTTGCTAGAGAAAAATGAAAAATTCGAATACATTGCCGGAAATTCTGCGAACGAACATGATCGAAATATGGCAAATGCTTGCCTGCAAGCATTAATAGATTATGCCCCTGAACTGCGCAGTCGTCATTATGAATTGAAACAACAAAAAGAAAATCTATTCAAAGAGTTAAGAGCAGAAGGAATTTTTAGGCTCAACGCTTAAAAATTTTGCTGACACACTGGTTCGTCTCCCCTCGTATCCGGTCGCTACAATAAAGCTATTGCCTTCCTCCATATTTTTAATGGGGACGATTGAGGATTAGGGAATTATCGTACGCTAAGGGTTTTTACAGCCAAAGCGGACGCTGCAAGCAATAGAACTGATTGGTCGCAAGTCGACCCACAGCGGACATTCAGGTCCCAATCGGTCAAGTTCAATTTTAGCAACGGTGCGTGATGCCGTTATCTCTTACGATGTTGTCACAACCTGCCTTCTTCATATGAAGTGAATGATTGCATGCAAGTTGGAAACTGGTTACCAAGCTGATCTTTTAGTCCAAAGACTTTGACTGGTGAGCTACGTGTGGAGAGGAGGGTTCGAATGAGTTATGATGGGGATGACACGGATACGCCAGCTTCATGAGCAAGAACGCCGAAGACCATCACGATCTTCGGCACTTGGGGTCTACGTGTCCCGGTGGTGGCGATGGGCGGCAGGCGGACTACTCGAGTTGAGTCCCCTCACGTCGACGCTGCGACCACCGATAGCCAGCTAGGCCGAGGAGGCCGGAACCCATCAAGAGCATCGAGGTTGGTGCCGGTACCGTGCTTGCTGTGCCGACCACCTGAGAGCCGCTCATCCTCTTGATCCACTTTCTTCCCCCGACATTCCAATTCATGCCAGTAAAGTCCGGTCTTATTACGCGCGACTCACTGAGACTGCCATCAAACGCCAAGTACTTCACACCACTATTGAATGACGTGAGGTGGTTGCCTGAGAACGGGAACGTGACCTCGGTCTGAGTCGCGAAGAATCCGGTGGATGTCCTCCCCGCGAGGTCCAGCGTGCCGTTTGTGCTGGACAAACTAACTACGGTCCCTACCCCGTCATCGAGGGTGAACGCCCAGCTCAGTACATTCACGGCATTAATGGCCCCTATGGTCCCATCTGTCTCAATAGTTCCGGATACGGAACTGGGGCCGTTAAATGCGGATTGCGATATGTTGTAAATTAACGCGGCATGGGCCTGGACGCTGGAACAGACGAGAAACACGACAGCCGCAAGTGGAATGAATGTTGATTTTGTGTAAGTCATGGGGTTTATTCTTGCCTTTCAGTCGCATATCCGCTGGTTGGGTTATAATGCTTTGGATGAAATCGATTTCTATTTAAAACATGCGAAATATTGCGGGATCGTAGCTGATTGTCCGGCTGCTAGTATAGCCCCTAATAAGGGGTATTTGTCTGGTTGGGTTAAACCGGCATAGGTGAGTTTTCGTTCCTGAAAAATCCATATCGCACATGAGGTGGTCCTAACGCCCTAGGGGGATTTCATTTTTTTGGTGCAATTCAATGACCGCTTTTGGCCGACTGCAGACAGGTAGAGGCCGTCTGCGGGACGCTCAAGAACGTCCGCTATCGACCCACAGCGGACATGCGGGTCACAACTAGGTCAGTTCAATATGTGAAGTACAAGATTGCATTCAAGTTGGAAACTGGTTGCCAAGCGGATCTTTTAGTCCAAAGACTATTGACTGGTGAGCTACGTGTGGAGAGGAGGGTTTGAATGAGTTATGATGAGTGTGACACGGGTGCGCCGGCTTTATGAGCAAGAACGCCGAAGACCATCACAATCTTCGGCGCTTGGTGTGTACGTGTCCCGGTGGTGGCGATGGGCCGAAGGCGGGTTACCCGACTTGGGCGCGCTCATGTCGCCGATGGTGCCACCGATAGCCGGCGAGGCCTAGGAGGCCGGTTGCCGACAAGAGGAAACTCGATGGTGCTGGGACTGCGGTGACGTTCCCAACCCCGCCTACCGCGGGGAACGGGTCTATGAAAGACTGAATCAAGTATTTATACGTCCTTGGCTGCCCGGGAAATACTACTCTTGTGTCAATTTCGTACTTAATATCCAAACCGCTAAGGAGCCACACATTTTCGAATGACAATCCCAGTGTGATGATACCGGGCGTGGGAGATTGAAACTTCCTGAGTGGGGAAAACTCTGTCGCGGGAAACGTGATGTTCCACTCACTGAACTCGCCGGAACCGTCAATCGTAAAAGTCCCTCCGAATAAATCTCCCGAATCGAACCTGTAATCTCCGGGCCCAAGCAGGGCGGGGGCGGCCCAACTCGGCGAAGGGATAAACAGAAACCATCCCAACACGACGGCGGCGAGGGGGATCGTTATGTTGTGGCGTCGTAGACGGTTCATGATGCCTCCTGAATAATTGACTAAAGTTTGAAGAGAGTGTGGTGCTCCGATGTTTAACCTCATCTCGTGATGGCCAACGCTTGACCGCAGGTGGTCCTTGCGCCATTGGAGTTACCGTAGTCGCCCCCGCCCTCGGATGTATTGATCGGTGACCCGAAGGCTAAGTGCGGCAGCATCATAGCGGTTAAACCCAAACCCCTTATGTGGGTCATGGGGTTCCATCCTCTTCCCGTTGATTGTAACATGATCAATCCTCATTATCTTGTTTCGATATGAACGCTGCTGAGAAAGGACGTCCGGTCCTGTCCGTGTGCTGGTGATAAGATTCTCCCGAACCGTCCGTGGTTGGGTAGGATGCGACTCTTGTGTTTATTGGATGTTGTCCATTGTAACCATCGAAAGTCGGTGGAAGCATACCGGTTTGTCAGCCTGCTTGTATAACCCCAAATAAGGGGTATTTGTCGGTTTGAGTGAACTGAGAGTCAGGTCTTGCTACGAAAGGGAGATATGCTGGACGCCGTGTCTTGGGGGCAGCCCTGCGTCAAGGCATGATGACGATCGGATACCTGTGGGGTGACCGCTCTTGGCCGACTGCAGACAGGTAGAGGCCGTCTGCGGGGCGCTCAAGAACGTCCGCTATCGAGAAACATGAGGCGTTCGATTACCCGGCAAGAGATGGCTGGTCGCTGTCCCAATTGAACCTCTCCGAAAAGGTGGCCCGCAACGCCTTGTTTTACAGGCCCCATTGTTGTCCTATTTAGACTATAGATCAACTGGGACAGCGACCAGCTTCGTAAGATAAAACCCAGGCAATGCCGCGATCTAAGGCCATTACCTGGAGCTTAGCGTAGGATAATTCCCGAATCCTGCGTCGCCCCCTTAATGCGCTACATGACTAATTATCCACATCGCCATTGCCCCCATTGTAGTACACATTCCAGCAAAAATAGTCGCGCCCCAGTTCGGTAAACGATTGCCATGGACATGAATGATTTCTCGTAGATCCTTACTAAAGGCGTCCATGTCCTGTCGTATATGTCTGATATCGTCACACATCCCATCAACGCGGGCGCGTGTCACCTGCTCAAATCCTGACGGTTCTTCCATTGTCATTCCCTTTTCTGTGTAGGGTAATGGGCCTGTACGGTAATATGCTTCCCGCCCACATCTCGACTCATCCCAACCACGCCAGCCCCCCCCACGTCGACCTCATCGCCGTTACTGGTCATGATTTTATCGTTTTCGCCATCGGTCACAAATACGAGTCTGACAATAGACATACATCCTCCTTATCGGTTCGTTAAATCGGTAAATGCTACGAACCCATTTCGGCTCTCATCCATCAAGCCCAGCACTCCAGAAAACTCTGTGCCCGGGCCTAAAAATGGAGGCTTCCATGCGTGGTCCGTTGATTCAAAAAATCCACATAGCGAACACAAGATGCCCTTCAAGCCCGTCCTCTATATTCTGTCAGAGAGAGACATCCAGTGCTTGGATTTTGAAATGAGGGTCTCAGGCGTTGTCGGAAATATAGGGAGAGTTCAGGATAACAATGGTCAAAGATGGAGACGACACTTCAGCCTACTCGTAAAATACACCACACGGTTCACTCAATGATATAAATCAGGGAAAAGCTAAAGCATCGGAACGGCAGGAACAGAGCCTGTCTGATGAATTGGCAATCTAAGGACAAATGTCGCACCCTCCCCATCTTGCCCGGTCGCAGAGATCGTGCCTCCATGGCGCTCAACTATTTTCTGGCACAGGGCAAGCCCAATACCCGTTCCATCATAAACCTTATTTCCATGAAGACGTTTAAACATTCCAAAAATACGCTCGTGGTGCTCTGGAGAGAATCCAATCCCATTATCTTCAACCACGATCTGACAAAGCCCATCAGGTGAACATTCCTGCGTTATGGTCACACGAATCACAAGTGGGCGGTCATCATGCTTGAATTTAATGGCATTGCCGATCAGGTTTTGAAATAGTTGCTGCATTTGAATGGGATCCGCCTCAATTATCGGAACGTCTCCCACCTCAATCCGTACCTGCCCCTCATCCAGACCACCCCCAACATTATCCACAATGTCGGTCATCACCCTATTGAGATTGACGGATTCAAATGGATCACCCTGCGTGTTAATGCGGGATAACGAAAGAATGTTCTTAATCAATGACTGCATACGCAGAGACGACTTCTGCATACGCTCAAGGTACTCTTGCCCTTTCTCACTCATCTGGGTAAATGATTCACGTTTAACATAATCTCCAAAAATTTGAATCTTCCTTAATGGCTCCTGCAGTTCATGAGAGGCCACGGACGCAAACGCCTTGAGATCTGCATTACTCCGTCCTAACTCCTCACTGCGCCGCTTCAGATCGGCATGACTGCGTTCTAATTCGTCACTGCGTTGCTTTAAATCCGCTTGACTGCCTTCTAAATCGCTCAAAGCCTGTTTAAGGACATACTTCTGGAGATATAATTCGAGAAACACCTGTACTTTGCTTCGCAATACTTCTGAGGCAATGGGCTTGTGAAGATAATCGACGGCTCCCACTTCATAGCCTTTGAATGCCATCTCAGCACTGTGTCCGTAGGCGGTGACAAAGATGATCGGAATATGCTTGGTCGTATCAACTTGACGCATGAGAGTCGCCACTTCAATCCCATCCATCCCTGGCATCTGCACATCCAGCAAGACCAAAGCCAACTCGTGCTGCGTCACCAAGGTCAGCGCTTCATTCCCGGAATAGGCCAATAATAAATCCGCCCCAATATCCTCTAGAATATCCTTCAGTGCAAGCAAGTTGTTTGGTCTATCATCAACCAAAAGAATTTTTGGCAATGGTTGTTGTGTCATGATGTCCTCGTCATAGTGAGACGCGCGTGAGCCACACGGTTAATTCTACGATAAATTTTTTCTTTCCCTGCAACTTCCTCAAACCGATCATAGATGGGAGAAAAATCCAACGTCTCCTTGTTGCCAAGGCAGAGAATTCCTCGATGACAGAGACTATTTTCGAAGAGTGTCAACGCACGATTTTGGAGCGACCGATCGAAATAAATGAGGACATTTCGACAGACCACCATGTTCATTTCACCAAACACACCGTCGGTCGCGAGATTGTGATGCGCAAAGGTGATGTGCTTCATAAGATTTGAAGTCATTTTAGCCGAACCATTTAGTGCATGATAATAGGCTGAAAGGGACTGTGCCCCACCAGCAAGCAGGTAGTTGGCAGCATAGGCTTCAAGCCTCTCCACTGGGTAAATACCTGTTTTAGCCTTGTCCAAAGCCTCCCCGTTAAAATCGGTCGCATAGATCTGAATCCTATCCAAGAGACCTTCCTCCTGAAGAAGAATCGCCATCGAGTAGACCTCTTCTCCAGTGGCACACCCGGCATGCCAAATTTTAACAAAAGAATAGGTTTTCAGAAGCGAGATGAGGTGCTGACGCACAGCCTGAAAGAACTCAGGGTCTCGAAACATTTCAGTCACTGTGATTGACAACCCAAGAACAAATGAGTCAAGGAACTCTTTATCATGGAGGACTCGAGGCAAGAGTCCCGAAATATGAGACAACCCAGCAGAATGCATCCTTTTGGTGATCTGTCGTTTCAATGAAGCTGGTGCATATGATCGAAAATCATATCCCCACCTTCGATAGATCCCCTCCATCAGGAGACCGATCTCAATAGATTCGGTGTTTACTGGGGTATGTTGCATTGCTGTAACCAGAGGTTCATCAAGGCCGTCAACTGATCCATATCGATCGGCTTTGTCAAGAAATCGTTGGCGCCCGCACCCAATGCCTTCTCCCGATCCTCTTGACCCGTCAGCGCGGTCAGTGCAATGATCGGGACCTTCCCGTAATCGATCCTTTCTCGGATTCGCCCTATTGCTTCAATCCCATCCATGACCGGCATCATCACATCCATGAGAACCAAATCGATACCCGGATTAAGGTTCAGCACGTCAAGAGCGAGTTGTCCATCCGCGGCCATGAGTACCGTACAGCCGCATTCCTGGAGGCTGGTTGAGAGGGCAAATGTATTGCGCATGTCATCATCAACCACGAGAACAGTCCGGCCCTTGAGGGCGTGCCCTGGGACGTGGAGCCGTTGAATGATACGCCGCTGCGCTTCCGGAAGTTGAGACTCCACGCTGTGCAAAAAGAGTGACGTGTCATCAAGCAAGCGTTCCTGAGAGCTGGCCCCCTTAATGACCACGCTCTCAGCATATTGGCTGAGTTGGTCATACTCGTCTTTCGTCAGTTCCTGACCGGTATAGACCACAACTGGAGGCAGGGTGATGGAAGAATCATTTCGGAGTTGTTCCAGGAGCTCAAAGCCTGTCATATCGGGCAAACCTAAATCGAGCACCAGGCAATCAAATGTATGATCGGTCAGTTGTTGATAGGCCTCCTTCCCACAGGTGGCAAACGTCAAATGCGTATCTTCCCTGTCCAAAAGGGCATTCATCGCATCACACCCAAGTGGGCTATCTTCCACAATAAGCAGTTCCTTGATCTTGCCCTGCAACACTGATTCAAACTTCTGAAACATCTGATCGATTCCCTCTGAACTGAGAGGCTTTTCAAGATAGCCGAGCGCACCTTTTTGAAGTGCTGAGGTCTGTCCATCATAAGCTGAAACCACATGCACGGGAATATGACGAGTGCTCAGCTGACCTTTGAGCGCATCAAGCACCGTCAGGCCGTCAATATGGGGAAGACCAAGATCGAGCATGATCGCGCTCGGCAGATAACGTCTGGCCATGTTGAGCCCGCTTCGTCCATCCCCTGCCGCTAAACACTTAAACCCCTGTTCGCGTGCGAGATCAATCAGTATTGTGGCAAAGGACGCATCATCTTCGATGATAAGGACAGTGCGATCATGGTCTCCAAGGTGGTGCCGGTCATCCGGAATAAACTCCAGGTCGAGTTCGGGTTCTGGACCTTGAGTCAGAGTTTCCATGGAATGACGGGGGAACTCTTCTTTCTCACGGGTCGGTGAGTCATAATATAAACCCGCTTCATCGTCATCAACGACATCACGTCCTGTGAGCGGAAGATAGAGCGTGAAGGTGGAGCCTTGTCCCTCCTGGCTCTGCACAACAATTTCGCCACCAAGGAGTTTGGCCAATTCACGGGAAATAGAGAGGCCAAGCCCCGTGCCACCAAAGCGCCGACTCGTTGACCCATCGGCCTGTTGGAATGCCCCAAAAATGCTCTGGAGCTTGTTCCCCGAAATGCCAATTCCGGTATCCGTGACAGAGAATGCCACGGCGGTCTCTACAGCCAGGCCAGTTTGGCCAAACCGCACCGATGGCTCTGGACGATGTATGCGAATCGACACCGAACCACGCTCCGTAAACTTGAGCGCATTGGAGAGAAGGTTGCGGAGAATTTGCTGGATTCGCTGTCCATCCGTGCGAATGGCAACTGGAACGTCGGCTTCAGCTTCCACCTGCAACGCCAAGCCTTTATTCTCGGCCATGGCCGTAAATTGCACTCGCAGTTGCCCAAGGATATCTTCAATAGCCAAGGCCTCCATCTGAATATTCAGTTTGCCAGCCTCCACTTTAGACAGATCGAGAATGTCATTGATTAACAGCAACAAATCTTTGCCACCGTTGTGTATCACCTGAGCCTTTTCCACTTGATCAGACGTAAGGTTTCCGGTTTTGTTCTTGGTAAGGGAGTCCGCGAGAATCAGCAAACTATTCAGTGGTGTCCTCAACTCATGGGACATGTTGGCCAAAAACTCGCTTTTATACTGACTCGCCTGCTCTAACTCACGGGCTTTTTGCTCAACCTCCTGTTTCGCATGTTCAACACGTTGGCTATTCTGTTCAATCTCGAGTTTCTGCTTGACTAGCACCTCACCTTTTTCCCTGAGTGCCTCGTTCGACGTCTGAAGCTCTTCACTTTGAGCTTGCAGTTCTTCTTCGGAGCTCTTTAGGGCAGACGTTTGCTCCAACAGTTCTTCATTTTGCGTCGCCATTTCCTCTTGCTGACTTTGAAGAGCCTCAGTCTTTTGCTTAAGTTCTTCGTTGGAGGATCGCAGTTCTTCGCTCTGCTCCTGGAGATTCTTTTCGATGGCTTTCTGATGTGTGATATCACGCATCATCCCCGCAAACATCGTTCGGCCCTTTAAATTCATCTCACCCACGGAGAGATGCAAAGGGAACTGACTCTGGTCTTTTCGCAGACCAATGACCTCCCGCCCCTGACCAATGATCTTCCTGACGCCCGTCCGGGCATAATTGGCAAGGTAACCGTCATGCTCCTCATGATAAGGCGAGGGCATAATCATTTTAACGTTTTGGCCGACGAGTTCTTCACTGGTATAGCCAAACAGTCTCTCAACCGCCAAGTTCGAAGATTCAATAATGCCCCTTGAATCGATTAAGACGATGCCGTCGACCGCCGTATTAATAATGACGCTTGTTCGCTCTTCTCTCTCGGCCAGCTCCTCCTGTTGGATCTGCAATCGTTCCGTGAGCTCTTCGGAATTCCGTAGCGTGGTAATCCCATTCATAATCACTCCTAAGCTTCCGAGGAACTGATCAAGCAACACGAGCTGAATCGGAGTAAACCGTTCGAATGAGGCAAATTCAATAACCGCGACAAGTGCAGCTTCGAATAGAACTGGAGCCACATAAATGTTGAGTGGAGGAGAATCCCCCAGCCCTGAACTGATCTGGATATAGTCCACAGGAACGGTGGTCAGGAGAATTCGCTTCTTCTCCTTGGCGCATTGACCAATGAGACCCTCGCCGAGTTTGAAGCAGTTCGACACATGTTTACGCTCCATATAGGCGTAGCCTCCGAGCAATGTCAGAACCGTCTCATCCCCCCTCATCTCAGGAATGTAAAACACGCCGTGCTGCGAGGACACGAGGGACGCGAGCTCAGACAAGACAATGTCGGACACTTCGATCATGTCGCGTTTTCCCTGTAACAGGGCATTGAGCTTCGCGAGATTCGTCTTGAGCCAGTCCTGCTCTTCGTTTTCCCTGGTGCTCTCGCGCAGAGTCTGGGTCATAGTTTGCAAGGCGAGGCCAAGTTCGTCTTTGGGGCCACGTGGCCTGATGTCCGTACTAAAATCTCCGCTCGCAATCCGATTTGCCTGGGCCGCCGCCTCCCTCATGGTCTTCACCATACCGTTCATGGCCACAGCCATTCCGTCGTTGTCCCCCTTACCCTTGATCATCACGTCAAGATTACCCTTCGCCAGCAAGTCGGCCGTCGCCGCCGTCTGTCTAAGAGTCTGGGTCATGGTATGTAGAGCAATACCCAGCTGGTCATTGGAATCATCAGCAATGATATTCGCGCTGAAATCGCCGCCCGCGATCTGATTCGCTTGAGCCGCCGCGCCCTTTATGGTCTTTGCCACCTGATTAACTGCGCTCGCCACATTGTCCTGCGTGAGTCCAGCTTCGGGTAGAGAAACCTCCGTGTCACCCTTGGCCATCCGCAGCGTGGCCTGTCGCAAAACCTCCGGTTCTGCCCCGAGCTGGCCCATAAGCTGACGAGAAATATACACCACGAACAAGAAACCTAGGACCACGGCCAACAGGGTGACGATCCACAGAAAGGAAAATGCCGTGGATGCGGTGTCATTCGCTGCCCCCGCACGCACGTCCAGCAACCGTCTCTCCTCATCAATAATTTGCTTGATCACCTTGCGCGTGTCGTCCATAAGCTCCCTACCGGACTTGTGCGAGGCAGGCATCGCTTCACCAGTAATCGATAAGCCCTGCAACACGTTAACAATCGCCTCGAAAGGACGCTCACCCCGCACCACCTGACGCTTCAGATCAATTTCATAGTTGCCGGCCTCCGTACGCCAGCGCTGATGAATCATATTGGTCAAATGGAATTGCTCCTTCTGAGTAGGATTGTCACTCACAAGCTCGATCGCCTTTTTCAAGGTTAGGTCAAACTGGGTGAGGCCATTTTTATAGGGATCGAGAAATGTTTCGTCCCCGGTAAGCATGAAGCCGCGTTGCCCGGTCTCCATGTCGACCATGCTCTTTGCCAACAGATTGGCATTACTGATGACTTCATTGGTATGTGCGACCCACTGAGCGGACTCGATGAGACCCTCGGTACTTTTGTGCATGATCAATGCAATCGCGCACAACAAGACAAGGATTAAACCATTTGCCAAAAAAAGTTGAGTTCGAACCTTCATAGTCTCCACCCCCATTCTGGCATTATCCTTTTGCCTATGAAGCGTGAGGTTTTCACATAGTGAACCTGCCAAATGGGTGTACTCACTGGCATGAGGAGACGAACTCCTATGGCAGAAAGGTCCGCGAGCAATTGTCGGCCTATTGAATCAAGCATGGTCATCTCCTCATGAGTGCTCCCTTTCCGCACAGTCGCCTGTCAACAAGAAACTGACGCACTGCTCTCATAGTGAGTTGTTGATCTATTTCAGTACCTATTTACTTTGGCTTTCTCTAGGGTTCTTCCAGATAAGAAAAAGTCTCGAGCAATGTAGATCCTCTCTCTAACTTGATGACTTTCATTCATTGATTTAAGTTAGAACCAACTTCTGCTGCTTAACAATTCTACTCAAGATAAAAGCCCCATTAGATACATTCGGCATTCTTTAAGTAGTCCTTAAATAAGACGCATAGCTACTCGTTGTTGAGCTTTACTGCAAACGTTCTCGTTGTATCGGATTCCCAAAAGGGATAAGGAAGGCATGTGAAAACGGAGAATATAAATGCGAGGTAGGGCTTAGCCTGATGTTACATTTACGGTCGCCTCACCAATCTATCATTGCTTACTCTGATAGAGCCTAAAGTGAGTCAGGCTTTTTTGTAAATTACCTTTTCATTCGAGGCGCTATTACGATTTCTTTAATTAGACATCGCTAACTGCTTGAAAACAAAGAAATAGGCTTCGAGATATTTTGATCTTTCCCTCAGCACCAATAACAAGAACATTCCCACAAAACTCAGATACCTTCTACAAAATTCAGGCATCACATTAATTGACTTGTTACACCGCCTTGCGCTGTCTGCAAAATTCTTGTATTTTCAACCATGACTTCTCTCGTACTCGCCATTCTACTCTCTTGCATCGATGGGCAAACGTGTAATTTTCAAGTTGACGGCCAACCCGTCAAGGTGAGATTAGCAGAGGTTGCTGTCCCTGAGATGGAGGCTCACTGCAATCGTGAGCATCATCTAGCCAGATCTGCGCGAGCCTTTCTCACTGATGCGCTTCAACGTGCGTCCCGCATCGAACTCGACATTCGCGGCAAAGACAAGGACCAAACCTTCGCCATCGTGTATGCGGATGGAAAAAGCGTAAATGAACGGCTCATCCACTATGACTTTGCTGTCCCCTCAAAGGGAGACCATGATCCAATGGTGTGGTGTCCCAAAGGCCTTACGCCTTAGGCATAGACCAAATCCAAACCATTCATCTGAAAAACGTGAGTGGATATCCCAGGCTCACTAACAACCGTTCGATTCAAGAGCATCTGCCCCTGATGGATTTTTGTCGCGCGAGACATGTGATATTGATGAAATCGCCAATTCGACAATCAAGAATCAATCAGTTGATACCATAACGAGACATGTGCGGTCGTTATACACAAAAAGAAACATTCGACAATCTGCTTAAACTGCTCCAAGTGGTAAACACGCCCCAGATGAAGCCTCGCTACAATATTGCGCCCACTCAGTTGGTTGCCTGTGTACGCACCATGCCAGGCGATGGTCATCGAGAATGCACCATGCTGAAATGGGGCCTCATTCCCTCTTGGGCCAAAGATGCGAGCATCGGCAATACGATGATTAATGCACGCGGTGAGACGGTCCCTGAAAAACCATCGTTTAAAAAATCCTTTCAATCTCGCAGATGCCTCGTACTAGCTGATGGTTTCTATGAATGGAAACGTGAAGGAAAGACCAAGCAACCCTATTATATTCGCTTCCACGACCAACGTCCTTTTGTCTTCGCTGGCCTTTGGGAACGATGGGCTAAAACAGAACATGCGATTGAAACATGTACCATCATCACGACACATCCCAATTCACTCATGGAACCCATTCATCAACGCATGCCAGTTATCCTTGATTCGCAGGCCTATCGCACCTGGCTCAATCCAGATATCCAGGATGCCACTCGTCTTACCCCACTTCTCACACCGTTCCCTTCAGATGATATGGAAGCATTTCCGGTAAGCACCATGGTCAATAGCCCAATGAATGATAGACCTGAGTGCCTGTCACCTCTTGAGTCATTGTTGACCTGATTTTCAGTAATACCCAAAGAGCAAGAAGGCCTGGGAGCGAAGTCTCATCAACAAAAAATTGATAAGAAGTTTCGTCTTCGATAAAAGACGAATGGCTCAAGCACTAGCAATAAGAAATTTTACGAATAGAATTCTGAAAAATAATTATCCTAAAACAGAAACGATCGATTCCTCAGGAACCGGGACACCGTTTCGAAACAGTATGGTCTTTGAAGAATGAGAGGAGACTTTTTCTCCTGGAAGGATGATACCGACAAGGTTAAGCGGGTCGGCTGCGGATACCCGAATGTCTTGTGTGCCTGCCTGTTCATCTCGCCTAACCGCACGGAGAGACTCAACGGCCTCAGGCAAGGCATATTGCTCTCCTGTAAATCCGTTGATAAATCGACCACCGCGTATTTCTCCGCGCCACTCCATTTGCCGATATTGCATCAAGAGTTCACGCCACGTCATCGCGAGCGATTCGCGCTTCAAGAGGTCACGAAAGACGACCCCATATCGTAGCAACAGTTGTCGAGCCCATTTTGCATGAAGCTGAGACACTGTTTCATGGTCTTCGCTCGGATCATGATGAGATTTCCCCAACAAATCCCACCGTCCAGCACTATGTCGAGGTCGTCCACCCCTTTCTTTTCCATGAGCGTTTCGACGCTTGGGATTGATCAATGCTCGGAGATTGTCAAACCCATCTGCTGTAACCAACCCTGCGGCCACTAATTCCCAGAGGGCCTGCTCCACTTCTGAAGCGAGATACCCTGTACTCGTCGTGAGATCAGCAAAAAAACTGGCCCCTCGAGATTCAAGGGATTGCAGTACACCTTGAGCGACAGAACTTAAGACCTCTCTAAGACCACCATTCACATTTTTTTCTTTCAGCCGACTCATCAGCATATGCCAAGACATATTTTCTCGAAGAAAGAAGCTGATAGGCGCGAGACTTGTTGGAGTTATACGACGAGTGATGGAGGAAGGCTCTTCGTGCTGAAAGAACTTCTTGCTTCCCTTTCCAATAATGGCATTTGAAACAATCGGCTCTTTATAAGGAGGTGTAAGCCGCCCCCAGGCGATGGTCCCTCGAAGACATAGCATATCTAAGAGTTCTGGTTTGTAATTGGAGACCCGTTCTTTAAGAAGTGCTGGTTCCCATGCGGATGCCGCTGTCTCAAATCCAGCTAATTGCGTGATGACTTCTTGTAACCCAGCCTCTCCATGTAATTGCGAACCGGGTGCACGATGCTGCCATCGAAAGAGAAAACGCATGAAGTCAGCAGCAAGAACCGGTTCAATCTCTCGTCGTAATGCGTTGACGGTTCGCCTATGGATTCTTGCAAGTAATCGGCGGTCACACCATTCTTCAAGCTTTACTTTAGAATCTATTTTATTAAATGTATTTGATAGGCCATTTCCCAATTGACCTATAGCACTTTCACCATGGCCTTCCTCCTGGAAGGGCGAGGGAGCATCCTTTGAAGAAGGACGATATTGGCCTCGCAAAACCTGACCTTGACCTTCAAGATTCAATAACGCATGGCTCACGGATTGCTGAGGAAGGTGCAACGAATCTGATAACTCAACTGCCGTCACTGGGCCCCAACTCTCCATCCATCCTTGCACAATCAGAGACATGACTGATTCAGGTTTGATCAATGGTACATCTTGTATAACTGGGAGTAGCTCCAATTGCGCTGGGGCAACAATCACAACGTGGGGAAATAACATCTGAAACATCGGTAAATGTTCCGTCGTCACCCATCCTCTTACACATGGCTTCCCCTCATCTTTGTTCGTCATCTCCACCACCAACGCACGTTTCGATTCAAGAAGAGTAGGTAGATAGTCTTTCCATGACCGACCAAGCTCTTCTGGCACCCAAACCAAAATATGAAGTGTTTCATGAAGTTCATCCGCATCACGGACGGTGGGCCAGGCCTCTTCGATCACTGCAGTAATGGCCCCTGCGTCCAATGCCCCAAGCTCTCCGCCCATATTTCCAGGAAGTACTTGACGAAGATTGACGGCTCGCGCTCGGCGCTCCTCCAGCGGCGCATCATCCAGAAACGCATAAGGATTCGCATTCAGAATTTCATGCGCAAACGGGGAAGGCGCAGGCGATTCAACGGCCAAGCACTGCACCTCACCTGACTCCATGTCTTGCAGAAGTTTCGTCAAGCCATCGAGATCCATCGCCTCGGTCAGACAGTCATGAACCGTCTCTTGAACTAATGGGTGATCGGGGATTGGCACATCCCCCACATGATTATCCTGACAGGCTGTCGCCATGGGAAATGCCGCGCCAAGCAAATCTTCTGCACGCATTCGTTGAATATGTAAGGGAACCTTTTTGCCTTTTTGAAAACGAAGAAGTGCCAAAGATCGTGAAATATTCCAACGCCAACGGGTCACAAAAAGCGGAGATGCCAAGAGTGATTGAATCAACACATCACGAACCGTTTTAGCATTCAGAAATGAAAAGATGGCATCAAGGGGAAAACTATGCTTTTCACCCAGAGAAAGGACCAACCCTTCATCTGTCGCTGCCGCCTGTAGTTCAAAATCAAAGCTCAAACAAAATCGCTTTCGTAACGCTAACCCCCAGGCTCGATTTAACCGGCCTCCAAATGGGGAGTGAATAACAAGTTGCATCCCCCCGGCTTCATCAAAAAACCGTTCAGCGATAATTCGCTTCTGTGTGGGCACGGCCCCAAGTACTTGCATGCCACCTTGAACATACGAAATAATTTGCGTCGCGCCGGCCTCATCAACACCACATTCCGCTTTAAGCCATACTTGAGTAGGGATTGACGGATCATCAACAGGCTCTTTCAGCAGAAGGCTGACCTGTTCTCGAAGCTGAGCCACTTCATTGGAAAGCTCAGCAGTGCGAGAAGGAGCTTCACCCCGCCAAAAGGGAATGTTCGGCGGTGCACCATGAGCATCTTCAACACGAACCTTTCCTGTTTCAATTCCACGAATACGCCACGATGACGTTCCCAGCAGAATAATATCTCCGGCGATGCTTTCAACGGCAAAGTCTTCATCCACCGATCCAACGACCTTACCGTCTGGCTCTGCAATGACTGCATAGGTTGCCGTATCAGGAATGGCACCACCAGAGGTAATCGCGGCCAGCCTCGCACCGCGTCGTGGCCGAATCTGTTGCTGCACACGATCATGAAAAACATAGGCGTGCTGACGGCGACGGCCAGACACATAACCCTCGGCCACCATATGAAGCACTTCATCAAATCGTTCTCGACTGAGGTGCCGATAGGAAAAGGCCCGTCGACAGAGGTCATAGAGATCAGTGACCGACCATTCCTGCGCCGCCACTTCAGCCACAATCTGTTGAGCAAGAATATCAACGGGCTCGAGAGGAATCGTGATGGGATCTAAATTCCCCCGACGGATAGCATGGACCGCAGCCGCGCATTCAACAAGATCGTCACGTGTCGTAGAGAAAAGGCGGCCCTTCGGTGTCGCTCCAACCCAATGCCCTGCCCTTCCAATACGCTGCATACACGTCGCAATGGAACGAGGTGATCCTATCTGACACACTAAATCCACATGCCCGATGTCAATGCCCAATTCAAGTGAAGCCGTCGCGACCATCACTTGCAGTTCTCCGCTTTTCAGTCGATCTTCTGCAGACAGACGAATCTTTCGAGATAGGCTGCCATGGTGAGCCATCACTTTCTCTTCACCTAAAAGCTCAGATAAATGATGCGCAATGCGCTCTGCTAATCGTCGCGTATTGACAAACACTAAAGTCGTGCGATGCTCTCGAGCTAATTCCCCAATCCGTTCATAGATTTCCGCCCACATCGCATTCGTCGCAATAGGCCCCAATTCATCTCGAGGTACTTCAATTTGAAGATCAAGCTGACGTTTTTGGCCTACATCAACGATCTGATAGGGAGGTCTAGTTGAATCTCGCTTCCCCGCTCCATTCTTCCTCGCTCCTCCACCCACAAGAAAGTTGGCAATGAGTGCTAAAGGCCGTTGAGTGGCTGACAAGCCAATTCGTACAGGAAGCGTGAGACAGAGGGCAGCGAGTCGCTCTAAAGACAGGGCTAAGTGCGTACCTCGCTTATTCGGCGCCACCGCATGAATTTCATCCACGATTACCGTTTTCACGTTCCGAAGAATTTCCCGGCTCTTACGAGCCGTCAACATCAAGTACAAGGTTTCAGGAGTCGTGATCAGGATATGAGGTGGATTGGTGAGCATTCGCTGACGAGCCGCAGCAGGCGTATCCCCAGTTCGGACAGCGACACGTAAGGGAGGAACAAGATATCCGGCCGACAACGCACATTGCGTTATCTGGTCTAACGGTTCTTGAAGATTTTTTTGCACATCATGACTCAAGGCCTTGAGTGGTGAGACATAGACAATCTGAGTCTGATCAGGTAACTCGCAAGCCAGTGCTTGTTTGAGCAACACGTCAATACAAGTTAAAAATGCCGCCAGCGTTTTCCCTGATCCTGTAGGTGCCGCAATCAACGTATGCTGACCAGAAGCAATAACAGGCCAACTCGCAACCTGCACATCAGTCGGTTCACCAATCTGCGACCGAAACCACTCAGCAATGATGGGATGAAATAAAGAAAGAGCCAATGTCATTCTCACTCCCTCCTTTCTAAGGAGGGAAAAGTGGGTATAAAACCACAAAACTAAATAAAGACGGTGACTTTCATTCAAACACTAAACATCGTAGCCCTTCTGAAGGCTGAGGTAAAGCTTTCCCAAAACTACTTATTGAGTCAATAAATAAATCAAAACGCCTGCGTTATATAATCTACCCCAATAGGCTCAGACTTGGTGGCAAATCAAGAATTATGATCTGCAAGAACTCCACTCAATCCTACGTCAACCTCTAGCCCAAGCTTCATGCCGCATCCACAGGATTCCCTCACAAGCATAATTTATGCGGCCTCATATATATGAACACGATCAAAAACACCGATGCCCTATTTTTTTGAAAAAACAATAAAGATAAAAAAAAATGAAAACCCTCTTCACTAATCTCCATGTTGCCATACCCCATTCAATAATTCACATATAACTACGCCCAAACTGAGACGTCCCCAATACTCTTCATAATATTTTCACAGACTTCCTCATGACCAGTCTCTCGTAACCTCCGACATTCCTAGTCTTTCGCCAGAGATTTTAGAAACAGTTACTGGAGCGTTCGTACAATCCTCTCTGTATTTATAGAGACCACCCTCACGCATCATTGGAAGTCATCAAGAAATAACCCTCAAGAGTTGTCTTGTGACGACAAGTATGCACAAAACCCAGAATAAAGTAGAAGACAAAGCCTTATTCAGGAGAAAAATGTCACATATTGTTTTAGTAGGAAACGACAGAATAAACCCATTATCGAAAATATCCTTACAAGCATATGAGTCAACTGTATCGATACAAAATGCCGCTTACGTCAACTCAAACAATCTCATCTAATTAGATACAATCTATATCTCTTTCAATACAAATCCCGCTCGATACCTTCTTGAAATAACGAAGATTCACTCTGACAAAAACAGACGAACATTACGGGATTCAATGAATTACGCCTACGTTTTAAAGGCGAAAACGATTCCAACGCACAAAAGGAATCGGATTTGCTTTAGTAAATATTTCAATAGGGAAAGACTGGTCAGTCTATTCAACATTCAATGAAGGAGGTTTTTCTGAGAAATGCACAATATTGTGCATGAGACAACCGGTCATTCTTATCCGAGGTTTTTATATTTATTTTATTCATCATGATTTGACATGGAGGTGAATTATGTCGGGAGAAGAAATAGACATCCAGTTAGCAAAGATTCAGGAAGTCAAAGGAGAGCACGAAGAAAAGCTCTTTTCATTATCGAATGTTCAAGGTGTAGGCATTGGGTACAAAGAGGTTGGCAGTAAGGAATCAACTGAATTGTGCATCAAGGTTTATGTCGAAAAGAAACAACCAAAAAAGAACCTATCTTCAGAAGACATGGTGGCAGCCACCATGGGTGGCATTAAAACCGATGTACAGGAAGTGGGACGCATTGAAGCTCTTGCGTTTACATCAAAAGTTCGCCCCACAAAGCCGGGATTTAGTATCGGGCATTTTCAAATCACGGCGGGAACGTTTGGATGTTTAGTCAGAGACGTTTGTCCACCATGTCGAGTGCATATTTTAAGCAATAACCATGTGCTGGCCAACTCGAATTCAGCAGCAATAGGACATCCGATCCTTCAACCAGGACGAGTAGACGGTGGACTCTTTCCACGAGACCTTATCGGTCGTCTCTCTCGATTTATTCCCATTCGCTTCAATAACCCATCACGCTACAACTTGGTCGATGCGGCACTCGCTCGACCGACAAATCAACGAGATGTGATGAGTTCTGTGGTGGCGTTAGGAATTCCACGGGGTAGCGTCGAGGCGACCTTGGGACTCAATGTAGTTAAAAGTGGACGAACAACTGAAACGACCACCGGTCGAGTGACTGGCATTGACGTCACCGTTGCCGTGAACTACGGCGTGGGAGTTGGATACTTCAGGAATCAAATCCTGACGACCAACATGTCACAAGGAGGCGACTCAGGGTCTCTGCTCATGAGTCGTGCTGATCGAAAAGCGACGGGGCTGTTATTTGCTGGGTCGAGTCAGGTGACGATTCATAACAATATTGCCAACGTCCTCATGGCACTAGGCGTTGAACTCATCACCGCTTAAGCCTTAATCGATGCGCATTAATTCATTTTTAAAATAAGGAGATATCCACTCATGAAAGAATCATTGCCACAAATTGAATGGTTAGACCAGGAAGCAGAAAAGAAACCAGAACAAGAATATGCTGAGCTCGAATCATCGATAGCCAATAGCCGAGAGGATCGAAAGAAACATGAGGCTGAAATGCGTGAAGTAGCAGCTGCAGCCAAACTTCGTACTGACGCATTTGAGGTTGAAGGAAAACAGCAGTCAGAACATGCCGCTCAAATGGCGGTAGAAGACGAAGAAACCTATGCGCCCTCTTCAGCTGAAATAGATGACACAGAAATCATGCAGCAACTCACCATTGAACAGAACCTGGAAATCCAAACGGTCACAGGCACTGGACCTGGTCGATACTACGACTCCAACCCCTATCATGGATGGTGGAGAGTGCATACTCACAATGAGGGAGGAGTGACAACAGGCAATGCCTCCGTCAGTCTCGCAGCTCGTCGCATGCGTCCGTATGCGCATGCTCGTGGAGATGGCACGGGCATATCGGATGACAATGACGTCACCACTTGGACTAAATTATTCTTTGCATTTTGGCCACGGCAAAATGGACACGTGAGAGCCTATGTCCCCTATTTCACTCGAGGCTGGTATCGTGTTCGTGCCAACGACGGATTCTTTACATCGAAGGAAGCATGCGTCGACTTAGATGTGAATGTTCGCCTTCACCAAAACTATTGGGGTGGAAATGTCAAGGATAACGTGTTTCGATTATCAGATGATAATATTAACCGCAGTGGTCGTATTGACCTGAATCGAACCCTCTACTCAGGATCTCTACCCGTCGGAGCCAACAAATGGGTGATTTGTGAGGTAGAAGTCAGAACCCGAGTCGAAACTGAAGGAAGTGGATCAATTGCCACACTCAGTTTTAGAGGTAGTGATTATATCTTTGTGCCATGGGTGCGTTTTGATTTTTCATAAATTCTGAAAAAGGCAAAGCTGGGGTATCTCCATACCCCAGCTTTATCTCCCTGACTCAGTCACTTTGCAGATATCTCTTACCCCCTTTTGTTAATAGTTATAAAAAAACGGTCCAAGGCAATTAGATGAAAGACATTACTTCTCCATAAGCATGCAGTTATTATGAAATAAACAAGAGAATGACTAATTTCAATCAGATAACCAAGCTCAACATTTCACAATATCGATAATTGGGATTGTCTGCAATATATAAGATACAATTCAACAGGAATGATCGAGCCTAGAATAGACGTTTAATGTGACATTCTTCACATAAGGTTATTTCAGAAATGACGATACCTAGCGTAGTGTTTTGCATCATATCTTTCATAAGTTTTCCAAATGAACCACAACAAGGAGTCTCTCATATGGAACCTACACCACAATCAATCGAAAGTATCCGTAACAAGTTCGAACCATTACTACTCTCAATTGAAGGTATCACAGGAGTCGGGATTGGGCTGTGTCAAAGTGGAAATCCATGTCTTAAAATATATACCTCTGTGCCAGCAAGAGACATACGACAGAAGCTCCCGAGCGAACTAAAAACAATAGAATTTGAAATTGAAGACATTGGGGAGGTCCGTACCCAGTAAATATACTCGACTCTTCAGTCTAAAGCCTTGTCACACAAACATACGACGTTCCAGCCTGGGCGAGACAACCAAACAACTGATACTGTCCCTGTAAAGTCGCTCTTCAATCTTTCGATGACAAGGCGCGCCACCTTTCCGATTCACTAAATCTATCTACCTTCACAATGGATTCAGACCAGTGTCGATCACATCGTTAAAATATCATTCCAGTTTTTTCCTAACAGATCATGATACGGTTAATGTTATTCTTGATGTACCAGAGGATGCTCTTGACTCACACCCAATCATTGCCGTAGGTCAACCAAACCCGGAAGACCTTGACTTCATTGGCACACTTCCTAATCAAGGAAACCAGGCTTCTAATTGGCAGAGTCTCAACAAACACCTTTCGCCATGATCCATTGGTTCGTAAATACTTGTCAGCACAGGTTCCAGGAAAAGGGTTTTTATATCTTACCCTGCCTGTACTTTCGCCTGAACGTTGGGTAGCATGGGAAACATGAAAAAAGTACAAACAGGGGCCAGAATAGGAAAGACTGGACCTGCTCTGAGTTCGGAGCAAGCCATTAAGAATACGGTGCTGGCCATGCGAAAATCCAAAGGCATGGCTCAAGTTGAGGTAGCCAATCTAGTTGGTTTGACTCGACAGGCTATGCATGCAATTGAACACAACCAATATCTCCCCAATACTTCACTGGCCTTACAATTGGCTCGAGTCTTAGGATGTTCCGTCGAAGATCTTTTTTCTCTTCCATCAAATGGTGAACAAGTTGAGGCTGAGTTATTGGGGCCATCAACGCTTGATGGACGTCCCTTACGCGTCAAGCTATCTCAGATAGGTAACCGCATGATTGCCAGGCCCGTATCACAATTGGGTGATATGCTAAATTTTGTCATGCCTGCCGACGGAATCGTGACCGGAGCCATTCCTAAAAAGCAAAGTCGAAAATCCCCGCGCGTACAGGTCAGCCTACTTCATAATCGTGAAAAAATCACACATCACATTATGATTGCTGGCTGCGATCCTTCTTTATTTTTGGCCGGAGAACATGTACGTTCTCACCATGCCATAGCTGGAGTGACAAACTGGACGATGGGCAGCACCAATGCGGTGAAGGCACTGCTCCATGGTGAAGTGCATATGGCTGGCGTACATTTAGTGGATACCAAATCAGGAGAAAGTAATATCCCTTATTTAAAACAACATGTTCGGGGAAAAGACTTTCGAGGGGTGCGTTTCGCCTCATGGGTCCAGGGCCTATTAGTACGTCCAGGTAATCCGAAACATATCCGTACGGTTGAGGATTTCCTCAAACGAGGCATTCAACTGATCAATAGAGAACCTGGGTCAGGGTCCAGGCAACTACTCGATAAACTGCTTCATGCATCAGGCATCACAGGTCAGCAGGTAAAGGGGTATGACCATGAAGTCGCGTCACATTTGGAAGTGGCCCGGCTCGTTCGGGATGGCATGGCAGATGTGGGAATCGGCGTCGAAGCTGCAGCTCGTCAGTACGGCTTAGCATTCCTACCTTTGCGTGAAGAGCATTATGATCTTATTTTACGAAACGATGTCCTCGACTCACACCCGATGATTTCTCGACTCTTTGATGTCATGGTGAGTCGGCCCTTTCGGCAAGAGCTGCAAGCCATCGGTGGATACAACGTGACCGAAATTGGAAAATCTCTCAATTGGTAAAAGAAGATTACATTGACCGCTCTTGACTAAAGGATACGGCTTTGATTTGTGCATAAACCTTTTGGCCAATTTGAAGGGTTAAACCGACCAGGGACTTTCGGGTGATCGTTGCGAGAAGAGGCCAGCCAATATCTAATTTAATATCAACAAACGGATGTTCTAGCTCAGCGGTTCCAATATCAATGACAGTCGCTTCCAATATATTCAGCACACTGCTTTGAAACGACTTAGGGACACTGGTCACAATACTCACATCTCGCGAAAGAATTTGCACACGCAGACGTTCCCCTATCTGCTGCTCTTGATGCGGAACAAACAAATGTCGTCCTCCAAATGCCAGTTTCGTCAAACCAAACTCCGTATCATGTGACTCTACTTTCGTATCAATCACAGCCCCGACATGACTTTCTTCCATAAAACTTCTTGAGTCGAGCTGCGCGAATACTTCACTCAAGGGACCAAAGCCTGTCACACGTCCATCTTTGAGCATCACCAACGTCGTCGCCAATTGCAGCACTTCTTGTAAAGAATGACTCACGTAGATGATGGGAATGTGCAATTCAGTATCGAGTCGGTGAATGAATGGTAGAATTTCTCGTTTTCGCTTGAGATCGAGTGAACTCAGGGGTTCATCCATGAGTAAGAGTTCAGGGCTTGTCAGTAACGCCCGCCCAATAGCGACGCGCTGCTGCTCTCCACCTGATAGACCATGTGGTCTTCGCTCGAGAAGATCTTCGAGGCCAAGAATATCGACAACTTTCCCTAACGAGAGTCTTTGCTTTTCGTGAGGCGTACGCTTGAGACCATATTCTAAATTTGATCGAACGGATAAATGAGAAAACAGTCGAGGCTCCTGAAAGACATAGCCGATCTCCCGTTGCGAAATCTGGAAAAACACCCCACGGGCTTCATCCTGCCAGATGGTCTCTCCAAATTGAAGCCTTCCGCTCGGTGATCGCTCAAGCCCTGCAAGGCACCGTAGCAATGTTGTTTTCCCACATCCTGATGGACCGAAAATGGCCGTCACCCCTCGCAAGGGAATTTCCAGGGCTACCTGAAGATGGAAGGTCGAATACTGCACGTCGAATTGAAAAGATAGCATACTCATGAGATATGAATCGGGAGACGACGATTCACGGTATACACAACCGTAAGAATCAGAAAACTAAAGATCAGAAGAAAAGCTGAGAGAAAATGTGCTTGGGTATATTCCAGCACTTCCACATGATCATAAATCGCAATGGACAGAACTTTAGTGACCCCCGGAATATTTCCGCCAACCATGAGCACCACACCAAACTCACCAAGCGTATGTGCAAACCCTAAAACAATGGCACTCAAAAACCCTCGGACAGCCATTGGGGAAGCGACCGTAAAAAAGGCATCGAGTTTGCTGGCTCCCAATGCCCATGCAGCTTCTAACGGTTTTTTTCCAACTGATTCAAAAGCCCCATGTAACGGTTGGACGACAAACGGCAATGAATAGAAGGCCGAAGCAATGACTAGGCCGGTAAACGTAAAGGAAAGTGCTGAACCGGTTAGTTCTTTCCATGGCCCACCAATTGGACCATGCGGCCCAAGCGCCACCAACAAATAAAACCCGAGGACAGTCGGCGGCAACACAATCGGCAGCGCTACAATCGCCTCAATGGGTGTTCGCCATGACGATTTCGTAAACGCAAGCCACCAAGCCAACGGCGTGCCAACAATAAGCAAGACGATGACAGTCACTCCCGCGAGCTGCATCGTTAACCATAGCGGGCCCCAATCCATGTCAGGCATGATAACTTCCCTTCACCACGTTCGCTCAGTTAAAACCATAACCAAATCGCTCAATGATACTCCGCACCTTGGGTGACGTCACATATTCGAGAAATCCTTTTGCAACTTCATTATCTTTCCCATTGACCAAAAGCGCAGCTTGTTGGTGTAGCGGGTTATACAAATGTATCGGAACATTCCATCGGCTGCCCGCCCCCTGTCTTTTAGGATCTAAGACCTGAGACAGAGCGACTAATCCAATCTCAGCGTTGCCTGAAAAGACAAATTGAAATGTTTGTCCAATATTTTCCCCTTGTACAATTCGACCTTTAACCTGTCTCAACACCCCTAACCCTTTGAGGACTTGCTCTGCCGCGCTTCCATAGGGGGCTGTTTTCGGGTTGGCAATAGCGAGATATGAGAAACGCCCCTTCGACAATAACAATTTCCCGTCACTCTTAATAAACGTTGGATCAGCGCTCCACAATGTCAGTCTTCCTATCGCATACGTAAAACGACTTCCTTTGACGGCGAGCCCCTCTTCTTCCATCAGGGTTGGACGATATTCATCAGCGGAAAAAAACACATCAAATGGGGCACCGTTTGTGATCTGCGCATACAGCTTTCCGGTTGACCCAGAGCTAATCGAGACATCATGACCTGTATCATGTTCAAAGGTCTTGGCAATTTCATTGAGGGTCGCAAGAAAATTTGATGCGACCGCAACGCGAACCTCTCCAGCAATGACTACGTTCACATGTAACGTGACAATAAGAAAGAACAGACAGCAACTAATTCTCGACCTCATAAACGATTCCTTATTTCGACTCATCTCTCATGTTTCGGTGATTACAGTCTGAATGTTGTCAAGATATATACATAATCAGTATCCTTGTGACCACCAGATGGTAGCCCAGCCGTCCTGGGTAATCGATCAAAATAACTGCCTTTAAACCAATGGACATACCCAGCATCACATTCCAAATTGTCATTCAGTTTCCACTGTGCCCGTACTTCCACATCATGTCCGAGAAAATTCCCAGAACCCTCACTACCATCACGAAGTCCGTTACTGGCGAATGCACCTCGTGAATTCGCGAGATACCACACACGGTGCTTGAGATGCAATTTCCATTCTTTACCCGGAGTCACAATCAGTCGCCATCCTGGGGAACTGAGGTTTGTTCGAAAAAACGGTCCATAATTCCCAGTAGGGGCATACTCAAACCGACGAGCACCGAATAAGGTATCAAAAGCTGAATCATAGTTATCATTCGGATTTCGATCTCCACTGGCATAGTCATAAACAATGACAAATCGCGGTGACCAGGAAACATCAAATGTATAGCCGAGGTCAATATGTTGAAAATGTGCGAAGTGATCGACATTGCCTCGTTTGCCAATCTGCCACATACTTTCAATTTCATAATCAAACTGGCTATGTTGGGGATCTTTAAAAAACCGAAGTCCGAACGTAGAGAAGGTACGTTGAGAACGAACCGAAGAATTTCGTTGATCATTCAGCCCAAAGTAATAGGCATTCATGCGGAACCATGGAACATAATGTGATTCGCCATAGATCCCCCAGAAGATACTTCGCTTCGATTGTTCATCAAGTTGAACCTGATCTCGAAAAACAGGTTCCACAAGAAATGCACGAATACGCCAATCTTGTTCTTTGGCCACTTGCCAATGCAGCCCGTTAAATGCGTTAGTCGTATTACGAAAATTATTTCTCGCCACAAGGCGACGGCGACCGAAATCCATCGTAAGTCGCCCCAGGTGAAGATCAGTTCGTAAGCCTGCACCAAAAATATTCGTTCCTGTCAAGGAAACGAAGACTTGGAGAATGTCCCACTCATTTCTCGTACCCGTCGTGACAAAATCACCAGAATCATCGAGATGGACTCTGGAGTCTTGTCCCTCAAAGAGAAATTTCACCACAGCCCGATTCAAGCCAAATCGTATCCGCGATCGTTGCTGAATCTGTGGATCGGTTCTCCCTAACCGTTGACTTGATCGCCAGGGATGGTCATACACTTCAAAACGAGTCCGATGTTCAATTCCCAGATCAACCCAATCAGGCAGATTCAAAGTCTGCTGTAAATACCGCTCCCACTTCCATTCCTTCGTTCGAATTAATACGGCATCGGCAGACTCCGAGAGGGACAATGGGGATATCGACAGGTCGTAGGTCTTCACTTCTTGCAAGGTAGAAGGGCTGCGTGCTCTTTCCAGCATAGAATGATTGGGAAAATATGTGGCGGATTGGGCTTTCCCCATGTTTCCCCATACAAGCACGACCATGCTCAGAAAATAGAAAATCCAAGGACGCTTTCCGCCTGTACATGGCATGTTTTCTATCCACACATCCCTTGACATAATTCATCAAATCTTTCAATGACCTAAATAGTAGTTTATCATTTACTATATGTCAATTTACTATTACGTTTACCAATGCAATTCTATTGATAAAATTCTGGTTAAGAGTCAATGGAATTTCGGCCATTGGTATGATTAGCCCAGAAATCAGAATGCAATCAACAGATCGATCAGCCAAAAACAAACAAACAAAAATTACCAATGAATGTATTTATAATATGCATATGAATACTTTATAATTTCATCATAAGGGACTCGATACATGAACCTTGCTGGAAAGGCTGCTTAGGAAATACTGCTAGTATCACCTAAGAAATTCCGACGCTCCAATAATTCAAGCCTTGCATTAACTTAATTGCAGAACACAACTCAGGCAGTTAATTATTTCCAAAACATGATGACCTAGACTCCCTAAGCTCACCACATACAAACATGACTCAGACTTTCACATCGCATCAATTTCAAAATTAATTCTTTAATGAATTCCATCTTTTTCATGTTATGGCCTTCATTTACTCTCTACCCGCCAATAGACCAGGCAGGCCAGCAATCCAGCGTCAACATAGACTTTATCTAGAGACATATTCCTGCACGCAATTTAAACAGCAAAAGGAAGACAGCTATGCACTTTGAGTTACAAGGAAGAGACTCCAAACTCATCATTGGTGATCATATCCCTGGGGAGAGACATCAAATATTATTTATTACCGGTTTTCTTTCTAAACGATGGGGAAGTAAAAGCAAGGCATTGGCGGAAATGTGTCAAAAACAGAATTGGGGGTTCTGCTGTTTTGACTTTCGCGGAAATGGGGACTCGGAAGGTACATTTCAAGACTATACCTTGAGTGACTGGCTCGATGACGCTCGGCGAGTCACCAAAATGCTCACTGATGACGCACCACTCACCATTGTCGGCTCATCGTTAGGTGGATGGTTGGCCTGGATTCTGGGGCAAGAAAACCGGCAGGTCCAACAGCTACTGCTCCTGGCTCCAGCTTTTAACATGATGGAAAAACGAGCTCAGGATATCCCCGAATCACGACGGGAAGAATGGCGACAAACCGGCTGGATGCCTTGGGAGGATGATGTTCTACACCGCGACTATCCACTGTCTTGGAAATGGGTTGAAGAAAGTGAAATCTTGTGGGCCCAACGATTCGAAAACCTTCGGCCAGTGCCAACAACGATTCTGCATGGACTGCAAGACGATGTCATTACTCCATTGGGTAGCTGGCACATGACTGAACAGCTGCTTTCCCAAAACCCTCAGTACCCCATTGAACTTCTCCTGAAAACTGGAGACCATCGATTTAGCAGCCCCGGCAACCTCAAGACCTTTCTGGAGGTCGCAGAAACAATTTCACCACCATCATACTAATGCCAGCCTTGAGATACCCTACGATAAGTCGCAAGCTGAGCACTCTGGTCATAATATTGACATTCATCTGTTCATTGTCAGGCTGCTACTCAAATAATGCGACACGTTCCTCTATTGAAGTCAAACCTAAATCCGCAATCATTGTGGTTCCCGGCTATTACGGCACACGGTTGGTTCGGGAATCCGATCGTAAATTACTTTGGATATCACCCTCCGAAGCGCTTTTTGGAAATCAACCACTAACGCTCCCCATTCCTAGCCTGAATTTGACCAATGCCATCACGCTGCGTCCTGACACCATACTCGATACCATTGACGTCATTCCGCTTCTCTATTCCGTTGATGTCTATGGATCCTTATTAGACACCTTGCGCTCCACGTATGCCGATAAAGCTCGAGTCATTCCATTTACCTATGATTGGCGCATGGATTTGCTGAAAGCGATTCGAAGCCTTGACCTACTCATCAAACAACTCCGACAAGAAGGAACTCAGAACATCACTCTCGTGGCTCATAGCCTTGGAGGCCTTCTCGTCAGTTACTACCTGCGATATGGCACTCAAGAAATTGAATCAGCACAGGAAACATGGGAAGGCGCTGAATCCGTCTCCTCCGTGGTCATGGCAGGTGTCCCCTTTCTCGGGGTCATGAATTCGTTTCGCAATATGAATTTTGGCATAACCGTTAAATGGAATACGTCTATGCTCACCTCCGAGGCGTACTCATCATTTCCCTCAAGTTATTACACCTTGCCAGCGCTGAAACTTGACCAATTACTCTCGACAAACCTGACCCCGCTATATGGCATGATTCGAAATCCTCAAAACTGGAAACAGTCCGGATGGGGATTACTCCAAAATAAAAGCTCTCTTTCTGAAGACGTTATGATGAAACGGGCTGAATACATGTCTTACTGGCTTGAGCGCTCTGAGAAATTTCTTACACTCCTTCACACTCCGGCAACCTCCCACGATCACATACTCCCCCCGCTCATGTATCTGTACGCCAAAGGCTCTCCAACATTGGCCAATGGCATCTGGCTACAACAGAAAATCCAAGGATCAGACTCTCTCTTCTTTGATAATCGAAAACCCGTCTCACCCATTCATTCCATTAATCCAAGGATACTGTATGAGGATGGCGATGAAACGGTCTCAGTTCGTTCCGCGCTTTTGCCCCCGGCCTACCACATACTTCCAACGACGATACGTACCTATATGGTAGGACATACGGAGCTAGTCACAGATCCTGACATCCAAGAAGATATCCTCTCTTTTCTTGAAAAACCCTTACAATGATCAATTCGCCTGAATCTCTTTCAATAGGGCTTTTGGCTTAGGGACCAGTGGTGTACGTTTCTGATAGAGTCGTCAACCTATGGAAATTGGCATCGTCGGTCTTCCCAATGTCGGCAAATCAACGATTTTTAATGCGCTGACCTCAGGCACGGCAGCAGCATCAAACTATCCGTTCACCACCATCGAACCAAATGTTGGGGTCGTTGGCGTACCGGACTCTCGCCTCACACGCTTGACCAATCTCTTCAAACCCAAGAAGACGATTCCTGCGTCTTGTCGATTTGTCGACATTGCAGGCCTTGTCAAAGGTGCGGCACAGGGTGAGGGCCTCGGCAACAAATTTTTAGCGAATATTCGAGAAGTTGATGCCATACTTCATATGGTTCGACTCTTTGAAGATACTGAAGTCGTACATACGATGGGGAACGTAGATCCACAGCGAGACATCGAAGTCATTGAAACAGAGTTAATGCTAGCTGATCTAGACAGCCTCACTCGGCAATACGACAAAATCTCCGGAAAAGCCAGATCAGGTGATAAAACCTCAAAG
This sequence comes from Nitrospirales bacterium, assembly GCA_029261355.1. Lineage (GTDB taxonomy): Bacteria > Nitrospirota > Nitrospiria > Nitrospirales > UBA8639 > JAGQKC01. The sequence goes on along the minus strand of JAJDBM010000070.1, from coordinate 107,419 downwards.
GAGACGCTTGAAATTCTCGACGTGTTGAAGAACGGACTGGAAGCCGGAAAACCCGCACGTGCACTTGGCCTTGACCCAGAGGTACTCAAACCCTACTTTCTGCTCACCGCACAACCTGTCTTTTACGTGGGCAATACTGATGAATCCCCAAACGCAGGAGTCATTGCCAACTTTCAAGCTATTGCGAAAACACGTGGATCGGAATCAGTGGTGCTCTGTGGAAAGTTAGAAAGCGAAATCGCTGAACTATCAGGAGAAGATCGTGACATGTTCATGACAGATTTGGGCATGGAACAAAGCGGTCTTGAAAAAGTGATCATTGGCGCCTACGCCACCCTTGGATTGTGCTCCTACTTTACCTGTGGCCCTCAGGAAGTTCGTGCATGGACTATTCCAGTTGACACGAAAGCCCCACAAGCAGCGGGTGTCATCCATACCGACTTTGAAAAAGGTTTCATTAAAGCTGACATATACGGCTATTCGGATATTGACCAATATGGCTCAGAACCCGCCCTTCGTGAGAAAGGGTTGATTCGCTCAGAAGGTAAAGAATATGTGTTGAAAGACGGTGATGTCTGTCATTTTAAATTTAACGTATAGCCCCCTCTCCTCAAATCACTCACTAGACAGTTTCAGCTCATCGATTGAAGTCAAGATTCACTCATCAATCCATGCTCAGTCCTTCTGACCTAACCTTATCCCTTATTAGAAAACTCTAAGGAGCACTGAGTTCACGAGTAGCTTGTCCTTCGAGCACATTGGCCTCATCAAGTCGATTCAGGTGCTTGAGAAGTGCGGCATATTGCATGCGAATAGATTGCGTTTGGTGATGAGCTAGCTCTAGTTTCGTCTCAGCAATGTTGAGAGCCTCACGGTAATAGCCTTCAGCGCGTCCATACTCTTGTTGTGCCTGACTCGTTTGAGCAAGATCTAATAGACTTGGAATCAGATGAGGGTGGTCTTCTCCCAACAGTCGTTTCACAATAAGAAAACTTCGCTGGTACAAGCGTTCGGCTTGTGCAAAGTCTTGTTGCCTTCGATACAGGAGGGATAGATTTTTTAGACCTGGGAGTAAATCAGGGTGTTGAGGACCCTGTATGGATTCTATGATGGCTAAAGATTGACGATACCGTAAATCTGCTTCTTCATATTCTCCTAACTTCTCATGAATAGCCGCGAGGTTATTCAAGGTCATCGCATGCTGAGGGTCAGTCACTCCGCTAGAATCACTCTGTAACAATGCTTGAGAGAACCATTCTTTGGCTTTCATAAAATTTCGCTTTCGATAGGCCTGCATGCCCCTGGCATTAGACTCTTCCCAGGTAACTTCATCGAAAGCCATCGCCGGACTCCCAAGCCCGCAGATAGATAACGCAACCAGGCTCAGAACTACAAAGACTACCCAATGGAACATTCTGTTGCGAACGAATCCTCTAGAGCAGACACCATGCTGACGTTGCACAAAAAATGGACTGGGAGCGAAAACACGGCACAAAGCTATGAGGTGGTGAGACTCCCGAAGAGATGAGGAGGGGTATATCACGCACGGATTGAACGATGACACATTGCGTAGGATTGCCATAGTCGTACACCAATGGTAGCACCTATCGTATCGGCCACCAGGTCCCACACATCTGCATGCCGAAGCGGGACAAAATATTGATGAACTTCATCAGTCATCCCGAATAACGCAGAAGAAATAATGGCAAGGATTGTCGCGTAGGATGCCATGGTTCTCCCGGCAGCATAGACATACGCACGATACCACAATATACCAAAAATGCCATATTCAATCGCATGGATCACCTTATCCTCGAGTCCAAAGAAGAAGGATGGAACTTCCACCCCAGTCGACGATAACGACGACATAAACGTAATGAGGCCAGCATACAGAACGACAGGGAGCCAATAGCGAAGATTTACCATACGATCAGCATCGATCATAATTTAAAAATAGTTGTAATGGAAAATATTCCTTTCATTCTTGATCAAGAATGTCAAAAGCTTACCACAGACCCAGGCATATCTTCTTCCATCAGGTTGCGCTTGACTGACCAATCAGTGTCAGTTAAAAATAAAAACATACACCAACATGATTCTAGGGTTTATTCATATCGTTGACTTCTCTCAGGTCAGTGACTTCACCTGTGCTTCAACCTCTCAGAGGACAAACCTCTGAATAGGAGTAACGAAGAACTTCACCTTAAATATAAAAAATCCTGAGATGCTACCAAAATTCAACAATCGGGTTCGATTAGAAGAGCTTGCCCAGTTTATCCAAGGAGAAATCCATGGTGCTGGAGACCTGGAAATCACTGGCGTTGCCAGTCTTGACCAGGCAGCACCAGGTGACCTGGCGTTTATTACAGATACGAAATTAGAAGACAAGGCACGAGAATCACGCGCCTCAGCATTCGTAACGTCTCGTCCTTTGGATCAAGAACCTCGCCCTCAACTTCTCACCCCGAATCCTCTCTATGCATTTTCTTGTCTGACCCATCGATTTTTTGTGCCCCCCTCCCCCATCACCGGGATTGCAAAAAATATCATCAAAGGCATCGATGTTCGTATTGGACCAGAAACCGCTATTAGTACGTTTGTCACTCTTGGGGATCGAGTCCAGTTAGGTGCGCGAGTGACCTTATATCCTGGCGTGGTCATCGGAAATGACGCCGTGATCGGTGACGACTCGACGTTATACCCTCATGTCACGGTACTTGATGGTTGTCACATTGGCTCACGCGTTACGATTCACAGCGGCACAGTCATTGGCAGTGATGGATTTGGGTATGTTCAACATAACGGACACCATCAAAAAATTCCGCAACTAGGTACCGTAAGGATTGAAGATGATGTCGAACTCGGCGCAAATGTCACGGTTGATCGTGCGACATTTGGCATGACGGTTATTCAACGCGGAACCAAAATCGACAATCAGGTCCAGATTGCACATAATGTTCATATTGGTGAACATTGTATTATTGTCGCACAAGCCGGCATTGCCGGCAGTTCCACATTACAAGACCATGTGATGGTTGGTGGGCAGGCAGGCATTGTGGACCATCTCACGATTGGCTCTCAGGTTAAAATTGCCGCTGGGTCCGGTGTGACCAAGAGCATTCCATCAGGACAGGCAGTAGGCGGTCACATGGCATTTAACTACCAAACCTGGTTAAAGTCTCAGGCGATGTATCAGCGATTACCCGACCTACGAAAAGAAATTCAAGAATTGAAAACTCGACTTGCCGCTCTTGAAAAACTGACCAAATAAGACAACATCTGGCCTTTGAGACGACACCTTCGACCTCCCAACATACTGTTCAACCGGAACTTCTCACTTACTCTTTTTTCCCTTTTTTCCTGGAGGCAAAATAATGCCTTTCCAAAAAAACATTTTCGCCCAAAAATACCCTGCCCATGGCAAGGAAAATGCTGGAACAGGATCGAGATATCCGACGAATACGGTCACAATCGATAAACCAATAAAGAGGAGGATTCCTGCGAAATAACAAAATGGCACGAGCCCACGGCCTCGATGTTCGACAGGGGATTCAGCGGTTGCCTTCCTTGCCTTTTGAACAGATCGTTGAGACGCCGTTTTCATTCGACTGGCAAAAAAAGCTGGAAACTCCCGCAACAAAAACTGATGATACTTTGTCTGACCGAGCCCCACGAGCACGCCAATGACTAACAACGCGGAACTTGCAGTAAAGGTCTCCCAGGAATATGTTCCATTCCAGAGTTGAATCAAGAGCCCGACGACTCCCACAACCATGGCGATAAGACCTGTCATTCCAGCCGGGAACAAGATATGGGTCCGCACATAATCATGAGCTTTCTCGACTTCGTTCTGAACTTTGTTCGTAGTAATCACTTTCGCCATTTTTATTTTCCCTTACTGATTATCAGGTATTTCTAACGACTCATCATACTCAAAATTGCCTTCATCGAGAGGAACCCCATATCGCTCCTGTAACCACCCATCGAGATCAAGCAATCGACAACGCGTGGAACAAAATGGACGTGCAGGATTATTTTCCCAAATCACCGATTCTTTACATATCGGACATTTCATCGCTCATGTCTCGCCATAGCTTAATAAACCTACAGTTACTCACGAACAACGCATCTCTAGGCTCTGCCTGAACACCACACCGACGCCTTACACATGAAACTGCGCCTCATACAAATCCGTATAGATCCCACCATGCTTTAGAAGTTGAACATGATTCCCTTGCTCAACAATCTCACCATGTTGCAGAACGACAATACGGTCAACCTCATGTAAAGTGGATAAACGATGCGCAATAATAAAGGTTGTTCTCCCTTGAATGAGCTGCCCAATGGCCTCGCGAATTTCAACCTCCGTTTCCGTATCCACGTTCGACGTTGCTTCATCAAAAATCACGAGAGGCGGATTTTTCAATAACACGCGAGCAATAGAGATTCGTTGCTTTTGCCCTACGGACAACTTGACCCCACGCTCGCCTATCCATGTTTCATACCCTTCGGGAAGATTCTGGATAAATGCCTGCGCACGGGCCGCTGTCGCCACGTTTTCTATTTCCTCTTGAGTCGCCTCTAACGACCCATAGCTAATATTTTCTCGAACCGTGCCATTAAACAAGAATGGCTCTTGTTGAACCAGCCCTATTTGATCGCGCAGATAGGATAAGGGAAGATCACGAATATCATACCCATCAATCAGAATTGCACCAGACTTCACATCGTAAAAACGCATCAGTAACTTAATAATCGTACTCTTACCTGCACCACTATGCCCGACAAGCGCCACTTGCTCTCCTGCTCCAACATCTAAAGAAATACGATTCAAGACTGGCACATCATCACGATAGGAAAAGGCCACCTGCTGCATTTGAACTCTTCCCGGCAATCGATTGACCGTCGGGCTCACACGCGGTTGGTCTATCACATCTGGCTTAAAATCTAACACCTCGAATACTCGCTCACTCGCAGCCAAGGCATGTTGTAAGAGATGGTTGACGGAATGAATCTGATTGACCGGTGTATAGAATAAAACAAGGTAGGACAAAAACATGACCAATTCACCGAGCGTCAAATGCCCTTCCATCACCTGGATCGAACCATACCAGAGTGTCAAGACAGTCCCAAGACTTCCCACGAAAATCATACTTGGAGAATAGACCGACCACAGCTTCATGGCTTTTAAATTCGATTGGCTGTAGTTATAGCTACGCGTTGTAAATCGATCATTTTCATACTGATGACGATTAAATCCCATCGTTTCACGAATGCCTGATAAGGCATCCTGCAAATAGGCATTGAGATCTGCCGCTTCTCGACGAATTTCTTGATAGTAGCCATGCACTCGCCGCGTAAATCCTATCCCTGAAAACACCAAGATGGGCACTGGCAGAAGGACTAATAATGCCATTTGCCAGTTCAAGGTAAACAAAATGACCGTAATGCCTATCAAGGTAAGCGAAGCCGTTAACATGCCCTCAAGTCCATCAATGAAAATACGTTCAACATGTTCCGTGTCATTGGTCACTCTCGACATAATTTCGCCGGTTGATCGATTTTCAAAGTAATTTAATGAGAGACGTTGTAAGGCTGAAAACACCTCACCTCTCAGATCAAACACAACATGTTGTTCTAAGGTATTGTTAAATCGAATACGCAATGAATTTAAGAGATTCTTGAATGCATACGCCAAAAATAAACCCAACAAGATTTGAGGGAGTAAGGCCATATCATGATTAGGAATGACTTCATCGATGACAATCTTGATGAGCCAAGGAGGAAGAAGGTCTAGCGCCGTCGCAAGAGCCGCACATAAAAAAGTGAGGATGACCAGTGAACGGTGGGGAGCAAGATAGGAAAAAATACGAACTAAAGATTTCACGAATGATTAACAGTCTTCCTATCAGCAACTGAACAGGTAGAACCTTGTTTCGAGAGATAAAGGGAAATACGTGGTATCGAGGGTACGAGAAATTTAGACTTCTTGTGTCGACTCGTCTTTCCAATAGGTATCAAATTCTTGAAGTTGCGTCAGTGTGGACATATCCGTCATACGATCGATAAAGAGCTTGCCAAGCAAGTGATCCATCTCATGTTGGATACACACAGCATAGAGACCACTGGCGTCCCATTCTTGTAAGACTCCATGTTGATCCAGGGCCTGCACACGGATCATGGATGGACGGGTCACTTGTCCGCGAAGATTATCTATGCTGAGACACCCTTCCCACATTTCTGTTTGTTGAGGACCGTAAAACAGAATTTTGGGGTTAATCAGTATGGTTTTTGGAAAACCGTTATCCCCACTACAATCCATCACCACAACTTGCGTAGATCGTGCGACTTGAGGCGCAGCAAGGCCAATACCATCGTTCTCCACCATCGTTTCAAACATATCATCCAGAAAAGTTTGAAACGTTCGACTGCCTATTGTTTCAACATCAACAGGGGTCGATATGTTCCGTAATATTGGATTTCCAACTTTTGCAATAGGCAAGACTGCCATATTCTTCTCCTCATTATGACAAGACCGCAATCGACTGTACGCCATCAACTCTGATTTCCAGAGGGATTACCATGTGCTCGAGCTCAGTATCTCAACTGGTAGGCGCAGGAGGGACCGGTTGCTGAGTACTTGGGGTTGGGCCAAATCGGCTTTCATTCTCTTTAAACCACGTCCACCATTCTTGACTCCATTCTTTTCGATTTTCTTGGGTAGAAATTTCCCAGTTATGTGCCTGTACCCCAGAGAAACCTGTGAGCCGCCGAAAAGACTCGAGAGCCGCAAGCGCAACAAACTTTTCAGGATCGCCAATAGTTTCAATGAGTAATGGCAAAACCTCTTTTTGCCTCACACGTCTGGCTTCAAAGACTGCTGTCCGACGAATCGTTGAATTCTCGTCTTTGACCATTTCCTTTATGCCCGGAAGTACCTTCTCCCAATCCAAACGAGTAGCCACACGAAGGGCATGCGTTCGAACTCGAGAAATTTCCTTTTCATTCATGGCCACATCTAATAATTCCGATACTGGAGACGGGTCTTTGATCATGGAGAGAGTTTCAATCGCATTATACCGAATTCGCGGACCAGGCATCGATAATGCCTTAATGATAAAAGGCACCGAATGTTTTCCATAATGAACAAATTCGCCCATGGCCCAAAGCTCTTGCCTACCTTCCAGCAAAGGAACCAGTGCAGTCAGACGATCCCGGTCCTCTGAAGACAAGACTTCTGGGGCGGGGGTCGCTTTTGGTATCGAAGGAAATTCAGGTTTAGGAGGAGGCTCATATGCCTGTACAAGAAATACGCTCCCAGTTCCTTCAACTCCTGCACTGACAACTCCATAAGGAATCGCAAAAAACGAAGTGAGTACAAGTATGGTCTGCAACGTTGTCTTACACAGCATAGTTTTTCTCCACTCAACCTAAAGGAAAATCAAGCGTGACGATGATAATCCCAGTCTAGTAGGTCAGACATAAATGGGTCAAGATATCTATCTTCAAACAAAGCCCAAGACCGACCTGATCGTTCAAGAAATTTCATAAAATCGGCAAGTTCCTATCCACACAATGCAATGATTTCACTCTCTGAGCTACATCTAACTGGTTGTCTTGACCTTGGAAAAAGATCTGTTAGGATGGACTTCACCACCAAATTCCCCTTGATCATCACCAAGAAACGTTCACTGGTAATGACCTTGAGAGAAGGTCAGCTTTAGAATATACGCACATATACAGCCATCATTTACCATTTCAATTGCTCATTCGTCACAATTGACAACCACCACGCACCCCATAATCAGTCGAAAACACATTTGGAAGTTGGGCCACCCATACTTATCCATAACCATCTCCCTATGATTTCAACCCTACCAATTGACAGGAAAAAACTATGAACAGAAGAGGATTTACCGTATGGTTTACTGGGCTGCCGTGTTCGGGCAAAAGTACTTTGGCAAAACTACTCCATATGCATCTAAACACACTCAACTATGCCGCTGAAATTCTTGATGGAGACGAGGTGCGGAAACGCCTCACCAAAGGCCTTACATTTTCAAAAGAAGATCGTGACGAAAATATTCGACGTATTTCTTATGTAGCAAAATTAGTCACGCGTGTTGGAGGAGTGGCCATTACCGCAGCGATCTCACCCTATGAAAAATTACGAGTCGAAGCCAGGAATGAAATCATCAACTTTATTGAAGTTTATGTTAACTGTCCGTTGGACGTGTGCATTGCACGAGATGTGAAGGGACATTACGCAAAAGCTCAAAAAGGAGAGATCTTAAATTTTACTGGAATATCTGACCCATACGAACCCCCCTCAAACCCAGAAGTTCGGCTTCATACCCATGAAGAAACCGCAGAGGAAAGTATCCACACAGTCCTGGAATACCTCAAGTTACAGGGGTATATTTCAGAAGATGTGCTCGTAACTCAACTTCAAGAGAATTTAAAGACTTCCGCAAAAAAGATAAAGCCTATCGACGTGGCAAGGCGAGATAGTACGTCACTCGTCCAGAAGAGTTCGTAAGCACCGTCTCTATCGATCAAATAAAGACGTTTCTCAGGAAAGTTTGTCATTCCAAGATCCGGACTACTTACTCAATAGGCACGATCCATACACTTTGCATTGGCATACAAGGACTTGAGAGTTTTCAACTGAAACTCCCAGCAATCTCACAGTGTCTTTACCCTGTACCCACCATTACCGACTGCATGAAAGACTAGGGACTACATCCTAATCCAGTAGAACCTTATCATGAAGCCTGTTATTCAAAAACCCTCAGATTCATCTCACCCCTCTGCTAACCTCATTATTCCATCACGAATCAAAACTGTTGGGGCTAAACTCCGAACCTCTGGCTCCTTCTAAAAAACACTGGCGTGAATACTATTATGTATCGTTCAGAGAAATCAGCCTGTGTTCATTTAGAGAATTTACCCAGATCCATACGTATTAAACCTGAACGCTACTCCCTACTATCTTCCCGAGGAAAATAGTAGCAATAAATAACTGTTTTCATTATAATTTCTTCTGTTTTTCACTAGTAATAAGATGTTCTTCACTTAAGGTATACACATTGCAGAAAGTAGTAAATCAGTAAGATATGATAATGATCTTTTTAAAACCCCTCTGAATCCATAGTTCGCACTTTAGAGATAATCCCTCAGAAAAACTCCATGCTACTCACAATGTGCGTCAATCATTCGCATCACTTGGTCAAGGCAGTTTCATGGGGAAGCCTTATTACCGACAGTTAGAAGAAAAGATAGACCGCAAAGCACACTAGTTGTCGTTATTTAGATTCATTCGCGTTTTTTCAAATCGCACCGTTTTGACTAAATCTCTAGCATGTACCTTTTTCATCAAAAGCATTGATCGGCTCAAAGGAAAGGACTCCTCACGAATGATCGCTGGCCTCATTATTTTTATGATTATGTCATTGAGCGCCTGTTCGCCAAGTGTCGTTGTTAAGAGCCCAACCTCAGTGGGCGCACCGGGGACAGAAGTTGGTGAAGTAGGGCCAACGCTGATGAAAGAATATCTCATTCAACCTGGCGATGAGTTGGATGTGAAGTTTTTTTACAACCCTGACTTAAATGAATCCATCACGGTTCGACCTGACGGTCGCATCTCACTCCAATTAGTTGGAGAAGTCATGGCAGCTGCTAGGACACCACGTGCCCTCACCGCACTTCTGACGCACGAATATGATAAAGAGCTCAAACAGCCAGACATTACAGTGATTGTTCGTTCCTTCGGAGCAAGAGTCTATGTTGACGGAGAAGTAGGGAAACCTGGTGAGCTAGAACTCAATGGGCCGCTTACCGTTATGCAGGCTATTTCACGTGCTGAAGGTGCAACGGATAAAGCATGGAAGGAAGCACTGGTTATTCGACGAATACAAGGAAAAGAACCACTCGTTATCCCCGTAGACATTGATGCCGTTCTTTCAGGTTCTGACTTCACTCAAGATATAGGACTCGTACCGTTCGATATTGTATATGTTCCACGATCACCAATCGCAAATATAAATCTATGGGTCCACCAGTACATACGTGCCAATATTCCACTCAATCCAAGTTTACTTATAAGACCATAGTTGACTCAATTGGACTGTAAGAAGAATCTCAAAAGGTAATTCAAACTTATTCTGCCATATCTTACCCAACACAACAGACTCTTCTTGTTATGAAGAACTCAAACACACCACATAATTGGACTATTCAATAACAAAAGACATGGGAGTCTAGGCATTGCCATTATGACAACTGAACCGCAGAAGCCACTGGAAGTCACTCTCAGAGATGTCATGACCATTCTCTTTAAGAGAAAATGGATAATTCTAGGAGTTTTTTGGAGTATTACCACCCTCGTAACGGTAGGGACCATTTTGATGGCTCCGACATATGAGGCTGATTCTACGGTTATGCTCAAAATGGGACGCGAGCATGTCTATCAGTCTGAAGTTGGCTCAACAAAACCAGCTGTGGCTTTCGATCAAGCAAGAATCATCGAATCAGAAATTCAAATTTTGACAAGTCGGGATCTTGTCAAGCGAGTCATTGAGACCATAGGGGTAAGCACTATGTATCCCGATTCTGACAATGCCCCAAAGGACCTTTCCGTTCTAGAGGCAAGTATTATGCGAATGAAAGAATCTCTTTCTATTACAAACGTCAATAATTCCAATGTGATAAGAATTGCCTTGCAACATCAAACGCCTGAAATCGCTGCCAAGGCGGTAAACCTCCTCGTTGACTTCTTACTTGAACGTCATCTCCAAATTTTCAGTACCCCTAGAGCCGACTTCCTTGAAAAACAAGTTGCAACCCGTCAAACAAGGCTTGATCATTCCAGTGCGAACCTTCAAGAGTTCAAGCAGCGTCATGGATTATCCTCCCTTCACGAAGAATCTCGGCTTTTACTTGAACAACGTCGAGATTTGGATACCTCACTAAAAACTGTACAAAATGCTCGAGAAGGATTAAAAAGCAAACTGACCTCTCTCATAAGTCAAATTCCCAATGTACCCAAACTTATTTCTCTCACCAGTGTTTCGGAGCGTCAAAAAGTCCTTGACGAAGCCAAAAGTAATTTACTGAAACTTCGGCTTCAAGAACAAGAACTGTCCACTCGCTATAAAAAAACAAGCCGTCGTGTAACCAACATATTGAATGAAATTTCCATGACACAGCACTTCATTCAAGAGCAGGAATCTCAACTCTCGGATAAAGTCACGAAAGGCAAAAACCCCGTGTATCAAGAATTGGAAGTTGAGATTCACAAATCTAAATCGGAATATCGGTCCCTAGAAACGCAGGCAAAAGAAATCAAACGCCAGATAGACCAATTAGATGCAACGTTGGTGGAATTGGATTCCCTAAAGAAAGAGCATGAAACTCTTCAAAGAGCGGTAGATTCCGACCAAAACAATTATTCGATCTATCTCGCAAAAGTGGAGGAAGCCAGAGTCTCTCAAGAGATGGATCAACTCAAGATGGCCAATATCAGCATCATCCAGCTCGCAGCAATTCCTGTGAAACCCGTGAAGCCCAAAAAGGCTCTTAATATTCTAATCGGAATTATACTGGGAGCCTTAGCAGGCTTTAGCTTAGCTTTCGTTTTTGAATATTTCCAAGGCGGGTACACCAGATCAGAACAAGCAGCCCAAGATCTTGAAATGCCAATCCTCGTTAGCATCTCACACAAAGAGAGCCTGACTTAAAGCCATGTATCAACATTTTTTTGGACTGACAGCCGCCCCCTTTCACCCAACCCCTGACCCTCGGTTTTTATACACAAGCCCGAGTCATCGAGAGGCATTGGCAGCACTCATTTATGGCGTTGAACAACGACAGGGGTTTGCCACAATCATTGGGGAAGTTGGGGTCGGAAAAACGACCATTCTTCGAACGTTTCTGGAATATATCGACTCTGAAAAAGATCGAACAATTTATATTTATTTATCTAATATCACCTTCAAGGCCCTCCTCCAACGAATCCTGGACGAACTTGGACAAGAACCATCTTCTCAGGAAGTTGAGGGGATGGTTCGACAGCTGCAAGATATACTGATCGAACAGTACCGCAAGAAAGGTACAATTGTGCTTCTCATTGATGAAGCCCAAAACATGCCAATTGCCACCCTTGAAAATCTTCGAATGTTATCGAACATCGAAACAACAACAGACAAGCTTCTTCAAATTGTACTTATTGGACAACCAGAACTCGACACATTATTAAACGAACATGAGTTGCGACAATTACGTCAACGAATCACCATCCGGGCCCTCATTAAACCTCTGACCAAACAAGAAAGCGTCGCATACATTCAACATCGACTTGCAAAATCTGGAGCACGACTTGAGGCGACCTTTGCAAGCCAGGCCATTAAATTAATCGTAAAAGCCTCAGGCGGTATTCCGCGTCGATTGAATATTCTTTGTGGAAATTCACTTCTAACAGGTTTTGGGTACGGGAAAAAACCAATTACCTCTAAGATAGTCAAAGAAGTCATTGCGGACATTGATGGAAATCAAACGGCAACGTTAAGAAAATGGATTCCAGCTAGCATCGCTGCATTACTCGCCCTTCTCATGGTTTCATGGTTTCTAACAAACCAAGATCTTCCCTCACCTCACTCTCCGAAAGAAAGTCATGCCTCGATCTCTCAGGCAGGAGAAGAAAATGAAATCATTACCCAGCCATTAAACCAAGCCCTCATTCGCAGTTCTCAGCTGGCACATAAAACAGAATTAACTCAAAGCCCATCGGCACTTCATTCATCAGGCCCCACTGTGGAGACGCAGGCATTGACCTTGGAGAGTACGCCTACAAAAAAGAATGGACCCACCCAATACAACATTAAGACCGAGACTCTACAAGACAGAGAAAATGATCTAAAACAAAATGGTGTGGCTCAAATCCTAGAATTTAATGTAAATGAGTCATCGAATGTACCTTCCCAGAAAATCATCATTGGTGAGTCATTGCTCTTGACGGGGAATCAACGCACAGGCCTCGCGTCCACGCTCAGAGAAGATAAGAACAACACTTCAATTCATAAACAAAAAGCAAAGCTGAAGACAGTTATTCATACCAATTCCTCAAGTGAACAATGGCATGACGAGATTGGAATACCACCACATACGAAACGATTGAATATCTCTACACATCACGCCTACACAGTACAAAATGGGGACACGCTTGACAGCCTTCTTCGCATACAATATGGAAGATCAAGTCCCAAACGAATGGAACAGATCTTAAAATATAATCCGCATATCAAAAGCCCCAGTCGATTATATCCAGGCCAACAGATAATATTTCCGAATGAGGGCAGAGAGTGAATCCCATGCCACAAACCTATTTCGATGTTCTCAAAACAAATTTGACCAAGTCGCCAAAAGCTCATAAGAGGAAAAAGGTGAACAATGAGTAAAGTCTACGAAGCATTACTTCACGCACGGGCAGAAAATTTTCAAACTAAAATCCCCGAACCACAGACCACCCCCCTACCACCCTCGTTCATTGCAACCAATGAGCCCCTGACAATTGACTCCTCCCCTCTTGAACGTGAAATGCTTATTCTGAATCAGAGCATTGCAGATTTGACCAGAAATACAAAGGGGACAGTCATTCAGTTTTTGGGCTTGCAAGGGGGTGAAGGCACATCAACCATTGTCAGGGAATTTGCTAAGATAGGGGTAGGTAAAAATAATAATTCGGCACTGATCGTTGATGCCTATCGCACCCAACCTCAATTAAACCATTTTAAAATCAACCCCCTCCCCTCGCTTGAACAGAGCGTTCAAAATGACTGGGACCTCAATGAAGCCATGCATCCTATAGGCACAACTCAATTATTCCTTAGTTCACTCTATCCCCCCATGAGTAGTGGAACTGATGTAAGTTCACTTGCAACACAAGAACATGTTTTCGAGCAACTTCGAAGTCGCTTTGATACAGTGTTACTCGACACTCCTCCGATTAATACTTCCGTAGATGGCCTTTCTCTCTGCAAACAAATGGATGGAGTCGTACTGGTAGTCGAAGCTGAACGAACAAAATCAGTAATCATTCAACAGGCGAAAGATCGCATTATACAAGGAGGAGGACGATTGATTGGAATCGTTTTCAACAAACAACAACATTATATTCCCAATTGGGTTTATCGATGGCTATGAATCTACCCCTAATAAAGATCGGTGAATCCTAGGAGCATCTCTTGCCCATCAATATTTCCCATCGTCAAGAAAATACTCAAATAGAGTTACATATCGTACCACCAAATTAAATAACTAACGACACATTACGGTGGGACACCAATTGAGACAAGTACATCGGATTTCAACATTCTATAAGCTAACGCTACATTCAAGTCGGACAGATATAATGCAAAGTCAACCCACAGAAAAATATAAAGAATATGGGCGATTACTAAAACGCTCAAGTCTTTTTAACTCGTATTGAGAAATTCTTCTAATTCAGCTTATTCGCAAAAACTGATACTAAATAACTCAAGCTTAAAACTTTGCGTTATCGTGGCCCCATACAACTAAAAAAGGGAAAAAAGTAATGACAATCCTCAAGCCTAGACTCACGACTCGAGCCACACTTTTTAAGTGGCTGTATCGTATATTTGAAATGTTGGGACGATTACTTTCTGGAACAAATAATACTCTAGTCAACCCAATTTTCATAATTGGGACGGGGCGATGTGGCACAACATTATTGGTAGATATCTTAAAAAGTCATAGGGGTCTTGCGGGCTTCCCCAATGAGGCCAATGAGTTATGGCATCCAAGTTCTTTTCCTATTTCCCGACGAAATGGGGAGATCCCCTCGATCCTCGAAGACCCACAAGAGTTTACATTACGATCGATTCAAGAGTGGCCACGAAACCATGAGCAAACCATCCGATATACATTTCAGGGTTTTATCAAAACTCAGGGAAGGCCAAAACTATTCTTTACTAAAAGTGCCATGACATCATTTATGATTCCCAAAATCCTTGAAATTTTCCCCGATGCACGCTTCATCCATCTCTATCGCTCTGCCCCTTCAGTGGTTGATTCACTCTTAAAAAAGGAAAAAGGGAAAACAGAGAATTGCAAAAAGCTCCAATCTGACTTTGAACTACAATGCGCACAATATTGGAATAAATGTATCTTAGAAATTGAAAAGCATCGAGTCAGTACACTCAAGGAAGCTAATTTCTTAGAAATAAGCTATGAAACATTGTGTAAGGACCCGCACGACACACTCCAGAAACTATCTACATTTATGGGAGTTGATTCAAATAAATTTTCATTTGACTTTTCTTCTGTGAATAGTACAAATGAAAAGGTTGGTGACTACAATAATAATACTAAATGGGTAAAGGTCCTTGAGGCTGTAGCACCGGGAATGTCACTAAAAGGGTATACGACCTAAAATCAACAAGGATAACATTCCCAACATCTCGCGAAAGAGCGTTTATCTCTAAATGTTTTGCAAAAAAGATATGAAACCGATGACAGTCAATTGAAGTTCCCTTTTCTCAAACCATTTTTCCGATTATTAACAAAGCGGAATACTTACATGCTTTCCCTAGAGATTAATCTAACTTTCAGACCATCAGAATATGAGCAAATAATCTCTGCAGGTATATACCAACATGCTAAATGAGAATCGAAAAATAGTATCGAACGGTCTGAGGCAGACGGTCTAGATGTGTATATTATAAACTCTGCACCATTTAATCCATCATACTTTAGTTGAAAGTTCCTGAATAATTAATCCAAATACTTTACTATGAAATATCTAGCTGACTACTTTCCACAAAAAAATATGGCAGAAAAGAACTAATACCATCAAGTACGAATAAAGCAAGAAAACCCTAGGCCAGCTTTAATCTATTAAAACTATTTCCAACCCTAGTAGTGCAACCCCTAACCTCTCGATTTCGCTACACGATCCTTTCTAGCCCTCTTCAAAAATGAACACTAAACGTTCGGATCCATACTCAATTCAGAGACTCCGAAATAATTTATGCCATTTCGGAATTGGGAAATTTGTTAATGGATGCCTAGGACTATTCATTCTCCACTTACTCGCTGGGGGACTCTCAATTCCTGAATATGCCATTTATGTTCTCTTTATTGCTATCACAAAAATTTCAACAAGTTTCTCCTCAGTAGGACTTGAAACCATTGCCTTAATTTATATCCCACAATACCGAGCCAATCGTCGCATACACGAGCTGTTAGCCTTTATCTTTTCTCTCATAAGCCTTCGAATGTTCTTGCTTATACTCTGTGTCGGACTCATTTGGTTCGGTAGCCCATTTCTTGGCGATTACTTTAGTTTCGGTCAATGGGTTCCCCTTCTACAGGTATATGCCTGGATTATCTTCCTTGAAGGGTTAGCCAATTATTGGCAGATAATTTTTGGATCCCTTCTGTCTCAAGGCGTTGCACAGAGAAATTGGTTATTGAGAAATCTACTCTTTACAACATGCCTTTTGACCATCACATACATTTGGAACACTGAGCTAACTCTTAAACAAGTTGTGTTCTTTGAATTAATCGCAACAGGAACTAGTGCGCTGTTGGGGTTCCTGGAAATGTTCTGGATTTGGAAGAAGGAAGGTCAACACTCATGGGAATATAATAGCAAATGGTCTCCCCCTTCCTTTCAGATGATGCGGAAATTGGCTCTATCAAACTACTTTAATCAAATATTCTATAAATTGGGAGATCACCAAACTTTGCTATTAGTCGGAGCTCGATTTCTTGATACAACAACCATTGCTGGGTTGGGGTTTTGCCTCGCACTCTATGCTCAAATTAGTAGATATCTTCCAGGCATGATGCTCTGGCGGGTATTTCAACCAAAAATTATCGCAACATTTACTGCACGTAAAAACTACACAGAACTCCAGGAAAAAATCATGTTACTCTATAAAGGCAGCTTGCTATGCTTGTCAGCCCTTCTAATCATATGTGTATCCTTTGGAGAAAACCTGTTATACCTATTATCCCAGGGCAAATACAGCGATACGTTTCTCCTTGCAATCATGCTGTTGGTGACTCTCATACCCGTAAACCATCGCTTCCTTTTGTCAGGTCTGGCAAATATACTCGAGCAACCTCGCATGATTTTCTGGGCTGCATTTGCATTTTTGTTCGCCCTCCCACTGGAGTATATATTCCTACTACTAGAATTTGGGAATTTGTCCATTTCCCTTGCCCTCCTACTCAGCTCACTTCTTTACAATATTATTTTAATCTATTTTTTACGCAACTCCGGTTATCATTATCATTTTGATCTAATTCAGGTAAGCAAAATTGGATTGATTACAATCGCAACGAGTGCTGCCGCATTTCCCTTTGTGAGCAGCAAACTTATCAGCTCTCATATTATAATCAACTTGATGATTACTGGAGTTTTATATTTAATTTTCACATGGCTCCTATTACCGTTTACAAGAAGAGATATCCAGGCCTTGACTCGATTGCTTCCCCCTAACATCGCATCACGACTAAAGATGAAATCAGAGATTGTACATTCCAACTAAAGAAAATATCACAAGAAACACTGTCACAGAATTCCCTAATCGCCATTCGAAATCTTTGATATTGGGAGATGAGTTCGATACAAGAAATATTATTCTCCCCACTTTGACAGACATGTAATGACCACAATATTTCGCTTCTACCCATTTTCTAGGCCATGAGCAACCCTTCTCCAGACAATCGCTATCGGAAGAACGACGTACTCACGATTGGAATCATTTCCAAAAATGGCATCCCTTTCTTACAGCAATGCCTATCATCACTACCCGCTGATAAGGTTGGAGAAAAACCGATTGAAGTAATTTTAGTTGATTGTTGTTCAACTGATGAGACCCTCAATACGATGATCAAATTTTCGAAACAACGCTCAAACGTTCGCGTATTTAAAATCGAAGGAATTGCTAACGCTGCCGTTGCACGTAATGTTGTATTGGATCACACAAGTGGAAATTTCCTGATTCTCCTTGATGGAGATACCATTTTATCTCGAGAGTTCATTGACAATGGGATACAAGAAATTGAATCTAGCTCAGCAGATGCTGTAACTGGTGCATTACAAGAACAGTGGTACGATACAGACAATAATCCACAGGGACATCTCTTTTATCGAATCACAGTTGAAAAGTCTAGCTATGTTCGAACCAGTGGTGGAAATATCTTCCTCGGACCGAAGGCCCTAGACTCAGGAATCCGATTCGATGAACTGCTTCGTCGTGGGCAAGATCGTGACTTTACGTTGCGACTCAGTGAGCACTTAAAAATCTTACAAATTCCCAAAAGCATGGGAATCCATCTCACCCATCATTACTACTCCCCTAAGCGAATCAAAGAATTCTACCGTCATAGCTACCAACGACCCCTTGGACTTTTCCTTCGAAAACACGGGACGCACCTTGATCGCCTGTGGTTAACCCTTAAATTAGAAATTGGAATTGTCATTGGATTTAGTTACTACTTTTTGTTGCTGGCAGGTTTATTACTAGAAAACTCACTAATTTTGGGATCTCTTTTTGTCTTAATGACAGTAGATTACAGTCGATTTTTCATTCAACGACGGACTAATGAATTTATTCCCATTCGGCTAGTTTCCCCAATAATGGTAACACAGGGACTGCTGGGTATCGGAGAAATACCGCCGGTATATAGTATCAAAGAAATTAATGGACAATAGCGCCTCAAAGAAACTTCAAAAAAACTACCGTGGTATATCTTCAAAAACTATGAAAGAAAAAGAGAGACGATTACCCCCAATTGTATGGCCGATGAAGTCCAACTTTAATGGCTCCTTTTCTAAGTATTTTCCGTACTTTAATTAATAAGTACTTGACTCTCACACTCAGTCCTCCAAGATGACTGTACGACCATAAAGTGGGGTATCCTTTGGGAGTCCCCATTCCCTCGCGCAGTGAGTAAAAGAATTTCTTGTATTCGTCATCTGATGATCCCACGTACGGCGTCAACTTTTTAATCATCTGACACACGTCCAATTCTTCAGTACTAACATGCTTGATCCGATGAGGTTCTTTACTATACTGAAACAAGTGAACAATGGCACGTAATGACTCTTTCTCAACATGTAACTCCAGAGCCATTTGAGTTTCAGTATCAGCATCCTGATGATAACTCAGTCGCTTATTGAGGTACTGCCCTTGAAATAAGAGCCAATTACCTAACGAATAGGCAATGACTCCCCCTTCAAAATATTCCACCCCTTGCACAACATGCGGATGGTGCCCTATGACAGCATTGCCACCACTTCGAATAACCCTCTTCGCCCATTCCCTATCTGCAGGTTGTGGAAAGCGGGCCAATTCATATCCCCAATGAACATAAACCACAATAACTGCATCTGGAAATTTTTTTCGTAAAGCCTCAATCCTCCCTATGCTTGCTTGGCCCTCCAACATCTCTAACGGCACTTCACCACCCCCTACCGCTCCCGTCAATGGAGAACAAACCCCCAACACCACATAAGTAATCCCATCAATTAGAAGCACACAGGTAGATTGAGATTGAAGGCCAAAGTACTGAATGCTTTCTTGCTGACCTAATAGCCTCAATGTCCGCTCTGTGCCACCAATGAAATCAGCGGTATGATTGTTTGCTAACGATAAGCCTTTTAAATTCATTTGTTGCGCAAGTTGCAGTAACGAAGAATCATTGTACAAACTAAAGGCGTATTCATCTTTCACCGTTAATCCAGTTGGAGCAAGGGCACCTTCGAGATTCCCAATAGAGACTTTGTCTTGAAAGAAAACCTCGCATTCATGAAGACGTATTGCCCCTTTAAATGGGTAGGTAATATCACCCAAAAAAACAAGTGCCATGCTATGCGATTCCCATGACTTCATTGTAATGTGTCATTAACTTTTCCAAGACTGGCTCGGCTGAGTAATTAGCTGAAACGCGTTGAATACATTGTTCAGAAAGCCAGTCCCATTCGTTGCGATTCCAAATACCACTTAGAGCTTTCGCATACTCCTCAGTCGTTGCCGCTTCCGATAAGACCCGACCGGCATTACTTACCACGGAACGACTAAACCCTCTATCACTACAAATAGGAACCACACCAAAAGACATCGCCTCAGTTAACGCATTAGAATGTCCTTCGCCTTCATGCATGCTAATATAGACAAAAAAGTGCATTTTCGCTAAAATTTGATATATACGCTGAAAAGGTAGATTGCCATAGAACTTAACGACATGTTCACATTCTAGACTAACCACTGTTTCTTTCAACTCATAGAGATATTCCTCTGATCCAGTCCCTATGATATGTAATCTTGCTGGTAAACCTAGCCGGTTAACCATTTCTACTACCTCAATAGCTCTCCCAATTCCTTTCTCCCTCACAACTCGACCAACATAACAAATCCCAATTTCGTGATTTTCTCTTTTCCAAGCTTTATCATTTTCAGGAGACAAGTGAATAAAATTTGGAAAATATTTAGGCTTACGACTTTCAAGGGAATAAAGGAATTCCTCATATTCTTTACCTTCAATCAAAAGTAGGTCTGCATTTTGAACAAGGTTCTGAAAAGTTTTTTTATATAATTGCCCTCTTTTGTGATAATGAATTTCAGCTGAACCTGCTCTCAGATCAAAAACAAACTTAAACCCAAACCACTTACAGAGCTGACGAAGAATATATTCATAGTATAAAAAATGTTTTTGGACACTTGTCACATGCACAAGAACATACCGCCTTCCCTTATGTTGAAGAAGAATTTTTAATGTATGGAGAACTCCATTTACATAGCTTCCAATTTTCCCGAGTCGCCTTCCCTCAATCTTATATGGCAACTCCTCAATGTCGATACCACGTTCGCGTAATCCATCCACGATACGTCTATTCGCAGACTCATACCCACCGGGAGATGGTAGGTCAGGATGGGCAATAGGACCAATAAGCAATACTTTCATTCTTACTCACTTTCGACATAAATACTCAAAATTGTGATAAGCATTAAGAGATTTCTGTTTTAATTTTCAAGAGTGATACTTGCTTGATTTCGCTAGAACTTGTAGAGAAACAAACAATCTACCCTTCGATTCGAGGTCCTCCTCTTAAATGAATTATCAAGGGAATTCCCAAAAAAGATAGAATTCTGCACCTGGTGGAGAGGGTTGTATTGACCCTCTCCTCCAGCCTTTCCATAAAATCTATACAAAACCTACATGTAGTAAAAATTCGGTTACCCAATATCAGGTAATAGTACCCTTAGTGGTCAAATTTTTTATTTTGCGCGATGAGCACCAAGGCTTGGAGGACTGCCATATTCCAATCCATCAATATCATGAGTGATTCCTATGTTCGGATCTCCAGCATGAGCCAGAGAAGAACCTGTACGAAGGTGAAAGTCATCATTCGCAACATTCACAAAGTTCGCATTAGAAGTCAAAATAGTTTCTGAAGCGCCAAAAGAAGTATCTGAGGTATATTTCATTTCAAACTCAGATTGCAAATCTAATGGAGCAGTTCGAGGCCCTCTAGCAGTCAATCTGCTTCCCCACTCAATAAACCCCTGTCGCTCTTCACCAAAGTAATTATGACTAACTTCGTTACCATTAAAATCACTCTTCTTTACTCCAAAAACTCGTAATGCCAGTTGCGTAGGACCAATCGGTATCAGAATATTATTTTTAACCTGATTATTATTCGAAAACTCCAATCGACTCAGAGGGCCATGAATTGAAATTTGTGCACCCTCGTTATTGTAGACAGTATTATGAAACACACGATTTCTATGTGACCCACGGTTTATACTGATGCCAACAGTACCATTTTCGGCTCCAATTGCATCACCACCCGTCCCGTTTCTATAGACAAGATTTCCGAAAATTATTGAGTCAGATGTCAATTCCAACATGATTCCGGCAAATACATTCTCATAGACTCGATTATACCTCACAATTGCTCCACCAGGAGTCCATGTATCAACATAAATACCAGCACCTTTTAATATTTGCCTAGAATTTACCTCAAGGTTTTTCACAATATTTCCATTTTCCCATACATCATTATCTTGAATAACCATGTTCGCTCCCGATCCTCGTACAAGAACTTTGATTCCTCCAGTATAATTTAGTGAATCATGCCTGCCATCGATAATATCCAGGCAATTATGGTGGACCTTATTTCTTTGAATAGTAAAATTGTCCTTTGTATGAGTAGAGTTTACTTGTATTCCACTTCCGCCGCATCCGAACACTTCATTTTCGTCAATGAGACAATTCGATATATCGCCAGAAGGAGTTTGCATACCGGAATTCGAGGCATTCATTGCAGTACACCTCCGAATGACAAGATTAGATCCACCAATTTCAATGCACCAGTCATTTGCGAGATCAAATCGTAAGGTCTGAATAGTAATCCAATTCCTACGTAATTGAACCAAAGCAGAACTTTGTGGAACTTCGATCACTCCAGACGGATCATCTATGCTGAATACATAGAAAAGCCTTTTACTTACATTGTGCCAAAAATCGCCCTCACGCTTGACTGCAATCAGCTCCTGTCGTCGTCCTCGCAGAATTCCTCGTGACCGTTTATCCCGAGCAATCTTAAGAGGTTCATTATTATTTCCTATCCCATCGAGTGTTGCGACCCATATATTCGTACCGACCTTACTGAATGTTTGAATAATTTTAGAATGAACGATTCCTGGACGAAATTTAGCGTTACCATATGACCCATAAACAATCGGTCGACCAACTTCCCCATTATCTTGCGGAAGAAGTGGCCCGGAATTAAATGTTTGGCCACGCTTAAAAAGAATCTTGGTACCTGGTTCAAACCGCATAGAATTAACTTTTGTTACAGTTTTCCATGCCTCGGAAGGTGCGTTACCCTGATTATTATCATCTCCCTTTATAGCATCGACATAAAAAATTGCTTGAGTCGATTGCCCAAAGGCTTGCTGAAGCAAAGAAAAACCAAGGGCACCACTCTGAGAATGAACCAACACACTTGATGCAACAGCGCAAGTACCCTTAAGAAAACCACGTCTTCCTAATTTTTGTAATTCAGCCATGACTCTATCCTCCAGTAATAATGTGAACAACGAGAAGCCTTACGAAGCCGATATGAAAACGAAGACGCACCAGAGGATTAATTGAATGAGTGAAAGGGCAATCGTGGGTCAGCGGAGAAGATAAATTGAATGAATGAAAGAACTATCGTGGCTCAGCAGTGTATTCAACTTCCTACACTACGGTAGTGCTACCCATACACAAAAGCTGGAATAAAAGCCGTATAAAATGAATCTGGATCATAGGAAATGATACTAGCAAGCTTCGTTCCAAGCTAAAGAAAAGGAAAGCTTAAGACTCCATAGAAACGGAAATAATTACGTCTAGATAGGTGGCAAGTAATAATCATCAAGTATGAATAAGAATCGAAAAGATGTGTTCTATTTGTTTTGCAATGACAATACGTGGGAACTCGCCAAAATAGCTTGACTGTTCCATCAGGAAAGAGAGGAAAAGAGAGTCACCGAGGATTTTTTCTATTCGGCATTTACACGCTAACTCCTTATTGGTCCGATCTAATGCTTTCAGTGTATAAAACCAGTCAATGATCACATAACCAGAATCACGTAAAGTGATCAGGCTTGTCTTCGTTGAATAGCAACGGAGATACCATACGGCTATGGGTACACGGATAGTGATTCATATTGCAATCCTTGGATATGCGTATCAAGGGGGAAGGGCAAGAACTTTCGCCTATCTGACCTTAATCCTTGATACACTGTTACACGCAACAATAATGGCCCGATACCCATTCTTAATTATCGAAATGCACCAACACTTGGATAATTGCCAAATTTATCCCCATCATAATCATGCGTTACAAAGGGAATCACATCTCCCATATTTTTGACAGGAGATGTATCCTTCAAGTGAAAGTCACCCTCCTCAGGGGCCATCAAATGAGGATCACGTTTTATGGAATGCGTTGTTTGGCGATGGGAGTCTCGTTCATAAACCCTCTCAAACTCTTCATACGAATTATAGGCTGTAGGTAGAACACCCCAATAGATAAAATTTTTCTTCTGAGGGCCGAAACAATTTTTTGTTATCACATTCATATTAAAATATGAAACCTTGCCTCCGAGTACCTGTAAGGCTGAATCATCAGTTCGTGTGAATATGGCAATATTATTCTTAATTATATTCCCATTGGAGAAGTTATCATTTGGCTTTCCCTTTTCAAATCTTGGTCCTTGTAGAGCAATCTGTGGGCCAGCATTATTATAAATCGTATTGTGACAAATCATGTTGTTATGGGCGCCGCGACTGAGGAGTACCCCTGCCTTTCCACCATAACCATTAATCCATTGTCGACCTACTCCATTTTCATACACAACATTACAATAAACTTTTTGCTGCTCTGTTAATTCAACTTTTATTCCAGCGTTCACATTCTGCCACACTCGATTAAACCGTACTGAAGCACCCCCTTTTGGCCATGTATCAACCCATATCCCAATGCCTTTTATAAGGAGTTTGTTTTTTTGATGAACGTTTCCATTTTGATAGACACGGTTTCCCTCAATGACTAAGCCTCGACCGCTACCTAAACAAAAGACTTTGATCCCAGCCGTAAAATTATGAGGCACTTCACGCCCACCAATAAAATCCAAACAATTGTCATGGACATTATTATTTCGAATCGTCCATTTGTCTCTTGTAACTTTTCCTCCGTTCACTAAAATTCCATTGCCACCACATCCAAATACTTCAGTATCTTCTATACGACAGTCATCAACATGCTTGCCAAAAGTATGTGACCCCCCATCGGCTCCATTGCTAAGGGTACAGCGACGCACAACTTGGTGAGAAGCAATGATTTGAAGACAACGTCGATTTGATAAATCAAAATGAAGGTCCTGAAAATTCAACCATTCTTTTCGCATCGCCCCCACTGCACCATTCAATGAAATCTTGGAAATTTCGATGGCATTCGAAGGGTCACGTAGACTATGGATAAATAGTTGACTTGTTGATACATGACAATAAAAATCCCCTTTTCTTTTTACAGCACTTATGTTATTTCTCCTACCCCTGAGAATACTTCGATCTCTTAGGTCCCGAGCAATTCTGATCTCATTCTTTGGCTCAAGAAGCCTAGCAACCTTCGTTGCCCACAGATTTGGTCCCACTTTCTTAAAGATCGATAAAACCTCAGAATAGGTGATTCGAGGCTGAGCTCCATCACCATATGCACCAAAAGTAATCGGAGCAATGGCTGTTCCATGACTTCGCGGTGAAAGTATCTCGTCTCGAAATGTCTGCCCACGTCTAAAGAGAATCCTATCGCCAGGCTTAAACTCCCTACCATTTACTTTCTTCATCGTCTTCCAAGACTCCGAAGACTTGAGACCTGTATTCTTATCGTTTCCGTTTATAGCATCGACATAATAAGTTGACTGCTTAATTTCCCCAAAAGCCGGACGAAGCCACGATGCACTAAAAAACTCGACTTTCAAAAACTCTACAATGCCTACGGCTATAAGACATGTTCCTTTAATAAAGTCACGTCGTCCCAATTGACCTACCTTAAGCATTGACAGTTCCTTTTGGTACTTGGAAGAATAGTATCAGTATGTAGGATTTGTTAGCACAGAGGAGTGAATGAAAATCCCTTCACTACGCAGCCACTACCGTAGTAATATGCAAACAAAAACAGGAAAAAAATTATCAACATCAATCATTCAAGCAAGTTTTATTCCGAATGGAAAATCAGCATGGGTTAAATCAGGAAAAAACAATTCCTGTTCGAAAATGTGGATTTGGTGATTAAGTAAAAAAAGAGAAAGTACTCGAGAAGATCTTCCCATTATAAAATAGTAAGAAAATTCCTCATACTCCTTGAATAAATACTCAAGGACCTACTTACTTACTCAATCACCATCATCATTGCTCACATGCATCACGCCCCCTTACAATCATCAGGTAAGACATCTCCTGATAGTGAATTAACTGAAGGCAACTCTTGCCTTTGAATTGAATGTATCCGTCTTCTTCTGGGATTTAATTGCACAGCAATAACCACAAAAATTACCCAGTACAGATTGTTTTGCTCCAATATACGGCTCTCGGTAATATTCAATAAGGTAAAAAAAATTAAAAACAGAAGAGGCCATGAATTCCCTGTGTATGCATAGAAAAGAGATGCATCTATGACCTTGATGTATAGGATCATAAACAATCCCAGCCCCAGAAACCCAAGGCTTAAACACAATTCTAAAAAACCGTTATGTGCGGACTTCATTTTCCAACCTAACTGGTTCCACACGTGAGTTGCGGCACCACCATCTTCCCCCCAAAATGCGTTATACCCATATCCAAACATGTAATGTTCTTGAATCTGCTCTAAAAGCAACGTCCATATCTCATCACGACCTGTCAAGGATAAGTCTCTTCCAAGAAAATTCAGAATCATATCGATATTGACTAATATCAAAATCCCTACAAAGCTTACCCATAAAAGAGACAAAACAAAAAAGATTCGCGCATACCGAATATCACTACGAAGTATATTCAAGAGAAAATGTACGACGATAAGAAGAACAGCTATAATAACTGGAGTCATGGACTTTGAAAGTAACAATAACCCCAAGGAAAGCATCCCTGCAAAAAACACGAAAGCTCGTGCACGTATTGTCTTATATTCAAATTGAGTCAAAACTATAAGGTATAAGAGCATGGTTTCACCCATGACATTCTTATGAATAAAAACTCCTCTCCAAGCTTCTCCTGACTCATACATCATCCTTCCCCAGCTGGGCACACCCAGAGCAAAAATCCAATTGAGTATCATGATGAAACTTAAACACCAAACAAGTAACTCTAAGACTTCTTCATTGTCATAGCATTTAGCCAAATACAAGCCAAACAAAGTAGTGAGCATTAGAGCAATACTTCGGCGAAAAGTGACTTCTGGCACCCCTGACCACATTGTCGAGGAAATCGCTAAAATCACTAATAGAAGAAGAAAAAACGGAATACTAAAGATCCAGGAACCGATATCCCTCCACCTTCTGAGGACAAGAAACAATGTTGGAATATATGCTGCAAACCAGAACATTCGCAACATGGCACGAGTGTCTTGGGCAACCAAGTCAGCCGTTGTTTCGAAAAGAAACAACGACCATGGCAATGCCCCAATGAAAAGAAAAAGAACAATCCCCGTAACCACTCTCTCGGTCATTCCAGGATCGCTCTTACTCATAAGACAAATTGTAGAAGGGCTGTAAAAATGAAGTAATCATGAATGAAGCATATGGACGCGGCCATAGCGGGAAGGCTAATTAAAAACCATGGATCATAGTTGGAATAGATTGAGTGGAACTGCCGTCACTGCCTCTAGCAAGTGGATGCAAATCTAGGCGACAGTATCAAAAAAAACACTGTGATCGAAAAGAAAAGAGACCTCTTCGACAGGACCAAATTCGAAGGCTCTATAGGCAAGCCAGTACGGTCAAAGAAGTCTCGTTATTATGTATCAAAAATAAGATCTTAAAAATTCATTCCATTATTGAAAGACCATATCACGCAGAATGTGGTTAAAGTGGCATAGCTTATTTGCGCGGTAGAATATATACGTCTCAAGCCTCATGCCCGTTGGGATTCTTTCAACTATCAAGAACTGTCGATAAAAAGAACCGATTAATATGTTATCGTATTTGCTGGTCAAAAATCGATAAACTTCCAGTATATGCGGTCAGACTATAATGCGTTGCGATGTGCTCTTTTGCATTCCTTGCAATTTTTTCGCGTGTAATGGAGTTCGATATTATCTTAGATAATGCATGAGCAAGTTCATCAGAATTCCCTGCAGAAACAAGAATCCCGTTCACTTCGTGCGTGATAACTTCAGAAATAACTCCTACTGGCGTCGTAATCACTTCAAGGCCATATCCCATTCCCTCTAACACTGAAAGTGGCAACCCTTCATTGCGTATCAATAATTTCATAGGAAGGAGACGAGTGATCAGTGCTCCAAACATCTGTACCATATCCAAGCATACGTCCAATTCCACCTCGATGGACCAACCCTCCTGGACATAATATTAAGATAATGCGAGGCTGTTCCTCATTACTCATAAAAGACTAAATTCTCCACAAATTTGTAGCATAAAATTCATCAATACAAGTATTTCCATCCTGCACATAATAACAAAATACTGCCTCTTTCACTACGCCTAGAGTTAGTCTATTTAACCGTTAATCTTGACATAGTACCAATGCTGATTTTTTGCTCCACAAACCTAGACTTCCCTCTTGTATTCTGATCAAGAGAATCACATTCTTGAGTAGAAAATCGAATATTTCCAGCCGTTTTCTTCTCAAACTCCTCTGCAAGAGATGCAATATTCTTTGTCGTAGCACCTTTTACAGAAACTACCCGTACAATCACTTCTCCAGGTTTCTCTTGAAATAACTGGAACGCTTTAATATAGGCATACGCACTCGAATGGACATTAAGCGCAGTCATCGAGATTAATTCACCCTCTTTCCCTACCACGTATTCCTGTCCCCATCGTGAAGAAATATTCTGTACACGCAACCTATAACAATTGTCGTGACTGGCAGCTTCTACCAATTCCGCCATATCACCAGTATCATAACGAAGAAGAGGCATCCCAAAACTCAAAAATCCTGTAGCGATAATAGCGCCTCGCGCACCAATTTCAGTCACACTTTTTCCGTCTCTATCTATCAGTTC
Source organism: Nitrospirales bacterium (assembly GCA_029261355.1). Classification (GTDB taxonomy): domain Bacteria; phylum Nitrospirota; class Nitrospiria; order Nitrospirales; family UBA8639; genus JAGQKC01. The sequence continues at coordinate 78,615 of JAJDBM010000070.1, read as the reverse complement.
GACATATCCATACGTAGGCTCAAACTCATATACTCCAGGATTTTCGACATCCTCGATAGCAAATGCCACTTTTTCGGACATACCATAATACGATACTATACGTGGGGTGTTAAAACTTATCGCGATAAGATCACGTTGATGCGGATATAATGGCTCAGATATTGGAAAAATACCTTTTATGGGTAAAACGGGATTCCAGGTCGCCTTCAATGCATAATTGGCCAATTGAAAAATCGCGGATGGATAACCGTGAATATATTGAATACGGTGTTTGTCGATAAGCTCAAGATAGAGCGTCATATTTTCTTCAGTCATATGAAATGGAGAAAATCGTAATTCCCGTAATCCACGATCATACTCCCATGGTTGTGTGCGCGCTCGATTGATAAAAATCCCGCGAAACACTGCCCGCTTCGCCTCTGGCCGATACCCGATTGTGGACCAACAATGTTGAATATACGACCACTCCTTTACACTACGGTCTTTATCAAGAAAAATTTCAAGAGGAACGCCTGACGATCCGCTCGTTGAAACCTTCTCTAACTTCTCCTCTTTTATCACGAGCATTTCTCGACAATGCTTACGGACAATACTTTTATCAATGATAGGAAATTTCTTCAGATCCTCTAAAGTAAAATGCCCCTGCCATGCCCTTTCATCCATGACCATCCGTGTAATATCTCTATAATAGTCACTTCTTTGACTACAGAATGTCAGAAGTTTGTTCAGCATGCTTTCCTGGTAGGTGTTCACGAATGTTGCATCAAATTTACTTTTTTCGATAATGATTCTCTGTTTGCGATAGGTACGTCCATACAACCATTCTGGTGGTAGAAATGATACCCCTACCGTGAGAATATTTTTCATAGGAGTAGGCATTTTCACATAAGCGCCTCTCAGAACATTTAACACATATTCCATCTTAATTTCCCAGTTCAAAGACACGGTATTCTTTCAATGCGGTACATCTCATATGTTCACCACATTCATCTTCTAACCTCTGTGCTCCAAGGCACTCAAGACCAATTCGAGACCAGTTCGTTATTCTTGTCCAATAATATTCATCTAGAAAATATGACGCCTCAATAGGCAGACACCATAGCTCCACAATAACATCCAGATAATATTAAGCTAAGGAAAAGGGTAGATTTTTGATCTCAACTCAATGCTGCGGCATACCGCATAAGAGGAAAGCGGGCGTTGAAGTCTTAGAACTATTTCCTTGTTCACTCACATTGCTCATGCATGGGGATGGTTCTCTTCTTTCCATCTCCATCATCACTCAACGCGTTCTGTGACGGTACGACTAAACTCTTTTGGCTTCCAAAAACATGTGAATAAGCATTAAGAAGATTGCCAACGGAATGCTCCCATGACAATTCGTCTCTAAGTTTCTTGTACCCGATTTGTGACATCTTGCTTCGGGTCTCAGGGCAATCAAGAAGGTGGGCAATGCCTTGGGCAAGGGCCTCCTCAGAATTGGACTCGGCATAGACCGCGGCATTGCCTGCTGAAAATTTATTTTCCTTAAGATCATACGACACAATTGGCAAACCAAAGAACATATATTCCATAATTTTATTCATCGTCGATTTATCTGACCAATTATTTTTAGGATCTGGGTCAACTCCAATGTCCGCTGAAGATAGAATACGGCATAAATCTTCATCACTGACACGGCCTGTAAAGGTACAAAGATCGGATACGTCTTGTTCATCAGCATAGTTCTTAATGGTACCCTGGTAGGGACCACCACCGACAAACACACAATGAAAATCCCTTCGGCCCAATTGATCTCGAAGAATTTTCACAGCACGAACTAGGTGGTCAACACCATCCTGCTTGCAAATCTCTCCAAGATAGACGAGGAGATGTGGCTTCCCTTTTTTCCACAAAGGATCGACTGAATATTCTTTGAACCTTTGTAAATCTGGACCAGATCGAACAACATAAACATCTTCGCCTTGCTTTCCTCCACGACTTTTGGCAATTTCCTTGTGACTTTCATTCGTCGTAATTACGACCTTGGCAGTGTGAAACGTTAAACGTTCAAATTGAAGCAGAACCCAATAGATCAAGCCTTTATTGGTTCCAAATTTTGCTTCATACATTTCCGGAGAGAGATCATGGTGATCGAAGAGAAATTCTTTACCAAAGAAATTCCAAAATCGTCCGAGAATCCAATAGGTCTCAGGAGGGTTACAGGCATGAATGACATCGAACCCACGTCCCAACATCATCACCCGAATGGACTTTATGGATGTACAGACAAAGCACCATAAAAACTCAACGATAAACCCAAAAACTCCTGCAGCTTCGATGGGAAGGCTATAGCGATAAATATCAATACCTTCCAATTGTTCAAATGATCGATCAAAGCCTTTTCCTTTTGGGCAAATTATAGAAACCTCATACCCTGAACGAGTCAATGTTGTCGCCTCTAGCCAGACTCTTCGATCAAAGGGAACGGGTAAGTTTTGAACGATGATGAGAACCCTTCCCAAATTACCAGCAGATTCCATGATAGCCTTTCTGGGTAGCTTCATTGTCGATGATACGAACCAAGTCAATAACAACCTTATCCTGTCTCTGCGCCACTGCAACCATGTCCTTAAAACTTGCAGAACTATTACCGATAACAATCGTCTCTCCGAAATCCACAACATCCGTTAATTTTTCCATGAGCAGTTTAGGGAAATGCGGAATATGCGTATTAATAAAGTCACGATTGGCACCAATCAGGTTTGCCACGTTCACATTCGAATCAAAAATTCTTACTTCGTACCCTTTGCCAATCAGTCGTTCGACCACTTCAACCATGGGGCTTTCCCGCAGATCATCTGTCCCAGCCTTAAAACTTAATCCCAATATCCCTATGCGTCGACGCCCAATATTGGTAATCATCTGAAAACCTCGCTCAATGTGCGCCTTATTACTCGTGAGGACGGAGGTTAGAACAGGCAATTCAAGATCAAGGCTTCGACTCTGATAATTTAATGCTCGAAGATCTTTTGGCAAACAGGATCCGCCAAAGGCAAACCCTGGCTTAAGATATTTCTCGGAGAGATTTAATTTTTTGTCTTGACAAAAAATATCCATCACGGTGTGCCCATCAACACCTTGCGCCTTAGAGAGCACACCAACTTCATTCGCAAAACTTACTTTCACCGCATGCCACGCATTATCAACATATTTCACCATTTCAGCAGCCTCAAAGCTCACATTAAACTCTGATGCATTTATGCGTTGATTGAGCTGAGCAAGTAGCTGTTGACTTCGTTTGTCAGTTGAGGCCACCACGATTTTTGGAGGGTTCCAATAATCATCGACAGCCGTGCCTTCTCGAAGAAACTCTGGATTAAAACATACACCAAAATCATGGCCTGCACGCTTTCCTGACACCTTTTCTAAGAGAGGAATAACCAGATTTCGAGTCGTACCTGGTAAGACCGTACTCCTCAGAACAATCACGCAGAACTCTGATTTCTCCTGTAAGGCGGTTCCAATTTGCTCCATGACCTGCTGGACAAACTTCAGGTCTAAATTTCCATTTTTCTGACTGGGTGTCCCCACACAAATAAATATCAGATCACTCTCAAGGACGGCTTTAATACTATCCGTTCCAGCCATGAGATTATGTGAAGATTTCCCTTTCTCTAACAGATCATTCACTCCCTCTTCTACGATGGGAGAACAGCCCTTACTCAACTGATCGACTTTCGTCTGATTTGGATCAACTCCAATAACAGAATGTCCATCATGCAGCAAACATGCTATCGAAACCGTCCCAACATAGCCAAGACCAAAGACACTAACTTTCACAAAACCCCCTTCATGGTGAAGATATATGCAACCATATCACTTTACACATCTACAGGCGAAATCCCAGGGCACGCCTTATGAGACCGAATTCATTCACTCTACTTTCAAAGTAGTGACCCACTGCGCATTTCCATGTAACGAGGCAATACCTAAAAACATGTGTGCAGGAACTTTCACATCAAATGAGGGCGAATACCACCCAAGAGGTGGATCACATTGTCCTTTGACATTCTGCCACTTAAATGATTCGGGCAATGACAATCTAGCCTGCCGCTGCCTTCCTTTATTGCTCCACTGCAATAATACTTGACCTTCCTTGATATCCTGACAGCGAATATTCGGACCAAGATGGAAAGCTAATCGAGCGGCCACATTATGACGACACATAACAGAATCATGGATGGAAAAGAGGCCATCCAGTTTATTGAGCAACACCTCTCTAGTATGAATTGCTTTTTCCTTACCCCCAGCATATCCATCATGACGAGCGCACCACTGCGTAATATTCCCTTGATCATCGTATTGAAGACTTTCTAAAACAGCGTGAGCCTGGCGCGTCCACATAAATGGACCACCTGACTCAGATTGATCATGTTGAAAAAGTTCAAGGGTATTATGTGCCACGGTCGAACGGAAATAATTTCGCCACTGCGCCTCACCGTGATAACAGTATGTCCCAGGGTCAGCCAACACCTCAATACCATCTATACGAATTTCAATGGACAACGCATCTGCATGTGCATGAGCAGCCAAGCGGTTAAACCCATGCGGCCCATGGTCACAACGACACCACAGTTCTTCCCCATGCTGATGACTTCCCCGTAAAATGACCATTCCCGCATCAGGAAATAATGCTGGCTTGGTATCAGGACGAGCAAAGATTGGAAGAGAACGTTTGCATAATGAACTGAATAATGCCGTGCGAATATCACCACCAGAAATCTGTGGCCACCACTCACACGATCCAAAAAGTTTTTGCCCAGTAGAAAGCAGTGATTGCCATCGATCAAGACTTGGTGCATCCAACAGAACCCCAATTCCATCATCACTGTCACCTTGTCGAGGAGGACGTATTTCTACATCAACCATAGCTGCTAGACTATCGGTCATATGCTGAATTACCTCCCAGAGTGCATCATCCAATGGATTATTGGTGACTTCCCCTTCCAGGGCAGCAGCCAGACATAATTCGAGAACAAATCCATGGTAGTCCGTAGCTAACTCTTTATTAACTCCGGAAGGAAATGTTTGTTGAGGAACTTCTCGACGTAGAATATCTGCTGACTGAGTACGCCAACGTTCGGACTCTGGAAAATAAGGAAAACTACAACTTGCCATAAATAAACCACATGCTTCAGCAAGAAGATGATTATTGGCAGACGACCCTCGACTAGGAAAGGTCATTAAATATTCTTGATGGTGATAAAGATGAGACAGAAACATGGTATTGCCTTCAAAAAGATCATGCCGTCCAGGCCATTCGTCTAGAAGACGTCGAATCCATACCCAAGAAATTAATCGTATGCCAATTTCAATTCCACTGGTCCAATGAATACCAGATAGGAATGGGTTGCTTATCAACCATGACTGGAGATGACGTGCCACACATTCAGCATATTTAGGTTCTCGAGTAAGGTAATAAGCGGTCGCCAATACAGTAAGATGATGATGTCGAGATAATTCCCAGACATATTTCACATTCCCAATATCAGCCTCATTTCGATGATTAATGTCAAAGGCAAAGGAATGATTGGGGGAATGAAGGCCCGTCTTAGGATCTAAAAACCAGTCAGGAACTGGATTCATATCTTTTCGAATATAGTTAAAGACTTGCCAATGTCCGCTCACAACTTCATTCGCGCTTTGCAATAATTTCCTCAGTGACTGTTCAGAGACCTCCGAAGGATTAAACCTAGATAACCCACCTCCAAAGACAGCATTTTGTGTTGGCAGGGTAGCTAGATCGGTGGAATGGCCTTGAGCTCGTCGTCCTCGCCATTGCGACTTAATGACTTTATCGTACATTCTCCATGGAATTTCCGAAAAAGTCATACAGCTAAGTCGTTGAATATACCATTTGAAATTCATACGTTAACCACACGTCTTACATGAAAAAAAATACTGCCGGATGCCCATCTCCGCAATATGCCTATACCCTAAAATATAAGGGAATTCATTGAACATTCGACTCAGATATGCTCTACCTGATATCCCAGGCAGAGATGGAGGAAGTAATTACGTACTGCGCAGTTACAAACCCTGAACAAACACTGTCGTGATTGAAATAAGGTAGTTTGTGGTAAATGAATAAGACCGGTATTCACGTGGAAGGTATGATAGTAACGACATATGATATATCAGATAATGAACATATGAACTGTGATTATATTCAACCAGGCAACAGGTCTCGTAAGGAGTCAGGATCGACTCCACCCCAATCACTCAGTCGATGAATCAATATCCTTCCTCATCTTCCGATTAACCGTAGGATCATGTTCCCAAAATAAACTCTATTCCATCGAAGTTGAGACACTCTTGGGTCAATCATTTCCTACTATCAAATGTGTTCCTGTAATCTGTCAGTCAGGCTGCCCCAGTTCCTTTCAATACAACTGGGATCGTTTTCAACAATATCTTTACGTCCAACCATAGAGTCCATTGATCGATATATTGCATGTCGAGTTCCATCCATTTTTCAAATGAAAGTCGACTTCGTCCATTTACCTGCCACAAACAGGTGATGCCAGGCTGAACACTAAAGCGACGCCGATGCCAATCTTCTTTAAATCCCTCAAAGTCCCGAACGGGTAATGGACGAGGGCCAACAAGACTCATATCGCCCTTGAGGACATTGATCAACTGCGGTAATTCATCAATACTAGTTTTACGTAATAACCTGCCAAGAGAAGTTAGACGAGGATCATCTTCAATTTTAAATGCTGCCCCCTTGACCTCATTGAGATGCTCTAGCTGTTTAATCATCTCCTCGGCTTTTGGAATCATGGTACGAAATTTCATCAATGGGAAACGACGCTTATTGAGGCCAACTCGATCTTGAACAAAAAATACTGAGCCTGGGCCAGAAAGCTTAATGGCACAGGCGACAACACCAAAGAAAGGTAATAAGAGAACAAGAAGAGGCAAGGAAATAAAAATATCAATGATTCGTTTGAAGAAAAATGCTTGATCGCCAAGTGCTCCCGGTTGAAGGGTGAGCAGGGACTGACCTTCAAAATGCTCAACTCGTTCCTGGGCATGTTTCTGGGTAAAGATGTTTCCGAGCATCCTGATTAACACGCCCTGCTCTTCACATTGTGCAATAATCTTGGCAGCCTTCTCATAGTAGGATTTGATGGGGAGTGCGATCATCACCTCATCAATCACAAAGCACCGCAAAAAACTATTAAAGTTTTTGAAATCTGAAACTATGGTATATCCGGTTTTCGTAAAATCATCCTGACCATGCCATGACTCATCTAAAAAACCAACCAGTCGATAGCCCAAATCGGGTTTGTTCTGAATATCACGAGCGAACTGAACTGCTCGTGGATTCGTCCCAACGATAAGAATGTTTCGAACATTACGTCCATTCAGTCGAACTTGTTTTAATGTGACTCGTAAAATCACTCGGCTGAGAATCAATAATCCCACAGCGACCAGAAAAAATGTCAATAGAAATAGAGGCGTGACTATCTCCACATTAAACAGTAACGCCAAGGTGGCTAACATTAAACTGATCAACGAGGTTGTTTTAAGCAAGTCAAAACATTCACTTTGAAGGGTTGCTAGTCGTTTGGATTCATACAATTGAAAAAATAGAAAAACCATATGACTCAGCACGGCCAGAAGTCCAACAAACACTATGTTTTCAATCTTCACTCGAATGGCTAAAAATTCACTGAGCGAAATATTCCCAGATGGGGAATAAGCAAGGATAATGGAAATGGCAAACGCCAGAGCTAAAATAAGAAGGTCTACACCTTTAAAGCTCTTTAGTAATAATTTTCGTCGTGCTTGCATTATAAATGTGCGTTCAGAATCAACGAATCCTATGATGGTTTCCCAAATTTATTATAAAGTTTTCATGCCTGTGGACTTCTAACCGCTGGAGAAAGAAAAGCCATGTGTAGTACGCGTTGTCATACGAAAAGATTTATACCAGATGCAATATTTGCGCTTAAATAAACCTACGGATAGAGTCTTTTTTATCTCAATAAAATCAATCATATACAGAGAAGTCTGAAATATTGAAAAATACCACCATGAAGGGTTTTGCATTCAGCATTTTTATCTATCACTTCAGGGAAGGGACACAAAGGGAAGGAACATTCTGACCGTTCCATATATAAATGACCAGCCATAATTTCTTGATCATAAAAAAAATTTCTTAAGGAAGGGGGTGAGAGAAAGGACCCAAAACCTTTCGTGGAATTTACACGTTTTTTCCACATAATGGTCCTGCGACATGGTTACCATATAGATTTTATTCCGGTCTGTCATTAGGCTGAATAGTTAAGGTACTACATCTGCAAATTATGACAAGAGGGGTGAAGGCCTGAGCCCCTGGCAGATCACGGGCATAAAGACGTGGAATGTAAGCCTGTCATTCCTTTCGTTCGGCAATGTCCGAATAAAAATTGCTCCCTGAGACAGTTATGCCGATTTTTTTAATAACTGAGGCAAGGCTTTTCCTTCAGCGACATCCTGATTTATCACAACTTCACCTATGCCCTGAAGCGCAGGAACATCGAACATCAAATCTAACATCATATCTTCTAAAATACTGCGAAGTGCGCGGGCTCCTGTTTTCATCACAATCGCTTTCTCCGCAACAGTTCGAACCGCTTCTGGGGTAAATGTCAAATGAATATCGTCCAATTCAAATAAGGCCTGATACTGTTTTATTAAAGCATTTTTTGGCTCAGTCATCACACGAACCATATCATCGATATCTAAATCACGTAAGGTCGTAAGGATTGGAAACCTTCCGACAAATTCAGGAATGAGTCCATACTTCAATAAATCTTCCGGTCGGACGCGGTCAATCAAATTGTCAGTCTCTTTTATGGCCTCACTGTCATTATTCACCCCAAACCCTAATCGTTTCTTGTTGGTCCGTTGAGCAATAAACTCATCGATGCCTACAAATGCACCACCACAGATAAACAAAACATTAGTGGTATCAACTCGCAGGAATTCTTGCTCAGGATGTTTTCGACCACCTTTGGGTGGGATGTTACAGACCGTCCCTTCAACAAGCTTCAGCAGAGCTTGCTGAACTCCTTCTCCTGAAACATCACGAGTGATCGAAGCACTTTCTGATTTCCGACTGATCTTATCGATTTCATCAAGGTAGATAATTCCAACCTGTGCTTGTGCAAGATTAAAATCGCTAGCCTGCAGTAACTTCAACACAACATTCTCAACATCCTCTCCCACATACCCCGCTTCTGTTACCGTCGTCGCATCTGCAATCGCAAATGGTACCTGAAGAATTTTGGCGAGACTACGAGCCAACAATGTTTTTCCTGTGCCAGTTGCTCCAATCAACATGACATTCCCTTTTTCCAATTCAACACCTTTCAGGACTTTTTTACTGAAGACGCGCTTATAATGATTATGCACGGCAACAGCAAGCACCTTTTTAGCTCGATCTTGTCCAATGACATATTGATCAAGGACAGCTTTTATTTCAGGTGGAGTCGGTAAGGGACCTTCTGGCGCTGCAATCGGCTCAGGCATATGTGAATGGCCAGCTAGGAACTTTGAACAATGCTGAACACAATCCTGACAAATATAGACATTCCCGAGTGCCTGACATTGGTGACAAGATTGATCGTTGGGAGATTGAACGAGAGTCTTTCCTGCGCTTTGAGTTTTTCCACAAAAAGAACATCCCGCCTCTCCATGTGAACCGTGAGTCGAACCCTTATTTGCCACAATATTCTCCTACGAATCAGTTAGCTTCAATATGCCACCTATCAAGGGTGGCCATAATAATGCGGTTGAAGACAATTATCAAATGAACGAAAAGAGAAATCTGCTAGACTAGGGCACTTGCCTACTCAAGGGAACAGACTCCCACAGCTCTCCTCCATCACGACTACGATAGAGACCACTCCCATTGGTCCCAACATACAGAAGCTGTGAATCCATAAAATTCATGGCCAATGTGCGAATATTCAGGTTACCTAAACCTCTATTGACCGATCGCCAGGTTCCACCAGCATCCTCAGACTTATGAATACCTTTTCGACTCGCGACATAAATAATGTCAGGTATGATCGGGTCAATAATAAGATCACTCAACATATGATCAGGAAGGTCTTCCCCAATTTTACTCCACTCTTGCCCACCAGTCATCGTCTTATAGAGCCCAGTCAAGGTCGCAATGTACACAGAATCAGGTCGATGAGGGTCAACTTTGACCTTCGTCACTCCCAGTGCTCTTGATGACTTTAAAACTTCTGGGGCCACAAGACCATTATTGACCTTCTCCCACCAAACCCCTCCGTTTACAGATTTATAGACCCCACCACTTGTCCCGGCATATAATGTTTGAGGCTGGCTCGGATCAATAGCCAGCGAAATCACCATCAAGACTTCCTTCATCCCATCCATCTTCTTCAGCCACGTATCCCCTCCAGTTTCGGTCTCGAAAACCCCCATTGAAGTAGCTGCATAGAAATGACGGCTCGCCCCAGGGGCAAAGACCAATTGATGCACGACAGAGGAAATCGTCACATCATCTAACCCTGCACGCTTGGATATCCAGCTTTGCCCACCATTGAAGCTCTTGAATACGGCATCTCCTTTAGTTCCAGCATAAATATTTGCAGAAAACAATGGATCAATGGCTAATGAAATGACTCGCGAATGTGACATCCCTTGTGAAATATTGCTCCACGTTCCCCCCTCATCTCTAGATTTATATATATACGAATTTGTCGCGAGGTACAGAATATGAGGTTTTGATGGATGCAGAGAAATTTCAACGATAGGTTCGCTACGACCACAGCCGACACAAGAAAGAAACACCGCAACAAATAACAACATTAACCAGTTGCTAGACATACGATTGGATAACGTATCGAGGAATTGATAGATAGAACAACTCAGAATATCCAGGTGTCTGAAGACCAGACTTTCAATGATATTATCTGCGAAACTGGGTCTTTGACTTTTGTGGCGATGGCGACTTCCGGGCTGGTGTCGGGGTGATGAGAGGCAAAGTTTTCACAGGTGCCTTCTGAGACGATTGATAGATTGACAAGGCCTCTGGCATCCAACCTTGTAAATCAGCAATGCGAGTGCCATGAGCTGGATGTGTGGACATAAACTCTGGAGGGACACCTTGTGACATTTTGGCCATCCGCTGCCAATTTTTAATTGATTCACGTGGGTCATAGCCTGCGTCAGCAGCCAGCAACACTCCAACATAATCGGCCTCTGACTCATGCTTTCGACTAAAAGGAAGAAGCACTCCAACTTGTGCTCCCATCCCGAGTGCCTGCATCGCTAATTGACTCATTTGTGGACTGGTTCCTTGCGTTGAAAGCACCACTGCCGCTGCAGTCATCCCAAACTGTGCGATCAGCCCCTGGCTCATCCGCTCACCACCATGCTGAGCTAATGCATGAATAACTTCGTGTCCCATAATCGCCGCTAAGCCTGCCTCGGTTTTGGCCATGGGGAAAAGTCCTGTATACACGGCAATTTTCCCACCAGGCATAGCCCATGCGTTTGCCGTGTTGTCATCCTTGATCACCGTCACTTCCCATTTAAATTTTTTGGCCGCGGCTGCATACTTAGAACGTTTCGCCGCTTCAATAATTCGAGCAGCAATCCGTTTCACCGGCTCAATTTCTCTTGGGTCTTTGGAAATACTCACTTTGGGATCATCAAGAACTTGATTGTATTGTGTCGCAGCCATTTGGCTCATGTATGAATCCGGAAGTAGTAATAATTGAGAACGTTGCGTATAGGGGTTGGTTTGACAACCCACGAGTAGAGTGCACAGCATCACACTGACGGTTAGAAAAAACGGGAATTTCAGATACAATGGAATCTGCATCGTCGTGAAAGCATGATCTAGCTGAAGCTTTGACATTTTGAGAGTCCAGTCTTTCTTAGACATCTTAACTTGGCTCAGGAATAGTGACATCCAATTCTTGGACCGATTCATATCGAGCGAGGGCTGGAGCAGTGCCCTTTCGTGGCCCCACAACTAAAATCGAAAAGTCCTCAGGACGTAAATGCTTACGCGCCGCTTCTCTCACCTGTTCCGTGGTCACTTGCTCAATGCCCTTTTTAAATTTCGACAACCAATCTGACGAATAGCCAAAATACTCATACGTCAAATATTTACCTAGCACCTTCGATGGCGAATCAACAGAAAAAACAAATGAATTGAGCCTCGCTGACTTCGCTTTTGCCACTTCTTCATTGGTCGGAGGATTTTCCACCATATCTCTCGCTTCTCGAATTAATGCCTCGATCCCAGCTCCTGTTGTTTCAGTTTTTGTAGACATTGACAGTACAGCGATTCCTGGATAGTCCCACTGAAAGCCTACCCCCCCCTGCACGTCATAGGCTAAGCCCTGCTTTGACCGAATATTCGAAAACAATCGAGCCCCAAATGACCCTGACAATATTTGATTGGCTAAAACCAACGCATAATAGTCTGGGTTCTTTCTCATGACTCCCAAATGCCCCATCATAATCTTGGCTTGCGTCATATCATTTTTCTCAACATAAAATACCTTAGCAAGATTGGCATCTTGATACTGGACTGAAGGATCTGCGGCCGACAGCCCCGGGTTCCAATCTGCAAAAACCTTCTTGACTAACTTCATCACCGATTTTTGTTGGAAATCTCCTGTAATACCTAAAATAATTCGATTGGGTTGAAAAAATGTCTGATGCCAGTCAAGCAGATCTGTTCTCGTGATCGCACTCATCGTGGCATAGCTTGGTGTACGTGCGTAAGGAGACTGTGGTCCATACAACAATTTTTTAAACTCACGGCCAACAATAGAATCGGGATTATCATTTTGGCGAGAAATCCCAGCCATCGATTGATTCTTAGCAATCGCAAGCTTCTCGGAATCAAAGGACGGATGACGAAGCACATCAGCAAAAACCTGAAAGACATCAGGAAAGTCTTCCTTGAGACAACTCATCGAAGCCCCACCCGCCACTTCACCAATCGCCGTTTCAATATTCGCCGCCTTCCCTTCAAGATAATCATCTAACGCATCGCCAGATAACGTCGTAGTGCCTCCACTGCGCATAACCCGTCCTACGAGTTGCGCGAGCCCAACCTTCGTGGCCGGTTCGAGACGTGAACCTGTCCGAATTTTCGCAGAGATATTCACGAAAGGCAGTTCGTGATCTTCCAACATTAGAATGACCAGTCCGTTCTCTAATACCACTCGCGTAGGCACAGGAATTTCGAAATCTGGAAGAGGTGGAAACTTTAATTGCTGAACGTGCTCTACTTGCGCAAAGCTGGAAACCATCATGAATACACTCAGCCCAAGAGTGAAGATTGCGACCCGACCAATTTGAAGAAGGGAGAATTGACGTTTCATTAGTGACGTCCTCCAGTTGACGTCAACGGAGACGAATCAATAACTGATTTCTCTGTTTCAATCATAGCCACGACACGGTTAAGTTCAAGGAAGGTTTGATTCGCAACTCGGCGAATGTCAGATTTCGTCACAGCATCTAAACGTTTAATATATTGAAATAATTCCCGCCAATCACCAAACAGCATATGATAATCTGTCAAATGCATCGCCAACCCTAAGTTACTACCTAGCGCTCGAAGTAAGCCAGCCTTCGCACGAGTACGAAACTTCGCTAATTCTTCATCTGACACATCTTCAGTCCTTAATCGCTGCAATTCCGAACGTATGGCAGACTGTACCGTTTCATTACTCACACCTCTGGCTGGGACTCCATAGGCCACCCAAAGATGCGGATACTTTTCTCCAGGATACGCACCGTAGGACCCAACAGAAACAGCAATCTTCTTGTCACGCACCAAAGACCGATAGAATCGAGACGTTCGGCCATTGGTTAATATATCGTCAATCGCATCAAAAACGGGTTGATCTGGATGAGTCACGGAAGGCTTATGATACCCTTCAAGGTAGAACGGCTGAGATGGATCTTTCAGCACAACCGTCTTTTCGGCAATGGAAGGTGGTTCAATCGTTCGAAGGGCTTCAGGTTTTGGTCCGGAAGGAATTCTCCCAAAATAAGACTCCAGCAGTGGAATCAACTCTTCAGCCTTCACATCACCTACGATCGCAGTCACCATGTTTGAAGGTACATATTGTTCGCGATAAAATTCTTCAGCATCCGTCATGGTATACGATTGAATATCACTCGCGTACCCAATGACAGGGTGATGATAGGGATGAGCGATAAATGCTGTGGACACAAATTGCTCAATTAACCGACCAGTGGCACGACTTTCAGTTCGGAGACGCCGTTCTTCCATGACCACGTCTCGCTCCTTATAAAATTCCCGAAAAACCGGCTGAAGGAAACGCTCCGACTCTAAATAGGCAAACAATTCAACTTTATTCGCAGGCAAGGCATAGAAGTAACCGGTCACATCAGCACTGGTAAAGGCATTTAAGGAGACGCCACCTTCACGTTCAATGATATCGCCAAATTCATTTTTTACCACATATTGCCCAGCAACAGATTGCGCTTTCTTAAATTGTGCCGCTAACTCTTTCACCTCGTCAGCGTGAGTAGTAGATAACTGTCGCGCCTGTTGATAGGCCTGATAGGCTGCCTCAAGATCTTTGAGAGCTTTCTGCTCATCTTCATAGTTTGTAGTCCCAACCCGGGGCGTCCCTTTGAAAGCCATATGCTCAAACATATGAGCTAACCCCGTCTCACCAGATCGTTCCTGAGCAGACCCCACATTAACGCGCGTCATGAAAGCAAAGACCGGCGCTTTCGGACGTTCCACAATGATAAAAGTCCAACCATTTTTCAAGGTATGAGAAGTCACATGCTTTGAAAACGATTCTAAATTTTGTGCGAGAGCATGGGGAAAAAACAAAAAAAGAGAAAACACAGATAGAAGAATGGGATAGAGACGCTGCTTCATCCAGGCACGGTCAAGACATGTCATGCCACTGTCACCTCATTAAAGATTTTACTCGTCAAGACATCCTACCCAGTTGGTAAGAATGCATGCAAGTGAAAAGAAGTAAGGAGTAGTTGCAAGAACCTTTCGATCCCGTAACTAACTAAAAGTCATCAATTGAGATGAATGCGATGTACACGATGCAGCACTGCGAAAGGGAGCATACGAACCAATGAAAATAAAGCGTTCACAGTGGATGTTTCAATGCTCATCCATATCGATCATTGCTCCAAGGAAGCGCCGTATTGGAATATCCCCGAACCTCCCAAAATCCCTTGGCATCATGTTCGGAAAAGGTAATTCGCTTGATCCACTTTGCACCTTTCCATGCATAGAGCTTCGGAACAATCATGCGAACAGGCCCTCCATGGTCACGTGAAAGGGGTTGGTGATTCCATTGATGAGCGAGAAATACATCATCATCATCACAGACAGAAAGGGGAAGGTTTGTGGTGTACTCATCATAGGATTCAAATAAGACAAATTTGGCCGTAGAAAGTGGGCGGACGATTTCAAGGACATGCTTAAAGCTCATCCCTTCCCATTCGTTATCCAGGCGACTCCAGGAAGTCACACAATGAAAGTCTGTGGAAAAATGGCTCAACGATTGGGATTGATAATCCTTCCAATTCCACGAAAGAGGATGCTCTATCTGTCCATCAATATCCAATCGCCAATCCTGAAGGTCTACCTCAGGTTTTATTCCAAGATCCAAGACTGGCCAGTTATTGACGAGATGCTGTCCAGGAGGAACACGTGGATCATCATAGTCGACATCAACTTCCCTCGCAGAATCCCCACGCCCTCTGAACATGAGCCTTTGCTTGGCTTGCACAATCTTTTCATTTATATCCATCAGACAAGCCTTTCGTTATACGTTCACTCATAACTCCTGTCCCTCAATAGTCATTGTGAAACGTTGACATATGGTGAGACTCATCAATATTGCCACACAATGCCTACCTTCACTAAACTGATACTACACAAAGCCTATAGTGAATGATCCCTCAATTATCTTCTATGCACTGGTCATCTCACAATAAGCGATCTTGGTAAAGCATATATCCAATATATCAAAATATCGTACTTCATTATTCTAACGTCACCCTTGGTCTAAGGAAATATCAGCAATGAAGATCGTCACCCTAATCATGATCGGGTTTTTAGTTTGCGTCATTTCAACTGGATGCTCCTATTGGTCTAATGAGACCCACAGCCATGAACATGGAGATCAACCCCCCATTCCTTCTCATATTGAGAAACAAGGATCACAGCAGAAAAAACTGGCACAGAAAAGTCAAGGAGACAGAGTCAATGAACGTGAGGAAACATCAGACGAGGAGAAAAGTGACCTTGATTCGAAAGTGAAAGCAGTGGATGATTTTTTTCGTGTCCTTGGAAACATACTAAATTGATGAACCATCCAGAGAGGGCACAACTATAAGAAAGAATTTCAAAGTGGATGGACTCTCTTTCATGATTTACGGTTCCAGAGCCAATGGTGGCAACGCTCCCAAAAATGGGAACGCTCCAAGGTCACGGAGTTTGGTTTCAGCTCGAAGACGAAAATCATCTTCATCAGCATTCACAAAAGCAGGAGGTATGTTCACATCGGAGGCTCCCTTTCGAGAGGCAGAGCCAGAATCCGGCTTACCTTCCTGACGATAGTTTTTCTTATTCGCGAAAAGCGCGTTATCAGAAAAGACCGTCTGGCTCTTCGGAGAGAAAAGAAAACCAGTATCGCTCATCATCAAAATATTTCCACGGGCTTCACCCACCGACTCATCATGAAAGGCCATTCCTCCTCCATTACGAAAAATGGTATTCTGAATCGCTATCGCCTTACCCGTGTCGTTCACCATGATGCCTTCAAACAAACTTCGAGTAATCACATTTTGTTTTAAAAGCACCTCCGAGGTGCCACCAACCGCGACGCCATGATCATTGTCATGAATAAAGTTTCCGACGAGAGTAGCTTTAGAGTTCGCAAAGGCCACGCCAGTTGTCTCACTGCCACCAATCACACAATTCTCTAATCGCACGTCCTCAACTTGCTGTCCAAAAACCATGCCCTTAACGTGAATATATTTTAGAAGTATGCCGCCGCCATTGAAGATACCTAATCCAAGTCCTCCATGCTGGGTGACCGTGAGATTATGGATTTCGACATTACGAGCGCCATAAGGCCACTTCCCAACGTGCAAAGAGCCAACCCGCTTAAGGCCAGTAATGAAGACCAGGTCCATCTTTTCGCCGATGATCTTGAGTCCTTCTTTACTATGGACAGTCACATCTTCGGCATAGGTTCCAGCCTTAATCCAAATGGTATCTCCAGATTGCGCGGCATCGATGGCTTCTTGAATGGAAATAAATAATCCACTCCCATCGGGGGCCACAGTCCATTTTTCTTGCTCTGCTGGCAGCGAGATAAGTGGAGAATTCGTCGGAGAACCGAAACTCACTGACACAAATGCCAAGCACAGCGCTTGAAACAGGCAGCCCATCACGGCTAATTTAGTATGGCTACACTTTAAGTTACGCATGAATTTTCCTCAAAAATGGCTTCTAAAGACTAACATTTTCTTTGGCCGCAGGCCATCTCTTCTATACTAGGCAATACCTGAAGACTCTAGCATGGGTCAAGCGTAGACTACACACTCATCAAGGTTCTCACATTCCCATACATGGCTTAGAAGGGAGAGGCTTGATCGACAAGAACATAAGAATAAGTCCTATATTGTCGCTAGGAAAATTCCTATGCTATGTTGCGATATGCTCATCGTGGGCCTTACGGGCGGTTTAGCAACCGGAAAAACCACTGTTGCTCAATTATTTCAACAATGTGGGGCCAATATTATTGATGCGGATATGCTCACTCGTGAGGTCGTCAAGCCTCGACGAGCAGCCTGGAAAGATATCGTACACACATTTGGTCGAGATATCCTCACTGATCACCAAGAGGTAAATCGTACTGCTTTAGCAGCAATAGTGTTTCAACAACCAAGTCGACTCAAGCAACTCACAGCAATCCTGTACCCTCGTGTGGCAAGGGAGCAGGCTCGACTCACCCGTCAGATTACGAAAGAAAACCCCGACGCGGTCATAATTTACGATGCTGCCATGCTGATAGAATCAGGAGCCTACAGAAGGATGGACCATGTCATCCTCGTCAAAGCAAAGCAAGCAATACAGGTTCAGCGGGCATCCAATCGTACTGGGATGTTGAAATCGGAGGCGCTTCGAAGGATTCAACAACAAATGCCGCAACGTAAAAAACAGGAGTATGCCGACGAGGTGATTGATGGCGAATTACCGTTACGTCAGTTACGTGCGATCGTGGGCCGACTCTATCGAAAGTTGGAACACCAAGCCAATCAATTAGGGTTACCTGTTCGTTGATGGAAGAAACTCGAAGAGCAGGCTTCACGTTGCTCCCTTCATTCATTGAGCTTGGTCCACAATACTACTAGAAGGAGTCAAAGAGATGCATAACGTCGTTATTCTTGGATCTGGTCCAGCTGGACTCACTGCCGCATTATACACCGCCCGAGCCAACCTCTCGCCTGTCCTCATAGACGGGGCACAGCCAGGAGGACAGTTAACCATCACCACTGATGTCGAAAATTACCCAGGTTTCCCTAATGGCATCATGGGACCGCAACTCATCATGGACATGCGAGCCCAAGCTGAACGGTTCGGCACGATTTTTCGCCAAGGACATGTGACCAAGGTGGATTTAAAGCAGTCACCTTTTTCGATCACAATCGATGACGAAGAAACGATACAAGCCAAAACACTTATAATCTCGACCGGAGCCTCCGCCAATCTCTTAGGACTTCC
This sequence comes from Nitrospirales bacterium, assembly GCA_029261355.1. GTDB lineage: Bacteria > Nitrospirota > Nitrospiria > Nitrospirales > UBA8639 > JAGQKC01. The sequence continues at coordinate 59,780 of JAJDBM010000070.1, read as the reverse complement.
TTCAGAAAGTCGCCTAATGGGGCACGGAGTCTCAACATGTGCGACCTGCGATGGGTTCTTTTTTCGAGAAAAAGAAATCGTGGTCATTGGCGGTGGAGACAGTGCAATGGAAGAAGCCACATTCCTTACAAAGTTTGCAAGCAAAGTCACGATTATCCATCGTCGAGACTCGTTGCGCGCCTCAAAGATTATGCAAGAACGAGCTGTAAAAAATGAGAAAATTTCATTTCGCTGGAATGCCGGTATCGATGAAATGCTGGGAGATGATCTTGTGACTGGAATCCGCGTACGAGATGTCAACACGAATCAAACTGATGATATCCCTTGTGAAGGCATATTTGTCGCCATTGGCCATACCCCAAACACAAGCCTATTCACAGGGATACTTGATATGGATGATGCAGGGTATCTCATCACAAAACCTCATAGTTCCGCCACCAATACCCCTGGGGTCTTCGCTGCAGGGGACGTACAAGACTCTCATTATCGACAGGCCATCACCGCCGCAGGGTCAGGATGCATGGCTGCCCTCGATGCCGAACGTTTCCTAGAAAACCAAGAATAAATATCAAGCTTTAACCCCATAGTTCGGTCTCAACATATTTCATATTTTAGGGTACCTTATTCATTCTATGTTTCACGCCTTGGTGCATTACCATGAAATTGCCCTCAAGGGACTCAACCGAGGATTCTTTGAGCAGCGGCTCGTCCATCACCTGCGGTCTGCTCTGAAAGACCAAAAAGGGATACAGGTTGATGCATTGCCCGGTCGTATTCGAATAGACTTCCCCCAGGAAAGCTTCTGGACACGCATTCGCGAAACCTTGTCCCGTAGCTTCGGTGTCACAAACTTCTCCTTGGCACGCTCAGTTTCCATTGACTACACCTCCCCTGACCTGAACGCATTAAAAGAAGCGATTCACCGAGACATTCCGCTCAATTCATTTCAAACATTTCGCGTGCTCACCAAGCGTGCCGAAAAACGGTTCCCCAAGACTTCCATGGACATCGACCGGGAGGTCGGCGCATATCTTTGCGAGCAGACAGAGAAGGGCGTCAATCTATCAAAACCAGACCTCACGATTTACATCGAATTGTTAAAACGAGAAGCCTATTATGCCTTCAATAAAGAACCTGGACCTGGTGGACTACCCGTTGGAACTGGAGGGAAAGTTTTGTGTCTCATGTCTGGTGGCATAGATTCGCCCGTCGCAGCCTATCGTATGATTAAACGCGGATGCAAAGTGGTCTTTGTCCATTTCCATGGAAGACCGTACCTTTCCCGTGCATCGGAAGAAAAGGTAAAGGAATTGGTCAATCTTCTCACGCACTACCAACTCGCATCAAAATTATACCGTGTACCATTTGGCGATATTCAAAAACAGATTGTTCTCGGTGCTCCCGCCCCTATCCGTGTGGTTCTCTACCGACGAATGATGATGCGAATTGCTACCGACCTCGCCGCCAGAGAAGATGCTTGGGGTTTGGTTACCGGAGATAGTCTTGGTCAAGTGGCATCACAGACACCTGGTAATATTCAGGTTGTCAGTGAGTCCACCTCTCTACCAATCCTTCGTCCATTAATTGGTATGGATAAAATTGAAATTACCCAGCAAGCCGAATCCATTGGTTCATTTGACATATCGATCGAACCTGATCAAGACTGCTGTAGCCTCTTTGTCCCCCCCCATCCAAACACACGTTCTCGATTACCAGATATCCAACATGCCGAACTGAAGCTCGATGTACAGGGAATGGTAAAACAAGGTATCGAGCAAATTGAAAGTGACGAATTTGTCTTTCCTCGATAGTAGAATATCGACGATTCGACTTTCTTAGTGATCCCAAAGAAAAACGAGAGCACCTGAGACGACTCAGGGCGTCTCATTCCTCCTCATCACATGCGGCCATCACATATTCCACTCCTCCTTCTCTTCATTTTCATTGCGCCCTTACTTGGCATATGGCTTTCTGGCGAGTCCATTCTTCCCTACCTTCACTATCCTCCACGATCAACTCAGACTACCCCAGAAAAGGTTTCGTGGATCCTGCTAGCTGGAGGTGTCATTTTCCTTGGTCTCTGCTCTACCCCCTTTCTCATGAGACTTCTCACCTTTCCACGGACTTCAATAACCGGATGCAAAAAAAACCCCTTCCCTGCTTGGGGCTGGATAGCCATTACCAGCTTGATCATTTTTTGGATCATCGCATGGTCAAGGATCACTTGGCTCGATTCCTTTCAATTACACACATTCACTCCTCTATGGTTAAGCTATATCCTGCTGGTCAATGCCTGCACAGCAATGCAAACAGGCCGGTGCCTATTATTGAGTAAGCCCAATTACTTCCTCTTCTTATTTCCGGTGAGTGCTGGGTTTTGGTGGGTCTTTGAATATCTCAATAGATTTGTACACAATTGGTACTACCTGCCTGTGAATGAATTTGAAGTCCTCCCATACTTTTTATTTGGAAGCCTCTGCTTTTCAACAGTGCTGCCAGCCATATATGGAACCTATGAGCTACTCGCGACATTTCCCATCATCAATGAGCCGTTCAAGGCTTGGCGAATGGTCAATGTAAAGCCAGGGAAAGGTCTCGGATGGACCTTTCTTGTCATCGCAACTCTAGGGTTGGTAGGTATTGGGATTTGGCCATCACGTATGTATTGGCTGATTTGGATTTCTCCATTACTCCTGTTGTTAGGAATCCAAACTCTTCAAGAACGCACGTCTTTATTAGGAAAACTTCAAGAGGGAGATTGGCGGCCGGTTATCACACCAGCTTTGGCGGGACTCATCTGCGGATTTTTTTGGGAATTATGGAATTCCCAAAGCTTGGCCCATTGGGAATATACAATACCGTACCTTCAGGCTTTTCATATCTTCGAAATGCCAATCCTAGGCTACGCAGGATACATACCTTTCGGAATAGAATGCTTCTTGGTTATTGAGATATTTCTACCTCCCGAAACACGACAGGAACGACACCAATGAACATTCCACTATGAACCAGCAGGAGGCTTTGCAAACACCGTTGCATCACAAGAAAAGTATTTAATTTGCTTCAGCGGAATAATAATGACTTCCTTAGGAGAATCAATCTCAAGAATTTCCATATCATCACTAATCGTGTGACGAAGAGCATCGTTGACTTCTAATTCTTTATTGTCAGTAAACACCACTTTTACCCAATATTGCACAACTCACTCCTTTCACTCCCCACAATTGTTTGCATCGAAATCGCCCCTTATGAGCCAAGTTCCTGAGACCGTCGAGTTGCCGCCTCAACCGCATTCATGAGCGTCGCTCGAATGCCCCCCTGTTCCAATTCATGAAGTCCAGCGATGGTCGTACCTCCTGGGGAAGCCACCCGATCTTTCAATACCCCTGGATGCTCTCCACTCTCTAACGCTAACTGGGCAGTGCCTAATACCGTTTGAGTCGCAAGGGTAAGCGCCACATTTCGAGGAAGCCCCATACGAACCCCTCCATCAGCTAAGGCTTCAATCATCACATAGACATAGGCTGGTCCACTTCCACTGAGCCCAGTGACGGCATCCATTAATTTTTCTTCAACCACCACCACCTTTCCCGATGCTTCAAAAATTTCCTTGGCGACTGAGAGTTGGTCTTCGGTCACATTTTCTCCAGCAGCCAATGCCGTAGCCCCTTTGAGAACCATGGCCGGAGTATTGGGCATGGCTCGAATCACGGCCGTACGTAGGGGAAGACCAGCCACAATCTTTGAAATAGGAACGCCAGCCGCGACCGAGATAACAAGGTGGTTTTTCTTAATGGACTTTTTGATCGTCTTAAGAACTTTTGGAAGGACTTGGGGCTTAACTGCAAGAAGGATAATAGAGGCCCACTTAACGGCTTCCTCATTATCTGTTCCAATATGCACTTGATAGGTTCTTTCGAGGTGATCTAGCCGATCCTTAGATATATCAGTCGTAAAGATACAGTCCGATGGCACAATACCGGCATGTATGACCCCAGACACTAAGGCCTCTGACATGTTGCCAGATCCTAATAGGGCTATTCTCTGACTATTCAACATGGGGCAAGTATACCCTGCATTTGATGAGGGTTCAACTGACTCCGAAGACTACCTGCAAACTCAACATGCCCCATCTACCGTGGCAGAGCTACGATACATCAGTTGCTGGCATATACCTAGGAAAGGTATATTATATTTTACGAACACCAATATTTGAGACCTGTCCACCAAACCTCCTTCTCTCTTGGGTACATACATGTGATTATCTACTTTACCTAGGACATCACCATGAAAATCCTCTCGCTGTTCATTCTCACTGTTCTAACTCTCACTTCAGTCACTCAGAGTGATGCTCGCCGAACTCATTTAACTCAAGAGCAACAAAAACAATTATATACGGTTCAAGCCATCTACCCAGACATTTTAGCCCTGACAGAAAAAGGGAAATATGACACAACCGCCTTTTCTGAAATTATCACGAGTCGACTTCAAGGCTTAGGGTATACAGTCATTACTGATCGAACCCACCCTTTTGACATCACCCTTAAAGTGAAATGTGAAGAACGAAAGACTTGGTCCGGCACAACGGCTTCCGGAGGAGATGCGGAGTTAACGGATGCTCCATCTCGATTATGGAAAGGACCGGCTTGTTTATTTTCTTACTCCTTGGAAGGTCGTGACTTAGGGTGGTACAAAGAAATTCGTACCTCGTTTGAAAATGCCATTAAGGCAGCTCAAGATGTCAAAGACACAACGTCTGGTACCTTTGCCATGACCAAATTACAAGAACGACTAAAAGAATATGACTTTCCCGTTCTGCTTGCTGCTGAGTGGGGACAAGTGGATCGCCTTCTTCCACTCCTCGATGATCCGAGTATACATAAGCTTCGCAAACTTAAAATCCTTTCGGTTCTCAGTGATTTAAATACTCAACAGGCCTTGCCGCAACTAACCACATTCCTTCAAGACAAAGATCTCCAAGAATTTGCCATCAAGGCATTAACGGGAGCAGGGCAAGACTCTATTCCACTCTTAATTGACCTGTTTCAACATACAACGCAATCGCCCATTCGAGCTGGTGCCGCAAAAGCCTTAGGAACTATAGCCGCAGCCAGTGGAGATCCACGAACAATTCCTCCACTCGTCGCCTACTTGAAGCCAGTGATTGCAAACATGAAAACCTCTGAAGATATAGATTTTCCCGTCATGATCGAAGTGATCTGGGCCATTGGCAAACTCAGAGACGATCAATCTTTGGAACCAATGAAAAAGTTTCAGGAGAAAATCTGGCTCATTTATGATACATCTTTGAACATGACCAAACTTCGAGAAGCCACAAATTGGACCTATAAACAACTCGACTTAGATGGTCATATCAGCTAAGTCTCAGCCCGAGAGGAGGTAAGATGAGAGGTAGCATCTCCTTTTTTATCTGTGTCTTTATATCTCTATTCCTACTATCTGATGTATCTGCACGACGAAGCCACTTCACACAAGAACAGAAATCACAACTTACCAAAGTTACTGATATTTACGTGAAGGTCTTAGCGTTAACCGAACGTGGACGTGGCGATACAGCTCCATTGCTTGCACTGATCTCACGGCGTTTACAAGAAATGGGCTATACCATCATCACCGATCGCAAACAACCGCATGATGTGGAGTTCCGCGTCAAATGTGAAGAACGAAAAAAAGGGACCCGAACCACCACATCAGGTGGTGATAATGATCATATTGACAACCCCGCACGCCTCTGGAAAGGCCCAGCCTGCATTATGGGCTATTATCTTGAAGGACGAGATACTGGATGGCACAAGGAAGTTCGCACAGATTTTGAAAATGCTGATGCTGCCGCTAAAGCCGCGAATATCAAGAAAACGGGAGCCTATGCGTTAGATCAATTGCGGCTAAAACTCGAAAACTACGACTTCCCAATTAAACTTGCGGCAGAATGGGGACAAGATTTTCGACTCCTGGCGTTACTCAAGGATGCCAAGACGCCCAAAAAGAAAAAGCTCATGATTCTGTCTGTCATGACCACGCTTCAATCTCACGACGCGCTCCCCTATTTACAAGACATCTTGCAAGATAAAGAAATGACCCTGGATGCCATATCGGCAGTCATTACAACAGGAAGCGACGGCATCCCCCTTCTCAGCGAAATATTCAATAACCCACAAGAACCATCAAATGTCCGAGCGGCAGCGGCAGAAGGATTAGGGAAAATTGGAGCCGCCACAGGGGATCCCAATATCACTCCACCTATCTTAAACTACCTCGAGGTCAATTTGCCGACAATGAAAACCTCTGCTGATATTGACTTTCCCGTGCTCACCGAAGTGGTCTGGAGTCTTGGCAAATTGCGCAGTGAAGATTCAATCCCACCCATTAGAAAATTAGAAGAAATAGTCTGGCTCATCTACGACAATTCAGATCAAATGAAAGAGCTCCGAGATGCTGTGAATTGGACTGTGAAACAAATTGATATGGACGGACAAATTCAATAAACCAAGAGCTTTCTTCATTCATCTGCCCTCCTATTCCTTTGACCCTTTCCCAGTAGGGGGAGGGTCAGGGAAAGAATGACAGACATAAACATTCTAAGGCCCCTTCAAACTTGCCCACCACACACCCCTTATTTTCCTTCAACAGACGATCTGTCCTATTCACCCTTATTCCCTTATTAATATTGAGTAACCCAATTGCTGCTCAACAATCCAATGAGCAAGCCGAAATGAAACGACTCGAATTACAGGCTAATGAACTGATCGTCATTGGGGACCCAAATGGGGCGGCGCAATCTATAGGCAAGGCGGCCATGATGGCAGGAATAATCGCCAAACAAGAACCTGATGAAACATTGCAGAAGCTCTACACAGGAACAGAAGTTTTTTTTCGAACACAAGAAAACGGCTATAGAGCACTCGCTATCTTTGAGCAAGCAGGAGGACAACCTCCAGCCCCAAACGGAGCATGCCGACTACTCAATCTAGCCAAGCAACACAATTCACAAGCACTGAAGATTCTCTCAAGTATTGATAGGACCATTCCATCAAACACAACCTATCAGGCAAAGCGATACACGACACAATCTCAAGAGTGGACTGATATCCTTCAGGAATTGCAAGCAGACTTTGATTGTTCATAGCTCACCCTCATTTTCCTGAAATTGTGTTCGTGTTCTTCACAAGCAGAATCAAAATGCTTGCGGACAATCCAGATAGGAACAACACGAAATTCATCCAGTGTTATGGGTCGACCCAGACTTTCGAGGAGAATAGCCGCTATTACGCACTCGTGTTCCCCCATCAAACAACGAAACGGAAAAGGCGTCATTGCTTGACTTTATATCATTTCATCGCCGGCTCTCGTCGGCGACTCAGGCCCTGCCTCTCCAGCGCACCTTGGATATGCGAAATCCGTGATGATGAGACACCAAAACGACCTGCGACCTGGCTCAGCGATTCATTCGCACACGCCGAAGCAACCACGCCGCGCACTGAGACGCCTCCGAATCTACGCGAGCAAGCAGCTCCTGGGGCGTCACGCACGGTCACATGGTAGAGCGCACCTGAATAGCTCAGTCGTAATTGTCTGGCCATGAGCACGACAGGCTAGCGGGCAGGATATATAAGATCAAGCAATGACCCCGTTTATAGGCTAACTCGATATCAGTCCATGGTGCATAATCGAGTGATGGGTCAAGAAGACTTAAGGGATTGAGTTGATCGCCTGGGTCCCAGGTAACATCATAAGCCGCTCGGCCATGACTAACAGGACGCCCAACTTCTTCCATAATTTGGTTCACTAAGTCAGTGGTCTCTCCTTGATGATCAAACATTATATGGTTGAAATTTCTATCCAGCACGCCGTATGGACTTCCGCTATTAGGGTCCCCCAAATCATGTATGCTATCTATCCCATGTATCAGTTCATGAATAACCACCCTATCTAGTAAAAACGAATGGACTCTGCCATCAAATCCAAAATATTTCCTAGTAAGCGCATCGGATAAATCGATAGCAGCGGAATTACTCGGAGGCGTCGTGCTCAAAGAAGAAGAGCCATAAAGACTTCTAAACAACCAAAGATCCCCTTGGGCCACGCTACGCTCCAAAACCCCTCTAGCCGATGAAGATAGGTTGTACAACTCTTGGAGCACGGACTTAATTTGAATCTCTTCAGGAGACATCCACGTCCCAATCGTTCGTCCCCCTATCAGAGGGTTTATATAATCGTTATACAAGGACTGTAGAATTGCGCCAGTATCTGTAGTTTTTCAAAATTTCAACTTAGGTTCAACGTCGCTCTAACTCATTGTGAGCCTCCTAAAATTGGAAAGAAGAAAATCGTCATTTTCAATTTATTTATTCTGATGCTGGAAACCAGTCTGAGAGCCACTTAGAAAACCAAGACTTCTCTTCAACACATCCACCATCCATCGTACTTCTCCATTGACTAACCGTTAAGGGATATGCCCCAATTACTCCATTTGTCACTTTACCTATAATATAAAAGACTTCTCCTTTAGAAATTTTTTGCGCATCTAAGACTGCACTACTAATATTTCCGAAATACAAGGGAAAAGATTCAGCTGATGACACTCCTCGTAGCACTTTTATTACTTGCACCTCTACCTTCCTCAACAGTTCTTTTACGGGTACTACAGGACCAACAACCTTAACTTCGGCATGGAAAACGGTCTTTGAAAAATCTAACTTCAATTCTTTTTTCCCATCACAAATATACTCTGGTAATGGTTCAGTAAAGAATCTGATGTAGCCCTCATTTGGATCAAGCAATGCCCGTGACTCATCTACAATAGCTAAAATAAACAATGAGAGGAGCACACCACTTATCATTTTCATCATTACTTCTTTTTTCATGCCGTCAACTTTTCTCCTGTGGCCACGGCAAACACGACCGCATCAAAGTCCTCGATATTCATCCTAAACTGCACAGCTGAAATCTCACTCGTTGTGTTATCCGTGCAGGTGAACCTCCCGACTTCCGCCACGAGATTGTTGGCATTGTTTTGATTACTTACTGTCGCCGTGAGGGAACTAGAAGTAATGCCCGACTCCGTCAGCGTCGACAATTCGCACGCATTCATGTGGGCATCATGACTCATGGCAAAGTAACTCTCGATGTACTCGTGTTATCCGACTGCTCATTCTTACTAGGTTGGGGGGCATTGGTCCCACCCAGCATGGCAGTAGAAAAACGTTTCAACGTTTTGTCTTTAAACACCGAGTCTTCCAATTTTTTGATCAGGGCCAGGCCAGCCTCTTGGGGTGCCACCACAGCCAGCAGCCAGGGAATGTCCCCGCTTTTCCAGTCTTGCGGAGCGAGACGAAAGGGAATGTAGGCCTGCTTTTGTTCTTCAAGTTTCTTGTCGACTTCTTCCGACACACTAGACCACCTGTAATCCAGGCACCGCAAAGGAACGAACACGATCCTCGTAGAGGTGACGCTCTCTCACCAACAAATACTGAACGATCGTGGGCTAACCCACATGGCAAGCCCTAAGGGAATTATCAAGCCATGCTGATCTTTGACCTTGCCCCGAACACTGGTCACTTGATTCGTCAGCAACGGGGGAAGCACCAGCCATTCAAGATCCGACAAACTCCTATGCCGATACAACGGCGAACGACTCAGCAGCGCCACCAATTCTCCAGACGCGCTGGCCAGTTTCTGCGCGCGCTTGCGGGTCGTCAGACCGATTATTCTCGTGTTTTGCTAGGCGGGGAGCCTCACATGTTGCCATGAAATCGAGCGTTCTTCAAGATCACATGTTTTGGGTGATCTTCATTCATAGATTATGTCAAAGTGCTTGTCAGACGCGAAACGACTGAGAATGTGCCAAAGAACTGGAAAAAATGAGGTTTGATGCTAGAAAGATTTGAATGGTTCGATTCATACTCCACACAGGTTTTTCAATGAGAATTTTACTTCCCGAATAGGCCTTTTAATAAGCTCTTCCCTTTTTTCAATAGATCCTGCACATCCTTGGGATCACCTTTGAGTATGTCCTGCACAGCTTGCCCAATTTGTTTTTGCACCCGCTTTTGAATAGAGGCAACATCCAAACTGATCTTTGGTTCGGACACCCTTCCATTTACGGTAAACGGAACGTTGAGCATCCCCTCCTGCAGTGCTACTTTGGCCACGGGCATTTGACGAATTATTTTTTCAGAGACCACGTCTCCCAACCATAAATTCCCCTTGATCATCATGGACTGATCACGTTTCACGAGTCCTGCGCCTTTCATAAGAAATTCTTTGTTATGACCTTCTAGCAGGACAGAATTGATGGGAAATTGATCTTCGAAAAATTCAAGCTCACCATGAAACTTGGAAAAACCTGTCATGCCTCGTCTCGGACTCAAAGGAGTCTTGAGCTTTAAGATTTGTTCAATACGCTGCAGCAAATCAATGCCCATCACTTCACCATTGACGATAGATAGTTGAGATCGACCGCTAAGAACAGGCGGTTGGCCTACAGGCAGCGTACCTTTGATGTGCCAATTCATCGTTCCTATTCCAGTCACAGTCATGGCAACCGGATGTAGTGCGCGTTGGACTGCCGCCACATTCAAGGACTCAAGTAAACCGGTCATATGAAACGCTGGAACATCTAATGTTCCATCCCAGGAGCCTTTTGCTTTCAATTGGCCATCAAACACTTCGCCGGTCAATACTGCCACCTGCACTCGTGGTCCTTCGATTTGCGCCGTTAGTTCCAAATTGTTAACAGACACCGGCTTAGAAAGAGGCAACGAAAATGGCATATCTTCACTGTTTATGACAGGAGCTGTGCCATGAATTTCTACCTTCCCCTCTACCGCATCGCCCGCTACCTTGAGGGTCGACTTTCCCGTTACTATATGAAACCGAAATGGAGTGACGGTTAATCCTCTTTGCGAAAATGGCATGTCCTCCTTTTCAAAAAATACATGGTTGATATGCGCAAAGACGTCAGTCAAGGCAACCGACTTAGACATCGGAACATTGAGAGGTAGATCATTGAGGGAAATGCTCGATGAAGTCATCGTAAGATCAAGAGCCCCATCTACGACATGGCCTTTGGCCTCCACGGAAGAATTCTTTATGTTCAACCGTGCCTCAATCTGGGAAATATCAAAATTCTTACTAAGCGGACCAATGCTCGCCTCTAAAGATAGTGGAAGTTGATGAGGAGTTAAAACTGCCTGAACAGAGACCTTAGCCGTATCACCAAGCCGGACTGATTGGGTATGTATTTTCAATTTTTCTAACTGATATCTGCTTGTTGGCTCTTGAGAGCGATCTTCATAACTAATGAACCCGTCTGAAATTATAAGCTGTTCAACTCCCAACATGGCCAACAGGGATTCATCTGCACTTGATGAAACCTCTTCTGTGATTTTTTGATTTCCCAATGTTGCAATATTGATAGTGTTATCTTTCATGTGAATAATCGAGATAACTGGCTGATGTACAGTCAAACTCTGAACTTCTATTCGTCGTTGGAGTAATGGTATCCACTTGACCGCGAGCTCAATCGTCTCCACTTCCACAAATGGTTGTTGAGTCATACTTGGATCATCGTAGATCTTGACAGTATCGACCTGAATTCCAAGAAAAGGAAACCACATCAAACGAATGTGGCCGATTTCAATTTTTCGATTAAGCGTATGCTCAGCCAGCGGTAAATAATGCTCACGATATCGATTGAGATCCAAGAGATAGGGCAGTGCCAAGACGAGAAGAAGGAGCAGGCCAAGAATAGCTCCAATGATGATCATGCCTTTTTTCACTGACCTTTCCTTTGTCGACCTTCAGAGTTCAAAAGGAATACCAGATTATGGGCTAAGACACGAAGATGAGGCAGGCAAATCCATGACCTCATCATCATACAGATACCGAGCGAAGGTTTGGGAAATTTCTGTAGACACGGCCTTTTGCATGGCATGGGTAGCCCGCATTCGTGCCTCCGCTTGGGTAATGTGGCCCTCTCGACCCGAACGCGACACGGCACCAATGACACGGTGTCCGCTTGATTCAATAACTTGAAGGTCACTACACCAACGGACATATTTAAAGAGCGGATCAAACAACCTGAGATCTTCTAAGCGTGTCTTTCCTGTAATTAGAAAATCAGCAGAATTTCTCGACACATTGGAGTCGGATGGATCCAATAGAGACTCCGGTTCACTATGTTCGAGAGGGATGAACCCTTCTTGATGCAATCCATCCCAAACTGCTTGTTGAATTGGAGCCTTTTGATCACCCATAATACGGACATCGATACGGATATGATGTCGAACATAGTCTTGGAGTTCTCGTTGGATCTTCACGGTTGAGTATGAAGCGAGAACCCCTTCTCCTGATGTCCTGATAATTTGCAAGTCTGTATTAGCCACTTCCCGTCGCTGTACATTTCGTTCAGCTCGCTTGAGTCCCCGCAATCTTGTTAACACATCCATTCCCGTCCGTCCTTGCTCGACATTCTCCTGAATCACTCGATCATACTCGGCTATTCGCCCGACTAACATCCGTTCTGCTTTGGCACGGTCTAAGCCCGCTAAGACAAAATATTGACCATCATCACGTCTACGCCACGCATCCAGTATGTGAACATCTTCCAACACTTTTTGGGTTGTCACGTGGGTAAGATGATCAAGCGTAATCTTTCGCTCTGTCGTTGTACTCATCTCACGAGACAATCGTGAATACACTTCATGATCCTCCAGCTGAGCATCGACGTTGGCATGAAAGATTCGAGCCACGGCCGCATAGGCCCGTTGTTCCGCTCGATCACGTGAATCCGCTTCTCCTCTCCCAATTAAAAACTGCTCTATCGGATATTGTTGACTGCGACCCTCTATCCAATCAGGACGAAGATTGGATCCTTGCGACATGCACCCCATGGTCATGCCTACGATCACAATCGAAACAAACATTTTCACAAAACCAGGGAAATCCAATCTGCTACACATCTATTGCAAAACCCTTTGAGTAAGAAAATGGGTTTCCCCACTCCTGAGGGTAACCTGTTGTGCGACATGATTGGACAGCGGTTGGCCTTGCCTGTCAAATGAGTCAACCAGCAATGAATAGGTTCCAGGAGGCACCCACAAACGTGCTATTTGAATTTCTCCAGGCAAGGTTCGCCATGTTCGGACATCGGCTTCTTCCGTTGCAATGGCAAATATTTTGGCAATGGTGGCTGCTGCGAGACCCACGACAGCTTGAGAATTTTTATTGACTGCAGATCGAGCTCCATACCCAATACTCACAGCGGCCGCCATCTTCATCGCCGCTCGTGCGACGGCACGTATAGCCAATGAAGTATACTCATCATCTAAACTTTTTTGAGCCGCCGCTTGAGTATCATACATGCGCTGTGATTGCATGTGAAACGAATCAACCCCATTCTCAACTTGCAGGGAACTATAGGAAACGGAAGAGGGTTGTTGTAGGACTCGTGGAAGAGCAACCCTGACAATATCGCCTTGCAATCCGTAGAGAATAGAGTCAGCCCCACGTGTTCGTCGAGAACTCCGACCAAACCCATTCTTTGTGAGCGCAATAAGCTGCAATGCATCCAGACTAATTGGAACGTCAAGAAAAACATCTTGTTTGGTTGGACCACGCCCATTGAAACTCATGACCACGACTTGTGCCATTGTCTCATGACTCTTTCCTGGCTCGGAGACATCGGGGTAGGCCTGTCTATACCCTTGATACTCTTCTGTTAAACCAAGGGCCTTCGATGTTCGCAATAAGTCTTCTCTCAACATCGACGGCATTTTCACTCGAGACCACGATTCACCGAGTCGATATCCCACTTCCGCCTTTCGATAGGAAATGAAGGCATTATTAACATCACCAGAAGATTCATACAGAAGACCTGCCAAATAACGAGCAAAAGGATCTTCCTGATATTCATCTTTGTCTACCGAGTCGGTGATGAGATTGAGTCGATGATCAATTCGCCTCGCTTCGACTAGGGCGGCCGGTATATCCTGAATCACTGCATAGTTGATGGCCTTCATAACATTCACCATGACCTGCTCATAGGGATCACCTTGATAGGGAAGTTGTGTGTCATTGAACAAAAACGCTGAAACTTCATCTCGAACCCGTGTCGTATAGAAGTCTTCAATCAGCGTATCAGCATCCTCTAGAAATACGTTACTTTCTTGGTATCGCCCGGAAAAATGCAAGGTCATCCCTCGATCCATGAGATAGAGAAGCCGATTTCGTTGGCCATAGTCTTTTTTTGCTTCGACCACCAGTTGATCTGCACGTTCAGGGTCGCCAACTAATAAGCTTTTTTCTACATCAAGATAATGCTGTGCGAACGAGCTGCAGCCTTGAAGAGAGAGCAGAACACATAGAAGTCCGCCAATATACAGAAGACGTTCACTAACCATAGAAAGGGAAAGGCGAGATTGGACCGCCAAGAAAACGAAATGATACGCCGAAGTAGAGGAAGAAGATTGACCTAAGAGGGCATCACGCTGACAAGCACCCACGGGTAAACATTAGCAACAATGAAACACTAAAAAAGAAACCGTTTTTTCTCAATGATTTTTTTAATTTTTTTCTGACCGTACCATGATTTAACGTTATTTTCCAAGTTAATCAGGTCGAGATCAACTTGGTAGTACACGGCTTTTGCACCATCAGCTTCGTCAAGAATGTTAGAAATATACCCCTTCATCATAAAGTCAGCCCCAATTTCTTGCCCAGGGCCTTTTTGGGTGTTCTCTTTCGAATGCACGGCTTGATCTCGTCGCTCTTCACGAATTTCGCTTCGTTCGCTCTTATCAGCCACAAATGTGACCTGTTGTGAGTTGGTCATCTCCCGTTCAAGATCAGAAATAAACGTCTGCACATTGATATGCTCATTACTCTTATTCACCACGGTTCCAACAATGACAACAGGCTGTCGTCCTTTGGAGCGAGTAAAGTTTGGCAGCCAAGGGCGAGTCACCATCTCTTTAATCATGGTTTCTGCCACCATCTTGGAGTCTGTATCATTCCAACGCCCACTAAAATCAGTTACAACGTCAGTATCGACTCGCGTAATGCGCTTTTCTTTTCCACATCCTGGAAGAATAAGAATTGCGACAACTAGCAGACCAAAAAATAATGATACAGATGGAATAGACATTCTCATATGTGACAACAATTTCGTTTAATTCAATAATAAATTGACGGGATCTTTGGGTGTTGGGAAAAGCACGAAGGTGATACTACCGTTTGGCTTCTTCTTTTTCCAGCTCTTCAAAGAGCCGCTCGGCATTTTCTTTTACATAGGTCCTAGCTTCTTGGCTTAACTCTTTGGCTTCTTGCAAGGCTTCCTTCATATCCTTGAAGGAGAGCTTGGTGAGGACATAGTAGCTATTCACATCTTCATCTTTATATCGTTCGATGGGGCGAACGCCATTCAATGTCACGGTCGTCACGGTTTTGATGGCACGCTCCACATTTTGTTCTTCGGTTGCTTTGGAGAAGTCTCCAGCTGTTGTCGAGGCGGCATAGTCTTCCATAAGATAGCCTGTGTAGGCTTCAAAGCTTTTCGCAAGCTGAGCGCGGGAACGATTCTCTGCAGCTTCCCAAGCCAATGGTTCGTTATGTATTCCCACGATAGACCCGACACCGTAAATAGCTTTAGAGTCATCTTGATTAAAATTACCAGCCCCTTCCTTAACCCAATTGGGAGCCCCACCGCATGCCGTGAGTGCCAAAAACATGAAGCAGATACAACAATACCAAAATCTGGTTGCCAACATTTGAAATTTAGAAGCAAGCATAAGTGGAAATAGTTTCGGTGAATGGGGTGATTTATAATATGTCAACAAGTAGACGCTCCCCCTAAATTCGCATCTCTCCTACAAAAAATGCTATCATCCACCTCGAAGCCTGTCAAGAAAACTGGAAAAATCTACTGACAGAGAACAGTTGAATGTTGCTGACATAAAGGAGCAGATTTGTGGCCGATGTAAAAATTGAAGATGGCATGATAAAAGTCAACGATTTAATCATTCAGGATTCAGCCGCAGCAAAGGTATTAGCAGAATACCCTGAGGCTCGTTGGACTGAAATTACCCGTCGCGCCTTAAAGATCGGGTTAGGCTATATGAAAGGGGGCGCTGACTAAAGAGGCATTTATGAAGAGTCCTACTTGGTAACTCACGATTCTTCACTTCTCAATTTCCCTTCTCGACAACTATTTCTCCTTCTCATACAATCATTGAAACGACTCATTCCTAACCATATCGAAAATACTTTTCCCTTTCTGTAAAGTCCTCAATATTCTCGTAGCCAGTCCTACTCATGCAGCCTCTTACCCAAGCTGACAGACAGCAGATTCAAGAAAAAGGCTTAACGGCTGAAGCCGTGACCCAACAACTAGAGACCTTCAACACTGGCATTCCATATACAACCTTAGACCGTCCTTGCACCGTTGGTGACGGCATTACAAGACTCAGTACTATAGATCTTGAGCACTATGCACACACATTTCACCAAGCCATGGACTCTGGGCGCGTCACAAAATTCGTCCCAGCTTCTGGTGCTGCCACTCGCATGTTCAAGATCTTACTAACCGCTTTAGAGGAAACGTCCAACAAGAATTCTCAGGCATCCTTTCAAGAATTGCTATCTCGCGAAAAGGAGTCAGGAGCGCTAGAGAACTTTTTCCACCAGGTCAAGTCTTTCGCGTTCTTCAATGAACTCCGAACGAAACTTGGGGAACAAGGGATACAAGGGAAAAATAAACAATACACACAACACTGGAGAGCAGTCCTACGCTCCCTGCTACATAGTCCAGGATTACACTACGCAAACCTTCCCAAAGCTCTCTTAGCCTTTCATCGCTATCCCGATCATGTGCGGACACCAATGGAAGAACACATTCATGAAGGTATCGCCTATGCAAAAGACGCGACGGGAACCGTACGATTGCATTTCACTATTTCAGCAGAACATGAACAACTCATGCGAGAGCATCTGACAAAGATACAAACACGCCATACCAAACAAGACATTCAACTGCTCCTTACGTTTTCACATCAAGCACCCTCCACAGAAACAATCGCAGTGGAGCTCAACAATCGTCTCTTTCGAGACACATCAGGAAAACTTGTTTTTCGCCCTGGAGGCCATGGGGCACTCCTGAACAATCTCACGAATCTTCAAGGCGATATTGTGTTCATTAAAAATATCGATAATGTGGTCCCGGAACGCCTAGTGGATCAGCCCAACCTATATAAGAAAGCGATAGGGGGCTATCTGCTCACGGTACAACAACAACTCTTCACTTACCTAAACATGCTCTCACAGAAACAGACTTCAATAGACATCCTTCAAGAAATGTTTAATTTTGCCAGCAAGACCTTAGGAATCACGATACCGGCATCGCTACAGAGCCAATCTATTGAACAGCAGCAACAATTCTGCATCAATCAATTTAATCGTCCGTTACGGGTCTGCGGGATGGTGGTCAATGAGGGTGAACCTGGTGGAGGGCCATTCTGGGTCACTCACCAAGATGGAACATGTTCACGGCAAATTGTTGAATCATCACAAGTCGACTCTGGCATAGAACAACAGAAGTCCATTTTAAAATCTTCCACGCACTTTAATCCGGTTGATCTTGTCTGCGCCATGAAAGACTTTAAGGGAAATGCCTTTGATCTCCCTCGATACTCAGACCCCAAGACGGGCTTTATTTCGATAAAGTCCTATCAGGGTCGTGAATTGAAAGCGCTCGAATTACCAGGCTTATGGAACGGAGCGATGGCATTTTGGAATACACTTTTCATAGAAGTCCCTGCTTCAACATTTAATCCAGTCAAAACTATTTTTGACCTCCTCCGCCCCGAGCATCAGCCTCAATAGGCCTTGCGAAGACCATGAAACCTCAGCATAATTACTGGCGACACTGGTTAGACTTCATACGACTCTCAAAGCAACGTATCGAAGCTGAGTTACACATATTCGTAAAGAACAAGGAGTGATCTGATGGAAGAAAACATTGAAACCCTACAAAAGTCTGGTCGCGTCATTCATCCTCCAGCTGAGCTGAAAGCGCAAGCCTATATACAAGACTATGACAAGGCGTATAAAGAATCAATCGCTGACCCTGAAAAATTCTGGGATGGTATTGCAAAAGAACTCCATTGGTTTTCTCCATGGCATACGATATTGGAATGGAATTATCCCTGGGCAAAATGGTTTCTCGGCGGAACCTGCAACATTTCATACAATTGCCTCGATCGTCACGTACAGTCACCACGAAAAAACAAAGTCGCAGTCATTTGGGTAGGAGAAAACGGCGAGGAGCGAATTTTCACATACGCAGAACTCTATCGCCAAGTAAACAAGTGTGCCAATGCTTTGAAATCGCTCGGACTCCAAAAAGGCGATCGGGTCACCATCTATCTTCCCAAGATTCCAGAACAGATTGTCGCGATGTTGGCTTGCGCCCGTATTGGCCTCATTCATTCGGTCATCTATTCGGGGTTCAGCGCGCCCGCACTCAAATCACGCATTCTAGATGCTGAATCCAAACTCGTCATCACGGCAGACGTGGGCTATGACCGAGCCAAAACCATTGCACTCAAACCTGTGGTAGATGAAGCAATCGCAGACTGTCCGACCGTTGAAAAAGTCGTGGTGGTTCGCCGAGAGAAAAACGGCCCCGCACTTTCCTCGGACAAAGAAATCGATTGGGAAGACTGGCTCACGGGGCAATCAACAAGCTGCGAAGCACTACAACTCGACTCTGAAACGCCCCTCTATATCCTCTATACATCAGGCACCACGGGCAAACCCAAAGGTGTCGTCCACGTCCATGGCGGATACATGGTAGGAACCT
Source organism: Nitrospirales bacterium (assembly GCA_029261355.1). Classification (GTDB taxonomy): domain Bacteria; phylum Nitrospirota; class Nitrospiria; order Nitrospirales; family UBA8639; genus JAGQKC01. The sequence continues at coordinate 40,903 of JAJDBM010000070.1, read as the reverse complement.
ACATCACGACGAAGTATGTGTTTGATCTCAAGGATGAGGACGTTTACTTTTGCGTAGCTGATCCAGGTTGGGTCACAGGGCACAGTTACATTGTGTACGGTCCATTACTCAACGGAGGAACGATTCTTACCGCTGAAGGCAAACCCGATTATCCAAACCCTGGTCGTTGGTGGGATTTAATTGAACGGTACGGCGTATCAATTTTCTATACCACACCCACAGCCATTCGGCTGCTCATGAAATACGGGGAAGAATGGCCAGGGAAATATGACTTGTCATCACTACGGATACTGGGGTCGGTTGGTGAACCCATCAATCCCGAAGCATGGGAATGGTTTTATCGCGTCACTGGAAGCAGCAAACCCATTATGGATACATGGTGGCAAACTGAAACAGGCAGTATCCTTGTCACTCCCCTCCCCTGCGTACCCCTGAAACCAGGTTCTGCAACTAGACCATTTTTAGGAATTGAAGCTGATGTTGTTGACCGAGAGGGTAAAAGCATTGCCCAAGGCGGTGGATTCGCAGTAATCAAAAAACCATGGCCATCCATGATGCGCACGATCCATAATGATCCCGATCGTTACCTCTTGTATTGGAACACCATTCCAGGATGCTACACAGCTGGAGATGTGTGCCATAAAGACGAGGATGGATATCTCTGGTTTATGGGACGGGCCGATGATGTGGTCAAAGTTGCGGGCAATCGAATCGGAACAGCTGAAGTGGAAAGTGCATTAGTCAGTCACGAAGCCGTTGTTGAAGCAGCGGTTATCGGAAAACCACACAAAACTGCAGGAGAAATGATTAAGGCCTTTGTTATACTCAAACAAGGACACACCGAAACACCTGATATGATCAAACACCTTCAAGATCATGTTCTGCAAGAACTTGGGAAAATTGCTGTTCCCAAGGAAGTTGAAATTGTCTCTTCGTTACCAAAAACGCGTTCAGGTAAAATCATGCGTCGTGTACTAAAAGCCAAAGAACTGGGACAAGACCCTGGCGATATTTCCACTTTGGATGAATAAAAGACAGCTATTGCGAGTATTCAAACATTCTACGTAAAAAACATGAGGCCCCTTCCTTCTTAACATGTAGGAGAGGGGCTTCTTTTTATCTTTCTCTCATAGACCATACAAATGCTCGACATTGTCCTCTACCAACCAGAAATCCCTCCCAATACGGGAAATATTATTCGGCTGTGTGCCAACACAGGGTTTCCACTCCATCTGATTCGTCCGTTCGGATTTCGCTGGGGAGATAAAGGCGCAAAACGCGCAGGCCTGGACTATCACGAACTAGCCAATGTGGAACTCCACCTCAACCTCGAAACATATTTAGACGCGAGAAAACCACTAAGAGTTTTTGGCATTACGACCAAAGGCACTCAGCTCTATCATGACGTGGCGTTTCAAACAGGAGACGCCCTCATTTTTGGTCCAGAAACAAGAGGGCTACCGAATGATTTTTTAGAATCGCTACCGAAAAACCAACGGTTACGTATTCCAATGAAACCAGCTTCTCGCAGTTTAAACTTAAGCAATGCAGTGGCAGTTGTCACCTACGAAGTCTGGCGACAGCATCAGTTCTCTGGGTTCCAATAATGAATCTCATATATCTCCCGTGGACTCTCTAAACAAGAAAGATAAAAGTTCAAGGTCAAGTAAAAACAAAAGTTGAATGAAAAGGGTAAACGAAACATTTAGTAATTTCCCTCCGTGTATTGGACCAACAAGTAGACCCATCACAAACATTGCGCCCCACATTCTTCACTAGATTATCCGAAGAGATACAAGATGTATCTTTGATTCTCCAAGACCTCATCTCCTTACCCTGCTAGGACTTTCTAAGCCTCCATCCTCAATTCATAATCATCACTGTTTATAGGAAGTTTTATATACCCTCGAATCATTCTGATGAATGGGCAACACTCTTGCTATACCTTCAAACGGAGCGTGATCTAAAGGGAAAATTTCATGATTCAACTTGCGTAAATGACAGGTAGGGTTTAACTCACATTACTCATCAGGGAGGATGGTATGCCAACAGTATCTCACGTAAATCAACAGTCAAAAGACTCGCATTCCTGCAGTACTAAACACTTGCTTGAAGAACTTCAATGCAAGGAAAAGAGACGGTCTCATTTCCCATTCTTTCGACCGACAATCATAGCCGGTGCATTCTTTTGGGGAATCTTGGCTGGTCCAAGCGCGGCTTCAATTACATTGGCTCAAGACGTGCCAAATTTATTTAGCGAATCTGTGCTTCCATCAGATTCAAACGTTAGTGAAGCACAGACTGACAGTCTCCTTCACTCTATGGAAGAAGAAAAACAAGACCCGATCCTAATTCGAAGTCGTCACGTCAAAGCCCAAATGACATTCCTCAAGGAAGGTAACCAGGTAGGCTTGAATCTGTTTAACGATGAATATGTTGTTTTTGAAAAAGATCGAATGGTTCAAGATGGTCGGGGGCAAGATGTCATACATGGAAAAGCCATGGGGAAAGAAAACAGTGATGTCCTGTTCACTGTGGTGAATGATGTCATGGTAGGGAATATTCGCGTAGACGATAAATCATATCAAATTCGGTATTCGGGAAATGGAATTCAAACAATTCGTGAAGTAGATGAATCAAAAGTCCCTGATAGTATGCACCCGCGCCCCGTCCAAAATACCAAGGGAAAAGGAAACGGAACAAACAAGGCTTCAGCTTCGAATGATGGCACGAATGCTGTTGCGATGGCTGCGGATTCAGGAGATGTGATTGACGTGATGGTTGTATACACTCCAGCCGCCGCCACAGCTGCCGGTGGAACAAATGCCATTAAGGCAGAAATCAAATTAGCCGTAGCGGAAGCCAACCAGGCCTATGCCAACAGTCTTATTACTCAAAGACTTCGTTTAGTGCATAGCGCCCAAGTTTCTTATACCGAAGGAAATATGTCGACAGACCTTAATCGTTTAACCAACAAAACTGATGGATTCATGGATAATGTGCACACATTGCGCAATACCCACGCAGCAGATGTTGTCAGCTTATGGACAACAACGGGTACTGGTGTGGCTTGGTTGATGGCCAACGTTTCTTCGAATTTTGAGTCGAACGCCTTTAGCGTGGCCAACAGGTCCTTGGCCACGGGGAATTACACCTTTGCCCATGAATTAGGTCACATCATGGGCGCTCATCATGATAGAAATAATGCCGGGGGATCAGGGGCCTATTCATATTCCTATGGCTATCAAGATCCTTCGAAAAATTGGCGAACCATACTTGCCTATGGCTGCACAGGCGGTTGTGCAAGAATACCTCATTTCTCGAATCCTTCGGTAAAATACAATGTCACACCAACGGGTCGCCCTATATCGGCAACCGATTCTGCTGACAATGCACGAACGCTCAACAACACAGCCGCAACAGTTGCCAATTTTCGAAAGAGCATTCCAGCTCCGCCTCCTTTGAGCACTCCTGTCCCGGACTCCATGCTCATGGGCACCACCGTAACCTTTACGGGAAAGCATGTCAGCTCAGATCTTCAACATTGGATTTGGATGGGTACGACGCCAGGGTCGTCTAATATCAAAAGTCAGAACATGGCAACGAGTCATTCTGTCACGGTTAGTGGAATTCCGCAGACCGGAACGATATATGTTCGCTATTGGACGCGTTTTGCAGCAGGTTGGAAACACGTAGATCATACCTACCTGACAGTACCTGGCATTATTTCTCCCAACCCTGAAAAGATACTATGGGGTTCGTCCGCCACATTCACGGGAGGACACACAAAAGCGGATCTACAACATTGGGTCTGGGTTGGAAAAAGCTTTGGAACTGCGAACATTAAAAGTCAGAACCTGGGATTAGGTCATTCAGTGACGGTAAGCGGACTCCCATATTCAGGTAATATCTATGTACGGTATTGGACTCGAACAAGCACAGGGTGGAAATATAAGGACCACACATATAAAAGAATAGGGATCCTGTTACCACCACCAACCCTCAAGGTGAAACCTTAGTCAATCAGACTAGGATTTGGCCATCAGGCTAGTCAATGAGAATGGCGAGTCTATAAAGACTCGCCATTCTCATTTAAATGTTCCCACCTTACACGAAAGCAAAAGGCCATTATGATACTAAGTTCTCTACTATGGTCCGAACAACGGCACAATTATTGAAGAATCTAAAATGAAAAGGAAAATCATAATGATGAAAAAAAATTCCAAACACATGGCAAAATGGTTCAGGAAATTAACCACAACCCTTTTTTCAAGACCAGATCATTCTCAAGACATTCATAAGACCGTCTTTAGCATTCATGGATGTATCATATTAGCGGCGATTATAATTCTACTTTCGCAAGGATCTCTCATTGTGCATAGTCAACCCTATCCAAGTTTATTTTCTGATATTAATTTTTCAAATGATGGAGAATTGACAAAATCACAGCACGATTTCCTCATCCAAATAAAAGAAGGGGAAAATAAAGATCCAACAATTATTCGAAGTCGACACGTGAAGGTTAATCTGGATGCATTAACAATCGAAGCTCACGTCCGGCTCAATCTTTTTAAAGACGCAGAGTTTTTGACCACAAGAAATACTCTCATTGACCCTATCACAGACCAATATATTTGGCATGGCTCTATTACAGGAGAATTAGCTGGGACCGTGACGTTGGTGCGGGAACAAAATAGTTTGGTAGGAAATATTCGAGTCGGAACCCATTGGTACGAAATCCGAAATATAGACGAAGACTTTCATAGCATTCGTGAGATTGATCCCACAGCCTTTCCTGACGAAGAACAACCAATTCCTATATCGTAACTTCTATCCTCTCATCTCACTAAAGAGACTACTAGTTACAAAAATATCACATTATTTTCCTGACGACACTCACGTCATTGGTCTTGAAGTGAAAACGTTCCGCAAAATCCATAGAATTGGGATCGAAAATATTCAATAAAGGATTCAGTTGAAGCCAGACTCCCACAGCTTGAATCTTAGCAAGGCTGTTTCCATCGTGGTTCACGAAGCCTGGCGACAACATCTGTTCTCTGGCCCAGAATTATAAAAAAGTACATATCAGTATTTTTATTTGATCAAAAAGCATATACATGTAAAACTAAAGAAATTCCTACAAAAATCCCCCTTGACTACCCATCATACTCTTTAAGGCATTCGATTGAGCACGGTCTTAAATTCTTCTTTAAGAGCTGGATCATTAAGAATAATTTTAAATATCTTGTTGTAATCCTCAATCGTCAATCCACGATTCGTAACGGCCTTACTCATCTTATCGTTTGCCTCTTGCTGTAGAACATCGACCTGAGACTGCTCACTTGACTCAATAATCTTTTGCTCATAGGCATTATGAATCTGGGTGACCTCCTTGTAGGCACCTGCAAACGGTTCAAGGTTTTCCTCAGCAAGTTCTTTTGTCAGAGGCGCAGGCTCACCCTCCAGCGCATTTGAAGTAGCAAGAGGCATCAATACAGATAAAATAAAACTCAACATAACCACTTGAAAAATGCTTAAATTCTTTAGATTGATTGTCATAATATTACTCCTTTGAAAATTAGGAAAATAGGAACTTGATCTCGACCGCCAGCGTCCAAAATATTGATTACCTTGAACGCATGACTCAACCTTCTCTTTCCATTTCGTCTCCCATTAAAATTAATACTCAGCAAAAAAGAGGCCACTTTTATCGTCTAGCGATGAAAAAATTGCCAGCCATAACATAACTCTCGCCGTAGACGTAGATTTTATCGTAAAACATTATTATGTTCAGAGTTTGAATAGACCATACTGTCGTAGGGAAGAACATACGGTTCGAACAAAAACCCCTACAGTAAACGTGAATTTTTCAAAGGAAAATAAGCCCTGAGTTATGAACGTCATCTTAAAAGATAACGAACGCCAAAACAGAACTTCAAAACCTCATCGATATTTATGGAATTGAGAATGAGTTTCTCAATGTATTTAGAATACCACTCCGAGAATCAACCAAAACCCATTCAAGCTGATAGTGGAAAACTTGACCAGTGAGGCAGAAATTGAAATAAAGAAGGATAAATTTGAGAGAGGATTAGGTATCGCTAGGAGGCAGTTTGATACAGTTCAACCTCATTGCCATTCTAATCAAAAATTCTTGAACATACTTTCATTAGGCAATGATTTCATAGCAGGGTTTGTAGTTTTGTTGATCAATTTTCATGCGATTTTGTGCGATGAAGGAATGCAATAACTCATCCATGAGTTTCATGATCGCAGGATCTCCATGAATTTTAAATGGTCCATCTTTCACAATAGCATTGAGGGCTTGAGACTTTACATTCCCAGCCACAATTCCAGAAAAGGCTCGACGTAAATTGGCAGCCAGCAGGTGGATTGGTTGGTCAGCATGGAGATTTAACTTCTCCATTGACACATGAGTGGGGTCAAAAGGTTTTTGAAATTCATGATCAATGGTCAAATGCCAGTTAAAATAGAATGCGTCACGGGTTTCTTTTCGAAACTCTCGAACTCGCTGGATACCTTTCTTCATTTCAGCGGCCACCCGTTCAGGGTTATCGGTGATGATCTGATACCGTTGAGCGGCCTTCGGACCAAGCGTATTCTTGATAAAAGCATCAATACTCTTAAAGTACTTGGTACTGCCTCTCGGCCCAGTAAATATGAGGGGAAAAGGAACATCTGCATTGTCTGGATGAAGAAGGATTCCAAGCAAATAGAGTATTTCTTCCGTCGTGCCGACTCCACCTGGGAACACCACAAATCCATGGCCGACACGAACAAATGCTTCAAGGCGTTTCTCGATGTCCGGCATAATAACCAGATCATTCACGATAGGATTCGGAGCTTCTGCCGCGATGATACCAGGTTCCGTTAAACCTAAATATCGGCCATTTTTAATACGCTGTTTGGCATGAGCAATGTTGGCCCCTTTCATTGGGCCCTTCATAGCCCCTGGACCACAGCCCGTACAGATATCCATGGAACGTAACCCTAATTGATACCCGACTACTTTTGCATAACGATATTCCACATCACTAATCGAATGCCCTCCCCAACACACCACCAAATGTGGCTCTTCAACCGATTTAATGATTTTTGCATTACGTAAAATATGAAAAATCGCGTTCGTAATGCCCTTGGAGGTCAGGACATTAAATTTGCCATTGTGCTGCATTTCGTTGTGCACATAGATGATATCCCGTAAAACTGAAAATAGATGCTCTTTAATACCTTGAATAATTTCACCATCAACAAAGGCACTAGAAGGAGCATTGATCAGCTCAAGTTTCACTCCACGATCACGTTGTTCTAAGGCAATATCGAAGTTAGCGTAACGGGAAAAAAATGCTATGGTGTCGTCAGTTTCATCACCACAGGTCAACACGGCTAACGCGCTGTTCCGAAAAATTTCATGAAGGCCACCCTGACTCGTATCACAAAGTTTTTCGACCTCGTGCTGAGATAACATGTTCATAGAGGTATCTGGCGTGAGACTCACCCCAATGCCAGGACTTGGGGACAGCCGCCTCAATTTGATCGACCTCATAGTATTTCCCAATCATCAACGAACATAGTTCTAATCTATCACATCGTTCCATTAATGCTACAAATGTAGGTACATATGCTGGTCTTGAATAAACACACCTACTCTACATTCGGACCAAACAAATACAAAATACAAGGCAAGCTACCCTTAAAATTCCGAAGCATTTTAATGACTCCTAGCCAACCCCACGTAAACTAATGTTTGAATCAACAGATTGCTCAATTGCTTTTACTCCTCTTACCTTCGTAGTATGCTCACAGAGATATTCTTATATTTTTTATCCTAAGTTGATAATGTCATCCAATCATGTGAGCCATCAAAAATGAATGTATCAGATCTAACTGCTCAACAATTTAAAGACCTTGTCAAAGGCATGGTGGACGACCGGCTATGTGAGCTGCTAGGTGACCCTGACCTAGGATTACCCTTGGACGAAACTGTACGCGAGCGACTCAAAGAGTCCCTGTCCTCCTCAGAACGGATGACTGGAGATGACATTGCAGAAAAACTTGGACTCCACTGGTGACGTCACATGGCCTGGTATCAAGTTGCATACTTACCCACAGTCATCAAGGACCTCCGTCTAATCGACACCCTCACAGCTCAACGTCTCCTTGATAAGACAAAATGGTTGGCTTCGAATGCGGAAAACCTTCGCCATCAACCCTTATCAAGCCTACCTGATATATCTCAGTATGCAGTTGATACCTGGCGTATCCTCTACGCAATCGATCGAAAAGAGCACGTTGTAGACATTCATCGTATTACGACCCGCAAAGAATTATATCGACCCCGCTCATTCTAAAAAGATTCAACTCCAACATCCTCTTCTAATGCCTCACTTTACCACTTAGGTGTTTTACAGTAATACAATCGTTCCCTGTACCCACCAAATGGGTTATAGCCTTCAGAATTATTATCGACCTATTCTTTCCCTATAGGTGATAACTCTTTCATTTTCTCCAACTTTACAACCCCGAGTTTTCAAAAGTTATTAAAGTTTGATAGTGCGAACAGAAAAGAGTCTTCCATGAAAAGTATTGCTCTATTTCCTTGCATCCTTGCTTCGGCCTTGATGCTTTTCTCATGCACCACCTCAGGAGATATTCCTATTCGAGGTGAAAACTATACTATTTCGCAGGAATCAACATTTCATCAACTCAAATCTCAAGGGAAATTGCTTGGGCAGGAGAAGAGATACTTTCAGGCTATCGTCAAACTCGATCAAGCCGCCGCACTTCACCCAAACGATGCTCAGGTGCATCTCATGCTCGGTGAAGCCTATTTCCATATTGGAAACGCCTGGTCTAGCCTAGCCCATTTAGAAAGATCACGGGAATTAGCCCCCAATACCTACCAAATTGAAAGTTGGATAGGGACCGTCAATATTGAGATTGGCCAGTTCATCGCAGCTGAAGAGGCCTATTCAAATGTTCTGGCAATGAAGCCAAACGATTACAACGCATTAGTCTACATGGGGTACATCGCGTTCCATCGAAAAGACTATCAAACTTGCCAACAGTATTTTCAACGATACAAAAGGTTAGTTGAGGTCATTGAACCAGCAAGACTCACCGAGCAAGAAAAGTTACGATACCAGCAAGCCACGGAATATTTTCAAGCATGTGACTCTGGCCAATACCATGAAATTTTAGAACAAGCGAAAGTATATTAACTCACACCTATATTCTTGTGGAAAATTTGTCGCAATACTCATTATTAATACTCTTGCTCGCGAAAAGACCTAAGCCATACCCGCCTCACCCCCTCAACATCGTTTGATCACCTCAGGGTGTTCCTCGTTTTTGCTTCAGAAATTATTACGATCAAAATTTCCGTGTTTTTAAATTCACATAAGAACACCGCTCTACTCCAGCGTTGAGAAATATGGTCGTTCCAGAACCCACGACCTTATAAGACTCCACAATGCTACATGCCTACAGTAGACGCTATCGTATAAAATCGTTATGGTCTATTGTTTAGTGAAACCAATCATGCTCCTGCGAAAGGAGGTTAGCCATGCAAGCGTTAGTATTTGATCAGCACGTGCAGTTGAAAGAAGAGGCTCCCCCTCCAGATGCTTGTTCTCAGGAGGCCATCATTAGGGTTCGCCGGGCTGGCATCTGTTCCACTGACATTGAACTCTGTAAGGGCTATATGGGGTATAAAGGCATTCTAGGCCATGAATTTGTTGGAGTTGTGGAGCAGGCTGAAACCCACCCCGAATGGCTAGGACATCGAGTGGCTGGAGAAATCAATGCGGCCTGTCATACATGTCAGACCTGTCATGCCGGTAGACCAACCCATTGTCCAAATCGTACAGTCTTAGGAATTAGTGGACGTGATGGATCATTCGCTGAATTGCTTCGCTTACCGTACGAAAACCTGTATGCGCTCCCTCATACCTTCACCGATGACGAAGCCATCTTTATTGAGCCGTTAGCTGCCGCCTGTGAAATTACCCAACTGGTAAAAATCAATCCTGACGATCGAGTAATCGTCATAGGTGATGGGAAGCTCGGACTGCTGTGCGTCCAAGTCTTACGATTAACGGGATGTTCCGTCAGCCTTTTAGGACGCCATGCTGAAAGAAATACATGGCTCGCAGATCGCGGAATTCTGATCGCATCGACACCTCAAGACGTGAAGCCTGGAGCAGATATTGTAGTCGAAGCCACTGGCACATCAAATGGTTTGTCTCTTGCCAGTTCATTAGTCCGTCCACGTGGTTCGATCATTCTTAAATCCACGTACCATGGAAACCTTACCTTTGATATGGCCAAAATCGTCATTAATGAAATCTCTATCATTGGTTCTCGATGTGGTCCTTTCGCTCCTGCCATCCGCTTACTAGAACAAAAGTTGATTGAAGTGAAACCGATGATCCATGCCCATTACAACCTAACAGATGGACTCGCAGCCCTGGAACAAGCGGCGTCCCCAGGAACCCTCAAAGTGATTCTTTCTATGGACTAAATCCTTACCATGACTGGGTTAGAACACAATGCCCGTATAGGCCCCGACGGAACCAAAGTTATTTGTAGTGTCTGTTTGGCCAGCAGCTAAATGAAATCTCGCGTCAACTCCTAAGTGTATGGCTTTCCATATACGATAATGGGCCCCAGCGGCAAACTGAGCTCCAACATCCAAGTAGGTGGTATCGTTTGAGGGTGGGCTAATGACATGAAAGTCTAGTCCCACAGGAATGATCCATGGCCGGAATCGACTTCCTTCCATGAACATGAACTTGGGAGAAATATCAACCGTCAGCATGGTGATTTCGACTTTGGTCTTCGTGTTCGCCGTACACCCTGGGACACTCGCAAAGGCACACGTACTCGGAACCGCATGGGTCACCTCATTGGAGTTGAACCTCTTAAATTCTACGCCTATCTCTCCAAGCAACCAGGTCTCGGACATCAACCCCCAGACATCTTTCGAAAGAACAAGGTCGAGTCCAGCTCCAATATAGTATCCACTATCACCACCATTTTTCCCACTAAGACTAAACACATCTGTAAATACCTCGTTCGAACGATCGCTTGTCGCCCACATGCTACCTCCGCGAAAAAACACCATGTTTCCAGTTTCACCACCATGAGAAGCGGGTTGATTTCTTTCCAACTTTTCCAAACGCTCATCAACCGTCGTCACATCGATAGATTTAGCTTCTTGCGTTTGCCCTCGTAACTGTTCTATCTGCCTCTCGAGTCGCTGAAGTCGTTCATCAACCGATGGGGGTGCTGCTAGACAAAAAATTGGATAAACCAGGAAAATACTCAACATTACGGTGCTCCCCAGAAAACAAAGACGAAGATACGCTCTTTTGTTCATATACCGGCCTCCCCTTTAAAACAGATTTATTCCCAGATAACCTTATCGGTTCTTTCTCCTTTAGCACTTAATACCAACGGGGGTTATTCCACTGACATAGAACTCAGCAAGCACTATATTGGGTATACAGGCATTCTTAGCCACGAATTCGTCAGAGACGTTGAATTGGCTGAAGCGCGATAGGATTGAACAGGTAGAAGAATTACGGAAGAATCTATGCTGCCTACCATAAAGGCAACATTTGTCATGGCGGACACCAATATACGGCCAGACTCGAACAGGCTTATGGATTAGTGGACGTGATCGATCATTCGCAGAAAGACTTCACTTATTCTACGAAGTCCTGTATTTCCACCCTCATACATTCATAAATGATGAAGCTCTCTGTATTGACTCATTGGCCTCGGCAATTCAAGGTCTTGAACCAAAGAGGATTAAAGTAAAGCCTATGATCAATGTCCGCTATGATCTTTCGAATGGGCTCAGGGCTCTTGAATTAGATGTATCCAAAGGAACACTCAAAGTCATTTGGGATATGGAAGGATTACCGAACAAAGTCTAGGCAACTCTCATAATCGTCCTTGACCGTGAATGCGCCGTCACTCTCGTGCTCACCTCCATAGGCATGTGCCGATACCTTGCAGTCGGTATGCTCGCATGAACATCTTGCACTCAGGGAAAATACTGGATTCTAGAAGTTTCCTCCAAGATTAAAATGCAATGCCAACATAGGCTCCAACTGAGCCAAAATCATTATTCGTATCTGTCTGGCTCGTTGCGACATGATATCGGCCATCAACTCCCAAATGAAATGCATTCCAAAGACGATATTGAGCACCTACAGCAAACTGCGCTCCAACATCCAACACAGTAGTTTCATTTGATGGTGGACTAATCACGTGAAAGTCTAAACCAACAGGAATAATCCAGGGACGAAACCGACTCCCTTCCATAAACATAATTTTAGGGGACACGCTAACTGTCAACTGAGTAATTTCGACTTTATCCCGCCTCAACCCAGCACCCGCAGCTGCCGGTCCCGACTGAGTGGCTTTTTTCGAATTGAACCGTTTGAATTCAACTCCAATCTCCCCAAATGCCCATGTATTTGATAGCAATCCCCACAGGTTTTTTGAAAGGAGCATATCCAGACCCGCCCCCACGTAATAGCCTTTATTTCCATCATTCAGACCTTGAGCACCAAACACGTCAGAAAAGGTTTCGTTCGATCGATCACTACTAGCCCTAAACCCTCCACCTCGAAAAAATACCATATTACCCGCCTCACCACCTTCTGACACGGGCTGAGTTCTTTCCAATTTTTCAAGATGCTCTTCAACCGTCTTCTCATAACCTTTTGGGGCTTGCTTCTGTCTATCCTGTAACTCCTTCAGTGACTGTTCCAATTCTTGAATACGTTCATTTATCGTATGGTCACCAGCATTTACCACATTAGGCATACTGTTCAGCATGACGCCCAGAAAAAAATAAATTACCACCATCAGTCGCATGTTCATTTTGGCCTCCCATTCGTTGGTTCTAGGTTGGGTATCAACACCCCGGAACATACAACGAAACACGCGACACGTCTTTACGCAAAAACAATACAAACACTGATAAACATCAAGGAAAATGATAGGCCTATTGGGCCGAACGACTCGTCATTTACTTCTAATAGTAGGATACCGACAGGGGGGGGGGATCGAAAAGTAGAAAAATGAAGTCCAGGCAAAAAACCACGAACTGTCGAAGCACATCATTCATAAAAAAGTAGAACATTATTGAAGGTGGAGATATTCTTATTCAGAAAAAATCCAACATCAGGACCAACCGAAAAAACTATCCGTGATTGGAGAAAATAATCCGTCTCAATGAAAAACCATAGCATTAAAGATGTACCCTTTAAGATAAACAAAGAGGTGACAGATTAACAGACTGGTCTCATTTCACCTTGCAGTCGTTCAATTTGTCGAATTGTGATATTTCGTCCATCCAACCGGATAACATGATTAGCTTCAAAGTCTTTGAGTACACGTACCGTCGTTTCAATCGTCAAGGAAGCCATTTGCGCAAGGTCCTCGCGTTTGAGCAAGAGGGCAATTTCAATTCCATCATCCGTCAGCGTACCATATCGTGTGGCGAGATCATCAAGCAAAGCAGCAATCCGTTCGCGCGCATTGCTAAATGCTAATTGATCTTCACATGATAAGGCCGTCACTCTTTCTTGACTCATCAGTTTGAGCATTTGAATAGCCAGTTGACCATCATGCTCCAATAAATTCAGAAAACTCACACGGTCTATCACGCATATCCTAGAAGCTTCCAGGGTTTCTGCGGTTGCGTGATGAGTCGGTGAATCTTGATAAATATGCCACTCGACAATCTGTCCCGGCTCAACAATTTTCACCACACGCTGTTGGCCTTTGATACTCGAACGAGTCAACTTCAGTCGTCCCTCGCATAACACGTAGACAGCCAAAACAGGATGGCCTTCATAAAAGACAAATTGTTGAGGTCGACAGATCATGACTTGTTTAAGATGCTGAGACATTCCAGAAGCCACTGGTGTAAGGCTGCACACATCTGCCGTTTTCTGACAGGAACAGGTCTCACAATCTGAGGTCAACCGCCTTGATGGAATCTTCATCGTTACGTCTTTGATTAGATGTAAAGGAAACAAATACTCCGCAAGCTACTGCTGAAGCTCAACGGAAGGAACAATTTTCGAATCACCTAATAACTCCATCCCAAATCGTGTATTTTTTTGAGCTTCATTCGCATAGAGACGCCCTTGAGGAGCATCAAACTCTAATGGGAGATGGGTCGTCTCGCCTGATTTAATCGTCACGGTCACTTCCTGTTGAACCATGGGATGCCACACCACCACTTGATACGTACCAGGTGGAATCTCTCCAATTTGAAACGTCCCATTGTTATCGCTTAACGCGAAATAGGGAGAATCCATAGCAATTCCCCAACTTTCCATATAGGGATGAAAACCACATTGCATGGCAAAAATGTTACGACCTTTTTTCATTTTTATTTTTGGACTCACGACCCGTCCAGCTCGATTTTTCACTTTCTTGCCTTTCATCAAGTCGTCTTTTCTGAGTTTCGAACTGACAGGCAAAGGCAAATTAAACAGAACGCGTGCCCCAAATTTCGATGTTTCATAGGCTTGAATGTCATGCATAACCGGATCCATGTTAACGACTTTCACTTCCTGTCTATCACGAACCACCGTGATATATGGAGAAAATTTACAATCAATGGCTTCAATTTGTGGCGGGGTATAATCAAATTTCTTCCCTTGTTCAATTCCCTCAATATAAATAACCACATTTTGAAATTGACCTTCCTTACCTATTTGAAATGGCTGAAGTAACCGCCAGCCCGTGCCAGTAGATATTCTCCCGCAAAAAACAGGGTCTGGAAAACTCACGAGATTATAGCCTTTGGGATTCGGAAGATCTCCAAGGAACGTCACCTCACCAGAAAGCGATCCACTATTTTCTACAATAATCTCTTTATATTGAGCCATAGCAAACTGGGGCCACCACCCTAGATAACCGATGAGTGCCACTAAATAGACGAACCGTCTCATTAGACCCTCCTGACTCCTACAGTCATTACGCCTCCTTACAGCCTATTCCAGGAGACTATTCTCTTTTATAAAAAAACGGGGGAGCCATTCTGGCTCCCCCATTTATCACACCGGAACCTGTATGAAAGAAGTTAAAGCCGTTCCACATGATTCCTGACATTGGTGATACTCTCGTATGCTATGTCAGACCTTGGGTTCAACAATAACCCTGTCCGGTTTCTCTTTCCCTACTTAAATGAGGCTGGAGTTGGTTTTATTAACTCCACCTCATCAGTTTGGGCCATCTTTTCCACTGAGACAGCACCAACTAATGGTAAAACTCTCTGATCATTGGTGGGAAGTACCCGTAAGTATCCCCATTGTCCTGATTGAGAGTACGGTAATCGACCATTACTCCAGACATAGTCACCTGGCATGGCCCAATTCCCACCAGCTTTTGGTAAGAAAACATCCAAGCCTTCAGACCCCGAAAACTCCACGGTGCTAATCATATCTGCACCTGGGAGAAATGGTTCAATTGGCCATTCATGCTTCTCAACAGTGAACATTCCATTTTGCTCACTACTCGCACCAAATACGTGGATGCGAACCATATCCCCTGCATGGGCTTCAATAAGCGGGGTTGCAGGATCTTGCGGATTATCCACTTCACATGGTTGGAACATCTTTCCTAATGTACATCCAGCCTCTTCCCTGTACAAATAGGGCTCGGCTCGATAATTCACTCCAGTTAACCCAGCAACATTCTGAACATACGGCATAAAGCTGGTTCCAATGATGTTGTCCTCATCCTGGAAATACAACGCCACATCACGATAACTCTGACGGCTTTCATTTCCTTGAATGGTTTGATCAACGATCACATCGGCATTCCAACTATTCTTCAGAGAAATATCCGCACCGGTTTTGGGATGACGGTAGATCGATCCTTTAGGACCGACAATAATCCCCCCAAATAACCCGTTACGAGGATTCATCGACACATTCCCCCAATCCCACACCAACGACTGCCCTTCACCATTAAACGGATCGGCATAGTAGGTGTAAAGACGAGACTTCCCAGGGGCGACTGTTTGATCACCAGGATTATTTCCAAGGTTGACCCCTTGAGAATCTTTAGGATCGAAGGCTAACCCGAATGCTGAGAAAGAGGCTTGCCCTTCTTTCAGCTTATTCGTGAGCTTGACCGTAATACAATCACCAACATTCGCCCGTAACGTTAATGGCATAGGCTGGTTGTCGGCTGACACTTTCGCGACTTCGTCTTCTAACACATAGATCTTCGCGTCGGGATTCCTCAGCTCGATCGTACGTTCAAAGTCCACTTCAATAGATTCCGGAGCATTCGAATTGAAGCTCATGCCAGGATGGTCAATAGCCACAACATTGAAATGTTTAACCGGAGCCTCTTTCGGACAGATTGGCAAACGTTTCGGCATTCCCTCCTTACCGTAAGCTTTGTTCGGCAAGGGTTGAAGGTCCTTCACGGGTGAATCTAACACTCGCATAATACCCCAAGCACCTTCAGAGAATTTCGAACTTCGTCCATTAAAGAACATATAGTCTCCTGATTGATGACGAGGGCCACCGGCTTCAGGAAGGACTAAGTCGTATCGTTCTGCAATTCCGATGTGCAAGGCATTCTTTCGATTGGCTTCCTGTGCATACCGCTCTGACCAAAAGGTATGTCCCGAGATCGTGAACACATTGCTTTCATTCATAGTCACATCTAACAACCGAATCACGACGGCATCTCCCAAATATGCACGAACCATCGCAGTACTCGGATCACCATGAACAATACTGCTAAACAGTTTTGAAGAATCCGGATTATTGGCCAATCGTTGCGCGAATGGTTCAGCCCGGAAATTCAAGGCCCCTCCAGTGGTATGTGTACCACCATTCAAAAACGGCATCGGGGTCATTTTAATTTTGTCATTCGGAGGCATAATAAACGAAACGGTACGACCCGCCTCTAACGCCACATCTATTGGCTGTCCAGGAGGATTCCCAGCCGTCACAATATTCACAGTATGTGGAACTGTATCCATGATATGCACCATGAGTTCACGGAAACTCCCGGCAACATCATGTCCAACTCGTTCAGTGGCATGAATATCAGCCACCGGTCCGGTTCGAATTGGTTCACCCGTGACAGGATCATGCCATGTTGAACCAAATGGTTCGGCAATCATGGTTCCAACCGCCCCATGTGGCCAAGTCGTCCCACCAAAAGCATGATCATGCCAAAAGACACTTCCGACATCTGAATCAACCCAAAACCGTTGCCGTACATATTCAACAGTCACAATATCGTCAACTGGATGACTGTTTTCTAATGCTGAAGCTAAGGTTAAAGAATTCCCATTAATTTTGATAATACGCTTCACTTCCTGACCTTTAACATTATCGGCACCAATAAGAATCGGAATCCCAACATGATATTGCTTGGCATTCGATACCTCAAGCGTGGTGTCACCTGATTTCGAGGCTTTAGTCACTTTCGCATTCATAGGTACTGGTAACCCTTTTTCTTTATCCTTCTTGAACTGCGTAAAGGGTCGCATGGATTGTTCATACGAAAATCCGGAAATCACACCATCTGAGGCCTGATTATCAAATTGGAAAAAGTGAAAGTGTGTATTAATTTTTGAGGATTGGAAGTTTGTGATGTCATCATCCAACCATTCACTGGTCAACGTCCAATCAATGCAGTCATAAATATTGGCTCGGACGACCAACGGAAACTTTTTGTCATTATTCGCCCGAACTTCCTCTTCTTCATCATGCACGACATACAAGAGACCATTCGGATCAACGATGGCTTCTTGATCACCATCTGCTGCTGATAACTCAATAGGAAGTTTAATGAAATGAACATTGTAATCCTGGGTTCCAGCACGATCCGGACACAGGCTCCAATTTCCATTTTCTCCAGCTTTTGCCGGTACAACTGAGCGCGTTCCATCATCATTTAATCTGATCATTTCCAACCAAGGTGCTGGATTATGATCATTAGAAAATGGCACTCGTTTTCCAAAGTGAGGAGTCAACCATGGCCAGGCCACTTTCCCGGTCGACGGTTCAAACCAAATGGCTCGTCGCTCACCAGGTGTATACCCTTGCCACTCAGGATGGTACTTGGGATTTTCACCAATCGTTGGCTCTTTTTCACTCATGGCTTTCTTACCGTCCCAGACCCAATCCATGACGGTCGCATCATACGCTTTGAGCTGACCCAATTCATCATCCTTATGTCCAGGAATCCCTTGATTGCTCAACTGCATTTCAACCCAGTCGTTGATATTCACCACAGCAGGACTGGCTTTCCAGTCACTCTTTCCAGAACCAACGATCTTAAATTGATCACCAAACCAATTAACGGTATTCCCAACTAACTGGTCTGAGGTCACTGGCTTGTGAATACGGCCGAGACGATCAGGGAGTTCGCGCAACGGCGCCATGACATCATTTTGAACACCAGGCACTTGCATGGTGTTATACACTCTCCAATAACCCCACATCCCCGCAACATAATGATGCGCAACGTGGCAATGAAAGAGAAAGTCTCCAGCCAACCATTGACACAGACCAGAACCACATTCTGTCTCTAAATCCAAGGCCTCTGAGGGCCCAATGACTTCGACATCAACACGATCCGACTTCGTTCGGATAATAGGATATTTCACTGGACCATTTTGACCAGTATTCCACACGGGCATTTGCGTCGCTCGCGGACTTCGCTGCCAACGAATGGAACCACCATGCGGATGGTGTGAATGAAACACTTCCGATCCGCCGTGGACGATACGGAACTTTGCAGGATCGCCTAAGTAACTTCGTGGAATCGTTGGCGCCGCATCTCCAAAGGTATAGGAACTATAGGCCATCGATTCATCTTCAAACCCAAAATATTCATGCTGCACATGCATATTGTTAATGCCAAATGGCTCACTACGATAATTCAAAGCACGTGCACCTGGACGATAGGCATCAGAGAGAGGATCTCTTTGAGGTAGGAAATCACCATGTTTATTGACGGGACGAAAGGCCTCGTCACCCACTTCATGATAAATCAAGACAAACTCTCGGAAGTCGGGTCCAGTCCCATTATCAATCATCACTTGCCAACCACTTGGAGCCTCTGTGGCAGCACCTGTTCCTAAAGGCTCCCAATACTTGGAACCCCGAGGTTCAACAACAAAGACACCGAACATACCCATAACCGTTAATTCACGGTCATTGCTAAATGTATGAAATTGCTTGGCACCTTCTTGCGCATCGGGGTGGATATACCACTCCATGTCAATTGACTGGCCTTCAGTCCCTTCCTCAGCATCTTCACCAGGCCCTTCAGCAATTGATTCGGGATTGGTGGTGAGAGCTGGATTCCCCGTTTTACTCATCACCATGTCTGATCCATTAATATGTAGGCTGACATCTTCACCAAATTCTAATTTGTTTCGCAGTGTGATCTTCACGCAATCTCCCTGATTGCCCCGAATCACGAGAGGTTGAATCCATTGATCCTGAATGCCATTTTTCACTCCACCTGGATCACTATGGCCTTCGGTCTCTCTGGCAGCCGCATTCTTGGCTTCTTCTTCTCGAATCTTCTCGATATTCTCTGTCAGCGCGTACATATACCCAGGATAATAATCCAGCCATTGATTCAATGAAATTTCAGCATTTATGGCTGAAATATCATATTTTTTGACTGGCGCAGTCGTTGGGCACAGCCCCCCCTGACCGGATACCGGTTCAACACCAGTCGTTGAGGCCAGCAAGCCATTGGCTGGTCCAGCACCATATTGATGCATCATCGACATAGAGTTGTAGGCACCCGTATTGTGTTTTTCATGCCCCGCTTCTTTTTGCATCTGCTGCATCAGACGCTCATGTTGAAGTTCAACCAGCGCGGAACGTTCAGCCCGACCTTCTACTGAATTTTCAACAATCGTTTGCCCCTTTAATCTTTCCGCCCATCCCTTATTCTTTTGGCTCATGGCCACAGGATGGATGTTCGAAGATGTTTCTTGGGCCAAACCCATAGACGGTGCTCCCAAAAGGAGCGCTCCACCCAAAGCTCCGAGCAACCACCGTGCACGAAACGAGTGACCTGTTCGCGTTACCATTCAACTGCCTCCTTATGTATTTTAATAAATAGATCAAGACGACAAATCATTCTTGACAGACAAACTAAATTATTCTCGCGTTTTCCCACATGACTCGATAGGTTCATTTATCCTAATTACCCTTCTTGAGTTTGCTAAATAGTGTCGGTGAAGGGAGTCCAAAAAGGAGGCTTGGGCACTCAGGAGGCCGGTCCATCATACCCGGTTCCTTCACCGACACTGGATCTATACAGCAACCTTGATGCCATTTTTGAAATTATATGAGGCCCCCTCATGATCGGCCCTACCCATAGGAATTCTAGCTGCCTATCATTGCTACATTCCGAATGTTGCTCTTTAACGAAAATCTAAAGTTTTCGTTCTCCCAAAGGTGAAATATTAAATAACTAAAAGAAACAAGCACTTACGGCGTCTATTTTTTTAGACAGACGATTGGCTCGTTTGTGGCAAAAGGGGGCAAATGGTGGGATTAGAGAATCTGAAAGGATTTGAGTTTATTGTAAAGATGGGCACGACTGATTTTGAGTTGACGAGCGGCTCGAGTTTTATCACCCTTCGTATCTTGAAGAGCTTTAAGAATTTCCTGTTTTTCAACGGCATGTCGAGCCGCCTTACTTCTTGAGGCAAGATCGGAATTTTCAGTGAGCTACTGTTGGTCTCCAAGTACATCTTGAAGCGTGAGTTCCTGACGATGACCAATGGCCACGGCGCGCTCAATAACGGTTTCTAATTCACGAACGTTTCCTGGCCAATCGTAATGAACCAACGCCTCCAAAGTCTCTAATGGAATGGATACTCCTACTCGTTCATTTTTCCGACAAGACACTTTGAGGAAATGATGGACGAGAAGAGGAATATCGCCTTGCCGATTTCTCAAAGTATGAACAACCAAGGGCAAGACGGTAATGCAAATCCGAACGAAAGGCTTGATTATGAATGAGGACGATGAGAGATTGATGACTTGCTGAAATGACTCGAACATTAACCTTAATGCTACGATTACCACCAACGAGCTTCACTTCTCCTTCTTGCAAGACCCGAAGAAATTTGCCCTGAAAAGCCAGAGGGGTATCTGCAATTTCATCCAAGAAAATCGTCCCTCCTTCAGCCTTTTAGAAATGGTACACGACTCTTGAGAATGTGAAGTGAGATGCTGCGAAAAAGAGGCAGCGTTCATCAAAAGTGGACAAGAAACACTAAATTTCTCTGCTCGAGCATTCGCATAGATGAGCTGTAAGTTGAGGTCAAAAACAATCACAGGCCCAGAGAGGCGACTCGCGAGAAGTATCAGTCCCTCCAATCGTGACGATAGAATATGATCATCTTCAGGTTGCTTCTGTACTAACGATCCGGCCATCCTTATTCACCTTTTTTAAAACTGAGGTAATTCAGACTATCGTGTTCTGGCAGGTATTCGCCTTGAAAAATGGACATAATTCCTGAAGGGCCGACTTGAGGTCTGCAACACGTACAGGCTTATCAAAATAGGCTGTCACTCCGTATGACAGAGCCTGAATTTTCGTTTGCGAATCTCCAAAGGCAGAAATCAAAATAATCGGACAATGTGGAACGATAGTCATTAATTCTTGAAGATACTCAAACCCGCCTCCAGGCATTTTTAAGTCCGTAATAATAAAGTTTGGAGGACGAGTCTTCACCTCGGAAAGAGCGGCATGTCCATCAATCGACTCAATGACCTGACACCCACTGTCACTTAATTCATCGACAAGCAGGCTTCTCATAGCCTGATCATCATCAACCACCAAGATGGTACATGCAGACCGATCCATTGTTACTGAAGAAGACCCGATATTTAATAACATGACAGTCGAATTTGATCGTACTCCCTTTTACCAATAGCAACACCAATGCCAAAATAACCACGACCTGCACAGTTAGATCAACAATAAATTCCATTGATTAGAGAAGCATACCATCCGAGAGTGGGGAGAATGGCGACGCCCTGGCATTGTAATATGTAGCAATGTTCCCCAACTAAGTAGGCTCGAAAGTGGGCAAGGAAGGAGATCTCTTGGAAAAAACATCTAGACAATAATGGGCAAGATCAAAAAATTAGTCCATGCGTCTCTCATCATGAATCCATGAAAAATATCACATACCCCCTACGTACCAAAGTGCGATAACGCGCAACATGAGATATCTGTATTCGCTCTCTTCTTGTTCGGGAAGATGCGTCCTCTCTTATGGCTTCCTTTTCACTGTTAATTCCACCTATAAAGATTGAGGTATTTCAAATACTCAAAATTTTCAAGTGATGGCATAAGCGTTGCTTAGATGAATACGGGTAGAAACGTAGCCACAGGTCAACTCCTGAGAGATTCCTTCCGGCTGAATAGCACATATCATTTCCTCGCCAAGATCTCTACGCACAACGCATCGAAGAACGTCAATCCAAACTATGTATTCTGCGAATATTGATATACAGCGAGCACTGAGTGGCTTTACCCTCAAAGACACAATGTTTACTTACAATAGTTTCATGGCTCGCCTGTATAACTATTGTAAAACACTCGGGTTTGAGTCTGGAAAAATTCTACCCTCGCGAGCCTTTTGTTCTGACGAAAACCAGGGGTACCCCATCATTCTCATTGCCAAACATTTTGGGACATTCCCATTTAATCACGGAAGAGTCGGCAGTATTGTGTCCACCGATCGCCACGGACCTCATGCAGAGCATGGAAAAGATCTGATGATCATCCATGCCAGTCATGTAGGCTACAATCCTCAAAACCGCATGTGGGGAAACTATCATCGTAGACATACCGAGGATTGCGAGGAAACATCATCCTGCGGGAGAATCCAGGGAGTGCTGGAGTGGTATCTCTGTCAGTACACATTAGCCAAGGCAAATATCTTCCTCGACCGCCATGGGGACGAGTATCTTGTCAATATCGACAATCAAATCTTGAATGAACGAAAGACTGAAGGCCTCTTTGTCCATCTTAAGAAAATGATCGCCGTCCAACCCCACGGCGAATTTCGACCTCTCAGGTCTCAGAGTACATCCAAGTGTTATAGGGCGTCTCAAGAATTTCGAGCACTCATTGGAGATGACGCATGGGGAGCTCATGGCCCACAAGCCATTGGAGACAAACTCTTACCCGAACTTTTTGGATTTAAGCGACACATCTCTGGAGACCCTGAAACTCATGGACTGCTCGAAGAGAATCTGATACTTCCTATGCCTTGGATTGTCGCTTCAGAATTTCCCTTGTTAACTGCGGCACAGGCCAATACGCAAGTTGAATTTGACCGCACGTATCAAACATTAGTGAATTCGAAAGCCTATCATGGCAAGCGAGTCGTCTTTATCTCTGGCTTAAATATCGATATCTCACCGAATGAAGATCAGCTCTTCCCGTTAACAAAGTTTTCGCCTTGGGCTGCATTTGTCCAAGAAAGAAATGGCCATCGTACAGTCCTCGAACAAGACGAATTGATGAAACGCCTTTTAGAGCAAAGCGAAGATAACCCTGATGAAGTTCATTTAGAGGACGCGATCCATCAGATGAAAAATGTCGAAGAAATTACGATCAGACCCTAGGAGGTGTTGATGATGAACAAAAAAATGAGAAAGACGCCCTATCCAACTTGGAAAAACTTCCCAGGTTCTCCTCTTTATTGTTTTAGTTTGTTGTAGTCCTACGCTGAGTTGGGCAAACAGTGAACGCGAAGGCGAGTCACTGGTTAAAGATCTCTGCTCAACCTGTCATAAGGTGACAGGCGATCCCGAAAGCCGCTTCAACCTCAAAGCGCCAGACCTGATGTGGAGTGGAAGTAAATATCAGCGGGATTGGCTCATTCGTTGGCTTACGGGTAAAGAACCGCTGTTGTATGCAAAAGGTTATCGATGGGATCTTTCCCAAACATCAGATACCCACATTACCGTAACCGATAATCAGGCCGAAGCGATTACGAATTATTTTGAAAAGAACTTAATCGACACACGTGTGACGGTTGGAGCGTTTAATCTGAACAAGGTCACCAAAAAAGATATCAAAGATGGAGCATTCATCTTTAAAGAACATGCCTGCATCGGATGTCACACCATTAAAGAAAATGGCCAACTTGTTGGTGGCCCACAAAGCACTGATTTAGCAGATTCAGGAAATCGATATAATCAGGATTGGTTGTTTCGATTTGGAATCAACCCTCAGGATTTCACCCCACACAGTGGGGAGTTCTTAGCAGATGCCACCGAGCCTCAACTTCGTAGCGTCATCGGGTATTTGATGACTCTCGGCGTAAAAGACTTCACGTACGACGAACCATGGAAAAGCCAAGAGTTTTCCACCGCAAACGTCGAGCGAGGAACCGTCCTGTACAAGGAGTATTGTTCACAATGTCATGGAGCCACGGGAAAAGGTGATGGTCCCGCAGCATCTGGGCTCAGTCCCAAGCCAGCCGTCCATGCCAATATGCCATTCGAAAAGATTCCGATGGAGTATCTGTACAACGTCATTTATTACGGTGGGCGTAGTGTTGGAAAATCTCCAAGTATGCCCTATTGGGGACTCACCATTGGGCAGCAAGGCGTTGCAGATGTCATTGCGTATTTAAAAGTCACATTTACAGGCGGACCCCCAATTGCGTCAGATGCCGCTGGGTCAGAGTCGTCAGGCGTCTGTCCACAACCCCGAAACACCAAACGCGCTTCAGGGAAATTCAGAAAGATGACTAACCCGTTAGAAGCATCTCAAGCGAATATCAACGCGGGGAAAAAGCTCTTCCACGAAACAGCCATGCCGTTAGCCTGTAAACAATGCCATGGAGAGAAAGGTGATGGAAATGGTCCCATGGGGACTGCGTTAAACCCACACCCGCGTAACTTTACCTGCGATGAAACCATGAAAGATATTTCTGATGGTCAAATGTATTGGATCATCAAAAACGGATCTCCGGGGACTGGAATGATGGCGTTTAGTGGTCTGCCAGATAACCAGATCTGGCAACTTATCCAGTATATTCGAACTTTGAGCCAGTAACCGATGATCGAAGAATATCGGTATCCACTCGTATAAGAGGTCACTCTATGATCTAACTCTTAGATACGAATAAAAAAATTGGCAAAGGCAACCCTAAGAATGAAAAGATCCGGTTTAATGCCAACTGCATCAGTTGTCATGTGGCTAAATAATAGAATTCGGCAAGTTATAGTGTATGGAGAAGATGGTACTTCTGACGAAAACTGTCAGAGGGTATTAAATGTGAATCTCCAAGGACTTAGCTCGTGACATTCTGCCTCGTGCTCGTCCGAGCTAGCTATCGGCCTTCGTAGCCACTTCGGTGAAGGAAGCTCAGCGGGCGGCATTATCGAAGATAGGTGACCTGTGTGATGATTATGCTCCAAATAATTCTTGGACATCCAGCACTATGCTAAATGGCATGTATTCCCGATCCCAAGGAGACGACGATGGAAGAAGAAAGGTTTGAGTCCGAGGCAAAGGCTTCACATGGAGGAATTGAGCCAGCACCGGCCCATTGCTGTCTCGGAGGTATGGCGAAACAGCCAGGCTTGTACTCGGTTGAGAAAAGGACATTGAATGCGAAATGAAAGTTTGTGGTAATCCCTGGTCAGTTCTTGAAAGGTTGATAGGATGTACCTTCTTAGACGTATACGCAAAAACTTTTCTTTCTCTGATAGTCTTTTTTTCTTTAAAGCCTGGGGTGGAATAACTCCAATCATTTTTCCATGGATTGGGAATAATTCGGTTTATCAATGACGTTCGTAAGCTTGTATCGAGCGTGATAATCATTTCAACGTTATTCAACCGTCTGTAGAGACGAGCGTTACGAGAGGTAGGCCCGAAAGGACGAAACTCTATTGCTGCCATTACGGATGGAACGTGAGGGAGATTTACTTCAGATTGAACAGTCTCTGAGTCAATGACTCCATGCGCAGCCGTAGTTTCAGGGGTCAGAGTCAGTAAATCTTTTGCCCATGCCGGAGCCGAGGCCATACTCATCAGCAGAGGTGCCAAGCTGATCGCTACCAACATTGCTTGAGCGCTCATTCGATAGCGACGTTGAACTCCTGCTGGCTTCGATGCGATCCATTCTGTTACGTACAGGACAAGGAAAAAACTCATCTCCATAACTAAAAGAGCTGTCACAAAAAAGGAAATCCCAAAATTATCAGAACCATCCATGATAGACCCCCAATTTTTAGTGTGAGAGGAAATTTTGTCCGAGCAGTTGCATAATTCCACGGTTCCATGGGGAAAGAGCCCATCGTCTCTCATGCATAGCCATGAGACTTCTGCCACAAACCCTGACCGACCATACGTTTTGAAACCATGCCCATACGCCGTGCAACAACCATGGGTCTCTGACGGCAGGACCGTTCAATTACATGAGTATGCATCTTCAAATATGCAGTGTGTGTCTGATTCGTGAAGACTCGTCCATATTGCTGGAGTTGAATCCATCCATGACCGAACAGAATTCCCACTAAGAACCCTCCGAGGCCCAAGCTACTCAGAGTAAGAAATAGAAGAAAATAATTTACTTGTAGTGCTATCCAATCCATTGTAAACCCCCTAAGTTTGGGTGTAAGACGACTAGCTGTTTGAACATTCGATTCATAATATTATATACAGAATTGTTTACTTTTTAATGCTTAGTCAGCGGGACATACTTTTCATTACAGCTAATTCACATTTTATACTAAAAAGTTGTAATACTATAAAATGCTTTTGTTTTAATGATATTGAGATGCATAACTGAAATTTCCATGCATGTTCAGCATACAATTCATGTCACATTTTTAGGTAAACATTTCTGTATACTAATAAGCGCAAATCATCACCTTGGCATCCGCGTAATTCCATGATCCAATGTCTCGGCAGAAGTGTTGCGAGGATGGTGTAATTTAGGGGTTAAATCGACTGCGACTTCGGGGGTAGCCTTCACAAAAACAAATTTGAATCAGAGGTTAGATGCTGGAACAAGAGGTGCACCAATCAGCGATTGGTAATATGGGCCTCAAGATATTGGAGGCCCCGTCCAATTTATTGCGCATGGAGGAGCAAGGGCTCATTCCCCCCGGAATTTTGGTGACCGGCTATCGATTTCATTCAGTAAGATGAAGAATCTTTCCTTATCATTAGGTTGAAGTGGAAAATACTTAAAAATTGACGAAACAGATAGAGTTTTGAGCAAGACTACGGCCATCGAACTTATTAACTAGGTCGCTAAACGCCCAATAGCAAGCCAGATGTTCGTATGAAATAGTACACATTGGAACCGGCACCCTAACAACTATCTAGAGTTTAAAGATCTAACCAACTTGGCCAACCTTGACAGTACACTGTCTACTTTGACAGCATACTGGCGATATGTTAAAAGCAAAAAACACACAGTCACATAACCATACTCCTGTCGGAGCGGCATTCACTGAACTGCTCCTTGAAACGTTCAACTTGAATGGGCTCTTGCTCCTCGCAGGCGATCGGCTCGTTCATCACCTAAACCTGACAAGTGCGCGGTGGCAAGTGGTAGGAGCCATTGACCTCGTGCAAGCTCCGCTCACAGTAGCTCAGATCGCCCGTAACATGGGACTACAGCGGCAAAGCGTTCAAAGACTCGTCAATGTCCTTAATACCGAAGGACTTGTTCGATTGGTCGAAAACCCACATCATAAACGGGCAAAACTCGTGCAGCTAACCGAACTGGGGCGGGCAACATTGAAGAAGGTCAAGCATGTACAGGTGAAATGGGCCAATCACGTGGCGTCTGGAATGCGCGAACATGAGGTGAAGAAGGCTGTCGTTGTATTGCAAGAATTTAGTAAGCGATTGAAAGTAAAATAGGCAAATTGGACGTGTTCATGCTATGACTAGAGTCATTCGGCTTCTCGTCATTTTCAGGTTTTGGACTTTAACTGCATGGGCAGAACTATTTGGCACCCACGAAATGCTTGCCGCCATTAAGTAGAATATTATGTGGGGCATCTTTCTCCTGGTCCCTGCGATGACGGCGGTCGGTGGAAGCGGATTCCGGCGAATGGAGAAAGAACAAGATCCTCTCTTGCTAGCCCAAAAATGATGTATAATAATGATTGGTCCAAATGGGCTCTTGACTCTCGTTCCTGCAGCCTTCTCCCTGAACTCTCTGGCCTATAAGGTTTGCTTGGATTCTCTTTCAATGCCGTGCAAACCATCAAGCTTATTACGGGTGCTGTCAATCTGACGATGATGGGGATCAACATGCGTGACGGTCTCAAGGAAACTCGTCGCATCGCCTAGGATCTCTGGCAACGAGAACGTATAGTGAAAAAATTACATGCACATCAAAGCGGCCTAACTAGATCTGCCGCATGACGTATTCACCTCTCAGATACTCCCACCTTATCGGTCTTAGCCTTATAGGAGCAGTGCTCTACGCAAAGAAGCCAATTGCCGCGATCTCTTTCTGTACAAATCCGACCACGAAACAGGATAAGACAAGAGCTACCCTCCAAATAGAGTCTCTCTTACTATAATGATCTCAAGAAATTTTGTCCGTGTTTTTCTTTTCACTTCACTGCTTGCCGGTGGAACAATCAGCTCCACGCAAGTAGCATTCTCTGCGGATTCGTTACCCATCGTCAGAATCGGCATTGTGCTAGACGGCCCTCCTCAAGAGCGAGGAATAGGCCGAATGATCACTGAAAAACTATTTCGAAAAGCCATTGTAGAGCTGACTCGTGGCGAGTTTGAAGTACGATTTTCCAAACCGTTTCTCATCCATGGA
Organism: Nitrospirales bacterium; assembly: GCA_029261355.1. Taxonomy (GTDB): domain Bacteria; phylum Nitrospirota; class Nitrospiria; order Nitrospirales; family UBA8639; genus JAGQKC01. The sequence goes on along the minus strand of JAJDBM010000070.1, from coordinate 12,009 downwards.
AATTGGTCCGTCAAGGGAGTCAGGAAAGCTTTGGACTTTCTCATGACCAGTCCCCAGGTCGATCTGGTCCTCGCACTTGGAGTCATCGCGACGCATGAAGCTGCACAGCTAGCAGAACTCCCTAAACCCGTGATTGGTCCCTTTGTGATTGACGCCGCACTCCAGGGACTTCCCATACACAATGGTCGAAGTGGGGTCTCTAACCTGAATTATCTGTCTTCATTCAAAAGCTTTGAGCGCGATCTCAAACGTTTCTTAGAAATTGTTCCAATTCGAAGATTGACATTGTTAGCCGACAGCGCAATTGTGGGAGCCTTTCCTCTTATTAGAGAAAAGGTTGAAAAGGCGGCGCTAAAGAATCAAATCACCATATCAATCGTGACAATCGATTCATCAACAAAAAATGCCTTATCTCAATTACCCGTCGATACCGAAGCCGTGTTTGTTACCCCGTTATTTCGACTGTCCGCAGACGAATTCGACCGCCTGGTTGCTCAGTTAATCAAACGACGGCTACCAAGCTTTTCTCTTGTGGGTCGCCAAGAAGTGGAACGGGGAATAATGTCGAGCGCAGCTCTAGATACTGACTCTGAGCGACTGTCACGACGTGTGGCGATTAATGTCCATCGTATCTTACTTGGGGAAAACGCCGGCCAGCTGGAAGTCGCTTTTTCTGAAGGCCAACGCTTGACCATCAATATGGCCACAGCCAGGGCCATAGATGTCTGGCCCAGTTTTCGGGTACTAAGCCAAGCAGAATTATTGAATGAGAAATCACACAACGCCTCCCGACGCTTGTCACTCTACACGGCCATGAGAGAAGCCGTCATGGTCAATCTCGACCTTGCTGCCGCAGATCGCAAGGTCGCAGCTGGCCTGGGAGATGTGCAAAACGCCCGATCTGCACTTCTTCCTCAAGTGGAGATTGGCAGCTCCGCTCGAATGCTTGATCAAGATCGCGCTGAAGGTAGTTTCGGCAACAATCCTGAAAAGGCCGCCTTTGCCACTGGAGGATTGAAGCAATTACTCTATTCAGACAAGGCCTGGACCGATTACACGGTGGAACAGCGTAGTCAAGACTCCCGAGTTGCGGAACGTCGAGAAGTAGAACTCAACACAGCACAAGAGACGGCAGTGACATACTTAAACGTTCTTCGTACAAAAACCGTCGAACGGATTCAGAAAGATAATCTTGAACTGACAGGATCAAACCTTGAACTAGCACGCGTACGAGAATCAATTGGATCGGCAGCCAGAGATGAAGTCTATCGCTGGGAAAGTGAAATCGCCAATGGGCGAATTGAAGTTTTAAATGCTCAAGCTCAGCGGCAACAATCCGAAATGACTCTCAATCGTATTCTCCATCGTCCGCTAGAAGAAGGATTTGAAACGGCCGAAGCCAGCCTCAGTGATCCTCTCTTATTTCCTCACAAGGGAAGAATTTTTGCCTACATCAATAATCCTCGAAACTTTAAAATTTTTCGAGACTTTGAAGCTCAAGAAGCATTACGGCTTGCCCCAGAGCTTCATCAACTTGATGCACAAATTGCTTCACAAAAACGAAGGTTACTGAACGCCAATCGAAATTTTTGGGCACCTGATGTTTCTCTAGAAAGCGACGTGAGTCAACGCATTGGGCAAGGCGGAGCCGGACAAGATGCAGCTCCTGGTATAACACTACAAGATCGAACTACCTGGAATCTTCAACTGGGGCTTTCTTTTCCACTATTTTCAGGAGGGGCAAAAGATGCTCAAAACAGTAAGGCCTTAGAAACTCTCAGGCAACTCCAATTACAACGTGAAGCCACGGTTGGAAGAATTGAAGAACGCATTCGAACGGCCATGCTCCAAGCTGGAGCCTCTTCGCCAGCCATTCGGCTGGCACGTGAAGCTGCCGCCGCTGCTCAAAAGAACCTCGATCTGGTCATTGATCAATATTCTCGAGGAGCCGTGGACATCATCAAATTATTAGACTCACAAAATGCAGCGTTAACGGCAAGGTTGAATGCGGCGAATGCTGTCTACGATTTCTTAATAGATCTAATAAATATTGAGCGAGCCGCTGGACAATTTGCCTACTTCTTGTATAAAGAAGACCAAACCAACTGGGTCCAACGTGTCGATGCATTCTTTGCAAATGCTGGCGTTGATTTGAGTAAAGAAATAGTCAGAGGACCTTTTTGACTCGCACACCTGTAATGATAGACTCAACACTTTGATAAAGGGCCGTAGAAAAATAGATCTCAAGAGCAACCAGAACTCCAACTACCGTGTGCGAGCGTCCTTTGACCACGCACACCTGTAATGATGGACTCAACACTTTGATAAAGGGCCGTAGAAAAAATAGATCTCAATGAGGGCCAGAATTTCAACTACCGTGTGCGAGCTTCCTTTTGCCACGTACACCTGTAATGTGAACATTCAATACTCTAAACCAGTGAATAACCTCAAGATGCCTAACAATCAGATACAAGAATTCCAACAACCGTGTACGAGACACCGTTTCCTCCTATTACTTCTTTGTTCTTCCATGTGTTGGATGCTCATCTCCTGCCAAGCACAGGATCCACCAGAGGTTCAAGAAATTCTTCGTCCCGTTCGTTCCGAGACTGTATCCTTAACAGGTAGCAATCAAACCCGAACGTTTTCAGGAAAAGCCCAAGCTGGCCTTGAGGCAAAACTCAGCTTCAAAATCTCGGGAACCATCAATCGCCTCTCAGTCAAAGTCGGCGACAAACTCAAACAGGGACAGGTTGTTGCCACCATCGATCCACGAGACTATGATCTTCAAGTTCAACGCGCGCAAGCCGCCCTGTCTCGAGCCAATGCAGCCGCACGCAGCGCAGCCGCTGATTACGCAAGGGTCCGAGCCTTATATGAAAACCGAAATGCATCGCGTAACGACCTAGACCAAGCTCGTGCCTCAGCGGAATCCTCTCGTGCTGATGTCTCGTCCAATACGAAAGAACTGGAACTCGCTCAACTCAAATTGGGATATACCCGGCTCCGTGCCCCTGCGGCCTGTTTTGTTGCATCAGCTCCTGCCGAGGTGAATGAAAACGTTCAATCCGGTGAAACGATTATCGAAGTGGTCTGTGGCTCTCGCCTTGAAGTTGTTGTCGGAGTTCCCGAAGTCTATATTGCACGCGTCAAAAATGGCACAAACGTGACCTCCACTTTTGACTCAATTCCAGGCATTCGATTTCCTGCCACAGTGACAAAAGTCAGTGTGACTTCTGGACAAACAGCGACCACATTTCCCGTGACCGTCCAATTAGAACAGGCAGTTCCTGGATTCCGTTCTGGCCTCGCAGCTGAGGTCACGTTTCGATTTGAAGCAGGAAATGGGAAAGCCAGAATCCTGGTCCCTCCGGTTGCCGTTGGCGAAGATCGTGATGGCCGCTACGTCTATATCGTCGAAGAACTTGAAGATGGCATTGGCACGGTGAAGCGAACACCGGTGACCGTGGGAGAACTCAGCGCCGAAGGGTTAGAAATTATTGACGGACTCCCTGACGGAACGCGCATTGCCACGGCCGGCGTCCGCCGACTCCGTGAAGGCCAAAAAGTTCGCCTTATGAACAGTTCCCCTCAAACATGAACCTCACAAAATTCGCGATTGAGAATAATCGGATCACCGCGATTACTCTCCTCATCATTTTTCTGGCTGGAGTTTCGGCCTATCAGAACCTTCCGCGAGATGAAGATCCAGGGTTTATTATCCGTACAGCCCTCGTCATGACTTATTTCCCGGGCGCAAGTCCAGAACGGGTCGAGCAACTCGTCACGGATAAATTGGAAAAGGCCATTCAAGAAATACCCGAGCTCGACTTTGTTCGTAGCGAATCGAAGACCGGAGTGTCCCTCGTTTACGTCAATATCCTAGACAAATTCAGAAACATGCGGCCAATTTGGGACAACCTGCGGCGGAAAGTCGATAAAGCGGCAGGAGACTTACCTGACGGTGTACGAGGCCCCTTCGTGAACGATGAATTTGGCGATGTCTTTGGGGTAGTTCTGACTGTAACAGGCGACGGCTTTACCTACCGCGAAATTAAAGACGTCGCTGATGACGTCCGTGATGAGCTGCTACGTCAAAGTGAAGTCGCCAAAGTGGATATCTATGGGGATCAAGAAGAACGTATATTTATTGAATACAACAATGCACGTCTTTCGGAACTGGGCATCTCTCCAGTCCAGCTTCAACAACTTCTCGCCGCACAAAACATCGTACTCCCTGGTGGGGACATTCGGACGACAGACGAGAAAATCGTGCTCGAGCCATCAGGAAATTTCGAGTCTGTGGAAGAAATTCGTCGAACCGTGGTGAGCCTCCCTAATAGCCGAGACGTATTGTTCCTTGAAGACCTAGTCAACGTGTATCGAAGCTATATCGATCCACCAGAGACACTGATGCGTTCCACAACAGAACCAGGAGTCGGCTTGGGAGTCTCAATGCAAGACGGGGGCAATATCATCAAACTTGGCAATCAGATTCGTGCAGTGTTGGCACAAGCGCATCAGGAATTTCCTATTGGCATTGAGTTTGACGTCATTCAATTTAAACCTGACGTAGTTGATAAAAAGATCAAGAATTTCACGAACAGTTTACTCCAGGCCGTGATCATTGTAACGGGAGTCATGCTGCTCTTCTTAGGATTGCGAACGGGCCTTGTCGTAGCCAGCCTCATTCCCATGGCTATCGTGATGAGTATATTCATGATGTCTAGACTGGGAATTGGCCTGAATCAAATGTCTCTGGCTGCCTTGATTATCGCCTTAGGATTGCTCGTGGATAATGCGATTGTCATAGCTGAATCCACCATGGTGCAAATGAGTCAAGGTAAACGCGCGTTAGATGCTGCCATTCAATCCGCCAATGAGTTAAAAATTCCCTTGCTCACGTCATCACTCACAACAGCCGCCGCGTTTCTCCCAATCTATTTAGCTGAATCAAATACCGGTGAATACACCGCACCAATATTTCAAGTGGTCACCATCACACTCCTGTGCTCGTGGGTTCTCGCCATCACCATGGTCCCGTGGTTTTGTGTATTATTTTTACGAGTCAAATCCTCTCAGGCTGACCACCCCTTCCACACACCATTTTATCATCGATACCGTCAAACCCTCATTCTTGCTGTTCAGCATCCCTGGCTAAGTTTAGTCGCAACAATTCTCATATTTGTTGCAGCGATGATTGGATTCGGGAAATTACCAGTGTATTTCTTTCCTGCAAACGATAAACCGACGTTCACGGCCAAACTCGAATTCCCCAAAGGCACACCTATTGAGAAAACTGACGCCATGGTCAAAGAAGTCGAAGCCTATATGAAGGAGAGTTTGACAATAAACGAGGAACGTACCGAGGGGATCGTGAACTGGGCAGCATTTATAGGAGAAAGTGCTCCACGATTTGATCTCCCGTTTAGTCCCGTTCAAGCTAGTCCAAATTTTTCCTATCTATTGGTCAACACCACAACCAGGGAAATTTTCTCTGAAGTGATCCCAGCACTCGAACGGTTTAGCGATGAACGATTTCCTGATCTCAAGGCCACAATACGGCCCCTAGAAACCGGCCCTCCCACCTACCCGCAAATCGTCGTACGCGTCTCAGGTCGTGACACAGATAAACTATTCGACATCATGGAGAATGTGAAATCGATGCTACGATCGATCCCTGGGACAAAACTCATTGATGATAACTGGGGTAGCCGGTCAAAGAAACTTCTGGTTCGAGTAAACCAATCTCGCGCTCTTCGTGCCGGAGTCAGCAACCAAGATATTGCGACATCGTTGCAAACATTTCTGACGGGGCTCGAGATTACTGAATATCGAGAAGACGACAAACTGATTCCCGTCACCCTCCGGTCCATTGGTGCTGAGCGTGATGATCTTGCCAAACTTGAAAGTATCAATGTGCATGCACAAGCTACAGGACAATCTGTTCCACTCAAACAAGTAGCCGACCTTGAAATAGTGTGGCAACCGTCCCAAATTCATCGACGTGACCGCTTACGAACGATTGCCATCGAGGCCGGATTACAGGAAGGAACGACGGCTACTGACGTCAACAACGCACTAGAGCCATGGCTGTATGAGAAACAACAATCATGGGGGTTAGGATACTTTTGGGAATTCGGCGGAGAAGCAGAAACATCAGGGAAAGGTAACAAATCAATTGGCGCGAAACTCCCGATAGCTGGACTCATAATACTCTTGTTATTAGTCGCTCAATTTAATTCAATCCGAAAACCTCTTATTATCCTGTTTACTATTCCACTGGGTCTTATTGGAGTGGTCATTGGTCTTCACCTGACACACCTCTACTTTGGATTTATGACCATGCTTGGCATTCTATCCTTGGCAGGCATCATCATTAACAATGCGATTGTGCTGATTGACCGGATCAATATTGAAATCGACGACAATGGGTTAGAACCAGCGCGCGCCATCATCGTATCAGCTCAACACAGGCTTCGCCCAATTTTACTGACCACGGTGACCACAATTGGTGGATTGATTCCTCTGTATACGGGGGGAGGAGCGATGTGGGAACCGATGGCCATCGCCATCATGTTTGGATTGCTGTTCGCCACGATTCTCACTCTCGGAGTTGTGCCGGTGCTGTACACCCTCTTATTCCGTGTGAACTTTAAAGCATTTGTATATTAAGACAGCATCGCCTCAATCTTTCGGTATCATGCTTACACTTGAATCTTATCCTCTGAGCCCCGGGTAACCTTGGATTGGCGCACGCCGTTCTCTTTAGTACCGCAACCGACTCCTCCCGACAATCCTCCCAAGTAAAAACTTCTGCCCTAAAAACTCCCAGTTGAACTATAAGAACTAATTTGCTAGATTTTCCTCTTTATTGCCGAGGATAAATGGAATTGGTGGTTAATCCATAACAGTTCCTTGCGTGACTACCAGCCATAAAACGATATGGTGGGCGTTTCGAAGGTTATAGGCTTTCGAGGTTCATCTATGTCTACGACAACAAAAATAGATCATGAATCCTTCAACGAATTATTACTCGCTATCATCGACAAACTCCAAAAACAGGATTTTGACCTCCCTTCACTCCCTCACACCGCCAGTCGAATACTCGCCCTTACAAGCGATTCAAACGCCGATGCAGTTCAGCTGACTGAGCTACTCCAACAAAACCCCATCCTCACTGCCAAAACCTTTAAAACGTCCAATTCAGCCGCTTGGGCAGCGACCAAGAAGAGTGAATCCTTATCTCACGCAGTTGCGTGGCTCGGATTACCTACCGTCGCCGGAACGGCCTATGCGTTATATCTCAAATCAGAAGTGTTTGATATCCGTGGGTATGAACAAGAAGTGCAGGGTTTGTGGACACATGCCTTGGCGGCGGGGTTCTACGCTAAGAGCATAGCTGACCATATTGAACAGGATGCAAATACCGCATTTTTGTGCGGCTTGTTACATGGCATCGGCAAACAGCTTGTCGTACATACGGTCAATGAATATCAAAAGAATTCCTCCGAACGCATTCCTTGGACGATCATGCTCGCCCTTTTCAAAGAATCGTCAATGGAAGTGGGGCGACGAATAGCTATTACGTGGAAGTTTCCTGACTCGGTGAAAAAAGCGATTAATCTTTATGAAGATCATGCATTCTATTTAGATACGTCCACAACCAAGAGTGCCTCCATTACAAATCTGGCACATCACTTGGCTACGCATTGTGTCGATCCCCAGACTACTTCCGAAGACACACTTCGGAGCTTACCCGTTATTCAGGCTCTCAATATTCAAGAAAGTACGATGGATGTCCTATTGCAACTCCATGGACCCATTCGAACACAAATCAAAACGATACTGAGCTGAATGAAGTACTCCTATTATGTATGGATTGCACTTCGCCACAATTCCCTCACTAGGAGTAATACCTACCGGTTCGGTATGCCATGTTGTAACGAGTGAGCGATAAAAACCTTCAGAGCTAATAAGGCCTTCTAACTTGGCTCCAGACTCTCACTCCATCAATCATGAATATTGGCAAAACTTTTTAAAATCGTTCTCATTTTTTTCCGCAACCTGCTGGGACCCTAAGATACTCATGTGATCTTTATGAAACCCAACGGTCTTGACAGCGGCTTCTTGCGTTGAGAAGAATGAATAATTGTTCCATGCAGGGTGGGCGGTCAAGAATAGTGACTTCTTTTCCGAGTTCCTTAATCCCACAAACTCGAAAATATTAAGACGATGATTCCCTAGAATCAAAATCAAAAAAAATATTCTTTAACTCGAACATCTGAGAATCAATATTGATATCAATAAAAACTGGGTAAGATCTGCTTACGATATAGCACTAAGAGATTTCTAAATTCGCCAAATCCAATGGGAGTCATCACAGATCTCTCAATACCCTAAATGGTGAACAACTTGAACATTCAACTCTTACACAATAGATCTTCATTGGCCACAGAAAAATAAAAGCCGCCTCACATATTGATGCTGAAAATGAATCCTCCGCAGTTCGCTCCCTTCACATTCGTGAATAATCTCCACTTTTCGGAAGATGTGATGTCACCACCCCCAAACGTGGTAACGGTCACCATAGACAGATAGAATGTTTTTTAGAATGTACCAGCTAGGTGATCCCATCGATCATGGCATGTTGGATTGTTCGATAGGTCTACCATTATTCGATTTGTAACCTTGCCTTCAGCAGTCATTTTGGGTTCCGGTCAAATACAGATTTGAATGATGATCGTCTATGCAAAACGTCACTGCTAGAGCAACCACACCAAGATGCTGTACCCGCAATCCCCTCACGCCTGTTTATGTTTACATAAATACTCCAAAACTGAATATGGACAAAGTAATCCCCACATATTTCTCTCTGTAACATTAGTAACTGTTCGCATATATCTACTCAGGCTTCACCCGTTGACAATACAATCAGATCTGCCATGATTCTTGTAGCAACTTATCGGTAGAATCAAAGAACCTATGCTTCGAGAGAGCCTGAAGTCTCTTGTCCATGTATCGTCACAAAATCTTCATTCTTCTTCTGATTTTATACTCAGAATTACTCTTCGGATGTGCAGTTGGCCCTTCTCCCTATCTACCAGAAACATGGAAGCAGTCAATTGGACATCTTCACACAGTTGAAACCATAGCCAATCGCCCACGACTCCAAGTGTTTATTGCCTACAGCGGAGTTGGCTCAAGCCATTCAGCCTTACGACTAGTCACAAACCAAGAATCCGTCATTTTTTGGGATCCAGCCGGAGACTATGGACGATTTGATGATGATTGGCATGCGCAGCATGGCTTACATTCCCAAGACCTACAACGAGAGAATGATCTAATTCTCAACCACCCACCCGACGTAGAGACCTTTGTCCGTTGGCGATGGACATTAGATGACACAAGTGTCGAACTATTCGAGTGGGATCTCTCAAAACTACAGTCGAAGAGGCTCGAAGAAGTCCTTCTCCATGGAACGGCAGATGACCATCCAGCCGGAAGTTTTTCCACATGGACCGTTCCCATGTTCTGCACAATGGCCACGAGTGACTTCTTACGTCGATTCGCAAACCCTATGATTCAGCTACCTGAAAGATATTTCTTTCCCCACAACCTGGCACAAGCCCTCTATACTCAATCGCCTTCTCGTGTTCACGTGTTTACTGAGGATGGGAAGAAATCTGTGTATACACCACATGGTCCCACCTCCGTTCGAAAGTAAGTATTCCTCCCCCCGATATTAGACAATGTATTACACCATCGCCTTGACCTTTTACAAACATCCCCCCACATTCTAACGACTTCTTGACCAACCCAATGATTAGTACGTCGTGATGTTCAGGGATCGATACCTTTCAGATTAGCAGCCACGTACTCTACCTCACTGCATCTATAGACTAGGCAGCATCTTGATGACTCCAAGGTATGTCAGTTTGGGGCATTTTCTCATCTTGCATTAGACTTAAGAGAATCGTTTAAACAGGTCGGCAAATTTTGGCGAGGAACAATCGTATAACAATCATGTTGTGGGAAGCGGCAAGCCCTGTTGACGTAAAAATGAAAGTTCATTGAAATAGCCGCGCTGAAAAACTATGTGGTCATCAACGATGTGAAAGAATCCGCACCCACGTAATCCCTTCGGATCTTTCCACTCCAGAATCGCCCAATCTCCGTCCTGAAAAATGTTCTCAATCTGGCAAACCATTGTGGCGCGGGTGAAATCTCGAGCGAACATCTCTCTAATGGCGTGGCGACCTATAACTGGGTCTTGCACCACCTGATGATTAACCGCGTCTTCGGCATAATACGTTGCGACTTCATCGGCATCGGCACGGTTGAATGCTAACACCCAACTTTTGACTAGTTCCCGAGGTTCCATATCGTTCGCAATCTCTCCTTATCTCGCATTTTTAAAGACTTTGGGTCAGTAACCGACAAATCTGCCTTCGGCCAGAAGCGGTCATTCGAAAATCATTTCAAATCTCTTCAAATTTCCCCATAGCTCCAAGACGTATTGTCATTAACTCAACATCAGTCATTGCTTCATGCGGTCCTTGCCTGACACCAGCAGGAGTTTTCCAAAAAGTTCCTTTTTCACAAATAGTTTCGCCTGTTTTCAGAGTTCCCGATAACAAGTAAACAAATTCATCAGAAGGATGAGTATGAAAAGGAATGACTGTTCCTTTTTTAAGCTTCAAGCGATGAATTGAACCTTCAGGCACCGGTTCAGCAAGTACAGCCCAGCTTGCACCTGGGAAAATATCAAGGTTCGAAAAATTTTGATTTTCCAAATCGAAAAATGTTTGTTTCATAATTATTCTCCATTTGAATTCGAATGACTGGGTAGGGTCGGAGTGCGACCATCCTAGCATTTAAATATATTCTCTACCTATGAAGAGACGCATATCTTTCCCTCTATACCACCTTGGTATGTTCCAATCCACTGCCCTTTCATTAATCAAATCTCCATAGACAGAGGTTAACGGAAATTTAAAGAATCAACTACTGTGCTCCGATCAAAGTCCGCTGTGGGTCAGAAACCGACATGTCTGTATTCGGCCAGAACCAAACAGTAAAGTTGGGTTAATTGCCATATTAGCCATATACTATTTCTATTAAATTTTCTGCCACACTATAAGCACGCGAATCCGTCTCCCCTCCGACAAGAATACAATTCATTCCGGCCGCAATAGCACCACCTAGATCTCGCCGAGTTGAATCGCCAATAACTATGACGTCTGCTGGTGCGACACCCAATTCCTTGGCAACTCGCAAGAACCCCAATGTTGAAGGTTTCACCGCACCAATATCGGAAGAGAATGAAAATGCAGAAAAGCAATGATAAACATTCGTTCTTCGGAATTCGTCTACCCAAAAGTCTTTCGGCGACCAGATATCAATCACTGCACCGAGCAAATACGTCTCCGCGAGGGTGCGAATTGCGTCCGCGTAATTAGGTGGTATATATCCGAGTTCGTGGTATGCGAACGTCGCAATAAGATTATCTATTTCGTGGGTGGGAAGTTGTTCCTCAACGACCCCTCTAATTGCGATTTCGAGAGTCGGAAAACTTTCTCTGTATTCAGGGTCTGTATATAACCTATCGAGATACGAGTAGGACGTCCGAATTATGTCGTTCACTGCTTCAGCCGATAATTGACCTTTTGTCGTACGGTAATATTCGAAAAAGTTTTCGTCTGCACCAAACCGATCCTCGCCGAACATGAACGTGCTATTCATATCGAGCATTACAGCAGAAAATTCAGATAGCGTGATCATGTGGGTTCTATTATCAAGCATGCCATACTTATACAACGAAGTGAATATTTTATATTCAAACCGATACCACCGTCTGCTTTGGGTTGTGAATTCAAATGGTCGCTGCAACACATGCCTGAAATCTCTCTGCAGGTGTTTCGTATGCTAATGTTTTTCTCGGGCGCTCGTTCAACTGCCGCGCGACTGTATTGAGCTGGGCTTGCATATACCTGGATAAGTCAATGC
>JAJDBM010000069.1 GCA_029261355.1 Nitrospirales bacterium | reverse complement strand
TGATTCGTCATCAAGGGGGGAATGGCCAGCCATTCCAGATCGCCTAAACTCATATGCCGATACACCGGCGAGCGACTGAGCAGCGCCACCAGTTCGCCATAGGTGCTGGCCAGTTTCGTCGCGCGCGCTTGTGCGTCGCCGACCCTCTTGTTCTCTTGTGTTTCGATGCGGGGAGCTTCAATGGACGCATCCAAGGTCGGTGTACTGTGAGGAATGTGTTCATGTTCGATGTTTGGCATCGTTCTCTCCTTTCTGTGTTCTTGTGGCGATAATCAAGGCACGTACCAGGCTGAATGGTTGACGCCCACACGTCAGCGCAGACCACCGATCATCGAGCCACGTCATGCTACCTATCTATAAAAACGGGGGGAAACGTACTCTAGTAATTTCGCCTTAAAAAGCAACCTAGACTAAAGTGCAGTCCCTAAAGACCTCGAGTGTCACGGCTATCCACCACTCAGCAGGTGTGGCATGGACGGGGAACGGGTGCATCCGCCATCTCAGCTTTAGATGAATATAGGGTCATTCTCCTTTTTACGTTCTGTCAGGCTGCCAATTTGGCCGAATTCACCAACCTCACCTTCTCATGCGCTCCCACGGTCGGATCCACCGTCGAATCGCCTAACCACTTCGAGTCATAATTATTGATCTTAAACTTCACATCGGCGATGTCACTTGTTGTGCTATCCGTGCGGGTAAAGCTGCCGACTTCTGCAATGAGATTGTTGGCGTTCGTTTGATTACTGGCGGTCGCGGTGAGAGAGATTGATTCAATGCCCGCCTCCGTTAGCGTCGACAGTTCGCCCGCATCCACCTTGGCGTTCTGATTGAGGTCCTGCCACACACGCAGGTCGGAAAAAATCGCATCGTTCACATCAATGAGACCATCGGCATTCAGATCATGTTCGGCGAGTTCGTCAAATCCTGACGTGGTCGGTGAACCAAACAATTCCCGTACATCATCGATCTTGCCAAACCGCATAGTGTCAGAAAAGCGATCCTGCGCTTCCGTGAGAACCAGCTCTTCTGCCCCACTCACGCCCAACGCACTATCCCCCACTCGGGTCACCCCATTTTCTGTGATCGTGCCCTGACTGAAACCGGCAAAGGACGCGCGGTCATAGTCAGCTTTGGTAAAGGTAATCTCTGCTCCCCCACCCGCCTTACCTAGATCCAACTCCAGATCAGCATCGAGCCATGCCTGTGCAACGGTCACATCTTCCCGCCGCTCAGAAAGAATCACCGTATCAATGTCGACTAAATAATCAGTCCCGGTCTTTCCTGAATTCAAATCTGTGATGGCCAGCTCAACCGCGTCAGCATTCGCCAGTGTCGTGAGGGTCAGACTCGAGATGGAAACGCCTTGAGCGGGAAGCACCGCCGTCGGATCCCGTTCATCCGTCAATCGATACTCCACCGTGTCGTCGGATTGGCCACCCGAGGGCTCTCCAAAATATATATCATCTTCATTCGAACGACCGTCTGCCGCTGCTTCTGTCACCACATCGACAATCCGATCATTCCCCGTCCCGCCAACAATAATATCCTTCCCTATCCCTCCATAGAGCGTGTCATCGCCCTCCCCACCGACAACCATATTATTGTCACTGTTTCCATCAATGTTGTCGGCCCCATCCAAGCCCACAAACAAGCTGGTGCTATCCGGATTATAGGGAATGGTTTGATCCAGGCGTTCTGCTAACTCAACGGTCAGATCCCCGGACCCCAGAGCAAAATCGATCCGTTCGATCGTACTGGTTTTATCCGACCCGTAGAGCACTTGCATCGCGTCCAGCATTTCACTGGCCTCGCCCTCGGTCGAAAAGAAACTGTCAAGAATCGTTTGAATACCTTTGATATCGAGGTCTTTATTCGGATCAGCACCGCCAAGATTCCAGAGTGCTTTCGTCAGATCAGCCTTCAGGTAATCCCGTCCATTTGAATTATAGGTACTTAGAAATCCTTCCTCAGGTTTGATACTCGGATGATCGGTAGAATCGACTTTGTTCAGCGCCATCTGCCCCGCAAACTGCACAATGGCTTGGGACAGGCCGGAGATTGGATCAGCATGCGCAGTTGGCACTTTTCCTTCACTTACTAATTTCCCCAGCTCATCAGCATCCTCATAGAAGGCTCGAATCCCTGTGTTGCCAAACACCAATGTGCCCTCATCGATCGCGGAGTAGGCGATGGCGGCCAGCTGCTTATACTCTTCGTCATAGTGACCATTCGTCCCTTTGGGATCAAAACCTGCATTTTGAGCCACCTCACGGTCAAACAACGCAGTTGTCAGATCAGCACCAATACTAGTCCAATCGACATGCACTTCAGTGTCGGCAAACAGCAACATGGTTAATAATGCCTGAGAGTGCAATTTCCACGGTGCTTCCAACCCTGCATGGCTGTCCAAATACGTGACTGGTGTACTCTGCGTTCCCCGAAACGCCCCTAAGAATTCGCCTGTCACTGCATACCCTTCCTGCAGATTACTCGCAATCAAAGGATCCCAAGGTGTGAGCCCGTTATAAAAATCATTCGTGAGATTGATGCCGAGTGTGTCGCCAATCTCTGCGAGTTGATGCGCGAGGGTGGCTGCCAACTCAAAGGGCATATTGTCAAAAATCGTCACATTGTCACGATAGAGCGCCCCCACAAAACCCGCCAATCCCCCACACCCAATGAATGACCAACCAATGTGGCTGAACCAGTCAGTGGATCCCCGGTTTGTGTTCCTGTGACCGCCTGATAAAACTCCGCCGCTAACTTGGCCTGTTTCGTGATAGGCAACCCAGCGACCGTGCCGTACCCATTCCAAAAATCTGTCCCACCAGCCAAATCATCAATCCAAGTTGGGGTGAAAATATTATCAGTGCCACGATAGGAAATGATGGTCTCACCATTCCATAGATAGGCCGATGCGTAGAAGCCTGCAGCTTGCCATTCCCCGTATTCTGTCCCGTTAATTAACAATTCTCTCGAGAGAATATTTGCTGTTCCGACAGAAGTTCCTTCTAAATCTATTCCGGGATTATAATCGCGATTGTAGGAATCCAGCGCCAAAATCGCATGCATTAATTCTGGGGAAGTCGCCATGTTATCTCTCCTCTCACTTGCTCATTCGGTCATTTAAACTTACTCTAAGTATTGTTTTTCTTATCCCCATAAGTCTTCCAATCCATAAAATCTAATAAACCTATTTTTTGTTCTGGAGTCTGATCCTTGGCAAGACGAGGCTGTTTCTCACGTGGAGTCAAGGAATCAACCTTAAGAAACCACCCCAGTACCCCCTCAACCTTGCCCTCTGTGACTGGCTCCTCAGTGATCTCCAACATGATGCGCCTCAGCAAGACACCAGATCCGAACGTGGTCATTAGATTATTCGGAGCGATCACTTTAACCGTAGAAGGATCAGTGATATCTGTAAACGTCACCAACAGCGGGTAATGAGAGCGTGGAATCTCTTTCTTCCAGCGCGACTTCGCTAATACCGCAAAACGTTCATCCCCCTCGGGCAGCTCATGTTTGAAAATATTGATAGCATTGGTCTTCGGGCCACTATCTGGCGGACCGCCTCCAAGTAAGGCAAACAGATATCTTTGGTTTGGTAATTCCACGAACGCGGCTTCACCTCTTGCTCCAAATTGAGAAGAAAATCCAAGCCCTTTTGTAAGTGGATCACTATCTCGCACACTCACAGTCACAACACTTGAGCCCGTATACAGTTGCCCATCGACCTCCACTTCCAACGTCATTTTCTGGTTCCAGGAATAACTAGAGGAGGCACCATAACAATAGCCCAACGTGCCCAAAACCAGAAGTCCTATCACAATAGCCCTCCCCCTTTTCATACGACGATACCTCGAGCACGATATTTTATGAACTTACCGAATTTCATTTTCACCTGCCTCCATGCGGTGAATTGCGAAGTAATGCCAGAACTCTTTTAGCGTGCGATACTCGACTCTGCAGATTTGTTCTGTTCACCTGTTGGTTCTACTCCCATTTTCTTCAACAGCTCTGGATCAACCAGACGTGTGACGAGTGGGTGAATCCGTATCTCATCTTGCTTGGCTACCTGGCGGAAATTCGTGAGCACCGCCGTCGCGAGTTCTTGGGTTGGGGCAATAACATCCAACAGCCAGACGGTGTCACCACTCGTCCAATCCTCAGGCTTCAAGCGTATGGGAAAGACACCAGCTTTAAAGTGTCACTAACTTTCCAAGTAGCATCATACCCGACTCGCGCATCTTCTTCTGTTTCCAGCCCCGCTTCAATCATCACCTCATTGGTTTCATTAACGGTTTGACCTAAATGATCAAAATTTGCGTGATTGTAAAACCTCTGATCGGTTGCACTATATGGATCTCCTGTGACCGGGTCTTTCAAATCCTTATAATCTTTGATTGCATGGTAGAGCTCATGAATCAACAACCGTTCGAAACTCATATCCTTTATCGTGCCATCTCCCCCAATATATTTAAGGTCTCCTACATCAGAAAAATCGATTGCTAAACCAGTAACATCATGATCAGCTCGACTCCCATTCGTAGATCTATAGACAAAAAGATGGCTAAAAATAAGATCATGCATCAGATCTTTAGCCTTATCAGAAGGGCTGTTATACAAAGACTCCAGCGTTTCAACGACAAGATTTTCTTTAGCCTGATCCCAGAGCCCAAATACTGTATTTGTTATGTACTGAGGAAGGGGAACCTCCGGTGGTATCGGTTTATAAATGGGGTCCTCTGGCCCATTTCGAAAAACCAGTTTGTTCCTGAAGTCTTCAAATGTCATGAGTGTTCTCCTTTAACATGAGACAAAAAGAAAACCTTTTATACTTAGGGTAGATTTTTACACTCGGAAAACCATGTCGAAATCCATTCCCAAAGCCAATGCTGTCTTTGAGCTTCTATTTGGTTAAAGATGCCCCCCGACATTAAGTGTAATGCGTTCTGTCCATCGGCACGCACATACCCCATAACATAATGGATTGACCCTTCTTTGGTCCTATAAGGCATCCTTGCTGGTTCATGCAGTTTCTTATGATCGACCACAACGTTGAACTCCTGATCAGAGAATTCTCCTTCTAACACTTCCAGTATTTTTAGCAATAAAACTACTTCTGCTGTTTGTTTACCCTCAGGAGTCTTCCACTCAATAGGGTTTTCGATAATTCCCATCGTCTGGACTTTTGCTTGAAATAGAGTATCAGTCATGTGTGAATTTGGAAGTACTAAATCTTTTTCTTTTAATTCACGTTTTTTTTTCATGTAAAGATCACAAGGAATAGGCACTGGGGATAAAGGATTAATGTCTTGCCTCATAAAGGCATTTGAGGCACTAGAGACAAATATCAATGCACTTGCAGCAAGAGTTATAACGCCCACCATCCTTGACATCACATGTCCTTTCTTTCTAACCACAACAGAATTCATCTATGTACTTCAGGCAGCTATCCGTGCACAACTAACCAAAACCCTAACCACTTCGAGTCATAATTATTGATCTTGAACTTCACATCGGAGATGTCACTCGTTGTGTTATCCGTGCGGGTAAAACTGCCGACTTCCGCGATCAGATTATTGGCATTGTTTACATTACTCGCCGTCGCCGTGAGGGAAATGGATTCAATCCCCGCCTCCGTCAGCGTCGACAGTTCGCCTGCATCCACCTTGGCGTTCTGATTGAGGTCCTGCCACACGCGCAGATCGGAAAAAATGGCGTCATTGCTATCGATCACTCCATCGGTGTTGATGTCATGCACCGCCAATTCGTCAAATCCTGACGTCGTCGGTGACCCAAAGAGTTCCCGCACATCATCGATCTCCCCATTCGCATTGAGATCATGCACCAGCAAACCATCATCTGATTGCACCCAGCCGGTTTGCTCCGCAAAGCCATCGCCATCCAAATCAAACAAGGGCGACTGAGAAGTTCGGGCCGTCAGTTCTAAGCCATCGCCATCCAGATCCAACACCAACGGGTCCACCCCGGCAAAATAGGATTCGCCCGTCATCGCTTTCATATAAAAGCCAAAGAAGGTTTCAAAGAAATCAAACAGGCCTTGGCTCCACCCTTCCCAGCCTTGCTTCACTTCAATTTCCACCTCCACCACCAGCAAGCCTGCGGTGCGATCGGCGAACGGAACTGTCGGGTCCACCTTCGCATTGGCCACAAACGTCGCATTCGGATTCGCGTCCGTTCCGCCGGTGAGCGGACTCCAGATGACTAACTCCCCATCTGCATTTTTTCCATAGCGAAT
>JAJDBM010000068.1 GCA_029261355.1 Nitrospirales bacterium | reverse complement strand
CTATGGCGAACTGGTGGCGCTGCTCAGTCGCTCGCCGGTGTATCGGCATATGAGTTTAGGCGATCTGGAATGGCTGGCCATTCCCCCCTTGATGACGAATCAAGTGTCGATGGTCCGGGGGAAAGTCAAAGATCAGAACGGTCTGACGATTCCGTTAGGGCTGGCCATGTGGGCGCATGTGTCAGAAGAGGTCGATAAAAAACTCGAAGAGCAAAAGCAGGCGAATATTCCCTTTCGATTAGCACCGAAGGACTGGAAAAGTGGCGAGATCCCCTGGCTGCTGGCGGTCGTGGCACCGAAGGAAGCTGGCCTGGCCTTGGTCAAGAAGTTAGAAGACTCGGTATTTCAAGGTAAAGAACTGAAACGCTTTCCTACCGCCATGCTGGGCGGCGCGAATAGAAGTCAATCGGGCAAGAATGTAGCGACGGAGCAGACCAATGCCACGTCGGGAGTCACGCTGCCATGAGTCCAGAAGCCTCAGGGAGGAAACTCAATGGACAAAACAATGAGCCTGTCACGCATGACCATTTACGTAAGGTTGGTGGCATGACCAAACGAGTGAGGGGAAAGGTGATTGTTGGTGTGGTGTGTGTCGCATGGGTATTGAGTTCACTCTTAGGTGGGATGGCCCTTGCGAATGGGTCGTACCTGATTCAATTTTTTACTGAACCCATTCCCACCCCGCTTTGTGAACCAGGTGGTACAGAGTTGAAATTAGACTTTTCCCAATCGTATTGGCAAGCCAAAGTTAAAGTACTCGGTTCTCCTATCAAAGAAGGCCCAAAAACAAAAATTAAGGTGTTGGTCGAGGAGGTGCTCAATGGTCATGTTCCCGGTGACATATTTTTTTTATATTACGCTCGGGGGGATGCCCTTATGTCTCATGGGGGGGCAATTGGATTACCTGATGAGGCGTTGGGGAAGTCCTATTATGTTTTAGGCAGAATGTTTCAGGGAAACATTACAACGTATTCACTATCGAAGGAGCAATGGCTTAATACCTTAGGAGGCTCGTGTGTTCCTAAATCGGAGGGGGGGTGGGAGTGGCTCTCCGACTGGTTTGAGGATGAAAAATGACTATAAAGCAAGCAGAAGTGACATACCGTTTGTTTTCTTGCAAGGAGGCTGATGATGAGTTTAAGTGATGTGGAATCCGCGTTGAACTTTTGGAGTAATGGCGATGATCCTGGTCATTCAGAATTTGGTCCTCAAAAATTGTATAACGATTACCTAAACATTAATCAAGCAATTCTAGCACCCTGGAATTCTGCAGATATTGGGCCGATCACTGACCTCATCCGTGACTTATACAACAATTCTGATACAGCTAAGGCGATCTTAGAGCGAGGGGCTGCTGCGACAAAGCTTGATCCAGTTACTCAGCAATCCGTTTCCCTTGATATTGTACTGTTTAATAGATCGAATGGGTCTGGCTCGCGTCGGGAAACAAATTCAATATCCTATGATATTGATCAGGTCCAAACACGGGGCTATATCGGATTCGATGGTTATATTAAAGAATTCAAGAATCAGCCGGAACGAGTCCTGATTCATGAACTGATCCATGCAATAGACGGTCTCCATGATTTAGTAGAGCCTGTACCTGGCCCTGCCGTTTTCCCTTACTCTGACAGCGATGCAAGAGAATACAATCATCCAGACTTTAATCACTTAGGCGAGACCGTTGAGTTGACCAATCAGATCATGGTGGAAATGGGATACGCGGTTGGCGATGGTCGTTCTGCCTACGATGCCACGTTCAAATTAGGCGACCAATTCAATCCCTATGGATCACTGAACCCTGCCTTGGATTACGCTCCCTATACCGATATTGATTTTACGTATGGAGATACGCCGGGTGATAACCAGCATCCTGATAATCTTGATACGTCTAAGCGGACGGATGATTCGGATGATTTACTATTTGGTTTCGATGGGGAAGACCACATTCGCAGTGGTGCGGGATGGGACCATCTGTATGGAGGGGTAGAAAACGATACGTTATATGGCGGGAGTGGAACCGACCTTCTCCACGGCGGAGATCGAAAGACACCTCTGGCGGATGATGGCAAGGAAGACACGGCTGATTATTCTGAAGGAGATATGGGTGACCCAACCGAGCATGGCGTAACTGTTCGCTTTGATCTCAATTCGGGGAACGAACTAGATGGAATAAAGCCCATTGTCGTGTCAGATGATGGCTATGGAGACTTTGACTACCTCCATTCCATTGAAAAAATTGTTGGGACATCAATGGATGATACGGTGGAGGTCAATGGTGGGGATGAGGTATTCGATGGATCAAACTATGCGTTGTCGGAGGGCAAACTTGAGATAGATGCCAAAGAAGGCGAACTCGACACATTAGATTTCACCTCATTTTCTGACTCACTTCGGACTGAACAAGACAATGGTCATGCGAAAGTCGGTGATGTCACATTTAAAAATTTCGAAATCATACGTGACAATGACAGCGGGGGGAAGATTGGTGGAGGCACTTTACTTGATGTTTCAGGAGTGCCGACTACTATCAAAGAGGCGGCGGCAGATCAGTATTATTCCTTGGATGGGGTGAAGGAAATTTACGGAAACGGGGGCGATGATGCGCTGGTCATTGGGTCAGAGGGGCGTCTCGTAGAAGGAGGGATTGGGAATGATTTCTTAGTGGCGATCAATCCCGGGTATGTCTCAGCGACAGAAACCTCCCCAGAGGAACGTCTGACTTTAAAGGGGGATGCGGGGAACGACATTATTCTTTCTCTAGGTGGCGAGAAGACCAAGATCTTTGGCGGGGATGGCGATGACCTGATTTTCTCGTCCACCAATCAGGCGGAGGTGCAGGGAGGGGATGGGGCAGATACCTTTCTGTTCTCGGGCAATACGCTGATTACCGATGCCATGCCAGAGGACTTTATCGCCGGATATGATGGATCATTCATCCTGAAAGGCGCGGTGCGCGGGGAGAACTCAGAAAGTCCCTGGGCTTTAGGGTTAGGGCACTTTCAGTACGTCTTTAATAAGGCGGGGCAGTTGTTGATTGAGAGTCAAATTGGCAACAGTTTCTATGACTGGGGCACGATGTTCATTGAAGCGCCAGAAGTGAGCCATCTTGTGGCGCAAAGCGATCGCACCGCAGGCCTGCTGGTGGTCGAGGTCGAAATTGAAGTGAAGCAAGGCTGGGAAGGGTGGAGTCAGGGACTCTTTGATTTCTTTGAAACCTTCTTTGGCTTTTATATGAAGGCGATGACGGGGGAATCCTATTTTTCAGGCGTGGATCCATTGGTGTTGGACCTCGACGGCGATGGCTTAGAACTCACAGCACGGACTTCGCAGTCGCCACTCTTTGATTTAGATGGCGATGGCTTTGCTGAGCAAACGGGGTGGGTGCAAAGTGATGATGGCCTGCTGGTCCATGACATCAATGCCAATGGGGAGATTGATGATATTACCGAACTCTTTGGGTCACCCACCACGTCGGGGTTTGATGAGTTGGCGGTGCATGATCTGAATGCGGATGGCCTCATTGATGTGAACGACGCCATCTTTACGGACCTGCGTGTGTGGCAAGATCTGAATCAGAATGCGAAGGTGGATGCGGGAGAATTGTCAACGCTCACGGAGGCGGGGATTGAATCCATTTCCCTCACCGCGACGGCGAGCAATGTACACAATGCTAATAATTTGATCGCGGAAGTCGGCAGCTTTACGCGGACCGATAGCACAACAAGTGAGATCTCCGATGTGAAGTTTAAGATTAATAATTATGACTCCAAGTGGTTAGGCGATTCGACGGTGGATCCGACCGTGGGAGCGCATGAGAAGGTGAGGTTGGTGAATTCGGCCAAATTGGCAGCCTGACAGAACGCAAAAAGGAGAATGACCCTATATTCATCTAAAGCTGAGATGGAGGATGCACCCGTTCCCCGTCCATGCCACACCTGCTGAGTGGTGGATAGCCGTGACACTCGAGGTCTTTAGGGCCTGCACTTTAGTCTAGGTTGCTTTTTAAGTCGAAATTGCTACAGTACGATTCCCCCCGTTTTTATAGATAGGCAGCATGACGTGGCTCGATTGTCGGTGGTCTGCGCTGACGTGTGGGCGTCAACCATTCAGCCTGGTACGTGCCTTGATTCTCGCCACAAGAACACAGAAAGGAGAGAACGATGCCAAACATCGAACATGAACACATTCCTCACAGTACACCGACCTTGGATGCGTCCATTGAAGCTCCCCGCATAGAAACACAAGAGAACAAGAGGGCCGGCGACGCACAAGCGCGCGCGACGAAACTGGCCAGCACCTATGGCGAACTGGTGGCGCTGCTCAGTCGCTCGCCGGTGTATCGGCATATGAGTTTAGGCGATCTGGAATGGCTGGCCATTCCCCCCTTGATGACGAATCA
>JAJDBM010000067.1 GCA_029261355.1 Nitrospirales bacterium | reverse complement strand
ACGGTTCTTTCGCAGCCTCAAAGAAGAATGTGTTTGGCAACATCAATTTGGCAGCTTCGAGGAGGCCCGAAAAAGAATCGAGACCTGGATGCGTTGGTACAACGAAGGACGACCCCATCAATCGTTGCGGTATCAGAGTCCCCGGCAATATCGCCAACAACAAGGCTTACAGGTGGCTTGATTTCGGGGGAGCACTACAGTATGACACACCTCTTATGGTGTACGGCAATACACCATAAGCCTCACTTGAAATAGGATTAGCTTTTTTCAAAGAAATCAATCTTCACGTGAGTAGACTTATTTTTCTGAACAAACTAGAGTAGAGTTAGTAGTTTAATAATTCTGATACAAAAACAACATTGTCAGAACAACAATGAAACAGATTATTAAAACAAGTCTATGGGTTCTTTTAGGACTTCTCTTTCTTTTTGCCGGGGGAGAGAAACTCTGGGACCCTGTTGGACATGCTGAGGAATTCGCCCATTGGGGGTATCCTCTGTGGTTTGTCTATGTCACAGGAATCATTGAGGTACTGGGTGCAGTGGGATTGTTCATTCCGGCAGGTCGATTATACGGGGTGCTTTTCTTAAGTGTGACCATGATCGGCGCATCGATCACCCACTTACGCGCAGGAGAAATGGGAGCCTTTCCAGTGCCCATAGTGCTTCTCTTAGGCTTACTGACTTTAGCCTGGACCATGAAACACCCTAAGAATTCTGATACGGAATCTCGCTCTTCATAAGTCTTCCCTCACATCACCTGCTTCCACCTTCTGACGACGACGGGTTTACTGAGAATAGCGTTCTTGATCGCACAACTATCATAGACAACATTCAGTGATCCAGCTACATCAACAAGTTGGTCCACCCAGACTCCACCCTCCACACGAATCGGCCCTGACGTTCCGTTCATGAGAACTTTTCCAGAACTGATCAACAGTCCCTGCCATTGAATTGGCCCTTCTATTTTTAGGTCACCCTCAACAAGTAGCATTCCATACCCCGTCGCGTTTCTCAATGTAAGACCACCGGGAATAGCGGAAGAATCAACATGCACCGTAAGTGGCGCTGAAGCATTTCCCCAATTCACTCCTGACTGATTGGTCGTGACGAGCATCGCTCCCTGTTTTAATGAAGCCAGCATCTGCGACAGATGAATTTCTAGAGGTCCTTGCTGAGGGGAGGACGGCAACCCTTGGAATGACGCAGGACCTAAGGTTAATGATGGGGTCCGAGAATATATGGGCGGATGAGATGGAAGAGCCCCACATTGATCAGCTCCATTGATCACATTGAATGGCCCCGTTAACGTGATTCCATTCTGTGCGTAGATGGCACCAAGAACAGGAGGTGCTGCAGGATGGACCACATCCACTTCAATCGTCACTGATCCACCTTTTAAACTAGCAGACGATCGGATTCGTTCGACCGGAAGAGCTCCGTGCATCGGAGAGCTACTCGTGAATGCGACAGGCGTCAGGGCATCTGCTGTAAGATACCCAAACATAACGATATTACCAGGATTAGCTCGAGTATGTTTCTTGATGCTTCCATCACCATCAACATAATGCGGATTCGTGGGCCGATGGCCTTCTCGCTCAGCATCATATTCTGTTTTGTGATGGAGCTTAACCCAATAAGGAAGATCGCTTTGCAGGCTATTGACCCTCACAGTGGAATTCATTTGATTCCCATAGATAGGAAAATAGTTAGTCTGTCGCTTGTAAAATGTCTGATCATTTGTTGGGTTCCAGTTGGAGGAAGTCAGAATGTAAGCGGACCACCGTGCATCGTACCCTTGAACTGGATCCTCAACAAGTTCTGGATTACTGCTGCGTTTTCCTCGCAATCGTGCTCGCCCCTCGGCAATTCCTGCTTCAGCCAGATAGAAAGCCTCTACTCCACGTCGATAATTTCCACTGATTGTAATCTCAGTTGACGTTGCCGTTAATACCGTTGCCCCAATGATACTCAAAATGGCCATAAGGATCAGTGCGGCCACCAATGCCATCCCTTGTGCATGGCATAGATTGTTGTCCCTGCTCATACCTGAGAGTCAAGCGTGCAATAGAACATTATTAGAGACCCAAATTCCTTGGGGTAATACGTGACTGTAAGACGACTGTACGATAACCCCCATTATTTGGATATCGAGGGTCAGATTTCTCTGTACGCGCTTTTATCCTGAGTTCTATTTGTCGAATGTGTTGAGATTCAGTTGTCAGCTGTCCATCACGATTAAAGTATCTAATGGAAAAGGTCTCAATATGTTCGGCCAATGGTTGTCGGCCTCCACCTGTATCACGTCGTAAGATAAATGTGGCTGGATCATGTGAAAATTGAATTGCTTCATTCGGATCAGTCGGACTGCCATTTCCGTTGAGGTCTGCGTTGATGATCAAATGCGTTGGATGATACACAATACCATCAAAGTTGTTTCCCACATTCGTATCGTTATTGACATGCCGTGGATCATAGCCAGCCATAGTGAGTTCATGAATGATTAAGTCCATCGCGACCCGTGCATGCTGTTGCATATCCAAGTTATCTTCTCTCACGACTTGAGCCTTCACTTGACTCAAATAAATGCTATAAATTGCGCCAAGCGTCACCATGCTGAGAGCAAGGGCTATCACAACTTCTATGAGCGTGAATCCCTGGTCATTGAAATCCCTCATCTCCGAAGGCCTATTTAGCTAGTATGGTCGAAAGAGACGTCACATGTTCATCAGCATCCCATGCGACTGTAACCGTCACCGTTTGCAGTCCCGGTGCTGGCGTCTGCGCTTCTGTCACCACTGCCCTTTCGAATAATGGGGCCCTTGCGATTGAGCCATAAGGCTCTACGACAGTGACCACTCCTGAGAGGGAAGGTTGATACCCAACACGACGCACCTCTTCGAGTGCATCTTGAGCCAACGTGACTGCCATGGTCATTTCTTTACCAAAGGCCGTTCCCTTGATAGATACCGTAGAAAACCCAGCCACTCCCAAGATTGAAACAGACACCAAGACCATGGCAATCAGGACTTCTAATAAACTGGCACCGTGGTTTGAGGAAATACTGCGTGGGAATCTGATAACGGTGAACATGCGCTCATTCTCGCCTATGATTTAATCGTCACCCGACCTGTAATTCCCACGGTAATGACTTTTGTCCCTGCTGAATTAGAGAGCGTCACCGTGGCAAGGTTTGAGGCCGTCCCACGCGGATGAAAAATAGGATGATTGGTGGTAGTCAACATGACATCCTCATAGTCAGCATGAATATCTCGAATGGCGACATGTTCAGTCGGGTCAGGGCGGCCATTGTTGTTATCGTCATCTAAGATTGAATATCGATGCCTATCCAGAAAAGTGATTCGATGCTTGTTCCCTTGAGTGACGGCTTGGGTTTTCGTCGCCATGAAATCTGAAACAACTTGCCTCGCTGCGCCATTTAATCGCCATTTTGGCAACTGAGTCACGAGCCAGGATTGACTCAACAGAAAGGTAATCGCCAGGACCCCTAAGACAGTCACCAACTCAATGAGACTATACCCACTGCTTGCATTCTCTATCGGCGTGGCCTCAATCATTGAAACCTTCCAAAATACCAGTCCATCATCTCCGCGCCATAAAATAAAGCCAGTATTGCCCCCAACGCTAAATAAGGACCGAACGGTATATATTGTCCACTCTTTAAAATCTTGAATACCAAAAGCACAATACCAATCACTGCTCCGACTATTGACGCGACCATAAGAGTTGTCAGTGCCGCTTGCCATCCGAGAAAGGCCCCAACCATCGCTAACAATTTAATATCCCCGCCTCCAAGCCCTTCTTTGCCAAAAAGGAATGGACTGATCCAAGCCATGAACCACAACACTCCCCCCCCGACCACCACACCGATGATTGAATTCATCATCCCTGTTGGAAGGACCGTAGCAGCCGCAACCATTCCGACTACGATACCTGGCAGGGAAATCACATCAGGAATAATCTGATAGTCCCAATCAATCCAAGTAATTGTGAGAAGAACAGAAAAAAATATGGCATAGACCACTGACTCCCACCCCCAGCCAAATCGCCAGAGAATGGCCATATACCCGAGTCCATTGGATAGCTCAATTATTGGATATCGAGGTCGTATCGCAAACTGACAATACCGACAACGTCCACGTAAAATGAGAAAACTCACAATAGGAATATTGTCATACCAGCAAATGGTCTGATTGCAGCTTACGCAGGCTGAACGTGGAGACACAATGGAGGTTTCTCGGGGAATACGATGGATACAAACGGTTAAAAAACTCCCAATTATCACACCAAAGAAAAGTACCACTCCATATTCCATCAACAGTGCTCCTCTCATCTCAATACGAACTTCACATGATATACGTAATATCCTTGGTTTACTTTCTGAAAATGGCCTGCTACGATCCCCTACTTAATTTAACGGTAGCAATTATCCGAGGTACTCATGGTAGAACGTCCTAAAGTGAAAAAACGTGAACTTCCTCCCATCAAGCGAAAACGACCAGAAGCCTTAACGGATCGAGAGCAGGAAATTCTGCAACTCATCTGGTCCGGGCTCAAGAATAAAGAAATCGCTGAACAGCTAAAAATTAGTGTGAAGACAGTTGAAGCCCATCGAGCCAATATGATGAAAAAAGTTCGTGTGTCGAATGCTGCACAGCTGTTGAACGCTGCTATTCAGGAAGGTCTCATTCAGGTCAAGTAAGATTCACTCTTGCGTTCTCTGCCTCACGTCTCTGTCTCATCGCTTCAAACAACACCACGGCTACACTAGCTGAAAGATTGAGTGATTCAATCCGCCCAACCATGGGGATATTGGTACGCTGATCACACTTTTTCAACACCCCAGGACGAATCCCTTCACCTTCAGCACCAAAGACCAATGCGGTAGGACTTGCCAGATCTAATGCCGTATAGGGAGTCTCGGCGGTTGGATCTAAAGCACAGGTCATGACATTGATGGAATGCAGCTTTTCCAAAAGACGGTTAGTATTGCCTGCTCTCGCCACCTGAACATACTCAATAGCCCCAGCAGAAGCACGAGCTACCCCACCAGTCAATCCAACTGATCGATGTTTTGGAATAAAAACACCATGTACGCCAGCAGCATCTGCGGTTCGTAAAATGGCTCCGAGGTTTTGTGGATCTTGGATACTATCGAGGACAAGAAATAAGGAAGGCGTCTTCTGTTGTGTCGCCTGATCTAATAATTCATCTTCATCGACATATGCCTTAGCTGCGACCAGCCCAACAATGCCTTGATGATTCCCATCAGGGACCAACCGATTAATTCGTTCACGAGGCTCAACAACGATTGGGACACCTTGTGACCGAGCTAGACGAATAATTTCGGCAAACTGTGCATCTTGGCGAATGACGTGAAGGCGCAAAATAGAACGCGTACCTGCTCGAAGAATTTCTCTCAGAATATGAAGACCATACACAAACTCCTGCCCATCATCGTTTCCAACGGGTGGTGCCGTCTGGCCGGTCTTCGAGGGTGATGCCTTTGGACGCCAAGTCTTGGCGAATTTTGTCGGCCGTGGCAAAGTCTTTCCTTTTTTTGGCTTCAAGTCGCTTTTGAATTTGTTCATCTTCCCAACCCCTCACTTCGACCTGAAGATTGTCATCAGAGATTATTATATGTTGAAATAACCCAAGAACAGAACCCAGCTTTCGAAAACTCTCTACTGCCATCTTTCTTGACTGCTCAGACAATCCGCCTGGGAGTAATTTATTAATATCTCCCCGCAAACGTTGGAACTCTGCTAATGCCTTAGGGGTATTCAGATCATCATCCATGGCTTGCGCAAATTGTTCCTTAAATGTCCCTAATAAATCTTCAAGACCTCGATCATTTTCATTTTGATCTTTTCCGCCAGACTCTTCCAGTCTTTTGATAAGGCCATCAATATTATCCCACGCTGATTTGGCCTCAGAAAGGGCTTTGTCTGAGAAATTAAGGTCACTTCGGTAATGGGTGGAGAGGAGAAAATACCTGAGAGCCTCTGCCGTTGTTTCATCTCTTCTTTCCTCAATGTCATTTTCTTTCCGCCATGGGGATTTCTCAAAAATTTCATTAATCGTAAAGAAGTTCCCCAACGACTTTGACATTTTTTCTTGGTCGATGGTCACAAATCCGTTGTGGACCCAATACCGAGCAAACTCTTGGCCGGTATAGGCACAAGATTGCGCAATTTCGTTTTCATGGTGCGGAAACACCAAATCTTTTCCGCCTCCATGGATGTCAAAGGTCTTCCCAAGGTGCTTGATAGACATAGCAGAGCATTCTATGTGCCACCCTGGTCGCCCTGGCCCCCAAGGACTCTCCCAAGCTGGTTCATCAGATTTGGCCCCCTTCCACAAGGCAAAATCCATGGGATTCTTTTTTCGTTCATCCACCTCGACACGCGCACCCGCAAGCATTTCTTCCTGTTTACGGCCTGAGAGACGTCCGTAAGCTTGATAGGCATTCACTTGAAAGTAAATATCTCCATCGACTTGATACGCAAAGCCTTGTTTGATCAAATCCACTATCATGTCGATGATTTCTGACATATGATCAGTAGCCCGAGGTTCAACATCAGGCTTCTTGACGTGCAATCTTTTCATATCACGATAATACGCATCAATGTATTTTTTGACTACCTCTGTCCAATCGACATTATTGTCCTTAGCTCTTTTGATGATCTTGTCATCGACATCCGTGAAGTTCCGAACATAGGTGACCATATATCCTTTGAACTCCAAATACCGATACAACAAATCATAGACCACGGCACTTCGTGCATGACCTAAATGACAGTCATCATAGACCGTAACTCCACACACATACATTCGTACATGGTTCTTCTCTAGTGTCTCAAGTGATTCTTTTTTTCTGGTTAAGGTATTGAATATATTCATAATAAGAATGACGTATTATTAGTGGATTAATTTTTGTCCTGCTCCCAAATCGAATGTGGATGAAACAATAGAACCGGACATTCAATGAGACAGAACAAGAGATAAATTATAACAAGAGTTTCACAAGAACAAATCCACCAATTAATAACACTAAAAATAGGATGGAAAATAAATCAAAATATTTCTCGAGAATCTGTTTTACTGATGGGCCAAACATTTTCAATGACCCACCAATTAGGAAAAATCGTAGGCCACGACTTAGAATTGAAGCAACAACAAAAGTAAGAAAATTTATTTGTGTGGCACCAGCAGCAATCGTGAACACTTTATATGGAATAGGCGAAAACCCTGCAGCAAAGACCGCCCAAAATGCATTGTCACTATACAAGACAGAGACCTTCTGAAACACTTCAGGAGTAAAGCCCGGAATATAGGTATAAAACCATCCAGAAATTACTACCCACAATCCCATTCCTATGACATACCCAAACATTCCACCTGTGACAGATCCAATCAAACAAATCAGCGAAAATCCTAAGGCTCGAGAAGGAGCCCCAACTCCCATCGCAATAAGAAGGATATCAGGGGGAAGCGGAAAGAATGAAGATTCGGCAAAAGCGATTAGCAATAAAGCCGCTCTCGCATGCGGCGTATTGGCCCAATGGATTACCCAATCGTAGATGCCACGAAAGATCACCCCTGGATGAAATTTTGATCGTGGCGACGGTGACTCCAAAGAAGTTGGTGACATGAAGGTTTTTTTCGGCTCTCACTACCGAGTTGAATAATCGGAACTCTCTGCAGGAATTAAATAAAAAAAGGCAGGCGTATTTTGGTTTCGAATATTCTTAGTATACTGTTGATATTCATTTATGGGCAGTGTTTTTAGTTCTTTTTTTCACCGTCCAAAACACAATCTTCTCAGACACTTTGACGCGGCTGGCAAAAGAAGAATCCCATTGACGTATAATTTGTAGTGCTTTGGAATGACTGAAATCAATAACTAAGGCCCTTATTTCAGAAAAAGTATGAAAGTTTGAGGGGTATTGACGAATTTGATAATTATTTTTCTCCTACAAACCAGAAACAGCTATGAGGCCACGGGAAACTTCACTCTATAACAGAATTCATATATCGCAATCTGCCAAGAGAGTGAATTGACCACCACCATTTTTCATAGTTGAACTAATTAGCACAATTAAATTCAACAGAGTCTCCTGACACATCTCATGTATCTGAAACTATCTTCCTTCCTACAAAGTAAAGACGTTCCAGTTTGTGGAATATAAGAGTTTAGCCAATGAGTACATTGAGATCGAATAGGAGTAACTACTCAGAGTTCACCCAATAATTAAATAACAATGGACACGGCCTGGAACCGCGGCATAGAAAATTCATTGTTATTAGTTAATTAGAATGAGCAATATGTTCTCTTTTGCAAGAACACTTAGTCCCTAACCAATATACGAAAATTATATAGCAATCTCTTCTCGAGGATGCACAAAAAAACCCGCCTCAGGTTATTGAGGCGGGTTTTTCTGAATTTATCTGTAGTAGTTGTTATATCAGTAGAACAATTGTTGTTCTAAATATTTTGCATAAAATGTGCGACCGCATCAGGGTCTACTTGGCCCATAATGGCAGATGAAGGAACTGTACTGGAACGTTTACCAGACAATCCACAGATGACTTCATCAACGATCATTTCAACTGGCATTGACATTCCACCGTAGACGTGCGGACCGCCTACAATCTTTGCGTTTGAATAACCGTAAATTGCTGTGGCGACTTCTTTGGCAAGCCAACCGACATAGTTAAACTCTGGGACCACAATTAGCTTCGCCTTGGAACACAGTTGTCGAAGCTCCTTCGTTGGAAATGGCCGCAATGACTTTATTTTTATCAATCCAGCCTTTATTCCCTTTGCAGTACATTCCCTAACGGCTTCACGACATTGGGCGGCAGCACTTCCCGAGGCAATAAGTAGGACGTCTGCTTCATCAACATTCTGAGTCTCTATCAAGCCATCCATATATTGATCAATATACTTCCTCGAACGTTCAACAGCAGCCCAGACTTCTTGTTGCCAAACTGCGTGAATGTTATAGGCCATGAAGTTAGACTTTTGAACCGGGGCATCTCGCGACAATCGAGCTGGAGGATTCTCTGCATCCAGAACTGGAACAGCCCCTCTCCAAGCCTCACGCTCAGGGAGCTTTAATCCCTTGTCTTGCATCGAACAATATCCACGAGCATGCGTAACAAAAAATCCATCACAACAGACGCCAACAGGTAGCGTGACATCATTTTTTTCGCTAATGATAAACGCCATCATTATATAGTCAAATAGATCTTGTTGGTTTTCAGCGTGAAAAATAATCATCCCACAATGGAGAAGATATGCCATTTCAATATTGTCAGGCTGGATAGCTAAGGGGGCATTCACAACACGACATGTGAACATGCAAACAGCAGGAAGACGGTGTCCAGGCCATGAAGCAATTGGCTCAAGTCCCCGAAGAGTTCCAGGACCAGCAGTGGCGGTAAAACACCTCACACCTGCCCTTGAACCACCAGCAATAGCAGACATGACTCCATATTCTTCTTCTCCTCGATAATACTCCTTCACATACCCTTCACCGTACAACACACCAATAAGCTGCATGGTTTCACTTTGAGGTGTAATAGGATAGGCAATGGAAAGGTCTACATTGGAACGCCGCACAGCTTCCTTTGCTGCCTCACTACCCGTGATAAACTCTTTCTCTCTTGGAGCTTCGTGAAACATATATTCTGGCGTGACGACTTTTTGCCTCTTTGCCTCAGCATGAGGGTCTTTTTTCCCTGATTGTGCGGAAGGAGGCGCAGGGGCTGCCGTAATGGGATCGCCTTGCGGATTCGTTTTAACTTCAGACTCCAATGCATCGCTCATGACAACACCCCTCTATATCAGTTTGTAGCACTTAATCATGATCATTTTGAGTTGAGACAAGGATACGTTCCCTTAGCCTTCTCGCTTCATATCTTCTGGCCGATGACCAAACGCTTCCGCATTCGCTCCACCTGGGCCACCCAAAGGAATGTCTAATGGATTCGTATGACTCTTGCCACCATGAACCTGAGACTGTAGACCTGTAAATCGTACATTTTCTCCATTCTCAGGAACTTGAATACCCATCTCTTCACGAACTCTTTTAAACACTTGAGCAATGCGTCGTATTTTTACGGCATCAGAGTCTCGAACCGTGAACATTGCATCCTCATGGCCTTGTTCTGCACAAATCGCAGATGTCCAGCAATTAGTTCCAGCACGAATCATTTTTAAAGTCAGATTTGCATAATGACAATGGACACCAATAAAAATACAAGCTTCGATCTTATTTCCCCAAATCGTGAGATTCGGATGATTTGGGTTAATCATTTCCTCAGGTTCAATTTTTGGATATTTCGGTCGGTAATCTGGCATCGGAATAATCATCACTTCTGGTAATTGAGCGGCAAGCTCTAGCACGGCTTTAGCCTTATCCGCAGCATGATCATTCCAGTTCCAAAGTACGAGTGGTCCAGGAAAAATGGTAGCATTTTTTCTGGTAAGCATTGACCTTGCCATTTCTTCCATCGCTAACTCTTCTTGAACTTCATGCCCAAATCTTAGTCCAAAACCAGATTTAGGAGGAAGGACGCCTAACTCAGCTGCCGAAGGAGGATGAAACCCTGCTGGGCCCGGCTCTACAATTCTTTCTTCTGTATCTTGAGTTACTTCCAATTGATCACCCCATAACCTTTAACTTTTCCTGAATTAAAAGGACATTATCTCGGTAACAACATACTTTATCCGCGAACGGGGTTCGCTAACTTAGCTGTTGTATTCTTTTCAGCATAGGTAATATTTTCAGTTAAGGCCGAGTCACCAACTTGATCAATCATTTCCATCTTAATCGCGTTATGCTTTGCCATATTGTCGCATACCCACACACATTGAGCGCACCCCTTACATCGGTCAACCGCGACATATGCAGACCCATACTTCATACCCTTATCTTTCCCAGCCTCAGTGTTATAAAGGATGGTGTTGGCTTCCGGACAGAACTGCGTACATAACTTACAACTGGTTGCCGCACAAATTTCTTGATCAATATAGGCAATTAAATACATTGAGTCCTCATATTTCTTAGCTAAATATTTATGCTGTAGCTGTAGCTCTGGCCTCTTTGGCTAGTTTGTCCCACCCATGTTCAACCGCATAATCCCATGCAGCTTTTACAACTGCGAGATTCTTACCAATTAATTCTGACTTTTTCTTAAACTTTCGCTCCACGACACTATCTAAAGCAGCGGTTCCCCCAGATACCACAAATCCTTTTCCAAGGAATCGGTCTTTCACCGCTTGTTCAAGTGCTTCCATATTTGTCAATCCAGTAATGGCACCGATAGCACCACACATTGCCATATTGGTGGCAAGGTCAATTCCCGCCACATCCAACGACAACGTGGTTGCAGGAATATAATAAATCTTTGCGTTAAGCTCTTCTAACTCTCTTTTTTGATCTGGCTCTAGTTTCATTGGGGTGTCGTGATTGATTAAGGCTACACCATTCTTTTTCAATCCAAAGTAGAATGGATTTGTATAGCTCTTCCCATGAGTAATCACCTGAGGATGAAAAATCATAATGATATGCGGAAATGTGATTTCTCCGATTTCATAGATTGGTTCATCTGAGACTCGCACATAGCTTTCCACTGGTGCCATACGTTTCTCTGAACCATAAAATGGAACAATCGTACTCTCTGCTCCCGCATTGATTACAGCCGTACTAAAAATATGAGAGGCAGTCACCACACCCTGACCTCCAACACCAGCCATGCGAATATTAAATCGAATAGGCATCTTATCGCCTCCTTAATCCTTAATTAGACCTAATCCAAGAAACACAGAATTCCTATAACTATTGACAAGCACGCGTTTATCAAATATTAACTTTTAGCTAAGGTCTTTTCAGGTTTGGGAAGATACTCTTTATACCCATATAGTTCACCTAGGCACTGCCTGGCATCATCAGAAAGATACTCTGAAAATTTATACCGGTCGTTTTCAACATCTTTTGCATCTTCCATTACTTTGTCTGTTGGAATGGCATATTCGATATTACAAGAGGTGTATGCCTGGATATAAGTTGGTCCAACTTCCCTAGCAATTAATACAGCCTTTTTAATAACGCTTTCTACCCGGCGTGGATTATTCGGAACCACTGTTGCGACATAGGCACATCCTGCAACTTTTGCCATCCCTAACATATCCATTTTTTCAAACTTTTTCCCAACTGGAGCCATCTTCAGCACTTGCCCCTTGTTAGTCATTCCGCTTTCCTGACCACCTGTGTTGCCATATACTTCATTGTCCAACATGATCGTCGTGAACTTTTCTTTACGGAACCACGAATGAAGAGTTTGAGCAAAACCAATATCAGCCATACCACCATCGCCGGCCATTACAACAACATCTTTTGGCTTATCTCCAAACCGGAGCTTCAGGCCTCTGGTCAATCCACTCGCCACACCATTTTGATCACCATAGTTTCCATACACAAACGGGATAGCCGCTTGAGATATGGCCAAACGACCACAACCAGCCGTACCGACGGTAATCGTATCTTCTGGGTTTGGGAAGGCAATCATGGCTAAACGGATGAACAACGTCATGGCACACCCGGCACACATTGGATGTTCTTCAAGAATTTCCTTGAAAGTTCCTACTTGAGACACAGAAGTCTTTTTTCCAAATGGACCATGGTGAACCATATCTCTATATTCTTTAGGCATCCATCGATCAAAACCAGGAGTAAACTCTACATAATTGAGGCTCATATTTTACACCCTCCTTCTTCTTGTTTTTTATTGAAGACCTGGGAATTTCTAAAACAGATAGTCGTTATCATTACATTTAACTTCCTTCAGCATAGGTAGATTCACGCATATAGAACTGAAAGGTAACAAAGGATTTCAAATATTGTCAATTATTGTATAAATAGTTGACAGTGGCTCAACTCACACATCGACTCTGACTTAAACAAGAACCCCTTCCCTCCACTAACTCCTTAATTGTAAATAATAAACGTGATAGCACATACGGTTCAACCTAAAAGAAGGCCTACAAGAGGAAAAAGAAGGCCTACGCTGAGCATAAAACCTTTAGGCCTTTGGGGACACCACATAGAGGATGTCGTAGCTAAAATGTGGAAAGTAAATCAAATTGCAGCGGAATCGAATAACACTAACGGAAGAGGGAAGTAGCAAGGAGTTTGAATGGAGCCTAGATAGGGAAATTCAGACTTAGTCAAGAATATACTGAACAGGATCAACCACACGGTCGTTCACAGCAACTTGATAATGCAAGTGTGGACCGGTTGAAAACTTTCCCGTGCTCCCAACAAGACCGATAAGGTCTCCGCGCTTAACCTTTTGTCCATACTTCACATTCATCTTGGAAAGATGTCCGTAGGTTGTCTCAATTCCAAAACCATGGTCAATACGAATAAATTTACCCATTCGCGCGTCATACGCGGCAATAACAATTTTGCCAGCAGAAGGAGCTCGAACTTTTGTTCCTCTAGGCGAACCAATATCTATGCCTGCATGGAGAGCCTTCTTGCCTGTAAATGGAGACACACGTGGACCAAACTTAGATGTCATTGGACCTTTTACTGGCCAAATGGAGGGAGTAGAAGCCCAACGTTCAGCTCGAAGGTTTGCGGTATTGAGCAATGTATCGAGTATTTTCTTTTCAACTTTTGACTGTGCATCAATCCACTGAAGGCCCACTTCAATATCACGAATTTTTTCGTGTGTCGTTGCACCCTTTCCATTCGAAGAAGAGAAGGCGTTCTGGGAAGTAGGCACGACTTCTTCAGCATCCACTGACACGCCCTCATAAGGAAACTCTTCGCCACCTTGACCCGGCACAGAACTTGGAACACCTTCGATCTCGTCTGGCTCTAAACCAAACATGGTTTGGAGTTTTCTATTCAAATGCTCTAAAGACACCATTCGCTTCTTCATGCCATCCACTTCAACTCCAAACACACTAGTGCGCTCACGTGACGTAGCCAATTCCTTTCGCAGTCCATCCAACTCAGACAATTGACTTCGCTGAAAGATATAATGCGTCAAAATCCCGCTTTGGAGAACAAGCAAGCACAGCGCTGCTATGACGGAATAGCGAACAGTGGTTTTTTTTAGCTTTAGCCGTAATGGATTGGCACGAGCTCCACGAAAAACAATGATGGAATAGCTTTCTTCAGAACCTTTCATCTCTCGCCTTTTTCAAAAAACCAATTATCTTCACAGTAGAATGAAGTAGGGCCTAGCCTATCAATTTTAACATAAAAAATGCTAGTCCAGCCTTAACCAATATCTCCTAAGTTTGAGACGTTTGAACTAAAGTGGGTTTAACCTGTTGCCGCACCCAAGAGAGGTAGTCAGTGGACCCCATTTGAACCGGAAACGCAATAATTTCAGGAACACTATAGCTATGTTGAGCCTTGATTGCGGCTTCCAGCTCACGAAAAGCCTCACTCGTCGTCTTCATCACAAGAAGACTCTCCTGCTCTTCGGTTACAACACCTTCCCACTGAAAAATTGATTGTACCGTCGGAATAATATTGACACATGCGACAAGCCTAGATTGAACAAGTGCATGCGAAATTTCCTTGGCTTCCTTCTCCGACCCCGTGGTGACAAATACAACAAGTTCTTCGGCCATAAATAAGTACTATTACTAAACTAATGACCAAGGTAACTTTCAAATCTACGGAAATCTGAAAGCAACCCACCCCTCAATTCACTAAAATGCAGGATACCTATCTACTATTTATCGGTTGCTTTCCTTAACTTCTAAAGCCTTGTCCCTCAGGCATTCTCAAATAAACCATGCTAGAAACGCGTGCAATGAAACAAGGAAGCTGAAAACAGCCCTTCAAGCATAGACAAGCAATCTCTTTATCAATTTCCAGGATGTAGTCGCCCTGGATCTTCATCGGCCAGTTCAACTAAATCAAGTATCGCTGGACGCAAAGCCTCTTGCAGGGCTCCAGGGTAACTCTGAACCGCATCCTCAAGATTATAATAGGGACTATCACTTTTCTCACCCTCATACTCCATCGCCATGCTCCACAGCACTGTTGAAGGATCAGACGCTGGCGTCAACCGCAAATCTAACTCAACGGCTGTTTCAGTCTGCCCCATCGGCAAACCCAAAAACCAAAAAACCACCCCAATAGGGCCTAAAAAGTACGTATCAAGTCGTCGCTCCCACTCGGTAGACCGCAAGCGTCCCCGAAAAACTAAGTCCGAAGGAGACACCTGGCCTTCTTCAACAAACTCAACCGAGGAAAAGAGTCCCGCTTCTTGTAATTCCGCCACAGTGGCTTTAGCAAAATCCGTCGCAGGATGAAAATTCACCACATCAACGGCCTCCGGGTTCGTAGCTTCTTCAGGCCGGTCATATCTTGTTTCCCCATAGCGAACAATGGGAATCGAGGCTTTCCAATATTCTTCTTTCACCGAATTTCCACGAAGATCTTCAAATGGTAACACCACAGCCTTCACAGAAAGGGGGACTTTCGCTTTCGCATCAAGATAGGCACCCGTGGAGGAAGGGGGGTATTCCCAGTTTCGATTCCCTAAACAACCAGTAAGAGATCCAAGAATTAAAACAGTGATAATTCCAAAATACAGCCGATTAAGAGAGCGCTTCATGCATATTCTCCTTTCTGAAACCAACGACGCCATAAGATCAATTACATGAAAAATAAAATAGCCTCACCGTATTTCACGCCATAGCTACTGCGAGTAGGCAAAATAAGGGAACGCCGCCGATACGTCGACGATAGAAAACCTTCTCTTTGAGATGTACCAAGAAGTTTCCCTAAAGACAATGTGCACCATGAAAAATTTCACATCGAATGATTGAGAAAAGGCTCTCCCAAAGCAGACGAACAAGAGAGAGGATGGCAGAGCTGCGCAGCACTCAAAAACCGAATAGACCTGACTGACCCGTTAAGCGACAAATCCCCCCGCCCGAGCAAGATGCGCTTGAAACGCTTCATAGGTTCGAGTCACCGGGAATTGTGGAAATTCTTCTTGAATAGAGTCTGGGGGACAAAACAATATCCCAGCATCAGCCTCTTTCAACATAGAAATATCATTATAGGAATCACCGGCAGCTAAAACTCGAAAACCAATATTTTTGAATGCCAACACGGCCTGTCGTTTTTGATCGGGTATGCGAAGATGATACTGACTGATGAACCCCTCAGCATCAACTTCTAACGAATGACAAAATATCGTTGGATATTGCATCTGCTTCATTAATGGGGCAACGAATTCATAATAGGTATCGGACAGGATAACTACCTGACACCTCTCCCTCAGCCAAGCAAGAAATGCAGTGGCACCTTCGAGCGGGGACAGCCCCTCAATGATATTCTGTATATCCTGAAGTTTGATACCATTCTGTCGAAGCACCACCAATCGCTTCTGCATCAATTCATCATAATCAGGAATATCACGGGTCGTCATCTTTAATTCTTGAACTTGAAAATGGTCAGCAACTGCAAGCCACATTTCTGGCGCAATCACTCCTTCCATATCAAGACATGTCACAATTGGTTTAGCCATAAGTCCTCTTTTACAACTCAATTTCAGAAAATCTTCTACAATTTTCGGCAATCATAAAGAAATAATTTCCATGATACAACCGGCCAGGCACAACGATGCCTAGTGCCCCACTGAAAATTAAAGTCAGTGACCTTATATTGTGGGATTAAGCAGACGGCCCGACCAACAGGGCAAAAAGGTCATCAGGGCTTTCACAATAAAAATCAGGCTGCAAGGGCTTCACTTTTGCAGGATTCCCGTATCCAAATCCCACAGCACAAGACTTCATGCCAATAGCTTGCGCCGCCCTCACATCATTTGTGCTATCGCCAACCATCAAGGTTCGATCCACCGGCACAGCGAGTTGCTCTAATACTCGTAAAAGCATGCCAGGATCTGGCTTTAATTCAGAACTATCCCGGGGACATTCAATCTCTGAAAAATGTTGAGTCGCGCCCAGTCCCTCAATAATTCTCACAGTATATTCCCTGGTTTTATTCGTCACAATCGCAAAGGTCCTCTCACTTGGATGAGAAAGGATCTCCTGAATTCTTGGATAGAACTCTGTAAAGTCTAAACAATGAGCCAAATAATACTCGCGAAAAATACGAAGTGCTTCTTCGTACTGCGTCACATTGGTTTCGCCCACTGAGAGTTGCAAGAGACGCTTGACTCCGTCACCGACGAAACTAAAGATTTCGGCTAACGATCGTTGCGGTAAGTCTAAGTCACGCAACGTGAAATTCACGGAATTCGCGATGTCAACCTTGGAATCAATTAGCGTCCCATCTAAATCAAAAAGGACTAGCTCCACTTGATGTCGTTCAATTCCCTGTAATTCGCTCATGGTATTTGCTGTAGCTGTTCACGGAGTTGCTGAAGGCTCATTTTTTTGGTCTCCCGACTTTCTTGTAATTGAGTGAAACGAATAAAGTCTATCAAACGCTTTCGGCCAACATGAGGGGGAAGCTGAGGGGCAATAATTCGCCATCGCTCATCTATCGCTTTGACATGAAAATATTCCAAAGAAACTTGAGATTCTTGTAAAAACGTCGCTGTTTCCCAATACATGATTCCAACAACATCAAATGTGACAGGAATGAGCATTTCAGTTTCCGTCAGAATCTCCCACTGGGTAACATCCTCAATCACATGATACTTTGAAATAACCACAATCCTGCCCCAAGCCGGCTCTTCCGTCCAAGAAACATAGGGAACAAGGACCTCTTGAGAATCCACAACCAAACGCGCTCCACGCTTGTCTAAGGATAAGTATTTCTCAACAAGTCGACTGGGATCACCATCAATCTCACCTGTAAACGCCGAAAGTTCAACGGGGGACCAGAATCCAAACAACAGGACCACGATTACTTGAAAACTGCGAGAAATGGTTCTCGGAAAAGACTGGCGGAGGAAAGGCCAGTTCAGGATGGTGGACAAAAAACGAAGGGGTATTACCCTTTTAAAAGTATGACCAGGATAATACCAAGGAGAAGCCATAATGGGATAGAAAGCATCAGACCCCAGACAAGTCCCTGCGAGGTCTTCAATCGACTTTTCAACTTCCGTTTTTCAACGGCTTTAGCAATACGAGTCTTGACTTCTTCGAGATGAAAGGGCTTTGTCAGATAATCATCTGCACCAAGACCAACGGAACCAACTGCCGTTCCAACCGATGGATGCCCAGTGATCATGAGAAAAATCACATCGTCGTTAATTTCCCGTATGCGCCTTAAAAACTCCATACCGTCCATATTCGGCATGATCAAGTCGGCCAAGATGATATCCACCTCACCTTGCTTATACTGCTTTAACGCATGCGCCCCATCTTCTGCCGTAATAACCGAATACTCAAGCGTTTCAAGATATTCCGAAAGAGCATCTCTCACACCTCGATCATCATCTACGACTAAGACTCGTTCAGCCATGGTCCATCACCCCCACCCCCACACACAGGGTACAGCCCAACACCTTTTCTTCAGCATAGTCACATAGGAGAATCGATCACAACAACATCATCTGGCATATTCAATTTCAACATACTGGCATCAACACCCTGGTTTACACGAATATTCGAAAACCGTAAAGTAGAAATATTTCCACTTTTCTCAAACAGCATAATTTGAGTCATCAGGTAGGACTTCGGATGAATCATGACGTGAATACGCGTCACAGTTGAAGTAGCTTGATCCTTGGGTTTCGGCATCAACACCACGATAGGCAAACCACCCTCGCCAACCTCTTTTTCAGCAGACGGCACAATATCAAATTGCTCCCCAAGCTTTCCAGCACCTTGGAGAAGGGTTAAGGGTGCCTTTGATGCCGCCATTTGGGTAAGATTTCCCTGAACCACTTGTTGATGTTCCGGCACGTACCACATCACTTGATCACCTTCAACAAGGATTTGCTCAATCGATGGTTTCTGGTAATCCCAACGAAGCAGACCCGGCTTTTTCAATAACACCTTCCCCGATGAAGCAAGGCGACTATCAAACCCTTCTATTTGCGTTTCCTGGGTAAACTCTGCTTGTAAATCTTGAATATCAAGGTACTGCGCATCGACCTTTTTCACGAGTGCTTGAACGTCCTCGACTAACGACGCAGACACTGTCGCCTGTGCACTACAAAAAACCACGATAAGACTCAGAAAAATAATACGCGTCATCCAGCCTCTTCCATCACAGCTTGACGAATCAACACCTCCCGGCGACCATCTCGTCCAGGAGCACTCACCAACCCTTCACTTTCCATTTGTTCAATCATTCGTGCGGCCCTCGGATAGCCTACACGAAGGCGCCGCTGTAAAAATGAAGCCGAACCTTGCCCCGTTTCCATGACTAATTCTCGAGCACGTTCATAGGTTTCATCCTGCACTTCATCACCATCTTTAGCTGACTCCTGACTTGAGAAAAACTCTTCATCTTCATAGACCGGGGTTGCCTGTTGCTTGACCCATTCTACCACGTTCCGCACTTCATCATCAGAAACAAATGGGCCATGCAAGCGAGTGATTCGACCAGAGCCTGAGGACATATAGAGCATATCCCCTTTCCCTAACAAGGTTTCAGCTCCATTGGTATCGAGAATTGTACGAGAATCAATTTTCGAAGACACTTGATACGCAATTCGAACAGGAAAGTTGGCCTTGATAAGTCCAGTCACAACATCCACAGATGGGCGCTGAGTGGCTAGAATCAAATGAATCCCAGAGGCTCGAGCCATCTGAGCTAATCGAGCAATTCGATCTTCAACCTCTTTAGGTGCCACCATCATTAGGTCAGCAAACTCATCAATCACCACGACGATATAAGGCAAATGCGTAAGCGGCGTTTCAACATCATCATCGACCTCAAAACCAGGTGAATTTTTTGAAAGCTTCTTGGCTGGCTTCAAGGGGCGTGAACCCGGTGTTTGCTCAGCCACCTTTTGGTTATAGGCATCAATACTGCGAACTCCATGCTCAGCAAGCATTCGGTACCGTCGCTCCATTTCCTGGACAACCCAGGTGAGACCGCGTGCTGCGGACTTCGGGTCAGTAATAACAGGACGAAGTAAATGAGGAATTCCATCATACACTTGAAGCTCCAAGACTTTGGGGTCAATCAATAAGAGCTTCACCTCATCTGGATGGGCAGTAAAGAGAATATTCAGTAGCATGCAATTAAGGCCGACACTTTTCCCAGCTCCCGTCGCGCCAGCAACCAAGAGATGCGGCATCGTTCGGAGATCAGACACCACAGGATTTCCGTAGATATCTTTGCCCAAGGCAAGAGCGAGTTTGGCCTGAGTTCGCAAAAAAACAGGACTGGTCAACATATCCCTCAAGGATACGGTTTCCCGAATGGGGTTGGGGACTTCAATCCCAACCGTTGATTT
This sequence comes from Nitrospirales bacterium, assembly GCA_029261355.1. Classification (GTDB taxonomy): domain Bacteria; phylum Nitrospirota; class Nitrospiria; order Nitrospirales; family UBA8639; genus JAGQKC01. The sequence goes on along the minus strand of JAJDBM010000067.1, from coordinate 37,847 downwards.
CCCTGGTAACGGAGCAACCACACGAACCCTGAGCGCCTTTAATGCCATGGCAAGATCATCCGCCAGCCCCACAATTCGAGACACTTTTATCCCTGGCCCAGGAGCAAACTCATACATGGTAATGACCGGGCCGGGATGCACTTCAGTCACCTTTCCTTCTATACCAAAATTCTCCAACGTCTCCGTCAACACTTGGGACTCAGTTTCCAACACATGATCGGTTTGGCGAGAAGAACGGCCTGGAGTAGAGGTCAACAGCTCAGATGGTGAAGGTGATCGATAGGATTTTGATACCTCACTGTAAACAGGGATTGGCAAGGCTTTCCGAGAAGACAATTCCGGCTCCTCGCTTTCATCAGATTGTGATGCTGCCTCTGCCTTTTCAATAATAACTGGGTTGGACTTTTCATCCCCTCGGGGGCCCAATAACAATCCTCCAATACCCCCACGCAAGGGTAGCGACCGATTGATTTTAATTGATTTATTCGGTTTCACGATTTTGGGGTGTTCACGCTCTTCTGCCCGACGGGCCATCTGGGCCTGCATGGCCTCTTTTGCCGATCCACCACATACCGCAAGCCATCGAGCCGTACCAGGAATTATGGTCGGGGCAAGCAAGACAAGCGACACGACAAAACTAGCTACCAGAAGAATATGGCTCCCAAGGTACGCAAAATTTTGCTCAAGGATCCACGCAAACCAATAACCACTCAACCCTCCGGCCATGCCCATGCCGACAACCGTATCACTCAACATCGGAACTGAAGAAAATCGAAATTGGAGCAAGGTACTGAGCGAAAAGATCGCCAAGAACGCACCACACACGTGCCTCACCTTGATCCAGGAATCCTCACTGGCCCAAGACCGAATACCAAAAATAACCAAAAGAAAAGACGCCAAATAGGCAGCCCCACCCATCAAGCCAATGAGACCAAACGCTAATGTTGACCCGACTTTCCCAACCCAGTTGTACAAGACTCCTGTATCAACTGAATCACTATAGATATCGTGTGGGACAAACAGGATCGGATCCTGAGGATGAAATGAGACAACACTGAGACACAAGAGCACACCAAACGTGGTGAGAATAATTCCAATAACTTGCGAGGTTAACGGCGAAACCTCTGCCTTTCGCCCCTTCTTTCCAGAACGGGACATACTAGGGAAGATACTCATGTCATAAATCCTATCATAGGTGTTTCTCTTTAGCAAACAAACCATAGATCTCGCAGGGCTTCTGCCTTATTCAAACCCTGGAGTATTACGGTGAAAAACGCCTTGATTATGTGACAGAGCAGAGGATGGAATTAATGAGGGAAAAGCATCCGCGCGAGACGAGAGAAATCTTGGACCGTCAACGTTTCAGCTCGACGACTTCCAGCAATTTCTGTACATTCAAACGCCGACTCGAGAACCTGAGAGTCAAATCCAGCATCACGCATAGAATTCAACAATGTTTTTCGACGATGGCCAAACGCGGCCTTCACCACATGGACAAAATGTTCAATGTCCTCTGGACGATCAATCACATCATTCGACTTCAGTCGAATCTCGATGATGGCAGATGCCACATCAGGTCGAGGCCGAAAGCACGTTCTTGACACTTTAAAGGCTAAATCAATATCGGCAAAATACTGCGCCAGGACCGAAAGCACACCATAGTCACGAGTACCTGTTTTCCCAACCAGTCGCTGCGCCACCTCCAATTGCACCATTAAAATCATTCGGTCAATCGACGTTCGAGATTCAAACAATTTAAACAGGAGAGGCGTGGAAATGTTATAGGGAAGATTGGCAACAACAACGGTACCAGGTGGCAGCTCATAGAAGGGATAGGCTAAAGCATCACCCAATTGCAGCTCAAGATTGACAGAGGTCCCTAACTCTTCTTGAAGGTAGGCATACAGCTCTCGGTCAATCTCAATCGCAAGAACTCGGGCAGCCGCCTGGCACAAACCTCTCGTCAAAGCTCCACGGCCAGGACCGATTTCCAAAACCATCTCTTCAGGACGGAGCGCGGCCCGATGGAGAATTTTCTTCACAATGTTCTGATCAATAAGGAAGTTCTGACCAAAACGCTTCCGGGGATAAGGAAAATCAGGCGTGGTCATGAGATAGGATTAGGTAGCGTATGTCACAGTCATCATTCAAACATAGAACTAAACGTACAGTACAAATGCTTAAGGCTCTGATTGGGTGGGAATAGAATCATACGTTCCGCTCTGTACGAATAAGTAGGGAGAGAGTATGGTGGTCGCATTCACTCATCGATGAGATCTTCCGGTGCATTAATGTCACAACGATCGCCAGTCCGCAAACACACATGGCGAATTGAATGTCTACCCTCACATTGTATCGTGCCCTGGAAACAGGACACATGCTTCGTCAGCTCAGTGTGATAATGCCATGGGATTCTTCACGAGGCTGAAGCGTGATCTGTGCCACCCTTGCGCCAAAAGAGGCAATGAAATCTTCACGTGGGTTCATCGAAAAGTCTTTCCTGAGTGATCAACGCCCTACGGTTCCACTTCTGTCTCCGCTGGCAATCCATGGGCTTGAATATCTTTAAGTAATTTCTTCAGGTGACGCCGACACATATCAACATCATCCGACAATTCGTCAAACAAATCTCCAGTAATATAAGACGTATCAAGCCAATCCTTGGTCAGCTGTTTGGATTGCGCCTCACTAATTTTTCCTTCCAGGGCCTCCAAAGCTTCTTTTTTCCACTTCACGACCTGATCTCGACCTTGGACAGCATTTAACGCATCCAAAGCCTTTGCATGAATCTCCTCTAACTCTTTGAGTTTAAGAAGAATAAAATCAATCGCAGCCTGCTCGCGCTCAGTCATAGATGAAACTCCTTCGCCATACTCTCAGAAAATCCCTGAGGGTACGATACTGATGAAAAGGCACAGAAAACGTCAGAGCACCACTGTACCATGTTTTCATGCAGGCTGGTCAGTCAATTTCATACCAAGAGTCAGCGGATATCCGGCTAAAAACTGCGTCACAGTCATGCGTTTTCGATTAGCCATTTGAAGTTCCGTAATCACAAGGAAGCCCTCTCCGGTCTTGACGACAATTTCATGCTTCCCCAATTGCACAATAGTGCCAGGATTCTCTCCAGCCGTCGCGTCCTCGTCTTCTCGGGGAAAAGCCTTCCAAATTGATAACCGGTCTTGCTGGCAAAACGTATAGGCTCCCGGCCATGGAGAGAGGCCTCGAATTCGGTTGTAAATAGTGCGTGCAGGTTGATCCCATGCGATCACGCCATCCTCTTTTCGTAGCATTGGCGCCATTGTCGCCTCAGCAGGATCCTGGATTGAAGGGGGAATTTTATTGGCTTCCCACAACCGTAAGGTTTTCACCAGTAGCTCCCCTCCAATCTTCGCCAACCGATTCGTCAGCTCCAGAGTCGTATCGTCAGGCTCGATGGCTACGGCCTCTTGTAACAAGATAGACCCCGTATCCATCCCCTCATCCATGAGCATCGTGGTAATCCCCGTCTCAGCTTCACCATTGATCAAGGCCCATTGAATCGGTCCTGCCCCTCGATACTTCGGCAGCAATGATGAATGAACATTCACACAGCCACGAGGAGGAAGATCAAGAATGGTTTTTGGCAAAATTCGTCCAAACGCTGCAACCACAAAAAGATCGGCTTGCCATCCCTGCAACGTCGACAGGAAGTCTGGATGCTTCATTTTTTCTGGTTGGCAAATTGGAATATGGTGAGACATCGCCAATGCTTTAATTGGTGATGGAGTCACGGACTTTCCACGACCTCGCGGGCGGTCCGGTTGAGTCACCACCCCCACAACCAAATACTCGGAATCGAGTAATGCCGATAAGGTCGGCACCGCAAAATCTGGAGTTCCCATAAAAACCACACGCATGAGCGATTCCTAACACTTCTTTTTCTGTGAATCAATGAAAAGCCTACGAAAACTCAGGAGTACCATCACTTTCAGGTCAAAACCACACATATTCACACAGCCCGAAACCTAACCCCATGATAGACAGTAACACCTAGACATTACATTGACTCCCCAATTAGGCCTATGATACAAATTTTCCCTTGATAATTGCCTCATGCTAGGGTGCCTCCCTAGAAACTAGAAGCAACATATATTCTTACTACTCGGATTAGGAAATTACCCCATGGGTGGTCATAGTCATTGGTCGACAATTAAACGGCACAAAGGTGCGGTAGACGCCAAACGGGGTAAGATCTTTACCCGGGTCATTCGTGAAATTTCGATTGCGGCTCGAAGTGGAGGTGACCCTGATGGTAACCCGGCCCTCCGGCAAGCCATCGCTAAATCCAAAGAAGTGAACATGCCAGCCGATACCGTCAAGCGTGCCATTCAACGCGGCACAGGTGAATTACCCGGGATGGAAATTGAAGAGTTTAGCTTAGAAGGCTATGGACCAGGCGGCACCGCACTATTGTTAGAGATCATGACTGACAACCGAAATAGAATCGTGGCAGAAGTCCGCAGCATGTTAACAAAGAATAATGGAACTATGGCAGAGGCTGGAGCCGTCGCCTGGCAATTTCAGAAAAAGGGATTGCTTATTGTCGAAAATGACAAAGTTGGTGAAGACCAGTTGCTCTCGATTGCGTTAGAAGCCGGAGCCGAGGATGTAAAACAAAGTCCCTCCTCGTTCGAAGTTATCACCTCCCCCTCTGACTTTGAAGCCGTGAAAGCCGCGCTCTTAGCAGCAGAGATACCGTCGACTTTTTCCGAAGTCACATTTTTGCCTCAAAACCAAGTGCAGTTAGACGAGAGAGCAGCCGAACAGGCACTAAAGCTAGTGGATATTCTCGATGACAATGACGACGTTCAAAAAGTTCATGCTAACTTTGATATCTCTGATGAGATTTTGGAAAAACTCGCGTCGATTGGCTAGATCGCATTCTCCTCCCCACTTCTTCATTCAGATTCACCTTCCCGTACTTGAACATTCAGCCTACAGCTGCTGTAGACTATCTAAGCCCTCCGCGATAAGATTTGCTACAAGCAATAATTATTTCTCAAACGTCACTCACATGCTGTGGGCACCCCTTTCCATCCTTCACGAATCACTCAAGACGATTCACGTGCGACGCGCTAAAAAAGTAAAGCTGGGGACGTATTCAACATTTCACGGAATCAATCATGATTGCACGACTCACCGGTCGCCTTCTGTCTAAGTCACCATCAACTGTCATCCTTGATGCGCATGGGGTCGGCTACCAAGTCGACATTGCATTAAGTACCTACTTTGCCCTTCCCAATCTGGACGAACCCGTCACACTCGCGATCTCCACCCACATACGAAATGACACCATTCAATTATTTGGATTTCTGACTCCATCGGAAAAAGAAACCTTTACCTTACTGACCGGCATCGGTGGAATTGGACCCAAATTGGCACTCAGCGCACTCTCGACCCTAAGTGTGAAAGATATACTCGCGGCCATTCAAAGCAATGACGTAGACAAACTCTCATCCACGCCAGGTATCGGCAAAAAATCTGCCAGCCGCATTGTGTTGGAACTCAAAGACAAAGTCGCCAAATTTATTTCAGCTGATGCCTTACCGGGCGAACCACTCCCCGCCGAAGATACCCTGCAAACTGATGCCGAGTCGGCATTGACCAACCTTGGCTATCGCCCCGCCGATGTCCAAAAAGCCATCAAACACAGTCGCGAAAAACTAGACGACACCCAAAATCTGGAACTCGTCATCCGCGAATCTCTCAAAGAGCTGGCAAAAAACTAGTCTCAGGGTCACCTGATTTGCTCTTCCAGAAGCACGGAATTGTAGCATTTATTATTCTGTCCTCAAGGACCTCATGCTCGAACTTGACTTCGCTCGTGAATTATGAGCTAATAAATAGTTTTCAATCAAAACTAAATTCATCAATTATGTAGGCTACCGTGCGGAGTGGCAGCTTATGATTTGATCCACAGAAAGGCTGAGAAAATGAAAGGCGTTAACGAAACCCTACGAGCTAAACAGTTCCTATTGGTCGCAGTGCTAGTACTAGGCATATCATTATTGGGGAATTCCTTTAACGGCATTGCCACAGCCTCCCCGATGAATTTCAGCTTTATTCAAGAAGGCTTTGATGAAGGGGCTTCAATTTCTGGAATGTTCACAGGAGGCGACCTGCTTCTCATTGATGGTAAAATATCAACCTTTGACGTTGAAGTAAGTGCCATTATGTTCGAATTCTCTGGCAATAGTATTGTTCCTGCCTTTTCAGTCAATTCGTCAGATTTTTTGGGCAGAGGCAGAGGAGATTTCATCTATAATTTCCATGGCCAAATCAATGGCCTACTTGGGGATGATCCTAATGAAGGATTCTCATACCGCACGGGCCTGCCCCCGCTGGGTCTTGGGTATATTGCCGGACCTCAAGTTGGGCTTGATGTCTGCGGAGTTGGTATCTGTGGAGAAGTTAATGGTCCGAATGGGGCTTCGTCTAGCACCCAGCCAGTAGAAATAACGCTCAATCCCTCGCCTGTCCCTGAACCGTCTATGATGGTATTATTCAGCACAGGTCTTGCTGGCCTAGGGTTATGGCGCTGGAGAAGAATACGACAACAACAGTAGTCAAGTTTGGCAACCCATAAAAGCCTCGTCTCCCTAGATTAGGAGACTTTTATGGGTGCCTCAATTGTCATCCACGCCAGGTATCGGCAAAAAATCTGCCAGTCGCATTGTCTTAGAACTCAAAGACAAAGTCGCCAAATTTATTTCAGCTGATGCCTTACCGGGCGAACCACTCCCCGCCGAAGATACCCTGCAAACTGATGCCGAGTCGGCATTGACCAACCTTGGCTATCGCCCCGCCGATGTCCAAAAAGCTATCAAGCACAGTCGCGAAAAACTAGACGACATACAAAATCTCGAACTCATTATTCGCGAATCCCTCAAACAGCTCGCCAACAACTAATCGCGACATCGATTGCGTTGCGTCCAATACCATCACAGCAATACACAGAACCTGAAACTGATCAACCACAAATCCCTCAAAAAACATTATTTTTAGCGACCCACTAATCGATCTGTCTCCTAACCCAATGGGCCTCACCTAAACTCTCAGGCTGTAAGGATCACACCAACAGAGATTCCCTGTCCAGATCTAGAATTCATCATCATATTTGATAGAACAAAGATTTAATGAGGAGACAAACGTCTGAAAATACATGCGTCATTTCTTCACCTACCCAGAAACTTCACACAAAACCGCGTACTGTCTCAAAATGCCCCAATAGCCAATGAGCGGCCGATGGCCATGCGATCGGGTGAGTACCCATGGAAACAAAGCAGGTCCAGGGCCGTCTCGAATATGTCCGCCATACTAGGGGAAATCAGATATTGCGCTTTCTCAAAATATCTGCGTAACCTTGTTAAGGTTCGTTAGTCACATTCATTCTCCCCCTCATAATAACTACCACATTGACATTATCGGTAGGCGCAGCCTTAATCCCGGGTACGGTCCATGCCGCGTCCATCACCTCAGAGTTTGGTCTCCCGATAATCGAAAGCTTAACAGAAATCAAAGAAAGTGGGAATTTAAACAAGTTTAATCCCAGTCTTGGTACACTCACTGGAGCAACATTAACTGTGTTCATGTCCGCGACCCAAAAGTTCTCAATAACCAACACTTCCGCTCAAGATCAGTTTGCTAAGATTTCTTCTACAGTGAATTTGTTCTGGAACTCCTCACTCCCTAGCAACCCTCTGCCAGGCACTGTGCTAAATTTCGAGGCATCCACCGGATTTGTAAACTATGCTGTAGGCGAGACGATAGAATTTGGACCGTTTGCCTCAACAGATATGGCCAGCCTTGACCTTGGAGGAATTCTCTCTGAGTTAATTGGCCCCGGTCAATTCAGCGTAGATTTCAAATCTCTTTCAGGACTCTCCACAACAGGTGGTGGTGGGAACTTGAGGACTAAACAAGTAACTACGGCCGGTGGCGGAGCACGTATTGAATACACGTTCGACGATGCGCCTACGCCTGCACCAGTGCCAGAACCCTCGACCTTTCTCCTCTTAGGCAGTGGATTAGCGGGAGTTATCGGGTGGAAGTACAGAAAAAAACAGATTTAATAAACTCTTTTTGAAGGGCCTCTTTCCTCCTAACGGAAAGAGGCTCTTTTTTTGTGTCATTTGTGACCAAATACCTCATTCTTCTTTCATGATTTTTGGTCAAGCACCTGCCCCCTCTCTTCTCAATTTTGTATATCCACCTAAAATTTTCATTGTTTCAAGGCTGCATCCAGCACTTACCCAACTGCCCTGCCTGGGGAAGCAGGCCCTACTGTTACAAACGGTCAGCAAAAGCTCCGCGTACAATCACAACCCCAGACTACGGTGAGATGGAATCTGGGAGGGTATTACGAATATGACAATTGTGATGTAAATCAGTCTTTTCCGATATCTGGAATCCTTAACGCACATATTGAATCGAGACGACAGACGCATCTTGGTGCAGCCTTTTATCAAGTTCGTGTTCCCGTGACCAAAATTGAAACTCGCAAACAAACAAAAGAAAGAGCATGAGCGATATGAAACGGAAAAAAACTAACCCAAGGTCAGGATCCACACTTGAAGAATTACTGAGAGCGGAAGGACAGCATGAAGAATGTCAAACTGATGTAATTAAGAAAGTGCTGTCTTACAAACTGAGTGAAGCCATGGAACAAAAAAACCTATCGAAGGCGGCCATGGCGTCTCATATAGAAACCAGCCGGTCTCAATTGGATCGCTTGTTAGACCCGGAAAATAATCGGTGACATTACACACCATGAAGAAAGCTGCGGAAGCTATCGGCCTGAAATTAGAACTTCAACTGAGATAGTTCCCAGAAACCGACCAAGACCACGTCTCACTTGTCATAAGACAGATGCCGAGTCGGCATTGACCAACCTTGGCTATCGACCTGCCGATGTCCAAAAAGCCATCAAACATAGTCGCGAAAAACTAGACGATACCCAGAATCTGGAACTCGTCATCCGTGAATCCCTCAAAGAACTGGCCAAAAGCTAATCTCTGCTTCCGTATCAAGTGCTTTTCGGGAGAACAGAAATGATTGACAAATACAGGACAGCCCTCTCAATTAGGGCATACCCATAAATGAGAGAGCCGAAAATTACAGAAAAAATCAGACAAGACTATGGGCTATTTATCGTGATAAATTTACACACCCCCAATTCATGTTCAAGTGCCCTTTGTTTCTTGCATGCTCAAAACTTCTTCCATCACAGCATATAACTGTTCCATATTGAGAGGTTTGAGGAAAACCCTTTCGATGATAAGCTCCGGCACGACGACTTTTACCCTCTCTATTTCTTGAAGAGCCCCACTCAGTAACAACACGGGAAGCTTCGGCCACCGGTGATAGACCGCACGAAAAAACCACAACTCTGTATTCCCAGGAAGCCCAACGTCAGAAATCAAAAGATCTATAGGAGAGGCCAACTTTCCGAGAGCTTCTTCAATGGTCTGAGCCGTCTCACAGGCATAGCCAGCTTCACACAATAAAATTTGAGTCGCTTCAAGGAAGGTCGGCTCATCATCTACAAGTAAGACTCTAGAGACCGCCGGATTTTTCCGCTTGCGATTGGGGATAGTGAGAGCATCATCTGGCTCCTTCTTAAGTTCTCGCCGAGGAACTTTCACCGTAAAGGTTGAGCCCACCCCAGGTTGCGAGACAACGCTAAGATCCCCGCCCATCTGAATGGCAAGTGACCGAGAAATGGATAAGCCAAGACCCATCCCAGGTTGCGAGGATAGTGTTTTGGTAGAATAAAATGGTTCAAACACGCGAGGGAGATCCTTACGAGCAATCCCCGGTCCCCTATCGGAGACATGGATCAACCAATCATCGTGACCCTGCTCCATTTCCACTCGCACCACGCTTCCTTTTGGAGACACCTCAATCGCATTGGACAGCACATTGGCCAGCACCTGGACCAAAGGACCAGTCGGGGCGGGTATCAGCCAGGCTGGATCAATAGGGGTGCATTGAACCGTGACGACATGTTCATCTAATTTTCTCTGAACAAGTCTCACCGCATCCTGCATCAACTCGGCCGCCTTTCCTTGGGAGTCAGACAACGGTTGCGAGCCATACAACTGGTACATGTGTCGAATAATCGTCACCAGCCGTTCAAATTCCTTATCCATTTTTGAGAGAAAGTGGGCCTTAGGATGCGTGGATGGGACAGCCGTTTTCACTAACGCAAAGGCATTCATGAGGGCGGCCAAGGGATTATTAATCTCATGGGCGACTCCCGCAGCTAATTGTCCGAGGGCAGTTAATTTCTGGCCTTGCAATCGTTGTTGAAGTAATTGTCGAATTTTCTGGGTACGTTTTTTCACCAAGGTTCGGAGAGTCGCATTATGTTGGCGAACGGTCTCTTCCAATTGTTTCCGTTTGGTCACCTCGCTCAAGGCCAGATACAACATCTGGGTGGTGCCAGGTGGGTCGCCTCGCATCTGCGTGATCAGACTAACCACGCAGGAGGGGCCATGAGGTCGGTGAAGAGCCAATTCAATAGTTTCTTTTTGATCAGATTGTTGAGCCTTCTGGATGTGGCTCCGCAGAGCAGGTTGATCCGCCGGAGCAATGAATTGTTCCAAACGACACCCAAGTAGCGCCGACGACGGATGAGCCAGCAACTGGGCGGCCGACTGATTAGCTTCCACAATGTATGAAGCGGCATCCAACGTGAGATACCCTACGGGGGAAAAATCGTAGAGCTCAGCAAAACGCTGGCGAGAGGATTCGAGCAGGAATTTTGTTTGGCGCAAATCCTCGTTTTGCATCTCCAATTCTATCTGATGCAATTGGAGCTCGCATAAGACCTCGTGCAGTACACCCTTGGGCATCTGGCGAACTTGCTGTGCGGTGAGTTTCAAGGCCTCTTCAGCGCGATGACGAAGGGAAATGGAAGGTTTTTTGGCCACTGTCGACCTCACTGGTCCAGAGATGAGACTTCTTGGAACGCAAGTAAAATGAGTGGTTGTAATTCATGTAATTCCACCATACGACGAGCATTTAAAAGAAAGCTTCGTGGCCCCCGTTTGGGGATGTCCAGTTCGACACGATAGTCTTGGAACACGTGGTTATTTGGCAATATGTCATCAAGGAGGTGGCGTAACGTCGGGATATTCCAAGCACCCTCTTGGATTTCGTACACCCCATGCTGGACGACGCTTTTTGGCGTGAGATTGAAGGTCTGATAAAATGCCTCGTTCGCGGACGTCACTTGCAATCTATGGTCTAAAACCAACAACGGTTCGCGGATCGTCTCAATAATATTCTCCGCATAGATTTTGGCTTCATGAATGCGAAGCCCCGCCTCTTTTATCATGGTCATGTCTAAGAATGTGATCACCAGCCCATCAATGACATTCTTTGTGGTGCGGTAAGGAAGAATTCTCCGAAGGAACCAGTGCCCGTCACTGGTTTGCACCTCACGCTCACGAAAGACAAGAGTCTCTACCACAGATTGCGCCTCTTGGATAAATCCCTCATCGGAGAACTTTGTGCCGAGATCGGCCAAGGGACGACCGACATCCGACGCAATCAGATTGATCAAATTTTTGATTTCCGGAGTAAATCGTTTGATATTGAGGGCGTTATCCAAAAACACCGTAGGAATCTCGATACTATTCAGCAAATTATGAAGGTCATCATTCGCCGCATCCAGATCGCCAATCTGGGCTTGGTATTCTGTATTGACCGTCGTCAGCTCTTCATTGAGCGACTGCAGTTCTTCTTTCGATGTCTCCAATTCTTCATTCGTGCTCTGTAACTCCTCGTTGGTCGACTGGAGTTCTTCATTCGCGGACTTCAATTCTTCATTGGTGGCTTGCGAGACCTCGATAACGTGTTGCAAGCGTTGTTTCGTGAATTGCAATTCTTGGACGACCGCCGCAGCCGGCTTCAGAGGTCGAGCGTCTTCTGCTCGTTTTTTCTTAGTCTTTGGCTGGCTGGGCGGCTCAGACGTGGCAGCAAACGTCACCAGGTACAACCCTCGAAGCGCATCGTGGTCGTGAATCGGCGTCACCGTGACATCCACCAAGGAAAAACCTCCGTTCGTCTTGACCTGAATGCCCTCACGTCGAACTAGGCCCTCTTTCCTAATCGATTGATGAAGAGCCTCGGCTAAATCATCCTGCAAGCCCTCACGAGCCATCTTGTAGAGGAGCAAGTTGGGTTGGCCAGATGCTGGTTCTAAATAAGCCCCTGTCCGTCCATGGATATACGTGATTTCGCCGCGTACATTGACAATAACACTGCACGGAGCATATTTGGACAGCAACATGGTTTCAATGAGCGCTGGCACAGATGGAGCCGGAACTGACGACTCACCAAGAGGTTGCACCACCACAGGCACGGGACTCCCCGCAAACCCTGACAACAGTGGTCGAGCCGCTTCTCCAGGTTGGCGTGTATAGAGTTTCCATTTATGATTGAGGGAGTGAAACAGATTGCTGCCATTCTCACTCATGGTTTCTGATGAGCCAAGCAACAGTCCCCCATGGGGATTCAACGCATAATGAAACAGAGGAATCAGACGTCGCTGTGCGTGAGAGAGGAGGTAAATGAAAAGGTTTCGACAGGAGATGAAATCCAATTTCATAAACGGAGGGTCGGTGAGCACATTATGCGGAGCAAAGATGACCATGTCGCGAATGGCTTTCTTAACACGATAGTGGTGGTCTTCTTGTGTGAAAAACTGCTCCAATCGTTCCGACATCACATCATTGGCAATTCCCTCAGGATACAGCCCTGTCCGAGCGGTCGCAATCGCCTGTGAGTTTAAATCCGTGCCAAATATTTGTATCGGGCACTTGATCTGTGATTTTGCCTGGTATTCGGATAGCAGCATGGCCAGCGTGTAGACTTCTTCACCGGTCGAACAGCCGGGTACCCAGACTCGGATTGGGGTGTCACGGGACTTAGATTTGAACCATAACGGAAACCCTTGGTTCACCAGCGCGTAGAAAACGGGAGGATCTCGAAAAAAACTGGTCACACCAATTAACAGTTCCTGAAACAACACCTCTGACTCATGAGGATTCGCCGCCATATATCGACCATATTCCGGGATGGTTTGAATCTGATGGAGGTTCATCCGGCGCTCAATGCGCCGTTCAATGGTCTTCGATTTATACACAGAAAAATCATGGCGAGTACGATCACGCAAGAGCATGATGATCTTCTGTATTTCATCGGCCGTGTTGTGGAACGAATCTGGAAGAGCGAAACCTGACGAAAGGGCCGTCTTCTTCACATAGGCCATCAATTGTTCCGGCATGTCGGTCGGCTCGCAGACAAGATCGACGCTGCCTCTGCCAATGGCACTTTGAGGCATTCCATCATACTTCGCCGATGACGGTTTCTGGGCCATCGTGAAACCAGATTCGGCTTTAATGGTCTTCAGCCCCAACGTGCCATCAGATCCGGTCCCCGATAAGATGATGCCAATGGCCCACTGTTGCTGATCGACGGCTAAGGACCGAAAAAAATAATCAATCGGTAAGGGCACACGACTTTGAGGATCTGGTTCCATGACCTGCAGGGTGCCATTAAGAAGTCCTAAATTCTTTCCGGCAAGCGCCACGGACACGGTATTCGGTTCAAGGAGCAAGCCATCGACGACTTCCCTGACGGGCATAGTCGTACATTTTTGGAGCAGGCTCGGAAGAAGACTGGCATGTCCAGGATGCTGATGGGGGACCACCACAAACGCCAAGCCACTTGTGGGGGACATGTGCGTGAAAAATTCCTCAAACGCCTCAAGCCCTCCAGCAGAAGCCCCAATGCCGACGATATGAAACAAGGGACGTTCGACTGGCTCATCAAGAGATTTTGAACGTGGTGTTCGTGTGGACCTCTGAGAGGTCTTTGCAGATTTGTTTGGATTGGGAGGGGAGTTCTGAGCCTTGGTCGGCTTAGGGACCTTCGCCTTTTTTTTCTGGGCTGAAGGCTTTGGGGAATGCGGAGGTTTTCGCTTCGGTGGCATAAGACCCCTCTTTTTCATTCACCAAGATTAGTATGACGCTGACAGGAATGATGGTAGAGGATTGCACCATAAATCTCAATGAACCCGGCCCGGCTCAATAAAAAATGGCCAGTGGCTAATCAGAATGTCGCGCCATCATGAGCCTGACCTTCATCATTGCTTTACATAAAAGTCCTGCTCTCTCCTTCATTTCCAAATAATGCATCGCTGAAACCTCCAATTTTGACACAGGCCACAAGGGAATAATCAGCCATTCTTTGGATTCCTACTCAATGTTACAATGAAAAAGTAGAGCGAGCCTCATTCTTCCCTGCCCATCCAGTAAAAACTACCTATAGAGAAAAAGTGATCGCGTCCAGAAAAACCTAAAGGTTTTCTGATCAGGATGCCTGATGGCTCATAGCCGACTTCAAACAACCGACGAGGATATTGAAACGCTAAAAATGGGAATAGAGGGATATGGAGAAAAACTTGTCCATAGAAATATGGGGATATTTATCGATCTCAATTTGAGGTCAGGTCTTACTTTATTACGTTAATAGCTGATCGCAATAGTGTAGGAATGAGCTTGAAAACAAATACTCTGAATTATTGAAGATCGAAGGAAAGGCAGGACACTGAAATATGAAGGAGGAAATTGCTACAACGTCTCTCGGATTTTTAATCCTCGATACCCACTTTCAAGCACTTTTTTAAAGAAGCGAAGCACATCAGCGAGGTCAAACCAAAACCCGCAATTGATACAGCGCGCATGCAGGCGTTGCGTCAACGTGGCATAGTGCCGTTCAACCAACATTGTACCTTGGCATTTGAGACAGGTCATACGTTTGAATTCGTCGATTTAGGATGACGATTATGAGTCTTTAGCGTACATGAAGAACCGTGGTATTCGTCAACCTGAGGTAACGAATATTTGCTGATCCTCTTCTCGAAAACCGTATGCTCGTAACTATCGAAGTCTATTGAGAATCACGGCCACACAGCCAGCCAAGAGCCCACCTCCAAAAATCGTTAAACTCATTGACAGAATCTCTTCAAACGTTGTTGAGGCCGGTGCCCCATAGACGAGGTCTCGCACGCCCCCTTGAACTAACAACACAGAGAGGGTTGTGAGTGAGCCCATTCCAAACCACCAGACAAATGTTCGCACAGGTACCTTTTTTGATGAAACTCGTAAATAATTGAGGGCTATGCGGATGTCGAGAAGACTAAATTTGACTCTATCCGAGGGTCTGGGACCTGTCAAGAAAGTGGAGTTGGCTTCAATCGTTAAGATTGTGGGGAGGGCTCCAGGTTTCCTCGCCCCTTATTCAGACCATGGTGAAGAAATACGGACACACTATTGGCAGCATTATTCACAATGGCCAATCCTGGCTGCTCATTTCGTCCCGTTGCGATCATCATGGACGTCAAGGCAAATGGCCCATACGGCGTCGTATAGTGCTTTGGGGGGTAGTGAAAGGTGCCATCCCCTTTTCCAAATAACAACGACATACTGCTTGATTGAATGTTCACCACCGCCACATCCGAAATTTTATCGCCATCAAAGTCATAGGCTAACCCGTGATTGGGTCCAGCATCACCACCTGAATCCTTGCCTTCCTGAAACGTCCCATCTCCATTTCCCAGAAACACGGTAATGGTATTCATCTCCCCATTGATCACTAAGAGATCAAGAATTCGGTCACTATTAAAATCTGAAAATGAAACACCAAGCGGACGCTTGCCAGTTCGATAATCTGTCGGCGACTCAAAGGTCCCATCCCCATTTCCTGGCCAAATTGATACGGCATGACTCATGGGCCCCCCATTGCTCACAGCCAAATCAAGATGATCATCACCATTAAAGTCCGCGGTACTGACTGAAGTTGGGGTATCCCCATATTCATACAACGCACCGAATCGAAACTTACCATTCCCCTGCCCCAATAGTACTTGCAACTTATCGTTGCGTAATGCCACGACTAGATCAGGCAACATATCCTCATTCAAATCCCCATTGGCGAAATCAACGGGCGACCGATGGACCGGGTACTGCGACCCCCTCGTAAAGTAACCATTTCCTTCCCCAATAAATATCAACACCTGGCCACTACCCGAACAAGCCACCGCTAAATCCATACGCTTATCAAGATTGAAGTCAGCCACCGAGACATTTCTCGGCTCTTGGCACGCCTTCATTTTTCTTTGATCCTGAAAACTTCCATCACCGTTTCCCATCAAGATCGACAATGAATTGTCTTGTATATTGCTGGTAATGAGATCGGCAAATCCGTCACTATTGAAGTCTGCTGATTTGATTGACGTAGGATTTTTCCCAACAGGGTAGGTCTTATACATATAGACCATGTCAGGAGGCTGATAGGTTTCTTGTTTGGGACAACCCAGAAGTACAAGCAGAAGCAGGAGAAGTGAGAGGCGAAGCATGGATAGACGAATGGTCAGAGCTGTGTGAACATCCTACAATTGGAACATTCCTAATAATTGGTACGTGGCAACAAACACAGATTTCTCCGAGATGTCCCTTTCACGACCGGCTATAGCCATCCCAGTGATCGTTCCAACCTATAATGCTGGGAATTGGGCTGCGTCAGACCATACTTAGCAGCTGGAAACCCTTTGATTGGGCTATAGTATACGGAGTTTCCTAGGCCTTGTAAAACCTTCAGTACCCACATAGACCTAGCCAATTCAAAAGATATAGATAGAAAGAAGAGGACTGATCAGGCCGTTGGACCTACTGACTTGGAGACGAGCTAAAGAATATGGTATAGAAATGGTTCTATTATTCAGAAGGAGGATCTGATGTCTGATACCAAGTCCAAAACAATCGAGCTAAGCATGTATGGTGTTGCTGAAATTATGAAGTGGTGCGTCGAGCGAAATAATGGCCGAGTTCCAGGAGTCGATAGTAACGTATTCAAAAAAATGCGTGAAGCCTTGGACGAAAGACCAAAAGTCGGCGACTACTATGTCCTCGACAATTTTTATAAAACGCGCAAGAACTTTGAATTTACGCAAGACGAGGTCGTTCTTGTTGATCGATGCCTCTACGATATCCCAAATTTCGATGGTGCCCAGTTACCACAAATTCGATATCGATTTTGGCCAACACAAGAAGAAATCGCGGCATCTGCTGTCTAGTCTGAACGAATTAGACGGGAGAAAAACTTTTCTTTCACTTGAAAAGTTTTTCTCCTAGTACTCCATCCCTACCACCACTGCCATTCTTCGGTCATCAATACGTGAATGCCAAGCACAAAATTGGTTAGGCCATGTGCAAGAATACATGGCCACAGACGACGGGTCCGATAGAGCAATACATTATAGAATGCTCCTGCCATCATTCCGGCTAACCATAAATTATGTTCAAGCCCAAATAGGACGACGGTTGCTGCAAACGAGCCAATCGTAAACGTGCCGATCGGCACGACATTGAATCGATTATCAATGACCCACCGTATCAGAAAGGAACGCCAGAAGAGTTCTTCCATCACTGGAACAACGACTGATGCCCCAAAGAGACGAATCCCGGCTAACAACAGCCCCATACCGCCGGCATGCTGAAATGGATTGTATTCACTCGTCTCCCCCTGCATAGCCCACGACCAATCCATTCGCACCCATAACACATACACGAGTAACCCAATCCCAATAACTGATAGACCTTCTCTCCAACTCACGACAAGAGAATTTTTGAGTTCGTCATATTGTGACCAAAAGAAAATAAGCAGTCCTCCTACCATAAAAATCTTGAGAGGATACAACCACATTTCTAAGGCTTGCGATTGAGTATCAACAGGGAAAAGAAACGTCAACAAGGAACTCAAGGCAATAAACCCCATGTAGACGGCAAATGGCAGAATTCTAGGCCACATGTTTACGCACTCCTTGAATAAATATCACCAAACTATATCGTTACCAGCCAATTCGTTCAAACCATCATATGCAATGGACTCGACACGTCACATACATCAACATTCATTGGAGGGGAGGGATTGATTCAAGTACTAAGTCTGAAACCCATACCTCTGCTCGAATCTCTCTTACCCTCGGCTTGAAACCAAACAGACTTGATGCATGGCCTCTTCTACGATCTGTTAACCCTGCCCCTGCAGAATATCAAGCGGTGAGTAGTCATCGGTGAGAATAATTCCTGGGTCTAAATGAATCGGAGGCGTGGAATGAAAGTACTTGAGGGTGTCAACGGGAAGACGATTTTGATTCACATACTCGATCAAACTTGCGGTAAATGTAGGGTCGTGCATCTCAGAAACTCTGGAACCAGAGAAGAAGATCAAGTTCACGGACCCCGAACTGGTGGATAGCCACTTAGGCCCACCAACACTAAATATTTCAATATCGGGAAAAGAGGTTTGCATACTCGCAAACACCGCACGAGCACGACGAATATCTGTTGCCGCATCGGACGACGCCAAATTGACAGCGACAACGCCTTGGGATGTCAAATGCGATCGAAGTTCAGCAAAAAACTCCTCTGTCGTGACATGAAACGGGATTAAATGTCGAGCAAACACATCAACCCAAACAATATCATACTGATTGGGCGTGGCCCCTAAAAAGGTGCGAGCATCTTGCACAAAAACATGATGATTCGCGGGCGGAGTATAGGCAAAATACTCTTCAGCTGCATAGACAACGGACGGATCCATCTCAACAACATCCAGCTCAAGCTCTGGCCAATACTGGGCCAACCATTTGGCAAGCGATCCACCCCCATGCCCAAGAATCAATCCGCGCTTGGGGCTCTCAACTAACGGGAGGTGCCCCATCATGACATGACTATAGGGCAAGGCAAGATTGACTGGCGCCTCTCGCTCCATCACCGCATGAAACGTGTTATTGAGAATCAGAAAGCGAAATCGGTCAATGTCTCTGACACGAACCTGTTGGTAAGGACTATCTTCTTGATGCAAGGCCGGAGGCTGAACCACCACGGGATGAAAACTATTCCATCCGAGAAACACCACAAGTGCAACAAGAGGAATCGTACGCCCCCAGTTACTGCCCCAAGCCCACCAGGTCCACAGAAAGCCCAGCGCCACTTGGGCGATTCCCAATAATGCCGCGAGCGTCATGCTTCCCAACCAGGTCAGGAGATAAAATGACGTACCCCACGTCCCAACTAAACTCCCGATTGTGGAGACCGCTATCATACTGCCCGTATGACGCCCTAAATGCCCCATATCAGCAGTGGCTAGACGCAACAGTGCCGGCAACACACCACTTAAGCAAAAGGCTGGTAAGGCTAGGAGCACACCTGCTGCAAGACAGGGCCCCCATCGAGGGTCTTGAACCCATCGAGACACCGTAAAAACAACTGGTTGACCAACCCATGCCAGCAAAAGAGTCCAAATACCTGACACCAAAAGCAAGAGCGCAAGGATGGTCAGAGGAGACCTGCGATCTGCAAACCAACCTCCAGCCGCATAGCCACTACTCATGGCGGCTAAGACCACCCCGATTAATGCACCCCAGACATACAATGAGCTGCCAAAAATTGGCGCAATAAGGCGGCTACCAAGAATTTCAAGTGCCATCACCACCGCTCCGGTGGTAAAGGCTGTTCCAAAATACCACCAGCGAGACGGCAATGCCTGTTGAGGAGATAATTTCATAATATGTTCTCAATATTCTGCGATACACAACAATTAGGCAAAAGGCATGGATGCTAAAGCAACCACTGGAAGGTGTCAATTTAATGAAGCAGGCCTGCTACTAAGGACAGTGCCAAATCATATAATCATTCTGAAATATTTATGTTTTGCTCCAACAGAACTCAGGATCCATAAAATACGGATCAAAAAACTCATTTTGACCAAAGAACTTCCAGTGTTTCAATTTCAAAATTCCCATCCATAGATTCCCTGATAAGGTTCCGCTAGAATCTCTTGGAATGTCTGATTCACAGACAACGTCAACTCCACCTCCTCACCAGGACGACACGCGCTCTATTACCAGTGCTGCAGGTCTGATCGGTGCTGCCACTTTTTCCAGCAGAATCCTAGGGTTTATCCGTGACATGGTCTTGGCTCAGCTCTTTGGAGCCAGTGCGACAGCCGATGCCTTCTACGTGGCCTACCGCATCCCTAACTTGCTCAGAGAACTCTTCGCTGAAGGTTCTATGTCAGCAGCCTTTATTCCAGTTTTTACTGAATATCATACAACACGTTCCAAACAAGACACATGGGAACTGGCAAGCGCCGCCTTTACGACTCTGCTGACTCTCGTCACGCTTGTCACCATACTCGGGGTCATTGCCGCTCCGAGTCTTGTCTGGCTCTTGGCCCCAGGCTTCCATGATGAGGCCGCGAAACTTGCCACGACAACGTTATTAACGCAAATAATGTTTCCCTACCTGCTGTTCGTCAGTCTGGCGGCACTGGCCATGGGCATTCTCAACTCACTCCGTGCTTTCGCCATACCGGCCCTCGCACCCGTATTTTTTAACATGCTGGTGATTTCCTTTGCAGTATTTGGAACGCCATTTTTTGACCAACCGATTGTTGCTGTGGGGATTGGGATCGTGGTGGGTGGGCTGGCGCAATTTCTCATGCAACTTCCGGCCCTACAAAAACGTAGCCTTCTATTTTCCTGGCGATTCCAACCATATCATCCTGGCGTCAAACAAATGGGGCGACTCATCATTCCAACCCTCCTTGGATTATCAGTCACACAGATTAATTTGACAGTCAACACCATACTGGCCTCCTATTTTGAAGGAGGCCCAACATATTTATTTTATGGCATGCGCCTTATCCAGTTTCCTTTAGGCATTTTTGGCGTCGCCTTGGCAACGGCTATCCTGCCAACCCTCTCAAGACATGCAGCCAACGGAGCCATGGATGATTTGCGAGATACGGTCAATTATGGAATTCGCATGATTCTCTTCATCATCCTACCAGCGATGCTTGGACTCATGCTCTTAGGAGAATTCATCATCCATTTATGTTTTGAACATGGCTCTTTCACGGCTGATGACACAGCAGGAACAACAGCAGCCTTATTCGCGTTCTCTACCGGCCTGTGGGCGTTTGCAGGCTATCGAATATTGGCCACTGCGTTTTACTCCCTCCAGGACACAAAAACTCCGGCCATCGCGGCGGTAGTCGGGATGTGTGCAAACGTCACATTGGCGCTGATACTGATGCAATCACTTGAGTATGTTGGACTGGCATTGGCCACAGCCTGCGCCTCCATGCTGAATGTCAGTATTCTGATGATCATCCTCAATCATCGCCTAGGCGGACTCCATTGGGCTCGGCTGGTCCAATCAATTGGTCGAACCCTACTTGCACTCATCCCATTAGGCCTCGTGTGTCTCTGGGTGAGCCGTTTTGAAATATGGGATCAGTCGGGGTTATTTCCTATGAAAGTCAGCATACTGACCATCGGCATCGGACTGAGTGCACTGGGATACTTTGGCGCACATTGGCTCCTTCGCTCAGAGGAATTACACAGTATCTGGCAAATTCTTAGACAAAAACTTAGACGCTGAAGGTTCTGTCTGCAAAAGCATCATGAAAATCGTTCTCCAACGTGTCCGGCAAGCGACCGTTTCCGTTAAGGATCAAGTAGCTGGGCATATTGAACAAGGTGTAGTGGCCTTCCTTGGAGTGGCCCGAGGCGATACGCTGACTCATGCACACATGCTAGCCGAAAAAATTCAATCGTTTCGGATCTTTACTGATGAATCTGGAAAAATGAATCGATCTCTACAGGAGATAAAGGGTTCCGTATTAGTTGTCTCTCAATTCACCTTGCTCGCCGACACAAGTCACGGGCGACGCCCAAGCTTTTCCCAAGCTGCCCCACCAGAAGAAGCAAAGATGCTCTATCAATCGTTTATTGATCATCTTCGAAAGCTCGGGCTCCATGTGGAAACCGGGGTTTTCGGTGCCACAATGGTGGTATCGCTAGAAAATGACGGTCCTGTCACACTTCTCCTTGATTCGACAGAATCCTCTCAACAAACACGGTAAGTATTAAGACTGCTCAGCACCAAACCGATAGATCTTAAGAGTAAGGAACCGATTGTATTGAAATCATGGCCGTAATGCATGCGCAGGGAGGTCCATCATGGCAACAGTCGTCCCAGAACAGCATCCTCTCCGACAGCTCTTCGGAGCCATCACTGAACGAACCTTCGCGGAATCGTTGGGTTGGCCAGACTTCCAAGTGACTGGATATGTCTCCAACCTGCTCGTTGAATTTTCCCATGTCGATCAACTCTCACAGATCAAAAACCAAGAAGGACAAACCTTGGAAGCAGTCGTTGAATTACTCTATGAAGCCGAAATGTTTCATCAGGAAACTGACGGAGACAAAGAGCGAGACGTCCATCGCCATATTGGAGACCTCACCCTCTTTATGGCAGGATTATTCCCGGAATACCTCAGCTATATGAAATGCTCGGGACTCATACATCACAAAGACTTCCTTGTTGACTATGTCAAAGCCGGAAAACGCTCTTACGGTATCGTGGCACAGTATCAAGACCCTGATGACAAAGAACCCCCCTCACTCTTTCAGTCCCTTTCAACAAACTTTGAGCTGTGCGTCGCTGGATTAGGCTTTGTTCGGCTTGACCTTGATCGAATGCAAAGCCCTTCCTATCACCAATCTAAGGATATATTGCTGAACTAACAACGTTGATGTTTTCTAAAAACTTCCCCTGCCTGCGCCCCTTGCTCATTGAGAGGCAAGACACAGAATAGTGCGTCTCACCAATTCCTTATTTTTCCCTCTCTATCAGCCCAAATAACGATTGAGTTCTCTCAGGAGGACCTGTTCTCGTGCCGTTGCGCTTACGGTACAATACATGGGAACAACATGAACGAATATGTCGAGACGATGAACCAAGAATGAGAAGCCACGCTTTACTCCTACACCACGTTGCCAGGTCCTCCCAAGGGTGCATCCTTTAAAGAAAGAAAAATATTTCATACAGCCCATGAGATGATGGAAACGGCAGATCAAGCCCTCTATTCATCAAAACCTCTGAGCCGTGTCGCTGGACATTCGATAGGGGCATTCATGCTCACAGTCGTACTAGATTTTTGAAACACCACACGCCTAGCTTTCACCTACAGTCCTCTTTCGTTTAGGATACGAGTCATATTCAAACACCCCCACGTCATTAATCAGATCCTTCACCTAAGGTCACGCTCCCTCAAGCCATATCAGCCAAGGCTGTCAACACCTCATCATAATGTTGTCCGACCTTCACTTTTGGAAAAATAACCGCAATCTTCCCCTTACCATCAATCACAAACGTGGTTCGTTCAATCCCCATATACTTACGCCCATACATCGACTTCTCTTTCCATACGCCATAGGCCAGCAACATCTCCTTCTCCACATCGCTCAAGAGCGGAAAGTTCAAGTCAAACTTATTAACGAATTTCTTATGGGATTCCACAGAATCAGGACTCACACCCAACACCACCGCTCCACGACGCTTAATCGCCGCAAGACCATCTCGAAACGAACAGGCCTCGGTCGTACAGCCAGGAGTGTCATCTTTGGGATAGAAAAACAACACCACGGTCTTCCCCTTCAGACTTGACAATTTAACGATTTTCCCTTTGTCATCTGATAAAGCAAACGCCGGTGCGTTCTGACCAACCTTCAACGCATTCTCAGCAGATGGCGTCGATTTCACGTTCGTTGTTTTTGTTGTTGCGGATACCCTTGAGACTTTCTTGACAGCACCACTCTTTGATTTGGTTGATGGCGTCGATTTCGCAGCTTTGGGGGTTGTGGAAACACGAGAGGCAGTCGTTGATTTTTTATTCATTGAATACTCCTTCAATCAGAATGTAAAAAGTATGACTACTTGGATTCATCGCCAACTACGATTAAACTAATGTGAAGTCGGCTATAGTATATAGTCTATCCTCTGAACAATTCACGCCCTTTACGGAAAGAAACACATATGAACATCCCTCTTCGTATAGTCGCTGGTGAAAGTATTCCTTTTGTCCAAGACGCCTTCTCCACATTGGGGACACTCACCATGCTCCCAGGACGTTCTATCACAGCAGCTGAAATACAACACACTGATGTACTCCTCGTTCGGTCCATCACCAAAATTCAAGAATCATTATTGCAGGACAGTTCTGTTGAATTTGTTGGGTCGGCCTCAGCCGGAATCGATCACATTGACACGACCTACCTCAACAGTCGGAATATCGGATTCGCATCATCCCCAGGAAGCAATGCCAATGCCGTCGCAGAATATGTCATCACCGCCTTATTGATCGTTGCCCAACGTCACAACCAGACACTCGCGGGTAAAACAATTGGCATTGTCGGCGTCGGCCACATTGGCAAACTCATCAAGCAGAAAGCTGAAGTCTTAGGTATGACGCCCATACTCAATGACCCATTCTTAGCCAATACGGAAGAATTCAAACACCAGCCGTTAGAGGACGCGCTCCGCTGTGACATTGTCACGTTTCATGTCCCCCTCACCAAGGATGGACCATACCCAACCTATCATCTCATTAACGAACACATGACCACATACTTTCGCCCTTCCACAATTGTGATTAATGCCTCACGTGGGGAAGTTATTGAGACGCAAGCCCTACTCAATGCGATTACCCAGCAACGCGTCGGGCCGACGGTTATTGATGTATGGGAGCAGGAACCTCACATCAGTTGGGATCTTTTTGACGCAGTCACGATTGGGACCCCGCATATCGCGGGGCACTCGCTGGATGGCAAGGCTGCAGGGACATTTATGATCTACGCCGCACTCTGTCAACATGTCGGCATAGATCCAATTTGGAATCCAGCTCTATCCTTACCGGCCCCAACGGTCCCATCCATAACGGTTGACGCTTCAGACCATTCTAATGAAGAACATCTCCGATCGATTGCAACCAAAGTCTACAACCTCGAAGCTGACTATGATCGCATGAAGCAACTGCAGGCAGAACCTCTTGAAGAACGAGCCAATCTCTTCGATGCTCTCCGAAAAAACTACCCCATTCGGCGAGAATTCCATGGGACCAAGGTCTTGGCATCCCAGGACATGAAGGAATTGCAACAGATACTCACAGCACTAGGATTCCTACATGACTGACATGAAACACCACCACAACCTGGAACTCTCTAACCAGTATTATCAAGAAGGCAGCTTGGAGAAGGAGCTGTGGTTTCAAGTTGCAATGCGCGACTACACTGAACTGATCAACGGATTCGATTTTCGAAGATTCTTTTCTCGTTTTGATAGTCCGGTTAAGTTGCTCGATATAGGATGCGGCACAGGTAAGTTCCCGTCAATGCTTGCATCCCAACTCCCGCAAACGATTCAGGTGGAATATGATTACCTCGACCCATCAGAGCACAGCTTAGAGGAATTGCGGAAATCTCTCACAACCCCGTTCACACCACGAACCGCATTAAAAACGACCGTCGAAGCACTTGAGCAATCAGCAGGGTCAGCACAGGGGTATCAAGTCATTTGGTGCGTGCAATCGTTGTACTGCCTCCAACGTCATGCATTGGAAGCCGTCATGAAAAAACTACAAGCTCTGTTGACAGCCAAGCATGGAGTGGCCCTCATTTATTTAGCTTCATCCAATGCCTGGTATCACCGCCTCTACAATATCTACAATCAGGAATTTTACCCTAACCTTCGTCAGCCTTATATTACGGCCGAAAACGTCCTAACCACTCTTGACCGGTTACATATTTCGTACGAAGTGCAAGAACTCCATTTCCCACATACGATTCCATGCTCGAATCAGGAGGTTTTGAAAAACTACATCAATCAATGTGTATTTGATACCGATGCCTGGGAACGATCTCAGAGTAGTCGGCCCATACAAGCCCTGCTTGATTCGTACCGTCATGAAGAAAGCTACCAATTCCCTCAACAGGTGTGGCTCATTGGGTTTACCGAGAATGGAGAAAGAACTGGGGACTGGAGACACGACTTCAAGCAATGCAGCGACGTGAAATAAAAGGACGAGAATTTGATGCTTCGCATTTGGTAAGCTTATGCGAAAGGTCCCATTCATCAGACCATCTGATAGATGCCATCGCATAGAAAGAGAGTAAATTCATCATGTTAAAAAGAAAATCATTAAAAGGCATGACGGGAATTTATGTCGTGGTGGAAGATGTAGGCTCAGAACTCAAAGGCACGATCACTCGGCGAGATGTCCAGTCACGGGTCGAAGCTCAACTTCGCACAGCCGGCATTCGTATA
Source organism: Nitrospirales bacterium (assembly GCA_029261355.1). Taxonomy (GTDB): domain Bacteria; phylum Nitrospirota; class Nitrospiria; order Nitrospirales; family UBA8639; genus JAGQKC01. The sequence continues at coordinate 11,559 of JAJDBM010000067.1, read as the reverse complement.
TTTAAGGAAAAAGAAGCTGCGAAGCTACCAGGAGAACCTTATCTCTATGTGAACGTAGCCGCACTCCCATTGGAACGCAAACGCTTTACCTGCCGCATTGATCTAGAGGTCCATCAGCATGTCGCGTTGGTTCATGATGCAAAAGGTGGGCATGCAATTACCTGGGAACAGGGGGTTTTGACCATGGGCGGGATCACGAATATTTGCCAACAGCTCGATGAACTCGTCTTTGCCTTCATCTGCGACTACCTGGCAATCAACCCCCTCAAATAACCACTTCGACCTCTTATAGTATTTGGGAACGCTCCCCAACCACTCACCTTCAGACCCTTGAGTTCACCGTTTAGTTTTTACTATTTCGATTTTCCACTATCAACATCAGCCCTTTATTTTTCCTCTTCGGGCGGGTCACTCGGCCAGCGTAAGTGATCCATGTATGCATCGAGATCCATGTCTTCCGGCACTTTATCCATGTCGGCTTGAAGAACCTGGAGATTTTTTAAGGTTTCATGAATGCGGAAATTTTTGGTCTTTTCCCAAAACGCCTCTTGCTCTTGTTGAAATTCTTCAAACTTCATATCGGTTTTTTGTAACAGTAAAGCCTTAAGATATTGAATTTCGTTCTCTTGGTGCGCAAGTGCATGAGCCAACACTAAGACATGCTTTTCTCGATCATCCATACATCTGGCTCCCTTCAATCAGTTCTCGCCATGTTTTCTTGACGCCCTTCTCCAAAGTGATGGGGGTTTCACATAGCGAATTTGGATATTTTGCACATTCTATTTGTTCGGCAATGGAAAAGCAGATCGATACTCATCAATCTTGGGGTACTATATTATTTTGGCTGATAGAAAGGGAATTACCTAGAGAATGACCACTGAGAGAAGAGGACTGTGAGGAATAAATAAGGAGCGATGGAAATAGATTACTTCTGCAGCTGAGTAGGATGATAAACATGCCCATGCAAACTTGAAGAATATGGAGTCTCTGCACTGAACATTTCCATCGCAATGCTTAATACGCGGCAGCATCAAGCATCGACTGGATATCTGACCAGACAGCTCCATCAGGAATCCCAGGTCGCCATTCCCCATATTCATCAGCTGGACGATAGAAAATTTCTTCGTTGGCTTGCTTAAAGATGATCTCCGTCCCGTCCACAGTGACTTGTATGATTTGGTCCTCACCCATATCATCATTCTCCTTCTATTTCACTGTTTGTTGCTACCCATTTCCTTCTCATGGGTCATTCGTCTCTATGTTTGGGTAAGCTCCTCTCCTCATTATCGGTTCTGAGTCAATAACAATTGAGGCTGTTTTTATTGAGAAAAATAGAGGTATATTGACACATGGGGCTCTCACATCTTATTATGATTTAATTCCGATCGGAATTGTATGGATTTATATGGATAAATTTTCACAAAAAGTCACCTATGCCATTATGACCACGGTTGAACTTGGCATCAGACATGGATCTCCACCAATTCAAGCAAAATCCATTGCCCACAATCAGTCTATTCCGGCTCGATTTATTGAGCACATCCTCAGTGCGTTAAAACAGGCTGGGCTTATTACCAGTCTCCGCGGTGCTCAAGGCGGGTACACGTTAGCCAAAGAACCAGCAGAGACCTCTCTCGCGGAAATCGTTCAAGCGATGAACGGACAAGGGATTCATACTCTCAACGGTTCCACAAATGGTCAGAACAAAACTCCACGTACTGACGATGCATTGCTTTCTGGAATTTGGCAACAACTACAGAATGCCGAACTTGCAATTCTGCGTTCGATCTCGCTACAAACTCTAGTGGATCACTATCAGGAACTCGAGAAAAAACGTACGCTGATGTACCATATTTGACCATTTTTCAGGGCTACCAAGTCACATAAAGAACTCTCAAATGATATCGTTGTTCGAAGTCTTGCAACCCAAATCTCTCCTTGTTCCATATCCACGTGCCGCTATTGGAGGTTCCCTATGAGTACCGTGCCCACTACTCGACCCGAAATTAAGACGATTCCTATTCCGCAGGAAATTCTAGAAGAAATCGAAACGTTTGAAGATGAAGTCGCACGGCTCCAAACTGGCGAAACTCCAATAGAAATATTTAAACCATTCCGACTCCAATTTGGGATCTATGGCCAACGACAACCTGACGTGCAAATGGTGCGAATCAAAATTCCGTTTGGCGGTCTCACGGCAAATCAATTCCGCCGCATTGCCGAACTCGCCGATACATACGCAACGGGCGTCGGCCATGTGACGACTCGGCAAGATATTCAGTTACATTTTGCTCCATTACCTCAGGTGGGCACGATCATGCGAAAACTCGCAGAAGTGGACGTCACCACCCGCGAGGCCTGTGCCAATACAGTTCGTAACGTCACGGCCTGTGCATTAGCTGGAGTCTGCCCCGGAGAAGTGTTTGATGTCACCCCCTACGCTAATACCGTGGCACAGCACTTATTGCGGAACCCTTTGACTCAAAGCTTACCACGTAAATTTAAGATTGCGTTTTCAGGATGCCAGTCAGATTGCGCCTTGACCCCAATTCACGATGTTGGACTCTTAGCCGCTCGAAACGACCAAGGCACCATTGGGTTTAAAATGGTCGTGGGTGGCGGTCTTGGCTCAACACCTCGCGTCGCGAAACTCCTTCGTGAATTTGTCCCGATAGACGAGTTAATGCCTTCCATCGAGGCCTGCATCAAAGTCTTTGACAATTTGGGAAACCGAAAAAATCGAAGTAAAGCTCGCATGAAATTTGTGATTGATAAACTGGGGTTTGAAGAATTTACCAGACAGTGGCAAGAAGCCTATGACACATTGCTGAAATCTGATGCCACAAGGCCGACGTTGCCTATCTTGTCGTACCAAGATGAAGCACCGCTGATTATGCCGACAAAATCAGGCAATGGCACTTCTTCGAATGGAAATGGAACGGGCAATGGATCTCACGGAACACCCGGCGCTCCATCAAGTTTTGAGGTGTGGAAAAAAACGAATGTGATTGCCCAACGGCAACCTGGATTTCTGGCAGCAGTGATCAAACTGCCCTCTGGTGATATGACGACGGAACAAATGTATGCCCTGGCCGATTTTGCCGAAACCTATGCCAATGGCAACCTTCGAACAACAATCAGTCAGAATATGATCATTCGATGGATTCCTGAAGCCCGCATCCATGAACTCTATGACGCCTTAGTCTCTCAAAACCTGAGCGCGCCTGGCGCAGAAGGCGTCGAAGATATTGTGTCCTGCCCTGGGACAGACACATGCGGCTTGGGGATTACTTCATCAAAAGGCCTAGCTCGTGCGTTGTCAGAATTGTTCCCAGCTGGTGAGACTCCGAAGGACCTACAAGGCGTTGATGTCAAAATTAGTGGATGTCACAATTCATGTGCCCAACATCACATTGCCACGATAGGACTGCATGGTGTAGGAAAACGTATTGGCGACCATATCGCACCCGTGTATGAACTTCACCTTGGCGGACAAGTCAACGGGAACGCGAAGATTGCACAGTTGATCGTGAAGGTGCCGGCCAAAAATGTTCCAGCCGCCATTCAGCATCTGCTCGACTTTTATCGAGAAAAACGTGAAAACGGTGAAAGCCTTCAAGCATTTATTGCACGGACAGGCAAAACAAAACTGAAAGAAACGTTGATCCCTCATACCATTCTGCCGCCCTTTGCAGAAAACTCTGAATATTATTTCGACTGGGAAGCTGATCAAGAGTTCTCAGTTGAAGATCTCGGGCCTGGTGAATGTGCCGGTGGAGCCTTGGAAATGATTGATAATCGTATATTAGAGGCCGAACAAGAACTTTACCATGCTCGGATTCTGGCAGAAAAACATCAATTTGGCATTGCGATGAATAAGGCCTATCGTGCTGTCATCGCTGGAGCCAAAGCCATATTGGTAACAGAGGGTATGGACCCCAACACGGATGCCGACACGCTCGCTGAATATGATCGACTCGTAACCGCGAAAGGTCTGATGCCAGACACCTATCGTAATCTCACGGCGCACCTTGATGACCTTGGTTCTACAGAGGCTTCAACAGCATTTCTCCAAAGCAAACTAGACTTTGCCCGAGATTTTGTTGGTGCCTGCCGAGCAGCAACGGAAGAGATTGGACAGGACTTGAAACTTGCTCCAGTCGAATTAGGCGAAGCGCAGACGTCTGAGGTTCAACCTGAAACTACCACACCCAACCTCGCATCTCAGGACACACCAGTCTACGATCTGCGCGGTGTAACCTGTCCCATGAATTACGTTAAAACCAAATTAAAGATGGAAATGATGGATGACGGTGAGCAACTTGAGGTCTGGTTGGATGCAGGTGATCCAATCAAGAATGTCCCGATGAGTCTTCGTAATGATGGACACAAAATTTTAACGGAAGAAGCATTGGACCCGGAACAACAGCACTTTAAAATCTTAGTAGAAAAAGTCGAGGACTAGGAGAGATGAGTCATTCAACAAGCATTCAGCCCACTGCTGAAGCCCTGCAAATCATGAATGAGACATTGGAGGGCCAGACTCCGCAGGAAATTCTCGCCTCTGCCTTTGGCGACTATGGTCCGCATATTATTTTGGCCTGTAGTTTTGGGGCAGAAGACGTAGTGCTTGCTGACATGTTGTTTCGGCAGCAGCCCAACGCCTCGCTCTTTTATTTGGATACAGACTTTTTGTTTCCTGAAACTCATCAGGTTCGAGAACAAATCAGCACCAAATATGGACTCAAGGCTGATCAAATCATTCAAATGAAATCGTTGTTGACCCCGGAAAAGCAAGCCACGACCCATGGCGAAGCCTTATGGGCACACAAACCAGATGAATGTTGTCAGCATCGAAAGCTTGAACCACTCGAACGGGTACTCACAAACTATACGGCATGGATCACGGGGATTCGACGAGATCAATCACCAACTCGTGCCAATGCAAAAATCGTTGAATGGGATAACAAGTTTCAATTGGTAAAAATCAATCCACTCGCCACGTGGACAGGGGAACAGGTGTGGGCCTACATTCATGCCAATGAGGTTCCCTATAACGCGTTACATGACCAAAACTACCCAAGTATTGGGTGTACACATTGCACAGCACCCGTGCTGCCAGGAGAAGACCCTCGATCTGGACGGTGGAAACACGTCGAGAAGACTGAATGTGGACTTCATCCGAATAAGACAGAACACGAAAAAGAATAACTGAACGTCGTAACGACGAGACCAATTAAAACATTAAGACAGACGAAAGATGTGCAACGACATATGAGAGACGTAAATTTTTGACATGCACCAATTTATTACCAAAATAGGCAAGGGCCAAAAACGAAGCAAAGACTTAACCTGGGACGAAGCCAAGGAAGCCATGCGGAACATCGTTGAATCCCAGGCTACCCCAGGGCAAGTCGGTGCATTCCTTATGGCGATGCGCATGAAGACAGAATCCATTTCAGAATTAGCCGCCTTCACCTCGGCCATCAGACAGTATGTTCCTCCACTTGCCATTCCATCACCATCGGAAGTTGTGGACGTGCCGCTGTACGGTGAAAAGCACGACACCTGTCATGCTATCATCGCTTCGGCTCTCATCGCCTCTTCCGCAGGGGCCACAATCTTGATCCATGGAACGAGTAACGCTGCAGCAGCCTCGACAGTTCCAGACATTCTGAAACATTTAGGCATTGCCACCTCTCAACCTATCGATCAGCTCACTGAGTACAAGTTCGGATATCTCGACCTTGAAAACTATCATCCCCCCTTGGCCCACCTTCTTGATCTTCGACAAGATTTCGGAGTACAGAACCTTGCCCACCAAGTAGCCAGAATGTTGAATCCTGCTCGGGCCGCCTCACAGGTCATCGGAATTTCTCATCCTCCTTATTTGGATAAAATTATTGAAGCCTTGAATATGCTTGGCACATCTCGAGCGATGGTTCTGCAAGGCGTTGAAGGTATCCCCGAATTGTCAATTTCCTCGGTCACTCCCGTACGGGAACTTAGGAATGGCCATATTGCGCGACTGTTGATTCGACCGCAGGATATTGGATTGAGGTTTGGGTCATTTCAGGCCATGGGGCATTTAACTTTACCCAATGGCTCATCAATTCCCCAACGAGAAGCGGCCCTTGTCTCTGCATGCTTACACAATACAATCCAAGGCGACTACCGTGCCTGGGTCATTTTTAATGCAGCCTTATTTCTGTACGCTGCAGGCCAAGCCTCTTCACTTAGCCAAGCTGCGCCCTTGGCAGAGCGGGCCCTTCAATCAGGCATGGCCTTAGAAAAACTGAAAGCACTCTCAACACCAACAACGTCCTTACCAGACAACCTTGATTTATCTACTGAAACGGTACCTGTATGAAACACCTTCGTCAGCTTGAAGATCAAAGCGTGTTTATTCTTCGCGAAGCCTATAAAAACTTCGAGAACCTGGGCATGCTGTGGTCGATGGGAAAAGATTCCACCGTATTACTTTGGCTAGCTCGAAAAGCCTTTTTCGGGCATGTCCCCTTTCCACTTCTGCATGTCGACACGAGTTATAAAATTCCAGAAATGATCGAATACCGCGACCGCTTGGCTCGTGAATGGCGATTAAACTTAATCGTCGGACAAAACAAAAAAGCCCTCGCAGAAGGTATGAATCATACAAAGGGGCGAATGGAATGCTGCACGGCCCTCAAAACTGAAGGACTGAAACTCTTACTCGAAGAAAAAGGGTATACCGGGATTATTTTAGGCGTGCGTTCAGATGAAGATAGTACACGTGCCAAAGAACGGTATTTTTCTCCACGTGACAAAAACAACGAATGGGATTTTCGCGATCAACCTCCTGAGTTGTGGGACCAATATAAGATCTCCTTCCCACCTGGCACGCATATTCGTATTCACCCATTATTGGATTGGACGGAAATTAACATTTGGGAATACATCAAAATGGAAAACATTCCATTTTTGGACAATTTATATTTGGATCAAGGAACGGGACAACGATACCGCAGCTTGGGGTGCGAGCCCTGTACCAGCCCCATGAAGTCTACTTCAAAAAATGTTGACGAAGTTATTATTGAATTGAGAAACAGTAAGGTCGCTGAACGTGCCGGCCGCGCCCAAGACGAAGGCCGCGGCATGGAACAATTGCGAAAAGAAGGATACATGTAATCATGGCCGCCGACACCGTGACCCCCAACAACACCCAAACAAAAGAAACCATGAATATCGTGATCGTGGGTCATGTTGATCATGGTAAATCAACCTTACTTGGACGCCTGTATGCCGACACGGGGACCTTACCCGTTGGAAAGATCGAGAAGATTCAAGCCATTTGCAAACAACAGGGAAAAGAATTTGAGTATGCATTCCTCTTTGATGCATTTTTAGAGGAACAACAACAAGGCATTACGATTGACACCGCTCGCACATTCTTCTCTTGGGGAAATCGTCAATACATTATTATTGACGCTCCCGGGCATAAAGAATTCCTCAAAAACATGGTGTCCGGTGCCGCCAGAGCAGAGGCCGCACTTCTTATCATCGATGCCTTAGAAGGCGTCAAAGATCAATCCAAACGGCACGGCCTCTTACTTTCCATGCTTGGAGTAAAACAGGTCACAGTCGTCGTCAATAAAATGGACTTAGTTGGATATCGCGAGGATGTGTTTCGTGGTATTGAAAAAGAATACCGCGAATTCCTGACACAATTAAACGTCATTCCACAATACGTCATCCCAGCTAGTGCCAAGCAAGGCATCAATATCACCACGAATGCCCCAGAAACACCTTGGTATACAGGCCCAACCGTCTTAGATTCCCTGTCCCACTTTTCACTCGTCGCAGCAGATGTTGATCAACCGCTACGCTTTCCCATCCAGGACGTCTACAAATTTGATGCACGCCGCATTCTTGTCGGGAAAATTACCGCTGGCCAGCTGAAAGTTGGGGACCGCCTTGTCTTTGCGCCATCGAATAAATCAGCGGCTATTCAATCGATAGAAGCGTTCAACGTCGACCAACCGCCCATGCGTGCCTCAGCAGGACAGTCGGTTGGGATTACGTTGGATGAACAAATATTCGTGGAACGCGGACAAATTGCCGCACATGAGGATGATGGGCCCCTCGTCTCCACCAGCTTTCGAGCCAATGTCTTCTGGCTTGGAAAACGTTCCCTCGAAATGAACAAATACTATGTCCTCCGGCTTGCCACACGAGAAATTGCCTGTGAAGTCTCTGCTATTCATCGGATTGTGAATGCGAATGACCTGGACGACCGACAAACCGCTACAGCCGTCCAGCGAAATGAAGTGGCCGATCTGACCATACGGACGAAAGCCTCCCTTGCCTTTGACTCCTATATTACGTCCGAAGAAACGGGGCGTTTCGTCTTAGTTGATGAGTATGATGTTTCCGGTGGCGGAATTATCACCGAAATGGTTCGTGACGAACAAGAAGGCCTTCGAACTGAAGCACGAGAACGCGATTCAGCCTGGGTAAAAGGCGATATAGGACCAGAAGAACGGGCACAACATTACGGACATCGAGCTGCAGTCGTCTTATTTACCGGCCCTGATTCAACAGGCAAAGCCTTTTTAGCTCGTAAACTCGAATCAGTACTCGTTGCTGAAGGACGCCATGCGTATCTACTTGATGCTGAAAACCTCCGCCGTGGCCTTGATGCAGATATTGGTGAAGCCAATGCCAACGAAGCGGTGCGCCGCTATGGCGAAGTCGCAAGACTCCTCACTGATACTGGGCTGTTGGTCCTTTCTACCACCAATCCCTTTTCGCTTCCTGGCGGTACCGTTGCACAGGCCATCCAAACGCTCGTGAACCCCACACCAGTCGTGACCATTTATATGTCGAAAGAACAGGAAAGCCTCCTTCCGGATGCGACACTCACATTTTTGGGTCCTGATGACTTTGATGCTCGTGCTCGACAAATCATCGAGACCTTGAAGCAAAAGGGTATTCTGGCGGAAACCGTTGGCGCCCAACCAGCCTTTCAGTTTTCTATTTAACGATCAGAAGGAACTGAGACGTGGAAAAGGTGAGTGATTATATCTTCGTCACCAACGCCATTCCCCAAAATGTGTGCGTCGATGTGACAAAAGACATTCAATCAAAAGAATGGGACAAACATTCCTGGTACAACTATGCCGCCAGTAACTATAGCTCCGAAAGCGAGAAAGAGCTTGATGTCCAACAAACCTCATCTGAATTACAGGAAACCCTCGCTCCGTTTGTGTGCTCAGCTATCGAAGATTATATGATCAAATTTGCACCTCAAAACGATGATCGAATTAAAAGTTTCATTAAAACCTTTACGCCCATTCGCTTTAATCGGTATACCGCTGGCACGATGATGCGGAATCATTATGATCACATTCATTCCATCTTTGATGGAAACCATAAGGGCATCCCGATCTTGTCTATCTTAGGTCTGTTAAATGATGGGTATGAAGGGGGAGATTTTGTATTCTCAGGGAAACATGTCGTCCCCCTTAAAGCAGGAGATATTCTCGTCTTTCCCTCAAACTTTATGTATCCACATGAAGTCAAAGAAGTAACCAAAGGCGAACGATATACGTTTGTCGCCTGGGCTTTCTGAATCCGTCCTCATCTCATTGCTCATCGTTCGTATTTCGCCTCCCGTTGCCCAGACCTCTTCCTGACGACAGCCTTCCCTTTTCACCAGACGAAACTTCTGTCTAACCTTTCTTTAGGAAGTAGATGACAGCTTCAACCCTACGATGCCCGCAATAATCACGGCGATACTCACCAGCCTCATGGCCTCACGCGGTTCATTAAACCACACCATCCCCACAATCACGGTACCTGCAGCGCCTATTCCGGTCCAAATCGCATAGGCCGTTCCCATCGGTATGGACCGCAACGCAAATGAAATGCACACCATGCTAATCCCCATCGCCACAACGGTCCCAACACTCGGCCACAATCGGGTAAACCCCTCGGTAAACTTCAAACTCACCGCCCACACGATTTCAAAAGCGCCCGCAATGAGCAAATAGACCCATGCCATAAATACGCTCCTAGGGTTGAAAAGTTATCTTTATTGATTATCTGTATAGCAAGAACTGAGCGACCAATACTTCCTGGCAAAAACTTTGATCGTGAGCTATAGTAAAGGGAAGTCTTCAATTTGCCAACTTCACACAAGGGGGTGACTGGCTTCGACGGGGAACAGGAGGTCAACGGAGCGTGTCGAGCTCTCGGAGTCTCGTTAAACCTTCGGGAAAACATTAATTGCCAACGAACCATTGGCTCTCGCGGCTTAATTGACCGCGACGTCTCTCCCGATTTTGTCTGCGGGTCGGGAAGGGACGTCACTTTGCAGGCTGGTCCAATGCTGGTGCTCAGCGGCGGCGGATGAGAACTTTCTGGGCTAGCAAACGTTCTAAGCCTGTTGATGGGCGTGGGCGAATGCGAATACTAAAATCATCAGCTACACACGTAGGGCCGTTGCGCTAAATGTCTTCGGACGCGGGTTCGATTCCCGCCACCTCCACCATTCCATAATCAAAGCCTCTGCGTGGCTTACCACTCAGAGGCTTTTTTTTGAACCCTTCATACCAATACACCTAGAAATTCATGAAGATACTACGACTGGTACTTCAAATACTTATCGGGGGAATTCTTGTCGGTTCCGCGTTAGGGAAAGCTCTGGACCTGGCAGGATTCGCCGATGTGCTAGAGACCTATCAGGCATTTCCTCAGTCATCTCTCTACCTCATCGCATTCGCGGTCACGATATTCGAATTTTTCCTAGGTGGGTGGATGCTCTCAGGTTGGCGATTACAGACCAGCGCCATCACGGCAGCCATCATGAATTTTGGCTATGCCGTCTGGATGACCGTCACATTATTCAGGGGATTGCAGCTGGCAAACTGTGGCTGCTTCGGCGTGTTTTTTCCCAGACCACTGACTTGGGTCTCGCCAATTGAAGACCTGGTCATGGTGGCTCTGTGTGCCCTGTTAGCCTATTGCGCTAAACGATAACGAGCCAAACTCGTCAACACAGAATCAGAGCCAAATGAACACAAGACGCGTGCGCGAGGGACTTCAACTTTCTACGACCACAACTGCATTCATCCTGATTACTCTAGCGGCAACTTAACGTTGATGATTCATGCGAGGTCGCCTTGGTTACCGCACTGAATAGAGCAACTAAAGTTTCACAAGGTTCCTACTCTGTGAAAATTGGGAGGAGCAGGCTTACGCGGAAATCTGAAGAGCTGCAACTTCTGAGGAAATAATCACGGTATTTTGCCGTAGAAACAGGGCAGTCGAAGATTGAAGTGAACAGGAATTGACTGCCCCTGCCATTTCTTGAGAAGAGGGTTCAATAGGCTGAAGAGTGAATTAAGAATGAGAGGTTACAGCGATGAAATGGAGGACTTGAAGTGGTCTAATAAAAGTGGACACCTGTTTAGGTTGTGGTACAACAACCCAAATGAGGTGAGAGATGAAGCGAGGCCGACGAAGTTTTACAACGGAATTTAAAGCGGACGCCGTGGCATTAGTTCAGCAGCAAGGTTA
>JAJDBM010000066.1 GCA_029261355.1 Nitrospirales bacterium | reverse complement strand
TAAGCATCTCTTTTTAAGCAGTTTGCCAAAAACTTTTGCGCTGTATTTATTAATCCCTGAATATCCATATAACAAAGGAGGTGTAATATCTGGTTCAAAAAGCTCTAAACCGGCTGGAGGATCAAACGGGGCATCTGGCTTCCGGTAAAAAAGTTTTATCCAATATGATAAACTACCATATTCTCTTATATACGTCCTCTCCGTTGTATAAAGAATCTGGACATATCTAGACAGTTCATACATCAGAAATTGCCTGCTGGCCCAATATGGATATGCCCATGGACTAACAGATAATGATACAATTATGGTATCATCAGGCAGGTTTGTATTGTTCTGAGAGTTCATTTGAAGCTATCAATGTTTAGTGATAAAGACTACATTATTTCTTCTTGCCAACAAAAACAAACCACCCGTACTACAGCTATTCAAAACGGAGAACCAGTCATAAACGGGAAAAACATATTCTGCTTTCTTAATTTGTTAAAAGCAATAATACACAAAATATAAAATATGCCCCCAATTAATATCAGGCTTATCATATTAATAAGGTGAATTTCTTGAAACAGATTGTAAGAAAACATCTTTACAACAAAAACCATCAGAAGATTGATCATTATGTAAGGCGCAATTGTTGAAACAACTGTTATTATTGACAAAGAAGTATTTTTCAGAACAAGATCGAGTCCTAAAATAAGAAACACGATACTGGCAAACAGATATGCGTAACAGACACCAGTAACACCCCATCTAACTGAAAACAAACAAAATAAAATGAGCAAAACGCATCCATAAGCAGCTCTTAAGGTGGATCTCTTATAATCACCAACTGCCATATTTAATGATGCGCTCAGACTATTAATCATGGTAATGCTGTTAGTTATCGAAAGTATTTGTAAAGGGACTATTGACATACGCCATTTTTCACCTAGTAAAATAAGTATGCAATAAGGTGCTAAGGCGCTAATGCCCAAAAGTAATGGTAATAAAATAATTGATTGTACCTGTAGCATTTTTAAAAACCATTTTCTCAACTCTTCCCTGTTACCCTGCATTCTACTAAAAGAAGAAAACATAACCGAGCTGATACTAGCCGAAATACTCTCGCGCGGCATAGAAGACAAGTCAAATGCTTTCACAAAATATCCCAGAAACATCGAATTCATACATTTTGCAATAATAATCCTCGGAGTGCCAATAATTACAGAATACAATTGCCCCCGTATAAAAGTCCACATACCAAAATCATAAATAGCTTTCATTTCCTTATGATCATACTTAATGCATGGTTTCCATTTAGCTTTGTATAATAAAACAGCCGTAGCTAAAAAGAGAGAGAAGATATGAGCCCAGACAAGTGACCAATATTTGAAGCCTGATAAAGCCAGAGTAAGTACAATCAAGGATTGTGTAAGAGATTGTATAAAATTCAGGATTGATAAAAATTTAAAATTTACAGCACGTCTCATAATTGATTCCGGTATATCGTGCAAAGTCTTCAAGATAAAGACTGACGACAAGAACATAAGAACTTTTCCACTCTCTTCACTATTGAAGTATCGAGCAATACCGGGTGACAATGTCAAAATCAACAGAGTAAGAAAAACTGAAATACCAAGATTTAAGGTAAAGACTGAATTAATATGTACTTTGTCAATTACCTTTTTCTGCACCAGTGCATTATTAAACCCAAAATCACTTAAGCTGTTTGTATAATAAATTACCATCGCTCCAATAGCCATTATACCAAAATCATTTGGACTTAATATTCTGGCAACTATGATAGAAATACCAAAACGAAATATTTCATAGACAATTTTAAGAGAAGTAGTCCAATATAATCCCTGTTTGGTTCTTAGATGTAATTCATTCTTCATGCTAATGTTTTCTATCGTTCATACGGACTCGTTGTAATAGACGGTATCACTTTTGGCAGATTAATGTATTTATTGAGCGCTTTTTCCCAGGTAAAAGTGTTTAAAATCACCAATTTCATCTGTTTTGCGTACTCTGCCTTTAATTCCTCATCAATAAGTAGCTCAGAGATTGCTTGTGCCATTAAATCTGGGTTTTCCAGGGGAATCAAAAACCCATTTACTGAATCTTCAATAATTTCAGTTGCTCCAATTGTTTGTGTTGCAATCACCGGTATATTAGCAGCACCAGCCTCTAAAATTACTATGCCAAATGATTCATAACGAGACGGAGAAACAAATAATTCAGCATGTTTATAAAAAGTAAACATCTCTTCAGAAACAATGTTGGTTATAAATAATATCCGATTGCTGACTTGCAACTGACTTGCCAAGTCTTGCAGCCTGTTTAACTCAGGGCCGCTGCGCCCAACGAGCACAAGATAAAGGTCCTTATTGTCTTTGTTGATTTGACTAAATGCGCGAATCAGAACATCATGGCCTTTCCTATATTCAAAATTACCAACCGATAAAATATAATTTTTGTTTTTTAACTTATTTAGTAACTGATTATCTTCGCGTTTATTATTTAAGGCATTTATGAAGTCTGGTGATACGCCATTATATATGTATGTAATTGAATCAGCACTTTCAGGAAAAACATGTAAGATCTGTCCGGCTAAACCTTTCGAACAACCAATAACTCTGTCACAATATTTTATTATCTTGTGCCAGATAACCTTTGCCAGACGACTACTAGATTCAATATTTTTTAAATCTTTTCCATGAAACGAGAGAAACAGAAGGAAGAGCTCAGGCTTCAATCGTTTCATAATGCTAAAAATAATGATAGACGAATCAGGAAAATGAGGATTGACAACTTTTATATCAAAACGTTTTATTAAATTATGAAGTGTAAATAGCGCAGCAGGTAGTGTAAGAATAAAACGGATAAAAGCTTTAAAATGAAACCCCTTTTCAGTTAACGGAGATCTTATTCTATAACGAATCTCTGTACAGTATTCTCTCTCGACAATGACCGGTTTTGATGCACTCCAATCTAAAACCATAACATAAGGATTATAGTTTCCGTCATTGTGCATCGCTTTGTATAATTCATGGACAACGGTACTGACACCACCTATCCCTTCTAATGACCACGGTGACCAGGACATAATGAATAGCCATCCCT
>JAJDBM010000065.1 GCA_029261355.1 Nitrospirales bacterium | reverse complement strand
TGGTCACTTTTCGAACAGCGACAAAGCGGCGAGCCCTTTTCCAACCGGCACATTGATGATAAAATTCAATTGTCTCAAACCCTTTGCACTTTCTCCAGCTTCCCTGTTGCTGTAAAAGTGAGTGTAAGTTTTTTAGCTTGATAGTATAGGAATTTCCATTTTTCTTTATCACATTTTCAAGAACTGCAGTACTTAAAAAACACTTAAATAATAATTTAATAAGCCATTATATTGGATAGACATCAATAAAATCATAATGGATATATTATGTGTGAAATTATATAATCATTGGCATGTCATTATCTGAACCACAAAGGATCAATAAAGAGACTTTTCGTCAGATATTTGTAGACAACTGGTCTGATTTTAAACCCGAATTGACCCATTTGTAGTTAGACTTCTTTATTGGCAATGGTTTTGGAGCCACATGTAGTCGCGACACATAATAAATATATCTTGCTATTATAGATTTATAATGCTATTATGTAGTTATGTTTATAGCGACTTATAATAAAAAAAGAGATGGCAAGAAATATACCTCTACCTATATAGTGGAATCATATAGGAATGAAAAAGGACAGCCTAGACATAAAAGGCTTTTAAATATATCTGGATTGGAAGCCAATAAAATAGAAGCTATTAAGGTGGCATTGCAGGGAGGGAATGTTGTCAACTGGGACAAACTTCCAAACATTGAAACAAAAGAGTTTGGCATTCCTTATTTCACCCTAAAAACAATGGAGCAACTTGATCTTTCCAGTATTATAAAAAAGGAAGGTGCAAAACACTGGAGTACAATTGTTGCCATGGTTGCAAGTAGAATTAGCAATCCATGTTCTAAGCATGCTATAAAATATTGGGCCGATTTCACCTCTCTCAAAGAAATATTAGGAGAAAAAGACAACTCATTTTATCATCATAAGCAATGCTATAATGCATTGGATTTTTTGGCAGATAATCAAGAGCAAATTGAAGATGATCTGTTTCAAAAACGGACTTCCTCTCCAACTCTTTTTTTGTATGATATTACAAGTTCATACTTTGAAGGGAGTAAAGCAGAAGGTGCAAAATATGGTTACTCAAGAGATCACCGCAAAGACTGCAAGCAGATAGTTATAGGTTTACTTTGTGATATGGATGGCATTCCGTTAACTTGTGAAGTTTTTGAAGGAAATACAAAGGATTCAACAACAGTACAAAAAAAGATCACAGAAATCAAAAGCCGGTTTGGTTGCACAAAAGCCTGTTTTGTAGGTGATCGTGGTATGCGGACAAATGCTAATATAGATAAAATTAAAAACGATGGTTTAGATTTTATAATAGCGTTAAAGCATCAGGAAGTAGTAAATCTTGTAAAAAAACAAGGTGTAGTACAACTTACTCTTTTTGATGAAAAAAACATTGCTGATATTTTAATTGACGGAAGACGTCTTATAGCTTGTCACAATCCTATTGCAGGTGCAGATACTAAACGTCGTAGAAATGAGTTGTTAAAACTGATAGAAAAAGAGCTTGATAAAATAAAAGGCAGGGTAGAAAAAGGGCGTTTGCAACGTCCGGAAGCCATTCAAAAGACTTGTGACAAAGTTTTCTCCAAATATAAAATGGAAAAATTTTATATCTTACAGATTGAAGCAGGTTCTTTTTCATGGAGTCGCAAAGAAGACGAAATAAAAGTTGCAGCCCAATTAGATGGGGTTTATGTAATAGAATCAACCTTGTCTAAGGATGAAATGCCCCCTGAGAAAGCTCAACAAGTATATAAAAACCTTCAGCAGGTTGAAAGAGCATTTAGATGTTTAAAAAGTGAACTTAACATTAGACCAATGCGTCACTGGCTAGAAAAAAGGATAAAAGGCCATGTGTTTTTAAGTGTATTATCATATTTGGTTGAACAAACATGGAGGAACATTTTATTAAATTTGCCAGATGAAGATAAGCCTGAATGGCAATATTTTTTGGCACAAATCAAAGCTTGGCAGCAGGTTGATATTCCTCAAGCATCTCAACTTAAGCCTAAATTTGCAAACTTTTCTACAGATATTGCCAAGTTTGCTAACTTGCTTAATATTCCACTTCCGTAGTCGCCACACTAAATTATTATTCTAATCATTACAGTATGTTACAAGCATGCTTGGTCAATTCGGGCCTAAGAAATATCGTGAACGTTATAAAGACTGTAGTGGTAAAGATCCTATGGTTTGTAAGCATTGTGGTTCAGAGATGGATTTGTTTCGAATATGCCATCCTAAATATGGTGTAATTTTCGATGAATTGAATAATATCAAAGCTGGTAAGCATAACCGCATAAATAACTATAACTAATTGACTTACATTTTAAATATAGATATACTCCTCAATAAAACAAGGAGGTAGTATATGATAAGGGTTCATTTAACGAAAGATCAGCGATTAGAATTAGAAAAATATAGAGGCCAATCATCCTCACAAAATTCAGAAAAAGCTTTTATTGTTTTACTAAATTCAGATGGCAATTCTGCCAATGCAATTGCTAAACAATTACATCGCAGTTCCCATACAGTTAGATTGTGGTTAAAGAGATATTTAAAAAAAGGACTCGCCGGTCTTGAACGAAACAGTTCAAGTGGCCGCCCTAGAGATAAAAGAAAAGAATGCATGCAAATTTCAAAAGACATTCTTGCCAAAAATCCTAATGAATTTAACTACCCAGACCAAACATGGGGTATTCCCCTGATACGCTATCACTTAAAATCGGTTCATCAAATCGATGTCAGTGAAGACACTCTACTTCGTGGATTAAAAGATTTAGGATATAGCTACAAGAGGCCTTCTAAAACAGTAAGTCCCAAAGCTCCTGCCCCTGCAGAGAAAAAGAAGGCAGTGAGTGTGATAATAGAGTCAATTCAAGAGCTTATGAAAAACAAGTCCTGTGAAATTTTTGCATGCGATGAGAGTCATTTTTCTACAGAACCTTATTTGGTAAAAGGTTGGTTTAAAAAAAGGTGGCCGCCATCAGATTCCAAGTTCCAGCAAAAGAGAAGGCTGCACCATGTTTGGGTGTTTAAACTTAAAAACAAAGCATTTTTACTGGAAGAAATCAGATAAATCTAATTCAAAAATATTTTGTACTTTTTTAACTCAAATGCGGCAAAATTTTCCAAAGAAAAATATCATTATTATTCTTGACAATGCAAGCATTCATAAATCTAAACTTGTTATTGAATACCTAAAACGCTGGCCTCAAATACACCTATACTATTTACCTCCGTATTCTCCCGAATATAATCCAGTGGAATTAATTTGGAAATGGATAAAACCAAAAGTACATGGATTTAGTCCCTGTAGAGGCTTACTCGATATGGTTAACCCAACTTTGTCAATAATGTGTTTGAAATGATTATTTTGGACTAATTATAAACTCGTTCAATTTATAACATATTGTAATTATTGAACATTTGGCAATGATTGACTTTACAAGTCAAATGTAGTGACCCATAGATTAT
>JAJDBM010000064.1 GCA_029261355.1 Nitrospirales bacterium | reverse complement strand
GGTAATATCTCGACGCTGAAGCGGGCTTTCGGACTGGATCGTTGCACCTGGAAAGGACTGGATCATTTTAAAGCCTATGTGATGTCATCCGTACTGGCTTATAACCTCCAGAAATTTGCACGGCTATCAACTTAAGCCTGGTAAGTAGTAACCCATTATAGTGCTCGGTGATATACCCCGATGATTTCGTTCGCCTCGAAAATGGCAAAAAATGGGAAATGGAAGCCTCGAAGGCAGAAACGAAAATAATGGCTGTCTGAGACAGTTTTTAGTCAACTCTTGCAGAACTCCTGTGCAGCCAAAATCAGAAAAACAGGTGTTTATGGATGAGAACTAGTTAAACTTACTCATTATTTAATATTAATACTATGTCTCATTCACGCGTTATCATTTACGAGCATGCCGACTACGGCGGCAGTTCACAAGAAATTACCGACGATTTAGCAAGTATGCCATCTGATTGGAATGACAGAGTATCTTCTATTAGAACTACAACCCCTATTGCTCTTTTTCAGCATAATAATTACGGGGGGGATGTTTTAATCATCAATCAAGACACGCCAAATTTAAGTAATGTTCGTGGTAGAAATTTTAATGACAGAGTTTCTTCCATAAGGATGAGGGCGATTTATATTCGTCTGAACATCATTCAAGGAGACTTTGACAACAAACTGGCAAGATCTTATAGGGATATTAACCAAGAGGTAAACGCCGCAAATGAACTCTTTGGGCCTTATGGCATTTACATGGAGGTAGGCTCATTGCGGCTTGGTGGTACGGAACTATATGAACCCCAAACTACTTTGAATTTAAATCGTTATAAAGAACCTTTTCGGCTGAATGATCATCTGAACGTGACTTATTTTACAGGTGATTTATATGCGACTTCATCCTGGCGATGGAGAGTGCAATCATTAAAACTTCTCCGAGCACCCGGATACTTGGGTGCACTACATGCGGATATTTACGCTGGAACTAATTATACTGGTACTGAACAACACTGTTTGTCCGATCAAGCAACTATTAATGCTGCCTTAGTCGAAAATGTTCGCTCCATTGAATTACATGGAGGTACACATATTACTGTATATTCTGAAACAAACTTTCAGGGAGATAGGCAAACTTTTCGCAAAGATATTCCCGACACAGGTGAATATGGAACGATTACCGATTGGTGGGGAGATAAAGGAGGACATACAGGAGGACAAGCGGGCAATTGGCAATTTCTGGATATTAAGATGCGTCCAGGCCCACTCGATCAAGTTCGGCTGGCTAGACAAATTGCCTATGCCATGGGAATTCCCGGATCAGAAGATGCTTCAAATCTTATGCACTTCCCTCCCCCTTCAGCTTCTCCCCTGCTCACTTTTGAACAAGCTGAAATAGCCATGAAACACTTACATACGAACTCTGCCCTATCCGCTTTCTTTGAAGCAAAAAATTAACATATTAGCCCCAATATTATGCCTAATAACATCACGTTATACGAAAAAATAAACTATGGAGGAGCTTCTCTTACCATAAGTGAAGACACAGTCTCCATGCCTACTGGCTGGGATAATCGTGCCTCATCAGCTAAAGTAAGCAGTCCTATTGCCATGTTTGATAACAATAATTACGGAGGCAGCGCGGTAGTTATCAATCAAGACACCCCAGATTTCAGAAATATACGCGGTCGAAACTTTGACAAGCGAATCGGTAGTGTAAGGTATCGCTCAATGTATATGAAACTAAATGTAATTATTGGTGAATATAGAGGAAATTTGTCGCATACCTTTGAGCAAGTACGTGAGCAAGTAGAACGAACTAATGAAGCATTTGGACCCTATGGTATTTATTTTAATGCTAAGAAAATTATGGTTGCTCCCTGGATAAGGAATCCTATTTCATATGAACGTCAAATGCGGATTTTAGAAGATGGTTATCTTGATCCTGAGTTGATAAATTGTTTATTTTTTGAAGGGGGTATGTGGAGAAGAGAGTCCTGGATATGGTATGTAAGTAGTGTTAAATTGGTCGCGGCGCCTGGATGGAAGGGCTCATTAGGAGCAGATCTGTATGATGGCATCAATTTTTTAGGAAAAAAACTTACCATTGACACCGATCAGGACCTTCCAGCCAGTCATAACAACAATGTTAAGTCCGTTCGTCTTCATTCAGGGACTGCGGTAGAGGTTTATTCAAGCACAAATTATAAAGGACAAAGCCATACATTCCGTCATCACACACGTGATTTGGCTCAGTTCGCCTTTCTTAAAGATTGGTGGACAATGGGAGGACATTGTTGTGGCTGGAATGGCTTACTTGCAAGAGTTAGTGGAAATAACTCTTGTATTCTCGGACAAGAATTAGGCCACAAGATGTTGGGAAACTCACATTCCAGCATCCCAGGCAATATCATGACAAATCCCCTAGTAGAGCCTTGTGGAATAACTTTCAATCAAGCTGAAAATTACTGGCAAGCGGTTATGGCAAGCAGTGGCAATAAGCAGCTGTTCGATTTTTTGCCTTGAGGTTGAATTTGGTGTCAATCAGCATTGAAAATTTGCCAGTTTTTCTCAAAAAACAGCACCCAGACTTACCAATTTAATTCTTATATTATTGTTTTTACTGATTAGTTTCTTGCTGGATAGGCGTTGACACTGGAAAATATTGGAAGCTGATTTACACAAGTCACGTTCAAACTCGGCGAGAGCGCCCATTATATGGAAAACCAGCTTGCCGCCAGTCGTAGTAGTATCAATGCCATCTGTCAGACTTTGAAAGCCAGCCCCCTGCCCTTTTAATTTCTCTATCAATTCACACAAGAATCCCAGAGAGCGCCCTAATCTGTCTAGCTTCCAAACGACTAGGGTATTACCTCCCTCCTCTAAAGCAGAAAGAGCTTCCGAAAGCCCTTCACGTTCTTTAGTAATACCGCTAATGCCATTATCAGTGAATATTTTTTCACAGCCAGCCGCATTAAGAGCGTCAATTTGTACATCGAGATTTTGTTCGTCAGTGGATACCCGCGCATAACCTATTTTCATGGATTGATAATGACACGCCCTTTTGATGTATCCAAGAGTATTATTTATCAGTCAGTTACGAAGATCAAATTTTCATGTCAAAAGGGTTCCCTTTTGGGGTGATACCTCCCCTCCCCTGCTTCCTAGTTGCAGTTGAACAGCAATTAATACAGGGGCACATACGGGCAGAGCTTGAAACTACCGTAACTCAAGGCAATCATAAATTAAAAAGATAGCTATCAAGATATCTCAAACATTTAGATAGCCAGATAGCTATCTAAATATCTATATTAATAATTCTTGATATTCGATAGCTATCTAGATATGATTTTAAGATAAAATATCAGGTCGTTGTGTCCATTCTCCTGATTGTAGTGCTTTATTTGCCAGTTTTTTATCTTGAAAATATTCTTCGCTCTCGCGTGAAACAGGTGCCTCATCTTCTTTTTGAGTGCCTATATAAAACCAGCGTTACTGTGAAGAACTTGTAGCTTAAATTCTCTTCCTAGCGTTAATTTTGCAATTTTGCCGAACTCTTTCATATTTGAAATATGGCAAGTTGCAATCTCATTTACAAGAAAATAAAGCGGCTATCGGTCAAATCCCATAAAGGTACGTGACGCGACATAGGATTTTGTAATATTTTGGTTATTATTACCCACAAATATCGTGGATGAACTTGTGGGTAACGACACTATATCGCGCATAGATAAGGATAATTAACCCCGCTTAAATTTAGGGCTTAGGGGAAGGGAAAGAAAACAAGGTTTCTATGTCTCGGTGTCCTTCGATAATTGTAACAACTTCAAGATTATCATCGTTGTACATGAAAAAAATAACATAGTTTCCAAAAGGGTGACTACGTAACCCAGCCCTTAGCTCAGGACGCTCTACCCCAATGGCGCCTTTAATGCTTGCAAGTTCCTTGCATTTCTCATAGATGCGTCTGGCAAAATCTTTCCCTACGCGACGGCTTTTGCTTTGTTCCGCAATATAGTCAGCTATGTTTGCTATGTCTTCTTTGGCTTGATCTAATAAAACTAAACGCATTCCCGTTGTTTGCCCTTCTTATCAAGATGGGCATCAACATAGGCCATAACATCTTCTTCTGTGTTATTGCCGCCTTTGGCAATTGCAGAATCTACATGTTCTTGTAACGCTCGTAATTTTGCTTCCCGTTCCTCGACAAGGCGCAGCCCTTCTCGTACAACTTCGCTTGCGTTGTTGTACCGACCGGCCTGCACCTGTTTTTTTATGAACCCTTCAAAATGTTCACCGACTGCATAACTCATAGTAAAATCTCCTTTTTTCGATAATACCAACTATTAACAACAGTTGGCAATAATTTTCTTTTTATGGGGTTCTACAATTCCATTTCATAAATCCCTTTTATGTCTTCGGCCTGAATACACAAATATGCAAGCGTGCTGCTGCGTGGCATGTCCGTAAGCTTCCATGAGCAAGGGCAGGGGGGCGTTTTGCGGGGTTTTGGTAACTGGTTAACTTTTGTGTAAAAGTTGGGGAGTAACAAGCGTAATGTAGAAGACTAAATTCCAACGAAGGTATCCCAGCCTCATGTAATATAGAGGATTTTATAGAAGGACGACCTAATGAAACCAAGTCGTATAGAATACAAGAAGGGTGATACGTGGGGATGGTTAAGACATTTAGACTCTAGGAACGTTGTAGAAAAAATAAAAGTAAGTCGTGTAGAAAACTCAGGTAAATATCGCTATTGCTTACTTATAAGGCTAGAAAGCGGTGGGTGTACATTATATAACTCTAGAGTTTCTTTATATACAGCCGATCATATTATTATTCCCGCATTTAATATTTATACAAGAGTTGTTAATCATGCCACGGGTAATGAGCTTGAATGTTTGACCGAAGAAATATTGGCAATGAGCTTTAGTATTACCTACGATCGTATAACGCGGTATTATACTGTGCCTTGGGAAAATCTTCGTTGAGTATTCTTCCGGTGCAGTTTTATTGCGCCAGTCCGAGAAATAAAGCAAGAGAGCGATTAACACGGATTAACGTATCATCGTCAATTTTTCCAATGGTTGAGCTGATACGTTCACGTCGCATTGCTACAATCTTATCAATCATAATTTGGGAACGCTTTTTTAATCCGTTATCGTCGGATGGATCAATATCAAGCCTGAATAATGGGGCGTCCTGAATATCGGTTGTCAGTAGACACACAAGGATGCTGGCATGTGTGTCGTTAAACAAATTTTCTTGTATGATTACCGCGGGTCTTGGTTTCCCGTAGTCTCCTGAAGCCGAGACAACTACAATATCCCCACGTTTCATGCATCACTCATATCTGCTACGGTTTCAATAAA
>JAJDBM010000063.1 GCA_029261355.1 Nitrospirales bacterium | reverse complement strand
GTTGATTAAACTTGTATTTATGCTGATGGGTGTTGAGTGCTCTTTACAATATAAAACTGCTGGTGTTTGTCCATTTACTCTGAGCTTTCTGGCTACACCCTTGCCTACCTCAGATCTTTTTTCAGCACTTAAAGTTACGTTATACATTAAAAATTCCTCCTGATAAAACTTTTTTTTATTACGGGAAAGCTTTTATACAAACAAAGAGTTTACAGACTCTTCCTTGTGTATTCTGGCGATAGCCTCTCCAAAGAGAGGAGCTATTGACAATACTTTTATTTTTGA
Organism: Nitrospirales bacterium; assembly: GCA_029261355.1. GTDB lineage: Bacteria > Nitrospirota > Nitrospiria > Nitrospirales > UBA8639 > JAGQKC01. The sequence goes on along the minus strand of JAJDBM010000063.1, from coordinate 3,303 downwards.
ACAACTTGTCCCTTGTTTTAATTGAATGGTGTTGGTTACAACAATTTCATCAAATGGCGCATTATTGAGTCTTTCTATTGCAGGGCCAGAAAATACACCATGTGTACAGCAGCCGGCTATGCTAAGGCCGCCTTCTTTTTTTATTGCTTTAGCAGCCTGCGAAACAGTACCTGCTGTATCTATCATATCATCTAGTAAAAGTACATTTTTACCATTTACATCACCAATTATATGCATTACTTCAGACTGGTTTGGTGCGTCACGCCTTTTGTCGATAATGGCCAGGTTTACACCAAGTCTTTTTGCCAGAGCCCTGGCACGTTCCACACCACCGGCATCAGGTGAAACCACTACCAAATTATTGTTATCCTGTGCATTGAAGTATTTAAGGAAAACCGGTGCCGCATAGAGGTGATCAACAGGGATATTGAAAAAACCCTGAATTTGACCAGCGTGCAATTCCATTGTCAAAATTCTGTTGGCTCCTGCTGTTGTAAGCAGGTCTGCAACCAGCTTTGCAGTTATGGGCACTCTTGGCTGGTCTTTTCTGTCCTGTCTGGAGTAGCCATAGTAAGGAATAACCGCTGTTATTCTATATGCTGATGCGCGCTTAAGGGCATCAATTAACAGTAAAAGCTCCATGAGATTGTTGTTTACAGGGTTGGATAGTGACTGAATGATAAATGCATCCCGTCCCCTTACATTCTCCTGGATCTGTACCCTGTTTTCACCATCACTGAAGGTTGTAACAAGCGCATTCCCCAGTGCAATGTCAAGAGTTTTGCAGACTTCTTTTGCGAGATCCAGGTTGGAGTTTCCTGCAAATACCACCAAACCATTTTTTTTCACTTGTGATACCTCTTTGATTTATTAGGTTGCTGTTTTTAATATATTTAGAAACAGACCGAGTTAAATCTCAACCATCAAGCTGATATAAAATACTTACTTAGGCCTATTTATTTATTAGGATGATATTCTATAACATAAATTAAAAGAATTATCCATATTTTTTTACCCGGATGACTTTATATGACTTACTGTTTGCTGTTTATAAAAAGTCAAATTATTTAATCATCAGGGTAGTATGGTTTGTACTATTGAGGGTGACTGTGTTATGTAGTTTAACTTTGTAGAATAGCAGGGGTTTTCCGGTAATTTATTCACAGCACAGGATAATGGTTGTATCCTGTGCTGTGTTTTTTGAAAGTGTATGAAGGTAGTTAACCAAAGATCTCTTTGCCTTTGTTAGCTGAACCGAGCACATTTATGTTTTTATCTATGATCATCTTTCTAAGTTCTTCTCTGGCAGGGCCAAGATATTTTCTAGGATCAAACTCAGCAGGGCTTTCCGTATGAACCTTTCTTATAAAAGCGGTCATTGCCAGTCTACCGTCTGAGTCTATATTGACTTTACATACAGAAGACTTTGCTGCTTTTCTTAATTGTTCTGCAGGTATGCCTACAGCGTTTTTAAGATTTCCACCATTGTTGTTTATCATATTCACATATTCAGGAACAACTGATGATGAGCCGTGTAGAACAATTGAGAAGCCCGGAATGCGTTTTTCTATCTCTTCCAGTATGTCAAAACGTAAAGGTGGAGGTACAAGTACACCATCTTCGTTTCTGGTGCACTGTTCGGGTTTGAACTTGTTTGCACCATGTGAGGTTCCTATGGAAATGGCAAGTGAATCGACGTTGGTTTCCTTGACAAACTCCTCAACCTCTTCAGGTCTTGTGTATGTTGATGTCTCTGCCACAACATCATCTTCTATACCAGCAAGAACACCAAGCTCACCTTCTACTGTTACATCGTATTGATGTGCATATTCAACAACTTTTTTTGTTAGCTTCATATTATCTTCAAAGGAGTGGCTGGAGCCATCAATCATAACAGATGAAAAGCCTGTTTCAATGCATGATTTGCAAAGCTCAAACGTATCTCCGTGATCCAGGTGAAGTGCAAACTTTAGGTTGCTGCCTGTTTCCTTAAGCATTTCCACGGCACCTTGCGCCATGTAGCGTAACATTGTTTGGTTAGCGTACTTTCTGGCTCCGCTTGATACCTGTAGTATGAATGGTGAGTCTGATTCGGCACATCCAAGAACTATTGCTTGCAACTGCTCCATATTGTTGAAATTATATGCAGGAATTGCATATTGACCAGCCATGGCTTTTTTAAACATTTCTACAGTATTTACCAGTCCCAGTTCTTTATAGCTTACCAATATATAAACCCTCCATTTTTATAAAAATATTATTATTTTTAAATTTCTCATAATCATTCCGGTTGTAGTCTGGTAGTAATTGATATAATTTAAAGATAATCTACGATTTAGCAAGAGTCAAGAAAATAACCTTGCTAACGTGTGGCTCAGAAGTAATAATTTAAGCCGCGCATTGTGTTAAGCCACTATTTGTTTATTTTACAAAAAGCATACTCATGTGAGTAGTATCGTTTGGAAAGTACGGCCTGGCAGTTAAATGATAGGTTATAATATAACCTAAAAATTGCAATTGAGCTATCAGCATAAAAATCAAAACTAACTTATGCTAATTTTCAGCTCTAATTCTAAAGAAAAGAATTTTTTCTGGAATAAATCATTAAAGTTGAAGCTAAATTCACATGCAATATCGAAAAACTCTAAGTAAAAATCATTTATGTTCTAAATCTAGACGCAGTAATCCCCTGTCATTAAAAAACTTCATTTTAGAAACATACTTTTTCAAATTCTCAACTAAATTGAAGATTCTCAATTTTTTGAGATATTTGTTCCCAACGATCTTGCCAAAGGCAATTCAGGGGAAGTTTTATGAAAACTTGCCTACCGGAACATACAAGTTTACCTGCTAATCTAATAAACCATAATCGAAAGGTAGATACCTCCTCATGCCATGAGGCCTTATCTGTCAACCATCTCATCCAGACCAATAAATTATAAGAAAGTACAGAAATAGCAAATAATGCTGCATTGGCCCAAAAACTGTTGGTTAATATAGTGCCTCCATAAACCTGATTTTTCACTGCTTCTATCCAGTTCTCACTGGTAGCACGTTTCTTATAGCAAGAGTGAATAACCAATGGAGTATCTTGCAAATTGGTTACATAACAAAAATAATCATATTCGTAAATAGGGAACAAAAGACCTTCTGTTTTAATATTGGTCACTTTTCGAACAGCGACAAAGCGGCGAGCCCTTTTCCAACCGGCACATTGATGATAAAATTCAATTGTCTCAAACCCTTTGCACTTTCTCCAGCTTCCCTGTTGCTGTAAAAGTGAGTGTAAGTTTTTTAGCTTGA
>JAJDBM010000062.1 GCA_029261355.1 Nitrospirales bacterium | reverse complement strand
TTTGAGCCCCGCCTCAGCTTGTTTCAAGATCGTAATAATTTGCGTTTCACTGAATCGACTCGTTTTCATAAGAACCTCCTGGGGCATTCTGCCAGAAAGCTCTACTTTTGGTCTGTCCAGATTTTGGGGAAGCTTACACATGTATTGCATTCATGCCTTGAGGCGCAGTGAGTCAGTTGACGATGCGTTTGACCCTGAAGATATGCCGAATGCTGAGGATGCCTATCCGATCACGGAAGCCGAATTAGGAGAAGCACGGAAAGCTGGAATTTGGCTTCCCACTGAATTGCCAGTGGAATGAAGTCCTCGAACGTGATGACTGAAACTCTTTGGCGAAGGAATGCATGACATGATTGACCTATTGAACTATGTCGCACCAGGTGCAAGTGGATTAGTCCTGTTCATCATTATCTATGTGCAACGAGAGAACAAGCTGATGAAGGCTCGACTCTTTACCAAGCTTGATAGCATTCATCAAGAAGTGCATCACACGAATGGGCGTGTCATGAAGCTTGAGACATGGCGATTAGGCCATGAAGAGAACCATGCGCGTCAGTATCAAGAGTATCGCGATGATCAAGTTGAACTTAAAACCCTCATTCGAGAGATCCGGAGTTCCTGAAGAGCCTGACTGGTCATGCTAGACATCCAGCTCGGTTGTATTTAGGCTGACGCCGATGGGGCCTGTGAACCTATCAGGGTGAGTTCAACTGGTCACTCCTACACATGCCTAAAATGTCTATGCGGGTGTTGCGTATTAAAATTTTTTCTCGAATGCTCGCTCAATTGTCATGCCACGTTATTGAGCTGGGCTTGACCTCGGAAAGAAGGATGATCATGCTGAATCTCACAAGAAGCCGAAGTACCGGAGCCATGTTCTTGAGGCAAAGCCATTAAAGACGAATGGGTCAGTCCGTTACATATCTCGGTCATGTGATACTTTGCTCGGCTCTGTTACATGTTTCTTCCGACCATGACGATCATCACACTCGAATGCGGACATTCCTAGCCCACAGCCATTCGACTCAGAACGGCCAAAAGCGGACAAAAACGAATTTTACTATTAACACGTATTCGTGTAAAAATTTTCGCCTAGCACTCAAAAGGTGCTGTACACATTGGTGCAAAAATACGGAAATTGGTTTAAAAAATAATGAAGAGTTGAGAGATGACCATGAAAGATAAAAAGTCTAGCTATTTATTGGAAGCCTAATCTATGAGCCTCAGGCATGAGGCGTTGGCGAGACTGCAAATAGATATATAGTAAGGTAAGGCCAAAAGTTATGGGAGCAACCCAGGATAAAACGAGATGAAGGGGTGGAGCAAGAGAAATAATTGGGGACACAGTTCTATTAAATGCCACAATATCTTGTAAGGAAAAAACATTGAATAACAGGAAGAGTTTGGTGAAAGGGTCTTTGACTGCTGGAAAATGCAGAAAGAGAGCTAGGCCAGTTGAAAACCATGAAAGCACCCAAGCGACTTGCAGGTCAATCCTTCCCTCCTCGCTAGATTCTTCTCCATTATAGAAAGACAGAAAGATTGTAAAGACCGCCAGAAAGAGAAGGAGCGCAGGCGGGCTAATAGCGAGCAGCCCCATTCCAAAGTTGGCACCCCAAAAATTTAGCGATCCCAATAGAAAGCTGGAACTCCCCAGCATCCATAGAAGGGCCATGAACACCCACCCTCGTGAAAGCTGGGCATGCAGACAGCGTTGAACCACAGCCTTACTAACGCCAATCGCAAAAATCACCAATGCAAGTGGACGAAGAATCATACCTCCCATGGCTGCAAGAGCCCCACATGCCCCTCCCCCTCCGCATGAAGTGAGCTTCACAAGGCCATAAAGGATAAACGGAAACCCTACAATGACAATCAGCATGAATAAACCAAGCTTTATCATCCTAGAGCGAAACGACTTCACATCCATCAATTCATCCCCTTATGAACAGGCGAAAGCACTTAGACCGGCTTCTTCATTTTCGGAAATTATGAACTCTAACTTGACTAACTCAGCACTCAATCTTGAGTGTTAGGCTATGAATTAGCTTGTTCATTTTTTGTTGTATTGTACAAAATGGTTGCATAAACGACCCTTTTTGCCACCATTTTAATTGCTCAAAGAAATCAATCAATTGTATGTGAAAAAATTCTGTTGCATAGATAAAGACATGAATAATCGGTTCGACAGAGTTATGGTTAATGCGGCCTATTTCTCCAGCTTTTCGAACGTCCGCTTAGGGTCGATCTGCGACGGTTGGGCCGAATATTACAACGTCCGCTTATCCAAAATGCCGATTAGCGCACTCCAATGCGGACATTCATCGCCCATAGCAATTTGACGAAAAACGGCCAAAAGCGGAAATTTAACAACTAAATTGCTTGACCTGATTTTCTTCGATGAAGAAGACATTATTGTTTGCTCTTGTGCAAGCAACATAAAGCTTGTTTCTACTTGAAGCATTCAGGTTTCTTAAATCTCCATCCTTATACGCTTTCATTGCAGCAGGATAAAGCATAATACAAACATCCGTATAATGATCTTGTCCTTTAGACTTTCCCCAATTCTGGGATAAACAGGGGTATTTCATATGGTTCTGAAAGAAAAGTTTGACCGTTTCATTACACAAAAATTTTTCTCTTATTTGCTCTGCTTCAGTGAGAAAGAGAACCTCCGATGAAGTATCTTTATGCGACTGAATATTAATTCCTAAATACTCAGTAATAAATGCACAAACCTGAGGAGTGCATCGATAACTGTGCGATAATGTCGTGGTATCTGGAATTATTCCAACATCATGGAAATGAGCTTGATATGCTTCAAAATCGTTATAAATCGATTTATTCACATTTCCATCTCTGCTGGTATCAAACGTATGCTGATAAAAATCCCCGACATAGTTAATGTCTAATTCAGCACTGCACAAAGATTTTAATAAGTTAAAATCATGGCCACCAAAGTCCTGCACTTCATCGACAAAAAGCTGGTCATAGTATTTGCTCAGTCTATTCTGGACATGACCCAAAACTGTCTCTTGTTCAATTAATTTCGCAATGCGATTGCTATATAAACGTCCGGATGAATCAATATAGAATATTTTATCTGAACGTCTTAGCCTCAATGTGAAACCTGGTGGCGTGTTCCAATTAATACCTTTTGCCCTGTATTTATCGTGGAGGAAGGGCTTATAGCAAAAAGAATACAGAAACGTGAAATAGGTAAGAACTGTTACAGTTTCGGGTATGAATCCAAATTTCTGAATTATTCGATGCCTTAAATGGTGGTAGTTATTTTCTGTATAGGTAACAATTATAGAACGCTTATCAAGGCTGAGACTATTAATAATATGCGTTGTTTTTCCTGCCCCTGCTACAGCTAAAATTACTCTCTTATCCATGTCAATGCCTGCGAGATATAGCTAGGAGTAACTAGCCTGTCCATTCCTTCTTCTAACAGCTTAAGGGCCGCATCAGCTTTGTTATCAAGCATATATTCAAGCGCTTCTAGCGTTCTTCTGCCCGGCTCGAACAACTCTTTACACAAATCTTCGTTATCTTGATATAGGCACTTCTCAAGAGTTGTCCTATTTTCATCATCTCTATCATAGAATATTTGAATATTTTCTTGGGTATAATCAGCGTAATTATCAATGCACTTTTTTTGACAATTGCCATCATTGTCGCGAATAACGGCTGTTTTAATACCCAGCAATTTTGCTAAGTCAAGGTACCGCTTGAAACTTGTACCTCCAACTGAGATTACATGAATATTCGAATCTTCCAGTTTTTCGCTAAATAGATTTCCATACATTCCGTCAATGAGCATAAACTCAGCATCACCTTCTACCAAAACAACAGACTTTGATAAAATGAACTCTAAAATTTTATTGTTTGGTGCTTTTACAAAGTAGTCGGCGGTCGCATCACTCAGATTATGCAAGGATATTGGCCTATTTGAAGACGGGCTGAGCAACGATGCATTATGAAGATCTAGGCGTGAGCAAACACTGTTACTGTGCGTCGCTATCATAATCTGTGTTTGCGTTGATTCTTCAATGCGATTAATCAGCCTCTTCATATTGACGTGGCTTAGATGATTCTCAGGTTCTTCAATTAATATCAAATCAATTGGCACGGCCCCCTCTCTTTGTTGAAGCGCAAATTCAGTTTTGATAAAACATTGATTACCTTTACCCATTTGTGAGATAGGTATTCCGCCTTCTGTAATCATTAAATCCTGCTCAAGGTTTGATTTACTGTCGTTTTTAATATCAAACTTAACTCCACCAACAGCCTCATTAAGAGCGGCAAAAGATGTACCGGCAAATTCAGCCTTATTTTGACGGTAGGCGTGTTTATTTTGGTGACGCTGAACAAGGTTTGTGTTCGCTTCGTACAATGACTTTGTGTAATGACGCGTAGCAAACTCAGTTCCAATTAGTGAGCTATCTATAAAAATATGATTTAGAAAACGCCGATTCTGAGTGTAAGCTCGTCCGGCGAATGTTGAAAACGTTATACTGTAATACTCATAAGGGAATAGAGGGTCATCCTGCTTCAATGCTGCCTGTATTTCTTCCCCATATTCGTCCATCGGCTCACATACAAGCCGAAGGCCATGGCAGACTGTCTCATCAGTGTTATTTATACCTTCCAGCGCGATATTGGCGTGCTCATTCAAATAAATTTCTATCCTCAATATTGGCAAATTATTTAGGTCTTTGTCTCCGGCCAAGAACCGAGTTACAGCGTCTCGATGAAATAAAGATTCAAGACCTAAAGTCTCCACCCTAGTACGACTGCCGGTTAGGACAATATCTAATGCTTGCAAAATCGTGCTTTTGCCTGTCTCATTGTCACCGACAAAAATATTCCGCTTTTCTCGGGCACAGTATTCAAACGCATCAAAACGTTTAAAGTTAAAGATCTTTATTTTTTCTATGAATTTCATGCGTCTCTACTTTTTTAATACTTAGATTAAAGTTTAATACCTTAAACGTCCGCTTTGGGTCGATCTGCGACGGTTGGGCCGAACATTACAACGTCCGCTTTTCCACAAGAACGGGTCGCCAGTGAACCCCCGGCGGTGAAGAAAACACGTACATTTAAACTGTCATGTTACAGAATGCTCGGTTCTGTTACATTTTGCCTTGGTCTGACAGGGAGTGGTCTGTTCCCTGATCTCTTACCAATTAGCGGACGATAAAAACAGAGCAAAGAGCGAGGAGGCCTTTTTCGCTGACCCAGGGCATGCATCGGTGAGGGGATCTTCTCATTCTTCTGGAAAAAAGGCTCCTATCAGGATAAAAACGAAGAATAGGCTTCCAAGGGCGATGCCAAATTTGTTCCAACTTGTAAATGTTTCATTTCTATCATGACCAGGGGCAACAGAATTATTAATATCGTTCACAACCGTTTGAACTGGCAATAGAAAAGTAACAGCAAAGTATGAAACGAGCCAATATGGGTCGGGAAGCTTGTGTAGTAGAGTAACAACTGCCCAACCTGTAGCTAATAATCCAGGTGATATTAATTTTTTAAGAGTCAGGTCTATCGCTGATACTTGAACTTTTCTAAAGAGACCGTAGCAAAAGAAAAATGCGAATATGGCTCTCATCGCAGGCATAATATTTAAATTTCTCCGCTCTCTTATGAGAGCCCAGTTTTTATAGAACCAATGAATTTCGTATAACCCCATTGTGCAAATTGACATAATGACCAACTTTACGGGTGAGACAGCGAAGTACAGTGGGGTGCCTGAAATGTCTTGCGTCGATTGCTCGATATTTTGATCTGTGGGTACAGTCTCTTTTGAGGAATCTCCTATGCTCATGTTTATCCCTTATATAATTAACTAGAAACAGGCTGTACTATGTCGTGAAATCTTACGGCTTGGTCTTGAGCACCCACAGATGACTACCAAGCAATTAAGCAGTCTATGACTTTTGCCTGGACTAGTGACGCAAGAGCAATTATTGCTGTTAGTCCAATGATAGAATATTGAATCCTCACACCCTGCCTATGACGTCTATCGTCCTTTTTCCATTCCTCAAGGGTTCTGATGCCTTTCCCTGTGGCTAAGTAGCTGTTCGCAGCTATCCGTTTTACATCTTCACAGGCAACAAGAGATTCAAGATGAACTTCCACTTGTGTCAACTGAAACTTCCAACCTGGGTGATATTCCCATTGCTTCGAGTGTAGTTCATTCATTACTTCCCACCCAGATATTCCTTTTTCGTCAGTCAACATAGAATCATCAGCAAATCTACGATTCGCTAATACTTTTAGAATGTCCATTAATTCACTGGAACGAAGGTCGCGCAAGTTGAAAAGTTTCTGACTTCCTAATCTCGACATTCGACCTAAATGATAGGACACATATATGGGGACAATCTTTTATCGCCAGTGGCAATATCTTCAATAGCATTAATTGTTCTTTCAGATAGTTTCATACTTTTTTAGTGTCCGATGTCATTGGTCTTTCTGTTTACTGCAAAATCCCCCACCGATAAAGAGCCTTTCAGGTCGTCATGTAACAGAATGTGGTATTCGGAAACATTTTTTGACCAAGCTGTAAATATAGAACGTCAAAACTCTAGGGTTTTGCCTCTTTCCGAACTTAGCTACCGTTGAAAATGTAACCGTTCTCCTTAGCGAAGTGTTGCATCTTTCCACTTTCATAATGTCGCCCTGTATGTTGTGACGAACGTAATCAAGAGGAAGACGTCACATCAGGTCGCGGTGTCTTCCGTTGTAACGCCTGAATTATCTCTAAGATTTCCTGCTTAGACATGAACCCTTCTTCTCTAACACTGCTATCAGTACCCCAATCTCATGCGTATTCGAGATCGAGCGTTCTTCTAGGGGTACGATGTCTTTAGAGGTCGCTGATTCAGCGGTGACGGAATAGAATACAGGATCTGACTTATTCGTCAATAGTTGGGGGTGGGGCAGACTCGTGTATCGGGTGGCGGACTGCCGCAAAATAAGAAAACAAAAAACACCAAAGACCAGCTCTCAAGTAAGATCGTGAGAGAGAGTTTCATGTCTTGCTCCAGTTTCATTTCTTCTTTGGAGTAATTTGCTCTTGAATGGTTCCTAGATTATTCTTTTCGTATTCTTCACAGGCACTAAGACCGACTTTGATAGTCTTGCTTTTCCTTACAGCTTTCCTGGCTATGCTTAGATCCTTTTTCATTATGAATAAGAAGGCTCCATAATTGTAAATGTTTTCAATCCTATGAATGCATATTGAATCAATTTGTTTCTTTGTATGTATACTTAACGCGTTCTGACCTTCATAATCGAGAAGATGAACTCCGTGGACCAGTTGATTTCTTGACTCATTAACTTTCTTAAACACTTTTAAAAAAGAATACAATGCCTTCAGACCTTCTTTATCATTTCGTGCTGTCTGTTGATACAAGGGAGGCAAGGCACTACTGAGATGTCCTGGTTGTAATCCATTAATGTAGTATTTCACGAATACTCCATATTCAGCCCCTATTATTTTAAAGCAGGCCCTAATGAATTCACGAATCTCTTTCATGAGAACCTCAAAATCATTGATGGCACTTCCTATTGCGGCATGATATTCAATCGCTTTTATTTTTTTCTCAAGCTCTTTGTTTCGACGCAATACTCTCTTGTGCTCAATGCTTTTTGGTTGGGGTATCATTGAAGCCTTTATGGAGGTTGTCTTCGTCACGGTGATTCCTTTCGATTCATCAAGTGGCTCATCATTTAAGTGCTGTCAGGATACCGCCGTGAAAGTCAACAGAGCGACTCGAACATTGGTGCCTTGTTCTTTCTCGCGGTCCAAGTGTAGGCCGATGGAACCAGTGGTTGGCAAGAGGGGGTGGAAATCGCCTGTCAGTGGGAGTATCTTTCGCGCAGGAGGATTACTTTTTAGCCATTTCTTCACGCAGGTCTTTCAGTAAGCGTTGAAATGCCACTTGATAGGAATCATAGTCTTTCCAGTTGCTAAAATCAGGAATGAAGTATTCCCGCACTTCCACGGCCAGATCCTTTCCATAATCAGCATCAAAACATTCCCATTCCTGAAGTCTCTCAAAGGGTAGGAGACGTAACGGAAACAACTTCCGCTTCTTTTCTTGTTTCTCAGCTCGCCGACATCGACGGAGTTCGGTTTGGACCCACTCACTGTGAATGCTGTGCTCGGACAGGATGACGAGGAGTTTATCATGCAGGCGAATGGCTTCATCAATTTGCGGATAGAGTTTTTGCCCGCCTTTTACATCTTCTGGTGCAAACCAACAGCGCACGCCTGCATCCTGGAGATCGGCATGTAGACGCTTGGCAAAGTCCTCATCATTGGACGAATAGCTGATAAAGCAGGAGTAGAATTGGATTGGGTTGTCATAAAAGAGTGACGGAATGTATTCAATAAACTTGTCTGAGAGGCCACACCCTTTGAGGAAAGAGCGTGGTAACTCGCCAGATTTCCCAAGTGTCCGGGAGTCGAGACTACTTGGGCCTGAATGTCTACAATTGTGGAGGCCCCTAGTTGAGGAAAGATCGACATTATTAAACGTACATTCGAATAGTCTCGCCAAGCTCAGGTTTGCATAGTGCAGGGTTGCGTGGCTGAAGTCTATCTCGCATAGGTTTGCCTCGTTCAAATCTGCCTCATTCAGGTCTACCCCGATTAGGTTTGCCCCTCTCAGATTTGCCTCACTCATGTCTGCTCCGCTTAGGTTTGCCCCGACCAGGTCTGCCCCGATCAGGTCCACCTCACGCAGGTGTGCCCCGCTTAGGTTTGCCCCGACCAGGTCCACCTCACGCAGGTGTGCCCCGCTTAGGTTTGCCCCGACCAGGTCTGCCTCACACAGGGTTGCCTCACTCAGGTGTGCCCTGCTTAGGTTCGCTCCGCTTAGGTTTGCCCAACTCAGGTCTGTCTCAGTCAGCTCTGCTTCAGTCAGGTCTGCCTTGCTCAGGTCCGCCTCCCTCAGATTTGCCCCGACCAGGGTTGCCCGATTCAGGGTTGCCTCATTCAGGTGTGCCCCACTCAGGTTTGCCCTGAATAGGTCTACGACTCTCAGTTTTCCCTCACTCAGGTTTACCTCTTTCAGGTTGGCCCCGCTCAGTTTCGCCCCGATCAAGTCCGCCTTACTTAGGTCCGCTTTACTTAGGTCCGTTTTACTTAGGTCCGCCTTGCTCAGGTCCCTATTGATTAGATTAGCTTCGCTTAGGTCTGGGAGAATTTCAGGATTATTCCTTCTCCATTGATTCCAAACTTGCACCCCTTGCTTGAGAATTTTGAGATGTTCTGGGTTAGCCATGGCACAGCATCATACACAGTTTGTACTATTTTTCAATCGGATGGGGAAAGTAGGGGCTTATAGGTCAGGGCTGCCAAAATAAAGCTGCGCTGGAAACTATAGAATGGATGAAATCTCTCATACTAGCACTCATACTTTTTCTCGCGGATGTGGGGGGAAATATCCTGGTATTCAGAAGGGGCGAATGTCTAACTTGTTGATTATATTGAAGACGAGTGCGGTGGAGTTACGTGGGGTTAGGTCGGTACGCGGTTTACAAAACCGCTGCTCTACCAACTGAGCTACACCAGCTTAAAAAAAATATGCAATTATTTTAAGAAACTGTCCACTGAATGTTCCCTTCCAGGGGCAGTGAAACTTTCTCAGTGGCCAGCCTACCTAAAATCTTAAAAATTTATGGTGTTAGAGTGTTTCAATATCGTATGCGTCGTATGACTCCATATTTTAATGTTGAAAAGCCAATCTTCTAGAATTTAGAAAGAACTGAGAATTGTTTCTCGAGAGAGCGATTTATTCATGTCAACATATTATGAATGGGTCCTTTTATCGCAAGCGTGTAGGGTTTTATTCAAACTTTACCAATATGAAGACTATCTGAGGCTCTTTGACTCTTCAGTTTTTTTCCGCCAGTTCCTTTCTCATGGTCTGTTCTGCCTATTACGACTATGGCAATCGCAACGAGGCTTTTCATACGTAGGGTCTCCCGGATTCATTGAATTCCTCATAATTTTGCTTGCTCCTAGTAAAGGAAAGGGTAGGATATTATGATGGGAGAATAAGGGTCTGGATGATTCCCCATTGCTCACACAGTTCGTACGCAGCGTAAAATATTGAACCTCTGTCGTTTATATTTTCTCACTGTCTATAAGGCAAGAGAATGATCAGGCGACAGGATATCACCTTCTGACAATATGTCTGATTTTCCAGAAAACGATCCGCTGTGGTTTAAGGATGCGATTATCTACGAGTTACACGTCCGTGCGTTTCATGACAGTAATGCCGATGGTGTTGGTGATTTTCGGGGGTTGGTCGAGAAATTAGACTATTTACAAGACTTAGGGATCACAGCCATCTGGCTCCTTCCCTTCTGCCCCTCACCATTACGCGATGACGGTTATGATATTGCTGACTTTACGAACATTCATGCTTCGTATGGGACGCGTCGAGACTTCCGAGCATTTGTACGCGAGGCGCATCGTCGAAGTCTTCGAGTCATCACCGAACTTGTGGTGAATCACACGTCAGATCAGCATCCCTGGTTTCAACGCGCCAGAAAGTCATCCGTCGGCAGTAAGTGGCGTGAGTATTATGTCTGGAGTGATACCGGAGAAGAATATAAAGATACTCGTATTATTTTTAAGGATACGGAACATTCTAATTGGACTTGGGATGCGGTGGCGAATGCCTATTATTGGCACCGATTTTTTTCTCATCAGCCTGACCTCAACTATGACAATCCTGATGTGCAGCGAGCGATCTTTGACGTGCTTGATTTTTGGTTTGATATGGGGGTTGATGGGCTTCGACTTGATGCCGTTCCCTACCTTTATGAGCGAGAGGGCACGAGTTGCGAAAACCTTGATGAGACGCATGTGTACCTGAAGTCGCTTCGATCACATGTTGACCAAAAATACCAAAACCGGATGTTGTTGGCCGAAGCCAATCAATGGCCAGAAGATGCGGCAGCCTACTTTGGAGATGGTGATGAATGCCACATGAACTTTCATTTTCCGCTCATGCCACGATTATTTATGGCGATGCAGATGGAAGACCGTTATCCCATTATTGATATTTTAGATCAGACTCCTGCCATTCCAGAGAATTGCCAATGGGCCCTTTTTCTGCGCAATCATGACGAACTCACGCTCGAGATGGTGACCGATGAGGAACGGGACTACATGTACCGCATGTTTGCGCATGACAGTAAGGCTCGCATTAACCTGGGTATTCGACGACGATTGTCCCCTTTGCTTGGTAATGATCGAAACAAAGTCGAACTCATGTACAGTTTGTTATTTTCTATGCCCGGGACTCCAGTTATTTATTATGGCGAAGAAATCGGGATGGGGGACAACTATTATCTTGGCGATCGCAATGGCGTGCGTACCCCTATGCAATGGAATGCGGATCGCAATGCCGGTTTTTCGAGAACCAATCCCCAGAAACTCTATCTTCCCATCATCATTGATCCGGAATACCACTACGAAGCGGTCAATGTGGAACTTCAACAAGATAATGCGCAATCATTACTCTGGTGGATGAAGCGCATGCTGTCTATCCGTAAACAATATAAAGTTTTCGGCCAGGGCAGTATCCAATTTCTTCAGCCAGCTAATCGCAAAGTGCTGGTGTATCTCCGGCAATATGCAGATGAACTTGTGCTCATTGCGGCCAACCTTTCACGCTATGCGCAGTGCGTCGAGCTTGATCTTTCGAAATATAAAGGCATGGTCCCCACCTCGATTTTTGGACAGACGAAGTTTCCGCCCATTGGCGAGTTGCCCTATTTTCTCACGTTAAGTGGATACACCTTTTATTGGTTTCAACTCCAAATGCCTATTGCCGAGGGGACACAAAGGCTTTCCTCGAGTGATGGCGCCATTCCCTCACTCAAGACAACACGAGATTGGGAGCATTTGCTGACAAGTCGCGAGAAAGTTCGAGTCGAGGCGATCTTGCCTGACTATCTGTTGGGCTGTCGTTGGTTTGGAGGAAAGGCCCGTATTCTCCAGGGCGTTAAAATCATCGAAACGATTTCCGTTCCTAATGACGATCCGTTGGTCGTGTTATGTGTGATTCGTGTTGAATATACAGAAGGCGAGTCGGAAACATATTTCTTGCCTCTTCGGTACATTTCCATCGATGAGGCCAGACATGTAGAAGATACTCCGGCACTTGTTGCGGAAGTCACGATCAAACAAAAAGGGCTGGAACGTCATGGCTTTTTATGCGATGCGGTGTGGGCACCTGCGTTTCTGACGCACTTGCTCGATAGTATGACGAGAGGGCGCCGATACAATGGCCCATTGGGTGACTTTGTGGCAGGATCAGTTCGAGAATTTCGACGCCAACTCACGTCACAACGACCCTATTTGCTGCCGACCTTGCTTCGCGGGGAACAAAGTAATAATTCCATTGCGTTTGGAAGCGAATTTATTTTAAAGCTGTTTCGTCGCATTGATGTTGGGGTGAATCCAGATTTAGAAATTGGACATTTTTTAACTGGCAAAGGATTTCCCCATATTGCCCCCGTTGTTGGTCAGTTGGAGTATCAACGCGATAATGGAGAGATGATTACGGTCGGTATTCTTCAAAAGTTTATGACCAACGAAGGTGATGCCTGGCGCTATACCTTAGATGAATTAGGCCGGTACTATGAAGCGGCTTCAACCCATCCGACGGCCATAACATCCTCTATGATACCTCGGCGACATCTTTCGACATTCCTTCAGGAATCTGTTCCTGAATTGGCTCAGGACTGTATTGGTCCGTATCTCGAAGAAGTTCGATTATTAGGGATTCGTACAGGAGAACTGCATCTGGCCCTAGGGTCTGAGGAAGACGATAAAAACTTTTCCCCTGAACCGTTTACAGAATTTTATCGACGCAGCCTCTATCAAAGCATGGTGGGACTGACGAATCAAAATCTTCCCTTGTTAAAGCAGCGTCTTAAAACATTGCCAGAGTCAATTCAGTCCACAGCAACCGTGTTTCTTGGAATGGAAGCAAGCTTGCGAAAACGATTTCTTCCGATCCGTGATCGAAAGATGAAGGCCATGCGTATTCGCTGTCATGGCGACTATCACCTTGGTCAGGTGCTGTACACGGGGAAAGACTTTATTATCATTGATTTCGAAGGTGAGCCAGTGCGTCCCTTGAGTGTTCGACGTTTAAAGGAGTCGCCACTTCGCGACGTCGCGGGCATGTTGCGATCCTTTCACTATGCCGCCTACTCTAGTCTTGTTGGGCAAGTGGCAGGCGTAAGGCCAGAAGATTATCCTGTGTTAGAACCATGGGCAAGGTTTTGGCAATTATGGGTGAGTGCCGCGTTTCTCAATGCCTACCTTTCAGTGACGCGAGATGCTCAGTTTCTTCCCCAGGACTTGAATGACCTCTATGTGTTATTGGATGCCTACATTATTCAGAAAGCTGTCTATGAGTTAGGCTACGAACTGAACAACCGTCCGGATTGGGTTGGTATTCCCTTAGATGGTATTCGACAAATTTTAGAAACCGAATGACCATAGAGTTCTTTCTTTGTGGGAAGACATTTGTATCTTTTCTTAATCTAAGCAATCTTCAGTTATCTGGAGCGTAACCCAATTCAGTATGTAAGGAGCACCGCATGTCCAAGCTTCCCAAAGAATTTCAACCATTGATCATTGAATATGTGACCCCTGAACTTGATGGGGGGCAATATCCCATTAAGCGAATCGTTGGCGATACCTTAGAGGTGACAGCCGATATTTTTAAAGAAGGGCATGATACGATCGCGGCCCGTCTTCAATACAAGGTTCACAATCAAAAGGAGTGGACTGAAATTCCCATGCATCATGTGGATAATGACCAATGGGCGGGATCATTCCTGCTTTCTGAAAACACTCGGTATGTGTATACCGTGGGTGCTTATGTCAGGAGCTTTGAGACGTGGCGACTCGAATTGGAGAAGAAACGTCATGTTCAACCTGATCTGGCGAGTGAATTATTGGAAGGAGAGGCACAGGTCAAGTTGGCCATGGCACAGGCGAATGGATCTGGAACAGCCAAGCTCAAAAGTTGGTTAGCACAATTTGCATCCGTCATCGATCAGGAGGAACGAATCGCGCTGATATTGGATCCAACGTTGGCTCTGTTGGTTGAAGAACATGAAGTGCGTTTTGGTTGGACAACCTATACGAGGACTTTGCCCGTGGTAGTGGACCGAGAGCGTGCCCGTTATGGAGCATGGTATGAGATCTTCCCTCGCTCCGAAGGTACAGAAGAGGGGAAGGGCGGGACGTTTAAAGATTGTGAAACACGACTTCCGATGATTCGTGAGATGGGGTTTGATGTCTTGTATCTTACCCCCATTCATCCGATTGGAACGACGAATCGAAAAGGCCGAAACAATAGTTTGACGGCTCAATCTAGTGATCCAGGAAGTCCTTGGGCTATTGGAAGCCTTTATGGTGGTCATGATGCTGTGGAACCTGCCTTAGGAACGCTCGAAGAATTTTCTCATTTTCAAGACGCAGTCCATCGTCATGGGATGGAAATTGCCCTCGATTTTGCGATCAACGCCACGCCCGATCATCCATATGTGAAGGATCATCCCGAATGGTTTAAGCAACGTCCAGATGGCTCGATTAAATATGCCGAAAATCCTCCCAAAAAATATGAAGATATTTATGCGTTAGATTTTTATTCCGAATCATGGCGGGAAATATGGCAGGAAATGAAGCGTGTCCTGTTATTTTGGGTCGAAAAAGGAGTCAAGATTTTTCGTGTCGATAATCCACATACCAAACCAGTCGTCTTTTGGGAATGGCTTATTCGAGAAATTCAGACCGATCATCCTGATGTCTTATTTTTGGCAGAAGCGTTTACGAAACCCAAAATGATGCGTGTGTTGGCAAAGTCTGGCTTTACGCAATCGTACACGTATTTTACATGGCGGAATACTAAACAGGAATTAACAGAATATCTCACAGAATTGACCACGTCTCCGATGAAGGACTATTTTCAACCAAACTTTTTCACTAACACTCCAGATATTTTGCCAGAAATTCTTCAGCAAGCAGGACGTCCAGCATTTAAATTGCGGTTTGCGTTGGCTGCCACGCTGTCTCCGACTTACGGCATCTATAATAGTTATGAGTTATGTGAGAATCGGGCCATTTCGGGAACGGAGGATTATCAAGATTCGGAGAAATATGAAATTCGACATTGGGATTGGGATCGACCAGGAAACATAAGAGAATATATTACGAAGATCAATCACATTCGACGGGAACAACCCGTGTTTTATACATTCACCAATTTAGAATTCTACCTCTCCGATAACGACCATATTCTCTTCTATGGAAAAATGACGGCTGATAAATCAAAGATCCTACTCATGGCGGTCAATTTGGATCCCTATGCTATTCAGGAAGCACGCTTGACTATTCCTCTCGAAGATATGGGAATTGGTGAACAGGAGACCTATCAGTTGCGTGAATTGATTCAAGGTTACAGCCATGATGTCATGGGGGCAGAATATATTATTCGCCTCGATCCCAGTACGGAGCCCGCAGCAATTTTTGAGGTTCGACGTTGAACCCTGGGCGAGTCGTTCAGATTTATGCTTATTCTTTACTCCTTCAAATACAGGGACGATGCTGATTGGTTTAGTCGTCGATAGGGCCTAGCTTGAAGCCATCGACACAGCATTTTGATTGGAATCCACTTGCTGCAATGTGGCATCATGCCATTCCGTGCAGCATGTCTTTGGTAAAGAAGATCGCCGCATTTTAAGCAATTTCATTTGCGCTTGACGTCGGCTCACACCCGTTTTGAGCAGGATCAACTCCTTATCACGGAGAAGGACCTGGTCATGAAAGATTATTGACCCTCTCTTGCTTCTGTTCGCGGCACCATCGACTATACACATTCGAGCGAACGTTCTTGCCTGAATCTACGTTGGTCTCGAACCTGTCTAGAAAGAATAGCTTGTGATGCCCGAGGTGGGGCTAGATTATCGCATTCGACGTTTCCGAACATTCTCCGATGTGTTTAATCCGACTTGAATAAGTTTGATCACTTCTTTTGATGAATCAGTTATATCCCACAGTGCTAAATCTTCCTTGCTAATGGTGGCCTCTTTAATCAGAGACTTTTGGATAAACCCTTGTAGGTGTTTCCAAAAAGATGTGCCCATGGCGACGATAGGGAATTGTTCTATCTTGCCGGTTTGCATGAGTGTGGCAGCCTCAAAGATTTCATCTAGCGTGCCAAACCCTCCTGGCATCAATACAAATGCTCTGGAGTATTTTACCAGCATGACTTTGCGGACAAAAAAATGGTCGAACTCTACAAATCTATCTAGATAGGGATTGGGCTTCTGTTCCTTGGGTAGTTCAATATTGCAGCCGATACTGAGGCCGCCTGCCTCTTGAGCTCCTCGGTTGGCAGCCTCCATTATCCCTGGGCCACCGCCGGTTATGACACCGAATCCGGCCTTTGCTAACTCACCTCCGAGTTCCCGGGCCATTTGATAATACCGGTGCTGGGATTTAAACCGTGCTGATCCAAACACCGTAACACAGGGTTGATTGACATCAAGTGATTCAAAGCCTCGAAGAAGTTCAAGAAAGACTCGAATCGCGCTTTCCATATCTGCGGAACGGTCCCGTTTCCCTTTGAGAAACTGTTTTTCTATTCCGGCCACATGCTTGAGTAGCGATGGGCTTTTTCGAAAAGGCGTTTTATGTACTGAGGCCAATTTTTTTCCTTTATACGCTCAAACTCTAGAGTACGATTTCCATAGCGGGGCATTCGCCTTGAATGGCTCTGCCTATGTAGAGCTCATTCGTTCCCGACCCTTCTGGTGTTGCCCCCATTTCCACTCACGGATGGCTGGGATGTCTTCACCATGTTCTATGATGTACTCTTGGTGCTCGATGAGTTTGTCTCTGATGTCCTGCTTAGCATAGGCAGCTAGATAGTCAAGTTGCGGAACCCGATCGATGACATCAGCTACGAGATGAAAGCGATCGAGATCATTTCGTACCGTCATATCAAATGGCGTGGTAGTCGTTCCCTCTTCTTTATACCCACGGACATGAAGATTGTGGTGGTTGGTTCTTCGATAGGTGAGACGATGAATCAACCAGGGATATCCATGGAACGCAAAGATGATCGGCTTATTTGTTGTAAAGAGGGTGTCAAATTCTTTATCTGACAATCCGTGAGGATGTTCGCTCCGTTGTTGAAGCTTCATGAGATTGACAATGTTGACCACTCGGACCTTTAACGTCGGGACGTACTGACGAAGTAGGTCAACGGCGGCAAGTGTTTCGAGCGTCGGTATGTCTCCACAACAGGCCATGACTACATCAGGTTCGTGACCTTTATCGTTACTGGCCCATTCCCAAATTCCGATGCCGGCAGTGCAGTGTTTAATCGCGGTCTCCATATCCATGTACTGCAATCCAGGTTGTTTCCCTGCCACGATTACGTTGACGAGGTTTCGACTCTTGAGACAATGGTCGGTCACAAAGAGCAGACTATTCGCGTCTGGCGGAAGATAGACACGAATCACTTCAGCTTTTTTATTCACGACATGATCGATAAATCCTGGATCTTGATGAGAAAAGCCGTTGTGGTCCTGCCTCCAGACGTGAGAAGTTAAGAGGTAGTTCAAGGATGCAATCGAGGCTCGCCAGGGAATTTCATTCTGAGTAATCTTGAGCCATTTGGCATGCTGATTGAACATTGACGCAATGATATGAATAAAGGCTTCGTAGCAGGAAAAGAGGCCATGACGACCGGTCAAGAGATAGCCTTCTAACCAACCTTGGCAGTTGTGTTCGCTGAGCATTTCCACGACTCGACCATCGGGTGCGAGATGGTCGTCATCTGACGTGCCTTCTGCCATCCACGTACGATTGGTCACATCAAAGAGTGCTCCTAATCGGTTTGATGCCGTTTCATCTGGACCAAATACTCGGAAGTTTCGACTGTCCAAGTTTCGTTTCATCACGTCGCGTAAAAATTCTCCCATCACGCGAGTTGATTCACCAAGCGTCGTACCGGGATTGCTGACGTTGACGGCATAATCTCGAAAGTTTGGCATCTTGAGGTTTTTCAGTAGCAAGCCGCCATTTGCATGGGGATTGGCTCCCATGCGACGTGTGCCTCGAGGCGTGAGATTACATAATTCCTGAATCAGCTTTCCATTGTTGTCGAACAAATCCTGTGGTTTATAGCTCTTCATCCAATTTTCGAGGAGTTTCACATGGTGTTTTTTTGTAGTCATTTCTGAAAGAGGGACTTGGTGAGCACGCCAGGTTCCTTCTGTCTTTTTTCCGTCGACTTCCTTCGGCCCCGTCCATCCTTTAGGAGTTCGAAGCACAATCATGGGCCATTGTGGGCGTTTTGTCATTTTTTTCAGACGGGCGTCATGTTGGATTGTTTGTATGTCGGCATGGATGGAATCGAGTGTTGCGGCCATCAACTGATGCATCTCGGATGGTTCCGCTCCTTCTACAAAGTAAGGTTTGTAGCCGTAGCCTATGAACAAACTTTCAAGTTCCTGATGGCTGATTCTAGCCAATACTGTTGGGTTGGCAATCTTATAGCCATTCAGATGGAGGATTGGGAGTACAGTTCCGTCATTCGCGGGATTAAGGAACTTATTCGAATGCCACGCCGTCGCCATTGGTCCTGTTTCGGCTTCTCCATCGCCGACAACACAGGCTACAATAAGATCAGGATTATCAAACACCGCACCATAGGCATGTGACAGGGCGTATCCCAGTTCGCCCCCTTCATGAATAGATCCAGGCGTCTCAGGAGCGACATGACTGGGAATACCTCCGGGAAACGAGAACTGCTTAAACAGTTTTTTCAAGCCATCAGTGTCTTGGGAAATGTTGGGATAGACTTCGCTGTACGTCCCTTCTAGGTAGGTGTTGGCGACCAGGCCTGGTCCGCCATGACCTGGCCCAGCGATATACATCATGTTGAGATCATGGTTTTTGATGAGTCTATTGAGATGAACGTACATGAAATTTAACCCAGGAGTGGTTCCCCAATGGCCGAGTAACCGTGGTTTAATGTGTGCCAGAGTCAGAGGATCTTTGAGTAGCGGATTATCAAGAAGATAAATCTGCCCAACGGACAAATAATTCGCCGCGCGCCAATAGGCATCGATCGTCTGAAGTTCCTGATCAGTTAATGTGCCAGCCATTGAAATCTCCTTAATGCCGTCATAGTCAATTATGCATGAGTGAGTTCTTGAATGTTCCACAATTCGTCTTATACGAGACACGGCATGAGTACATCTTTACGGATAGGTTCTCTCCTGGCACGACCAAAGGTCCCTCGTTCACCTTGATGGGTTAAGAGGTGAATGACTTGCGAAGTACAGGGTGAGTCATCGCCTTTAAAAATCTCAGGAGTAGAAATATGTTTGGTCCTAGTCATGATCATCAGAGAGGGTATGTTGGGGTAATCCCTCTAAGGCCCACTCGCGAAGTTGTTGCTCGTCGTGAGAGGAGAGCTGGGCTTCAGGATGAAGTGGAAGATAAAACCATGGAGGCATTTCTCCTTCCTCGATTTCTTCTGCAATTTCTTTCAGCTTCTTTTCTTTTTTCTTACCGGTGTACTGGTTCCACATAGAGAAATTCAATTCCTCCCGACCTTCATGGACATCCCAGGCAAGCAGCCATGACACAGGAGCGATGTGGCTGTACCAAGGCCACACGGTTTCATGAGAATGGCAGTCATAACAGGCTCGCTTGAGGAGAGCGTGAATCTGAGGTGGTGCCTCCACTTCTTTGACGACAGCAGGATTACTCTGCGTGATAGGAATAAGTTGGATAAGTCCAAAAAAGAGGAGCATGAGAGCGAAAATTATGAATATGTGTTTTTTCATACTTTCTTCCTTTCTTCGGGAGAATGTGTGCTTAGGCATCGAGCCGTTTCAATCGCAATCCAGGATTCCTCGTCAGTCCCGATGACATAGGTCGCAATCGCAGCATTATCTGAACTAATCTTGTTGACCGCTCCTGGCTTTAATCCTACAGCGGCTTGATTGCGTTCTTCGTTTAGTTGGACCCCGCACCATTTCATTTCATGACAGATGAGTGCGCGAATATCAGGTGATCCTTCACCAATGCCTCCACCAAATACCATGGCATCAGTTCCCCCTAAGATTGCCAGGTAGGCACCGAAGTATTTTCGAATTCGATAACAAAACATATCGATAGCAAGCTTTGCGCGTGTCTCGTTTTGCTGGGTTGCGGCATGAAGGAGTTGGCGCATGTCATTGGTTTGTCCTGAGACACCTAAGAGCCCCGAATGTTCATTGAGCCAGCTTTGAACGCCCATCACCGAGACCTGTTCCTTTTTTACTAAGTAGCTGATAATGGAAGAATCAAGATCTCCAGAGCGGGTTCCCATCATGAGTCCTTCGCTTGGGGTAAACCCCATCGACGTATCAATGGATTTACCAAATGCAATGGCTGTCATCGAACAGCCATTACCTAATTGCAAGGTAATGAGACGTTGCTCATCCAATCTGGTGTTGGTGTGGTGTGCATAGCTCTTGGCCAATGACGCATGTGCGATTCCGTGAAATCCATATTTTCTAATGTTGTTGCGTTCGGCCAGTTCGTGTGGAATCGCATATGTTCTTGCATAGGCAGGGAGTGTGTGATGGAACGTGGTATCAAACACCGCAACCATCGGGATAGAGTCACCCACAAATTTCCGCGCATCATAGATTCCAGCAAGGCAAGCGGGGTTATGTAAGGGGGCCAGTTCATTTAGCTGTTCGATTTCCCTGAGAACACTTCCATCAATAATTGTCGAGTTGGCAAAACGATCGCCCCCATGAACGACGCGGTGGCCAACGGCCTCAATTGCGATGAGGTCTGACGTGATGGTGCCAGATTTACAAAGCCTTCTAAGAGAATCAAACATCCATCTGAAAGCCTGTTCATGATTGTCGGTTTGGCATTGTGATTGACATAGAGACGTCTCTCTTTGAGATATTTTCAATGAAGTCTCTTTTCCAATTCCCTTTAACGTACCCTGTACTAACGATTCGGGCGCTTCCTGTCTTCGCGTCGTCGGACTAGATGATACGTCCATGATGCGGAACCTTATCGAAGAACTGCCGCTGTTAATCACAAGGATTCTCATAAAGCACAAAGGAACTTTCCTGGTCTGGCTAACCTCAGAGGTTCTTGGCAGAGTTCATGCACAATGAAAGCTTTTATGAAATTTGCACACCCGGTAATCTGAGGATATCCATGATTCTTATCTTTCTCTTCATTTGCGAAAGAAGAGCAAGAGTAGAGCCAAATTTGGGTAGGAGGTATTCCTGTTGTATCGGTTCCACTCGAGTACATTGATCGAGAAAGTTATTGGGGGAAATTGCTACGAATCGGAAATGTTGTTGTGTAGCAGAATGCCGCATTTTAAAAGTTGTCGACGGTTTAGCATTTTTTTTGAATTCATATTCAATAAAAGATGAGCTGAACATTTAAAAAAAGGCATAGTTGGAATTAGCCGATTTTGAAAAAAAAGATATGATGAACGGCCAGGTAATTCACGACACGTATCAACTACCTGTTCATAAAGTGCTCTTGCTATTGGAGACGAATGCGTCTCGTGGCCTCACTCATGATGATGCGACGCAACGGCTTCAGCAGTTTGGACCGAATGTACTTCCTCTGATTCGTCGGCATGGTCCGTTTATCAGGTTTTTACTGCAATTTCACCATCCTCTGATCTACATCCTCTTGGCAGCGACACTCATTACCGCCCTTTTGGGTGAATGGGTAGACGCGAGTGTCATTTTCGGGGTTGTGTTGGTGAATGCCATTGTTGGATTCATTCAGGAGTCCCGCGCAGAGCGAGCATTAGAAGCTTTGATGTCGATGGTTAAAACAGAAGCGACGGTTTTGCGCGAAGGAGAAAAGCATCAAATCTCTTCGTCGAGCGTCGTCCCTGGCGATGTTGTCCTTGTACAGTCCGGCGACAAGATTCCAGCTGATCTTCGTCTGATTTCTATCAGCGAATTGCAAATTGATGAATCAGCCTTAACCGGGGAATCCGTCCCTGTCGTGAAAGAAGAATTATTGTTACCTCCTGACACCGCTCTGGCGGATCGTCGCAACTTGGCTTACTCCGGCACGCTTGTGACCTATGGTCAAGGAATTGGCGTCGCAGTAGGCACGGGAGCCGAAACTGAAATTGGCCGTATTCATCAGCTCATCGGCAGTGCTGCCGATATCGCAACCCCGCTGACGAAAAAGATTGCATGCTTTAGTCAAATTCTGACGGTCGTGATTCTTGCTTTAGCGGCTATCACGTTTGGTGTTGGGATGTGGCGAGGGCAGCCTGCGGTCGAAATGTTCATAGCTGCAGTGGCCTTAGCAGTGGGCGCCATTCCAGAAGGGCTTCCCGCTGCCGTGACCATTACGTTGGCCATCGGCGTCAATCGTATGGCCAGACGTCATGTCATTATACGCAAGCTCTCCGCCGTGGAAACCTTGGGCAGTACAACGGTTATCTGTTCAGATAAAACTGGCACCTTAACCGAAAATCAGATGACTGTTCAGGCCATCGTCGCCGGAGGCCAAGAATATTCGGTAAGTGGGACTGGGTATGAACCGGTAGGTACGATTGAGCGGGACGGGAAGGCGATCGATTTAGAACACGCACCGGCACTTCGTGAGTGTCTTGTAGCCGGGATGCTCTGCAATGACACCCAATTATTTGAGCGCGATCATCGGTGGATGATCGTGGGTGACCCCACGGAAGGCGCATTACAAGTGGCGGCTAAGAAGGCTGGGCTTGATTGGAAGCAAGCCTCACAACAGACTCCCCGTGTCGATGTTACTCCCTTTGAATCCCAACGGCAGTATATGGCGACCCTTCATCAGATGATGGATGACACCTCGAAGGTCGTCTACATCAAAGGGGCGCTAGAAAAGGTGTTGAGTTTGTGCACCCAAGAAAGAGGTGCAGATGGAAGGATACGGCCTTGTAATCCTGACAGGATCAATCGCTCCGCTCATACACTCGCTGAGCGCGGCCTTCGCGTTTTAGGGTTTGCACAGGGGCTCGTTTCGTTAGAGACGAACAAGGTTGATATGGAGCAGCATGTTTCCGAACTGATATGGCTTGGTCTTCAAGGCATGATGGACCCGCCTCGTTCCGAGGCAATCAGTGCCGTGGCAAACTGTCAGCGTGCTGGAATTACGGTCAAAATGATTACTGGTGATCATGCCTTAACGGCAAAGGCCATTGCCCAGCAGATTGGACTTGGGACAACAACCGTCTCAGATACAGGGGAGTTAAGAGTCATGACAGGGATTGAGTTGGGAACGTGCTCAGTGAAGCAAATGGAGGAGTGTGCGAACGAGACCATGGTATTTGCGCGAGTGGTGCCAGAGCAAAAACTTCGACTGGTTGAAGCCTTACAGGCATGTGGACACGTTGTCGCGATGACCGGGGATGGGGTCAATGATGCACCTGCGCTCAAACAAGCCGATATTGGTGTGGCTATGGGTCGAGGGGGGACGGAGGTGGCTAAAGAGGCTGCAGATATGATTCTCACCAATGATAACTTCGCCTCGATTGAAGCAGCCGTTGAAGAAGGACGTGGGGTCTTTGACAATCTTACGAAGTTTATTGTGTGGACCCTGCCGACCAATATGGGTGAAGGGCTAGTGATCCTAATGGCTATTGGTGCTGGATTGGCCCTGCCGATTTTGCCAGTACAGATTCTCTGGATCAACATGACCACAGCCGTGGCGTTAGGACTCATGCTAGCCTTTGAGCCCAAGGAAGCACGGATTATGGAGCGTTTTCCGCGGGATCCCAGTCGGCCATTACTGACCGGCGAGCTGGTATGGCGAATTCTTCTTGTTGGGACGCTCCTCCTTACAGGTGCGTTTGGTTTATTTCTTTGGGTGCAGAGTTCAGGCGGCACCTTAGAAGAAGCCAGGACCGTGGCCGTCAACGTCTTTGTGATGGTCGAGTTGTTCTATCTTTTTAATTGTCGTTCCTTGGAACATTCCATGTTTCAGCTTGGCGTATTTAGTAATCCGTGGGTCACATGGGGAGTGCTTACGACGATTGTGTTGCAATTGTTGTTCACGTATGCCCCTGCAATGAATTTCTTGTTTCACACGACGCCACTTAATTTGGAAACTTGGATACCAATTGTAGGGGTGGGTGTCGCCAGCTATGTCATTGTTGAGGTGGAAAAATGGATCAGGCGAACGCTGTCTGGTTCAGCCGAGTGCTCTCATACTTCCAAAAGAGGAACCATATAGTGATGGGAACTGACAGTCTGGAGAGGAGAAGCCTGTGGGAATTTTACTTGCGGCCGATCAATCGCAAAATTCTTTAGCGACAGCCAATCTGTTTCAAGCGCTTTATTTGCTGGCAAGCTCGTTTGGATATCTTGGGGATGTCGTTCAAGGAAAAACGTGTCCGGAGTGTTTCACCTTTTTTGTAGGTAGGGCCTATCAAATTTCTGTGAGGTGATACCGTGGTGAATATTTGATGGAATCCCATGATTTTTTTCTGTACCTGTTGATCATTCTCCTGACGGCGCGGGTCTTCGCCGAACTGGCGACACGTTTGCAGGCACCTTCAGTGATTGGTGAGCTATTCGCTGGAGTGGTCTTGGGCCCTAGCCTGTTGGACTGGATCGAACCGGTTGAGGCGATCAAATTAATGGCCGAGATCGGCATTATCTTGCTGTTGTTTGAGGTTGGGTTAGAAACCGACGTTAAACGCCTGGTACGTACCGGACTGAAATCTTTCGTGGTGGCGATCGCGGGCTTTATCTTGCCCTTGGTCTCTGGATTTTCGTTGGGTTATTGGGTATTCAACCTCTCGCCACTGGTGTCACTCTTCATCGGCGGCACGCTTACCGCTACCAGTATCGGTATCACCGTGCGTGTATTGTCTGATCTCAAACGTCAGCAGGCTCCAGAGGGGCAGATTGTATTGGGCGCAGCCGTATTAGACGACATTCTGGGCGTGATGCTGTTAGCGCTACTCTATGAGTTCTCCATCGGTGGAGGGGTGAGCTTGCTCAATGCTAGCAAAGTGCTGGTGTTTGTGGGTGCATTTTTTGTTCTAGCACCCGTAGCTGCGAAGTTAATTTCATTGATCATTAAGCGGTTCGATGCAGTCAGTGAGATCCCAGGGCTGCTCCCGACAACCATTGTTACGTTAGTGCTCTTCTTCGCTTGGTTGGCCCATGCCTTAGGGGCACCGGAGTTACTCGGTGGCTTTGCTGCTGGTCTCGCTCTTTCGAGACGCTTCTTTCTGCCATTAGGGATTGCCTTGCACTCAGATGAGTGTTTCGCGCACCGGGTCGAGGATCAAATGAAGCCTATTGTTCAATTATTTACGCCGATATTTTTCGTGTTTGTGGGTCTTTCTCTTAACTTGCGTCAGATTAATTGGGATTCGACCTTTATTTGGGGATTTTCGTTAACCCTGCTGGCAGCAGCTATTGCAGGTAAGCTCGTGGGTGCTTTTCTGATAAAAGAACCATGGGCTGTTCGGGGAGTGATTGCTCTGGCCATGATACCTCGTGGTGAAGTTGGTCTCATTTTCGCGGAGTTAGGAAGAGTGAGCAAAATATTCAGTAATGAGATTTATGCAGGAATGGTGATGGTGATCGCACTCACCACACTCTTGCCCCCCTTTCTCATGAAGTGGTTTTACGGGCGATACGGTGATCGTCTGTAGACATGTGGTTGAGGGTTACGGCCATCGACTGGATATTCAAAAATGGCGAAGTAAGAGATGAGGACCTCTTTATGAATATTGGAAATTTGACTGAAATTAATATTGTTCTATTTCAGGATATGGCTTTTACATTTGACAACAACAATGAGATGGAAGTTAACCCTGGGAAGGAGGAAGCCAATGAAGATATTACTTGCGGCTGATCAGTCAAGGAATTCTTTAGCCGCGGCCCATTGGGTACAAGAGCTTTACTTTCCAGCAAGTTCGGTCGTGCATCTCCTGGATGTCGTCGAACTAAAGCAATGGCCAGAGTGGTCGACCTTTGATAACGCTCGTGTGTTTTGTGACAAGGTTGCCACTGCCCGGGAACAGGCAACAACGAAAGCTCGTCGGTTCATTGATCGTCTGGCAGATTCATTATCAAGGCCGAGGTTAGAGGTTCGATCCGATGTTGTTGAAGGCCTCCCTGGGGCTGAGATTCTCGCGGCGATTGATCAACATCAGATTGATTTGGTCGTTGTGGGTGCGAAGGGACTATCAGGGATACAACGATTTCTCCTCGGGAGCGTCAGCGAATGGATACTGAGTGATGCACCATGTTCGGTTCTCGTCGTGCGAGGCGAGCCTCGTTGGACTCGTCGTAAGGCACCAAATATGCGAATTCTTTTCGCGACAGATGGATCTCAAGATTCCCAAAGGGCTGTCAAGCTACTCAAGAACTTGCATCTTCCAAAATCGACACATTTAAATATTCTTCATGTCTTTGAACCGCCCGATTCTCTCCCACGCATGGCAGGAGGCTTCACGGGTCATTTGAGGGCAACACAAGTCACTGCGGCTATGAAACAAACAGGGGAGCGAGTGGGAGAGCAAATTCTCCAAGAAACGCGGCGCGCCTTTGGTCGAAGAAAATGGTGTATCGAAGCGAAGGTGACGGAGGGGCATGCTGCCGATGAAATTCTCAACGAGATCACACGAACCCGAGCGGATCTTGTGGTCGTGGGATCTCGAGGACTCACGGGTCTGAGGCGTTTCCTCTTGGGAAGTGTGGCTCATAAAGTGGCACGCAACTCTTCGTGTTCGGTACTTGTGGTGCGATAATGAGATTCTCACCGAGGGCACTCAACAAAATGTATTTAATCGTTGGCATGGATGATCCAATGACACAAGACAGTCTCAATGCCTCATCTTTCACATCAAGGAGTTGGGTTCGCTCCTTTCAACGATATGAGTCGCCAGAGAGATCTATAAGGCGATACAATGATGAGTGATGAGTTATTCAACAGAGGAGTGAAGGCATGGACAAAAAATTTGGGTTCTCCATATGGTATTTCATTATTGCGTTTTGGGGGATTATTCTGCTGCAGGAGATCTATTTGGCCTCACAGCATCTCGATGAAGTGCCGTATAGTCAGTTCAAGGTCTGGGTCCTTGAAGATAAAGTGGCTGAGGTGGCGATTACCGATACGCTTATTAATGGAAAACTCAAGCCAAATGTTCAAGAAGATGGATTGAAGGAAAAGTGGTTTAAGACGATTCGTGTTGATGATCCTGATCTCGTTAGACTCTTGGAAGAAAAGAATGTCGAATTTTCAGGAGTGATTGTCAGTACCTTGTGGAAAGATGTCGCCTCATGGGTCATTCCGATTTTGATCTTTGGAGCCATTTGGTTTTTTATCCTTCGAAAGGTCGGCCAAGGAGCTGGTGGCAGTTTCATGCGAATCGGACAATCCAAGGCGAAGGTCTATATGGAAAAAGATATTCCTGTCGGTATGAAAGATGTGGCCGGCGTGGATGAGGCGAAGGATGAACTGTTGGAGGTGATTGAATTTCTCCAAACGCCAGAAAAATTTACGCGTATTGGTGGTCGGATACCAAAAGGGGTGTTGTTGGTTGGACCTCCTGGCACAGGGAAGACTTTATTGGCACGAGCGATTGCCGGTGAAGCGGCCGTGCCATTTTTTTCAATTAGTGGTTCAGAGTTTGTGGAAATGTTTGTCGGAGTAGGAGCCGCACGAGTGCGAGATTTGTTTGAAAAGGCAAAAGGAAAGGCCCCATGTATTATTTTTATCGATGAGCTTGATGCGCTCGGAAAGGCCAGAGGGAGTGGTCCTATGGTCCATGAAGAACGAGAGCAAACATTGAATCAATTATTGGTCGAAATGGATGGGTTTGATCCGCGCGTCGGCGTGATTATTCTCGCAGCGACCAATCGTCCTGAGATTCTCGATCAGGCCTTATTGCGGGCAGGACGATTTGACCGTCAGGTTTTAGTCGATCGTCCTGATCGATCAGGACGAAAGGCGATTCTTGAGATTCATGTCAAAGTCGTGAAACTTGCAGATGACGTGACACTTGAAAAGATTGCCGCCATGACTCCAGGTATGGTGGGAGCTGATCTTGCCAATGTGATAAACGAAGGGGCTTTATTGGCTGTTCGACGGAATCGAGAAACCGTGGGACAGGCAGATTTAGAAGAAGCCGTCGAACGAGTGGTGGCCGGACTGGAGAAAAAGAGTCGTGTGCTCAATAAGGAAGAACGAACCCGGGTGGCTCATCATGAAGTGGGTCATGCACTGGTGGCCATGATGATTCCAGGTTCCGATCCTATTCAAAAAATTTCGATTATTCCACGAGGCATCGCCGCCTTAGGGTATACCATGCAACTGCCTACTGAAGACCGATATTTGCTCACTGAATCGGAATTAGAAAGTAAGATCGCTATTCTGTTGGGTGGTCGTGTGGCAGAGGAACTCATTTTCGGTGAAGCGTCGACTGGGGCTTCGGATGATCTTCAAAAAGCCACGAACATTGCCAAGCGAATGATTAAAAATTACGGGATGAGCGAAAAGTTGGGGACCGTGGCCCTAGACCCCTCTGGACCTTCTACGTTTCTGACTCCCAATGACCATGCACCAAGAGACACATACTCCGAAGAAACAGCAAGAGAAATTGATCAAGAGGTACGACGTCTTATCGATAGTCAACAAGCCCGTGTCCAATCCTTACTCAGGCAGGTTAAACCTGTGCTCATTCAAGGGGCGGAACAACTCTTAGCTGATGAGGTGATGTCAGGAGAAAGTCTTCAGGAACTACTTCGTTTAAATGAACCACCGACGATCACGGTATCAACCTAAAGAAAAAGCTTCATTTATTATGGCCGTGTTGCTGATGACTTTTGCCCCACCTTTCGCTTCTCGTCGCGTTGCATTTTTCCTCAATTGATGGTCGACTTACATTCTCAAATATAGCTTTCCTCTTCAATTTACTTTTCCTGATTCACAATTCTCAGCCCATGTCAGCTTCTTTCAATCGGCATAGCTCTTGCGTTTACCAATATTACGAGCATTGGCTCTGTAAATGAGTGAGAAGATTCCATACGGTTCTTTTAATGATTAATTAATGTTTTTCAGATTCGTGTTCGTATCCTACGAACCAAATTGGAGAGATTGTAATGAAAATTATTCTCGCAGTAGACGGTTCAGAACAATCCTATGAAGCGGCACGAGGACTGAGCGGATTAGCTCATGCAGATGAAGTGACAGTACTGACCGTCGTTAATGTTCCAGGCTTGTCCTATCCAACGATTGGAGCAGGTATAGCGACAGATTTAGCGATGCAAGTCGAGGTCGCGATGAGAGAGGAAGGGACGCAACTCTTAGAACGGGTCGTCTCACTTTTACCTCCATATTGCGGTCCAGTAAAAAAGGTCTTACAGCTTGGGGATCCTGCGGAAATCATTATCGGTATGGCCGAAGAACGACAGTCAAATCTTATCGTGCTCGGAGCGAGGGGACTTGGAACAATTAAAGAACATATGTTTGGTAGTGTCTCCCATCGGGTCATGACCCATGCACCCTGCTCGACGCTTATTGTTAAAGAGGGATTGAGGAATATTCAACGTATTCTTATTCCCCTGGCACATCAAGACGATGGTGAAGCGATGGTGGAGTTTTTCGAAACAAAACCATTTCGCGATCCCGTTCACATTACCGTGATGCATGTCGTACCGTTTGCACAGCCCGTATGGCCCGTGGGTGCGATGATTCCGGAAGATTTTCGTAAAGAAATCATTACACATGGTGAGTCGTTCACCGAAGATGTGGCTTCGAAGTTACGGAGCTTAGGCCATGAAGCCAAAGGGGTAGCGATCATGGGGGCTCCATCTTTGAACATTGCAGAGAAGGTGAAGGAAGACAAGCCAGATCTGATTGTGATGCGAACACATAGTCGATCTGGTCTCAGTCGTTTTTTCTTGGGAAGCGTCTCGCATTCCGTTGTTCATCATACCCATTGCTCAGTACTTCTTGTGAGGTGAAGGTATGTACCAAGAAGACAAGATGGAAAGCAGAAAAGGGTTCGGTCAGATCAATCGTTGGATGCTGTGGGGGTCGTTGATTCTCGGCTTGGGTATCGTGCTTTATCTCCTGTTCTTCTGTCCAGAGGAATGTCATTGAATAGTGGAAAGATCAGAGGAATGGTTGGTTACGTCACTGACGAAATTTTGCTCCGCTACAATGGTGATTTCTGTTCATGAATGGGTTACGGAGAAGCGGAGTGGAAAAGGCGGCGAAAGGAGAATGTCCCATGTTTGGTAATCCATCACTAATGACTCGAATTGCAATCGGCAAAGGCATTGGCTGTATAGTCGGACTTCTCGGTTTTGTTTCTTTGCCATTCTTCCTACCTGATGCCAGTTGGTTGTTTCGGTGGGGTATTTTGCTCTGGTACACAACCGTTGGCGCCGTCATTGGCGTATTCGGAGTCTTCACTTGGCATCCCATCTTAAAGATACCAATGCCATGGTGGTTTCGTTCCACTGTGATTGGCGCATGGATGAATTTTGTACTGACGTTCTTCGCCTATAGCGATATGAAGGCCATCATGGTAAATAGCTTCGGCCCGAACGGGGTATTGTCCTCGCTATTTTGGTTTGTGCTGGAGGGAGCTATCGTAGGGATCATCATCGGATT
Source organism: Nitrospirales bacterium (assembly GCA_029261355.1). GTDB lineage: Bacteria > Nitrospirota > Nitrospiria > Nitrospirales > UBA8639 > JAGQKC01. Next base: position 6,758 of record JAJDBM010000062.1, on the reverse strand, counting down.
TTTCGCAACGTTGTTTGGTGGTGAAGGCAAAGAGACGGTCCTTGAGCGAGGTGGGGAGGCGGTAACATCAAGCTGAATCGCTTGACGACGTGCACGTCGGCATCAATAGTGAAAAATATTCAATAGAAGGGGGTTGCTCGGTCTCATCCATGGAAGAATTGAGGCCTCATTTCCCTTAGGCATTTTCCTTGTTTTCTATCTCGTGTTCTTCTGTCTAGAAGAATGCTAGGGATTTTTTCTTTATTGTTCGCAGCTTTTCTCAATAGTAAGTCCAATTCATTTTCCTCTCTTCCTAGGAATGCGTTCCTCTTCAATTGATCAAGAAGCTTTCTAATCTCGTTATCGAATAAAGTCGCTCTGTAGTTTATGATGTGAGTGTAAATATTATGTACGCTTGCTGGAGGATGGGATCATGCATGCTAAGGCGATTACACCAATTCTAAATGTCTCAGACATCTATCAATCTGTTTAGTGGTTTGAAAAGCCTGGTTGGAAAAAAGGGTGGGGGTGGTTAGTCAGGGTATCTTACTTCTGAGAGTCTGTATACACTTCACCACAGACTAGACAGATAAGTGAACCCGCTTTACGGCCATCTTCGGACCTCAAGAATTCAAATATTTGCGTGTGCTTGCAGATGGTCTGGTTATGCTTCGCTTTCCATAATTCTTGCAACCGAATGGCATCGTCTAATGTCATAAACTTCACCCTTGAATGGCAACAGTCATATTCACGTGATGTTCAGATGAGCATTGTCTCGATCTGTGCCAGAATTGTGTCATGGAGGCCTAGCAAGTCGTCCATCGCCTCGTCTGTGAGCTGGAGCACTGGGACGACCAACAACGCTCGAAGTGCGTCCTCGGACATGGTTTCTGGATCAACAAAATGGGTCGCAAAGTGATGCGCTAAATTAGTGATAACGGTACTGTTTTTGGGAGAACTTGCTTTATAGTATGCATGATTTTCATAGAGATGGATGGCTTCCTTTACGGGGTCAGGAAATTCCCATGCAATCGCCAGTTGTCGGCCTACTTCCTTTGACGACTCTTTGAATAGGGTGAGCATCGCCGTCCATGGAATGCGGACGGGGGCATTCCTTTGAGATTGATTGACTGTATGCACGATAAGTAGCTTCCCGATCTCATGCAACAATCCACAGAGGAACGCCGAGTCTTCATTTTTCCCAATCTGGACAGCAATGGCTCTGCCGTAGAATCCTGTTGCCAAGGCGTGCGTCCATAATTCGTGGATTTCTTGTTCGTACCCACGCACATCAAACACGCCCGATTGAACCGACAACGCATACGCGGTTCCAGCCACGGTATTAAGCCCGAGCCACGCGACAGCTTGAGAAAGAGACTCAATTTTTCGATTGGCTCCACAGGCAGCCGAACTAGACGTTTGAAAGATTTTGGCGGTAAGAGCGGGATCTTGTTGAATCAGCCAAATGAGTTGTGACGCATTGGCGTCGGGACCTGTGGTCAGGGCAAGGACACGACTAGCGATATGTGGAAGGGGTGGGAAGTCGAAGTCCTGTTTTTCGAGCTTGTTAATAATTGCGAGTAATAGCTCGTCGAATGATTCCTGCTCTGTGTTGTTTGGCGACGACATGGAACGACCTCAGAAGGTTAGAGACCCTTCGAGACGCCCACCATACCGGCCTATGGCTGGTAGTCATCGCAAGGAAATATTTCATGCAAAATAAGCAATTGTCTTGCCCAAAGATAATGGGTGTCGAATGTTTAACAAAACAAGTTAAGAATAACAAGTGGAGACAGTAGGAAAGGTCGTTCTTTTTAAGGAGCCCCAATCAATTGCTATCTTGAGTTGATAAGAATACGGTCACAACACAGCTTACAACCAAGCCCGAAGTCGGCGTTATAAGAACGTGAGGTTGGCTCACCTCTACCTGCCAGAAAAGACATTCATGATGGTGAGCCGTCGTTGTATCAAAACGAGTATGGAATTGTTACTTTTAAAAGAAGGAATTGTTCTGCATGTCACTCCTGAAGGGGAAGGAATTTAAAGAAATGGATTAGAGTCGGATGACTTACACTTTTTTGTCATTCAAAGTCCCACGGGCTAGATTGTAGGGAGGACAACCAACGACGGAATTGGTATAGAGAAGAGAGTCAGTTGGGTCAATAAGGAAATGGCGTAGTTGCTGGAGTGGTAATGAAGCCAAAAATGTAACCGACTGGTCCATAGTGCACGGCCTTATTGTAAGACAACATGGAAGCCGTGAGTAGCCATTTGGTCCGGAGCCGGTGATGCTATGTGCTCGGAGTCTTCACAAAACGTTCGATCGGCTCTCCATTTATGGTTCAATGCGGACATTCATTGAAATTCCGTTTTTATTCATATTTTCGGCAAGAGGAAGTAGATAATGAGATGTTCAGTGTATATTGCGACAAGTGTTGATGGATTTATTGCAAGAACTGATGGCAGCGTCGACTGGTTGCATACCTACGGCAACCAAGAGGCAGATATGGGTGATGATGCGGATATGGGTTTTAATAATTTCCTTGAATCCATTGATTGTATGATCATGGGTCGCGGTAGCATGGAAGCAATTTCCGGTTTTAATCTGTCTCCAGAACAATGGCCGTACCGCGATGCGAGAGTGATCGTTCTCAGTAAAACGCTGACTGAACTTCCCGACAACATAAAAGATCACGTTGAGATGTATTCTGGCGATGTACCAGAACTGATAAAAACTCTCGAACGCGAGGGATACCAGCATGCTTATGTTGATGGTGGAAAAACCATACAGTCGTTCTTGAATCTAAAATTGATTACCGACATGTCGCTCACGCAAATTCCTGTCATACTAGGGGAAGGGATTCCGTTATTCGGTAAGACCAAACAAGACATTCGCCTGAAGAAAGCCTTGGCGAAAGCTTTCCCTAACGAATTGGTCCAAGTACATTATGAAGTGAGCTATGCTTGAGTGGCCGCACCCGAATGCAGACATGTTGGTTCCCGACCCAAAGCAATCATTCGATTGGTTAAAATAAGTTGTAAAAGTGATGGGAAAATACACTGATCAACAAATCATAAAGTCTTGGAAGAAGAATGTTCAGCCTTGGGTAGCAGCTATTCGAGAAGGTGAAATTGAGGAAAGATTACTCGTAACCAATCAAGCAATTCTGAACGCAATATTTTCGAAAACACCTAAAGCCGTTCTTGATATCGGATGTGGAGAAGGTTGGTTAGTCAGGGAGTTAGTGGATTCTGGAATTCATTCTTTCGGTCTTGATGCGATACCTGAATTTATTGAGTATGCACAAAGCGCAGGGGGCGGAAGTTTCAAAGCTATATCTTATGAAGAAATATCGAGTAATACGTTCAGCGAAAAATTTGATGTTGTCGTTTGTAATTTCTCACTTCTTGGTCATGAGTGTGTGAATCACTTATTTGAACAAGTGTCAACCTTATTGACTCGAAATGGATCGTACATCATTCAAACCATCCATCCGATAATTGCATGTGGAGAGAGCAAGTATGCAGATGGCTGGAGAGCTGGGTCATGGCTAGGGTTCAGCGATCAATTTATTGATCCTGCGCCATGGTATTTTAGAACCCTTGAATCTTGGGAATTCCTTTTTAAACAGAATAGCTTCAATCTCCACGAAATATTGGAGCCGATGCATCCAGGCACAAATACACCGGTGTCGATTATTTTTATTGGGCAATTTGACGGCTAAGAAAATTCTAATTTCGCTATCATTTGTGCCTACCTGAACGACTGATTTTGGTGGCCGTTTTCAGTTGAATCGCTGTGGTCTATGAATGTCTGCTTTGGAGTGTGAGAATCGTCATTTGGGGGAAATGCGAATTTCCGCTCCCGACCCAAAGCGGACATATGAGGAGCCGAGTTATTCAGCAATTTGATAAAGGAAATGAGCCATGGCTAATTTTGAGAAATTGTTGTTGATAGATACCAGAGCACTCGTCTCCCTTGCTCAGGCAGGAGCAGAGGGAGTGCAATACCTTTCTCTCTGAGGCGGCAAGAACTCGGGTTATTCTGTGAGATATCAGAATTTAATTTGAAAACGACCCAGGCAAAACCGGCAGCTCTGCTCTGCTTATCCTAGACTTGCTTAATGCCGATAGGGTTTTCATTATCAAGCCTGGCAAACATGTTCTTTGTTTTGGCCGTCAAAAATGTGAATTTTGCAAACCAATAACCGAAATGTCCCTTTTACATTGGAAGCTTGAATGTGTAGGGAAGATTGAACCCCTAAGTTGTCATGGGCTCACCTGAATGCCCTGAAATTTCCTGGTCAGATTGATGAACGCCTTTCCAATCCTTTTCCAGATTATTGTCTTCTCATTGGCTCTCATTGGGAGCATACAAGCTGAACCCATCATCACGACGTTGGCAGGGGGAGGGGTGCCTAATAAGATCCCCGCCACAGAGGTGAGTATAGGAAATGCAGGGACGGTTACTGTCGACAAAGCAGGCAATCTTTTTTTCTCGATATCCCAGATGCACATTGTTGCCAAAGTGGACGCGAAGACCGGCATTTTCAGCATTTTTGCCGGTAATGGATCCGAGGGATTTTCAGGAGACGGGGGGCTGGCAACTGATGCTCAGCTTAATCCTGGCGATATTGCCGTGGATGAAATGGGAAACGTGTTCATTGCCGATGCTGGAAACAAGCGCGTCCGACGGGTGGATGCTGTTACGAAGCAAATCACTTCCGTGGCCGGTAATGGCACAAAAGGGTTTTCTGGAGATGGCGGACCCGCCACTGCGGCTCAACTCGCCTCAGTCCATCGCATTGCCACCGATCAAGACGGGAATCTTTTCATTGCCGATTTTTCGAATAACCGTGTTCGGCGAGTTGATGTTATGTCCGGCACGATCACCACGGTGGCGGGTAATGGAGAATTTGGATTTGCCGGGGATGACGGCCTGGCTACCGAGGCGCAGCTGACCTATCCCTGGGATTTAGTGGTGGACCATCAGGGAAATCTCTTTATTCTCCACAGCCGCCGTATCCGTAAGATTGACGTAACGACAGGCGTCATTACTACCATTGCCGGTCATGGAAAAGTAGTGCCCTTGAATGATGGCGGGCCAGCAATTTCTGCGGGACTTGGATCGCAGGGTGGCATGGCTTTAGATCATAAGGGAAACATTTTTCATGCTGCCAAGAACCGTATAAGACGAATCGATGCTGTCACTGGAATCATTACTACAGTCCTCGGCCCTCATATTAAAGAGCCAATCGATAACCGTAATCTTCACCAAACTCGTTTTTTGCCTGCCAGGGATGTTGCCATAGATGGTGCTGGGCGTCTGTATATCGCCGGAGGCACTAGAATTCGACGAGTGGACCTTTCGACAGGACTTATCACAAGGATCGCCGGAAATGGCTTTGCTAGTTTTTATGGCGAAAACGGTCCTGCGGCGGAGACTCAGTTCAGATATCCAAAAGATCTTGCAGTTGATCATGAAGGGAACCTGTTTGTTGCCGATACGGGAAACCACCGCATCCGAAAAATTGATACCAACACTGGCCAAATTTCCACAGTGGCTGGGAGCGAGTCCGGAGGTTCAACCAAAGACGGTGTTTTTGCGACTGCTGCCCGCCTCTTCAAGCCTAAGAGTGTGGTCTTGGACAACGATGGGAACCTGTTTTTCGTAGACAATAGTTGTCCCAGACGAGTTCGACGAGTCGATGCAACGACCAATCGCATCTCTACCGTGGCCATAAAACGCTTCAGACGTTCATCTCGTAATTTTATTTGGCGAGCCAGAACCATTCCTCGCTGTCCTTTTACCCAAAGTATTGCCATTAATAGGCAAGGAATTCTCTACTTTGCTCTTTTACATAGCCATCAGGTGCAACGATTCGACCACACAACGGGTGACTTTATCACGGTGGCTGGTACGGGGACCAAAGGCTACAGTGGAGATGGTCAATTTGGGCGAGAAGCTCAACTTTCGCATCCCCATGGCCTCGTAGTCGATAAAGAAGGCAATCTCTATATTGCTGATGCTGGCAATGCCCGAGTCCGGCGAATCGATGCTGTCACAGGCCGTATTTCCACTGTCGCGGGAAATGGGACAAGAGGTTTTTCTGGAGATGGTGGGTTAGCAACTGAAGCCCAATTGACCATCCCCCATGCTCTTGCTGTTGATCAATTTGGCATACTCTTTATCTCTGATAGCCCTCGCATTCGAAGGGTAGACGTCCAAACAGGAATTATTACGACTGTAGCCGGAAGTGGTGAACATAAACTTTCCGGTGATGGAGGACCAGCTACCTCCGCGGGCTTGGGAGGAATCTCCGCAATCGCCGTTGACCAAATCGGTAGAATTTATGTTGCAACGGGCAATCGCATTCGCATGATCAGCGATCCAGATGCCAATTCTATCAGTCAGCATGAAGGAGATGGACAAGATAAGCGTGGAACGTTCATAGAATACTTGCAGAATTTTTTCAGAAAGATATTTTAAGGGGACCTCTACCCCCCTCATTGTTTTAGAAACTATTTTTGGCGACCGAACCTATATAAGTGATTTGAATGACCGCTTTTGGCTGTGAGTTCAATTGATCAACGCAACACTTTATCCTACCCTTTAGAGATGGAGTGTGACGATGAAACACCGAACCCGCATCAATTTTAGTGCTAAACAAAGAGCAAATATTTGGGAGCGCTGGCAGCGTGGCGAGTCCATGAGATCAATTGGCCGTCTCTTTGAGCGAGAGTCCTCCTCGATTTATGCTCTTCTTCAACCAAGCGGT
>JAJDBM010000061.1 GCA_029261355.1 Nitrospirales bacterium | reverse complement strand
CTACCCATGCTGCGGGGTTCGGGCGCAGCAAAGAAGGTGGTGCGATGGCCGGGGTGCTGAGGGCGGAAGCGGTCAGGGATCAGCGTTTCAATCGACTGGCCGAGGAGCGCGTCAGGCATATACCCAAATTGCTCACACATCATCGCATTGGCCAGGACGATAGTGCCCTGGTCATCGATCATGATCATGCCACTGGGGGCGGCTTCAATGACTAGCCGGAATTTCTCTTCGGCTTTTTCTGCTGTGTGAATGTGTTTGTTTTGTGCATATTCAAAATGATGCCGTTCTATTTGACTGATGACTTGTTTCGCCAGCATTCGTAATGATTCGTACTGAACGGATTCAAGCTCTCTAGGCTGTTGATCAATGACACAAAGTGTTCCCAAGACTTGTCCATCTTTTGTACGGAGGGGGGCTCCTGCGTAAAATCGAATATGCGGTTCTGAGGTGACTAATGGATTATCGACGAAGCGATCATCGTGAAGGGTGTGAGGAACAATGAAAATATCATTTTCATGGAGGGCATGGGCACAAAAAGCCCAATCACGGGGTGTCTCGCAAACATTAACCCCCACCTTTGCCTTAAACCATTGTCGGCTGGAATCAATCAAACTTACTAATGCAATGGGTGTTTGACAAATATTCGCTGCTAGCCGAGTCAGGTCATCAAATTGGGGATCTTGAGGTGTATCCAGAATTCCCAGAGCGAGCAATGCGGCTATTCGCTGTTTTTCATTGTTGGGCGGTTGGGGTATTTTCATAAGTAAACAATAGAAGCGGTGGTAGGTTTGTGCCTTTTAATAAGGCATTAACAACTCTCTCCTGACCATGGAATCTGACTTCAGGTGCAGGATTGATGGGGCTTTGCTTAGGTAAGTCGACCCAACCGCTAAACTGCTACCAATGATAGGAATGAAGATAAGGGCTTTGTGGTTACCTCGGAATGAATCGTGAAGAACTTGATGATTCCTTTTCGATCATTACTCTGAAAATAAATTGGAATGAGAGATCTGTCTCCTGCGTAAAGGGTAAGACTCCCAGGAGCACATTCTTATTAGAAGTAGTGACGAAGTAAACGTAATTGAGTCAAAATCCATCCGAAAGGATATACCTCATAGCAGATGAGTCTGAGTTGTAATTTGTGATGTTATCTTCGATATATGTTATGGACGTTTTCTTTTTAGGTCAAGAGGCGAGTGAGGAGATCGTTGCTCCATGAGCGTGAAGTATTGAGTCGGGTGTAGCCTGGCTTTGATGTTGTTTGGACGCTAGGGTAAAGAAAAGGGTTGCTCTTCGCCTCCTTGTCGGAAAATGTGTAGGCAGAACTTCATTTTCTGTCCCCGTTATTGGTCAGGACTGATCTACGAACAAGCCCGTATGTCAAAATGAGGTATACTGTGGAAGGGGAAAATGGGAAGGCATTCAAGCTGACCATACTATGAATTGTTTTCGTGTAAAGGGCTTGAAGGGTAGATGAAAGTATTTTTCCATGATTTACTTTATGAGCGAAGAAAGGGAGAATCGCAAAAGAAATATGTAGGTGTGTATTAGATGAGACGAAGCCTGTAAGGCCTTTCCGCGAACGTTTCAGGCTTGACGCATTTTTTTCCTTCATTATTCTTGATCGAGATGACCATGAGATCCATTCTTCACATTGATATGGATGCGTATTTTGCCTCGGTCGAACAATGCGATAATCCTACCTATCGCGGCAAGCCAGTCGTCGTTGGAGCTGATCCTAAGGGTGGAATGGGAAGAGGCGTGGTTTCGGCGGCATCATATGAGGCCCGAGAATATGGTGTTCATTCAGCCATGCCGATTGGACAAGCCTATCGGCAATGTCCTGATGGAATTTTCTTGCCGGTACGGATGGAACGGTATCATGAAATTTCTGAACGTATTTTTGCAATTTTTCACCGATATACTGATTTGGTCGAACCTCTGAGCATGGATGAAGCATTTTTGGATGTTACGGGTAGTTATGCCCTTTTTGGTTCATGCGAAACTATAGGGCGACGAATTCAAGAGAAAATTTGGAAAGAAGAGCAGTTACATGCGTCAGTTGGTGTCGCCTCCAACAAGTTTGTGGCGAAGGTGGCGTCAGACCTTAAAAAGCCTCAGGGCTTTGTCGTGGTCCCTGGCATGAAAGAACGTGAATTCTTGAGGGACCTTCCAATTAACCGATTATGGGGCGTTGGTCCCAAGACCACTCGTCGATTGAATGAGTTGGGTTATCAAAAAATTGGTGATATTACCCGACATTCTCAAGAGTTATTGCGCTCACGTTTTAGCAACCTCGGAGTGCATCTGTGGCAATTGTCTCATGGTCTCGATGATCGACCGGTTGTATCAGAGACTCATGCGAAGTCAATTGGTGCCGAAACGACCTTCTCACGAGATACGAATAGTCTCTCTCTGATGCAACAGACCTTGTTGGCGTTGTCAGAGCGAGTGGCTCAGCGATTACGAGCGGAGCAGGTCGATGCTCGTGCTCTCACGCTCAAGTTTCGGAACGAGTCATTTGAGACTGTGACTCGATCACAAGTTCTTTCGATGCCAACCGATCAGGCAGCCGATCTTTACACAGTGGCTCTCACATTGCTCGTAAAGGTTCCATTCACGAAACAAAAGGTACGTTTGCTTGGATTGTCGGCGACAAAACTGACATCTGTTGAAGCCCATGAGCAATTAACATTGTTTGAGTCCGGCCCTCAGAGGAATGCTCAACTTTCTCATGCCGTCGATGCCATTCGGCATCGGTTTGGTAATGAGGTGATTCAGTTGGGGTCCCTTATTGAAAGAAGACATACATGAATTCTGCTAATTCTAAGAGAACGAGACTGTTGATCAGTGAGTCGCGATTGAGGGATTAGTGGGCCGTTGAAAGCGAAAAGAAAAAAGTGCTTCCTTGGTCTTCTTTGGACTCAACTCAAATCTTCTTGCCATGTTCTTCGACAACCATTTTGCAAATGACGAGTTCTAATCCGCTACCTAGATATTTAGTTTTTCCATGCAGTCGGTGGACAAATACAAAGATTTTTTCATAGTGTTCCTATAGTGTTCCTGCGGCATCCTGATTCCCTTATCTTAAATTAAGAAGAGCCAATGCTCATCCTCATGAGAGGCAGTCACCTGGATCAATTATGAATTTTGAAAAATTATATTAAGATCCCTCGCGGTTTTACGCGCGTGTATTTCTTGCCTTCACGAAAAAAACTAGCCCTTAGAGATACTCTTTATAGAAAGGATGATGACCGGTCAATTAGGGACACCATTTTATGGAGAAATACGACTCTGAATTTTTGGTAAATAGTTCACACTTATTATTTCGTCGCACTGGATAGCTGTAATTTTGATGGGCCGGAGTAGAGTTTGTCGTTTTAGAGCATTTCTCTTTTAATGATAGGGGAGAGGGTGGCGCAGGTCTGGCACTCCGTCTCAAGGCCTTTGAGTATCGGTAGTGTTCGATCGATCTATCAGTGGGTGACCAATTGAGAGGTTTGTAGCCACTTGCTGCTTTCATGTGCGGGTACTGGCGGTGTGAGCCAATAACCCTGGATGGCATCACATCCATGGTTGGTGAGAAAGTCAGCTTGGGCTTGGGTTTCCACACCTTCTGCAATGACCTTTAGGCCGAGTGTATTGGCGAGTGCAATCACGGCTCGGACGATAGCTGTATTACTCACATCAGTCTCAATGTCTTTGATTAATGACCGATCCAGTTTGATGCCATCTAATGGAAAAGATTTGAGGTAACGGAGCGAGGCATACCCGACGCCGAAGTCATCAATGTAAATTTTCACACCCATGGCTTTGAGCTCACGTAATGTGCCAAGGGTGGAGGGATTTTCGTGAATGAGAAAGCTTTCGGTTAATTCTACTTGTAAGTATTGTGGGTCGAGTTGCGTGGCTTGCAAAATATTTTGAACTGAAGAGGGCAAGCTTCGTTGATGGATTTGTTGTGCGGAAAGATTGACGGAAATAGGCGCGAGAAGTCTCCCTTCATTTTCCCATTTTTTGGCCTGCAGGCTGGCGGCTTGGAGCACCCATTCGCCAATCGGCACGATCATGCCAGTTTCTTCAGCTTTAGGGATAAAATTCATTGGCTGAACCATACCTTGATAGGGATGTTGCCATCGTATTAGGGCTTCCATGCCAATGATTTGTCGAGACTGAAGGTCCATCTGTGGTTGGTAATGCAGTAAGAATTCTCCTTTGACGAGGGCCCGTCGTAGTTCGACATCGATGGTGGTACCGTCAAGAGGGGATGTCTGCATTCCTGCAGTATAGTACTGAAAGTTATTGCCTCCTTTGGCTTTCGCACGATACATGGCCGTGTCGCTATGTTTCAGAAGGTCTGCTGCATTGGCACAGTCCCATGGGTAAATGGTCACCCCGACGCTTCCTGTGATGTGGAGTTCATGATTCTCCAAGACGATGGGTTCTGACAAGAGGTCGAGGAGGCGTTGAGCAATGTTCCCAACATCTTCGACTGACTGGACTTGATCCAATAAGACGGCAAATTCATCCCCACCCATTCGCACGCCAGTGTCCACTTCCCGAATGCATTTCTTCAGTCGACTCGCGACGGTTTTCAAGACGGAGTCTCCGTATTCATGACCAAAGGTGTCATTAATATTTTTGAAGTGATCAAGATCAAGGAAGAGAACTGCGATGGCAGTATCATTTCTGTTGCAGCGAGCCAGTGCATAATGGAGGCGTTCATGAAAGAGTCCACGATTGGCAAGGCCGGTCAGATGGTCATAATGCGCTTGATAGGTAATTTGTTCTTGGACGCGGTGACGCTCAACTGCGTATCGGATAGCTCGACTCAGGGTATGGCTATTCACTTGTCCCTTGATGAGGTAGTCTTGGGCTCCGTATTGAACTGCTTGTACGGCAAGCGCTTCGTCTTGAAGGCCGCTCACAATAAGAATGGCCGCACAGGGGTTAGTTTGTCGAAATTGGCGCAATGTGTCGAGGCCAAGACTGTCGGGTAGCATTAAGTCGAGTAATATGATGTCGAAAGTCTGTTCTTTGACGTACTTGAGTGCATCGCTAATCATGGTGGCTTGTGTGCACTCAAATTGAGTGCCTAACCCTTCTTTGAGCATGGCTTGGGTCGCGTTTCCGTCTTCAGGGTTATCATCTATCACAAGAATGTTTAACACGTTTTGCTCCTCACGGTTTTTTGTCAATAAGTTTCAATTTGAGGATGTTTGTATTGGTTGTGTCCCGCCTGTGCTTCTCTTCGGGAGATTGGGGCAGGTGCTTGAGGTTATTGTTGGATTCTTGAAGGTACGTAATGTTGTGTAGATATGGTCGTATCATGATGTTTTCTTTATCTTTTCACTCCTTGACCTGGATGGCGATGTGAAAAATATTTATTTACTCATTTCGATTTCAGGTTGAAGGCAGATGCTTGCGACAAGATTCGCCTGTCAGCGTCACTGGCCGGATACTCTCAGACTAGGGTCTCAGGGGAAAATTAAAAATGCTTGGGGAGGGGGGTCATGTTTTTCAGGTAGCTGGTGGTGGTGTATTTCAATCTCTATGTTATTTGTCGATCTAGCAATGCTGAGTTGTCAGTTCCTCATTCTGTTCTTTGTTTATTTGGGGGCCGTGATCCTTGTTCATTCAATTACTTCTCATTCTTGTCCGAGAATGAGCGAGAAGCCTGTCACTTGGAAGTGGTTTGATAGTCTTTTCTATCGAGGCATATGAGTACATTAAGATAAAGGATGTTCTGTTTATGGCACGTTCGCCACTTTTTGTTGGATCGAGTCCTGCTGCCCCTCCATTGAGTCTATCGTGGTCCCCTCAAGAACAATGGGTTTGGGGGAAAGTTTGCGATGGCCAGATGGCCGACCTGCAGGAATTTCATCACGTCGGAGAGTTAGTTGACTTGACTCAACCCAAGGAGTGGGCCATTCGTCATATTCTCCGCTCGTGTTTTTTGTGGCAGATATTATGTGATGAACCCTACTGTAGTGTGATTCCCGCAGCTGGCGTGCGAATCAAGGGTGCCTGGTGGTCTGAACGTCTAGATTATCCACATCACCACATTCATCATGATTTATGTTTGCGTGCTTGTCGTTTTGATTCTTCTGTTAATCTTGCGGGATTACAGACGACAGGTACGTTGTCTTTTGAGGGATCTCACTTTGCGGAAGCCTTCACATTGCGTGGTTCGTCAATCAAGCAAGATCTAGTGTTTGATGGTTGTACGATGCCGATGCCTTTAGACATGGAAGCGATTGCCGTCGGAGGATTGCTCTGGCTCGGGGCACATGGGACATTTGCCTCTGTTAACCTAAAAGGCAGTCGCATTGGTCGTGGTCTTTCGATTTCAAAGACGACGATTGAGGGAGGGCTCAACATAGAGCAATCTCAGGTTGCAGGGAATGTGTACATAGAAAAATCTGAAGTTCTATCAGATCTATCTATGGAGAACACTAGTGTTCAAGGGCAACTGTCGTGTTCCAATTCCATGATTTTTGGCTGTTTGAAGATGAAGGGCCTTCATGTACATGGTGATGCCTACTTACGACATGGTCTTCAATGCGAATCCGTTGATTTTCATGAAGCGCAGTTGGACGCTCGGTTGGTTATCCTTCACTCACACATCGATAGCTTGATGAATTTTGAAGGCATCAAGGTTGGGGGTTCTCTCTCAATTGGACAAAACGTCTCATGTCCTGAGATCAATTTTGAGTATGCACGAGTTGTCGAATCTCTGACGTTGATTGGCGTACATATTTCGTCAATTATGAATCTGAGGTATACGCAAATTTTAGGCGATGTCATTATCGGTTCACATACGCAATTGGATACAATAAATCTCTCCCAGGTTTTAGTCGGGGGGTCTGTATTATTTCTCAACGCCAATGTGAAGAATGAGTTAAATATGCAGGACATTCGGGTTGGCGGGAGTTTAAACTTGTACGATAATGACGGTTTTGGTCCTGTTAATCTCGACCGTGCTGAAATTCAAGGACGGCTCTCGATAGTTGGTGCCACTTTCTCGGCAAATCTGAGTATGGAAGGTATTCAGGCCCACGGAGGAGTGTTCTTTGGTGAGGGCACTCGTTTTACACAAGTGAGTTTATCCCATCATTGAGGTCTTCGCTTGGAGATCTTCGTCATTTACCTCTAGAAATCGTTTGAATTTCAAATCGTTGTAATCCGTTTCTTCAATACGGCGTAGAACTGTAATCTAGTCAAAATACCTTAATTTTAGGTATATTTACTTTCATGATATAATCGCGTATATTGAGTTCAACTTATGTCTTATAAAACATCATGAGAATTCTATGACTCATGTGAAGAAATTTAGCATTGTATTTCATATGCTTAGATCGTCTTCTACTTAGTCTTTTCTTAATGAATTTTTCCCTGCATGTCATTTGCACCTGAAACGTTTCGACCATTAAGCTATTTTTGATCACATGGTTTTTGAGTGTATGATTGAATTAAGTGTGGTCAATACTGTCGAGTCAATGGGGATTTTCATCATGAGCTGTTGTCATCTTCTTGATTAAATAGCTGTAGTGCTCGGTGAATCGTTGCATTATCGCAAACAAATTCAGTAGGTTATTTTCGATATTTTGTTTTTGAAGGGGTGTTGCATGACCAAAGAAAAGCTAGCCGGTGATGTTCAAGGTCTGATTACTCTTGCGAGAGAAAAGGGTCATCTAACCCAAAAAGACCTTGCTCAGGTGTTGCCACCTGAAAAAGTGTCATCGAATCAATTACATATGGTTTTATTAGCATTAAATGAGATGAATATTGAAGTCATTGATGTCCCGAATAAGGATTCAGGGAGTTCAACTGGCCAGTCTTCATCAAATGAAGGTGATGAATCTGAACAATCTTCAGATGACAGCGAGTCGAGTGGCGCCGATATCGATTTAACTCCTGGTGAACCTACTCGTATCGATGACCCTGTTCGTCTTTATTTAAAGGAAATGGGAAGAGTCCCTCTTCTTACTCGTGAAGGGGAAATTGATCTTGCGAAGAGAATTGAAGAAGGCAAGCGTGAACTCGCATGCGCCATGTTTGGGATGCCGGTAACGATCCAACAATTTGAAACGCTCTACGAACAATTAAAAAACCAGGAGATTCGTGTTCGTGACCTGGTGCTTCTGCAAGATACCTTAGAAGAGGATGATGTAGAAGAGGAACCACAACCCGCTGATCAGGAAGATGAGGAACTACAGCAGCGAACCCTTGAAATTTTAAGCTCAATTCGACGGTTTGGGAAGACACTCTTAGGCCTGTATGAAAATCAGCGGAAAGCTGCTGCTTCAAAGACGAAGGATAATGGTCAGCTAGAAAAGCGAATTACGGCCGTGTGTGACCAATTTGTTGATCAAATTGAATCTTTGAATTTACATCAGCGAGTTCGCGATCAGATGCTGAAGCGAATCAAGGATATTGGCAGAGAGATTTTTGATTGTGAGTCAATGGTTAGGCGGTGCACAACACGATTAGGGCTTGCTGGTCAAGATGTGGAACAAGGTACATCCCAACCTTCCCCAAGTACCTCAAAGGGAGCAGGAAAACGGAAAATTACACTCAGTACAGAGGAAGTTACCAAACTTAAAGATCTCGTTGCCGAAGCCAAACATCGGTTGAAAGAGATTCAAGAAGATATGGTCTTGATCCCGCTTGGTGAGTTTCGAGATGCCCTGACCAACTTGGGAAGAGCCGAAGAAAAGGTCAAGCGAGGAAAGGCTCAACTCATTGAAGCCAATCTTCGTCTCGTTGTCAGTATCGCTCGTAAGTATACTAATCGAGGACTCCAATTTATTGACCTTATTCAAGAGGGTAATATTGGGCTGATGCGTGCGGTTGATAAATTTGAATATCAACGAGGCTATAAGTTTAGTACGTATGCGACATGGTGGATTCGGCAAGGAGTGACGCGCGCGATCGCCGATCAAGCACGGACCATTCGAATTCCGGTTCATATGATTGAAGCCAATACGAAGCTGGCACGAACGGCAAGGCAGTTAGTCCAGCAGCTTGGACGAGAACCAACGCCAGAGGAAATTGCGAATCGCATGGGTCTGACGGCCGAGAAAGTACGCATGATGCTAGATATTTCAAAAGGGACTATCTCTCTTGAGACCCCAATTGGAGAAAAGGAAGATAGTCAACTTGGTGACTTAATTGAAGATAAAAATGCTGTCTCGCCCATGGATGCAGCGAATAGATATGATCTTCAGCGGCAGATCGCTAATGCTCTCGGTGTGTTGACTCCTCGGGAAGAGACCGTTATTCGTAAACGGTTTGGTATTGGTGATAGCACTGATCATACTTTAGAAGAAATTGGGCAAGACTTTGATGTCACACGAGAGCGAATTCGCCAAATTGAAGCGAAGGCTCTTAAAAAGCTTCGTCATCCAAGCTGTAGTCACAAACTTCGTAGTTTGGTTGAACACATCTGATTGTCCTGCTGAAATTTTGATATGAATGAAAAGCCCCGTCATCATTGACGGGGCTTTTTCGTTTTTTTTCCTCTATTCCAAGGAATTATCTAAAGTCCCAAGTCTTTTCCTGTTTTCACTTCTAGCCATTTAGGTGAGATGGTACAATTCAATTACTATGCGTATTCTTGTTGTTGAAGATGAGCCCAAGGTCGCGTCGTTTATTCGACGGGCGTTAGAAGAAGAAAGTTATGCCGTTGATGTGTGTGCTGATGGCCAAAAAGGGCTTGATTGGGCACAATCTGTGGATTATGACCTCATCATTTTAGACTTGATGCTTCCTGTTATTCCTGGCCTGGAACTTCTCAAGCAACTCCGTCGAAACGGAGTGAAAATTCCTGTCGTTATTCTGACTGCGCGTTCTGAAGTTGATCAGCGGGTTAAGGGATTAGATGCTGGTGCAGACGATTATCTAACGAAGCCCTTTGCCATAGAGGAGTTACTCGCTCGTACTCGCTCACTATTTCGCCGAGCAGGAGGCACCCCATCAGGTATTTTACAGGTTGATGATTTGGTCTTAAATCCTGTCACTCGAGAAGTCTCTAGGGGAGAGCAGCGTATAGAATTGACGACTAAAGAATATGCGTTATTAGAATATTTGATGCGGAATGCGGGTCGTGTTCTCACACGGCCCATGATTACTGAACATGTCTGGGATCTTGATTTTGATACATTTACCAATGTCATTGATGTGTATATCAGTTATTTACGGAATAAAATTGATCGAGGGCGAGAACAGAGTCTTATTCAGACGGTACGAGGGAGTGGGTATGTGATGAGGACTGATGTATGAGTCAGGCGTCAATCCGAGTCCGTCTCACTCTCTGGTATGGCACGGCATTGGCTCTCATTCTCATTTTATTCGCTGGAACGATTTATTTCGTCATGGCACGTGCATTGCGGGACCAAGTCGATGCGTCTCTTGAAGAGGCCTCCTCTGCTGCGATCCGTACGTTAGGCGAGCATCGCTTTGGTCCATTTCTAATTTTCGAAGATCTCTCACAAAACTTTCCTGAACTTGCTCTTCTCGACAAATTTTTTCAAATATTTGGCCCAGCCGGTCAAGTGACTATTCAATCCGCTAATATTCAGAGCCGCGAAATCCCTCTGAGTCAAACAGCTTTTCAAGCTTCCCTCAAAGGGAATGCCACATTTGAGTCTGTTCGATTTGATAAGGGAGTGCCGTTTCGTTTGTTGTCAGTGCCTATCATGCACACCGATAGGCTCGTGAGTATTTTGCGTGTGGGGATTTCTTTGTATCCGACTGACAAGATGCTGCAACGATTACTCCTTGCCCTACTTATCGCCTCTCCAATTGCCATTATTGTTTCATTACTCGGTGGTTGGTTTTTGGCTGGTCGAGCTCTTAAGCCGGTGAATGTCATTACGCATGCGGCTCAGCGAATTGCAGATGGCGATTTTACTCAACGGATCACGAGTCCGCGCTCAAGTGATGAAATTGGGCGGTTAGCTTCCGTATTCAATGATATGATTGCTCGATTGGAAACATCCTTTCGACAAATTCGGCAATTTAGCGCGGATGCTTCCCATGAACTCCGAACACCCTTGACGATTACCAAAGGGGAAACAGAACTGGCTTTACGACGTCCTCGCCAGGCCGAAGATTATCGCCAAGTCTTAGAAAGCAATTTGGAAGAAATTGATCGTATGAGCAGGATTGTGGATGAGTTGTTGTTTTTGTCAAGAGCTGATTTAGGCGAAATTAAAATGACCATGATGCCGATTCAGCTTGATGAAATCGTTCGTGAAGTTCAGCTTCAGGCAATGGTCCTTGGGCAAGATCGAGAAGTTGAAACGGTATTAGGCCCTATTTCTCCAATCGTGATAGACGGAGATGAGCTGCGATTGCGGGAGTTATTATTGAATCTTGTAGACAATGCGATTAAATATTCTCATTCACGTACACAAGTTGAGATTTCGTTAGTCCAGGCCGGTCTTCAGGCTGAACTGAAGGTTTGTGATCATGGAATTGGTGTGTCTGAACAAGAGCAGCAAAGAATTTTTGATCGTTTCTATCGCACTGATATTGCTCGTGGGCATGCTTCTAAAGGCACTGGATTAGGGTTGGCCATTTGCAAATGGATTGTCGAAGTCCATCAAGGCACCATCCAAGTTGAGAGTTTCCCTGATAAGGGAACGTGTTTTACTGTGTTATTGCCCCTTCCTTCTTCTCTTTCGTAACCCTCATCTCCTTTAACACGTAGATTAAAGTTTTTTAATCTAGCCTTAATCTTCCTCTCATTTCCTGCGGATATAAGTATAGTTAACATCCACGGAATCAAGAAGGAGGGGTTTATGCAAATGAAGGTCTCTCGTTTTCCCCAATTCATGCAATCCTTACGCAGAAGGCAACCAGCTGCTAATAAAGTTGGACTCCTGGGAGGACTCCTATTCGCAGGCTGGTTAGCTGGTGGGTGGGTCTCAGGTTTCTTATCAAACCCAGCTCCACTAAATGCCGCCATCCCTGAAAACACACAAGTTAGTGAACCTGCTCGCTATCAAGGGAAGGGCTTTGCGCAAGTTGCGAGTGTTGTGCGACCTGCGGTCGTTCACATTGCGGTTGTTCATGAACAACAAAATAATTTCTCTGATGGTTCTTTCAATTTTGGGGGGCGTGAGTTTTTTGAGCGACGTGTTCCGACGCCCCCCCGAAGAAGTTCCAAAGGGATGGGGTCTGGGGTTCTCATTTCTGCAAATGGCCATATCGTGACGAATCATCATGTAGTCGAAGGCGCCACCCGAGTCACAGTGACCTTGCTGGATAAACGGCAATTCGAGGGTAAAGTACTTGGTCTGGATCCTCAAACTGATCTAGCAGTCGTAAAAATCAACGGAGGAGATTTGCCATATTTACATTGGGGAGATTCATCTCGTCTTCAGGTGGGTGATTATGTTTTAGCCGTGGGGAGTCCATTTGGATTAACGGCGACCGTGACTCAAGGGATCGTTAGTGGTCTCGGGCGAGATGGTATGGGGATTACGCAGTATGAAGATTTCATTCAAACCGATGCAGCGATTAATCCAGGGAATTCTGGTGGAGCCTTAGTCAATGCCCAGGGGGAATTAATTGGTATTAATACCGCAATTTTTTCACGTACCGGTGGATATCAAGGGATTGGATTTGCTGTCCCTGCAAGCATGGCTCAATCGGTCTACTCCAGCGTTGTCGCCAATGGGAAGGTCGCCCGTGGATATCTTGGTGTTGGGATTCAAGCAT
Organism: Nitrospirales bacterium; assembly: GCA_029261355.1. GTDB lineage: Bacteria > Nitrospirota > Nitrospiria > Nitrospirales > UBA8639 > JAGQKC01. The sequence goes on along the minus strand of JAJDBM010000061.1, from coordinate 242,474 downwards.
TAACACCTGAATTAGCTCAATCGTTTGATTTAGTCGATTCAAAAGGCGCGTTGATTACTGATGTGAAACCTAATAGTCCGGCAGCTGAAGCTGGTCTCCTGCGTGGAGATGCGGTTATTCGCTATCAGGAATCTCTCATAGATAGTCCGCGAGCGCTTCAACGTGAGGTGATGCAGACCCCTCTTGGGACCACTGTCACTGTCACAGTCATTCGTGCCGGAGAGGAGCAGATTGTTCATCCGACTATTGTTGAACCATTTAGTCCTGTTCAGTTAGCGAAGGCTTCTGCTCCCAAGCCTACGCAACATTTCTCGGGGTTAACTGTGGAGGAGTTGGATACGGCAACGGTTCAACAATTGGGTCTTGATCGTCAAACCAAAGGGGTGGTGGTGACTAATGTCAGTCCAGGCAGTTCCGCCGAGCAAGCAGGTTTGGTTCGTGGCGACATAATACAGGAAGTCAACAGGAATGCCATTTCTTCCTTAGATGAGTATGAACAGTTGACTCAGAGTTTGACGAAAGGACAAGTAGCTCTATTGTTTATTGAACGAAAAGGCTCGGTCCTGTTTCTGTCCGTCAAAGTGTGATGGGGCACAGAGAGGATCAGGATTCAAAGCAAAGTTCATGTGTTAGTAGGAATGTCAATCAAGTCTACGAAGAAATATGAAAGGGGTGCTCCATGAATGTCCTAGAACAATCACCGAGAACAACTGCCTCCAAGCGTCGGAAAAATAATTTCGGTTGTCATGAGGCACAAGTTAAGCAGGAAGTCATCGTGGGAAAAGGACATCGCCAGAAAAGGGCCACTTCAAAAAAGATGAGTGCCGTTGATAAATTTCCCATACCAAGCAGGGAGGGCTCCGTTTCTCTGGAGACCGTGTATTTCCGAGATTTTCGATCTCGTCCACTTCTGGACCCTGATGCCGAACTTCAGCTAGCCAAACAGTTATACCATGGAAGTACCGTCATTCGTGATGGGTTACGCACAACCATTCGACTGGCTGAACGTTTGAGCGATATGCCAATGGTTTCGAGTATGATGGAAAGATTCAATCATGTGTTAGAGCTCAATGGTCTTTCTGCCCCAATTATTAATGAAGTGATTCTGTCATTAACAACTATTCAAGAGATTTGTTCTACCGCTGGTCGTGAAGGGCAGAAAATTGAAAAAGAGATCGTTCGTCTTCTTCCTCAAATACAGTTTGCTCGACAGGAAATTGAACGAGCAAAAGATGAACTTGTACAACGAAATCTTCGGCTCGTGGTTGATATTGCGAAACGGTATCTGAATCGTGGACTTGGATTCCTTGATTTAGTTCAAGAGGGCAATATTGGATTAATGAAGGCTGCCGAGCGGTTTGACTATCAACGTGGTTTTAAGTTTAGTACGTATGCCACCTGGTGGATTCGGCAGGGCATTACTCGGGCTGTCGCTGATCAATCTCGAACAATTCGTGTGCCGGTTCATACGACTGAAGCCTCGAACCGTCTCCTACGAACTAGCCAACGGTTATCTCAACAGTTGAATCGAGATCCAAGCTATGAAGAACTTGGTGCAGAGCTTGGACTGAGTCAGGAGCGTGTTCGTGAAACCATCCAGGCCTTTCTTGAGCCTATTTCATTAGATGCAACACCCGAGAATGGGGATACCCATCTTGGAGACCTGATCCCAGACCATGAAGGTATTTCTCCTGATGTTGAAATTGATAAAAAACGGACGGTTGCTGAACTTGAACGGATATTAGAAATTTTAACTCCACGGGAACAACAGGTTGTTCGTCTGCGTTTTGGAATTGGGCAAGAAGAGGCTTGGACCTTAGAGCAAGTAGGACGTAGCATGTCGGTGACTCGTGAACGCATACGACAGATAGAAGGTGTTGCCCTTAAGAAGCTAAAAGACCCTCAGGTTAAAGCCATGTTAGCTGAATTACGTTAATTGTGAGGTTGGTAAAGGTCATGTAATTTAAGGCATCCCAACAGTTCTTAATATGACAGGACTAAAAGCGTAGGAGGATATGTTGATATCCCCCTACGCTTATTTTTTGACCAAATGGTCAATGAAATGTTTCATTGCAGGTGAGGGTGTTTTCGGGTATCGTGTCGAACTGTATGTGATAAGATCCTAAAATTCGTCCAAGTATAGATTGCTGACAACAGTACATAGATGATCAATGGAGAGCTTCATGGTGAGACTGTTTCATGATCAGGTTTGCCCCAAAAATGACCGAACAGAGAAAGCAAATTCTCACGAAAGTCCATGAGGAAATCCCTGACTGTGCTTGAACAGAGGAATGATGCTTGTTCTTCGACAATAGGAGGGGTTTCTCACATTTTTAAATGATTGGTCGCCAAATGTTTCGTCAACAGAGGGGACAAACAATTAGGTCATTTCAGTGATTTGTGCATAGTATGGATATTCACATTAAGAATAATCTATCAATTCCTGAGAGGGAACTCACATTTACTGCCTCTCGAAGTAGTGGGCCTGGAGGACAGCATGTGAATAAGGTCAATAGCCGTTTGACTTTACATTTCAATGTGCCTGAATGTCCCGCTCTATCCCCAACTCAGAAAAAGTTACTATTTTCGTCTTTAGCTAGTCGAATAACGACAGATGGAATCTTTCGTTTGGATTGTCAGAAACATCGGATGCAGTCGATGAATCGGGCAGAGCTGATTGAGCGTTTCTCTAGTCTGTTACGTGGGGCTCTTACGCCAAAACAATTTCGAGTGGCGACTCGGATATCAAAGTCTGTTAAAAACCGGAGACTTGAAGAAAAAAAACGACATGGACAAATAAAGAAAAAACGTTCAACACATAATGATATGGACTAAGGATCGTGTTACTTAATTGTCATAATTAGGACTAGGAAATATAGAATGAAGACTACGCCAGTTTCTGCAGAACACCAATTTCCTCAAGCGGCAAAAGATCCCTTTACCTTAGAAATACATGGCCATCAGCGGATTGATGACTATTACTGGCTTCGAGAGCGAGAGAATCCAGAAGTCGTTCAATATCTGACTGCGGAGAACGATTATGCAGATAAGGTGATGGCTCATACGAAGCCGTTAGCAGAACAGTTGTTTCAAGAAATTAAGGGGAGGATTAAACCCACTGATTTATCAGTTCCGTTTAAGATTGGTGACTATTATTATTATGTCCGCTATGAAGCTGAGCGTGAATATGGGATCTATTGTCGAAAATACCAAACGTTAGAAAATTCAGAAGAAATAATGTTGGATGCCAATCTTCTCGCAGAAGGGGCAGAATATTTTTCACTCGGCAACTGGATGATTAGCCCTGATCAGGACCTTCTCGCCTATGCGATTGATCGACAAGGGCGAAGAATCTATACCCTACATATTAAGAACCTTGTTACAGGTGAAGTTCTTCACGATACGATTCCTCAGACCACAGGGAATATGGATTGGGCCAATGACAATCGAACCGTCTTCTATGGGAAACAAGACGTTGAGACTCTAAGGTCCTATCAAATTTGGCGTCATGTTTTGGGGACCGAGGTAGAGACGGATGAATTGGTGTATGAAGAGCAAGATGAAACCTTTTCGACCTATGTCTATAAAACCAAGTCCAAAGACTACCTCTTAATTGCCTCACATCAAACCCTTTCCAGTGAGTTTCGTTATCTTGATGCCAATAGGCCATCTGGTAAGTTTCAACTCTTCGAACCTCGTATGCGAGGGCATGAGTACGAGGTCGATCATTACGATCAACAGTTTTTTATTCGTACGAACGATCAGGCAAAAAACTTTCGCCTGATGGTGACAGCGGTTGACCATCCAGGAAAAGCGAATTGGAAAGAGTTGATCCCTCATCGGGATCAGGTGTTGTTGGAGAGTATTGAACTGTTTCGGAAATTTATGGTGGTTGAAGAGCGAGTGCAAGGATTAATTCATCTTCGAATTGTTCCCTGGGAAGGAGTGGGTGAACATGAGATCGAATTCGGAGAGGCAGCGTATTATGCCGCTTTTGGAGATAACTATGAAATTGATACTTCGGTGCTTCGATTTGGCTACACATCCATGACGACTCCTATGACGATCTATGATTATGATATGGAACAACGTCAAAAGGTTTATTTGAAGCGAGAAGAGGTTCTTGGAGAATTTGATGTGGACCAGTATCAAACGGAACGCCTTCATGCCTTGGCACCGGATGGAACGGAGATACCCATTTCGCTCGTGTATCGTAAAGGGTTTGTGGCAGATGGCCGTTCCCCGTTGTTGCTGTATGGGTATGGGTCATATGGGGCAAGTATGGATGCCAGTTTTAGCTCAGCTCGTCTTAGTTTGTTAGACCGTGGTTTTGTCTATGCCTTGGCACATATTCGTGGTGGTGAAGAGTTGGGGCGAGTCTGGTATGAAGATGGAAAACTTTTTAAGAAACGGAACACGTTTACAGACTTTATTGCATGCGCTGAATATTTACGTGATCGGCAATATGCTCACCCAGAAAAGTTATTTGGGATGGGAGGCAGTGCTGGTGGACTTCTCATTGGAGCCGTCTCGAATTTACGTCCTGATTTATTTACGGGGGTCGTTGCCCAGGTACCGTTTGTCGATGTTGTGACGACCATGCTGGATGAAACTATTCCATTGACGACTGGAGAATATGACGAATGGGGGAATCCCAATCAACAAGAATTTTACGAGTATATGTTGTCATACTCTCCCTACGATAATGTCGAAGCGAAGGACTACCCTCATATGTTCATCACGACGGGTCTCCATGATTCGCAGGTGCAGTATTGGGAGCCAGCGAAATGGGTCGCGAAATTGCGGACGCTTAAGACCGATTCTAATCGTCTTATCCTCAAAACGAATATGGAAGCTGGGCATGGAGGTACATCAGGACGGTTCAAACGTTATAAAGAAACGGCATCGATTTATGCCTATCTCCTTGATCTAGCCGGTTGTCATTCCTGACTGGTTGGATAGATTGTTCAATGACAAGTGCTATTCATTTTGCATGTCAATAAGATAGCGAGGTAGTGCCTGTGCGGTGGGTTGAGCTTCTATAATCTGTGATGGAGGGATATCGTGTTGGAGCCGTTTCAGGAGTCGTGGGATCTTAGTGCCTGCAGGTACTTCACAGATCCAAACATGGATGCCAGTTTCTAGCTCGTCGTGGTGTTTGCGGATTTGAAACCCAGGTTTTTCCATATAATATGCCGAGAGAAACCCCGTAATACCTTGAATAACCCACTGGTGCTCCTGTGCATATCGGTAGCTCACAGTAATTTCAACGAGGCCATTTTCGCTGTCAATTTTATGCATACGTGTGATCAGGTAAGTTGGTAGAGAACGTACGATGATATGATTGTTGGTTATGGAGACTCTTCTTTAAAGCGAAGTGCTGCTGAGTTAATGCAATAGCGTTGCCCTGTGGGAAGAGGTCCGTCATCAAAGACATGGCCTAAATGGGCATCGCAGGTGGAGCAGGTGACTTCCGTTCTTCTCATTCCGTAGCTATCATCATGCACAGATCCTATGGACTCTGTTTCAACTGGTTTCGTGAAGCTAGGCCATCCTGTTCCAGAATCAAATTTGTGTTCTGATTGAAATAATGGGTTCGCACAACAGACGCAGAGGTAGGTGCCCGAGCCTTTGTGACTGTAGTATTGACCAGAGAACGCTGGCTCTGTGCCATGTAGTCTGGTTACATTGTACTGCTCAGGTGTGAGGTCCTGTTTCCACTCTTCTTCAGATTTTGTGAGTTTATCTTTCATATAGCCCTCGATCGAAGGTATTTAGATTTTGTGGTTGTGCGACTTCCTTGAACCATCATAGCAGATCATGGCTTTATAGAAACATATCAAGTTCAGGGGGAAGCCCTTGGCTTGCAAAATTGGTTCATGTGCCACTTGACTCTCAGGTAGTGGTTGTCATAGCTGTACTGAATCCACTACATTCCACTGATTATGTCTGCGTCTCGATACATGGCTCGGATAGATCACATCCGTGACCTGGCTCCTAATGTTCGTGAACTCACACTGTGTTTGGTGGAACCAGGTCCATCGGCTCTTCACTTTCTTGCTGGCCAGTCTATCGCGGTCGAAATCTTGCTGCCTGAGAATCAATCCCAAACGGTACGCTACTATTCACTTGCTTCACCGTCAATTCAATCAACTCGTTTCACCCTCCTGTTAAGTTTAGCTGATCAAGGAGTAGGGGCGACCTATCTCTTCCAGCAGTCAGAAGGGGCGACGGTACAATTTCAAGGGCCGCATGGCATTTTTTATCTACAAGAAGATAAGAGCCAGCAGATATTGTTTATTGCAACTGGAACTGGCATTGCCCCTTTCCTTTCGATGCTATCAAGCCTCTTGAATAATGCCACTACGATTCCCGTGACATTGTACTGGGGACTGCGTAGCGAGCGTGACTTATATTATCAGGCAGAATTGCAAGCGCTAGCAGATCAGTATCCCTGCTTTTCTTTTGTGACCACGCTTTCACGCGCACATCAAGGTTGGTCCGGTGCCACTGGCCGGGTGACCGAGCTCGTTGCACGTCTCCCCTCTGTTGATGGCCTCGCGGTATATGTCTGTGGTCATCAACCCATGGTCAATGAAGTCTCACAAATCCTACGGGAAAAAGGGGATTGTCCAATTTATCGAGAACAATGCTGAATAGTTATAAAAGGTGTGCGCAAAGGCATAAACATGTCGCCAGGTTTTATATAGAGTCTCGTGGCTTGTGTTTCTGGCAGTCGTGCGCACTGGTGATAGGAGAGTACTGCATCTATTACTCAATGCGGAGAAACCCTGTGCTATGAAAAACCAGAAAGCGAGATTGCTGGAGCGACTGCAACTCAATCAAGATGCCCATGATCTTGGCCTGTATGTCCATATTCCCTTTTGTAAAAAGCGCTGTCACTTCTGTGCATTTTATTTAACGATTCACCAAGAAGGTCGGGTTCAAGCATTTTTATCTGCCTTAGCGAAAGAAGTTTCCTTCTATTCGAGTCAAGCCAGATGTCATGGTTTCCCCCTATCTTCTATTTACTTTGGGGGTGGGACGCCGACCTCCTTACGGTCAGAGCAATTGGTAGAGATTATTCGATGTATTCAGCAGCATTTTTCACTATCCTCTTCTCTTGAAATGACCGTTGAGGCTGACCCTGAAACGGTGGACCTAGGCAGTCTTCAAGTTTTATATGATGCGGGCGTGAATCGTTTAAGTTTTGGTGTGCAATCATTGGAAGAATCTGAGTGGAAACGGTTGGGACGGTCAGGGGCCATGAGCAAGGTCGAGCAAGCCATAAAGATGGCGAAAGATACAGGGTTTTTGAATATCAGTATTGATATGATGTACGGGCTACCAGGGCAAACATTACGGTCCTGGCAATGTTCATTAGAGCAAGCGATTGCTCTGTTCCCAACACATATTTCTTGTTATGCCTTGACGATAGAAGAGGGCACCCGATTTTATCGTGAGCAAGAACGTGGGATATTGAATCCCAATGATTGGGACTTAGAAACTGCTATGCAAGATGAGACCATCAATTGCTTGCGGGATGCCGGATATCGGCAGTATGAAGTGTCAAATTTTGCTTACGATGGATTTGAATGTCAGCATAATCTTCGTTACTGGTCAGGACTCGACTTTCTTGGGCTAGGGCCAAGTGCCCAATCATATGTCGCCAAGGCAAGGTTTGGAAATGTAGCTGATCTCTCCTCATATTCTGACGCTTTTGATAATCAGGAATGGCCGCTCGACTCCATTGACTTCTTATCGACGCGTGAGTCAGTACGTGAACATGCGATTTTTGGATTGAGAATGAATCAAGGAGTTCCCATTCATGTGTTACGTCCATTAGAGTTTGATCGTATGTGGCAGTTAACTGTTGACAGGTTGATCAACTCAGGCTTGTTGATCCAAGACCACAACTATTTGAAGGCAACCACAAAAGGGCAACAATTCATGGATGAGATCTCTTTGCAATTGATGTCGTGAAGTAATTGTACAAAAGTGAAAAGATGCTGTGCCGGATTGATGCTTTCTTCTACGAATCTGGGGGGAGAATGCCTTTAGGTTGGCCTTGGAGAATTTATGGTCTTTTTATATATATTATTCCTTCCCAGGTAGACTCATTTCTCATATTTCTTGGTTGATTCTTCGATGATTTAAAATTGCCTAATATCTAGGCAATTTGCTTGGGGTAGCTAATGATGTATTGATATAGGACTTATGAACAGGCTTACAAAGAGTTTTTCCACAGATTCTGTGGATAGTAATTTTTCTTGACATATCCTGAATCAACCCTCGCACCCTTGAATAAAAAAGAGCCGTCACATATTTAGAAAGTTCAATTATTCTCATATGTTATGAATCAATATCTTCATGAATAGAATGGACTGGTCATGGGACCGTATGCGAATTGGGAGGAATACCTAGATGTATTTGACCAATGAAATAGTACTTATTAACAGGATATACAAGAGGGAATTTCGTTGTGAAACCAGAGGTTTTTCACAGATGTGGGTTTATTGACAGTCAATTTTATGACAGAAACATTGGTATGGGCAAAGCGCGTCTCACAGAGAAACCTTATGCAAAATATTGCCATAGTTGGGCTATAAGCCATATTCCGCCAGCAAGTACTATTGTGAGGATAATGAACATACCAGCAATGAGTCCGCTAACGTAGATCCAATCAGCCGTGGTGGTGGCAGGTGGTGAAATAGGGCTGTGTCGATGAAGTAATTGTGCATTTCGGATATTGCTTTTAAACCAAAAGGAAAAGAGGTCACCGATTCCTGGGATGGCTCCTATGGCCATGTTGAGAAAGATGTTCAGTGCCATACGGAGTATCACAATTCGTGGAACACCTGACCGTGAAGCTAAAAACAAAAGTGATGAGCCAATTAGACTGGAGAGATAATCTCCAATGCCAGGAATGAGTCCTAGTAGTGGGTCCAATCCGATCCGTATGGTTGTGCCTGGTATTGCAAACGCTGAGTCCAGTAATGTCGCAATGATCGTACTGAGATCGCGCCCATTACCTGGCGGCGGTGGATTTTTGTCTTGAGATGTTGACGTCTGTTGAGGTGATGGCATTATAAGTCCAGTCTTAAGAGCTAAGCCTATCGATCAAGCCTCTCCTATTGCAAGTGACCCAAGAACCGTAGTTCAATGATCGAAGGAGAGAGGTGACCATGCATATGGAATTCAATCATGAGAGAGATCTAAACGTGAGATGTGATTCGTGAATCCTCAAAGCCCCATTCGATTGTCCAAAAGCAAATTCCTGTCTGGCCTTCAATGTTTGAAACGTCTCTATCTTGAAATCCATACCCCTGAACTCGCTAGCAAGGTTGACCCAGTTCGCAAAGCTATTATGGAAATGGGCACAGAGGTTGGCGTTATGGCCAGAAAACGGTTTCCTCAGGGTGTTTTAGTACAAGAAACTTATCGGCAAACCAGTGCCGCTTTGCGTCGAACCTCGGAGCTTGTTCAAGATCCATCGATTCATGCGATTTTTGAGGGAGCATTTGAATGGCAAGGTACGTTGGTGCGTGTCGATGTGTTGGAACGAGTCGATGCACTTTCGTGGAAACTGATAGAGGTCAAATCAACGGCAAAGGTGAAGGCGATTCATATTCATGATTTGGCTGTTCAGGCCCAAGTGCTTCTTGGTGCTGGGATCCAGTTAGCGGGGATGAGCCTGATGCACCTGAATACTCGCTATCTCTATGAAGGAGGCCCGTTAGACTTAGAGGCATTATTTGTGGTGGCCGACGTCACGGAGTCAGTGCAAGAGCGAGCGCCTCAAGTTGCTGTGCAATTAATCGAAATGCGCCGTATCTTGAGTGAGCCGGTACCTCCAACTATTGCCCCCGATAGTCATTGTCATTCGCCATATGAATGTCAGTTTTGGGAAAATTGTACGAAAGAAAAACCTCCGCGGTGGGTGTATGTTCTTCCTGGGAAACGTCAAACTTTTTATGACCTTCAAGACAAGGGGATCGAAACCATTGATGAGATTCCTGAGGACTTTCATCTCACTATTCTTCAACAGCGTATGAAAGATAATGTGGAATGGATGTCTGATGAATTCTCGACGATTTTGCGCACGGTTGAGTATCCGATCCACCATCTAGACTTTGAGATGTTCATGCCAGCGATTCCTCCCTATCCAGGGACTCGACCCTATCGTCCGATTCCTATTCAATGGTCCAATCACATTGAATATGAAGATGGAACGATTCAGCACGAATCTTATCTGTGTACGGACCCAAAGGATCCTCGTGAGGAGATTGCCCACAGTGTGCTTGCAACAGTTCGTCAGAGTGGAACGATCTGTGTGTATTCCGAAAATGAACGGCATATTCTTTTGTCATTGGGCGATTCAGTGCCTTCACTCAAAAGTTCTCTGGTGGCGGTGGTGGAACGTCTCTGGGACCTTTTTTGGGTTCTGCAGAATCACTATTACCATCCAGGTTTTGCCGGATCTTTTTCAATTAAGACGGTATTGCCGGCCTTAGTGCCTAGTTTGTCCTATGATAATTTGGATGTGCAGAATGGAGCGATGGCGTCCGTGATTTATCGAAAAATGGTGTTTGAGGAACCGGACTTAATTGAGCGTTCGAGGATGGCGACTGCCATGTTGGAATATTGCGCGAGAGACACTCAGGGTATGCTGAAACTTCGGCATGTTTTATTGGAAAAGTCTAAGCAAGCCGCGACAAACACAAACTGATAACTGGTCGTCTGATGAGACCTGGGATGTGAAATGCATAGTAAATTGAAGACCGTCAATCATCGAGAGTTGTGTCAATTATCACAATCGCCGTCCTGCCAGTCATTCCGTTGACCCTTTCTAAGATGCCTGTTAAAATTGGTTCAGTTCCTACCAATATTTGGGGCTATACAGTCATAATCGAGTGTGGTATTGCCCATCCCAATCACGATCATCCTGAGAGCGAGACTCCATGTTTCGAATACTAGTTTTACATGGGCCTAATTTAAATTTGCTTGGCATCAGAGAGCCAGCCATGTATGGTGTACAAACACTTTCAGATGTCAATATGGCCATTGGTCAACTCGCCAGGCGTGAAGGGATTCATGTCGAAGTTCGGCAGTCCAATCATGAGGGCGAATTAGTGACATGGATTCAGGAAACACGAGGACAATTCCAGGCCTTGGTGATTAATCCTGCTGCCTATACTCACACGAGTGTGGCTATTCGAGATGCGATTGTGGCAGCAGGGCTTCCAACTGTGGAAGTTCATTTATCCAATATTCATCGACGAGAACAATTCCGAAAACGGTCATATATTGCTCCAGTGTCTCTTGGTCAAATTTCTGGTTTTGGCCCTATGAGCTATCTCCTTGGAATTCAGGCGGCTCTTGATTATTTGAGGATGCGGGAAAGCGATGAGCGTAAAGAATTGAAAAAACCTTAGGGAAGGATTCATGTCATTGTGATTTCAACGTCTGAATTTCGAAATGGGTTACAGATAGAGATTGATGGTGTTCCATATCACATCGTTGAGTTTCAGCATGTGAAGCCAGGAAAAGGGGGAGCCTTTGTTCGAACAAAGCTCAAGGCCTACCGGACAGGCAATGTGCTTGATCGAACATTTCGACCTGGAGAAAAATTTCAAGAGCCCAACTTAGACGAACGAGAGATGCAGTTTTTGTATAATAGCGGTGATGAGTATACGTTTATGGATACGACGAACTATGAGCAGTTTGCGTACCAAAAAAAAATGTTGGGCGAGAATGTCGATCTGTTAAAAGAGAATACCAATGTTAAAATTCTCCTGTATCATGACGAACCGATCACCGTCGAATTACCAATTTTCATGGAACTCAAAGTAGTTGAAACAGATCCTGGTGTGCGAGGCGATACCGCTTCTGGTGGAACAAAGCCAGCGATCGTTGAAACCGGTGCGTCAATTAAGGTTCCGCTATATCTAGAATCTGGGGAAATCATTAAAATTGATACACGATCGAGAGACTATGTTGAACGTGTTCGCTAAGCAGTTTGCTGGAAATTGTGAAGATTTTCTCAGTGACGGATTATTTTGAATGTGGCCCGTTATCTTTTTACTATTCTAAGTTAGAACCCGTATGAGTGATTCACAAAAAGAAGAGATTGAGGCGTTAGTCCGTCTTCTTGATCAGCATCACCTGACTGAATTAGAACTTGAAAAAAAAGGCGTACGAATTCGAATCCGTCGTGATCTTCCTCCAGTTATTTCGTCCCCTATTGGGGAACGATTTACCTCACCGCCGATTGAGCAAGCGGCTGTTGAGCCTGTGGCGTCAGCGACACCCGCTGAGCAAGCCAGATTTGTCACCGTCGCGTCTCCCATTGTTGGCACTTTCTATCGTTCCCCTTCTCCTGATGCTGATGCGTATGTTGAAGAAGGGGATTTTGTGAAAAAAGGGCAAGTGCTGTGTATTGTTGAAGCGATGAAGCTGATGAATGAGATCGAAGCCGAAGCTGATGGTCGAATCGTAAAGATATTGCTTGAGAGCACCACTCCTGTGGAATATGGCCAACCCTTATTTCTTCTTGACCCAATGGGAGTCTCTTAGGACTCCACCGGTGAGCGATGGGCTCACTCTATCAATTTGTGTGGTTTTCCTTTACTGCTAGTAGGTGTGGCAACATCTATCTATTTTCCCCCGGTGGGTTCTTTCATTTATACGTCCATCTGAATAGGCTATGAATTGTATGATGCAACTGTTTCTTCCTACATTCACCGTAGAATCTGCAGGGGGTATTTCTATCCTAGGAACCAGGAGTGTAGCGCGTGTTTAAAAAAATCCTTGTAGCCAATCGAGGCGAGATTGCACTTCGCATTATCCGGGCTTGTCGAGAGCTTGGGATTCGGACGGTTATCGTCTACGCAGATGTTGATGCTGATTCACTGCCAGTTCGACAAGCTGATGAACATATATGCATTGGTCCAGCTGATGGATCATTGAGTTATCGAAATATTCCAAATGTCTTGAGTGCGGCTGAGGTGACTGGCGTTGATGCCATCCATCCAGGCTATGGATTTTTGGCAGAAAATGCCCACTTTGCTGAGGTATGTGAATCGATTGGTTTGACATTTATCGGACCTACTTCAGAACATATTGCGCTGTTGGGAGATAAGTCCAAGGCGCGACAACAATTGAGTCGCGAAGGAATTCCTGTCCTCCCCGGAAGTGATGGAGAGATTAGTCCCGATCAAGATTGTCAAAAGGTTGCCAAAAAAATTGGGTACCCAGTCATTGTTAAAGCTTCTTCTGGTGGCGGAGGACGTGGGATGCGCGTGGTGCTAAAAGAAGAAGATTTATTGCCAGCGGTGCAAGCAGCACAAGGGGAAGCCGAGTCGTCATTTGGTCATGGAGGGGTGTATCTTGAACGATTTTTTCAAGACCCGCGTCACATAGAAATACAAGTGTTAGCTGATCACCATGGTCATATTGTTCATTTGAATGAACGAGATTGTTCTGTTCAGCGGCGATATCAAAAGTTGATTGAAGAAAGCCCTTCTCCCGGGATGGATGATCAGTTACGTCAACAAATGGGACGCGTGGCTATCAAAGTGATGAAATCGGTTAACTATCGGAATGCCGGAACGGTGGAGTTTTTGTTGGATCGTGATGGGAAGTTTTACTTTATGGAAGTCAATACACGAATCCAAGTGGAACATCCGGTGACCGAAATGGTGACTGGCATTGATTTGATCAAAGAACAAATTCGAATTGCTGCGGGGTTGAAACTGTCGTTTAGCCAGCGAGACATTCGCGTGTCGGGGCATGCCATTGAATGTCGAGTGAATGCCGAATGTCCGGAACGGTTTACACCAAGCCCTGGGAAGGTGACACGATATCACCCACCAGGCGGTCCGGGTATTCGAGTGGACTCTGCCATGGAAACTTCCGGAATTGTTCAACCTCACTATGACTCGCTGGTGGCCAAACTCATAGGTTATGGTCGTGATCGAGAAGAAGCTCTTGCCCGCACAAGGCGTGCGTTAGATGAGTTTACGATCGAAGGAATTAAGACGACCATTCCGCTTCATCGACGAGTGCTCGATCATCCAGACTTTCAAAAGGGGCAAGTCTCGACCCGCTTTTTGGATCGTGTCATGGCTTCCCGACCAACGTCCTAGCCTTCCTTATGGACCCTTCTTCCAGTCAACGTCTCCTAACCGGACTCTATGTGATTTTGGATGAGCAATGGGCCTCAACCTATTCGTTGCTTGAGGTGTTGACTCAGGTGGGAGAAGCCGGAGTCAAGCTTGTCCAATATCGTAATAAATGTGGAACCATGCGTGAGGCCTATTCGCATGCTACGAAATTACGTGAGGCTGCGGGGGAAATGGGTGTGGTATTTATTGTGAATGATCGATGCGATTTGGCATTAGCTATTGAGGCAGATGGAGTGCATTTAGGGCAGTCAGACCTTCCGTTGGAATCAGCCCGTGATCTATTGGGCGATGATCGACTCATCGGCATCTCAACCCATCATTCTCAAGAGATACAGCAGGCCAGTAAGGGAAGTGCCGACTATTTAGGATTTGGCCCTATTTTTGGCACCTCGACGAAAACAGATCATGAACCATTGGTTGGGCTTGACGGACTCAGACGTGTTCGAGCCATGACCTCACTTCCAATTATTGCGATTGGTGGCATCACGCCTTCTTCCACGAAAGAGGTAATGCTTGCAGGGGCCAATGGCGTCGCAGTGGCTTCGGCCATTTTAAATTCGACGGATCGTCCTCACACTGTTGCGGAGTTCACTTCCGCATTTCAGTTATCAGGAAATCTGTAATCTGTTGAATCGGTACCTGTTGTCGTAACTTGGTCACGCCGGTATTCCACTGAGTGCCAAGTTCCGCTTGATAGGCAATGGGCCCAAAGACCGGAAGGCCACTTAGCTCCTGGATAAGATCAAACGTGGAGTCGCGTTGTTGTAACGTATCTTCTGAGCCATGGTTGGATGTTCCATCGTTCAAAATAATGGCGACAATAGGTATCTGCCATGATCGTAAGGCTTTCACGGTCAGTTGGAGGTGGTTGATTCCGCCAATCGACGTTCGCCCCACCACAATGCACGGTATTCTCAAAGCTTTGATGAGGTCACGGACCGTTAATGTCTGAGTCAACGGAACCATAATTCCCCCAATCCCTTCTACCAACGTATAGTTACAACCCTGTGATAACGAGTGATAGGCAGCTTGAATGACTCGTATGTCGACAAAATTGTTTTTTCCTTGAGCTCGAGCGGCGGCGAGTGGCGC
The DNA here is from genome assembly GCA_029261355.1 of Nitrospirales bacterium. Taxonomy (GTDB): domain Bacteria; phylum Nitrospirota; class Nitrospiria; order Nitrospirales; family UBA8639; genus JAGQKC01. The sequence continues at coordinate 227,196 of JAJDBM010000061.1, read as the reverse complement.
CAGTGGGTCTGGGAATTGGAATTGGGTCACGGATTCAAATGACTGTTCTGGTGAAATAGAATGAAGTCTCTGAGCATCAGAATGATTGAGTCGGGACTCCTGAACTCCAGTCTCAATCGGCTTCATGAGGCCAATAGTCAGCCCCCGTTCTTGAAGGGCCTGTCCGACCGCGGCAGTAATCGCAGTTTTACCGACCGCCGTATCAGTTCCAGTTAGAAAATATCCCTGCCCTGTGTGTTTGTGTTGTCGAGTCGTTATTGATGTCATGCAAGAGCCATTCAGAATATTCTGCTATCGAGATTCCAAACTTGCCCAGAAACACTTTGCATGAGTGCTAGGTCATAGACTGCTTTCGCAACATCTTCTGTGGCGGGTGTTTTCTTAAGAAGATGATTATCTAAATCAGCGTCAATCGGAAATGCGGATCCTGATAATGGCGAGGCATGCCAACCTGGAAAGACGGCATTGACCCGAATATTCCATGGAGCCCATTCCTTTGCCACACTTTTCATGAATCCGATGAGTCCCGCTTTGGAGGCAGCATAGGCTGCTTGTCCAGTCGTTCCCTGCATCCCTGACAAAGAACCAACGATGACCACTGACCCATGTTGTTGGCGTTCAAAGATTGGTGCAGCCGCTTTCATAAGGTGAAAGCATCCCGTTAAATTTGTGTTCATGTGGTTGGTCCACGACTCCTGGGTGGTGCGTGCGAGTAAGTGACTTTCTGACAATCCTATGGCCCAGATTAACACGTCCAGTCGTTCGTGTTTCTCAATATAGTTTTGAATCATTGTTTGAGTTTGTGCGTGATCCCGTATATTTGATTTATATGGTGTTGCTGTGCCTCCTGCCTTATGAATTACCTGAGATGTTTGTTTGGCTAATTCATTGTTTTGGGAATACTGTATGGCGACGTGCCATCGCTGTTCTCCAAAGCACCGGCAAATGGCCTGACCAATCACTCCTGAGCCACCGGCAACTAAGACGCTAGGAGATGTATCATTTATTGTCAGTCTTGTCATAGATTCCGAATCACTGGGATATGGGTGGTTCAAGTATGTGAACGTATAACCCTAGATGTCCTTTTTATGGAAGAATATTTTTGTCATTTCTAATATGACAGAATAATGTATGTGTTTCCTTCGTTTCTTGCTGCCTGAAATCAGGATATGATACTGTGCCCTAGGAAAATTAACATAGGTGAAGGAGGGTATGTTGTTCAATAAAATTATCAAACTTTATATTGTTTGCGGTACACTGAGTCTGATTATTGTGGCAACTTTAACGGATCCTGTGACAAGCTTCGCAGAGCCTATGAGTCAAGTAGTGCCTAATATAGAAGAGTATTTCCCCGATCATAAAGGTAATGAGTGGACGTATCGTGGGAGGTTTATTGAAGGAGAGATGGTGCAAATCGCTGAGAAGTCGTTTACCAATGTATCGACCGTGATGGGGAATGAAAAAAAAGACGGGATCGAAATGGTGGTATTTCATGATACGAATCCTGGTGATCAAGGGCCGTCTGATAGTTATTACCGACGAGATGTCGCAGGGATTCGCTACTTTGGTTCAAAGCCAGGAACGGTACTTGAGAAACAGCTGATACCCTATCAAATTGTTGGATTTCCCCTCGAGGTTCCAAGTTCCTTTCAGCAGCTTGATCGAAAAGGACTTGATTTAGGGTTAGATTTAGATCGTGATGGTGAGTCTGAGAAGGTTGACGTGCAAGCTGTCGTCTCGGTGCTTGGGAAAGAAACTGTGACGGTTCCATTAGGGACGTATCCAGATGCCATTCGGTTGGAGGCGAGAATGTCTATGCATGTGCATCTTTCACAAGCAGGACTGGTAGTCAAAGGGACCGATACCATGACAGCCTGGTTTGGTCGGGGTATTGGTTTGTTAAAATATGAAGAACGACAAACGATTCCCTCGTTGCGCTCAGAAAATGATAGGACGATTGAAGTGATTGAAGAGCTCGAAAAAGCCACGGTTCAAGGACAAGCCATTGCTGGGGGTACCCAGGATTCATCGCAAAGGGTATTTTGACTCAGAGATCTCTTGATAAAGTATTGCGGTAACCGTTCCTTCGTTCCCTTCTTTTTCGTATTGATTTAGCTAATTTTCTTTCCCCATACATGATCTACCAACAGATTGTTGGTATCCCAACTATTTCCCCTTACAGGACGAAATACGTTTCCCCATAATGCTACCATAAGGGCCAGTGTTATTCGTAAATGTGCCTTCTAATCGTTTATCGTTATTACTGAGAAGCAGACTATCCTCTTGGTATCCATTTGGGAACTTCCAGAAAAGATACACGGTATCGCCATTTACTGCGATTGTCGTGGGTTGTGGTTGCGAGGTTGATTGTTGGGAAGACGTTCCAATGGCAATGGTCATCTTATGATCGCCATGATTTTGATGATTATGAACGGTCCAATGCCATGTACCACAAATTCGGCTGTTGTCACCCTTGGTGAATTGGGTGTTCTGACCTTTTTGTAGTTTCCGCAAGGCTTCTTGAGCGAGGTAAGTGGATTCAGCTTCCGCTTGAATGGTGAGGACGATTAGATGGGTCTTGAATATTGGCCATAATCTGGTCCATATATAATAATGGGCATGACTGTCTTTATCCGATTGGCTTAATGGCTGAGCCATGGTGGATGCAGAGTTTTCGAGGGGAGGGTTTTGTTCCCAATATTCTGTCAGGCGATCGGCGATCAGCGAGAAGTTTCCTTGGGCAAGAAGGGTCACCCAAGATTCATCGGATTCAGTTAATTCTGGATAATGTTGGTCGACATACCTTGAAAATTGATCGAATTGTGGGGGGCGGGTAGAAAGCGAGGGAACCGTCTTGATCAAATAAGAAAGGGTTGTGCTGAATGAGAAGGCCCTTTTTATTGATGCCGAGAGTGCATGAGTTTGTACCCATGTATAGCCTGCTGGAGCTTTGTCAATGAAGTGATGCACGTCTGCCTGTTGCACTGTTGCTTGAATCGTCACGGCAAGACGTGAGGCCAGCATATTCGAGACCAACCTCAGAACATCTTCTTGTAAGCCTAGTGTTTGTTGTTTGCGAAAAGAATCTTTGGAGTATCGAGTGCGGCTAGAGGATAGTGCTAAATCAGTTAGTAGACGTTTTCGAAATGCTTCTAAAGCATCTTGGTCGGATGCGATGGCGTATAACTCTGTCTGATGTTTCTTGCTTATATGCTTAATATCGGAAAGAGAGTCTGCGGCCGATGAGTATGTTGTCCAGGTCAGGAAGATCAGGACAACAAGAATATTTATTCTACTCCAATACATGAGTCAGGTGATACGTAAAAGGGGCTGGCAATATTATACTATTCTGATACAATCACTGTATCAAGCGTAATTGGGATTAGCATACCTTAGGCTGGCTTCAAGACCTCATTAAGAAATTTGGTTGTTGTCTTCCATGCTTGTTGAAATGCCTCAGGGCGATAGGTCGCAGGGTTTTCCTGATCGCAGAATCCTGCTGGGGTATCAGGATAGGACTCAATTTTCACCGTTCTTCCTTCGTCTTTTGCGCGTTGCTGGAATTGAGTCACTTCTTCAAGAGTTGCAAGTCCATTGGGACTGATGGAATGGTATAGGATCGGACAGTATGACGTTTTAGCAATTTCGTCGCTATTTTGAGACAGGTGTCCGTAGAAAGAGACAGCTGCTCTGAGTCGCCTTCGTCGAGCAGTAAACTGGATTGCGAGTCCTCCACCCATTCCAAACCCTATAACACCATGCATGTTTCGTTTCGCATTGTCTAAGAGTTCGTCTTCTGGAATGTTGGTATTGAGATATTCACAGCAGGCATTAATATCTTGTATCGCAAGTTTTTCATCGAGTCGACCCATGAGGGCTTCCGCGACTTCATCATTTGCCGTAATCATCCCGCCTTGGCGGCCATAGAGATTTGGCACTAATACGATATATCCCTCACAGGCGATCAGTTTGGCAAGGGCTTGAGCATGTCGTGTGAGTCCCCATCGGTCGTGTAAAAAGACTAAAGCTGGAAAGACTCCGGCGGCTTGTGGGGTATATTGAGTGCCTTCAATTTGGGCTTCTTTTGGTATGCGAGTGGCCGCATAGGGGTCAACCATATTGTCCTTATGCGTGGCGAAAATCCCAGAACTGGAGAAGCGGACGGTTGAGCTGCCAATATCATCGAGGGTAAGAGTTGTAGCTTGTTCGGCCATGATAGTCTTTCGTTTGAAGTGATCGGACGTATCGAGTGATAGGCCCACAAAAAATGGTTGAAAATCTTAAAAAACAAGCGAATGAAGACCAAAAAACTACTATATCGATGGGTTCTCGAAGATGTCAATGAATCAAATTTGGCCGCAGGTTACGAGAGAAAAATGAGAGATCTTTAGCCCTTTTAGTTGAGTCGACCAATCCGTGGGTTGGGTTTGGACAATGATGGATAATAGCGAGACCTGTCTTTCTGGAAATTTGTAGTGGAGATGTTGCGTTATTCTCATCATTAGTATTTTTGCTTATAACTTTAGAACCTGTATAGATGGAGGAGACGACTCTATGACATCCAGACGCTTTGCTTACCCGATCATGATCTATCTTATTCCCCTCTTGATGCTTGTGCTGGGGAATTGTACCCAGATGTCTCCAGAGGAAAAGAAGGCGATTCATTTTGAGCGAGGCATGACATATTTTGAGCAAGAAAAATATCCTGAAGCCATCATTGAATTTAAAAATGTCATTCAGATCGACCCTCGGAATACGAAGGGCCACTATCAGCTTGCGTTGAGCTATCTGAAAAGTGGTGGGCTGACCGATATGCAGGCGGCGTTCGGGGAGTTATCCAAAACTGTGGATTTAGATCCAGCAAATCAAGATGCACAGCTTAAGCTTGGAGAGTTTTATCTGCTCGGGAAAAAACCTGCAGAAGCTCGAGAAAAAGCGGATATTGTTTTAGCTTCTTCACCACAAGATCCCAAGGGGCATCTGCTCCGTGGTCGGAGTTTGATCAGTGAAAAGGCATATTCAGAAGGGATTACTGAGCTCAAAAAGTCAATTGAATTAGACCCGAGCAATGTTCAGATTTATCTAGACTTGGCGAGAGCATATGTGGGCCTTAAGGATTTTTCGATTGCAGAAAAAACTCTTCAGGATGCATTGGCTTCACATCCAAGTTCCACTCAACTGGTGACTGCTTTAGGTGATTTTTATGCGATTCGGCAAAAGCCAGAGGAGGCAGAAGCGCAATATCGAAAGGCCATTAAGTTGGCCCCTCATGATGAGGCGATGTATGTAAAACTCGCACTTTTTTTCCAAGCGTATCAAAAATTTGATCAAACCGAGGCAACCTATAAGCAGTTAGCTCAACAGAATCCGCAGAGTGAAAAACCGCAACTCTTTCTTGGTGATTTTTATACGTACATTGGGAAGGCGGATGAAGCCTTACAGAGTTTTATGCGTGCTGAAGAGCTGAACTCAGATTCCACTGCTGCACGCGATAGATTGACCAATTATTATCTTGATCGAAACATGCTGGACAAGGCTGAACCTCGAATCAAGGCGGCATTGGAGAAAGATGAGCGTGATTTACTGGGACGTGTCCATGACGCACGACTCAAGTTGGCGCGAAATGAAATTGATGATGCGATATCTCAGTTGCAACGAGTGCTCACTGATAAGCCTAAGCTGGCAGTGGCACATGAATTTCTTGGTATCGCTTATGGAGCTAAGAAGGAATTCTCTCAGGCCGCCGCCGCATTGTCTGAAGCTGTGAAGCTGTCTCCGAACACGGTTTCAACACGAACGGCACTGGCTGCGATCAGATTAGCTTCTGGAGAGTTTGATTTAGCGATTGAGGAGGCGAAAGCAGGTATTCGTCTCAATCCTCGCAATCTGAAAGCCGTTCGTATTCTTGGTACGGCCTACATGCAGAAGGGAGAGATTTCGAACGCCAAGAAAGTATTTGAGATGATTGTTGCTCAAATACCCCAAGAGTCATCCAGTCACTATCAGTTGGGTCTGATCGCTAGACATGATACTCGTCTCCCCGAAGCGATGACCCATTTTGAAGAAGCTTTGAAGGGGAGCCCGGACTCCATTCAAACGTTATCGCAGATTGCGAGTATCCATCTATCTAAGAATGATGTTGCCGCGGCCCGTGAGCGGGTCTTGAAGCAGATTGAAGTTTCCCCCAAGAACCCATTGTTCTACAATCTTCTTGGTGGGCTTTGGATGCAGGGTGACGATGCCGGGCAAGCAGAGGCTGCATTTAAGAAAGCCATTGAAATTAATGAAAATGTCCAAGCGTCCTACCTGAATCTAGCTGAATTATATCGTAGGACGGATAGGATTGATGAAGCGGTCAAAGAATATGAAGATCTGCTACAAAGAAATCCGAAGTTGGTGTCAGCCCACATGGTGTTAGGGATGATGGCAGAGCAACAAAAAAACTATGAAAAGGCCAAGTCTCACTATCAAGATACGCTGGCCATCCAACCAATATTTGCGCCAGCAGCGAACAACTTAGCCTGGATTCTTGCTGAACATGGAGGTAATCTTGATGTAGCGCTCTCGCATGCGCAGACCGCACGTGAACAGCAGCCGGATGAGCCACATATTGCTGATACGCTGGGTTGGATTTATTATAAAAAGGAGGCCTTCCTGAAATCGGTCTCCTTGCTTTCTGAAGCTGCAGAAAAACTCAAAGACAATCCCCAGGTACAGTATCATCTCGGCATGGCTCAATTGAAAAAGGGAAATCCTGAAGGAGCGAAAAAAACATTGGAGGCGGCTCTCAGAATTAGTCCAGATTTCCCAGGCGCGGAGGAAGCTAAATCGACCCTTAGCAGTCTATAACTCACTGATCCATTTCATTGAATAATGTGTGGTCTTTTGGGGTATTTATACGGATGAAGTGTTGTCAACGATTTGTGGTCGACTCGTACGGTCTCGATGAGACCATTTTTAGCCTGACGGCTTAATCAGTTCATAGACTGAGCCATGTTTGTGTCAACTGAGAAAAATACACTAGGGGATACTGACAAAGGTTGGCCGTTTTCTGTACAATCCGTCGACTTTGTGTCAAATTGATCCTAATTTTGGACGAAATGAAAGGAACACAGGATGGAACGGCGAGTGACTTCCCATACCGAAGAAGAGGAAATGAACCAACGCCGACGCCTGTTAGGTCTTGCCAGAAAAGGTGATGAAAAAGCTATTGGGTTATTATTCGAACTTTATCAAGTCAAAGTTTATACTGGAGAGACTCTCAAGAAAAGCAAAACTTCATTTTCAAAGGATCCGCAACCGCTGAGTTCTGAAAAGCGGCAAGGTTCTAAATTAAAGAAACCTGCATCTTCGAAATCACGGAAACCTGAAACGAAGACGGCTCCTGACCAGAAGGTCCTGGCGAAGCACGAGGCTAAGAGTGCCCCCCAAACATCAGGAAAGCCGAAGGCGGCCTCGAGTTCAGCCGCAGATGCAAAACGGACGATCGAACCTAAGTCAACCAAAAAGGTTTCTCCATCTGCAAAATCTGCCACTACTTCATCTAAGTCAATGACCGCCAAATCTTCTTCCAAAAAAACAACCAAGGCCAAATCTTTAAAAACTGCAAAACAACAATCACCAGCCAAGGGTGCAGTCAAAAATAAATCTGCGGTCGCGAAAGGAAGTAAAAAAGGTTAGCACGATGGAAAGGTGGCAGGAGCGTAGGCCGGTTGTCGAAGTTAAGTCATGATTTGGATTTTATTTTGCGGAGGAGTTAGACAGCCTTCCTTAATATCGAACTTCGACTCGTAAGCCGCCTGTGGCTAAATGCTTGGCAATACTTTCCGCTTTTTTTTGCTCACCTTGGTAGACTCCGGCACTCCCGTGGTGATCAATTTGCCATGCAAGCTCAAAGGCCCGTTCAGGCGTCATACCAGGGATGTATTGGCAGAAGAGGGCGATGACCTGTTGGTAGGTATGGCAGTTACAGTTAAATACGATGACTTCAGCTTCAAAGTCCTCTTTCGTGCCAATGCCAGATTCTTCAATGACATCTGGAGACTCAAGCGCACTGTCTCGTATTTCTTGATTCATGGAGGTATTCTAGCAATCACATGAGTGGCTCACAAGGTGAGAGACTTTTTGTAGATTGAGCCAGAGTTCAGAGTCACCGTTTATTGATCCTGACTAATGAATTCTCCAATATGTTAAGGTAGGCCCGCGAATAACCGACTGATTATTCAAGAAGACTACGTCCCTAGGGAAGCAACCCCAGCACTTTCCTTGACCGCTGTTGAGAGGTTGAGGCACCTTAGAGAGTAGAAAATTTAAAGATATTTTCGAAGAAAGAGGGAGACGACGCATGGCTAAGACCGTACTTGTGACAGGAGCTGCTGGCTTTATTGGGAGCCATACGGCCGAAACGCTGCTGAAACGAGGTGATCGGGTTATCGGAATTGATAATTTTAATGATTATTATGATCCAAGGCGAAAGCGCGCCAATATTAAAGAAATTGAAACGAATCTCGTCCCTTCTGGTCAGTTTGAGGCCTTTACGCTTATTGAAGGGGATATCCGTGACCGCAAGGTTGTGCAAAAGGCATTTGAAACCTATCAGTTTGATGCTGTGGTGCACCTGGCAGCCATGGCCGGTGTTCGCGTTTCCATCGATGACCCGGGGCTCTATTATGATGTTAACGTCAACGGCACGCTGTGTCTCCTTGATGCCTGCGTCGGGAGATTGTCCGAGGCATCCAAGCCGAAGAACCTGCCAAACTTTGTGTTTGCCTCAACCTCATCGGTCTATGGGAATACCCAGCAAATTCCCTTTGTGCCTGATGACCGGTGTGATCGTCCATTAGCTCCCTATGCCTCAAGTAAGCGCGCAAGCGAAATGTTGGCGTATTCCTACCATCATCTCTATGCATTGCACTGCACTATGCTACGTTTTTTTACGGTCTACGGTCCGCGTGGTCGTCCTGACATGATGGCCTTTAAGGTTCTTGACAATATATTTAAAGGCACGGAGGTGCCACTCTATAATTCTGGAAATATGCATCGTGATTGGACGTATGTCCTAGATATTGTGAGTGGTATTATTGCTGCCGTTGATCGACCACTTGGGTATGAAGTGCTGAACCTTGGGCGCGGTGAACCTGTCTTATTGACTGACTTTATTAAGGGCATTGAAGCGCTGGCTGGTCGACCAGCGAATCTTGTACCGACGCCCATGTTAGACGCGGACATTTCCTATACATTTGCGGATATTAGTAAAACGCAAAGCCTCCTAGGGTATCAGCCAAAAACTTCTGTCCCAGAGGGAGTTGCCAACTTTTGGAAATGGTATCAAGACGCCATTCTTCCATCAGCATGATAGAAGTCTAAAATAATCGTTCTTCTCCCCATTTGTCTTTGATCGGTCAGATGATGTGCATCTGACCGATGATCTCCTTATTTCCTATTTTGGTTGACCGACAAGGTACAACTAGGGAGAGATTCGTGCGGTGGTAGTTTTTTAGCCTGTGTTGTTTCTGTTTTTGCTTTGAGGTCCCTGCCGTTTCTGATCATTTTCTCCATCAAATTTTTAATCGAGTGAATCGGGTTGGTGTGAGTCGTTGCCTACTCAACCAGTGCGTCTTTTCTATTGCTACCGGTCAGTATTTTCGTTGTTCCATCATTGACGAATCCTGAATAGAGAGAACCAAGATTGGCCAAGAGAAAGGGGCAAGTACTTAAGTTTTATTCTGGATTACCGATAGAGGCCTTATGGAACAAGGTCAAATTTCCTCATTTATTGTTGAGTCGATCTCACAATTCGTTGGAAATCCAAACACATATCGACCTAACCCGTGTCGCATCAGTTACAAAACCGCGATGAGAAACGCACGCGTATCATCTGCTTAATTTAGAGGAGGTTTCTATGAAGACTCGTTATCAAACACAGCTATGGATGAGCGCACTTGCCCTCGTTTTGGCGATCGGGCAAGGATGTTCTTCTCATTCGGTGGGTTACACAGTGGATTCAGAATCAGGACCTCATGGTTCAAGCGCAATGGGTATGACCGATTCATCCGGATACCCTATCAATGGTGATTATGCCTCTGGGCGGTCATTCTATGAAAGTGGGGAGTCATATGATCCAGGAGCTATTAATTCATCAAGAGGATATGGATGGGGCGTGACTCCTGATAGCTCTGGAGTTAACAGTGGGACGCACAACTATGAAGGCGTTCAATATGTCGATCCAGAAACCGGGATGGCGTATGATGGCGGAAGTGACTATGGGCATAATTATGCTGGAGTGTCGGGCTATGGCTCTAATAATGGACCGGTCACGGGATTTGGGAGTGGTTCAGCTGAGAGTGTGAATCCCACGCCCGAAGAATGGGCAGAAGCGTTCCTTCGCGGCAATGCTTCCGGCGCTGGTTCATCAGGTGGAGGGTTATTGTCCGAGCATGTTGATCAAGATATGCTCGTGGCCAAATCTGGATCGAGTAATCATGGAATGTTCCATCAGACCCAAGGAGACTCCCGGTCCTCTAAGAATGGTCTTCATATGGGTGGGTTCAATGGGAACGTGCAAGATGTCTATTTTGAGTTTGATAGTTGGAAGATTTCAAAAAGTGGTGTGTACTCACTTCAGAATGATGCGGATTGGTTGAAGGCTCATCCTGGGCAACCTGTGACGATTGAAGGTCATTGTGATTCACGTGGTACACAAAATTATAATATGGTGTTAGGGCGAAAGAGAGCCGAAGCAGCAAGAGCCTATCTCATTGACCTTGGGGTTGATGCTTCACAGCTTAGAGTGGTGTCATACGGGAAAGAGCGGCCTTTCTGTTCAGAACATAATGAGCATTGCTATCAACAAAATCGACGAGGACATATGTCGGTTGGTTCACATTAAGAATTTCGCGTCTTCAAGAAGTCAAAAAGGCTGTGGGAGTTCAAACTCCCGCAGCTTTTTTTTTGACATGTTTCTAGCCTACCTCAATAATCCTGTAATCAATGAGTCATCTGCAATATTCTCTATGTTTAGGAATATTGAATCCTTACAACAAAGTCATGTGGGTTTCCCCTTGTAGCATTGTTACTGACGGATACGTAGTCTGATCTAGTCATGTTTAGCCATGAGAATGAGTTGTTGCTGCAGTTGAATCATGCTAATATGTGGCGCGTTGCAGCAGACGCCGCACCATTGTATATTTTTACTCAGAACTGCAAAATACAAAGCTTAAAAAATCCAATCATTTGCGGATGCGGGAGTGGCGGAATTGGCAGACGCACAGGACTTAAAATCCTGCGCCCGCAAGGGCATACGGGTTCAATTCCCGTCTCCCGCACCATTATTTATTCTACGAAAAAATGAACGCTTACGCTGATTCCTGTAAAAGCAAGCGGATTCAATTCCCTCCACCCGCATAATTTTTTCTATAGGTTTTCTACCTAAAATTATTTCAAATCCGATGGGAGTTTTTTTGTTGCTTTTTAAAAAAAGGTAGGCTATCGTAGCGCCTACTCTAGTTATCTTCTGTGGGCCGGGAAGCTAGGGGTCTAACCGGGATGGCCCTGAATAGCCTGTTGTTTTGCTTTTTGGGAACGTATTCGGAAGTCAGACCTTAGTCGCCTCAGTATCGCGTTCTCTGGCCATTCCTTCCTGTTCCTTCTTTGATCTCTGTCGCAAAACAACAACAGTATAATCAAAAGGAGGAGCCTGATGGGTTCAAAAATTTACGTTGGTGGTTTGCCTTACTCGACAGTCGACCAAGAATTATCTGATCTATTTAGTCCACACGGCAACGTAGAGTCAGCTCGAATTATTATGGACAAATTTACCGGAAGATCGAGAGGCTTTGGTTTTGTCGAAATGTCCTCAGAGGAAGAAGCTAAGGCTGCAATCGCGGCACTCAATGAAACAGAATTGGGTGGACGAAGCTTAACGGTGAATGAGGCACGTCCGCAAACACCTCGGTCACGCGATGGTGGGGGATATGGTGGTGGAGAAGGTGGTTATGGCGGTGATGGTGGGAGGCGATTCTGAAAACCTAAAACACGTTCGTCTCTGTCTCAGATAGAATCGAATTATTATGCAGGGGGCCTTCACACAGGGGTTCCCTGCTTTTTTTTGTGTTTGAGTAGGAGAGCTTCGATAGGATAGAGTGAAAAGGTTTGATAAATGTCAGCATACCCATGCTGAGCATGTTATGATTTATGAAATCGTAACGAGACATTTTTCCTTAGACGTTGGAAACACTTATGAGCGATCAGAATACAGGTTCGGAGCGAATGTCACAATCTGAGTCCGCGGGGAAACCCCTCAAGCCATCATCTGGTGCGATGTCAACGAGTCCTCTCATCTTAATCGATGAATGTCTTGCTTCAATGCCGGAGGGGGATTCTAGGGTTCCTTTGCTTCAAAAGCTTAAGCACCTTGTCCTACAACAAGGAGTGGATCATGAGCAACATAAAACCGAAATACAGAAACTCAATGCAGTTGTTGAGCAATTGACGGCTCCAGCTAATCGCATTGGGACGCTGATCGATTTACCCTCTGAAGGTATGGCACGAATCATTGTTGGCGGGAGTGAGTATTATACGACCGTGGATTCACGTCTCGAACCGTTAGATTTGAAAATTGGGAGTCAGGTCCTGGTAAATGAAGCCTACGTGGTGATTCGGTCATTGGGGTTCGACATTAATGGTCCTATTCTCAAGGTGGGAGAAGTGCTTGCTGATGGGCGGCTTCGAATGGATCAAGAACCAGGGCGACAAGGGCTGCTTTTACAGAGGGCGGCTGAGTTACTGCATGTGGAGTTTAAATCTGGAGATGAAGTTCGCGTCGACCCTTCGTTTCGTCTTGTGCTTGAGCGACTTGAGAAGTCTGAGTCCAAGGGGCATGTGCTGGATGAAGTGCCATCAGTCACGTGGGAGCAGATTGGCGGTCATAAGATTGCGATTGCCGCAATTCGTCGTGCTATTGAATATCCGCTTCTTCATCGGGATACGTTTCAACAATATCAGTTTTCACAACCTAAAGGCTTTTTACTTCATGGACCACCTGGGTGTGGGAAAACATTAATTGGTCAGGCGACTGCAGCCAGTTTGGCGCAATTAGTTAAAGAGCATTCTGAGCATATGAGCGAAGGTCTGCAGATTCAGGATCGGGGAGCGGCGTATCCTCCTATAGAGAGAGGGAGCTTTTTACATATCAAAGGTCCTGAAATCTTGAACATGTGGGTTGGCGAGTCCGAGCGAATTGTTCGTGACTTGTTTACGCAAGCTCGGGAGCGTCGGAAAGCTGGGTTCTTGCCGTTTATTTTTATTGATGAAGCTGAATCAATTCTTGGAACACGACGGGCACTTCGTTCCTATAATATTTCTAGCACCTTGGTGCCAATGTTTTGTGCAGAGCTAGATGGTATTGAATCATTGCATGATGTGGTTGTCATTCTCGCCTCTAATCGGCCTGATCTCATTGATCCTGCTATTTTGCGACCTGGGAGAATTGATCGTAAGGTGAAAGTTACTCGTCCGTCTCGTGTTGAGGCTGACGAAATTTTGCAGATTTATGTATCTCCAGGTATTCCTCTCGACTCAGATCTGATTAAGGCGCACGAAGGCAATCATGAACCCGCGCGCCAGTCCATCATTTCCACGATGCTTGATCACCTTTTTGCTAGAACTGATGAGAATCGCGTTCTGTCCATCCGTTTGAGGAATGGGCGACGAGAGATCTTATACCGTCGAGACTTATTAAGTGGAGCAATTCTCGCGAGTATGGTCCGTCGCGCAAAGGAACGAGCGGTCGAAAGAGATATTGAGACAGGGACGCATGGGCAAGGCGGAATCACGGAAGAGGATCTTTTGGTTGCGGTCAAAGAAGAATTTAAAGAGGGAGAAATATTTCCTCCTGATGAGTCAGCTGAAGAATGGTTGAAGCTTCTTGATTATCACCCCGATCAAGTGGTTGGGGTCTCTTCATTTCGTGGAAACGCAACGTCAGAAGAACGAAAGATCCACACGATCATCTAACAGTATGATGAATCCATTACGACTTTTTGGCATTGAGACAGAATATGGAATTACACGAGAAGACCAACAGGATGTCGATCCTGTCGTCGAGTCCATGGAATTGGTTCGTGCGCACCTTGTGGGTGAGTTTGAACAGCAATGGGACTATCGTGGTGAAGACCCTCATGAAGATCAACGAGGCTTTCGAGTTTCAGGATTGCAGCAGGACAAAGAAGAAGATGAGTATGTGAAGCAGGATGCGTATCGAGCCCTTTCATTTCATGAAATGAAAAGTGACCTGGTGCTGCAGAATGGCGCTCGGTTCTACAATGACCATACGCATCCTGAATATTCCACTCCTGAATGCAGAACGCTCATTGACTTGGTTGCCCATGATCGAGCTGGAGAGCGTGTGGTGCAGCAGGCAGCCAATCAACGTAATCATGAAATAGGGAGTGATGCGGTTCAATTATATAAAAATAACACGGACTTTCATGGCCACAGCTATGGCTGTCATGACAACTATCTGGTTGCACGGTCGATTCCCTTTGAACAACTGCAAGCAGAATTGATCCCGTTTCTCGTGAGTCGGCAAGTTATCGCAGGGGCTGGAAAAGTTGGGGCTGAAAAACAAGAGCAAGGATATCAACCTGGCGAGTTTCAACTCTCACAACGAGCTGATTTTATGGAAGCTGAACTTGGTGTTGACACCATGTTTAACCGACCGATTCTGAATACCCGAGATGAACCACATGCCGATCGCACCAAATATCGCCGTCTGCATCTTATTCTTGGCGATGCGAATATGTGTGAATATGCTACCGCTCTCAAGGTTGGGACCACCCGAGTCGTCTTGGACTTGATTGATCAACGAGTGGCTCCTCGTGTGGAATTAGAAGATCCGGTCAGAGCAATTCAGGCATTATCACGAGATTCTGAATTAAAGACACAGGTAAACCTAAAAGATGGATCTTCTCTCTCCGCCTGTCAGCTTCAGTCGATCTATCTCGATGCTGCTCACAAAGCTTTTTCAGGATGTGATGAGGAAACTGATTGGATTCTTTACGAATGGGCCAAGGTGTTGAATCTCTTAGAGCAAGATCGCCCGTCGCTCGTGGGATATTTGGATTGGGTGACCAAGCTGTCGTTACTTGAACGGTTTCGTGTGGAGGAGCAATTGGAATGGTCAGATCCGTGGTTGGCTAGCCTTGATCTTGAGTATCATAATGTGAGTCCTGATCGTGGTTTGTACTTGGGATTGGAAGCTGAGGGGCTAGTTCAGCATGTATGCAGTGAGGAAGATATTCTTCGAGCCATGCGTGAAGGACCAATCGACACCCGAGGTGGCATTCGTGGTTTATGCGTGAAACAATTTGGCCGTCACATACACTCGGTTCAATGGGAGCATGTTCAGTTCAAGTCAGAAATTGGTAGTTTAAAAACTCTAGACTTGAATGATGCCGTCACACCTGTAGTGGTTAGTGCTCTGAAAGCGTCTATTGAGGCGGCTAGCAGTTTTTCTGATGTTCTGTGATGATACGATGAATGAGAGGAGCCTTTTATGAAGATTGGACAAGTCCCACATCATATTGATGAGCGTTTCATTCTGAGTGAGTTCCCTTCTCCCATTGGGCTTGAGCGACGAGAACAGCCAAGTAGCCCTATTCCAAAGCCATTGGGTCCATCTGATGATGGAGGGGGGCCAAAACGTCCTGATCCTGAATCAGCACAAAAAGACAATCTCTTGAAGCGCATGCGGAAGGTGGATCCGAAACAAGCCGAGCGCTACAAACAGCGTACTGGGGAGTAAATGGCCGTGGGAAGACAAGGTGATTTCATTCATATGTTGCGGGAACAGGGTTATGCCTTTGATCCTCTTCGTTCAGATCAGGCTCAAAGCGTTTTATCTCACCAGGACATGATCACCAAAGGTACAACGGTTCTTGCCTGTAAATATCAGGGTGGTGTGATGGTCGCTGGTGATCGTCGAGCCACAGCGGGTACGTCGGTGATGTATGATCGGACGGATAAAGTCTTGGAGTTGGATCGATTTTGTGTCATGGCTATAGCTGGTGTTCCGGCCACGGCATTTGAAATGGCTCGGGTGCTTGAGCATTCGTTTAAGTATTACCGTCGTAGCCAGCTACAGGATTTAAGTTTTGAAGGAAAGCTTCGTGCGTTGGCAAAGTTGTTGAAAGAAAATGCTCCCGCGGCTTTAGCCGGGACGGGGACCGTGGTCCCAGTGTTTGCAGGGTTTGATCAAGAGCAGCAAGAAGGAAAAATCTTCTTTTATGACATTCTTGGAGCAGAGTTTGAGGGTGTCGATTATGCTGTGTCAGGGTCCGGCTCACCGACTATACGTGGGATTCTTCATTATTTGCATCGATGGGGAGACAGGCCCTTGTATAGTCTCCCGGAAGAAGAGGCGATTGTCTTAATGTTACGCTTACTCAGCAGTGCTGCTGAATTTGACGCCGCAACTGGTGGAATTAATTTTGAATCGAATATTTTTCCTATCGTGAAACGTATCACTGAACAAGGCGTGGAGACAATTGCTTCAGAGCAGTTGAAGCAACTGTGTGCATCTCAGGTGGTTCGCCATGTATGAAGAACCGCATCGATGGGTTGAGGCGGTCGGAAATCGGCGCCAATATTTAGATGACCAATTTAAACAGGGGAGTCCAATTGTAGCGCTCTCATATGCTGAAGGGATTCTTCTTCTGACGTTTAGTCGTGGAACTCCCAAAATATATGAGGTCTATGACCGCATTGCGATGGGAGGAATGGGGCATCCAGCAGACTTAGAAAAATTGCGATTTCAAGTCTTGGATATGGCTCATCTTGAGGGTTTTAATCGATCGCCATCTGATGTGACCGGAGCGCGACTCTTAAAATATGGGCTCGCTCCAACCGTGAAGCAGGCGTTTGAGGAAATCTTTAAAGCTCCCTTCATTGTGAAAATTCTCTTAGCCGAGTTGGGACGCACGAAGGAACGTGATCAGTTCATTTGCGTTGACTATGATGGCACGTTTGAAGAAGTAAATACTT
The DNA here is from genome assembly GCA_029261355.1 of Nitrospirales bacterium. Taxonomy (GTDB): domain Bacteria; phylum Nitrospirota; class Nitrospiria; order Nitrospirales; family UBA8639; genus JAGQKC01. The sequence continues at coordinate 210,156 of JAJDBM010000061.1, read as the reverse complement.
GTGCCGTGTTGGCTGGGGCTTCATCTATTCAGTTGAAATTATTAGACGACATGAAGAGACGACTAGAAGGGGGTCTTCCTTCACTGAAAGCTGCTGCTGATATCGCTTTGAAGACTTGGGCCGAGGGGGCACTTTTACATCAAACTGTTTCTTCTGATGTGCATCTCGATGATGAGAAGGGCGAGGACCTCGAACAATCAATCTCAACGAAAGAGTTCGATGAGGACGAAGTCCTTAGTCATTTACGTCAGACTCTTACTCAACATACATTGGAATGTTGTGTGTTGGATCGAACGGTTTCTGGTTCCTCAAAGTATCGCTCACTTTCTCGTGATGAGGTCACAGAGCTTCTTCCCTCCGCTGTGCACCCAGCCTAATCCTTTTCTTTACCTGAGGCCATTTTCATGCTGCACCGAATTTTTGGGATAGAAACCGAATATGGTCTATTGATCAATGAGGAACAGCCTGATCGTCCTCCCTCGTGGGTTGCTTATCAAATTATTGAACATCTGTTTCGTGTCAAACGGTATGGAGTGCTCGATCTCCATCATCGTGGGTATGATGAACCACCCGGCAATGGTGGTTTTCTTCTGAATGGAGGACGGATGTATGTTGATATGGGGCATTTAGAATTTGCATCCCCAGAATGTCATTCACTACGTGATCTTGTGGCTTCAGATCGTGCCGGTGATTGGATACTTCAAGATGCAATAGAAGAGTTAGGGCTGGCAGAAAATGTTTCTCTGATCAAAAATAATATTGATCATGAAACAGGTGCGACATTCGGATGTCATGAAAATTATTTGGTGTCTCGGAATTTCCCCTTTAGCTACAAGGGGCTCGGAAAACTTATTCCATTTCTTGTCACACGGCAGATTTTTACAGGAGCCGGAAGAATTGGATCAGCAGAAAATCATGATGGATGGATACCCATAGAGGATCTCGCAGGTCAGGATCCTTTGATGCAGGCCTCTCATGAGCGCCTGGCGGTGCCCTTTCAGATTTCTCAGAGGGCAGACTATATTGTCAATGACTTCTTTGAATGGGTCCAACACAATCGAGCGATCATCAATACACGTGATGAACCTTTAGCTGACCCAACGCAATTCCGTCGTATACATCTCTTGGTTGGCGATTCAAATCTTTCGGAGATTGCTACGACGTTGAAGATGGGGACGACGGGTCTCGTCCTGCAACTTATCGAAGATGGCCATGCGCCAACCGGCTTGGATTTTCATGATCCCGTTGAAACCCTGCGTGCGGTCTCTCGTGACTCTGACCGAACATGGATGGTGACATTGGCGACTGGAGAAAGACTGTCTGCCATCGACATTCAAGACCGCTTTCTCGAACTTGCCCGAAAACACTATCATGGTCAGGATGAAGAAACTGATTGGGTATTAGAGTTGTGGGAAGGGGTGTTAAATGATTTACGAGGTGACTATAAGCAACTCGTTGGACGTGTCGATTGGGCGTCGAAACTTTGGCTACTTGAGACGTTTCGTGAACAAGAAAATCTTCCCTGGGAGGACCCTTGGCTGAAAAGTCTTGATCTGGAATATCATAATGTTGATCCACAGAAAGGGTTATATTTTGGTCTCGTCGAGGAGGGGAGTGCACCTCGTGTGACCACGAATGATGCTATTCAATTGGCCAAGTACGCTCCTCCACGCAATACACGAGCGTTTGGTCGGGGTGAGGTCATTCGACATTTATCAGAACAGTCGTGGCCTGACGTTCAAGATTCTCACCAGTCGGAGCATCGATTCCCTCCCTATGTTATCAATTGGTCTGTTTTTCAAGTCCGTGGAAGCTCAGCTTTCATCATGCCAGATCCCTTCCGAACCTACGCTCAAGAAGTCCGAGATCACTTAAAAATATAGGGCACCTCTACAAACCGTCCGTTCCCGAGAATTGGTCTTCATCTTTGAGCTCATCCCCTCATGTATGTGCTATACATTTTTGATTCGTGCACGTGGTTTCCTTGCACTCAGGAAAAAATATGGTTTTTAGAGATGCCGTATAGTTCTGCTTCTAGAAGCTAGACGATACTTTTGAAATAGTCGATGGTCTTTGATAGTCCATCTTCAAGTGACACTTGTGGCTCCCAGTTTAAGACTGATTTGGCTCTTTGGATGTCAGGCCTTCGAACTTTTGGATCGCCGATAGGGAGTGGAAGATGTTCTATTGGGCTGGGTGACCCTGTCTGACTCAATACCATTTTGGCAATATCGAGGACGGTGAGTTCTCGAGGGTTTCCGATGTTCACTGGATAATGAATCGTGACCTTCCTGTCTGTTGTCCCTTTGACCCCTTGTTCGTCACTTATTGTCGCTGGTCCGTCGTTAGGAGCCATGAGTAGTGCGACGATTCCTCGTACGAGATCATCGGCATAACAAAAGCTTCGTGTTTGCATGCCTTCCCCGTAGACTGTTAATGGACTTTTCTGTAAGGCTTGTACAATAAAATTTGAGACGACTCGGCCATCTTTGGGGCGCATTCGTGGTCCAAAGGTATTAAAAATTCGGACGATGCGTGTATCGAGTCCATGGAAGGTGTGATAGGCCGTCGTAATGGCTTCCCCAAATCGCTTGGCCTCATCGTACACGCCTCGTGGACTAATGGGATTGACATTTCCCCAATACGACTCAGGTTGAGGGTTAACGAGTGGGTCGCCATAGACTTCAGAGGTGCTGGCTAGTAGAAATCTTGCCTTCTTGGCTTTAGCTAATCCCAGGGCTTTATGTGTTCCTAAGGCCCCTACTTTCATGGTCGCAATCGGAAATTCTAAATAGTCTTGTGGGCTCGCGGGAGAGGCGAAGTGCATGACCGCATCGAGTTGTCCATCGACATGTAGATAGTCACAGACGTTGTATTTGATGAACGTGAATTGGTCATGTCCCATGAGGTGAGAAATGTTTTCGGGTCTGCCTGTGATAAAGTTATCCATGCCGATAACCTCATGCCCTTGCTGGATGAGCAAATCAGAAATATGGCTACCCAAAAACCCCGCACCACCCGTAATCAGTATTCTCATAGGTATTCCTTTTTCCCCAGACTATTAATGATAGATGAATCTCGTTTAAATTTTATAAACTCTCTTCTTGCAGAAGTTTACATATCTAGTAGATAATCATACCCTATATTTATGTTGATACAACCTATCAATTTACCCATTTCTGTCTCTCGCCGATCGTTATTGAAACTTGGCGGATTAGCCACCATTTGGGGGGCGATGCCAGGGTGTGATTTAGGCGGTATGTTTGCCGTCCCCTCAAGAGATACTGTGTACTTTACTCCAAATGATAAGTTTTATACGGTCAATTTTTCAGATTCTCCATATAATTTTTCTCGAGAGATTGATATAGAGCAATGGAGGCTCCATGTCAAAGGTGAAGTCAAGAAATCATCTGTTCTGAATTGGCGAGATATTCTGAATCGCACATCATTTGACCAGGCTGCAACCTTGATGTGTATCGATACGCTTCCAGGAGGAAGTAGTCTGGGTAATGCCATGTGGCGTGGTATTTCCTTGAAAGTTCTCCTCCGAGAAGTTGGGGTTGATGGAGAAACTGCACGCGATGTGATTTTTCGTGCAGCTGATGGCTATCATGACAGCATTCCGTTTAGTCGTGCAATGGAAGATGATGTCATGCTTGCATATCTCATGAATGGTGAAAAATTACCTCAGATGCATGGCTTTCCTCTTCGGCTTGTCGTCCCGGGTTTATATGGTATTAAGAATGTCAAATGGATTTCTGAAATTGAAGTGTATAACGGTGATTATCAAGGGTATTGGCAGCGAAAGGGATGGACGGATGACGGGACGATCAAAGTGTTCTCCCGAATTGATAGCCCTGGGCACTATCAAGTGATTCATGGTCTTGAACAGCGGCTCCGTGGGCTTGCCTTTGGTGGCCCACGAACGATTCGTGAGGTGCAATTAAGTTTTGATCAGGAAAAAACATGGGTATCTGCTGCGATCGAACCACCGCTTTCACCTTATACCTGGGTTATTTGGAACTACGATTGGGTTGCTCCTTCGCCCGGTAAACATATGGTCGCTGTTCGAGCCATTGATATTGATGGCAAGGTTCAGACCTCTGAAATTACGAGACCACAGCCCGCTGGCGCAAGTGGGTTACATACTATTGTGTTGGATGTGAAGGCTGTGTAGATAGGGCTGTTGCGAATTGATTTTCGCTCGCTTACCATTGAAAAAGTGGGAAGACTATAATTTTGACCATGAAATTCATCAGCATGGCAATGAAATTAAGGCGAATACTTCAAGGGTTGTGAGCAGAGGCTTATTCTTCTTGGTTCTTAAGGTCAGCTTTCCACGTTGAACGAATGTGGAGCTCTTTCAGTTGATTGTTACTGACAGATGAGGGTGCTTCTGTCATTTGGCATTGGACTTTTTGTGTTTTTGGAAAAGCAATGACATCTCGGATTGATTCGGTTTTTCCAAGTAGCATGATTAAGCGATCTAAGCCCAATGCGATGCCTCCATGTGGTGGTGCTCCAAGTTCTAATGCTTCCAACAGGAATCCGAACTTCTCTCTGGCTTCTTCCTTTGGAATTCCCAACAGATCAAAGACTTGTTGTTGAAGAGTCGATGAGTGAATTCTGAGACTTCCTCCTCCCAATTCAAACCCGTTTAATACGAAATCGTAAGCTTGGGCCTGGACTTTGAGTGGGTTGGATTGAAGGAATGGCATGCTTTCCATCGTGGGTGAGGTAAAGGGATGATGTAGCGCAATATGTCTTTGTGTTTCTTCGTCGTATTCAAACATGGGAAAGTCGAGGACCCACAGAGGTGCCCAGCAATCACTCTGGATGAGTTTCAGCTCTTCACCAAAATATGTTCGTAAGCGTCCAAGTACATTGTGGACTACTGAAGGTGTGTCGGCCACGCATAGCAGCAGATCGCCAGGTTGTGCATTGGGGAGAGCGTGCTGTAGCGAATCAGGATTGAGGAATTTGGCAATCACGGACTCGAGTTTTCCATTATCCAGAATTTTGACCCAGGCTAGACCCTTTGCACCAAAGTCCTTGGCCACATCAACTAAATTATCGACACGACTTCTCGTGAATGCCGCGCCTCCCTTCACGACGAGTCCTTTGACCATGCCACCGGCTTCAACCGTTGTTCGGAAGACTTTAAAGTCCGAGGTTTTCGAAAATTCTGACAGGTCTTCAATTGGAAGCTCAAATCGTAGGTCAGGTTTGTCTGATCCATAGCGCGTAATGACTTCGTCGTAAGTATATCGAGGGAACGGGTCGGGCAATTGAATATTCTTGGTTTGTAGAAAGACATCTCGGATCATATTCTCTGTGAGGTTGAGGATATCTTCTCGTTCTACAAACGAAAGCTCGAGATCGACTTGTGTGAATTCTGGTTGCCGATCAAGTCGTAGGTCTTCATCGCGAAAGCATCGAGCGATTTGAAAGTAACGATCAGTGCCGCCTACCATCAAGATCTGCTTGAACAATTGAGGAGATTGAGGTAAGGCGAAAAAATCTCCAGGGTTCACTCGACTGGGCACTAAATAGTCTCTTGCACCTTCAGGTGTACTCTTCGTGAGAATCGGAGTTTCAATTTCTAGAAATCCATGAGTATGTAATGAATTTCTGATTTGGTGTGACACTTGAGATCGGAGTGCAAGGAGTTCTTGCATTTTAGGGCGACGCAAATCTAAGTATCGGTATTTTAAGCGAATGGCTTCTGAGGCCTGGACATCATCTTCGAGGGTAAACGGGAGTGGTTTTGCTTCATTGAGGATGGTGATCGTGCTGACTCTAACTTCAATCTTTCCAGTTGGGAGTTGTGGATTGATTGAATCATTTGGTCGCAACTCGATTGTCCCAGAAATTTGTATGACGAATTCATTTCGTAGTTGACTTGCAACCTGATGGATGTCTTTTTGTTGTTCAGAATCAAAGACGATTTGGGTAAGGCCTTGCCGGTCTCGCAAATCAATAAACAAGATACCACCATGGTCTCTTCGTCCATCGACCCAACCACAGAGTCTGACTATTTGTCCGACGTGAGTGTTATTTAATTCTCCACAACGATGAGTTCGTATCACAATGACTCCTAGGAACGGCGTAGTCTCTTTTGAGACCCACGTTGTTGATTGGGTCGTGAGCTATGTTTCACAATTCGTTTTTTTGTGCTTTTCGCCCATCCAGGTTTTTTGTTAATCACCGGTGACTCAACAAGCGGCTCGCTGGGTTCATGAAGGAGTGCCCGTAATGCATTCGCCTCTCGGTCCGTAAGGTGTCGACTATTTCCCAGTGGGAGATTCCCTAAGTTAAGTGGCCCAAATTTTGTGCGTTTGAGTTTGAGAACGAGGTGGCCGACGGCCTGAAGCATTCGTTTCACTTGATGATTACGACCCTCATGAATGGTGAGTTCGATCCAGGAATTGATCGCAACCTTCCTCACTTTTCTGACCCGTGCTGGAGCTGTTGGTCCGTCTTCCAGTGTGAGGCCTTGCTCTAACTTTTGGATCGCATCTTCCAATAAATGACCTTTGATTTTCACGAGATAGGTTTTTTCGACGTGGAATCGTGGATGAAGGCATGCTTGAGCTACATCTCCATTATTGGTGAGCAGTAACAATCCTTCGCTGTCGTAGTCAAGACGACCAACAGGAAAAGTTCTGACGGATTTTTTATCCAAAAGGTCGGCAATTGTCGAGCGATCTTGAGGGTCCTTCATGGTTGAGACATAGCCCGCAGGTTTATTGACCATCATGAAGACATCAGGGGCCTGGGGCTTGAGATGTCGTCCGTCGACCTTGATGTGATCGCGCTTGGGGTCTACGCATGTGCCCATAATGGTCACGGTTTTCCCATTAACCGTGACACGCCCTTGCTTCATCAGTAGTTCGGCTTGTCGACGAGAGGTCACGCCTGACTGGGCGATGACTTTTTGAAGCCGTATCTCAGTAGATGGTTGTAACGATGTCATTCCCATTCGATCGTCCCTGGTGGTTTGGAGGTGATGTCGTAGACAACTCGATTGACTCCATTAACTTCATTAATAATTCGGTTTGAGAGTCGTCCTAGGAAATCATGTGGTAACGCGGCCCAGTCTGCAGTCATGCCATCGGTGCTCGTGACTGCCCTGACGGCGATCACGGATTCGTAGGTTCGCTGGTCTCCCATCACACCGACTGTGCAAATTGGGAGAAGCACGGCAAAGTATTGCCAGACCTCATCAGCGAATTCTGATTTTTGTATTTCATCGGTGACAATAGCATCAGCTTCGCGCAGAACCTGTAATCGTTGGGCATTGATTGACCCAAGAATTCGAATAGCAAGTCCGGGGCCAGGAAAAGGTTGACGCCAAACCAGATCAGGAGGCAATCCTAACTCGAAACCTAGTTTTCTGACTTCATCTTTAAAGAGTTCTCGAAGTGGTTCAATAAGACGTAACTTCATTCGAGCTGGTAATCCACCAACATTATGATGAGTTTTAATCGTGGCGGATGGACCTTTGGTGCTGACACTTTCAATCACATCAGGGTACAAGGTTCCTTGGACAAGAAAATCTACCTTGCCCATGCGCTTTGCTTCGACTTCAAAGGCTTTTATAAATTGCCTTCCAATAATTTTTCTTTTTCGTTCTGGGTTGGTCGTGCGTCCGAGAGCTTTGAGGAAATCAGCGGCACGGTCCAGCATCTGAATTTGCATTTGATATTTGGTCGAAAAGACATCCTTGAGAAGGGCAACTTCGTTCTTCCTCATGAGTCCATTGTCTATGAAAATACAAGTCAGTTGGTCGCCAATGGCTTGATACGTTAAGGCTGCCGCCACTGCCGAGTCTACACCTCCGCTTAATGCGCAAATAACCTTTCCTGTACCTACCTGTTGCCGGATATCTGTTATGGCCTGCTGTATAAACGATCCCATAGTCCAGGTTGGACCACAGTGGCAAATATTCATGGCAAAGTTAGAAAGAATGTCCCGTCCATATTCGGAATGTGCCACCTCTGGATGAAATTGCAGGCAATAGACTTGATGCTGCCCCAGGACTCGTTTCATGGCAGCAATAGGAGAGTTGTTGGTGTGAGCGATAGTTTGAAACCCATCAGGCAATTGATCGATTCGATCTCCATGAGACATCCAGACTGAAAACTTCATGGAAGGGAGACCTTGGAAAAGATCTGTCTTATCGTCAATGACAAGTTCGGCTCGACCGTATTCTTGTTGATGGGCTAATTCAACCTTTCCTCCAAAGTGGTGCGTAAGAATTTGCATGCCATAACAAATTCCTAAGATTGGAAGGCCGCAATCTAATATAGATGGAGAAGGGCAAGGTGCATCTTTTTCAAGGACACTTGACGGTCCTCCTGAGAGAATGATGCCTTTGGGTTGGTAAGCTAAGATGGTAGCAAGCGAAGCGGTTGGGGGAAGAATGATGGAGTAAACAGAAAGCTCTCGAATTCGTCTGGCAATTAATTGGGTATACTGAGACCCAAAGTCAAGAATGACGATTGTATCGTAGGTTGAATTCATTGCGTGGTAAATCGTTGGGACCTGGGCCATCTCTTTTTAGAGAAGAGCCTTAGTCCACATCGGCTCGATAGTTGGGAGCTTCCTTCGTAATTACCACATCATGGACGTGAGCTTCTCTGAGCCCAGCTTGAGTGAGGCGGGTAAACTTCGCTTCTTTTTGAAGCTGAGGAATTGATCGGCATCCACAATATCCCATGCCGGCCTTCAGTCCACCGACAAGTTGATAGACGAGAGCAGACAAGGTTCCTTTATAGGGTACACGTGCTTCAATCCCCTCTGGCACCAGCTTAGCCGTGGGTTGACCTTCTTGGGCGTAGCGATCTTTTCCACCTCGTTCTAAGGCTCCTAAAGATCCCATGCCACGGTATTCTTTATACGCGCGGCCTTGAAATAGCACCATATCTCCTGGAGATTCTTCAGTGCCGGCAAACAAGGAGCCGATCATAATTGATGAGGCTCCAGCAGCAAGGGCTTTTGTGATATCACCAGAATATTTCACGCCTCCGTCAGCAATAATGGGTATGGCTTCATCGTGCAAGATTTTTGCGCAATCTGCAATGGCAGTTAATTGAGGCACGCCTGCACCTGAGACGACGCGCGTGGTACAAATAGAGCCTGGGCCAACTCCAACTTTTACGGCATCCACTCCGCAATCAAGAAGATCTTTTGCTCCTTCAGATGTCGCAATATTTCCAGCGATGACTTCGAGTGACGGGTGTTTTTTCTTAATGAATTTCACCATATTCATCACGCTTTGAGAATGGCCATGTGCTGTGTCAACTACCACCAGATCAACCTGGGCCTTGACGAGTCGATCAAGACGCTCTTCCGCATCAGGGCCGACGCCAATTGCGGCACCGACTCGGAGGCGTCCATGGTCATCTTTGCATGCCGAAGGATATTGAATGCGTTTTTGGATATCTTTGATGGTAATGAGTCCTTTTAATTCAAAGTTCTCATTAACTACGGGTAATTTTTCGATACGGTGTTCATGGAGAATTTCTCGAGCTTTTTCTAAGTTGGTCCCTTCAGGGACCGTGATGAGATTCTTTTTTGTCATAACCTGAGAGACTTTTAAGTCCATTCGAGATTCAAATCTTAGATCGCGGTTTGTGAGAATACCGACTAATTTCCCATTTTTTGATACAGGTATTCCGGATATGTGATAGGTCGCCATGAGATGGCGAACGTCACGAATAGTTTGGTCTGGAGATATTGTGACCGGGGAAAGGATCATTCCACTTTCAGATTTTTTTACCTTATCCACTTCTCCAGCTTGGACTTCAGGCGAAATGGCCCGATGAATAATTCCAATTCCACCTTCACGTGCTAGAGCGATTGCTAATCGCCCTTCTGTGACAGTGTCCATTGCAGCGCTGAGTAATGGAATATTAATCTTAAGATTTCTGGTGAAATTGGTAGATGTGTCAACTTCTGTAGGAATGACATCAGAGCGGGCTGGTACCAGAACGACATCATCAAAAGTAAGGCCGATTCGAATGTCCTGTTCCCACATAATAATGAATTCCTTCTTGATGATCGGAATGCCCTTAGTAACTATTGAGCTACAAAAGGGTAGGGTCCGTACCGTGAACCTAATATGTCTGAATAAACAGAATGGAATGACTTGTGTCTTCGTAACGGAATCGTTACGAAGACATTAAATAGGCTTGCAAGTAGAAACGCTTAATCCACTATGAGTCCTGCCATACTTGGGGTTCTTATAAGCACTTTGGCGAACGTATCATATATTTATTAATGATCGGAATGCTCAGGTAAGAGGCCTACGGCTTCTTCTTCTTGCAACTGTTCTTCGGCATCAACCGCCGGCATGAATTGCTGAACTCGCATGTTGCCACTGTCGACAACAAAAACGCTGCCTCGGTTATCCAATGAAATTCCATATGGGAAATTGAACTGGCCTTGTGCATTTCCGAATCCACCCCATTGAGTCACAAAGTTCCCTTCGCTATCAAACTTTTGGATCCGTTGGTTTCCTGTATCACTTACATAGACATCTCCAGCTTCGTCAACTGACACTCCCCAAGGAGATCTGAATTGTCCTGGTTCTTGAGCCTGAGCACTACTGGCATGGCCTGCACCAATTCCACCGCCCCATTTAGCAAGTAGTTGAGGTAAGACGTTGGTACTTGTGTCAAACTTTTGGATTCGGTGATTTCCCATATCTACGACATACACGGTACCGTCTGTTTGGTCGACCGCAATGCCTCGTGCAAAGTAAAACTGACCATCATTATTCCCAAAGCTTCCCCACTGCATAATGAATTCACCAGTTTCATCAAATTTTTGAATTCTGAAATTTGCACTGTCTACAACATAAATGTAGCCGCGTACTCTATCTACTGTGATTCCCCAAGGCGAGTTCAGTTGTCCTTCTCCATTTCCTCGTGAACCAAATTTCATGAGATAGTGGCCAAGTTTTCCGTCAAACTTTTGAATGCGGTGGTTGTTCGTATCTGCAACATAGATATCGCCCTTTGCATCACATGCAATACCTGTAGGGTTATTGAAACTCCCATTCGAACCACCGAAGTTACCCCAGAGCAGAATGAAGTTGCCATTTTTTTCAAATTTTTGAATACGATTATTTCCATTATCGACTACAAAAACGGAACCCTGTCGATCAATCGTCATGCCATAAATAGGGCTAATGAACTCCCCACCGTGTAGAAGTGATGCGCCTCGACCAGGCTTGCCCCAATTTGCAACACATACATAACCAGAAGTATTCAGTAAGATGCTTGAAATGGCTGGTACTGAAACATTGTTATTGACATCTTTAAACCAGACATAAGCAGTTTTAGTTCCATCACCAGCCGAAGTGGTAAATGGGATGGTGGCCCCAAACCGTTCCTCTGGCTCAATGTCGACCCATCCAGGCATGGTGGCACTGGGTGTCATTGGGTTCTCTGATATAAAATAAGCTGAGACCCCACTATCAACATCTCTTGCGGATATCGTGGCCACAAGGTCCGGTGAGTTTGTCATGTAGGCCCCATGGTTCAAGACAATATCTGGGTTTTGTGGGGCCGTGACATCGATGAGGGTGGGTGTAACTGAATATTCTTCAGAGAGAAGGCTTTCGGCTCCATCTTCGGTAACGGCACATAAGCCATAGTAGTATGTGGTGGAGTTTGTTAATCCAAGATGAGTGTAAGGACTTGTCACTCCTTCGATCTTGGTTGAATTTTTGACGGTAATTCCTGTGTCAGCTGCGAAATAAAGGTTGTAGCTCACCGCTCCTGGGACATCAAGCCAACTAATGATGCTTTCTGTGTCGCCAGCTTTAACGGTCATATTGGTCGGAGTCGAAAGGTCTGCTTGTTCCCGTGGTTGAGCTTGCTCTCTACCTCGTTTGAGTTCATCTTCAGTTGGCGCAAACTTTGTGAGCCTATTATTTCCACTGTCAATGACAAAAACATTACCTTCATTGTCAACAGCGATTCCTGATGGGAAGTTTAATTGCCCTTCTGTGAGTCCACGATTTCCCCATGAGCACAAAAATGTACCATTCGTATCAAATTTTTGGACTCGGTGGTTGCCACTATCCACAATGTACACATTGCCGAGTGCGTCAGTAGCCACACCCCAAGGAGACTTAAACTGTCCTAATCCGTTGCCTTCTTTTCCCCATTTCAGAAGGTAGTTCCCGCGAGCATCGAATTTTTGAATACGATGGTTGCCTTCATCCGCAACGAAGATATTTCCAACGAAATCGACGGCGACGCCTCGTGGATAGAACATGGCCCCGTCGTAACCGCCATCTCGTCCCCATTTCAGAAGAGGGGTTCCATCTGCTTGGAATTTTTGGATCCTGGCATTACTTGTGTCTGAAACATAGAGGAATCCTTGTTGATCGGTCGCGACGCCCCATGGAACATCAAACTTTCCCGCTTCAGCACCACGCCATGCAAAGCCAAACTTTCCCCATGCATTGATCAAGTTGCCGTCTAAGTCAAATTTTTGTACTCGGTTATTCCCGCTGTCAGCAATGTAGATGACCCCATCCGGTGAGGTTGCGAGTCCTCTTGGGTAATAAAACTTGCCTTCTTCAGAATCTGGATCATCCCCCCACCGTGAAATAAACGTTCCAGCCTTATCAAATTTTTGAATGGAATGATTATCTGTGTCAGCGACGTAAATATTGCCAGTTTTGTCCACGGCAATTCCCGTGGGTGAATTGAATTCACCGTCATCCATGCCTTCTACCCCAAAATGCATGACATTTAGGTATGGTGAAGGGATAGACATCACTTCCTCGGACACTGGACTTTCTCCGTCAGCTGTGATGGCTGTTACAACATAGTGGTAGCATAAGTTATTTGATAAATCGTCGTGAATATAGGGGCTACTAGCCCCTTCGATACAATTGGCTTTTTCTACCGTGACCCCGATTATTGGATTGAAATCTTCAGCACTTGCAATTGGTCGATGTAATTCATTTGGTTTTATCGAAACGCCTTTAGTTGTCATGAAATGGAGATTGTAGTAGAGCGCCTCAGGGACGGGTTCCCATGAGATGGTAATACGGCCGTTGTCTGGTTTTGCTTTGACATTTTCAGGCGGAGGGGGTAATTGATCGTTGGTGGTACCGCCTCCCCATTCTTCCTCTTGCCCTTCGATGAAAATATTTTGGTGGAAGGAGTAGGTGTTTGCTTGTCGATTTTTACGCATCCAATCGCTCATAGTCCCTCATGTGTTGAGAAAATAGTAGTTTTCTCAAACGAGTCCCCAGGCTTCAGGATTAGGCTCGTTTATTAAATTTAATAATAAATCCAATTACTTAGGCGGAATTCTATCAGGCAGGTTTTCTGGAAGTCAAGGTTAGTTTAGACGACAAAATAACAAGGAACATTGTAGGGAGGAGCTATAGATCGCAATAAACATGAAGTAGGTATATATAGCTAGTTATGTATTGTTATTCTAGCATTCGGTGTGAATGAATTGAGCGGTTGAATTGACGTTGTTCTCTGTCTATTCTAAGTCGCTGCTAATATTTTAGTCCATGGAGCCAGACATAAAGGGGGGCGTGACGTATTTTATGGTGATTCAGAGAATTCTGAATGGAGGTCAGTCCTAGCTCAATGCTTGTCATTGAGTAGAAAACCACTTAACTGTAGCTTGAGGAACTTAAAGGAAGTCGCTATCACTCCTGGTACAACTTGTACGAAGGCTAGGCTTCCAGCTTAATCACATTTGAGGCTTGAGGGCCTTTTGCGCCTTCTACTAAATCAAACTCAACCGCTTCACCTTCTTTTAAGGTCTTAAATCCTTCTCCCTGCAGTGCCGAATAATGTACGAATACATCTTGACCATCTTCGACATGAATAAAGCCAAATCCTTTTCGGTCATTGAACCATTTTACTGTTCCTTTGCTTTTCACAGGTACCTCCTAAGATTTAGTGTCAATATTTAGGTTCGGATATGCATGAGAACAGGCAAAAAAAAACCGCAGAAAGGTCTGGTTCTTTCTACGGCTTTAAACATAGATGACAGTACCACAGGGAATATTCAAAGACGACAGGAGGATTTAGCATAGTACATTCTGCCTGTCAATAACTTGTAGGGGGAAAGGTTTTTCCTACAGGGTCCCAATACACGTAAATTTATTCATATAATTCAAGGCAGGACTCAGAATTTGAGAGTCTACCCCATTCCTTCCAGCAAGGTTGGCTTGTCTTATTTTCAGACCATAGTTAAACATAGGCCAACGTTCCTCAAAAAGGATGGCATTAGGACCTTCTTCAAATTATGTAGTGAGGGGAGTAGCTACTACATGTAAGATCACCTATGATAAGAGAGTTTGCCTCTAGTTAGGAAGACTTTATAGTCGTTCAGTCCATACTGAGATATTCTAAAGGGTCAGACCTCACGTTACCCTTTCTTTTTCTTTCTGCCCTACAAGGTTTCCTTGTTGACACTCCTGGATCGCTACATCTTTCGAGAGCTGTTTTCCCCATTTCTATCAACCCTCGCAGCGCTGAGTTTTATCATTTTTGCCAAAGAGATGCTTCGGCTTATTGATCTCCTTGTGTCAAAAGGTGTTGGTGTGTGGTCTCTCGTGAAAATCGTCGGCTACCTACTGCCATCCTTTTTGGTTTTGACGTTGCCCATTGCCTGCTTAATTGCCTCAATATCCACTTTTAGCCGTCTATCGTTTGATAACGAATTGACAGCTATGCGAGCGGTAGGCATGAGCCTTTGGCGGTTGACGGTGCCAGTGCTCATGTTTTCTGTATTCGTATTTTTGACAACATTGTTTTTGTCCCAGTGGGGACAGCCCTGGTCCAATATTTCCTTAAAGGGATTGGCTATGAGTGTTATTGAGGACCAGTTAAGTCTGGCGTTGGATGAAGGGGTATTTAATGAACCTCTACAAAATTTGACGATCTATGTACCTGATCCCAAACATGCGGGCAATGTCCAGGGGGTGTTTATTTCTGACCAGCGGGACCCTAAAAAGTCATTGGTCATTGTGGGGAAATCGTTTCGAGTTTTACATGATGGACGTCGCAAGCAACTTGGGTTACGTCTTTTTGACGGGGCGATTCATCAGATTCCTCCAGAGTTTGATCAGTACCATGAGGTTGGGTTTGAAACGTATGATTTTTGGATGTCCGTCCCTCCACCTGAGGGCATGGGAACAACTCAACGAAAAAGTTATGAAGAGATTATTCAGAAATTGGACGCATCGGATTGGAAAGATTCCGGGAATTTGCGACGGCTCATGGAACATTATAAAGATCTAGGATTTCCCGTGTCTTCTTTGTTGTTAGGTCTACTAGGATTGCCTGTCGGCATCATCTCGAAACGATCTGGGAAGGCAGGTGGATTTGCCATTGGCCTTGGCATCATCGTGGGATTTTATTTACTTAATATATTTGGAGAGTTTTTAGTGACCACCTATATCGTTCATCCGTTTGTGGGAGCATGGTTTCCTAATGTGATGGTGTTGGGCCTTACCGGCGTGCTCTTTATGAAGGCGAGCCGTCAGTAACATGGGGTTATTGTTCTGGTACATATTTCGTCAATATGCCAAGGTTTTCCTGATGTGCTTAAGTGCGTTATTGACGGTCTATTTGGTGGTCGACTTTTTCGAAAAACTTCGAAAATTTTTAAAATACGATGCTGACTTGTCTGCCATGCTCGCATTTTTCTTCTACCGTATCCCAGATATTAGTTTTCAAATTACCCCATTAGCGGCCTTGATGGGCACCCTCTTGACGATTGGAGCCATGAATAAAAATCAAGAAATCACGGCGATGCGGAGCTGTGGTGTGAGCTTTTATCAGATTGCCTCACCGTTTGTTGGATTTGGGATTATTGTGAGTGCAATCCTGTTTAGTTTTACCGCAGTCTTCGTGCCTCTGGCCAACATTCATGCCGAGTATGTGAGAACCGTTCTGATTGAAAAAAAGCCTGCTGCTCTTTCCGTTACTCCAGATCGGGTGTGGCTGCGGTTAGGACAAGATGGTTTACTTAAAATTGGTTCAGTCAAAGACAATGGGTCTCGTCTCAGCTCGATCAAACTTTACCGGATGAATGAGCAGTTTCAACTTCGTGAGATTATTGAATCTCCAGAAGCCCTATACAGGTCAGAGGGATGGACTTTGAAAGAGGCAACTCAGCGGTTGGTTGAACCCGATGGTCGTGTTATGGCTGACCGATACTCAGAGTTGCTCATTGGACTCCCACTTACCCCCGAAGATTTTCAAACCTGGTTATCGTTGGATTCGAAAAATATGACTTTTCATCAATTGGATGCATATATTCAACGATTGACACGTGATGGACATAGTAGTAGCCGTTTTGCCACTGATTATTGGGGGCGAATGGCTTTTTCAACGATGACGTTTGTCATGACGATTGTGGGGATGGCAATCGGTTTATTCGGATCAGGCGGAAGAGGGCATGCTGTCGCAAAAGGTATTGGACAAGCATTAGGCATTGGGTTTTTATTTTGGGTGACACATTCATTTGGAGTGGTGTTGGGGAGAAATGGTGCGTTGCTCCCAATAGCCGCTGGGTGGTTTGCGAGTGCGATGTTTTTTGTTGTTGGGTTAAATCTATTTTTGAAAATTCGTTGATCACCATAATAGGTTCCCCATCTGAATGGCTTCCTGCCTGTATTTTGTACCTTATTTCGCTTCAATTCGACTCCACTCAATACTCCTTGTAATATTTTTACCTAAACACAATTTCCATGTGACCTATTTGTGTTCAATTCTATTGAGTTCGTTGGCCATGATGTATTTGAGGCATCTTCTGGCTGGTTGTTGAGTGAGGATAAGCCTCAACTCCATACACGATTGTTCCGATAAGAAGACTGGTGAGTCTGTATCAGGGAGGTAGTGAAAGACTGTGAGATGATGTAACGACGAACAGGTGACAAACGCAAACTATCCGTGAGGATAGGACGCAAAGCCAAGAAACCTAGAGGGACCGAGTGTTCCGGTAGGTTCGTCTGGTTGCCGCACTGGAGAGAAGATGATGTGTGCTGTTGTGTAAAGCGCTCTTCCTTCTGGATGGGCGCTTTTTTTTTAGCCGTATTTCTTAGGGTATTGATGTGGAGAGTCGCGAATGAGGGACAGGAATTTTTAAGATGGATGAGTCAATGAAATCACATTTTTTGCCAGATTGTATACATGAATCAGAGGCTTCTAGTGATGGATCTGAGACCACTTCTCCACGGCTGCCTCAGGATCCTAGTGAAGTTGTTCGAGAGTTCCTTCCCCTGATCCGTCGGATTGCCCGAGGATTAGCGTTTAGGAATCCTTCATCTCTGGACGCAGAAGATCTGACGAGTGTTGGGATAATTGGTTTGTTAGGGGCTCTAGCTCGATTTGATTCTGAGAGAGCCATAAAGTTTCGGACGTTTGCTGAATATCGAATTCGAGGAATGATGCTTGATGAAATGCGCGCGATGGATTGGATCCCGCGTTCAGTTCGTGCCAGGAAGGATCAAATTTACCAGGCGAGTGCCGCGTTTGTGCGAAGGGAAGGGAGACCTCCTGCACGACATGAAATTGCAGAGTTGCTCGGGCTTACCCAGGAAGAGTTAGATGCATCATCTGCATACGATACGAGGATGTTGAGTCTTGACGACCCAATGGGAACTCACGATGAAGGCTATACGCTCAAGGACGTGCTTCCCGATGAAGAACAGCTAGACCCATATGCGCTGTGTGTCTCCTCAGAAACTAATCAAGCGCTTGAAATGGCCATCACGCATTTATCAGGTCGGCAACAAGATGTCATGCACCAATATTATTTTCAGGGGTTAACAATGAAGGAAATCGGCCAAACCCTTAGCTTAACGGAGTCAGGCGTTTGCCGAATACATGCTGAGATTTTACGAAAGTTGCAAGTCGCCTTACTGGAGATTGATGTTGCTCAGCCTTCTAAAATCAAGCCCCAGAACGTCAAGGGAAAACGTTTGAGCGCAAAGCGTCATTCTGTTGATTCTCCAAATCCGCTATCATAAGTCGAAAGACTTAGACTTGCTGTCTTCCAGGAGGGACAAAGAATTCATGCCCGCCAATTGAAGCGACTTTGTGGCTAACGGTCGCCCATCGAGGAGCCTCGACCAATCGAGGATTATAGAACAAGAGAGCACCCTGGACGACTTCCCGTCCATCCTGTACCATTTTCCAGGCAAGAAGACTGTCACGCATTCGTGATGGGCTAATAGTGAACCGCACATCTTCAGGTTTCGCCTGATTCCACGGTTGAAACTGGAAACGCTTCAAGACGGTCCCTTTGACCGATCCATCACTTTGATATTGGGCCTCCATTCTATTCCGAATCACTGCGGCCACGGCCATTTTTCCAGCAAAACTTTCTCCCCGCGCTTCTAAATAAATGGTTAAGGCCGCAAGATGTTCATCAGAAAGTGGGGCTGGGGTTCCTGTTACGTGTTGTGCGTTCAATGTACCAGGGCTCGAATATTCAGTAAGGAGAGAGGATGACGAAAATGCCGCGGTATTGTTCGTCCCGTCTGGTAGGAAAATGGCAATGAGTATCACGATGCCAAAACTTAACAGTGGGTATTTTTTTTCTAAAAGAGCTGAAAACATAAGTTATTCACCATTATGAAGGTTGAAGATCCTGTATGTCCCATTTCACAGAAAATATGACTCAATAATTACTGCGCTTGAGATAGTTCTATTCGCAAGGGTTATGCCTTAGGAGCCACGGACAGGATTGGCTGCTACTTGTAGCGGAATTGATGAAAATATGGAAGGTTTTGAGTGAACAGTACAATTGACGACCTTCTGGTAAACAATGAATCTGTTAATGATTCCTTCGCATGTGTTAAAGGAAATGACATTCAGAACGTCAGTTGTTAACGGTGATTTGGTGGGGGGACTAGACTAGTGATAGAACTAAGGACTCATTAAGATCATCCAACATGATAACGAGGAGGCCATCATGATAAAAAAAGATAGGATGTATGCAGTTCTTCTTGGATATGTGATGCTCTTTGTTCTTAGTGGTGTGGAGGGATTAACCGTCCAACAGGTCGAGGCGAAGCAAAGAATTCAACAAGCGGTTTCTGCGACACATCTGCATCGGGCAAAAGTCTATATGGCTGCAGGAGATTACCGGCGTGCCGTTGAAGCCTGTCAGCAGTATTTGGATGAATATCCTTCTGTGGAAGGCTATGTCTATTTAGCATATGTTTATGAAGCCATTGACGGGTATCTGGCAGCATTGCAGAAAAAAGATGATTGGGTCAAAGTGGGGCAGGTTGCATTAAATCTCACATCACGAGAGTTGATCGATATTATCGATCCACCCAATGCGATGTCGCGCATGGCGCGAGAAATGATGCACGAGGGCCTTCGCCAACAATTTGATATCACTTCAGGTATGGCCAATCGTCTTGATCAAAAACGTACAAAAAAAATGTGGATACAACAGACAAAATGGCGAAAGGCCAATCTCGATGATTGGTGGTCCGGGGTGCCAGAGAAATGGGATTGGTAAGGCGCGTGACGTTAGATTTAAGGCGAGAGAATAGGACAGCGAAACGCCAGTGAGGAGATACGAACAACGAGCGACGAAATACGCATAATTGTTGACAGTATCTGGAACCTCAGTTTAGGATGAAGTCAGAAAGAAAATTGATTTCACTTATTGAATTGCAAAGGGGGTGCGCGTGTCCACATTGGTTGCAGCAGCTACGGCAGAAAATTGGGAAACGGAAGTTGCGACATCCTCAGATATCGTCATGGTTGATTTTTGGGCAGTGTGGTGTGGGCCATGTCAGATGGTTGCTCCAGTGGTGGAAGAATTGGCCCAAGAATATCAAGGTAAATTAAAAGTTATGAAACTGAACACCGATGAAGTTCCTGAGGTCGCAGGAAAGTTTCAAATCATGAGCATACCGACGATATTATTCTTTAAGGGCGGCGAGCCAGTCGAGAAAATCGTGGGTGCTCGATCGAAGCAACAATTTAAACAAGTCATTGATGCCCTCCTTGCAGATTCATCCGCAACGGCGTAGGTCGTTGCGTTGATGACGGGGTTCTATGCTCACCGAGCTCCGCATTTCTCATTTCGCGCTGATTGATCAACTGCAACTTGAATTTCCGGTAGGATTTATTGTCCTCACCGGCGAAACAGGTGCAGGGAAGTCTTTGCTCGTTGATGCCCTAGAGCTTATCGCTGGTGGCCGAGCCTCAGCGGAACACATACGCTCAGGAGCAGAGCAAGCCACCATCGAAGCCGCCTTCGCTTTACCTCACAATAGTCCGGTAATTGCACTTCTTCGAGAGCAGGATCTGCTGGGTTCCGATGAAGATGAGCTGATTGTCAGGCGAGTACTTTCCCGTTCTGGGAAAAATAAAACCTACATTAATGGGTCGCTCATGCCCATACAAAACGTGCAAGCATTAACACAAAACCTAATAGATATTCACGGGCAACATGATCAGCAGTCTCTCTTGTCCGCACTGGCACAACTCGATGTGTTAGACGGATTTGGCCGGACGAAGGAGTTAAGGGAATCTTATGCGCAAACCTATCAAGAATGGCGTCTGCAGGAGCAGACGTTGGCGGAGACGATGGCGAAGCGTGATGAGCAGAGCCAGCATCTAGAGATGAAGCAATTCCAATGTCAGGAATTGCGAGACGCCAATCTGAAAGTTGGCGAAGAAGAGTCGTTGACGCAAGAGCATCAACGGCTACGGCATCGTGAGCGGATTGGTGAAATCGTTGAGCAGTCCTATCAATTGCTTTATGAAGGCGACGCTTCGGTGGTGGAACGGCTGCAAGTTATCACCAACCGTATCCAAGAACTCGAGAATATTGATTCAAGCGTCAAGGAATGGTCTCCGTTAGGGGAGAGCGCTGCTGTTACACTACGAGAATATGCAGATGGTCTTCGAAACTATCGTGAAACGCTTGAGTATGATCCTGGACGACTTGGGGAACTGGATGATCGCATCGCTAAACTTCAGCGACTGAAAAAGAAGTACAAAGCTTCAGTCGATGAGTTACTCGTGGTACAGGAAGATTTGGAGGCCGAACTAAGCGGCAACACCGACGTTGATCAGCAAATTGAGCGATTGCATAAACAAGTAGAGGCCTCTCGTGGACAAGTAGAAAAAGTTGCACAAGATCTCTCAGGTAAACGTCAGAAGGCAGCAAAGAAATTTGAAAAAAAGATCGCCGAGGAACTCACCGAACTGAAAATGAGTGACGTCCGACTGACTGTTCAGGTAGATGCATTATCCGATGTTGAGAAGTTTGGTCAGACTGGAAAGGACACAGTCGAGTTTATGTTTTCAGCCAATCCAGGGGAACCATTGCATCCGCTAGCCAAGATTGCCTCTGGAGGTGAGCTGTCTCGAGTCATGTTGGCTATGAAGTCAGTGCTTTCCGATGCAGACAAAATACCCGTGTTAGTATTTGATGAAGTTGATGCAGGAGTTGGTGGTGGGGTAGGGAACGTGATTGGACAGCGTCTACGCGATTTATCCCAATACCATCAGGTCTTTTGTATCACCCACCTACCTCAGCTCGCCTCACAAGCCCATGCGCATTATCACATTGAAAAAGAAGTCAATGAAAACAAAACTGTCACGCGGGTGCGTCAGCTTGTTGAGAGGGAACGGGAAGACGAAATCTCTCGTATGCTCGGTGGAGTCGAAGTGACAAAAGCCGTCCGTCAAACTGCAGCCGAAATGCTTAAGGCGGTAGCTTTTCCCAAAAAGAGAAAACCTACCTCATAATTCTGCTGACATTCTTAAACCCATTCATTGCTTTCAACTAATGCAAGAAAATCTGATTGTGCCACTTATATTTTTAGCATATTCTCATTTTTGCTTTTGGCTCTTTTAGACATAAAAGCCAAAATAGGCTTGGCACTCAACAATGTCAGTTATTGAAATTGCATTGTTCTGAATTTCCGCTTTTCACGAAAGCGACAATTCAAACTGAAAGCGAGAACGCGATCCGTATCTGTGGAAGGAGCGTCTGGTAGCGGCGGTGAGTGTGTTTATTGACCAACAAGGATAATGCCTGGCAATGAGGGGCGTATTCCCGCGACTGGAAAAATGCTTGATCTAGACACGACGGGTTTCAACCATGGCTGTTGTTCAATGATTCGCCATGCGGAACTTGCCCTTTTTTCTCCTGTCCCTTTTTTGGTCGGGGTACAGACGTACCCCGACCGGTATCACGATCACGCCTCAGGTCACATCCAGAGATTTATAAGTCGCCGCCCTTCACCCCGGAAGTACAACAATCATTCGCCACGGGAGCAGGCACCGATTCTTTGAGATAACAGATGCCCTTGGTCCCAGTTGAATCGGGGTGTTTGAAGGTCCAGGCTTTGCAGCGGTCCTCGTTGGCACAATGGGCCTGACACTGCTCAGGATTAGGAGGGTTCTTGGTAGAATAGTCTTGACCGAGTCGGTCGTAGCCAGGTTGAAAAGTCTCATCCGTCTTTATACCGGAACTACAACAATCATTCTTCACAGCTGTAGGTATCGAATCTTTCAAATAACAGGTGCCAAAGATCCCAACAGTGGGGTGTTGGAAGCTCCAGGCTTTACAGGGGGCATCCTTGGCGCAGGCGGACTGACAACTCTCTCGATTAGGCTGGAGACTCGACAAATAGTCATGACCGGGTCGGTCGTAGCCACGTACCCGCCCATTCGTCACGATGGGGAGAGAGCAACAAGCCAATTTCACCTTGTTCAGCGCCGTATTATCAGCCTCACTTCCTGTTTGCTTGTTTTCAATATTTAAATCGACTCCGCACACAGCGGTGTGGACAGGACAATGTTGCCAAGGTTTCCAGTCTCCAAAATGACCAGTGTGAGCTCGGAGTACGCTCTTCCGATCACACATCACCTGAATGGTGTTTAGGGCAGTGTCATCGCCTTTGTGTTGAGGGCTTTCAACTCTTGGCTGCAACCCCGTGATATACTGTCCGTCGGGGCAAGCAGCGTGGTTCCACGTTCCCCAAAATCCGGCATGAGGACTGACTTGCAAGGGCTCAATGACCTTGCCTGTGTCCTTGCCTTTGCAAACGAGGGTGACGGAATTTGCGGCCGAATCATCATCAGAATTGTTGCTTCCTTGTCTATCTTCTATCCGGATGCCGTATCCGGAGGCATAAGTACCGGGAGGACAATAGGTCATGCCTTTCCACTTGCCATAGTCAAGGCCATGCCCCTCAATATTGACTGAGAAATCCTCACGTTTGGCTTTCGTGCGCGTTTTTGGCGGGTTGTTGTATCGGTGTTTGATCTCCCACGTGCCTTTTTTGCTCTGATCCGTCGCGTTAAGCCAGACCCAGTCAGCAGCATTCGATTTGGCCCAGGTTAACGAGCGATTGGCTTGGGCGTTCACTGGGGTGCTAAAGTTATAACTCCCTTTTGGGAGGACTTGTTGGCATTGAGCCTGTCCTTCTGACCAAGACCCTTTTGCCTTCGTGACGGCCCATTGGCCGGCGCTATTTTCGCAGGCGAACTGATACGATTTACTGCACGCCATGTCATACCAACGATATCCCTGTCCGTACCCTTGGGCGGCACAGTGTTCATTATTTCCAGCATTATTCGGTTCACGAGTGGCCCAAGTCCATACCGCGCCATCAAAATCGTCTAGGTCAGTGGGGAGGCCATTTCCACCCACATTAATCTTATCTAGGTTGACAAGATTCATCCCGTTTTCGAACAGATGGGTCACGTCAGACTTAGAAAAATTCGCAAATATTCCCTTGTCAGAAGAAGCGCTAATGTTAGTCCGATCTTCCCAGGTTTTGTCGATGTCGCCTAGCCCTTTGAACACCAGATCTCTCAGATCCGGGTTGATGGATTTACATTTAGTGGAACCGTCGCGATAAATCACCACGCGTTTATTCTGGTCTAGCATCATTTTTGGGGTTAAATCGCTAGGAATGCCAACGCAGGGACCAGCAATGTTAGTGGCACCGTTCACGTCGCTAGCGACATCGAGCGGGGTATACACGGAAGAGCCTAAGTTACTTTTGATCCGGTCGGCAGCGATTTTCATATATTCTTGTGAATTACCGATAAATTCATCCATTTCCAGAAAGATGATGACGATATGTTGTTGGTAACGAGGATCATCCAGGAAAGTCTTGACTTGCTTAAGAAGGGCTTCAAACCTTTTATCTCCGATTCCGCAGAGTTTATGGCAAAGCCAAACAGCGTTTGTTGGTATGACTAATGGGTGCAGATCCGCTTCTATATGGTAAAGACCCATGCGGAGTTGGTCTAATGGGGATAAAAAATGATTAGGGTCTGTTGCGTATCTCTTGCCGTTCCATCCAGTGGTATTATACGTATTATGGCTGCCGAGCATGCTAGAAGCAGACAGTGGTACTTCCATGCTCAGCCAACGCTGAAATTTCAATGTTTTTCCGGTATAGGTATAATTATTAAATTGATCAATCTTATCAGCCAGAGCAGCTGTTGTTATCGATAGACACAGAGTTACAGCGCCTAGAGCTGCCATGAGATGCAGGAGGTAACGACGTCGTGGGTAGGCTCTTTTGTGACAATTCATCATGATGTCTGTATTCCTCCTTGAATGAAAAATATGATAATTGGTTCTGTTTCATTGCGATGGCGAGAAATTGTAACGCGGTTCATCACTGACTTCAATCATGCTTTGTCAATTTAGCGGTCAGTCGCACTCATCAAATGTCAGTCTCTATTTTCGCTTTTTGCCAAAGCGAAAATAGAATTCTCTTAATACCTGCCTATCAACAGATACGACTTCCCTCGTTGAGTACTCTCAAATAGGGTTTTCCCGAAAAAAATTATCATCATTGTTTATCAGCCTTTTCTTATTTTTCCACATATTTTTGGATTTCTCATTATGGGTCTACCCTAATTGAGAGTAGGAAGTGGTCATGGTTTGGATATGCACCTTACTCTTACAACAGTCGTTCAGCTGCCAGTTCCACCTTAAAAGAAATTAAGAATCTGCGACTTTTCAGAAAAAGACGACCGCTATGCGTTTTGAAGTCAGCTCGTGGCTTCAGCCGAAATACGATGTGGCGGAGTGGATTAAGTCAGATTTATAGACCAACAAACGATTGAAGATGTACAGAACTTCTAAGATTTCTTGGAACATCGTGGGGGCGACGTCTTTGGGCATGTATGGGACTTCGTTTAGGCTTTCGTATTCTTACGGACAGACATTGCCTTTAGGTTCTTCTCCCGGGATGTGAAGCCGGTACAGCGGAGTGCCACAATATGGAGTAGGGGGATTGGGGTGGAGAAACAGCATTGCGGCGTAGTTGCAAAGGCTGGATGAGTCGACATGTGGTCTTGCCACACCTTTGGGGTCATGACCCGTAAGCCTCAGCTATTTGCCTCATCTCGATTTCGTAGAGTTGTCTGGATCGTGTCTGGATCCCGCGCGCCGTGAAAGAGTCCGATCACATTGACTTGTTCCTCCTCGATGAAAAAATACATAGCGTAAGGAAATCGTCTCAAAAGACAACGACGAAAATCACCATATACTTTAGGGAAGACGAGCGGATTATTGGGAATCCCACGAGCCTGGGCATAAAATATTCGAAGAAACTCTTCGCCAAGGCCGAGAGCTTTGGTTTCATACCAGACGTACCCTGCCAAGACGTCTTCCTCCACTTCTGGAAGGAAACGTAACTTCATATTATGTTCTTTTAGCTATCCGCTCCTGGAGTTCATCAAGAGACAAGAGTGTTCCTGGATTTGCCTGATAGTTGGCCAATCGTCTTGTTAAGACGATTTTGTGGGATTGTGGGACTGGTATGTTTGATTCTTCTGAAGCGATATGATCCCAGAGGTCTTCGACGAGTAGGATTTTTTCTGGGGTGCTCAATTGTTCTATTTCAGGAATGTCATTTACACGCATGGGTACGACTCCTTTCCATTAATCTTACTTTGATAGTGTACCGTAGTGTTACGTACACGTCTAGATTCATGAAGGTCGTGCATCACATATGTTGAAAATATTCTTTCGTTGTAGACATTGGATTTTACTCTGGTTCGTTACTTAAAAGGAGATTAGGTTGGGCTATTGTTAAAATGGGTTTCCTGCAAATCTGTCAGAAATATTTATAAGCTTTCCACTTTCCAAATAAAAACGACAGCTTCGGGCTTGGAAGCTAGTTCGTGGTTCCAACCAAAATACCCTGTGGCGGAGAGGATTAAATTGGATCTATACACGAGTAAGCGATTAAGTCCCTATGGGACTTCTAGGGTTTCTTGAAACATGATGAGGTCGATGTCAAATGGATAATTGGGAAAGGTTCTAAGGCTTTTGTGTTCTTTTAGCAGGAACCTTGTGCTGGAAGACAGAGCGGTAGAGATTGAAAACTAACAAGTCCTTTCCTCATATGGAAAGGGCTTGTTTCTAGGGCTGGAAATGGTTGGGGGTTAGGTGTTTCGGCGTGTTCTGATGCGCCACCCGAAAAGACCTACCAGTCCACTTCCAAATAAGAGAACCGTCGCGGGCTCTGGTACTGGGTTCCCTTCAGTTGGTGAATTTTTTTTTGAGGTAATTGGGATATTCTCAAAACCCCAAGACCCCAAGACCCATATTAATCACCCTGATTTCCAAAGATATCCCACTCGTCAAACAATGAAACAACCTCTAGATTAAATGTGGTGAATGTCGATCAATAACTACAGTGTCGATGGATTGTATTTATTCAAAGTGTGGGTCGATATCGAAGAGGTTTCGCGATTTGAAGAGCATTTCGAGTGAATAGAGGAGGAATCCGAGAGGGATAAAAAACTCTTTATATTCTGTCAGATCATAGGTTCGGAATAATCGGTCACCGTAAACGATGAATAGAATTTCTGTGATCACTAAGGTGCTGAATAGACAGAGGGATAGAGTGAACCGTTGAGTGTTTTGTCTTGTAGCAACGACGTAATAGAGGAGAATGAAGAATGTGATAAAAAAGCTGATTTGGGTAAAGATCACGTTCCACATTTGCCAATTATAGGCAACAAAAATTGCACTGATAAAAAGAATGAATCGGGTTGGAATAAAAAAAAACAGCTCGCGCGTATATTTCGAGAATTGTATTTGTTCCTTGATAAAGGGGAGTACAATGAGAAAAAAGAAACTTCCAAGGTAGTAGAGATGCTCTATGGGTTTGGTCTGGAAGTTATGGAAATTGAATTCACTTTGTTGATTGCTACTAAATACTTTGGGAGTTTCATATTCTAGGACTCGTTGAAGCCAAGATGTTTCCTCCATCGTAATGAGGAAGAAAATTAAACTGAAGGAAAGCGCTGAGAAACAGTAGATGAATTTTCTTTCTATCTGCGAACGAGAGTAGAGCATGAAGAGGTACAGGAAGATCCCGCTACTCAATACATAGAAGCTGACAGAACACCATTCCAAGAGATTGTCTTCTCGGACCAATGCATGAAATGCCCAGGGCGAATAAAAAAACAGAGCGACGAAACTATATGAAATCAGCATCACGCCATAGATTAAGAGCTCTTTGTTCGTAAGGTGCGGAGGAGGAAGATTCTTAAGGTCTGCTGAGAAAAGAGTTGAGAGCCCACGGGTATCCCAGTCTAACCCGTATTCACCCTTTTGAGATATGGAGCCAAGCGTGACAATGGCGAAGACCAGTAAGAAAGAGCCGATGCAAATGACGGCAGTCTTCGCTACATAGCCCAATCCAAAATTTGGAGGTACTTTTTCGATGATTGATTGATCAAACAGAAGGGTATCGATATACCATCCGATACAAAAAAACACGAATGTTCCAATTAGTGCGCTGGCTCCTAGGACTTGAAGGTTCTGAGTCGTGAAATACTTCGCAACGCTTGGTTGGTGCCGGGCTTGTTTTAACGCTCCAAAGTCCATCATGAGGGGGAGAAGATGGTTCGACGTTAGCTATCAACGTTCAATGATTTTTTATCAAAAATTCGCGTGGCCATGAGAGCCTTTGTGTCATGTAGATACATCGGTGCCTAGGTATACCGTTCTCATACTTGATTTTTTTTGCTCGGTAAACATATAAGTTCCGATCGAATCAGCTGTGTATATGAAATACGTATTATGTCGGTTTTGCGGCTGTGTAACTAAAGGATAGATGACGTTTCTCTGTGAAATGCTACTCGCAACACTTGAATGCCTTCTCGCTCAATAAGTGAGCGGGATTTTATCAGCGCAACCCATTTGAAGCATCAAGGATGACCATGGTTTTTCTCCCTGCAAAAAAAAAGACAACGGCCATTCGTTTGGAGGTTTACTTCTGCGTTCAGGCAATAATCGGATGTGACCGAAAGGATCACGTCCGATTTTTAGAAACAGGAGATGAACGAAGTACAGGCAGGTCAAAGACTTCTTGAGACATCGTGATGGTTACGTCTTATGGATAGTGGAGAATTCTCAAGGCCGTTGTGCTTACTTAGCAGGAACCTTGTGTTTTAATGACTCTGCGGTAGGGCTCAAACATTCAACAAGCCCTTTCCTATGGGGAAAGGGCTTGTTGGTAGAGCTGGAATACGTTTGGGGGTTAGTTATTGCGGCGTGATCTGACACGCCACCCGAGCAGACCCACCAGCCCACTGCCTAATAAGAGAATGGTAGAGGGTTCTGGTATGGGATTGCCGCTCGGAGGGGAATCCCCTGTTGGACCAATTTGGGCATTTTCAAAATCCCAAGACCCATATACGTCACCTTCATCGCCAAATATTTCCCACTCGTCAAACAACGAGACCACCTCTAGATCAAAAGAACCGCCAAAGTCGAAGAAATCTGACTCAAAGTCGATGTCATCTAATGCTCCATTAGTAAAACCGAGTCCTGGAAAGCCTGTGCCAAAATAAAAATCATCCGTTTCAACAAGTGTGACTGAACCGAAGGTCAATGTCAGAGAAAATGTAGGATTACTATCAATTTCTATAAATGACTCGCCTAACTCTGACACTTGGGAATCATCATACAAGGCAACAGCTGTCACGGTGTCATTGACAGCGAGGCCAAATGGATTGCTACCTAGAACAGTATCGACATCACCAGTTATCGTTGCGGTCACAGGGACTGCGAACACGGGTGAGATTCCCCAGATTGCCATCATGAGACTCAGCGCAAGACTGATGCTGGATTTGTGTAATTGTTTTGTGGTCATGAATACCTTACCTCCACTCATTAATGAATAGAAACAACAATGAATTGGTAGAAACTATAAAGAATGTGCTAATAAAAAAGATAGACTTCAACCGAACTAAAGGGCATTTCTAAAAACCGCCCTTTCCCACGATTGCGTCGTCGCTTTTGTGTTCACATCCCTATGTATAGGTCTATACATAGGGATGTTGCGCGCGTGGATTCCTTGCACTCACGAAAAGTTCCTGGTTTTAAGAGGTGCGCAAAAGACTATAAAGAAGCATATCTGTAGGGACGAGGTGGAAATTGCGGAATAATCGTTGGAGCGCCGTATGCCAACAAAGGATCTGTTCCTTATTTCACTTTCCAAAAAAAGACGACAGCCATGCGTTTGGACGCAAGCTCATGGCTCCAGCCGAAATACGAAGTAGCAGAGTGGATCAAGTCAGACTTGTAGACTAACAAGCGATTGAACACGTATGGCACTTCCAGGATTTCTTGAAACATCGTGGGGTCGACCTCTTGAGGCATGTTGGGGACTTCGCTGAGACTTTCGTATTGTTTCGGGCAGACGTTGCCATCAGGCTCTTGTCCGGGGATGAACAGACGGTACAGTGAGGTGCCGCAATGGGGGGTAGGGGGATTGGGATGAAGATACAGGACGGCAGCGTAATCACAGATGCTTGCTGAATCGACATGGGGTCTTGCCACCCCTTCTGCTCCTCCAACGATTTGGATATGATTGTGGCCGGAGAAACCCATATCACTATCACTTTGCGGTCGGAGTGCAGGAATTTGCATACGAGTGGTCACGCATTGTTCGATTTTTGTTAATTCTTCATACGTGAGTGCATTCGGTGCGCGCATACCTGGCCAAGGCTCTGGACGCCATGGAGAACCGAGTGTCCATGCGGGGTTCGAAATGCAGCGTTGAGCAATCTCAAGGGCGTTGGGAAGGATGTTATCCTCAACCCAGTAATCTTTTCCTAGCTCTGGCTCTCGAAATGAAAGTAGGTTCATGGGATCAGAGTTTCCTTAGTAAGAAAGTTGACGCGATAGTCTGGCATGAGAGGATAGATGAACTGGGCATGAGAATCTAGCGCAAGCGGTCTAGATGCTTGTTGCCGTTCGTGGTAAATTATTATGTGATGAGGGAGAGCCGCAATATTTTGACCCGTTATAGAGTGGAAACATCGAGTCTTGTTCACGTGAAAGTATTTTTATGAAAACTGTTGCGACGAATATCAGTGAAGAAATGAGTGAGGCTATTCAGCGACAGGATGCTTCTGCATTGGTGAATAGCTATCAAGATCAAGGCGAGTTTTTGAGTCTTGATTCATTTTTATCACAGGGTGTGATTGATGATTTGATGGAAGAGGTCGAAGGCGTTCGTCCACTACTGAATCGCAACTATATCCCGAAGCATAAAAAGGGCGGGAGTGTCAGTTATTTTATTGTAAAAGAATCCTCGCCAGCCCTCACAGCATTGTATAAAAACCGGGGATTTATTGAATGGCTTAGCCAGCTTGCAGGTGAACGTTTGCTTCTGTGTCCTGAAGATGATCCTCATGCCTGTGCGTTATATTTTTATACTGAAGTCGGAGATCATATCGGCTATCACTATGATACGTCGTATTACAAAGGTGCGCGTTACACGGTCTTAATTGGCCTGCTCGATAACTCTAGTAGTCGTCTCGAATGTCGACTCCATACCAAAGATCCTTCCAAAGAGACGAAGGAATTATCGTTAGATACCAAGCCTGGATCCTTCATATTTTTTAATGGAGACAAACTGCATCATGCGGTGACACCACTTGGAGAGAATGAAGAGCGAATTGTCCTCACCTTACAGTATGTGACAAATCCAGAGATGGGACGATTCAATCGATGGTTTTCGAATATGAAAGATGCGGTGGGGTATTTTGGGTTGTCTGCCCTGTTTCGTCGCACGTAGGGGAAGCGAATGTACCTTATTAAAAACAAAGAGAATCTTTACAGAGAACGTATTGTTTCTATTAAGTTTCTGTTCCAACTACAACAACGGTCACGTTGTCCTCTCCTCCTAAACGGTTAGCCATGTCCACTAGCTGTTGGCTGGCTTCTTTTAATGAATGATTGTGTTGACGAAACACGTTGAAAATTTCTTCATCATTCATCATTTTTGTTAGGCCATCGGAACATAGGAGAATGGTGTCTGAAGGTTGAAGTGAGTGAGTGGAAACCGATGGTTTCACCGTTGACTCAATCCCGAGTCCTCGTGTTAACACATTCCGCAATGGATGTGTTGAGGCTTCTGCACGAGTCAGGAGGCCAAGCTCAATTCTTTCTTCAACGAGAGTATGGTCTCGCATGAGCAAGGTCATGGCATCGTTCTGAATGAGATAAGCTCGGCTGTCTCCAACGTGGGCAATGATGGCTTGACTCGTGGCGTCCTCGGAAATGTAGACAATGACAGCAGTCGTGCCCATTCCAGAGTATTCTGTCTGTTCGCGTGCTTGATTTCTAATGGCTCGATTCGCGGCTTCAAGCGCTCCCCATAAGATGGTTTCACGATCTTCAATATGGGGCGGACCGCTTTGAGTGTGATGCTGATCAACATAGCGGCCAATCGTGTCGATGGCCAATTGACTTGCCACTTCTCCGCCAGCATGACCGCCCATTCCGTCTGCCACAACCCACATGTTTAAATCAGGATGTAATCGAAAGGCATCTTGGTTGATCTTTCGTATTCGCCCTATATCGGTTACACCCCACCCTTGCCATCTCATGGTTCTGCAGTTTTCCTTTTTCTCATATACTCGGGAGTTTTACCTGGTTGATATCGTTGTTTGAGTTCGTCGAACACGTGTTCTGCCAAGGGTTCAAGGTTTTTGACATCCATTTCATTATATTCAAGAAGCCGATGTCCCGCGTCTGTGTCGCCTTCACACCAGGCTTCCCAGAGTAGGACGGCATCCCACCCTGTGAGTCCCTCGACGTTTGCGGGACGTTGTAAATCTAACTCTCCCTCAATATGCTTCAAGCCTCCTTTATACCCAAGTCGCCTGGCCGCGAAACAGACATCAAAATGAGCATGGTCGAGAGTAAGCTGAGGAAACTTGGCGCGAATGTAGGGTAAGTCAAAGCCCGAGCCAAAAAAGGTGACGAGGAGATCATACTTGGCGAACTCTTCATCGAGACGGTCATGAGTTAAGTTGTCCTCATGAACGAAGGCCGTCATGCCATATTTTCCATAGATTCCAATAACCGTAATATATCCGTGAGTGGCAGGAGCGCCGTTTGTCTCAATATCTAGAAAAGCCGTCGTGTCCCGAAACGTTTCAAAGAGCCGCCAATGATCTCGAGATTTAAGGCATTGAGCAAAATGCTTCGCATTTCTACGTTGTAACTGGTGACGTGCCGTAAGGAGTTCAGCATCATACCGTTCTTTTCGGGCTGAGGGAATGCCTGGTATCGAAGGAGATGCTAAGAATGTCTCCCAAGAATCAATTCCTAGGTCCCATAGCCGTTGTTCCGTGGATTCGCCAATGCCGTCGAGGAAAATGAAGGTTGATTCTAACATACGAGAATGTGAAGCCTTAACCGTGGGGCATTACCTTGATTTCACTGGGAAGACGAGCTACATTCACTTGCAATTATATGTTCTCAAACACAAATAGACAGAGGTTATCATTATGGAGTTGCAAGTACGACGTATCCGAATATCCATTGGTGATGTCAAGTTGGAGGCGGATCTTAAACCAACCCGAACGGCGCAGGCAATCTTTGAGGCGTTGCCAATTGAAACGTCCGTCAATATGTGGGGTGAGGAATTTTACTGTAAAGTGCCAGGTGTCAAAGATCATCGGGAAACGGCCACGACGCAGGTGAAAGTGGGCGATGTGGCGTTTTGGGGAGTTGGTGAAATGCTGGCAATTTTCTTTGGTCGTACTCCCATGAGTATTGGGGCAGATCCTGTTCCTGCTGACCGGGTCAATGTGATTGGGAAAATTGATGGTGATGCTCAAGTATTGCGGCAAGCGATGGGCTCTACCACAATCAAAGTCGAACCCGTTTCCTAATTTTCTCTATGCATATCACCAAAGAGCGAATACATACCATTGCCTTTACGTCGATTCAGCGACTGCTGGCTCAGAAACACATCGAAGTAACAGGGTCACAAGATCTGCTTGTTCGAGCACTTGAGCATGCCATGACGGAAGAGTTGTCGGTTGAAGATCGTTTGAATACCGAGGTCCGCGACCTGCTTAAGAAATTTGATGCAGAGTTTCAAAGTGGGAAGGCGGACTATCAGAAAATGTTTTCGATGGTGAAGCAAAAGCTTGTTCGTGAGCGAAATATCGTACTGTAATCATGAGGGTGACCATTATTCCGATTGCGTGTCTGGTCATGGTTTAGGAGCCCCGTCAATTATATGTCTGCTTTATTAAGTGACGAGAAGCAAACTCATCTCGCCCATACCATTCTCACGTTTCTTCAAAAGCATCGTGATGTTTCGCTGAAGAGTGACTCAACTATTGTCTTGAAGGAAATTAAGAAAGTGTTGAACGAACAAGTCAAGATCGAGCAAGAGATTCATCAGGCCATTCGCAAGAAGTTGGAATCGTATTCCCGTGCTATTCCAGAGGGGTCTCAGGAATGGGAGGTTTTGTACCGTAAAACCCATACTGAGGAACTCCGTAAACGCAATCTTGGATAGCCTCAAGCGTTATCATCTCTCCCCAAATCATCTCACTCCTAGCCTCAAGTTTCTAGCAAGATGCACCGTCGTGTTTCGTCCACGATTGTGGAACTATTTGTCAGGCCCATGGTAAGGTTTCGTTGCCATCACAAGATTATACTTTACAAGAGGTTGGATATGGCAGAGACGGATGAAGATCGGGAGAAAACCTGGTATGGCGTCGGGGCGGCGACCCTTTCTGTTATAGCTGGGCTAGGACATCTCTACGTTGGTGTTTCTCGTGGCTATTGGTTTATCGTTTGTGGTGTGGCCATGATTATCATTGGTGAATTTTATTGGCATGTGGCGACATGGATATATATTCAATTTGCTATTTTTGCCGCGTTTGATGCGTTTTCGTTCGCCAAGCGTGGTCGCGGGTTATTTTGATTTTCCAGTGAGGTGTTCATGGGGCACATAAGATATAGACGAGCGATATCACTTTCTCGATGTATGCATGTTTTATTGATGGCAATCGTGTGCCTCTATGGGATTTCCTTAGGGCAACACATCTTCGCCGCCGAACGTATGCAGGTGAGTCTTGAAGTAGAGGATGTGCTGACTCTACCTGGAGAACGAGTGCATTTGAAGGCTTTTCTCTTTGGCCAAGATGAACAGGACCAGAAGATTGAGGTCGGTGATGAAGATGTTGAGTTTTTCATTCAAAATCGATCGATCGGTCACGCAAAAACGGGCAGTGATGGGACCGCGACCTTTGAGTTTGTCCCTCGGGTCCGTGGAAATCTAACGATCAAGGTTCAAGTTCATGGGAGTACCCGAGTGGCCGATCAAGAGGCTGTGGGTTTGTTAGCCTCCTGGGAAAAACGACGCCCCATTCTTATTGTGGATCTCGTGTCCCTTCTTCCTCCGAATGCTGGTGTCTCATCTCCTTCAGGTTCTTCATCTCCATCAACATTAGGCGAATCAATCCTTGTCGATCCGAATCCCAATGCCCTTCATGAACTGGAGAAGCTTGGGAAGTTCTACTATAACCTGGTGTATCTCTCTCGTGGAAAAGTAGTTTCTGGCAAAGTGTTACGGAAATGGCTGTATGAACATCAATTTCCACTGGGAGTGCCCATGGCCATACTTCCTGGGGCAAAGGCACTCATCACCTTCATTGAGACGCTTCAATCCGATGGGTGGATAAACGTGGAGTCAGGTATTGGCCGTTCTCCTGAGTTTGCTGAGGTGCTACTCGAACGACGAATCCAGACCGTCATTATTCAGGAAATTGAGACTGATGAGCAGTTTCCGAGGCGTGCGAAGATCGTTAATGATTGGAGGAAAGTTCGTCGGTATTTATGATGATCTGTCAGTACTGTAAGGCCAAATTTTTTTTGAATGAGCGACGAGTTATTTGTGTGTGACGTTATTTGTCTTGAGTGTCTCTCATGAAACCTGCCAAAGCAAAAACGCTATTTAGTTGCCAATCCTGTGGATATCAAGCGCCACGGTGGAGTGGGCGTTGCCCTGACTGCAACGAATGGAATTCCATGAAAGAGGAAGTCATTCGAAAGGTTGGGGCTAATCGTCCTTCGGGAGTTGGCATTGATTCTCAAAAACCAATGCCAATTGGAGAGATTCTCGGAGTTGAAGAAATGCGACTGCCTACTGGCATAGGCGAACTTGATCGTGTGCTCGGAGGAGGAGTTGTGCCTGGGTCTGTAATTTTAGTGGGTGGAGATCCAGGGATTGGGAAAACCACGTTGTTGTTGCAAGCCTTGCCTGCCCTGAGTACTGGAGGTGGTAATGTTTTATATGTCTCTGGCGAAGAGTCCGTTCGACAGATCAAGATGCGAGGAGATCGGCTCCATGTATCCTGTTCAACACTCTATGTGCATGCGGCGACTTCACTTCAAGAAATTTTTAAAGTGGCTCAAGAACTAGTACCGCAAGCTTTGGTGGTGGACTCCATTCAAACGGTTTTTACTGAGGATATTAGTTCAGCTCCTGGAAGTGTCAGTCAGGTGCAAGAAGTGGCCTGTCAACTGATGTGGTATGCCAAACGGACGGGGGTGCCCGTTTTTTTAATTGGTCATGTGACCAAAGAAGGCATGATTGCTGGTCCTCGATTGCTTGAACATATCGTCGATACGGTCTTGTACTTTGAAGGTGATAAGGCTCAGGCCTATCGGATTCTTCGAGCCGTCAAAAACCGTTTTGGAGCGACGAACGAAATTGGTGTCTTTGAGATGAATGATGGCGGGTTGATGGAAGTCGCCAATCCTTCAGAATTGTTCTTGAGCGGAAGACCGGCTCAGAGTACAGGATCAGTGGTCGTTTCCAGTCTTGAAGGGTCTCGTCCCATTCTCGTTGAACTACAAGCGCTTGTGGCTGATACTGGCTATGCGATGCCAAAACGCATGGCGAATGGAGTCGAACTCAATCGAGTGGCCTTATTATTGGCCGTGATGGAAAAACGTTTGGGACTTCATCTATCCGGACAAGATATCTACGTGA
This sequence comes from Nitrospirales bacterium, assembly GCA_029261355.1. Taxonomy (GTDB): domain Bacteria; phylum Nitrospirota; class Nitrospiria; order Nitrospirales; family UBA8639; genus JAGQKC01. Next base: position 173,813 of record JAJDBM010000061.1, on the reverse strand, counting down.
ATGTGGTTGGGGGATTGCAGATTGATGAACCGACAATGGACCTGGGGATTGTCGTGGCTGTGATTTCCAGTCTTCGTGAGCAAGCAATTGATGCACGGACATTAATTTTGGGGGAAGTTGGACTTGGTGGAGAAGTTCGGCCTGTGGGTCAGGCGGAAGTTCGAGTTCGTGAAGCAATGAAACTTGGCTTTGAACGATGTTTGCTCCCAAAAGACAATCTCAAGAAATGGGTTCCGATTGTTGGAATGGAAGTGATCGGTATCCATGATATTCGTGATGCCTTTGATTCGGTGACGGCACATGCATAGAACGCACCCAGAACATTATTATTTTTCTTGTTTAAAGAGAGACTTCGTGAAGCTATCTATTATTGTCGTCCTGATCTTTTCCGGTTGTACCACCGTTGCGGTGCAACCCAAGAAAATCGTAGAGCATCAGAAGACTTTAGATATTATTAAAGTTCTGAGAGCAAAAGAGCCAAGCGTTCGTCATCTGAAGGGGCTTTTTCGGGCCTCGATTACTGGATCTATCCTGCCGCTGTCTCACTCTTTTCCAGGGGTTATTTTTTATACACGTCCGAATTCTATTCGATTAAAAGGATTGACACCTGTCGGTGGAACCTTGTTTGAGTTTACTCAAGAAGGGAAAAACTATCGTCTCGCAATTCCGGGAAGTGGGCAGCTCACGAGAGGGAGTGTTCGTGAGTTGGATCAAGCTGGAGATCTTGGACAGGCAGTTGATCTGAGTTTAAGAGCCATGGATACGGTTTTAGGGAAAATACGAGGGCTCGAATCTGAAGATATACGTTTGTATGAGGAGGATCGTGGATTTCGCATGGATTTTCTCGAACTTCGCGAAGCGAATAGAAACAATGATCACGTGGTTTTGACGAGGACCTGGATTGATAAACAACATTATGACATCACGTATGTGGAATATCTGGACCAAGATGGTGAATTACTCATGAGCGTTGAATGTGATGATTTTCGGCCAATTCCAGGCCTGGTTCATACTTCAGGTGAGATCCCAAAACTTCCGTTTCGCCTTCAGGCCGAGGATACACGACTGTCTGGTACGGTGACCCTAGAATTTCAAGAAATGGTGGTGAACTCAGGAGTATGAATAGGAGCCGATTCAATAAATGTTGATTCTTGCTGTCGAGACTGCAACGAGTCAGCAAAGTGTATCAATTTTGCGGGATAGTACCGTTTTGGGTACGCGTAGTCGTGATGTCGAGGGTTCTCATACTCGATGGCTCATCCCCTCGATTGATGAATTGCTGACTTCTTTGAGTCTGGAATTAGTGGATATTTCTGGCCTCGCTCTTTCTATTGGTCCAGGATCATTTACAGGATTGCGAGCTGGTCTTTCGACCATGCTTGGTTTTCGGCTGGCGTTTGACCTGCCATTGGTGACGGTTTCAACCCTTGAGGGCATGGCTTGGAATTATCGCCCTAATCATGAAATGATATGTCCCATGCTTAAGGCCAGAGCCGGTGAAGTGTATTGGGCTATTTTTCGATGGGAGGGAGAAACATTGGTGCGAATATCTGCTGATCAAGCAGGCTCACTCACGAGTCTGATAGATTCCCTACAAGAGCCAACCTGGGTATTTGGAGAAGGGTGGACGATCAATCAATCTGAATGGATTAAAAGATCAGATATGCTCAAACCCCTATTGTCAGAAGTTCAGGAAATTTCAGCTGATAGTATTGGCCTCGCGAGTCTGGAACGCTTTCGAGCAGGGGATGTTGCCCCGCTTGGGATTGCTCCCCACTACGTTCTTCCGCCTTATGCTTCCCTCATGAAAAATGCGAAGAAGCCTGTTCTATGAAACTTGAGATAGAATTAGGCGATATCAGTATTTTTCAGGCGACGTTAGATGATCTTGATGAAATACTGGCGATTGAGAATCATGTCTTTTCAACCCCCTGGTCACGGAAAGCTTTTGAGGCAGAAATAAATGGCAATGAGTTTAGCTCCATTTTTATTGCCCGATCGCGTGATAGTTCAAGAGTCTGCCCAAGCACAGACCTGGGAGCGACCCCTCCTATGGTGGGTTATATTTGTGTATGGATAGTTTTTGAAGAACTACGGTTTATGAATATTGCCGTCGATGCCAAGCTGCGACGACAAGGAATCGCTTCAAAGTTATTAAGTAGATCTATTGAGGCTGGAGTTGGACAAGGTGCTCAAAGAGGACTCTTGGAGGTACGAAAGTCCAACCACGTTGCCCAGGCATTATATATGCATTTTGGTTTTCAATCCTATGGGAGTCGACGTCAGTACTATACGAATCCTAATGAGGATGCTATGCTGATGGCATTGGAGCCAATAGTGTTTCCATTTCGGTAATTGACTGTGAATTGTGTGCATTAGTTGGTGGAGAGTAGAGGCCGTCTCTTTTCATGAATTATTCAAAGAAGGAGGGTTCGCATGGTTACAGACGAAGAAGTCGCAGCACAGCTTCGAACCTCAAATCAGGAATTTCGTGAGTTAGAAGAGTCGCATTATCGGTTGGATGCCGAGTTACAAGTGCTTTTACGCAATCATGTGCTGACCCCAGAAGAGGAAGTGCTAAAGAAGCAATTACAAAAGGAAAAGTTGGGAAAAAAAGATCGTATGGCCTGGGTTGTTCGTCAATACCGCAATAATGCGTGTGATATGGCCGTTTCTTAATGGTTTAAAAGGTCTATGGAGGTCGAAGTGACTTCCATAGATCTTCTCTCATTCCCGCTTGTGATATTTTCATGCCTACCCTTGCCCACCCCCTAAATCGACACATATCTGAACTGAAACGACGGCTCATCATTATTGGTGCGACCGTTTTAGTTGGGTTCATGATTGCCTTTTCCTATTCCTCTATCTTGATTGATTGGTTCAAAGAGCCCTTTGATAATACGCTCATTTTCTACTCGCCCGCTGAGGCCCTCTTTGCTTCTATTAAAGTGTCGTTTCTCGCAGCAATAATTGCGAGCTTTCCCATCATTCTTCATCAATTTTGGAAATTAATTGAGCCCGCATTGCTGAAGAAGGAGCAGCGTTGGGCGATCCCTTTATTCTGTATTGGGTTAGTCTGTTTTGTGTTAGGTCTGACATTTTGTAACCTGGTTATTCTTCCATTGGTTATTGACTTCTTTGTGACGTTTGGAATGGATCGATCAATCAGTCCAGAACTTGCCGTTGGTACCTATATTGATTTTAATGTGAAGTTTCTCTTGGCTTTTGGATTTGCCTTTGAAATCCCATTGGTGTTGACGCTTCTGGCTCGTATTGGGATTGTTGCTCCTGCCATGCTCGTGCAATACCGCAAGCATGCGGCTATGGTTGCGCTTATATTGTCGGCTGTGGTGACTCCTGATGCGACTCTGTTTACGATGCTCTTAATGGCAGTCCCACTGATTGTTCTGTATGAAATTGGCATTATCGGAGCGAAGATTTTTTGGCAACCGAGGACCTCGGCTCAATCGGGTGATTCCGCAGATGACGACGGTGTTGCGTCTATGTCAGATACTCCTCCCCCGTCAGATGTTCCGTCAGATAAAGGGAGTGACGCGTAATGCGTATATTTTTCCAATGTGAAAGAGCGCGGCCATTGAATCTCTTCTATCTAATAGTCTTGTGGAGTTTATTGTCTTTCTGTCTATCAGGGTATGGTTGGGATGCGACAGTCGTGAGGTCAACACCTCGATTACATGGAGAGTCTTCTGACGATGCACATAAGCCATTTCCACCGAGTGTTCAAGCACTGGCTGTAACTCAAACTGGTGTGTTATATGCCGGGTCATTTGGAATGGGAATGTTTCGTAGCGAGGATAAGGGTCTTACGTGGCAACCTATCAATGATGGGTTAACCGATCATTTTTTGCTGTGTTTAGCGGTAGACGAACAAGACCGTGTATATGCAGGCACGGTGCGCGGTAATGTATTTCGAACGACCAGTGATGGTCGACAATGGGAAGAAATCCGAGAGGGGCTGAAGCGGGTTGATGTGAAATCTTTTTTTATTCATCCCGCTGGTGTATTTGCAGGGACTGGGCGAGGAGTGTATCAGTGGGTGGAATCAAAAAAGTCATGGCATCTAGTAGCCAAAGAACTCGATCAGCTACTTGTGGCGAGTTTGGCTATGATTGAAGGAAAAATTCTTCTTGCTGCCACGGCTGGAAAAGGTCTTTTTCGGTATGATGTGAGTAGTGTCACGGCTTCGAAGTGGGAGCGGGATCGTTCAGAGTTGATCGATCCGAAGGAGCGTTTGCATCATCGTTTTCTCCGTGTCGTGGCGACAGACCAACGCAATCATATTTTCCTTGGTACGCAGGACGGAGGAATATTTCGAAGCATCGATCAAGGTACGACCTGGCATACGATCAGTCGGACCCTTCCAAATGATTCAATTCGAAGTATTGTTCTTCATGACTCAGATCTATACGTAGGAACGGGGCGCGGTATCTATAAGCTTGATAAGGCTGCTCGACGATGGATTGCCATGAATACAGGATTGACCGACATGGCCATTCAGACCATGATTGTGTCGTCGCAAGGCGTGTTATATGTGGGCACCAGTGCTGGGGCTTTTCGAAGCGATGACGGCGGAATGCAATGGGTTAATATTAGCAAGGGGTTAGGAACGCATACCACACGGTCAGGACCGTATTAACGGAGCCGTATTTTTTAGGTGACTATTATTACAAAAGGGGTAATTCATGGGTGATATAGAGGTGAGCGAACGAACACGAGCCACGATCACGGTATCTGTGAATGGTGAGTCATGGGGTGATATTGTCTTGAAATTTTTTATTGATTTAGCGCCAAATCATGCAAAAAACCTGGTGAAGCTCGCTCAAGAAGAATTTTATAACGGAACGACCTTCCATCGAGTTATTCCAGGTTTTATGATTCAAGGGGGCGATCCAAATAGTAAAAATGCTGATCGATCTTCTCATGGAACCGGGGGGCCAGGTTATCGTGTTCCTGCTGAATTTAATAAACAGCCTCATAAACGCGGAGTGGTTTCGATGGCACGGTCGCAAGATCCGGATAGTGCTGGGTCACAGTTTTTTATCTGTGTTGCCGATGCAAATTTTCTTGATGGGCAATATACGGCTTTTGGTGAAGTTGTGAGTGGGATGGAGATAGTTGATCGAATCGTCGCAGTGAAACGGGACGATCGTGATAATCCACATGAGCATGTTGAAATGACTATTGGGATTTCAGAGGTCGATTCCTGATATGCGAATAATGAGTCTCCTCCTGGGATGTCTCATTCTAGCTGGGTGTGCTGCACCAACATTGTTGTCCTATGTCGTCTATGAAGATCCAACATCTTTCGTACGGCTTGATTCATCACCTGAAGCCAATGTGGACAAACCTGAGACCCTCTACTCTCATCCCGCAACGTTAACCAAAGAGCAACTAACGAGAATTTTTCAAGGTCTCTTGGTTCAAGAGCATCGCTCAGCTGTTGTGTTGTGGTTTATGGAAGAAGCTGAGGTGACTCCAGCGTTTACAGGAAAGGAGATTGCATTTCTTGTTAAGCATATTGGGACGGCCTTAGGTCAAGCCGTTTCTGAAGAGGTTGTTCAGTTTTATATGAGTACGCCCTTGAATTCTACAAACAGAGAAATCACCTCTGGGTCTGTTTTTATCAGAGGACAACAATTTCATGTCAGGCTTAGTAATTATCGAATGATGTATAGTATTCCACCCTATGGTATCGTCTATGATCGTCGTCACCCTGCCTATTCGATTGCTCCAGGAACGGTTGATCTCTTATTCCATCCGTCAGATTACATTCTTCCAAATGTGGTGAGTTTTTTTGAACAGATGGTGGGAGAAACTCACGATGGAGAAATCATTCTTGATCTCTCACATTTCTCAGCCATACGTATGTAATTGTAGTGTGTCGTTGGTTAAATAACCCCTTAGTGCTTGGGTTTCATTTTTTTTTAGAATCATTAACTTATATTGTTTATGTGAAGCATGAGACTGAGAAACACTGGCTTGGATTGCATAGAGGTGTCAATAAACTTGATGTGACAGCTACTAATGGGGATATGTGGGAAGATTGGTGAGTCTAGTTTTTTTGAGGGCGGCGTGGATACGATCTGCTGATTAATATTGTGACGAACTCTGTAATTCGTCTTTATGAATTGAATGGGTTAAGTTTGTAAGGCGTCAATAAAAGGAGAATAACAAAAGCTTTTAATTCTAGGGCAAAAGAAGGCTCTTGTGTGTAAGTGGGGATTGTAGTCCGAATAGTCAATGTTTTCATTCTTTTTTGCAGACTTTTCCGTCAAACAACTTACATGGAGATTCACTTCTCGCAAGTTTCCAAGATTGTAGAATTGGGGGTAAATTATCTGGTCGAAACTGAACGGTCACATCGATCATATCACCAAGGCCCAATCCCAGGAGGTGTGGTTTGGCATGATCCTCTACTTGAATCCATAGAGGAGGGATTCCAGGTGGAACGATCATGAAAAATCCTTTTTCTGGTTCTATTCGAACAATTGGACTGTAAAATCCTTTTATTTCGCCTGGCTCCTGAGCTGCACGGACTTCAATCCCAGAATGTAATATTGCGACAAGCCCAATGACTAGCATCCGAATGCACCACGTTCGGAAGGGGGTATGCATATCAAACTCCTTAAAGTTGTTGGATGAAAACCTGAACTATTATCGCAGTCCAAGCATGCGTAAAGCTATGGTTTTTTAGAGATTTATGAAAATTTTATATGATATTTTATCGAAGCCTTATCTAGGTGAGGATCGTACGGATTTCGAGTGATTCATGATTGACAATACGATAGGCTCGGATATCTGGTGAAGATTTATCGAGAAGGGAAATAATGAGATGGAGTGGTTCGGGTAGGTTCAGCTTTTCACGATAGCTTTCAAATTCCATGGCGATCGTAATATCTGTTTGAGAGGGACGAGCTGGACTGAACGTATGTGAATGGTAGAAGGCTTGCAGGCTAATGCTTTTGTCTCGAATATCGCGTAGTGCTTTTCCCATTTCTTGTGAATCCATTTGAAACGCAATATCAGCACGTTCTTCAGGGGAAAGTTGTTTTAGATCAGAGAGCTTTGGGCCATCGAATCGACCTAATTCATCTTCTGAGAGATTGGCGAGAATATTTGTGATGGGATAGTGTTGGGATACCGTGTGATCTTTCCCACCAAGAATCCCACAACATTCATGAGGGTCCAGTTTTCTGGCATGAGCAATCATCTCTTCAGCGATGGAAGTGGGAATTGTCAACATGATTCGTGCCTAGATACTACACGACACGACATGTTCTTCAATTGTGGTAATCGAGGGAGTGGAGCCGCACAATGGACAGTCTGGGGCTTTAGGACGTTTGACATTTCGGAACGTCATATCAAGAGCATCATAAAGCAAAAGGCGATTTGCGAGAGACTCACCAATCCCAAGAATTTCTTTGATGGCTTCATTGGCTTGTAGTACCCCAATGGTGCCAGCGAGGACACCGAGAACGCCAGCTTCCTGGCAATTTGGAACGAGTCCTGCTGGTGGGGGTTCTGGGTAGAGGCATCGATAACATGGAAAGCCTTCATGCGGCTTGATGGTGGCTAGCTGACCTTCGAAGCGAAAAATGCTTCCAGAAATCAAGGTTTTTTTCCCAAAGTAGCAGGCATCATTCACCAGAAAACGCGTCGAAAAATTATCAGATCCATCAAGGACAATATCGTAACCTTCAATAAGTGAGGTAATACTTGAGGCGTTGACATGTTCGGTATACAGGTTCAATTTGACATCAGGGTTGATCGCCGAGAGCATCGTGCGTCCTGATTCAACTTTAGAGATTCCGATTCGATCAGTTGTGTGGAGAATTTGGCGTTGAAGATTAGATAGGTCAACGACATCTCCATCAGCGAGTCCTAAGGTTCCCACACCTGCAGCTGCAAGATATAAAGCTGCTGGTGATCCTAGTCCTCCTGCGCCAATAACCAGAACCTTCGCCTGCCTGATTTTTTGTTGGCCTTTGCCACCCACATCACTCAGAATGATTTGTCGGCTATAACGTTGAACTTGTTCGTCGGTAAAATCCACGTACTGGTTCCCTATTCCACAATATTCAATTCAATGGGGTCAACGATGCATCCCTTGTCACGAAGACCGGAAATGGCTCGATCAATTTCGTCAGTTTCTCCTGTAAACTCAACATCAAGCCATCCAGTTGTTTCTCGAACATCAGCTCGTCGAATGCTAGTAATAACTTCAAATTCCTGACCAATTTGATAAAGAATGGGGTCGGGAATTTTTTCTTCTGGATATCGAATATGAAAACGTAGGCTTGCCATTATTTTCCCCCTGCGATGGCTGGGATAATTGAGACTTCATCTGAATCTTTGAGTGGGGTTTCTTTCCCTTCCAGAAATCGTATGTCTTCTTCATTTAGATAAATATTCAAAAAGCGTCTAATTTCTCCGCTTTCATCGCATAAACGCTCTTTGATTCCAGGGTAGGCTGATTCTAAGCTGTCAATCATTTCAGCAATACTTGATGCTTGTACTTCAACCTCACTCTTTCCTCCAGTTTTTGGTCGTAGAGGTGTGGGAATACGAACTTTGGTCATGCCGGCTCCTGTAACGCGAATTTCTTAGTAAATTGTGAGAGACTTGGTTGTATTCGAATTGGACGACCGACTGAATCAACCACGGCCTCTTGAGTTTTCAATCCGTTGCCAGTGATATAGGCGACGGTCACATCGTTTTTCTTGATGAGCCCTTGTTTCACGAGCTTTTGAAGCACGCCAATAGTCACGCCACCAGCAGTTTCAGCAAAAATACCTTCAGTTTGGGCTAGCAACTTAATGCCTTCGACGATTTCATCATCACTCACAGACTCCATAGCCCCTTGTGTTTCTGCTGCAGTTTTTAAGGCATAATACCCGTCAGCGGGGTTTCCTATGGCAAGGGACTTGGCAATGGTGTTTGGTTTCACCGGCTTAAAGAAGTCCCGGCCATTTTTGAATGCCGTCGCAATAGGAGAGCATCCTTCGGCTTGTGCCCCATTGACCTTTGTTGAGACTTGATCGATGAGCCCCAACTTTTCGAATTCTTTAAGGCCCTTCCAAATTTTGGTCAATAAAGACCCGGATGCCATAGGGACGACAACTTGATCAGGCGCACGCCACCCCAATTGTTCGGCTGTCTCAAATGCGAGTGTTTTAGACCCTTCAGCATAGTACGGGCGTATATTGATATTGACGAATGCCCAATGTCGTTCTCCTGCTATTTCGCTGCAGAGACGATTCACATCATCATAGGTGCCTTCAATTTCCACCACATTGGGGCGATAAATCAAGTTGCCCAGCACTTTGGCGGCTTCTAAATCGCCGGGAATAAATACATAACATTTCATGCCAGCGGATGACGCATGGGCGGCCACCGAATTGGCTAAATTGCCAGTAGATGCACAGGCCACGGTTTCAAATCCCAATTCACGTGCACGGGTTAACGCAATGGCGACCACACGATCTTTAAAAGAGAGAGTGGGATGATTGACGCAATCGTTTTTAATGTAGAGTTCGTCAATTCCTAGGAACGCTCCAAGGTTATGCGCACGAACCAATGGGGTAAAACCTGCATATTTGCCAACAGTTGGCTGACCTTCGACGGGGAGGAGGTCAATATACCGCCACAGGCTTTTGGGGCCTGCCTGGATTTTTTCTCGAGAAATTGATGCTTTAATTTCATCATAGTCATATTTGACTTCAAGAGGACCAAAGCATAGTTCGCAGACATGGATGTCTTTGGTTGGATATTCTTTGCCGCATTCACGACAAACTAGAGATTTCATTTTTGCCATAATAAAGATCCTCCCACTTAGGTACCGTGGGGTAACGTTACGAAACGCTCACACCCGCAGAGGGTTGAAGTTCACAAGCTTCTTGCTCGTAGTCGATGAGTTTGGTGATTGTTGGTTGTGGACCACAGAGGTGACAGTTTGGATTTCGTTTCGTCTGTATTTCTCGAAATTTTGTGGTCAGTGCATTAAAGTCCATAATTCTATTTGTCAGTGGTTGTCCGATACTCAAGATAAGCTTGAGGGCTTCTGTGGCTTGAATGGTTCCAATGATTCCTGCCACCACACCGATTATGCCGGCTTCTTGACAACTGGGGACCTTGCCGGGAGGGGGTGGTTCTTTAAAAATGCAACGATAGCAGGCTGACTGTTCGGGAATGATGGTGAAGACACGTCCATCAAATTTAAGGATTCCACCATGGACAAGTGGTTTCTTCCCAAAAAAGCAGGCATCGTTAATAAGGAACTTCGCAGGGAAATTATCAACGCCGTCTATCACGACGTCATACTGACTGATCAGGTCCAAGGCATTACGAGATGTTAATCGATCTTCATAGGTTTCCACTTTTACGTCAGGGTTCAATGCCAATATCTTTTCTTTAGCAGAGGTCACTTTGGGTCTATTGACGTCAGGTGTATGATGAAGGACCTGACGTTGCAGATTGGATAAGTCAACGACATCACTATCGATTAAGCCAAGAGTGCCAACCCCTGCTGCAGCTAGATAAAGTGCAACGGGAGAGCCAAGCCCGCCGGCTCCGACGATGAAGACCTTAGCTTTCGATAGCTTCTTTTGCCCTTTTCCTCCAACTTCAGGAAGGAGGATATGGCGGCTATATCGATTGATTTGCTCTTCAGAAAATTCCATGATTTAACCTAAATAAGTCGTATTGTCAGAATGTCAAACGGAAAATTTTGCGAAGCGTTGAAATAAACCCGCTTAAATTAAATGTTGAAATATTTTTCCATGCTGAGGTACCGTTCCCCGGTATCACACAACACCGTGACGACATTGTGTTCAGGGGACAGTTGAGCTGCAACCTTTTGAGCGGCGAAGACATTAGCACCAGCCGATATGCCAACTAAGAGTCCTTCTTTTTTTGCGAGCTGCTTGGTGCTGAGGTAGGCGTCTTCATCGGTCACGGTAATAATCTCATCTAAGATTGAACGGTTGAGGACGGTAGGGACAAAGCCTGCACCGATACCTTGAATCTTATGTGGGCCTGGTTCACCCCCTGAGAGGACAGGAGACCCAGCAGGTTCCACAGCGACAATCTTCGTTGAGGCATTTCGTTCTTTAAAAAGTTCTCCGCACCCTGTAATGGTGCCACCTGTTCCAACGGCGGCCACGAAGGCGTCGACTTTCCCATCAAGGGCCTCTAATATTTCCACAGCCGTCGTCTTTTTATGCATCGCAGGATTGGCCTGATTCGAAAATTGGTCAGGCATAAAATATTCAGGGTTTTGCTTTAAAATACTGGTCGCTTCAGCAATAGAACCCTTCATCCCTTCACGGGCAGGGGTCAAAACCAATTGCGCACCGTAAGAAGATAAGAGACTCGCTCGCTCGAGGCTCATGCCTTCCGGCATGACTAAGATCAATTTATAGCCACGCACCGCTGAGACCAAGGCCAGGCCAATGCCCGTATTGCCACTTGTTGGCTCAACAATGGTGCCACCTGGTTTGAGTAAGCCTTGTTGCTCTGCCTCATTGATCATATTGAGACAAATTCGATCCTTAACGCTGCCTCCAGGATTATAAAACTCCGCTTTCCCGTAAATCGTTGCTCCGCCTTCGGGCGAAAGTCGATTCAAGCGCACTAATGGGGTTCCGCCAATACCGTCAGTGATTTGAGCTAAGCGAGAAGCGTTCACTCGCCTCCACCCATGAAAAACAGAAACTCGAGTTTATCGCCCTCTTTCACGTGGGTCGTTGGCATCTGTTCACGTTCAACTACCTCAGTATTGAGCTCTACAGCGACGAGTTGAGGGTCAATATCTTTGACGGTCAGGACATCTAAAACCGTCGTTGCTTCAATCGTTTCTGCCTTACCGTTAATGCTGATTTGCATGGAAAACTCCGTACATTATTACGCAACAACCTAAACAAAAAAACGTAACAGACTTCCGCGTAATCAGTCAAGAAATTGCTTCTATTACTGGGCTGGAAGTAACAAAGGGACGAGATCTTTGGCACGACCCTGGACGGAAACATCGACAAGGTCGGAATTGGGAGTCTGGTCTAGATTCAACTCAATCACAAAGGCGCCGTGCTCCTTGGCAATAGGTGCAAACGAGGCGGCTGGATACACCATGCCAGATGTTCCAATGATGAGGAGAATGTCGCAGTTACGAAGAGCGCGGAAACTAGCATCGAGGTCTTCCTGCGTAAGTGATTCTCCAAACCACACAATGTGTGGGCGTAGGAGTCCTTGGCACCTTTGGCAACTCGGTAGGATTTCAATCGGAACATCATGGTTGGATGTCACTGAACCGCATGTTGTGCAGCGAACCTTCCATATATTGCCGTGAATCTCAGTGACGTTGTTCGATCCCGCTGCACGATGCAACCCATCCACGTTTTGGGTAATCAACCAGAAATTGTTAAGAATTTTTTCAAGCTCAACTAACGCTCCATGTGCGGCATTGGGTTTCTTTGTGCTCAGGAGTTCCCGCCGCCAGTTGTACCATTCCCATACAAGTTTGGGGTCCCGCTCAAACGCATCTGGTGATGCGAGCTCTTCTGGACGAAAATTCTTCCACAGTCCCTCTGCCCCTCGAAACGTAGGCACGCCACTATCTGCCGAAATGCCTGCTCCCGAGAGAACGGTCACAGAGTGAGCGTTGGCTATTTTCTCTCGAATATCGATGATATTCATAACGTGGTGCAGTCGTCGGAAAACTTTAGAAACTCATGAGAATAGTGATAGTCTCATGATAGTAAAAATGACAATTTGCATTCCTGAATTTTTGAAATGTATATCAAGATGAAACCTCTTTACAACTTTCCGGAAGTGTTCGATGTTACATTGCCTTTTTCGGGAAATATCCTGCGATATCCCGGAGACTCCATACCTATTTTAAAGAAAGAGTCTGACATTGAGAATGGCGATGCGCTCACGGCGTCTCATCTTTCTATGAATTGCCATGTTGGGACACATGTCGATGCACCTGCGCATTTCTTGGGAGATGGTGAAACATTAGATGAATTGCGTCTTGGGCGATTTCATGGGCCAGCCATTGTCTATGAAATTCTCGATTGTGATGTGATCACGCGGCAAGACTTACGAGAACTGAAGACTTCAGATCGACATCATGTTTTTTTTAAAACGAAGAACTCAGAATTACTCCAATTGAAGGAATTTGCTACAAGCTACTGCACGATATCAACGGATGTGGCTGAATGGTTGTGCACACTTCAGCCTTTATCAGTTGGCTTTGACTACTACAGCCTTGATCCATATGAAGGGGGAAATGGCTTTCCAGCCCATACTGTTTTTGCCAGAGCTGGAATCCCAGTCTATGTTTGCCTTAATTTAAAAGACGTTCCGCCTGGCGACTATGAATTTTCAGGATTCCCGCTGCGGCTTCTCGAAGCTGAAGCCTCACCGGTGAGGGCGGTGTTGTTAAAAAAATGAATGCCATGATTGATCGTATCGTACCAGTCTGGAGCAAATTTCATGAATAACATCATGATCGTTGGAGCTGGGTCGGTGAGTGGATTCTTTGGGGCGCACCTTGTCCGCACATATCCTCACGTGTCGTTTTTGCTTCGACCCAGAACGCTTGAAATAGTGAAGACGAATGGGTTAACCATTCGGAGTCAAGCAATGGGTACGTTTACGGTGCGTCCACAACATTTGGCGTCTGATCCTACAGAGCTTCCTTCTCCCGATCTGATTATTCTTGGAGTGAAAGCGTACGATCTTGCTGATGCAAGTCGTCAGCTTGAGCCAATCATACAGACTGATACCGTTTTGTTAACGCTACAAAATGGCGTGACCATTGAAGATGAACTCATCGATAGATTTGGGGGAGATCGTGTTGTTGGTGGCGTGGCCTTCATCTATTCAAGAATTATAGAGCCAGGGGTGATTCAACATTACAAGCGAGGTGCATTAACAATTGGAGAATTAGATGGGCAAAAAACTCGGCGAGTCAATCAGATTGCTCAGCTTTTTTCCGATGCTGGCATTTCCTGCCACATAAGTTCTGATATTCGACTTGCCAAGTGGGAGAAGATGTGTTGGAATTGTGTTTTTAATCCTCTTACTGTCATTCTGAATGATTGCGTGGCAAAGGCCTTGGATCATCCTGAAATGTTGCCAGTGATTTCTAGGATTGTTGAAGAAGTTGTGGCTGTTGCGAAAGCGAAAGGTCTCGTTCTAAGGGAGGATATGGCTGAGACAGTCGTGCACTCATCCCAAGAGCTGCGAGATATTCATACGTCAATGTATGATGATTGGAAGGCGGGGCGACCAACGGAAATTGAGGAGCTTAATGGGGATATTGCGAAGAAAGGCAAAGAACTAGGCGTGCCAACGCCACTGAATGAATCATTAGCTGCGATGGTGAAGGTAATGACTGCACAAAACTCTACAGATATGAGTAAGTTCTTTATTGAAGGTGAGGTACTTCAAAAACTTTCATTTGATGTAGGTAGCTTGCATAAAATGTCTTCGGTGGCACAGGTTCCAGATATTAGTGTGATCATGCCGAATATGAAAGGTCGAGGGATCCGCATGAGTGGACTCTTGGAGGTGGTCACCGTACAGCCCGAGGCCGACCATGTGACGTTTCACTCTTTAGATGGGCAATATGCTGCGACATTGACCTTAGGGCAAGCACGGGAGCACGGCATTGTAATTTACGAAGTTGATGGTGAGCCCTTGCCAATTGAAAAGGGCGGCCCATTTCGTTTAGTCACTCCAGGGTTAGGAGATTTATGTGCTAATGTAAAGCAAGTGGCACGAATCGAAATTACAACAGGATCTGGTCGAGATACCCGCCCTCCGCAGGCCTGCCTCTAAATTCTATCTTTAGCGGATTAGATCAAATATTCTGAAGTTGCCTGAATCTAAACATTGCTCAAACCGTACAGGGAGTATTTTCTCATTGTTTTCCGTTGGTGCAGTTATGTATACGTGGAGAAATATTGAAGGTCTCTCAACTGTATGTCATTGAAGTGGTTTTCATGTCGTTTTAATCTGGCCTTTTCCCCTTGGAATCATAGTTGACAACGTGAAGATATATGCAGGAGTTTCGTAACTATTTTCCCATGATTTCGAACTAACTCTCGTGTTTAAGTTCTCAGGTTTACGCCTAGTCAAGGCGGTTTTTTGCTCGTGGATCCCTGACACTCACGAGCAAGCCCTGGTTTTTAGAGATGCCCATTCTGATTCAATTTCACCGCCTCCATGTATTCCATTTTCCTCTATTCCCTAAGGGGTTTTGTTGAAGAATTCTTGCCTGCCTTCATGGCAATATTTGCCGATGAATTTCTTCATGTTTCCTTTTGAATGTTTTCCTGATGGAGGATGAGTTCTGTTCATCCTCGTTCGTGTTGGCATGCAAGTTGAAAAGAAAAGATTCTACTTGTATGCATCGATCTCATGACCTGTGTCCTTCCCTGGAAATGGTGTTCATTAGGTCGTCAGATTTTTATGACTCATTTCTTTTAAAAGAGAGGTGAAGCGGATCTTGTTGCCATATTTACGATTGAGTCAACGATGCATCACAGGGTTGCGGGCAACACCATCCAATTAACAATTCAGGGTGTGACAGAAAAACGGCTATTCCATATTGAGAAGTACTGGCGTCGATTTCGTAATGCCGTGGTTCCACACAGCAATCATTTTTCTTACCCCCTATTCCATATTTCCATGAACGCGATGAGTGGTACGTGAAGAAACCTTTGCGTACGACGGCTGAGGTTTGTGTGGAGGTGTTTTTTATCCCATATATTATTTACTAAAAGGGGAAATCTGATGATAAAAATTCATAAATATAGAGTGGTGTTATTGACCTTACTGTCATGGTCGTTATTATTGCTGAATCCAGGTTTCGCTCAAGAGTTACGTGTAGAGAATCCTGGAACGGACAAAGTCTATCTATCCTATGATGGAAAGCCCGTGTTTGCCTTTGGGGCGGTGGCCGATGAGTTTTTTGAATATATTACCCCGTCAATGCGCGAGGATATTGCATGGTTTCAATCGACGGGACAAAACCAAGTGCGTGGCTATATCGACCCTGTGTTTGGGTGGCTCGATGTTGAAGGTATTCCAGGTGGATATCATTTCCAGAAAGATTCTCGTGGTAACTTTGATTTAGATACATTTAATCCCTCGTTTTGGAAGCGCATTCAACAAAACATCCAGGCATATAAAGATGCAGGTATTCTGCTGCAAATATCATTTTTTGAAGGAGCGGGACATTATCAAATTGAGAAGAATTTTGGATGGAATGTGAATTACTGGAATCCAGAGAATAATTCAAATTCTTATACTAATGGGATGAAGCCCACTCAATGTAACGGTCGTAATTCTTGGACGGATGAGCCGATGAGGCAATTAGAGGAGAACAACGACCCTCGTTTGCTGAATAGTCAAAAGCGGTGGGTCAAACAAATATTAGATCATTCGGCTCTTGGGAATACCTATTATGACATTTCTCATGAAATGTTTCTTCAGGATGGTGGGTGTCAAGCACGCTATACGAAAAGAAGTGAGGCCTGGATCAAAGAAATAATCGATACGGTTCGGGAGTGGGAGTTAGAACATTCAGGCAAAAAGATTATTCTTGGCATGGATGCCAGTCGTGGAAATCCTGAGGCCATCAGGAGTATATCTGGGTTTGACATTGTGCTTTGGGGTTTACATCATGAGCATCATAATGTCCTTGGATGGCGTTCTCGGCTTCAAAAACCTTATATCCCGGATGAAAGTTGGGACTCGAATAAATTGAAGTGGGATTATGCTATCGCAGCTAAAGGGGATCATGTTTATGCCCCTCACAGGACGCGAAAGTATATATTGAAAATGATGGCTGATAAGGTACAAACAGCCAATGTGTATGGGGGATTTAATGGTGACAAGAGCAATAGAAACTTCAATCCGGATGCCTCGCGAATTCGGGAGATTTGGAATCTCATTGTCAATGACTATTCAGAGATGAGGGTGGCAGAGGGGAAAATTGACTTCGCCCCAACCAGAGGCCGCCACATGCTTGCTTCTGATAAAGCTGCATATGTGTATCTTGAGACAGGTGTGCATGTTGAAAACGGATCTGCCGCACATGTCTCAGGGAGTACTCTTAAGCTAAGCGGTCTCACGTTTCCTGATGGTGTGGTGAATGTGTCATTTTACCATCCATCATCAGGCCGTAAATCAACTGATATAGCGATTGTCTCAGATGGTAGTCTTTCCCTGAGCCTATCATCCTTTACCCATGATCTTGCCATTATTCTTCGAGCAACCGGTAGCAAAGATGAAAGTGACAATGATCCGGATGATGGGGGTGATGTCAATCCTCAGCCCAGCATCACCTCTCCAGTTCCAGGTACCCAGCTCTCCGGTTCGACGGTGACATGGCGTTGGTCATCGAATGAAACTCGAGCATCTGATTGGTGGTTGTTTATCGGAACCAGCGAAGGGAAAAGTGATGTCTATGATAGTGGTAATCTTCACCATGCCACATCGCAGACGTTTTCGAATCTGCCGATCAATGGAGAGCAGCTTTACATCACTCTTTGGCACCGAGATCATCGTAGAGCTTGGCAAACGATCAAGACGACATATAGAGCTGTAGAGCGAAGAACTGATGGTAGAGACGGTCAGCCTATCTTGACTTCTCCTGTTCCAGGGAGTCGGATATCCGACTCTACGGTGACCTGGGATTGGTCGACAAATGGAGTGAATGCAACTGACTGGTGGCTGTTTATAGGAAGGAGGAAGGGGGGGAGGGATATCTATGATAGCCGTAATTTACATCATGCCACGTCCCATAAAGTCATTGGGCTTCCCATCAATGGGGCACCTTTCTACCTTACTTTATGGTACCGTCATTCTGATGGATCATGGAGGACTATATCGGCGATCTATGAAACCGTAAAGTAACGCAGTGAGGATAAATGGTACAAGATACGATCTGGTTGTTCGTCATGTGTATTCCCAGTCAGTGTTTTTCTGTGGAATGTCAGTCATAATTCTTCAGAGAGAGATATTTGGGTTGGGGGGCGGCTTTTCGTGATCTTAGGCCGGCTATGACATGAGGCGACTTGTATTTTGTTTATCCATATTTCTCCTAACTGAATGCTATTTGTGCTCAGGGTGACCCCTTAGGACCCCCTGAGCACAAATCGTTTCCTTATCACTCTTTCTTTCTTCTACCTTCCAGACAAATTTCCCCAAATCCTGGCTTTGGAAGCTGTCATCAGTGTGGCGGCCTCTTTAAAAAGTCTCAATTCGTGTTGAGAGGTTTGAGCTGTCTTCCCTCATGACTCGGTAGCAGTGGGAAATGCTGTTCATGCTGAAAGCTGAGGATGAAATTAATTTGCAAGTATAGGCATGAGTCTCATAAAATAAGCAGTTGGTTTCGATAGGATGCTGGGTCCCATACTCTCTCTTCTTTTTTAGAACTCATTGAAAACTAAAGAAAGGATTTACGTTCATGAAGGAGCGCACACTTGCGATTATTAAGCCTGATGCCGTCAAAAAACATGCAATTGGAGACATTATTCGTCGCTATGAAGAGGCAGGAATTCATCCAATTGCCTTAAAGATGAGTACGCTTTCTAAGTCGACGGCAGAAGGTTTTTATGCCGTACACAAAGAGCGACCATTTTATAATGATCTGACGTCCTATATGGCCTCCGGTCCTGTGGTGGTTTTAGTTCTGGAAGGGGAGAACGCCATTAAAACGAATCGTGACTTGATGGGGGCGACTGATCCGAAAAAGGCCGAAGCTGGAACGATTCGTGCTGCGCATGGAGCCTCCATTGAAGAAAATGCGGTTCATGGATCTGATGCTACAGAAACGGCGCAATTTGAAATAGGATTTTTCTTTCCTGAATTGAACTCCTGAGCATATCATGGGTTGCGTTCTTTGATATGATGTCAGCCACCTAAGCGGAAAACAGTAGCATGGTTGAGACTTGGACGTGGGGTCAGGGCAAATGTCAGTCGTTGGGCAGGGGGAGCTCTTGGTGGTTCCTCCTGTTCCTCATTCCCTTCGTCCTCTCCGCTTGCGGGAAGACAGCTCCGCGACACGTGAATCCTGAAGGTATCGAACTTCGTTCTCAGGAGCGTCTTTTTCATTCAGCAAGAGCAGAGTTCCTTGCTGCTCAGTATCCCCAAGCTATCCAGGATCTACAGCGGTTTGTATCGACATATCCTCACTCGGTCTTTCAATCTAAAGCCATGTGGATGCTGGCCCGTTCCTATCATGAGTCAGGTGATGTGGAGCATGCCCTTATCCAATATCAGGCTGTCTTGGATCATGAACAAGCTGAGGCCTACCATCAGGCTGCCCGCAAGTATATGGTCACGCTTCAACCTTCGGTGGTACCCCTTCCTGATGGTGATGTTGTTGTGTTGCAGATGACTGTCAGTCAATGGCGTGAAGGCAGGGATTGGGCTGTACGATTAAAAAATATGGCACGACGAGGTGTGACTACACACCTGATTGATCTCGAATGTGGTTTAACGACCAAAGATGCTGATTTTTTGTTTGGTGAATCTTTGGCGACGAGCATGTCTAGCTCAACTTCATCTCATGACTTTTCCATATTTGTTCAGCATGCGCATCAACAAGGATTGGCAGTATTTATTGGGGTCAATATTCGATGCTTAGGTCGAATGGATCCCGCCTCGCATCGTCGATGGGCGGATCATGCGTATGTTCCTCAGGCGGACGCCCTTCAAGCGACAAGGTATTTTGATATCTTTAATTCTGAATATCAAACATTCCTCAAGAAGAAGCTGGTGCAACTTGGAGGAACGGGAATTGATGGTATTGTGTTTCTGGGGGATGCTCCAATGGGAATGTTTGACGGGGTGACCCCTATTGCCTTGGCCAAGTTTCAACAGAAGTTTGGGAAGGTCTTTCATCCACGGCAGGTGTTTGCTGGTGAGAAACGTACTGCGCAAACAATCTCGACTTCTCGTCCTGAACAGAACAGAATAATCCTCCCAGAGGATGTAGGGTTTTGGAGGTGGGTTGGCTGGAGGGCTCGGGAACGTTTAGCTGTATTGCAGGTTCTTATGGGACATTTGCAAAGTGTGTATCCAAAAATTCAAGTTTCACTTGAGGTATCTTCTGGGGGATTATCTGACCCGCTAAAAACATTAGTCCATTTCACAGAAGATATTCTTGAAAGTCAACGTGGGCAATTCTCTTTTTTCTTAGTGGATGTGCATGAAGAGCGACCGTTCGGTGGGGCCTCTCAATTACATGGTCGTTCTGTTCCCGCATCCCTTCCACGGATAGCCGAGCAATTTTTGGAGGTGACCAAAGATCCCACCAAAGTATGGTTGACGATGCCTAGAAAGTTGGAAGCGCAACGTTGGTCTTCTGGATCACTCAAAGATGTCCAGGGTGATGTCGATATCCCTCAAGGCATGGGATTGGTCTATGATTTACGACCATTTTCCTGATACATTTTGGGAATGTTTACATCCGTGTCTATAGCAAGTTTTCTATTCATCTCTGTGACTAATTGTCGTTGGCATGATACTTTGACAGCTTCCGTCGTTCATAAAGAATACTCCCCTTCGGCTGAATAAATTGGAACGAATGAGGGACATGGTGAGATTATTGCTTTGTCTTCTTATGACTTGCTAGTGGGTACCATCATTTCATCTTTTGTTTTCTCACAACCATAATGGAGGCCCCTATGGAGCCGAGTGATTTGCGGTTTCACAAAGAACATGAATGGATTCGGGTTGATGGTCAGGAGGCGACGATTGGTATTAGTCAATTTGCGCAAGATGCCTTAGGCGACGTCGTCTTTATAGAGTTACCAAAAGTTGGCGCCATCTTTGAAATGGAGCAAGAGCTGGGTGAGGTAGAATCAACCAAGGCGACGTCTACCATTTATTCCCCTGTAAGTGGAAAAGTCATTCGAGTCAATCAAGAGCTTGATGAACATCCAGAACTCATGAATCAGGACCCCTATGGCCAAGGGTGGATTGCCGTAATCGAACTTTCAACGCCAGCCGAAGCCGATCAACTCATGACAGCAGAGCAATACGAAGGATTTTTGAAGTCAGAAGCCTAGGAAGTCCATCTTGCCATAGAAGATGTCAGGCGTCGGATAGAAGCAACAACGAAAATTCTTTTGTTTCGGTTTTGCTACTCGCACTCACATGAATTCTCAAAAGCATATTGTCATACTTGGAGCGGGACCTGGAGGCTATGTGGCGGCGATTCGAGCCGCACAACGTGGAGCGCAGGTGACGATTATCGAGAATCAAGCATTAGGCGGGGTCTGTTTGAACTGGGGATGCATTCCTAGTAAAGCCCTTCTCTCCGTTGTTGAATTGGGCGAGAAAGTTAAGAAAGCGAGTGAGTTTGGAATTCAGGTAGATGGCCCTGTTCGATATGACGTGGAACAGATGGTGAAACGTAAAGACCAAGTGGTGGCCAACTTAGTCAAAGGCATTGGTATGTTATTGAAAAGTCACGGCGTGACTCACTTACAAGGAACAGGACGGTTAGTAGGTGATCGGACCATCGACGTGTCAATGGCTGATGGTTCGGAGGCAACGGTTCAGGCTGATGCCATCATTATTGCGACTGGTTCTTCTTGGCCAAATCTTCCGTTATTTCCCATTGATGGATCCAGAATCATCACCAGTAAAGATGCGCTTGAGCTGAAATCCATTCCGGAAAGAATGCTCATTGTTGGCGGTGGTGTTGAGGGATGTGAGTTTGCATCCTTGTACTGTGGATTAGGGACCAAGGTGTCAGTTGTAGAGATGATGCCGACTGTACTTCCTGAAGAAGATGAAGAGATTTCCGCTCTCATGATGCGTGAATTTAAAAAACGTCGCATCCAATTTCATGCTGAGACGAAAGTCGATCAATGTCAGGTTGGCGAACATGAGGTGATGGTGAAGCTGAGTTCAGGCGAGGAAATCAGCACGGACGTCGTATTGGTATCAATCGGTCGTCGATTCAATTCTGACGGTATTGGACTAGAAAAAGTCGGAGTTGCCTTGGGGGCCAGAAGAGAAATTATTATTAACGACCAGATGGAGACAAATATTCAGGGGGTATATGCCATTGGGGATGTGGTAGGAAAAGCCATGCTGGCTCATGTGGCCTCTGCACAGGGAAAGGTCGCTGTTGAAAACATCATGGGCCATCCGGAAACAGTGAACTATGATGTGATTCCAGCTGGTATTTTCACCTTGCCAGAAATTGGAAGAGTTGGCATAACCGAACAACAGGCATACGAGCGAGGCATCCAAACTAAAATTGGTAGATTTCGCTATAGTGGGCTAGGTAAGGCTCAAAGCGTTAGTGAGACGACAGGGATGTTTAAGGTCATCTCTGAAGCCGACTCGGGTCGTTTACTGGGTGCACATATTATGGGAGCTCATGCTGCAGATTTGATTCACGAAGCGGCAATGGCCATGGAGACGGGAGTAACCGTTGATAAGCTCGCCACGATGATTCATGCTCATCCTACGCTTGCTGAAGGTCTGATGGAGGCTGCTGAGGATGTTGAAGGTCTCGCCATTCATCAAGCGAAAAAACGAGGATGAGGTCAACGCCTTTTCCATGGTTGCCTTCCCTTCTGATTAAAGTCGGCATTTTGAGTGCTGGAGTTGCCTGTCTTCTGTCGATTGGGTGGCCGATTGCTGAATCGCGTGATTCTGCTGACCTCAAATCTACATTCATTTCCTCATCCCAGGCGAGAGATGTTGCACCCCAGGGGCGTTCGGCTAAACCTGTTAATGTTAGCCATTTTCCAGAAAAGCAGGTTGATCTCAACAAGGGTACACAAGATGAATTAGAACGACTACCAGGTATTGGGAAGGTTCTCGCTCAGCGAATTATTGATTATCGACAAACTCATGGTCCTTTTCTAACATTCAACGCATTAGGTGACGTGTCAGGAATTGGAAGGACGAAGGTCAATGAGCTTCGTCCCTTGGTTGAGGTTCTTCAGAAACATTAATTGAACAATGGTGACGCAAGGCACACATTGGAGAATGTGATAGGTATGAGGTTATGACAGAATCAGAAGTACAGAAACAGTTAGAGCTCATCCTTCGTGGAACTGTCGAGGTGATTCAGCTGGATGAGTTAAAGGATAAACTGACTCTCTCCCTGAAGGAAAACAGACCACTTCGTATTAAAGCCGGTTTTGACCCGACAGCACCAGACCTGCACCTTGGTCATACTGTTCTCATACAAAAGCTCCAGCATTTCCAAGAATTGGGCCATGAGGTCATATTTTTGATTGGCGATTTTACGGGAATGATTGGGGATCCCACAGGAGTGTCGGAAACTCGTGTGGCCCTGACGAAAGAACAGGTATTGGAGAACGCAAAGACCTATCAAAAGCAAATATTCAAAACACTTGACCCGAAAAAAACTTGTATTGAATTTAATAGTCGATGGATGGCTCAGATGCCAGCAGA
Source organism: Nitrospirales bacterium (assembly GCA_029261355.1). Classification (GTDB taxonomy): domain Bacteria; phylum Nitrospirota; class Nitrospiria; order Nitrospirales; family UBA8639; genus JAGQKC01. Next base: position 150,332 of record JAJDBM010000061.1, on the reverse strand, counting down.
GCAGATGGTGGAATTGTGTTCGCATTATAGTGTCGCTCGTATGTTAGAGCGCGATGATTTTTCGAAACGCTATCGTGACCAAAAGCCAATCAGTGTTCATGAATTTCTGTATCCGTTAGTGCAGGGGTATGACTCTGTTGCCCTGAAAGCGGACGTTGAATTGGGAGGGACTGATCAAAAGTTTAACCTGTTAGTCGGACGTGATTTGCAGCGAGACTACGGGCAAAAGCCTCAGGTGGTGATCACGATGCCGTTGCTTGAAGGAACCGACGGTGTTCGAAAGATGAGTAAGAGTTTTGGAAATTATATTGCACTTGAAGATAAGCCTGGTGATATGTATGGCAAGATTATGTCAATCAGTGATACCTTAATGCGTCGGTACTATGAATTATTGACCACAAAAGATTTACTATCGATCGATGCCCAACATCCAATGGAAGCCAAAAAAGCCTTGGCTGAACTTATTGTCCAACAATATCATGGTGCTGATGGCGCAACTCAAGCCAAGGCAGATTTTCAACAACGATTTCAATCTAAAGATTTTCCTGATGAGCCCGATGCGCATGTTGTGCTGAAGTCAACTGATTTTGAAGGCTTGGATACCGCGAGCCTTGGAGTCGTTGATTTACTTATGCAAACCGGCCTGCTTCCCAGCAAAGGTGAGGCCCGTCGTTTGATTGCCCAAAATGCGGTTCAACTTGATGGAAAGAAGCTCACGGATCAGGATGACAATGTAATGTTGGAAGTTGGTCGACAATATCGATTGAAGATAGGGAAACGAAAATTTGCCTTGATTGAATTTAAGAACGAATAATACCCATAGTTCATTTTCTTTCTCTTCCTCATTCGCCTTGACTAAGTATCCTTACAGACATAGAATGTCCTTCACTTCTCGAGAGCGGGCGTAACTCAGTGGTAGAGTTCTTGCTTCCCAAGCAAGCTGTCGGGGGTTCAAATCCCCTCGCCCGCTCCAACTTTTCACGCGATCGCATATCTTTTGAATTTAGGGAAGGCCATGGGCATCCACCCTCCGCGTAGCCGTTTTTTTTAACTGGCACCTCTAATAAACCTAAAAATTTCGTGAATGCAAGGAAGCCATGCGTGCAAATCCATAATGTATCGAGGTATGCATGAGGGTTTGGGCGGGAGGGTGACGCTCCAATCGCGAGAAAGGACGGATTTTAGAAATCCCCTTAATATCCTGCTGACTTACCAGGAGTAGGTATCGTGCAACAGCTCACGTATGTGAAAACTGGGGTGCTTCGTTGGGATGAGGTTAAGGCACCAACTTTAACCGATCAAACTTCGGCATTGATCCGACCGTTTGTTGTCGCGCGATGTGACCTTGATGCAGCATTTTTGAGGAGGGATGTCTTTCATCTTTATCGAATCGGTCAGCTTTTTTATCGTGTGGATTCACTCATTAGGGAAATGATTCGTCCTGACTTACTTAAGGGACCATTTCCGATGGGGCATGAATGTGTCGCAGAAGTGTTGGAGGTTGGGACTGAGGTACATGGTTTTTTCAAAGGCGATCATGTCATCGTTCCGTTTCAGGTGTCATGTGGTGAATGTCCCATGTGTGCACGAAGTCTGACCTCACAATGTCAGGTACACGGAGCCTTCGACATGTTCAGTGGAATTGGTCGTCACACGGATAGGGGTGGCATGTTGAGTGATGTGGTTCTTGTGCCGCGAGCGCGAAAGATGCTGATTCCTTTACCACCATGCCTTGATCCACTTTCCATGGCGAGTGCATCTGACAATCTGCCAGATGCTTGGTCTCGTGTGGCACCAGAGCTTTTGGGCTGTCCAGGCAAAGACGTTCTTGTGCTTGGGGGGTCGACCCAGAGCATCGGACTGTATTGTGTGGCATTTGCTGCGGCCATGCAGACCTCACGCGTCGATTATGTTGAGGTCAATTCTGCTCGTCGTCTGCTTGCGAGTAAGTTAGGTGCGACCATGGTGACAGCTGAACCAGCAGATGTAGATCGGCAGTACGATTTGGTGATCAACGGGACAAATCGAAAGCAGGCGATTGCCGATTCTGTTCGATTTTTAAAACCTGGCGGTGTGTGTACTTCGATGAATATCTATTTTAGTAAATCCACACCGGTTCCCTTCTTTCAACTGTACGCTAAGAACCTCACTTTGAAATCAGGCTTAGGAAATCCAATGGTGGATATCCCACCGATGCTCGATTTTATCAAAGAACATCAGGTTGATGTGGGTGGCGTTACCAGTCGGGTTGCAGATTGGGAGCATGCACATGAGGCATTCCTCGAGGATACGACGAAAGTCGTCGTTCACCGAAAACCATTGTTTTCTTAGCTGAGGGCTGGAGGCCTTTCTTCATATTGAGGAACTCCATCATTTGGCAAGGTTTCCCAGGGAGCTTTGTCACTGACAAATATATGCATACTTAATTTGATTTCTGGATTACCTTCCGTGCATCCGAGGGTGACTCCATGAATTTCCCCTTTATGCGTACCGCACAACGTCGAGCCGCAGAGGCGACAGAATTGCAACCCTGCGCCATTGTTCGACTCATAGGTCGTGAGTAGATCTTTCCCAGAATTCCATGAAAAGTCTTCGGGGTCCACAAGTGCATATGCTGATGCCTGGGCACTAAATGCCTTTCGACAATTTGAGCAGTGACATGATCGTGCGTCACGTAACCTCCCTTTGATGGTGTAGGAGACGGCCCCACAAAAACATGATCCGGTAATGGGCATAGACTCAGTATTCCTTTTCTTGGTTTCTGGCTAAAGAGCCATCAGTTTTATCTCAATTTATTTGAAAGTACGATTCTATATTTCACCTGGAATGGTATCTGGTTTTTGGGGTTGGATCTAGTCAAAGTTTTAGATGATTACTTAGTGAAATCTTGGTAACCTACGAATTCGAGAGTGATAGTAAATTGAATGGGCATCTGCATTTTTTTGAAATGGAAAGGAATATGTTCTGTCATTTTTAGGTTTTGTGGGTTGGCATAAAAATATGATTCTGAAAGTTACGTGAAGGAGGAATAAAGAATGAGAAAGGTCGAATGGATCTCTCAACGTTGTGATCCGAAAACGTTGGTGGCGCATCAGTTAATGGAAGATGAGGTCACGACTTGTTTTTCAGAAGATACAGCGCTCACTGTTGCGCATAGGCTTTATGATGGAAATGTTGGCAGTTTACCTGTGGTGGACCCCGAGAAGACTCTCATTGGAATAGTGACAGAGTTTGATCTATTGCAGGCCATTGAGGCTGGAAAAAATCTGAGAGATACTCCTGTTGCTACGATCATGATTACGAAGGTGATGACGGTGACGGAACAGACCCCTTTCATGGAGATTGTTACTTTATTGCAGCAATATCACCTTATTCGCGTACCAGTGGTGAGAGGGAACACGTTAATTGGCATACTGGCTCGCCGTGACATCATGCTAGGCTATATTAAAGCGACGGATGTTGGGAGCGGGGGATAATATCTCGCTGTCGGGTATCGGGCCATCTCTCGTGATCAGTAGACTGTTTCTAACTTTTTTTCCTCAATTTTCTACGCAAAATGATTTCTGTCTCAACGTACGATTTACATATTTGTTCCACTCCGTTGTTCTCTTTATTGATATAAGCGGAATAGTCTCATGGACTCGACCCAAATCAAGTGCTGGTTAAGTGGAAGACTCCCGATGCCGCTTCGTCACTGGCTGTGGGAGCGAAAGATTGGATTTGGCAATCGTCGAATTCAGGAGCTTGGCCGTCATTTTTCTTTACGCATTCATGCGGCGGCGGCAAGGGATAGATCACTACTACAAGGTATTCACAGCAAGGCTGAGTGGGAGTGCTTTCGTAATGAACGTATAGCGGCCCTCCGCCATGTCATGGATGAGCCTGGGGCTCATTCACCTGCGCCTGATTTCGTTGTTACTGGAAGATTGGAACAGTCTCTGGTTACTATTGAGAACGTGGTGTTTCAAGGACATAGGGGGCTTCCTGTCACTGCTAATATTTATCGACCCATTCAATCTCTTCAACTGACACCTGTCATCATCGTTTGCCATAGTCATCATCATTCAAAAACTGAAGAAGAGTTGCAATGTATGGGAATGACCTTGGCTCAACAAGGATGCACTGTTCTTATCCAAGATTTGCTTGGGCATGGAGAGCGGAGACAGCATCCTTTTGCTTCCTCTTCAGACTATCAGGAAGAATTTCGTGTTGATCGTCAGGATTACTATTTTCGATCCGTGCTTGGAATGCAATTGGATCTGGCTGGTGAAAGTCTAATGGGGTGGATGGTTCAAGATGTGAGGCGCTCTATTGATTTGTTGTGTGCTGATCCCCGCATTGATCAGGAATGTATTATTGTTATCGGGTCCGTTGCCGGAGGAGGTGACATTTCCGCAGTGGTCGGTGCGGTAGATGAACGTGTCTCCGCAGTGGTCGCGTTTAATTATGGACATGTCTCAATGGGTGATTGGGATTCAACGAGAAACTTACCTAATACGGTTCGTTCTGGTTTTTGGCCGTGGGTCATTCTTGCCTCACTCGCACCTCGTCGATTGATCTATGCTCGAGAATTTTCCTGGTCTCTGCAAAAAGATGACTCGTGGCAAGCTCTTCAAAAAATCTATGGACTTTACGAGCAACGCGAGGCGTTGCAGTCAGTTCATGGTTCTGGCCGTGTATCGAGAGAAGGTCCGATAGATAGCCATTGTACAAATATTGGGCCTATCCATCGTGCACAGATGTATTCAATTTTTGAGAAGTGGTTTGGCCTTCCCATACCTACACGAGAAGTGACGGTACAGATTGATGTACGGCAATTAGAATGTTGGACGAATGATGTCCCCTTGGTATTTGATGAGCGGCGAGTTTCAGGAATTCTTCAGGCAGTCTGTGAGCAACAACTATCTACAGCTCGTGCATTGAGAGCATTACAAGTGTCGGGTGTACGTGTGACACAACTGCGGCAAGATTTCGAAGCTATGCTTGGACCGCTTCAGCCGTTTACCGACTTTCGTATTCGCTCAACACGTAAGGGGATTGGTCGTTCGGAACATGTCGTTCTTGAAATTGAAGATCATGTGTTTGTTCGCATCCTGTTATTGAGGCCTTTTGAATTGAGCTGTTCAACGTCGCCTGTGGTGATTGGTGTCTCTCAGGAAGGCATACTAGGCGTTAGAACCAACCGTCGATCCTTGATTCAGCATTTACTTAGTCAGGGAAAGGTCGTCTGTCTTGTCGAACTACGTGGAATCGGTGATGGGCATCATGGAGATGTGTACCGTGGAAGAATCAGTCCAAGTTCTAGTGTCTCGGCGACATGTAGCATGTTTGGTGAAAGGTTACTCTGTTCTCGAATGCGTGATCTTCGAACGGTAATCGCGTACCTCAAGACTCGGAATGATTGTGATACAAGTCGTATAGGGCTATGGGGTGATTCTCTCGCTAATGCTCATGGCAGCAATAGAGTCGTACCTTTGGGTGCCGCATCATGCCCGATATATGGTGAGCCGTTAGGTGGAGTGGTGGCTTTACTGACTGCATTATTCGAACCTGATGTGCAAGTGATGTATATACGAGGAGCTCTCTTGAGTTATGCCGAATTATTAGATGAACCGATTATCTATCAGCCTGCCGATGCGATCATTCGTGATATTTTGAAAGTCGCTGATCTACCTGATATTGCGGCGGCGTTGGCTCCCTTGCCTATATATTTCGCCGATGTGGTGGATGGACGTAATCGACTGGTGACCAAAGAACAGATTGAAGAGGTTTATCATATGGCCAGAGCGGAGTATGCTGCAGCAAATTGCACAGAACATTTAACCCTTGGCAATATTGATGTTTCTATTGAGACTGTGGCGAAATGGTTTAAGTCTTTTTTATGAAAAAACTGGAAATATTATAGAATGATTCATGTGAATCCGTTAGCAAATAAAAAATCGTGGTATAATTATAGGTACACAGAGAAACTAGGGTAGTCTCTTATGATTCTCGTGTGTGCGATTGAGTAATTAGCTGTAACTGAAAGGAGGCATCAATGTCGCAAGAATCTTCTCTCCCACAGCATGTCAGGACTACTGAGATGTTCCTCAGATTATATGTCCTTCTTGCTCAATATCTTGACCGTTGTCGTTCGGAAGATATGAGTAGTTCGTCGTTATCTGAAGTGGAGTTTCAAAAACATTTAAATGAAACAAAGTCCACGCTCGCGAACCTACTTTCAACGAATAGAATTGTGCCTGACAAAGTTGAGCAGGAGTATAATCGGGTGATGAAGTGTGGGGAATCGTTAGCTGCAAATCCCGGAGATGCTGAACTCAAAGGCGTCGTTGATCAAGAAAAAGAAGTGTTACGCATTAAAACTCTTGCTCTCAGTGATCTCCTTGCGGTATTTCGCTCAGCCTGATATTCAAGAAAGATGGAATAAGTCCAAACTGATGAGGGGGCCTTATCCAGCTTTCCTAGTTATCTGAGTTGTTTTTTGAAGAATGGGTTGGTGGAGCAATCACGAGCTGGAGCAGAGAAGAGCATGTACCTATCTTATGGAGGGCTTAATGCCTAACCCCCATTTCATTGGCAAGTCTGGCCTGAGCATCTGGGTCAAGGTCATAGGGGGGAAGGGGTCTCGTCCAAATAAAACAAAGCACTCCACTTCCAATCCCTATCAATAGAGTGCTGAGCAGTATCCCGCCAGAGAGAATAAAAAGCGAAAAAGAAAATAGCAAGATCATGGCGACGGTCGCGGTAATCTTGGCTCGTTTGCTAATACTCCCATATTGTTCCCAATTTTGAATCATTGGGCCAAGGTGTGGCTGATGAAGTAGCCAGTGGTGGAGTCGAGGGGAACTTTTGGAGAAACAATAGGCTGCAAGAAGTACAAATGGTGTCGTGGGTAGAAGGGGTAATATCACTCCAAGTGCCCCAAGGGCCAAGCTGATCCATCCAGCGGCCATTAATGTTATTCTTATGGAAGTAGACTGGATCATGACGTTGTGGTGGGTTCCATTTTTCCCATAACGTAAGTTTTTCTGCTCTCTTTACTATCGGTCTATTTGCTGTCAGGGTTAAGCCCTCCTAAAAATTATAGGACCAGGTTGAATTTTTTTAGTAAGAGTTAATACTGTGGAGTGACCTATCGTGTATGATTTTGAAAATTTCAAGTAGAGTGAATCTAAATAAGTTCCAGCTTAACCATACAGAATTTCAATGTGGTAGCAAATGGTTCAAGGGTAGAGAAGGTCATTGAGTCGGCTAGTTAATGAGAAGAGGAGCATTGTGTTGTGATGGTGGGATTTGGCGTTATTTTTGTGTAGATGCGTGAATTTTAGGGCATGGCTGTAAGTGGTGATTAGCAAAGGAATGTAGACGGGGACGTAGTGAGGGAAAGAGGCTGAAGTTCAGGACTAGTAGAGTGGTGCTTGGGGGCCACATCGGAGACCAATGAGGTCAGGATCTTCACCTTCAATAATTGGTTTGATTTCCGACGCGGACTCAGCTTTGCGCTGTTCGCGACGTATGGCTTTGTCCTGGCGTTTTAGACGTTGAGCATGTTCTCGGCTTCGTTTGCCTTGTGTTTCTTTTTTGATTTTTCCCATAAAGTAATAACTCTGGATGTAATAAAAAAATTCTGCTATTTCGAAAGTGTCTCTTTTTTAGGCGGTCGTCCTATGGCTTTTCGTTCTGGCTTTTTACGAGTAGCTGGAGCTGAGGCCTTTGGAGAGTCTTCATATTGAATTTCTTCAAATCCTTGGCCAATTTCCTGACAAGACATCATCAAGACTTGTTGTCTGATGTCATCCATTGATCGTGAGCGTTGTTCTTCAGAGGGATCTGTTAGACCTAAGGTTTTCCACGGAATACTACGATTATCTTTTATTCTCACAATTTTATGGGGTCGTTTATGTGCTGGCCATCCTTTAGTCATCTTCATTCCTCTCTTCTCCTTTAAACAGAATAAGGGTATCTCCAAAAAGAATCACTTTAACCTTCACTTACGTTGCTTTAATTTGATACCCGTTACAAAAACCAGTCAATGACGTCTCAACGCATGTACATCCTCGTCCTATTAGGCCTGTTAATAAAACAATATGCCTAATGTCACTGAGTACTACGGGGATGGTATGCAGGTTTGTACTTCTTGAGATAGCACCAACTGGCAGTAACCGTAGCTCGAAACGTTCTTCAGGGTAACATTCTGACGGCGGTGAGTCAAATATGCATCAAATAGGTGAATGACAAATTCTGTTCCTGAATGAAGAATGAAGTGATAAGGAAAGTGACTTCTAACCCATTGATTAGCTTATGATATTAAGCTGAATGATTGCTCCTAAATGGGGTGTTGATGTCCTTCCAGACATTGGTCATGGACCTATTACTTTTACCTAAGTTTCTGATGTTTGTGGTTTTTTGTAGTTATTAGGTTTAAACACGTATTTTATATATTTCAAGATTTAATCCCATCCTTAAATACTGACAGGGTGATCTTTGGTTGGTCATCGGAGCCCTTCATTATGAAATACTGTTCTCCATGTTTTAATTGGCTCGTTCATCTAGGGTAATCATCTATATCTAAATCATTTAGTTTTACCTGATTCCCAATTTGACTGTAATCTGCTTTAAAGAGGGGAAGTGAAAATACCTGAACGGTAGGCTTGGTGACTATACTTTTTTCTATAGGTTCGTTAGGATTCCGCGCCAAACAGAATCAACAATATGTTCACTCAAAATCTAAGGAGTCAATCTCATGGCAAAAAGTCAGGACTCACGAAAAGAAACAAAGAAAAAACCGGTCAAGACGGTGAAAGAAAAACGGGCTGAGAAAAAAGCCAAGAAAAATTAACTGACCTTAGAATTTGTCCGCAACGGGCATGAGTAAAACAAGGGGACAGAAGATTCCTTGTTTGCTACGACTTCAGAATTCCAGCAAGCATCGCTTGTTCCTATTACTAAATTTCGCCTGAATCACTCTCGACTGTTCTGTCTTCAGCATCCATGATTTTCCTTTATAGCAAAGAGGTCGCCGAGGGGCTGCAGAAACTCATTGAATAGATTACGCTCAGACGTGCATCGTCATGTCCCTCGTTGTTATGAATGTTGGTGAGTTGGAAGGCAATAAGCAGATCTTTGCGGGTGAGGGAAAAAGTCATGAATCACTCATTTAAACAAATTGGCTGGTTCTGGGCATGTCTGGCAGTCGTTGTCTTACTTGGTTGGGCTAGTACGATCACATATGGCGCTCAAGCTGAACTCAATCCAGTCACTATTACAGAATGGACAGTGCCTTGGGAGCAAACCAGACCTCGCGATCCGTATGTGGCACCGAATAATCATGTTTGGTTTGTTGGACAGCAGGGTGATTACGTGGCGATGTTTGATTCGAAGACCGGAAAGTTTCGAAAGTATCCATTAGATTCTGGCACAGGCCCACATTGTCTCATTGTCGATAATGAGGGGTTTGTGTGGTACGCAGGCAATCGTGCTGGGCATATCGGAAAACTCGATCCGAAAACCGGAAGTATTATTAAGTACAAAATGCCTAACCCTGATGCGGCTGATCCACACACCTTAGTCTTTGGAGATAAGAATGAAATCTGGTTCACCGTCCAACAGGGGAATTTTGTCGGTCGGTTAGAAATGGATTCAGGCTCGGTCATCTTGACTCCTCTTTTGACAGCCAATGCTCGTCCCTATGGCATCGTTGTCGATGCTTCCTCTACTCCATGGTTTACAGAGTTTGGCTCCAATACACTTGCCACGATCGATTCAGTATCACAGTCAGTCAGAGAAATTTCACTTCCACGAGTTGAGGCACGTCCGCGACGATTGGCACTCACATCCGATGGGGCCGTTTGGTACGTTGACTATGCCGAGGGGTATCTTGGGAGATTCAACCCCGTCACGAAAACTGTGAAAGAATGGCAGGCTCCTGGAGGCACGGATGCACGCCCCTATGGGATGTCGGTCGACGATCAGGATCGCATCTGGTATGTGGAGACAGGCTCATTCCCAAATCGTCTTATTGGGTTTGATATAAAAGCAGAAGAAGTGATCAGCATCACCAATATCAAAAGCGGTGGTGGAACCGTTCGACATATGGTGTATCATCAACCCACCCAAACTGTCTGGTTTGGTACTGATGCCAATACGATAGGTCGAGTCAGAGTCCCTTAGTTATGACCCAGCTGCGGCTGGTGTGTCAGCGACATAATCAAGAGAGCCCCGCCCACTAGGAGCATCCCACCACCGGCTATTCGCCCACCCCATAGTCCAAACGGGAGGGATTTTTCCAAAAAGACGAATATGGACAGTCCCGCAATCCACAGAAGATTCATCACGCCGCCGAAGAAGAGCAACCCCATCAAGGCCCAACAACAGCCAAGGCAATATATCCCATGCACTAAACCCATTCGAAAGGCACCAGTGCGACCAGTCCGCCAATGGTCGGTGATAAATGAGAGAGGCGAGCGGCAATGCTCAAGGCAGACGTTTTTCCAGGGGGTCAGTTGATAGAGTCCGGCAACAAGAAAAAGACCTCCACCGAGAAGATGACTATTGCTCATCATCATAGGGGTGAGGAGTGCTGCGTGATGGAGGACTGATTGAGTCAGCGTTGCACCAATACTAAATAGACACCATATCGTGACATAGCCAGAGACGAAGAGGGAGGTTGGGGGAAGAGGCGTTCCTTGAATGTTGGCTTTACGAACCATGCCAGCATAGAGAAGCGTCATCGGTGTTGCGGAGGGCAGCATCATGCCAATCATCATGATGGCCCACATGAAAAACATGAACAGATAGTCGCTCGCTCGCCAGGACTGAATCTGCATGACGGCCACGTCACTCATGTCCATATCATGCATGGTCAATGTGAGAGAGAACAGATATGCCCACGCAAGTGCGGTGATGCCCACGAGAGCAGAGATGATTGCGATTTTATCCCGTTGAGGAAGCGATGCCACAGATCAATGGTCCCGAGGCTATTTTAGAAGTTGCAGACCAGAGGGAGGACCCTCGTCTTATGCGTGAAGGAAAATGGAAGGCTGCATGTGAAGTCTGGATTGGAAATGATGTAGGAATCCTTAGCTACGTATTACACCGTCTTGATTCATATGAAGAATATTAAAATGTGCATGGGTGTCCGAAAGTTGTAACGCAAGGCTTCCCTTTGCGGTGGAGGTACCAGTCCCAACCTCCGCGACAGTAAATTCAAAACCATTGGGCAAATTAATGCGAGCATGATGGGGTTCGCCATTATGTTTATTGAGAATGGGGTTGCCCGTCGATTCTACGACATCAAGGATATTCACTTCGGCTTTCCGGGCATCCACATCAATCGTGAGATCAATGGGAGCAGACAGTGGATCGAAGACCTCGGACATCGTGCTGTTAAACACAAAGAAATGCGTGGCGCCGGGAGAGGTCGATTCGCCGTGTAATATTTTTCGAAGTGCTTCGCGTTGAGCCTCATTGGCATGACTATCAATAATGGTTTGTTGCTTGCCATTGCCGGCTGCGATCTCTCCAGGCCAATGGAGCAGCATGGCCCAATTTAATCCATCTAAGCATGTGTCGTTGAAATAGCCCTCTTCAATATGACCAGCAGACAGTGCTTCGCAAAATCCGTGAGTCGATGGCGCGTTAAATTGACAAGGACAGCCCCAGTCACAATTGCAATTATTGAATTCGACTCCACGAAGCATCCATTGATCAGTCATTCAACGCGTCCTTTCGTTTGTGGGGCAAGTCATCTTTCTGAATTTTCAACTCGCACCCTCTCCATGTGTTGCTTATCAAAGGTGTCATGAGCATATCATGTTTTCCCATGATCTACCATGCGTATCCTCGCGTTCAATTTGCCTGATCCGTCGTTGAACATTCCCATTGATTGGGTATTCATTCAGACCAAACCCAGACCATGAAAAATTTGGTACACTACTCTATTGAACTGCAATTTTCACCTCATCTCATGCTGCTCGCCGAGATATGTAGGTGTGGAATTGAAATGAGGTCTTGCAATAATTCTATTAACAGGGAGAAACGAATGACACAAAACAATGACAATCAACAGCATCAAAAGCAACAGGGCTACATGAGGACTTTTATGATATGGGCTCTGATGGCGCTCGTGTCGGGAATGTTAGTTGCTGCTCCAGGATGGGCCGGAGATAAAGGGAAACATTATGGGCATGATCCTGAAAAGAAACTACAAAAACTAACAAAGAAGTTAGAGCTAACAGAGGCACAACAAGCGAAAATTAAACCCATTCTTGAGAAGAAGCACCACCAACTCCAAGAGCTTCACAAGCAAAAGAAAGAAATTAAAAAGAATGCCCGTGCTCAACTCGAAGCAGAGTTAACTCCAGTGCAAGTTGAAAAACTCAATGAACTGCGAGATAAACATAAGCAGTGCAAGGAGGGAGGAAAAGGTAAGCATGGGAAGAAACATAAAAAGGACCATCATGACGATGACGGCCATGCTCATAAGTAGAGAGATGGTATGGACTTAATGTCGCAAAGATGAAGAAAGTAGAATGCGATAATTCTCTCTGTGCGGTAAGGAGTCATTTCCTAGATCTTGGCGTTTAGACAATATCTGAAGATCTGTGTGGAAATTTAAGGGCACCTCTAAAAACTAAGATTCTTTTGTGAGGGCAAGGAGGTCACGCGCGTAACACCGCAATAGCGAGGTGCTTACATGAGCTTTTGAGTATGAGTGTGACGCCGTAATTTCGGGGAAGAACTGTTTTTAGAGGTATCCTTGAGATTTCGATGATTGTTGAATATTTCCTCAACTCAAACGGTCATGTGTGTAGACTCAAGTGGTGAATGGCTTTAACGCAAGAGAAGGGTAGGAGTCTTGGCGGAGCGCAACAAGTCAGAGGTTTTACTCCCGAATAGGAGGCTGCGAAGTGGAGAGTGGCTATAGGCACCCATGATGAGCATATCAATGTGTTGCTCAAGAACAGTTGTCGCAATGACGCGCTCGGCGTCACCAGGAATAAGAGAGGCGGAGACGTCGAACTTAGCAGCTTCTAATGTCATTTTGGCCCACTCAAGTTGCTTTGAGGCGTTTTGACTCTCTTTTCCTGACATCAAAAGGTGTATATGGAGGCCTCGAAAGAGAGGGCTCTGTGCGACCATTTCCACTCCTCTGCGAGTCACGATCCCACCGTCAAACGCGATCATCACCCTGTGGGGTTCCGTGAAGCCTTCCGTCACAGCAAGAATCGGTTTCTTCAGGGCGCGTACGACACGTTCAACGTTGCGTCCTAAATCACGTTGTGTCGCCTCGGCCGATTCTCCGCGTCGTCCGAGGACAAATAAGCGCACGCCATCTTCTTGTTCGGCGAGAGTCTCAACCAAGACCCCATAGCGTTGGCGTACGTCTGGCGAGTCAATCCCTGCCTCAATGGCCCGCTCCCGTAAACGGTTTAAAAATATCCGTCCGCGTTCACGGGTTTCTTTACTCCTGGACTCGTCCTGAGTCGAGAGTTCGTTTAACAGTACTTCCTGGGCATCAAAACCGATCGTACCGCTACGATCATTATTCCTGGCAATCTCTGGGTGTCGGTCGATGATATGGAGAAATTCTAGCGGAGCCGCCATACGTCGAGCGGCCCAGGTCGCATAGTCTGCCACGTATTCGGCAAAATGTGATTGATCGACGCAAGCCAGCACATTCTTTTCGTTTTTCATGGAATGCGTATTTCCTAGTGGCCCATCACTTGCTCAACGGCGTCAGGTTTGTCGTGAACAGCAAAGCGATCAACCATGGTGGCACTCGCTTCGTTCAACCCAATGACCTCAACATCTGTCCCTTCTCGACGAAACTTAATGACAACTTTGTCTAGTGCACTGACGCCAGTGAGGTCCCAGAAATGAGCACGACTCATATCGATGCGCACCTGCTCGATTACTTCTTTGTAATCAAATGAATTGATGAAACGCTCAGCCGATGCAAAGAACACCTGTCCTGTGACGTTGTAGATACGCAAGCGACCTTCATCGTCTGATCTCCTCCCGATATGCAAAATTTGTCCAACATTGTGCGCGAAAAAGAAACCTGACAATAGCACACCTACCAGAACACCTTTGGCGAGATCATGAGTCGCCACAACGACCACGACAGTCGCGATCATGACTACACTTGAACTCTTTGGATGCTCTCGCAAGTCCCGAATTGAGGCCCACTTGAACGTGCCAATGGAAACCATGATCATGACTGCAACCAGTGCGGCCATTGGGATTTTGGCGACCCAGTCCCCAATATACACCACCATGAGGAGTAGGAACACACCCGCGGACAGAGTGGAGAGTCGTCCACGTCCGCCAGACTTCACGTTAATGACGGACTGTCCAATCATGGCACATCCTGCCATGCCACCAATAAACCCAGTGGCAATATTGGCGATGCCTTGGCCCATGCATTCACGATTCTTGTTGCTGTGAGAGTCGGTGAGTTCATCGACGATGGAGGCCGTAAGCATCGATTCCAGTAGGCCGACCACGGCTAGGGTCGCGGATACTGGGAAAATAATGCTTAACGTCTCCCAGGTCAGCGGTACATCAGGCAGTAGAAATATGGGAAGAGTTGAAGGGAGTTGTCCCATATCTCCCACTGTTCGAATGTCTAACTGGAGGCCGATGGACACGGCTGTCAGGCCCACGATGGCGACGAGGGGAGAGGGCACAGCCTTTGTGAGATAAGGAAAGAGGTAAATAATCGCCAAGCCAGCTACGACCATGGCATAGACTTCCCAGTGGACACCAATTAACTCTGGGAGTTGTGCCATAAAAATCAAAATGGCCAATGCATTGACGAACCCAGTGATGACGGAATGTGAGACAAAGCGCATGAGGGAGCCAAGTTTGAGCCCTCCTGCAAGGATTTGGAGGAGTCCGGTCAGCACGGTTGCAGCCAGTAAATATTGAAGGCCATGGTCTTTGACCAAGGTGACCATCAGGAGAGCCATGGCCCCAGTTGCCGCTGAAATCATGCCAGGCCGTCCACCAGTGACGGCAATGACCACAGCCATGCAGAAGGAGGCGTAGAGGCCGACTTTGGGATCAAGCCCCGCAATGCTGGAAAATGCTATAGCTTCAGGAATTAATGCGAGGGCAACAACAAGACCTGCCAACAAGTCTTTGCGGATATTCATTCCCTCACGGATACTGTCTACGATCTCTTTAACCATCAATGATCCTTCTTTCGATTTAACGCAGGTTTTTTCACGTCACGCACAGCATGAGGTACGAAGCGGTATCGTCGAGGGGCGACGACCCACATGTCCTATGACCAAACTCCCGGATGCTTGAGGAATTGTTCCTGATTGCAGGAGACCAAGGAGGGTTTGAACAAAAAAATATCATGGAAGATCTCGTTACAACCGCCAAGGGGTTGTCGCCCCAGGAAGAAGAGGTCTTACACGATATAGGATAACGATATCACACAGTATTTACTCACGCAAGTTGATCATATGAAAGCTGACAGAGACATAGAGCAACGCCCTCGTCAGCATGGTTCTTAGTCCGAGCAGGTTCAGAGCATTGAGTCGTCTTTTGCTATCACATCAGGCAGAGGAGTCGTGCGCGTGAACAATTCAAAATATCTGAGTAGGGATAGAGAGACAATTTCTGTACATTGGTAGCGGTCTTGGGTAGCATGACCCGGGGAAACGTGAAGAAGAGCAAGGAAGCTTTCGTAGAAACGGTGAGGAGTCAGTCAACGGTTTGACCTTCATAATCTGGAGGTTCGGTGAGAAGGCCAAAATGAGCATAATGTTCAGTTCCAATAGAAGAAGGAGTGATGGCGATGGAATGGTTGTCTGACCCTCAGACATGGATGGCGCTCGGGACATTGACCGCGCTCGAAATTGTTCTTGGCATTGACAATATTATTTTTATATCAATTCTGGCTGGCAAATTACCGGTCGCCGAGCAAGCGCGCGCCAGAGTGCTCGGGTTGGGTGTGGCCATGTTTTCACGCTTGGCACTCCTCTTTTCTCTTTCGTGGTTAATGGGCCTCACGACTCCATGGTTTGCTCTCTTCGATCATGACTTTTCAGGCCGTGACCTCATCTTAATAACCGGGGGTCTGTTTTTGATGGCGAAAAGTACCTTGGAGATTCACGAGAAGTTGGAAGGAGAGGAGAGTGAAGGCACGACCAGAGCAGCCACGTCTTTTATGTCGGTGATCATTCAAATTGCCATACTTGATGTCGTATTTTCTTTAGACTCTGTTATTACGGCAATTGGGATGGCCGATCAAGTCTGGGTCATGGCCACAGCAATTATCATCGCTGTCGGTGTGATGATGGCGTCTTCTGGAGCCATCAGTGAATTTATTGACGAACATCCAACCATTAAAATCCTTGCGCTAAGTTTTTTGCTGCTTGTGGGCGTCATGTTAATTGGGGAAGGATTTTCTTTCCATATTCCGAAAGGCTATATTTATTTCGCGATGGCGTTCTCAGTGTTTGTGGAACTCATCAATACGAAAATTCGGCAGAGCCGCACCAAACCGGTGAAACTTCGTCAGCAGGTTCCTGAATGATGTGGTTGAACCCCAGGTATCCACGTCTGTATTGGTATGGTGTGTATGGTCAGCCTTCTGTACGAAGATTGATGAAAGGTCATTGAATTGATCATGGACAGAGTCGCGATATTTGCAGATGTGCAAAACATCTATTACACGGTGAAGCAACAATACCGCTGTCATTTCGATTACGGGGCATTTTTGAAACAAGCCATGGCGAACAGAATGCTCGTGAAGGCGTTTGCCTATGCAACAGATAAAGGGGACCAACGGCAGAAAACGTTTCAACAAATACTGGAACGCATGGGGTTTGAAATCAAACTCACACCGTTTCTCCAGCGTCGAGATGGCTCGGCCAAGGGCGATTGGGATGTGGGGATAGCCTTAGACATGCTGGAATATGCCAAAGACGTCGAGACGATGGTGTTGGTGTCAGGGGATGGTGACTTCGCGGCAGTCGTCGAGAAAGTCATTCAAGAGCGCAAGGTTTCAGTTGAAGTCTATGGTGTTCCTGATCTCACTGCGTCTTCATTAATCCAAGCCGCAACATGCTTTCATCCCATTCAAGGAAAGATGTTGCTGTCCATTCCAGCAAGCTAATCATGTGATTCGTTACTTTTTTCGTGAGATGGCGAAGAAATCAGTATTCAAAAAATCCTAAAAATGTTGCTGTTAGGTTTGAGTGGGTTCGTGCGAAAGAGTGGTGTGTTCACGAATAAGTTATGTGGAACGCATCTTTATGGAAACCTCATCCTTCACGTAATGACAACGCTGTCTGAATTTACGGTCATCCACGTTGATCATCGTCTCTGAGTTATTCTTTTCATGTCACTCATTATTGTGACATGGAAATACTTAGTTCCGAGTGTTCATTTTTCAAATTTTGACCATCCACACCTGCCGTTAACACCTTCTTATTCCCACTCATTCTTATTCCCACTCATTTTTTTCTGAGTTAGTCGTGAACTGGCTTTATTTCATGGCTATAAAATCCGATATCTAAAGAGGGAAATATCATTTTACTACGGGTAACTTGAGGCATTTGAGTATACCTCATACTGAACTAGAAAATGCTTATACAGGCTAGAGAATTCAATAGAGCAAAGAAAATGATGACATCATGAACAAGTACCTGTCCATATTTTCCGCTGTTCTCGTAGGTGGAAGCCTCGTTCTTAGCGGTTGCAGCGCTGAGCCATCTGTGAATCTTGCTGAATCCTATTTGTCTGTTTCTGTGTCCATCGATCCTAAGTCTGACGTGGAACCGATTCAACCCATTCCGTTCCCAAAAGCACTGAACCCACAAAAGGTAGCGCTCGGGGATCGCCTCTTTCATGAGGCTCGTCTTTCACATGACAATACCATCGCCTGCTCCAGTTGCCATGATCTCGCAAAAGGTGGGACGGATCAAGCCTATCGCTCCATTGGTATCAATGGCCAAATGGGGGGTATCAATACGCCAACTGTGTATAACAGTGGTTTAAACATTCGCCAGTTTTGGGATGGTCGTGCACGAACCTTAGAAGATCAAATCGATGGTCCTACGCAGCATCCAGCAGAAATGGGATCCAACTGGCCAGAAATCATTGGGAAAATACAAAAAGACCCTTCGTATCAAAAGGCCTTTTCCGCAATCTATTCTGAAGGTATTACTCCGACCACGATCAAAAATGCTATTGCCACATTTGAGCGATCCCTTCTCACGACAAACTCGCGTTTCGATCAATATTTACAGGGTAACAAGCAAGCCATCACGGACTTAGAACAAAAAGGGTATTCCCTTTTTAACGAATATGGCTGTGTCGCATGTCATCAAGGGGCGAATGTTGGGGGCAATCTCTTTCAAAAGTTTGGGGTATTTGGTCATAAGGATACTGCTCCTAAAAAATACCGAAACCCTCAGGGGAAGAAAAATGAGCATGAAGGCCACACTCACATGGTGAAAGTTCCAAGCTTACGAATGGCCGTATTGACTCCACCGTATTTTCATGACGGATCCGCAGCCACACTTCAGGTGGCCGTCCGAATGATGGGGCAATATCAACTCAGGCGACAACTCACCGAAGAGGAAATTACCGCGATTGTTGCCTTTCTTCAGACGTTATCAGGCCAACAGCACGGTCACGTCCTATGAAACGAATCGGAGTCAAGCATGCACTTCTCATTATAAGCATGGCTGGGTGTCTCACTTTCCTCTATATTCAGGTACAGAAACACAACATACACCATCACCAACAACGGGTACTGATACTGCAAAAGCTCAAGCACTGGGAGACCACACTGAATCAGGATATCCTTCGAGTTCAAATGGGATTACTGGCTCATTACGATACCTTGAGAGTCAGTATGATCCAGTTGAGGGATGGTCTTAACATTCTCAAGCAGGGTCCACTGGCCTTGACCCATCTAGACGTTCCTGCGTTTCAAACACAGTTACAATTCTATGATCAACAGCTTCAGGAAAAGGAACAGCAACTTCAACAATTTAAAACACAACATTCGACGCTTCGTAATTCGCTGCTCTTTTTCCCATTGGCTATGGAGAATGTCCGCAGGGTGATGGATATTCACGATACATCTAGATTTCTCAAGCAAAAGGCAGATGAAATCCTCAAGCAGATGCTTCTGTACATAGATCGGCCAGATCTATCCAGGAAAGTCTCTCTCACTTCCCTCACTCAGGATTTCAACAACCAAAAGAGCGGGGTCGTGGATAAAGTACGACAAGAAATGGATAGCGTGTTAGCGCATGCTTCCATCATCTTAGAACATCAGGAACGGGTTAGTGTTCTGGCACGGAGTGTGATTATCTCAGGTTCTGAACAAGGGTTGCTACACCTGACGCATGATTATGTTATGTATCAGGAAACCCTTGCCAGAATTCGCGAAAAGTATCTGATGGGTATGTACCTCTTGGGTATTATGCTCATTGGGTACGTCGCTTTTTTATTCGTGCGGTTACAGTATTCTGCTCAACGTTTAGATAAGGCGAACAGTGATCTTGAGCAGCGTGTGACGGAACGAACCAAGAAGTTAGCCTTAGTCGTGAAGGACTTAGAACACGAAGTGTGTGAGAGAGTGCGTACCGAGGAAGAATTAGCCCTTGCTCGAGATAACGCCCTCGCAGCGATGGAAGCAAAATCAGAGTTTCTCGCGACGATGAGCCATGAAATCAGGACACCCATGAATGGGGTAATTGGCATGACCAGCCTTCTATTAGAAACGCCATTATCATCTGATCAACAGCATTATGCAGAGATTGTTCGGTCCTCAGGAGAGGTGCTGCTCACCGTGATTAATGACATCCTCGATTTTTCAAAAATCGAATCAGGAAAACTTGAAGTTGAAACGATAAATTTTGATTTGCGCGTGGCCGTAGAAGAGACATTAGAACTCTTTGCTGAACGGGCTGTGGCCCAAAAAATAGAACTTGTCGGGTGGGTATTTGAGGATGTCCCGACTGCGTTACAAGGGGATCCTGGAAGATTACGTCAAATTTTAATGAATCTGATTGGAAATGCGATTAAATTTACAGACAATGGAGATGTGAGCATCCAAGTCCTACGAGTCGAGGAAAATCAAGATGAGGTGGAGGTCCGCTTCGAAATCACGGATACGGGTATTGGTATAGCTCCAGAATCACTCAAACGACTGTTTCAACCATTTTCGCAAGCCGATAGTTCGACGACCAGAAAATATGGAGGAACGGGGCTAGGGTTAGCCATCAGCAAGCAATTGGTTGAACTTATGGATGGTACGATCGGGGTGAACACAATACCTGAACAAGGGAGTCAGTTTTGGTTTACGGTGAAGTTAAAAAAACAAGTCTCTGCAGAGAGCCTGGACAATAGATCCAATGTCTTCTTGCAAGGTCTTCGAGTCTGTTGTCTTGACGACCATCCTGTGAACCGATTTCTCATGATGCAGTATTGTATTGATTGGGGTATGGATGGAGTAGAGGCGGCCACGCCGACGGAAGCCTTGGAATTATTGAAGTCTGCGGTAAAAGATGGAAAGCCTTTTGATCTGGCTCTTGTGGATATGGAATTGCCGGGGATGGAGGGCTCAGCGTTAGCCAAAATGATTAAGGCCGATTCGACCATCGCTCACACAAAACTAGTCCTCGTGACATCGTTAGGAAGACAAGGAGATGCAACTCTAGCACGACAAGCTGGATTTTCAGGACATTTCACAAAGCCAGTGCGAAAGGCTCAAATGCTCGAGTGTTTAAAATTGGTCATGGCTCAAACAGAATCGGAGACGTTAACGGCTCCAATGATGACTCAGCATACGATTCGTGAAGAAATGGCACAACGGAGAGCACGAGTACTCGTCGCCGATGATCACACCATCAATCAACAACTTGCTGTGTTGATGTTGGAACAGATGGGGCATCGGGTTGATGTTGTAGCCAATGGTCTAGAAGCAGTCGAGGCTTTTTCGAGAAAGTCCTATGATGTGGTGTTCATGGATTGTCAAATGCCAGAAATGGATGGGTATGAAGCGACAAAAGAAATTCGACATCGCGAAAGGACTGGCAACATGCACGGTGGTTGTCGTGTGTCAATCATTGCCATGACTGCCAATGCCATGCAGGGAGATCGAGAGAAATGCTTAGCGGCGGGAATGGACGACTATCTATCAAAGCCGATAAAAAGAGAAGGGTTAAAGAAAATATTGGATCGTTGGACTCCAGCAGATACGAAGGTTCCTGAATTGATTTCAGAAAATTAAAGGAGACGTGTGATCGAGAATCGGCAAGACTGAAATCAGTTTCAGGCAATCGAGGTTTGGTCAATCAGCACATAGATCCTGAGGTTCTTACTCAATGGGAGGCCATGTTTGGATCAGATTACCTGGCGTTCTTGTCACGAATGATTCGTCAATTTGTAGGAGAAGCAGGGTCCTGTATTGAAGATATCTTAGCTGCGATTGAACATCAGGATATGGCACAATTTGCTGAGGTGGCTCATAGGTTAAAGGGGACGTGTAATACGATGGGCCTTCCAGCCATTGGCCTGACTGTCTTTTGAGTTGGAGCAACGAGGTCGAAACAAGACATATATTCAGAATGACGAGTCGTGTTAGCAACTTTTAAGCATGCTCCAGGAGTTTCCAAGTGAATTACTGGGAGAGCTAGCCAAGCACGGACTATCGTGCCCATCTCTTCAACTCACGACTGCAGGTGAGCCTTCTCAATCCTCAACTGTCTAATCACTCCGAAAGCTTGCCAGAAATGGCTGTCTTTCCTATTCATTTTTTTATCTAGAAAGCGTATCTTTCAGAGTATAATACGTGCGAGGATAGTGGCAAAGATTGGCCGACGAATGTTCAAAACCAGCCATCAACCTCATCATCCAAATCAGCTTTGCAGGTTTTCAGTTGTTGGTTATACCGCAGCGCACGTCGCTTGACCTTCTTGGCGACTTTGTTTAACCAAGGTTTGGCTTTGTAAGTTTTTCGCTCATACCCGCCACGGCCTTCATGATAGGCGAGATATTGTCCATACGCATCCCACTTAGAAATTTTTAGTCGTTTCTGACTACCATTCGTGTACCATCCAATGAAATCAATCGCGTCTTCGAAATCATCACGATCGGCCCCTGAATTGCCAGTTTGTGCAGAGTAGTCTTCCCATGCTGGATCTTGAGCTTGTGCATACCCATAGGCAGATGAATCACGCGGTAATGGAATAAACCCTAAGAACCAAGGACGTGGCGGCTGCGCATCATCGATAAAACGCGATTCCTGATGCATGATCGCCATCGTTACAAAGATGGGCGTCCCCCATTCATCCTGGGCATCTCGAGCAGCTTCATACCAATCCGTTTCACCAAAAAAAATATCGCAAATATTATCGGGGTTGCCAGGGTTGTAGGTGCTGCATGCCGAGAGCAAGAGGAATGAGCTGAGGAGGATGATTCTTATGGTATGCATGTTCACAGCATTGAATGGTTTTCTATTTCCGAATAAGACATAGTGTTTGATTATATCAAACGATTCATAAACCTTGCGAACTCATCGAGAGTAAATCAAGAGGATATGTATAGCCCCAATAATATAGATCAGGCTTCTGTCTCAATGTAGCGATGTGCGAGTAAATACTGTTTTAGACTACTTTATTTGGATTCCTTATAATTTCTATGCATATTTATGCGTCTTGAGTGGTATTGTGTAAATATTCTAGGTCTAATAAAAGCCTAGGGCATGAAGTACAAATGAAATTCGAACACTATTACTATTAGAATGGTCGCGTAGGGAGTTTACTAAGAATGTGTTGAGGTTCAAATAATGGAATTTGACTTAAAGTATCACGGTTCATTCCAACGTAGAAGAATGCGCTTTCCCTCAGATAACCCGCTCAAAGAAGTGTGGTCTCAAATTACTAGAATTGGGACAATTGAATATACAAGCTCCATGTTTACCACCGATAAAACTGATATTGATTGGAGCCAACACACGAACTATGCAACTGTTAGAGTTCGCCAGGCTACAGAATTATGGCAGTCTGGAAGAAATGCTTCTCTGCTTACAAAGCCAATAACACTATACTATTCATTTTTAAATCTACTTCGCGCGGTCATGGCATTAGTTCCTGAGGTAATAGGGCCCTCTCACCATGGGTTAATATATAAAGGAAATACCCAATTACTTTTAAGTGAAGCGAAGTTTGTTTCAGGTACTTTTGGCTCTTATTTAGATTGTTTAAATCTGCCATGGAAAAGGAATTCTACAATAACGCTCAGGTCCTGTTTGGCGAAAATTCCAGAGATATGTTTAGAGTACAAATCTCCGGATAGAGGTGCGCCCGAGGTAAAGCCGATTACCGTACAAGGTATGATGAGGACTGGAGAAGTAAAATTAATTTTCGATTCTCGGTTTCTCGAAGAATCTCAGTTTCGATCGAATTGGTCTATTGACTACCCATCGCTTAAAAGTCTTTGCCGATTAGATGAAAAGGGTTGTGTCTTGATAGTTCAGGAAAGATTTAAAAATTCTACAGATGGTGGTTATGATGATATTTGTAACTTTTGTGAAAAGAACTTTTGGAATAGACTCACATCGCAAAACGAACCTGTATGGTATGTTTTGCAGGGTCAAAATACTGCCGAAACTTTAAATAGAATAAGTTATTATTTCATCGCAATTTTTATTCTAGGATCTATAGCCCGTTATAATCCTGAACTACTTCAAAGCTCTCTTAAGCCTGGCTCTGAATCAGAGTGGTTCTTTGAGCGTTTTATGAGTTCGGCTGAACGATTTTTTCCTCAATTAATTTTTAGTTGGGCCCAAGGGAGAGAAACCTACTTCCCCAGTGCCTGAAAGTCGTAATGACAAATAATTGGAGCAAGTTTAGTTTTATAAGATAGAAGTAAGAATAGGGGTAGGGGCAAGTCAATTGATCTTAATGGATCACAGGGATATACATGTTTAGAACCATTCGCAACATTGAAGGCGAAAAGGTCGACTACACATTCCATCAAGGTGATGCGGGTGAGAAAATCATTGTGGTCATTGGGCATGGGGTTACGGGTAATAAGGATCGTCCGTTCGTTGTTGCGTTGGCAGACGCACTGTCGCAAGAAGGTATCCCGACGCTGAGGATGACATTCTCTGGCAACGGTGACTCGGAAGGTCGATTCGCAGACTCTACGATCTCCAAGGAAGTGAAAGACTTAGGCTCCGTGTTCGATGCGCTAGACGGATGGAAGATTCTGTATGTCGGTCACAGCATGGGAGGAGCTGTCGGTGTTCTTCGAGCTAGCCAAGACACGCGCATTGTTGGACTCGTCTCCCTTGCTGGAATGGTCCATACGGCAGCGTTCGCGCAACGTGAGTTTAGCGATGTGACACCGGATAAGGGCTTTATGTGGGATGAGCCGACATGCCCGTTGTCTCAGGATTTTATTGATGACACGGTAGCTATCGGAACTGTTATCACCTATGCTCCATCGATCCAGATTCCCTGGCTCCTCGTTCACGGAACCGCTGATGACGTCATCCCACTCCAGGACTCGCTCGATATTTTTGAAAGAGCCAATGAACCTAAGGAACTTGTACAGATTGACGGTGCAGACCACGTGTTCTCCGAGCACACATCGGACATGGTCAAGGTCGTCCATGAATGGGTTCGGGGGCAAATCAGATTAACGTAGACCGATTTTAACTTCAGGTGAAGGAGAGGCAATTAGCCTGAAATAGATAGGGGTGATTTTTTTGTTGAATCATTATCTGGCCCCTATAGAAAAAGTGGAATGATCAGTTTGAAGATGATGAGGAAGGAGCAGAACTTTTTACCTTGATCATTTGGTAAGCTGGGCCTTTTTCAATTTTCGAAATACGCTCCTTCTCTTTTGCCGCTATTTCTGTTTTTAACTTGGGGGAATATCATTCTTCCCAATCCCTTTCCAATCTGTTTCAATTTCAATCAATCAATTTTTGCACACTTTTTATAAACCTTGGATAGCATCGTGTGAACACTTCAGGCAGGATTAAAAAGCCTAACGTGAAATGACCCTTAAAGTATTTTGATCGTACAAGGTGATGGCGCCATACTCATACTGATATAGGATTCATGCTTCAGAGTCGTGGTGTATGACTGAGACGAACTTGCTTCAAGACAATCCTGGACGAGCCTTGTCTGATATAACTCAATTTTGGGGTTTGAATTTAGCTGGTGAGAGATCCCATTTATTTATCACACAGTATACACAGCAGTTGTTTTTGTGTACGTTGGAATGAGGGTTGATTTTCCAAAAAAACATTGCTCCGTATCGTTCAACCTACCAGAGGTTTTTTGAAACAGCTTCAAGTCGAGATAAAGGACAATGAATATATGGTCGAACAAGGAGACCTGGATTATGCTAAATGATTTTGGAGAGTTTACGGTATTTTCCGAGGGGGAATTGGGAGCATTTCTTTCTCAGTTTTTTCTGTGGTATTCGCAGTTTACCCATAGTGGTTATGAAATGAAGCAAGCTGGCGGGTTAATTTTTGGATGTATTGTTATTGCGGGGATATCTTTCGCTTGTGCAGGAGGTGGGGCTCAATTGTGGAAGGTCAGGACTCTTAAGGCTGCTGCGGTGATCGGAATGGCTTTCCTCTCAATTGTATTATTGGCTGGGGCAGAATTCGGAAGCCTCGCATCAAGTCAGACTGATGTGACTTTCTTCGGAACAACCAAAGCCTATGCCGCTAGTAGCGGTCGCCCTTTTCTTCATAGTTCTCCAGCTCATTCTCTGAACAGGCTTGAAACGATTCATAACTTTCCGTCTCGTTTTGTGCCTGAGAAACGAGACTGGCATTATGTTACACGTTCCAGTTTTGATCAGTATGGGCGAGGAGTTGTTCGGCTCATTAATTTTCCAGGATCTTGGCATCTCGTACCCGGTGCGGCTCATGATATTGGAATCGGCGCGGACGGTACGGTTTGGGTGATTGGAACGAATCCGGTGGGGCATGGCGATTCTGGTATTTATCGATGGGATGGTAGTAATTGGAGTGGTATTGAAGGTGGCGGGATCAGGATTGCGGTCGATCCTCAAGGTGCCCCATGGGTGGTCAATGCACGACAAGAGATTTATCAACGAGTGAACAATCAGTGGAGCCGGCAGCCTGGTGCCGCTCACGATATCGGAATCGGCGCGGATGGTACGATTTGGGTGATTGGAACCAATCCGGTGGGGCAAGGCGATTATGGGATTTACCGATGGGATGGGACCAATTGGAGTGGTATCGAAGGTGGCGGGGTCAGGATTGCGGTCGATCCCCAAGGTGCCCCATGGGTAGTCAATGCACGTCAAGAGATTTATCAACGAGTGAGCAATCAGTGGAGACGACAGCCCGGTGCGGCTCATGATATTGGAATCGGCGCGGACGGTACAGTTTGGGTGATTGGAACCAATCCGGTAGGGCATGGCGATTATGGCATTTACCGATGGGATGGGACCAATTGGAGCGCTATCGATGGTGGAGGAGTGGGTATATCGGTAAGCCCATCAGGCAATCCCTGGGTCGTCAATGCTAACAAGCTCATTTTTAAAAGGTCTTAACCTTAGCGTTCGCCTAATAATTAATGTGTGAATCGCAGGGCCACTTATAAATTCTATCTGTGAGCATTTTATACTCAAGGCCAGAGTATTTCAGGCTCTAGAGGCCTACTTCAGTCAACCTTCCTATAGGCTAAAACATTTTTTAGAATTGACTGAAATTTTTTCAAGTAGGATTTATTCGGGGCATGGTCTCGTATCAGTACATAACAGGTCGGATGAACGAATGAGTTCGTTTATGGACTGATTGGTCTTTCTATTCTTTCATCTAATTTCAATAAGAAGAAATTATGGTCTGCAAAGAAGAATGGAATCGAAATTTAGTCAGGTGGGTAATCTTTCGAAGAAATGTCGTTCACATCATTCGGGACGGCTTAGAGTCTCAGTGCTAGAATCACGACGGCACCGAGGGAGATGGCAGATATGAACAGTGCAGCAAGACCATATTGCAAGGCGCGTTGATCATTGGTTTTAGCCACTAAGGCAGCCTGCTCAATGGCTGCAACCGTGCGCTGCAATTGTTCGGCGAGTTCTTTGACATGCATGGCGTTTTGGGCCGCAGCGGCTTGCAGCTCGCTAATTTGCTTTTGCAATACAGCGGGGGTGGTTTCAGTTTCTTTTTTAGTGAATACAGGGCCTGCCGTTGCAATAATCGTCCCGATATGGGGAAGAACAGCCTTCAGTGCCGGAATTAACCAT
Source organism: Nitrospirales bacterium (assembly GCA_029261355.1). Taxonomy (GTDB): domain Bacteria; phylum Nitrospirota; class Nitrospiria; order Nitrospirales; family UBA8639; genus JAGQKC01. Next base: position 123,050 of record JAJDBM010000061.1, on the reverse strand, counting down.
GTCGTCATCGAAATCTCCTCACGATAGTATCTGATACGAAGTCTGAATCATTACAAACAGAATATGCTGAAACTATGGACGTTTGTCAAAGATGTGCTGAAAGGATGAAAATGGAGCTTTTCTACTTTATAGGATAACCGATTTTCGCTCCATCATAAATTGGGACCAGCGCTGGTGCCATCATTCGTAGCCCTTCACCAACTAGTGACTGATAACTTTATTGACCGGGTCATGATGGGCTCACATTTCTTAACGTGGAGAATGTATGAAAAACCTGAGTTCGCTCGCAGGAAAACCAACCGAGCTTTCTATGCTTGCCAACATACCTCGATTGGTCACTGCCTATTATACAGGTCGCCCCGATCATTTGGTGCCTGAGCAACAAGTGGCCTTTGGAACATCCGGACACCGTGGATCTTCTCTCAAGCTGTCATTTAATGAAGCACATATTTTGGCTACGACTCAGGCCATTTGCCTGTATCGTCAACAACAGCATATCGATGGGCCACTGTTTTTAGGGATGGATACGCATGCGCTTTCAGAACCGGCCATGGCCAGTACGCTTGAAGTGCTGGCTGCCAATGGAGTGGAGGTCATGGTGGATCGCGACCATGGGTACACCCCAACTCCCGTGATTTCCCATGCGATTCTCACCTACAACCGTGGCCGCAAAACGGGTTTAGCTGACGGCATTGTCATCACGCCATCTCACAACCCTCCTGAAGACGGAGGATTCAAGTACAACCCGCCTCATGGCGGTCCGGCCGATGGTGATGTCACCTCTTGGATCGAAACGCAGGCCAATGCATTTCTTGCGGACGACCTTCGCGGAGTGACACGTACATCATATGAGAAAGCCAAGCGGGCTTCGTCCACACACCAGCATCATTATGTTGGGTCGTATGTTGAAGATTTGGGCTCGGTGATTGATATGGAGGTGATTCGCCAAGGGCAGCTTTCCATTGGCGTTGATCCGCTTGGTGGCGCGGGGGTAGCTTACTGGGGGCCAATCTCTGAGCGGTATGGATTTCCTGTCACGGTAGTGAATGAGGCAGTCGACCCGACGTTTCGTTTTATGAATCTTGACTGGGATGGGAAGATTCGTATGGATTGTTCCTCTCCCTATGCCATGGCCGGTTTGATTGCCTTGAAAGATCAATTTGATATTGCGTTCGCCAACGACACTGATCATGATCGGCATGGGATTATCACGCGCACGGCTGGATTAATGAATCCCAATCACTATCTGTCTGTGGCCATCTCGTATCTTTTCGCTCAACGCGCTGGCTGGCGACAGGATGCTGGAGTTGGGAAGACGGTGGTGAGTAGCAGTCTGATTGATCGTGTGGCTGCCAAGTTAGGACGTCGTCTCGTGGAAGTACCGGTTGGTTTTAAATGGTTTGTGAATGGACTCATTGAGGAGTCTCTTGGTTTTGGGGGCGAGGAAAGTGCTGGTGCGTCTTTTCTTCGTCGTGACGGAACTGTATGGACGACGGATAAGGACGGGATCATCATGGATTTGTTGGCGGCTGAGATGATGGCGAAGACCGGGCGTGATCCAGGTCAACTGTATCTTGATCTCACCAAGGAATTGGGGGTTCCAGTTTACCAACGGATTGAGGCACCGGCCACACCCGCGCAAAAAGCTATTCTCAAGAAGCTTGCACCAGAACAAATTCAGGCATCCGAATTAGCAGGCGAAAAAATTACTGGCATTCTGACCTCAGCCCCGGGAACGGACAATGCTATTGGCGGTTTGAAGGTGATGACCGAAAACGGGTGGTTTGCCGCTCGCCCGTCAGGCACTGAAGATGTCTATAAAATATATGCGGAGAGCTTTCAAGGCGAGTCGCATCTTCATCAAATACAGGAAGAAGCACAGGCACTGATTACAAAAGTTTTAGAGACAGCGTTGTAGTCGATGCCGTGAACCAGGTGACGACTACAATATCAGAGGTTGATCATTTTTTATTTTAGCTATTCAGTTAAATCGGTCCTGTCCCTTCCGTTCCTGTCCGGCACATTGCATGCTCCAGAGTTGAAGGCCCCATTGTCGTGTGTGGCGTGCTTATCAATGCAGGAGTTTCTCTTTCCTGCTCTATAATTTGTGGCACATCTTCTGGCCAGAATCGTTCTCTTCTGACTTCTCCGCCATTTTTATCCCGATACACTAACTCGTCCGTTCCCAGATCGTACTCCGGTATTTCCGTCCGTTCCCATCGCTGCATGAAATATTGGTAACACAACGTGTACAGTCCATGGTCTTCCGGATTGTGCTGCAGCACGTATTCCGGCATTTCCTGAATATCCAGATCCGTATGGTAATGCTGCATCCAGAGATAATCGCCAAGAATAACCAATTTCAGGAGTGGGGGATCAGAGTAGAGCTTCAGTTTGACAGACTTTCCGACTGCCTGAAGTCTCTTGAGCAATTCGATACTTTGCTTGACCCCTTCTCGATATTTCTCAATTGACATCATTGGATCCGCAATCGCTCTGATTCGTGCACTGGCGCCTTGACTCAATGGGTTGACCAGCATGATGTGGGCTCCCAGGCATTTATCGAGTACGGTCGATAAATCTCCGACTTGATCACGCAATGTGTCATATCCGCTTGACCCGATGACCATGACCGTCCTTCCTCGACCCTGGGATTCCCGTAGCTTCCGAATTCCATCTTCTGCCAATCGTGCACGCTTGGGGAAAAAGGACACGAACCCCGCACTGATCGCCATTTTGGCTAGCTTCCGATCCTGCCGACTTCGCCGGATATACGTCATCATCACAATGAGTAATGCTGCGACGCCTATTTCTAAGGTCACGAGCGACATTTTTTCCTTCTCGACCCTTGTCCAAAATGTCAGGAAATTGGTGGCAACGGTTGGGAGCGACATGGCAATCCCGGCACTCAGACAGAGGACAATAATATGATAGCCAACCTCCGAGACATTTTTGATACCCTCACGGATGTTGGCGATAAACTTCTTTACCATCACTTACCCTTCTTTCAGTTCACGATAGAATCACGTAATAATTTATACATATGGCGCGACACGTTCAGTTGTCGGCCCTGTCCGACAATCTTGGCTGTCCTACCACACTATGCTTTGATCCTGCTGGGACTGTTCCTGTTTTCAGGAGATCAAGGTGGGTTTGAACAAAAAAATCGTGTAAGGCCCTACTGTGTTCTTGTGGCGGTCTGTCGTCCCAGAGAAAGAGGTCTTACACGATACTCTTCAAAGTATCACAGAGTTTATATTCTGACAAGTTGCTCAGGTAGAGATCGAAAAGGTGATGGACAAAAGGCGTATATCTATTGGTGAACGGGCATGACATGCATTTTATTCAAGGTCGAAAGAAAGAGTCCCCCTATTGAGGCAATTCAATATCATTGAATCAGGTGTACGTGTCAAAAGTATAATCAGGTTTTCTCGGTTGGGACGGCTTTCATTGACAGTGAAATCCGCTTGCGTGGGATGTCGACTTCTAAAACGGAGACTTTGACTTGTTGGTTCACCTGGACGACGGTATTGGGATCGCTGATGTAGCGATTGGCGAGTTGACTGATATGAATAAGGCCATCTTGATGGACGCCGATATCGACGAAGGCACCGAAGGCTGTCACGTTTGTCACGACACCGGTCAGAACCATGCCAGCTTCGACTTGTTCGATGGATTGCACGCCTTCATCAAAGTGTACAGCTTCAAACTGCTCACGTGGATCACGGCCGGGCTTGGTCAACTCGGTGAGGATATCGGTGAGGGTTGGTTTTCCCACTTCTTCAGTGATGTATCGATTGAGGTCAATTGAACTTTGTCGATCTGAGTCTTTCATTAATTCTTTGACGGTACAGCCCAAGTCTTTAGCCATGGCCGTGACTACGGGATAGCGTTCAGGATGTACCGCGCTGGCATCGAGTGGGTGCTCACTCTCTGGTATTCGTAGAAACCCTGCCGCCTGCTCAAAGGCTTTGGCACCTAATCGTGGGACCTTCTTTAATGCCGTTCGGCTTGAAAATGGGCCATGTTCTTGTCGATACTCCACGATGTTGGTGGCGAGCTGTGGCCCAACTCCTGATACGGCGGTGAGGAGTTGCGGGCTGGCCATATTGACGTCGACTCCAACCCGATTGACGCAATTGATGACCACATCCTGGAGACGTTGTTTCAATATTGCTTGATCCACATCATGCTGATATTGTCCGACCCCGATAGCTTTAGGATCAATCTTAACGAGTTCAGCTAAGGGATCCATCAGTCGTCGACCGATTGAGACCGCTCCGCGTACCGTCACATCTTGATCAGGGAATTCTTCACGGGCTACGGCTGAAGCCGAATAGACCGATGCCCCGCTTTCATTCACCATCACGAGGGGAACCTGGGTGGGTAAGCTTAACGTTCGAAGAAATGTTTCGGTTTCTCTCCCTGCCGTCCCATTGCCAATGGCGATGGCTTCAATTTGAAATTTCTTACACAGCGCGATAATTGTTTCACCTGCTTTCATGGCGGATCCTGCCCCTTGGTGTGGATAGATTGTGTCCGTATGAAGGAACTTCCCTTGTCGGTCAAGACAGACCACTTTACATCCGGTCCGAAATCCAGGATCAATAGCCAGGATGGTTTTTTGGCCTAATGGTGAGGCCATGAGTAATTGTTGGACGTTTTGCGCAAATACGTCAATTGCGGTGTGATCCGCCTGAGATTTTGTGACGACTCGAGTTTCGGTTTCCATTGAAAGAGATAATAGGCGAGTAAAACAGTCTTGAATGGCTAAGGTGACCTGATCCGAAGCCAACCCGTTTCCTTTGAGAAAGAGGCGTTGTAAGACCGACAATGCGGTCTGTTCTGGAACCAAAATACGAAGGCTTAAGAATTCTTCTTGCTCTCCGCGTCGCATGGCAAGTATGCGATGCGACGGGGCGGTCGAGACCGGTTCTTCCCATTCAGCATAATCCCGATATTTACTTGCTTGCAGGTCTTTTCCTCGCATGCCGGTGGTCTTGAATAGGCCTTGTTCCATATACAATGCGCGCATGGAGGCGCGAGCTTGCTGATCTTCGTTGACCCATTCGGCCATAATATCGCGAGCCCCTGCCAATGCCTCCTCTTCGCTCTCGACTCCCTTGTCGGGATTGATATACTTTGCGGCTTCTTCAGGGACATTCATGTGTGCATCTTGAGCCCAAAGACTTTGAGCGAGTGGCTCTAACCCTTTTTCTTTGGCGATCATGGCGCGTGTGCGGCGTTTCGGGCGATAGGGTAGGTAGAGGTCCTCCAACTCTGTCATTGTCGCTGCACCTTGAATTTGGGCTTGAAGATCATCTGTGAGTTTTCCTTGTTCTTCAAGCGAAGACACAATGGCCGTACGACGTTTATCCAATTCTCTCAGTTGAGCCACTCGATCTCGAATGGATGTGATGACGACCTCATCGATCCCGCCAGTTTTTTCTTTTCGATAGCGCGCAAGAAACGGGACCGTGGCGCCATCATCTAATAGCTCTACTGTGGTGCTGACCTGTTGGGGCGAAATGCCCAGTTCTGTTGCAATGATTTTGTCATGTGTGTCTGAGTTCATAGTCCGCCGTCATCCTTGTTAGGTTCATAGGTGTTTATGGTCCCAACATACCATAGGAATGTTGAAAAATCCGCCAACAGCGTTCTTCATTTTTTGCCGTGTTCACGTATTCTCAGTACGTTTCGTGCGTCTCTTGGGTATCGATGATCGTATGTACATTGGGAGTTATATGGCCAATAATAGGTGTTGCTTTGAAGCAAATGTTCCTTGAATGATTGTGCCCAAGGGCTGCGGACGTATTGGTCGGACTTGCTTGACCAGTTCCTCCAGTTTATGTGGTCGGTCCCAATATTGGGATATGGTGATGGTCGGAGTGGAAAATTCAACATCCTCAATAAATATTTTCCAATGGCTTCTTGACTCTTCCACATGAGCGAATTAGGGTTTCTTACCAAGAATATGTTGAATATTTTCTAGGGAGGACCAATCGATGCCACGATTAATTGAAGACCCCTCGGTGATCACTTCGGCTGGCAATAAACCTAAACGGATTGAAGAATATGCCGGACGAGTTGCGACGAATGATGAGTCAATCAGTGTGGCGAGGATGGTGTCGCCGCAAGGTTGGGTGGAATCTGGGCAGCGTCCAGATTTTACTGAAACGACGGTTGTCTTGACCGGGATGTTACGGGTTGATCATGAAGATGGCGCATTTGATGTGTATGCTGGGCAGTCCATTGTCTGTTCTGCAGGAGAATGGGTTCGGTATAGTTCTCCTGAGCAGGGTGGGGCGGAATATATTGCTGTTTGTGTGCCGGCGTTCTCCCTCGAAACGGTTCATCGTGACGCAGAGTGATGTCTATTCATTCGTACTGGTGACCTAGATCATTTATGATATTTATTTCTTTTTCCTCTTCCCTCATTTGAATGGCTTCTCATTCCGAACTTTCATTTTCCGATTCCTTGAGAAGTGATCGGCGGCAGCAGTTTTATGAACAACATAAAACCTGTGCCATTGCCATGATCCTTGCTGTCTTTTTGCTGCCGTTTGGTGGTGTCTATGTTCAAGGATTATTGGGCGCCATTTGTGGAGTCGTTCTGTCTATTATTGCCTATTATGTCGCGCCATTTGTCGTACTGAAATTAGAAGAGGATTGAGCCAACAGGCATCTTCATTTTATTCAATACCCAAAGGTTTCATTGTTTTATTGAGAGCTGGTTATTTGCTGTATCGCTCATCAACTCTTTGTCGCAGTCATGGTTTTAATTGATTCCCATGTCTGGTGGAGTTGTTTATCAAAAAGTCTGACTGCCGGTAGCGTGAGTGCCCATTCCCAAATCGACATGCCGATGAGGCCTCCCAATATGTCAGCCATGAGGTCCATGCTTTCCATATTTCGTAAAGGGATAAACCATTGATGGATTTCATCAATTACGCCATAGAATGCGACGAGTATGATGGTAAGAAATGCTGAAAATGGTCCCAGCTTGTTTCCCCATGAATACTGTATGGCACGATAGGTGAGTAAGCCCAAAATGGTATATTCTGTGATGTGGACCAATTTATCGTTAATTGTGGTGAATTGATCGCTAGGCACAACAAGAAATACATTGGCTAATGTGGCGAGGTGGATTCGAGGGGTTGATAAGGAAGAGAGTAGGGCAATGATCCCTGCATATGCGAGTAAGGGAAGCCAATACCAGATGAATCCAACATAATCGGTCATAGGTTGCTGATAGAGGTTGGAGTCTATCGGTTCCCTGTCTTCTGCTGTCTGTTTTTTCACATGCTGCCCCTTCTTCCCTGACTATCATCTAGCTTCTGATCCGTATCGGGTTGCCTCATAGCATTCTTAATTGAGGGTGCCTCTAAAAACCGTCTTTTTCCACGATTGCGGTGTCAGTCTCGTGCTTAACGCCTAACTTATGTGCCTATTCATGGAGAGTTTTTGCGCGTGGAGTCCTTGCCCTCACCGAAAAGTACTGGTTTTTAAGGTGCCTTTACATGAATGATAGATGTCAGCTTTGAAGAGTCATAGCATGAAAGAGGTCGCACTTTCTCTTGTCCCTATTGCACGTATCATGTGAATATTCCTTCATATTCCTATCGGACATACTCGGGAGGGTTATGTCAGGATAGGGATGGATTTTACCGATTTCCTTACTTTTCCTTGATTTCTTACCCGAGAAAGTCTAGATATATAGATATCCCCCTGTTACCGTTCAAGAAGTTGTGAGGAATGTCTAGAAAGCCTAGTCCAGATTGGCGCCGGTATGGTCGATTCAATGTTCACCAACTCTGGATTAGTCCATGTATCAACGACCATTTTTTACGGATCTTAAGTTTTCATGACGCGGATTATTCTGATGATGTCTGAGTATCTATGTAATCTTTAAATGTGTGTCTTGACTGTTCATCATAGAAGATATTGAACTTTCAAGCACAACATGAGTGAGGTATTTTTATGCAGGGCTATCAAGAAGTCATTCCAGGAAATTTTAGCGAGAGTCGCTCGCTGGCCCGGCAGGGGGCGGCTTCTTTTGCGTGGCTTACCCTTGTTTGTAGTCTTGTGATGGTCCCAAATGGTGTTTTGGCAGAGGAGCAAGCCATCATGGTTTGTAAGGGAGGGCCAGAGATTACCTTTCAGACAGAATTTCACTTAGAACTCAATAAGATCGTTGCCACCAATCTTACCATTCACTTTCGCAAGGGGATGGGCAAGACAGACGCACAGGGAAGAAATCTCAACAGAGGAGAATGTGGACTTCTGGGTAGAGCCTTTGCCCCGAAACATAAAAGCGTCATTTCCTCTCCCGTTAAGAACCTGAAGTTAAAAGTTCAAGATGGCAAAATTATGGCCAAACCCACGAGCAGGCCCTGGATAGATCTCACGTTAAGCAATCAAAACGTTCAATTCCCTGTTGTGATTAATAAGGTCGGGGCCATTCGTTCACTTGAAGAATAGCTTAGGATAGAGAGAACTTTTAGCGTCTCTCGCTTACCAGTATGCCATGATTCGTGTCATCCCTTCCTCGGATCGTCTACATCCATTTCTTCCCTTCATCATACTGCATCGATTTATGGATATGCTTGGGCCTAGGTTCGACGAGAAGAATGTTACCTGAAAATGTTTTGTTTCGAGGCTTTGCTGATCTCGTCTTGGTTATTCATTTCGGATTTATTGTGTTTGTTCTCCTTGGAGGGTTCTTAGTATTTCGCTGGCGCTGGGTATTCTGGTTTCATGTTTCAGCTGTATTGTGGGCTGTGTTGCTAGAATTTGGCGGGTGGATGTGTCCGCTCACCTACTTAGAAAATTGGCTCAGGCTGTCTGGGGGCGAGGCGAATGTTTCTGGTGGTGTGATTGAACCGTATCTGTTACCCCTTGTCTATCCAGGCAACCTTACTCCATTGATGCAAGCGCAATTGGGGAGCATTGTGGCAGCATTGAATCTAGGAATATATGGATTGCTGTTCTTCTACATACGGAGAATCAGGTGAAATTAGTCCATGACTCAGAAGTCAGCAATTAAGTGAGAGGTTTTGCTACACTGTTTATCTGCTACCCAATTTAAAATCTGTCTAGCGACTCAAGATTTTAGACCTATAGGGTTGGTTTTGGGTGGGTTTCTGGATTCTTACATATCCATTGTGGACTCGCGCCATAGAACCAGTTCTAAAAAGGCAAACACGTAGGCAGGTTGGTACAGGACCGGTCATCATGGAAATGATAACTCGGTCAGTTTTGAGAATATTGCGTTTGACTCTATAGCAGGCGCAGAGAACTGTTGGGTGCTTGAGTTGAATATTTATGTAAGAGTATGGTTGCCATCTATGTGCTTAGCGGATAGTGGCTTATTTTCAAGAAGGAGCTTTACTGTGAGGGACGTGACGTATGTGAGTCGAGTGGTATTGATATTTCTGGTCGGATTTATTTTTCTGTTAAGTGGTAATGCTCATGCGTATGAAGAAATAACGGTCAAGGATGGTGCTTCAATTCATGGGACCATATCGCTCATTGGCCCAGCACCTCCTCCTTTTTCTTATAAATTGACGATGGGGGCCTACCCCAAACATTGTGCCTCGGTTGCGGATAAAGATGGCAACGTTATATTGCCTCGTGCCCGTGTTTCTGAAAACAACGCTGTGGCCGATGTTGTGATTTATATCCAAGGTCTGGAGCGTGGAAAGGCTGCTGCGGCTGACGGTCCCACGTTGACCGTGAACCGATGTCAGTTTGACCAACGCGTTATGGTTGGCATGAATGGAACTCCCCTTCGCCTGCTCATGAATGATACGGTTCTCCATCCTTTGCGAGGTTGGGAAATGGTCAACGAGGGACGAATCCCTCTATTTCATTTACCTGACCTGCCCAATGGAAAAGAAGCGACGACAGAATTGAAAACTCGGACAAGTGGGGTGGTCATGGTCGAGTGCGATCAACATCGATATATGCAAGCCTGGGTTCTCGTGCCGCTGAATCCTTATTTTGCAACGACTGATGCCAAAGGACATTTTCAAATTGATTCAATTCCAGCAGGGACCTATACCTTAAGTGCTTGGCATCCTTCTCTGGGTTATTTGGAACAATCTTTGACGGTAGGCGCGAATGATAAAAAGACGGTTCCCTTTGTGTATCACACGTCTCAGAAGGCGAAACCGTAAAAAAAAAAGTTGAGGAATTGAATCATGAATCTACCGAGCTCTCAGTGTCGTTTCATCAATAAGTTGTATTGGCCACTACTCCTGATGGGGGTGTTGGCGATGGTTCCCGTGGTTGCCTGGGCTGATTCTACAAAGCCCAATTCCATTACGTTTGAGAATCAATCTGGCAGGAATGCGGTTGTCCGAATCATTGGACCAACAAAATCGATAGCGAAGATGCAAAGAGATGAAACACGAATTGTTCATGTGTCGGCTGGCGACTACTATATTCTTGTACGTTACGGGGATAGCAAGAAAGAATTTAATTATACCAAGAGTGCCGTATTTCCTGTGACGCAATCCGAAAATAAGTTTTCAGTAATTCGATTTATTCTTCATCGACGAAGTGGCGGGACCTTCAATTCTCAACCAGTGTCTGGGAATGAATTTGAGACAAGCATCCACTCAAAGAGTTATCCGTCATCTCCTTGATCTTCTTAGGGAAGTGGAGAGACTATGTTGGTGGGGGAGTCACAGATCGTGGATCTATGACTCTGAAGAATCTTTCTTTGCTTACCCAGCTTGTACGGAGGTTTGATAAACGTATGAGTCTACGAATACATACTGAAGCCTTATATGATGGGCTCAAATCCTTCTTGGGTGCACATGATCCTAATCAAGTCCTAAGCAAGATTGAACGTGAATTACGCTATGTTATTCCTAATTGGAGTCACAACATTCCGGACTGCCCTGGATGGTATTGGTTTAAGGCCCCAGGTGTCGGTGAGCCACAACTACTGCAGGTTAGTCACGGTCGAATTGATACGAAGTTGATGGCAGATTTAGGTCCTCCTAATAATCTTGTCGACGTACAACGTGTCAAGGGGCAATGGGCTGGTCCGCTCTTGCCACCTAAGTGAAAAGCGTAGGTCCTATCACGTTGCAGAAAAAACGCATCTTGTGAGCCTGGGAAAATCTTGAATGGAGATGTGATGGCTGATGTGGTGGTTACTCTAACGATTCAAGGTCAATCACAAATCGAAATCGGACATCACCTTTAATGATACGTTCATAGGCTTCGTTAATCTGTTGAATCGGTATCACTTCGACATCTGATGTGATGTCATGTTCCCCGCAGAAGTCGAGCATTTCCTGAGTTTCTTGAATCCCACCAATGAGTGAACCTACTAATCGGCGGCGGCGTAATATTAGTGAAAATGCTTCAATTGATAGAGGTTGATCCGGTGCTCCGACCAACATTAAGGTTCCATCAGTTTTTAAAAATTCAAAATGTGCATTCAAGTCATGTGGCGAAGATACGGTATCAATCATGAAGTCGAACGTTCGTTCAAGTCGTTTTCCTGCACCTTCTTGTGACATGTCGACATAGTCAATCGCCCCAAGGCGTTTGGCTTCTTGCTGTTTGCTACCTGATCGGCTCAAGACGGTGACCTCAGCCCCAAGAGCTCGTCCAAGTTTAACGGCCATATGTCCAAGCCCACCTAATCCAACGACTGCGAGTGTATGGCCTTTTCCCACACCCCATTGTTTCAGTGGAGAGTAGGTCGTAATGCCAGCACAAAGGAGTGGTGCGGTCCCTGCTAACGATAAACCAGAAGGAATGCGTAACAGATAATTTTCATCGACAACGATTTGATTTGAATAGCCTCCATAGGTTGGTTGTCCCAGTTTATCCGTTCCGTTGTATGTGAAGGTCATGCCAGTTTCGCAATATTGCTCGAGTCCCTGTTTACAGGAATGGCAGGTGCGACAGGAGTCGATAAAACAACCCACACCGACGACCTCACCTTCTTTGAATTTTGTAACGCCCGATCCAATTTTGGTGATCGTTCCAACAATCTCATGTCCGGGGACCATCGGGAATATGGACCCACCCCATTCGTCTCGAGCTTGATGGATATCGGAATGGCAAACACCACAATATCGAATATGAATGAGGACATCTCGAGACTCGACGGATCGGCGTTCAAAATTGAAGGGTTCAAGTTTCTTGTCAGCTTCTAACGCCGCATAGCCTTTTGTGGTGAGCATCGTTGTCGGTCTCCTGACGATACGTAGATTGGTGTTCGAATGTGATATTGATGAAAGCTGTATAGGATCATGACATAATGTTCGGTGATTCGTCGAGCAAATAGAAAATGTTGTATTCATAACAACGGATTTTTGTACTGAGAGGAGCATGAATTGTGAAATATGTACACCTTGGACGTTCTGGTCTGAAAGTGAGTCGTCTCTGTTTGGGAACTATGAATTTTGGTCCACAAACCTCAGAGCTTGATAGCTGCGTGATCATGGATCGTGCTTTAGAACTTGGGATAAATTTTTTTGATACAGCCAATGTGTACGGTTGGGAAATGGGAGAAGGGATCACAGAACAAATTGTCGGTCGGTGGTTAGCTCAAGGACATGGTCGACGAGAAAAAGTGGTGTTGGCTACGAAAGTCTTTGGCCGGATGGGGGAGTGGCCGAATCAATCTCGTCTCTCTGCACGACATATTAAGCAAGCCTGTGAAGAGAGTTTACGGCGATTACAGACTGACTATATTGATCTCTATCAAATGCATCATGTTGATCGTAAGTCACCATGGGAGGAAGTCTGGCAGGCGTTAGAGCAACTCTGCCGAGAAGGAAAAGTTCTTTATGTTGGAAGTAGCAACTTTGCTGGTTGGCATTTAGCGCAAGCACAAGAAATGGCCAAGAGTCGTCATTTTCTTGGACTAATTTCAGAGCAAAGTTTGTATAACTTGAACGATCGAATGATTGAACTCGAAGTCATTCCTGCATGTGAAGCCTATGGTATTGGATTGATACCTTGGAGTCCTGTTGCACGAGGCTTACTTGCTGGAGCACTCGATTCCGTCACGAGTGGTCGTCGGGCAGATGAAGACTTGAAGAAAGATGTCGAGAGGTATCGTCCACGATTAGAAGCCTATGAACAACTGTGTCGGGAATTACGTGAGGAGCCAGCGAATGTGGCGTTGGCCTGGTTGCTTCATCAGAAGGCGGTGACTTCACCAATTATTGGTCCACGCACATTGGAGCAATTAAATGGAACGATGCGAGCAACAGACATTATTCTTTCCGAAGATACCCTTAACCAATTCGATGGAATTTTCCCTGGTCCTGGAGGGGCCGCTCCAGAAGCCTATGCCTGGTGACTGATGAATCGGCTCTATGCCGGTGCGAACACATACCGTTATGGTGTTTTGCCTTCCCGTTTCGCTTCTAATTCTGTCCACCGAGCATATAGCTGTTCAACGGCTTGAGTAGCGGCCTTTAGTCCGTCATAGGCTTCTTGAAGCTTGACATGATCCGTTACTACGGCAGGATCTTCGGTTTTGGTGCGACAGGCTTCGCGTGCCGTTTCGGCCTCAAGAATTTTTGACTCCATAGAGTCGTAGTCTCGTTGATCTTTAAATGAGAGTTTTTTAGGTTTCGCTTTTTCGAGTCGACCTTCCTCTGCTTTGGCCTGCTTGTCTGCCTTATTCTTTTTTGATTTCAAACGGCGAAGCCATGATTCCCATTGGGCATATTCAGCGAACTGCCCAAAGGCTCCATTTCCGTCGAGTCCGATGAATTGCGTGCAGACCTGAGTTAACATAAAGCGGTCATGCGTGACGAGAATAAGCGCACCTGCAAATTCGAGCAGACTTTCTTCTAAGGTTTCTCGTGTTGGAATGTCGAGATCATTGGTTGGCTCGTCGACGATGAGGACATCAGCTGGTTGTAACATGAGTCGTGCTATAACGGCTCGAGCTTGCTCCCCGCCAGAAAGCAATTTGATGGGAAGATCTAATTGCTCGGGCTGAAACCGAAAACGCTTGGCCCATCCAGTCAGATGGACTGTACGTCCACGGTATTCAACGGATTGCCCAGTATCAGATAACGTTCGGCGTAGGGTTTTTTCTGGATCAAGTTGATCACGGTTTTGGTCGAAATAGACAATTTGTAATTTTTCAGCATGTCTCACGGTTCCCTGATCCGGCTCGAGTTCTTTGGCTAACAGCTTGAGGAGTGTAGATTTCCCAGAACCGTTGTGTCCAACGATTCCCATGGCCATTCCTGGCGAGAGTAGGAGTTCCAGATCTTGAATAATTGTTCGATCACCGAAGGTTTTCGTGAGTCCTGTTATTTCAATCAGTTGCTTAGTTCGACGACCAGAGGCGACGAAATCAATGGTCGTATCCTCCTGTCGTAATCGTGTTGCCGTTTCCGCAAGCTCGGCCTGCAATGCATGTGCGGAATCAATGCGGTATTTGGCTTTGGTGGTTCGTGCCTTTGGTCCACGCCGAAGCCATTCTTCTTCTCGGCGAACTTTGCCTGCTAATGACTGTGCCTGCTGTGTTTGTGTTTGGTGGTGGTCTTCTCGTTGAACTAAGAATTCTTTATAAGTGCCATTCACCAGTAACAGGCCATCGACATATCGTGAGTTAATTTCGGCTATGGTATTGGTGGCATGTTCTAAGAACCATCGATCATGACTGACCATCACCCATGGCCATTGGGCTTGTGACATGATTCCCTCTAGCCACTGCAACCCTTCGAGGTCTAGGTGATTGGTGGGTTCGTCAAGTAACATCACTTCTGGTTCCTGGATCATCCCGCAGGCAATAGCCAGACGTTTTCGCCATCCGCCGGATAAGGGTCCAGTGAGTTGAGAGCCGTCTTCGAAACCAGTTCGTCCTAAAATTTCTTGCGCACGCACGCTCGCTTCATGCACGTCGACTCCAGAGTCAATGGCCGCGCGTTCCATTTCATCGAGCACTGTTGCCTCTGGTCGAAAGTTTGGTTGTTGAGGTACGTAGGCAATGCGCAAATGTTGACGACGTGTAATCGTTCCATCATCAGGCTTTTCTAGTCCTGCAAATATTTTGAGTAACGTGCTTTTCCCAGACCCATTCGGACCAATGACGCCGATGCGGTCGTTCTCTGAGACTCCCAATGTCAAATCGTTAAATAGCTGTTTGACGCCAAATGCCTTGGCAAGTTTATTTCCGTATATGAGTGCGGCCATAGAAAGTGAATTACCTGTGAGATGAGGTGATTAGGAACAGTCGGATACTATCCGAGAGTATCCTATTATTGTTGCTTTAAAAATCTAGGTCGGTCTCTGAGTGCGACCATTCGTATGAGATCTCTGACGGAGAGGATGCCCACAATTTTTCCATTGTCTGTAACAGGCAAGTGGCGAATCCATTTCATGGCCATGAGATCGCTGGCGTCATGAACCGTTCGGTTGATATCTATGCCAATCAGTGGATGGTTCATGATTAAACTCACGGGAGTCGTGTTGGCATTGAGACTGTGTGCCATCACCTTTTGAGTCAGATCACGTTCGGTTACGATGCCAATCATTTCCGAGTCCTTGGTCACGAGTAAGGCACCAATTTGTTTATCTGCCATGCGTTTGGCCACAGTGAACGCTGTTTCCTCTTCGGAGATGTGTTCAATGGTCGTACGCATGAGCACACTGAGCGGGCGATACACATTATCAAGTTCGCGAATAGGGCCTGAATCAGCATAGACAAAATGTCTGACGAGATCCCGAATGGATATCAGTCCAACAATTTCTTCATTTTCTACGACACAAAGATGGCGAACGCCCTGTTTCTCCATAAAATGACTGGCATCAAGCATTGATCGATTCGAGGCAATTGTATGGAGAGGACTCGACATGATTTGAGAGACAGTCAATTGAGTATCATGTGGTTCCTGAGTCATCACTTTACGTACGAGGTCAGTTTCTGAAACCAGACCAATAATTGGTTCTTTTTCCGGGTCCGGTCCGTCTTTATGTACCACGAGGCATCCAATGCGTTGTTTAGTCATTCTGGTGGAGGCATCGACAGCACTCAATTGGTCACTGACCATTTCAAGGTCTTGTTGCATGAAATCAGCGATGGGCGCTGATGATAGGTCACTCATAGCTCCTCCTAATTTTTAGGCGTCTCAAGCCAACAACGTTTATAGGACCTGTACATAATCAGGTTATTGAGTTGTATTGAATGAAAGTCGGATATTTGGCTAACGAGGCAACTATACCATAGTACATGTGTTTGGAGGTATGGGAAGATTTGAGGAATACGGAGGATGGACGATGATGTGGTGGGTAGTTCAAGTCAAAAAGGGATACGGGAATTTATTCCATGCAACCTATATAGGACTTTCATTGGTCATCCAGAACGTGACAACGAAAAAGTGATTTCTGGGAAGTGGGCCACTCAGATTGACCTAGTTTTTAATGAACTCTATCTGGATATGACCATTCCCGTTCGATTCAATCACGACTTCTTGTTGTTGCGTGCCAAGAACGGGGTGCCATGCTATTAAGCGAAAGTGACCAGGTGGGATTCCGTCTATGCTGAATTGTCCGTTTACATCTGATATGGCAAAGTAAGGGTTATCGACAACATAGAGCCAGTTTTCCATGAAGTCATGCCGATCACAGGTCACCGCAACTACACCTGTGGTTTTCAGTTTTTTGTGAGGGAAGGTTTTTTCGATGGTGCCCGCTGGAGGGATTCCTTGATTATGTACTGTCTTGAGAATGGTGGCTTTTGTGCCCCTTCGTACATAAGTGTGCAGGGTGTGCTTCATTGGGTCATTGTTCGAAAATCGAATGGGTTCGTCTCGAGCGACAACGCCAGTAAATGGGCCAAAGTTACAATTTTTGGTTTGCACATCAAGTGAAAGTTTCTTTCCAGGGGCATAGTGAAACTCACCTTTTCCGGGGAGGTTCGCTTGAAAATGTTTCTCGTCGTACGCTTTGCCGCTCTGTATTCCCTCTAGCGCTAAGACGACTCCCTGTAACTTTCCGTCATTCACCGAAACTTTAGTTAAGGATCTTTGCTCTCCACAAACTTCTGGATTCTTTTGTACTGTAAAGGTTCGCGGGGCTGGGACCTTACCGGTAAAGGTGATCTGGCCACTCAGGATACCTGGATGAGCAATATCGGTGATTTCATAGGTCAATCCCACATTCCATGATCCAAGAACGATGAGCAAACAGATCATTCCACTTTTGAATAACTGTGTCATAGTTGAGTTCCTTTAGCCGAGGCCCTAGCCCGTGCAAACGTTTATATTTCTATCGGTGTCTTAATTGATGACTTGCCATCCAATGGTGAAAGCCCAGTCTGTTTCTAATTGAGGGCCATCTAAGTTTTGGTAGATGGGCACGCCACCTTCGATACCGAGTCGATGTTCGAGGCCGAGAATTTCAGGTAGTAAAAAATTCACACCACCCATGATGTCGAGTTGTTTTCCTGCTCGACGGTCTGGGTCAGCGGTAAATACTGATCGACTGCCATTGGGTAATGTTTGAGAAATTCTTCTATCTTCTCCATCGTAGTCAAACCACTGTTTCCATTTAAATCGGATAGAGTTGCTCACCCAATTTGTCCATGCATAGGCCCCATAGGCGCCAACTTCATAGGCATCACCTTTTGAATACCCAGCTTTATTGCGAGCGATTCGGTAGGTTCCAAGAGTTTGAAAACCCCATGAGACATTTCCTTTTGCTCCGCCATAGGTTAGCCCAGGCATTAAATCAACCGTTCCTGATCCTAATTGCATTGGATAAGGAAGTCTGATGACCCCTACCGGTGTTGTTCCTTTATGAGTGATATCGCCTGTTGGCAGACTCACGGTGAAATTCATGTGAAAACGGTGGGCACCGATGCTCGGTGCTTCGAAGGCATATAACCGCCAAAGTGATCCTATTTTTAAGTCGCCGGCTCCTTCTGTCTTCGTCCGAAATTTTGCTGCACCTAGAGGCATGCCAGCTACGTGATCCATAGTGTTACGAATATAGGGCAGCATGGCTGTAAGAGTGAGCGTGTCATTGACGCCATACATGGCTCCAAACATATGCATTTGCATTCTCATGTATGTCGGGACGACGCCAAAGCCTTGATTACGTACATCCATTGGGGAGCGGCTCGATGTTCCGTCGCGGATTCCATCCATTTCCATTTGCATGTATCTGTAGGAGAACATGAATTCCCCTTCATTGTGGGTATGTTCACCCATCATCCCGATTGGTCCGTGAGAGTCTGATCGTTCTGGTGTGTAGAAATTACCAACTGTAAGCTTCTCTCCATTTTTGGACAGTGATTGCGATAAGGTTTCCTCGAAATCATCAAACATTCCATCTAGTAAAGCCGCAAACGCTTGGCTGCTCTGAATGGAGAGGGTGAAAACGCAAGCAAAAATAAGGCTGACCTGTGCCATACTTATTTTTCGAAATTTTGTGAAGTGGTAAAACATGTACAACATCCTTACGTAGTGAGAAATATAAACTATGAATAAAAACAAGAAACACCATATTCAGTGATGAACTGAATAGTGTCTCAAGGCAGACAATATTAAATAATTTTTTCCCGACCGTGGTCAGGTGAATTCGTTTGTTAACGGCAAAGAAAAATTAGATGGATCTGAAGATGTGATTCGGGGGACCGCGAGATTGGGAGGGGTGTGAGTCGACAATCTTTATTGAATCCGGGATGCTGACATCATCGGCAAGACTAGTAAGAGACGGTTCACGTATTTCTAGGTCAACGCTTTGAAGGACCTGCCCAGCTGCACACATCCACGAACAAAGATTGCTGCTGTGTGTGGTTGCTTTATGATGAGTATGGTGTGTGCTGTGTTTGGCGGCTTGAGCCGATAGGGTACTACTAACAAATAGAAAGCAGGTAAGAAGGGCAAGAGCGAGAGCTTGGTGTAGAATTCGTTTCATAGCGCTTATGATCTTATTGAGCATACTACGTATTATTGAGGAAATCTGTCAAGCAAAATCCCTTTGAATTGCTTGGTCCTAAACTGTATTTCTAGGCTATAGCTGTGTTTAAGCGATATGCGTGCGCTGATTGAATTTGTTGAGACATATGACGAACTACAGCCCCGCTCCAACTTTGCGGCCCGCGATATATCCTGTTGCCCAGGCCCATTGAAAATTAAAGCCTCCGATGCGTCCATCGCAGTCAAGCATTTCCCCTACTAGATAGAGTCCTGATGTTTTTTTCGAGGCCATAGTTTTTGTATTTATTTCACCTAAGGGAATGCCCCCTGCAGTGACTTCTGCAAAATTCCATCCCCGTGTTGCCACAATCGGGAGAGGTAATCCCGTTAAGGTATGCGTTAGCAGGCGCCGATGCTGCCTTGATAATTGGCTCAAGGGGAGGGAGGCAATGTCAATCACTGCTGTTGGTGTGGAGGATGTCTTGGCATGTTCGTTTGCCACGTATGAGCATAATATTTTGACAACTCGCTGAGGCAATTTCCGAGACAGGAGCGAGCCCACGCTTGTTTGATGCGGTTGTTGTGGAGCCAATGCAAGCCATTGGTCAATTTCTTCAAATGTTTGCTCGGGTAAGAACGATATCGAAAGACTGGGATCACATCCTTGTTCAGAGGCCGATATCCAAAATCGACTGGCATCCATGACGACAGGACCGCTCAGGCCAAAGTGTGTCCAGAGTAAACTTCCAGTGCGTCGATCGACTCTTTTGCCATTGACGGTTGTGATGACGGTGGCTTGATGAGATGTACCGGAGAGCTCCTCATGGAAAAAACTTTTGTTCAAGATGAGTGGCACGAGGGCTGGATAGCGCGAGGTGACTGTATGTCCAAGTTCCTGGGCAAGCGTCCATCCGGAACCATCAGACCCTGACTTGGGTAGGGACTGTCCCCCCGTGGCCATGATAACCCGATGGGCTGTGAGTCGTCCCATATCAGTTTCTATCTGAAAGAGTTGGCCGTCTTTGGTGATGGTCTTGACTCGGTGAGTCGTTTTGATTTCTATGCCAAGCTTTTCACATTGAAGGAGAAGTGCACTCAATACCGATTTGGCCTTGTTCGTGACTGGAAACATTTTCCCAGTTGTTTCTTGTTTCAGCAGAACTCCCATTGATGCAAACCATTGAACCGTCTGCTGTTCATTGAATTGTTTCAACACTCGTTCAACCGTGCGAGCTGGCGCATGAAAATCTTTTGGTGTCACAGTGATGTTGGTCACGTTACAGCGTCCCCCACCGGATATTAATATTTTTGCTCCAACTGTGCGTGCACTATCCAGGATTGTGACATGCAAGTGAGGATGGGCTTCGGCTGCAAAGATGGCTGCTGTGAGTCCAGCGGCACCTGCACCTATGATGACAATGTGACAATCAGGGGACATGGGGGTGAAAGAAGTGGGGCAACGTTTCCTTGTGTTTGAAAGAGGGATGAGAGGGTAAAACTATCTAAGCATGAAGTAGGAATTGAAATCAATAATTGCGTGTAATTACCTGGGGTTATGTGCCTGTATGGCTATAGTCGATTCAATGAATCTTTATACCCTTGAAACATTGTTTAGGCTGAGTTTTTGGGGTACGGTGCATGTTTGGAGGTTTTTTTGAACAGAACGACATCAGTTGCAACAAATGTGATGTTAGCCGTCCATTGCTTGGCTAACCAGCTGAAAGTGGTTTCAGAAAAAAAACAGACATGGGTCAGGTCGTTTTTATAATGCCAGGTAGTAAATGCCTGTTGATCTAAGACTCGCTTCGTCATGATGCCTAGGATTCCTTCTGGTTTCAGTAGGTTCCATAATCCCTCTAATTCGCGTTTGGGTTGATGAAGATGTTCAATGACTTCAGAGGTCGTAATAAAATCATATGATTGTTGTAGGACTGATGGATCATTGGCATAAAAATAATCATAGAGGGAGACGGTATGTCCAGCTTCTTCAAACATGACTGACAGAGTTGGACCAGGGCCAGATCCAAAGTCTAGGCCGTGGCTTGCTGGTTGTAGCTCTTGTTGCATGGGGATAAATAGTCGGCTCAGGAACTGACGGTAGGCTCCATCATCAGGTGAGTTCTGATGATGATCATAGGCGGCCTTTTCAGCTTCGGCAGTGAGAAACTGTTCGGGAGGAACAAAAACTAATTGACAGGTCGTGCATGCCTGGAAATTCCTACGAGTATCCTGATGATACGTTTTATTGATGGAAACCCCGTGGCAAAGCGGACACATAAAGCTTGGGTTTATCGTAGGGCGTCAGGCCTGAGTTGGTGATTAGTGTTCATCATTATTGGCGCAGGAGATACAGAGGAGGACTGAGGGATCGAATTCTAATCGTTTCGGATGAATCTCTTCTTCACACCGCACGCAGAGGCCAAAGACTTCCTTCTCTATTCGCCGTAAGGCCGTCTCAATGCGCTGTTTTCGAATATTTCTTCGTTGCTGTGATTCTTTTGCCATGGCTTGACCCTGAAGGGCATCCATTCGTGAAACCCGACCAACCTTGGATTGATCAAGCTCTACGATCTGAGCAGCCTCATCCCCAGATTGTTCAACTTGTAAGATTTCGTGTTGAAGCGATAGTAACTTCTCACGAAAATATTCAAGGTCAAGTGGTGTGTGATTCACGATGGATCCTGAGTCATTGTTCGGTATAGCCTACGAGTCATGAGCTGATGAGCATTTAAACGTATGCATCTCACTGAAACTTGTAGCGTTAACAGCCTATTAGCTCATCAATTCCACCATTTCCTCCAATCTTTAAGGAGAGTTTGATATGGCCATTGGATAGTTTGGTGAGTTCCATATGGGTAGATTTTTTAGAGTTGGTTTCCTGGGTATTGATGGCGATGCTGTTGCCTTTGGCTTGCACGTTTCTGACGTCCCAATTGCCTAGGGGGGTTCGTTTATCTGTCGCATACATTTGCATGCCGCTGCCTTCGATGTGCATATAATACTTAGCCTTGCTGCATCCGCCCGCTCCCCACATTCCTTGATATTCTTGAGATATCGCACCTTTGGCAGCCCAGGTTGGATGGCTCATGGCCATGAGTCCCAGTATGCTGACTATTACAATTGTTCTCATAAACTTCCTCCATATTAAGCGATTAACTGCTGCCTAGTGAGACCAATGTTCTATGTTCGTGAGATTCAATATTCCCAAGCTGATTAGTGGCTGCTGTATAGAGCCGCTTCAGTAAGCCTATCGAGGGGGCTAATCTTATCTCATGTATCTCTGAAAATGTAGGATCAGTTTCCTCTGAATGTATGAAAATATTGGACCAGTATAAGTATCAAGAAGTTTTGGGTCTTCGTCAGTCAGTTCTTAATGTCTGGTATGTTGGAACTGAGAGACATAGTCGTTGGTAGAATAGGATTCTACAACCCACTAACTGAATAGTCATGTGAAGCTTTTCTTCGCTGATGGATATTAGTCTACTTATAATCTCGCTATGAAAATGGCGACAATTGAATACTGGTTAGGGGACAAGACAATATTCCTATTAAAGAATGGGATTGTTCCTGTGAGTTAGCAATGATTGTCTTGAAAGCTTATCCGTCTTTATGCCTGCTCGCACTCATAATCACTATCGAGTAAGAAAAGGCTGCGGTCATTATGAGTTCTGCACATGCCAAGATCGATGAACACCAACAGATGGAAATTTGCCGGAGTTAGGGTTGCATCAGAATGGTCTCTCGCCGTAATCTAGCATAATTTTTCGATAGAGTTGAAGCCGTTGTTCCTCAGAGTTCTCGTGGGACAGTTCGGCTATACGTAAAGGGTGAGCCATTCAGCATTTGTTGATGTTGTATTTTCATATTGGAAAAAATGGCTGCCTTGGTTTGATTAACAGTCTGTGGGCTGAAAAATACACTTATTAAGGAGATAAATAGTTTATGGCCGATCTTCCAACATCCCGTTCTTCTCATGAAGTGTTTTTGGAAGACTGTCTTCCACGATTGAAGCAATTATCTCATAATCTGTGGTGGAGTTGGACCCCAACAAGTCGACAGGTCTTTGAGGTTCTTGATCAGACCCTTTGGCGTTTGACGCACCATAACCCTGTCAAACAGCTTCAGCAGATTCAGTCTGAACGGCTTCAACATCTAGCTGAAGATGTGGTCTTTCGTCGACGGTATGTTGAGGCGTTCAAGAGCTTTGATGACTATATGGCCGCAAAAGATCACTGGTTTGGCACAAAACATTCTGTTCATGCGAGTTCGCCAATTGCCTATTTTTCAGCAGAATTTGGATTGCATAACTCAGTTCCCATTTACAGTGGTGGTCTTGGCATCCTTGCGGGTGATCATCTTAAGGAAGCAAGTGACCTTGGTGTACCCTTGGTTGGTGTCAGCTTTATGTATCGACAGTCATATTTTCGCCAAGTTATTGGCCTTGATGGATACCAAGAAGCCAAGTATGAAAACCTTGATCGAAAAGACTTGCCAATTCAGCCGGCCCTGACTGAGTCGGGTGAGCAATGTCGAGTGACTGTGGAGATCAATCGTCGTTCTGTCGCATGTGTGGTATGGAAAATTTTTGTTGGACGTGCTTGCTTGTACCTGCTTGATACTGATGTACCCGAGAATTCTCCAGAGGATCGTGTTTTGTCGGCGCGATTGTATGGGGGAGATCGGTCGGTCAGATTAGGGCAAGAAATGATTTTGGGGATTGGAGGTGTGCGGGCTCTTAGAGCATTAGGTATTCATCCAAAGGCTTGGCATGCGAATGAAGGTCATGCGGCATTTCTCCACCTTGAAAGACTTCAGGAGTTTGTCCGCAACGGGGTGTCGATAACGAAAGCCATCCAATATATTCGGCAAAACTCCGTTTTCACAACACATACGCCGGTTGAGGCGGGACATGATTTTTTCTCTCATCATCTTATTGCTGACTACTTTTCCGGATTTTGGGAGCGATGTGGTCTAACTCAACAAGAATTTTTTGAGTTTGGCAAGAATCCGAATGACTCCGTGGGCCATTTTCATATGACTGCCTTAGGTATTTATTTTTCTTCTCTGGTTAATGGTGTCAGTGCTGAGCATGGCCGTGTTTCTCGACGAATGTGGCAATGTCTGTGGCCAGACCGACAAGAGCAAGATGTTCCCATCCGTCATGTGACCAATGGCGTTCATGTGCCGACCTGGATCGCTTCGGAAATGAATCATTTGTACAGTAAGTACCTGGGAGCGGATTGGATGACGAAGTCAGATAATCCAGCGATGTGGCAGGGAATTCTTGATGTCCCAGATTCTGAGATATGGGAAGTCAGGCAAATCCTCAAGCGAAAACTTCTTAATTTTATTACACATCGGATTCGAATGGGCTGGACGGGTGGTCGTTTTCAGTCTGATCAAGTTTTGGCTGGTGGAGCTTTTTTTGATCCGTATGTTCTGACGATCGGATTTGGCCGAAGATTTGCTACCTATAAAAGGGCTAACCTTTTATTCCGTGATCTAGATCGACTTCGAGCCATTCTTGAAGATCAATGGCGACCGGTCCAATTTATCTTTGCAGGCAAAGCGCACCCGGCGGATGAGCCAGGTAAACAGCTTATCCATGAAGTGTACCGCTATGCTCAGTCGCGAGACATGAGTGGTCGGATTGCCTTCATAGAAGATTACGATATGCATGTGGCGAAATTTCTTGTCCAAGGAGTCGATGTGTGGTTGAACAATCCTCGTGCTCCCTTTGAGGCGAGTGGAACAAGTGGACAAAAAGCGGCATTAAATGGGGTACCGAATCTCAGTGTTTTAGATGGCTGGTGGAAGGAAGGCTATGATGGGACCAACGGATGGGCATTCCCCACGACTACGGAGGAACTTGATGAGCAGGCTCAAGATGATCATGATGCCAATGTTTTATACGACGTCCTGGAAGAACAAGTGATTCCTCTCTTTTACCAATGCGATCAAGATCGCATCCCACATGGTTGGGTCTCAATCGTCAAAAATGCCATTCGGACAAATGGGCCAGAATTTAGCGCGCGTCGAATGCTTAAGGAGTATGTTGATAAATTCTACGTCCCACTTTTAGATTCGAACAGCGAATTGTCAGATAGAGTTGGGAGTATCGAATCTGCCAGTTAATGAGTCCGACTCTAGACTAGAGACTATTTCTATAGCAAAGGCTTGATTAGTGAAACTTGGGTCAAGCGACTGCAGATCGCTCTGTTGTAGTTCTTATAGAACGCTTTCTTTCCCTTTGGGTTTCCAAGATTCAGCTAGATGACGCCCTTCTTCAATCTGGGTAGGAGTCAGTTCTTGTTCTAACATCGCCAGGGCTTGAATAGCTTGATCTAAGTCGTGATGGGAGGCAAGCGAAGCCCATTTGTAGGCTTGTACAAGATTCTTCGGGACACCTTCACCTCTATAGTACATCAGCCCAAGGTGGCTTTGACCTCCGCCATTTCCTTGTTCCGCTGCCCGATGAAACCATTGAAAGGCTTTCTGATAGTCTTGGGGGCCACCGAGACCGAGTCTATGCATGACGCCTAAGTTGTTTTGAGCCCGATCATGACCTTGGTCAGCTGCTTGACGATACCAGTAGCGAGCCTTCTCAAAATTTTGAGGAAACCCCTGGCCGTAGCGGTACATGTAACCTAACATGTTTTGTGCCTCCTCATTGCCTTGAACGGCCAAGGGCTCCCACTCCTGAATGGCGGTTTGGTAGTCGTTACTAAGGTAGGCCGTTTCCCCAGCCAGAAAGTTACCGAACGTAATTGTTGGTTGTATGAGAACAAGGCTACTACAGATAAGGATGGTTACGAGCAATGATGGTTTCATATTTGTGGTTCCATATTTGTGAAGGCGATCACAGAGTAGGAATGAAAAACTATCATGGTACTTTCACTGAAATGGATAATGTAGGCTACCTTACAATTCTATTCCGACTCTACCTCTCTTTAGACTTTACGTGCTTCATTTTCCAAAAAGGCTCGAACGAGGGTGTGATTGTTTGCGCGACTTATACGGAACATTGTCCCATACATGAACATGTCGAATCCTTAGTATCGGATAGCGGTACTGACTCTCATCAAGAGTTGCTATGGTTGACCCCGTGACTTCGCCAACGATGGTGAGGCGTGTGTGTATTGGAAGCGTGGCCGGGTCATGGGTTTCTTTTATGAATGCAAGGAAACGACCTTTTGATGAGGTTCGTTGCCGTGATGGGCTTTGCCATTCATCAAGCGGGAGTTGAAGGATTTCAAGTTGCATGTCTTCTTGAACCCTATGAGTGTGGAGTATTTCACCGCCTAATAAGATCACTTTTCCTGTATGGGCCTCAGGAATTTGAAGTACCTTCGCAAATGTAAGGTTTTTGTCAATTTGGGATTCAAGCACCTGGGGGATATTGGTCGGAGAAGACGTGCAAGCCTGAAGCAGGACCGTGATCAATAGTATTTGTCCAAACATACGTCGTCTTGACATGGTGACATTATATCAGAAATACGGTTTGACGACGAAGGAGAATGATGTTATTTCGTGATGATATGCCTGGATGGTCTGTTGCATTTCTTTTCAAAACTGAATATCGTGCTAGACTACAGGCCTATTCCTGGACTGGTGGCTAGAGTATAGATGATGAGTCAATATTCTTTATGCACTGGATGGAAGAATAGTCGCTAGCATACTATATGTATTCGATGATTCAATTCACAGGTTATATTCGGTCTTTTATAATTTTATGATGAAGGTGTGGGTGCTGCTCATTATATTTCTCGTTGGAATAGGATTTGGTCTCGCTGCGCCGTCGGTTGCTCCAAAATATCTTGGCTCCTATTTCCCAAAGAGTTTGACGCCGTCTCATTCCGGAGTGCAAGGTATTGTTGTCCGAAGGCAGTTAGACGAGGATCGTTTATTATTGACAATTTCTGCTCCAGACGGTGCACTTTTAGCCATATTTCAAAAGAAAATCACTGAGATTTCATTGTTAATTGATGAAGGGGATTCGGTGACCCTAGATGTTCGTTCCTATGCTCCATTTGTCAATGATCCGCCGATTCTTCGCGTCAAAAAACTTAATTCTGCCTCATCGCCAATTCCAAGCGTTGCACTCCCTGAATCTTTTCCAGATACTGCTCCTGAACAGCCACTCCTTGAATCTATTCTCCCGGAATCTGAATCTTCATCCGACGAGACTCAAATGCCTATATCTGAGCCAGGTTTGACGGGAGAGGTCGATCAGTAATTACTGTGTGGCATCATCTTGTGGCCAGAGTTCATGGGCCGTCTTTCCCTCGATTAAGGGTATCTCTCACTTGAAATACTTTTCCTTGGATCTTCCTCTCAGGTAAGATAGCACTCGTTAGATTGCTGAACTGAAAGGAAAGGTGCCATGGATTGTAATGCTGGTTTTCAAGTGTCCTTAAATGTAGAAGGTCGGTCATGTCTTGTGTTGGGGGCTGACGATGAAGCGATTGAAAAGATCGAACGATTGTTAGATGCGGGAGGGAAGGTGACGGTGGTTAATCCCACACTTCCAACACCACTTCGGAAATTAACGGCTTCTGGGAAAATTATTCATCGTGGGAGGACGTTTCGTTCAACGGATGTCCAGCATGGAGTGGCTGTTGTCATGAACACGCATGTCGGAGACCATGAGCTAGCTAAACTCTTATATGATCTTGCTAAAACGGAGAGATTTCTTGTGTGGTCGATCGATCAACCAGATCTTTCATCGCTGACAATGCCCGCATTAGTTAAGCGTGGTCATCTACGAGTGGCAATTAGTACGAGTGGGGCTTCTCCATCTTTGGCAAAGGCCCTTCGCCAAGATTTGGAGGCAATCCTTGATGAGGAACTCGTAGAATGTCTGGAATGGCTTGCTCGTACTCGTGAAACCCTTCGTGAATCTGAGCCCAATGATGCAAAACGGCGCACACAACTTCAGGACGTTATTGCAGGGTTTGGATTGACCGGAACCCTTGCATATCCGAAGGCTTGGTTGGAAAAAGAAAGTACGAGCTCTACGGGGCAGGGAGGTTTAGATCATGGTGTTGTTAGAGTTTAGTATGTCTCCCCTTGGAAAGGGGGAAAGTGTTGGGAAATATGTTTCACGTTCACTCGAAATTATTGATAAGAGTGGTGTTGATTATCAATTGAATCCTATGGGTACGGTCTTAGAAGGAGAGTGGGACGAAGTTTTTGGTGTGGTGAAGCAATGTTATGAACGTATGAGCAAAGATTGTGGTCGTGTGTCATGCGTGATTAAAGTTGATTATCGGCGAAACAAAAAGGCACGGCTGACTGGGAAAGTGGCTAGCGTTGAAAAGCGGCTCAAACGAAAACTCAAAACATCATGATATGATGTTTTGAGTTTTGTTGGGTAACGGTGTCGGCCTGCACATATTTTAGCCTGGTTCTGAGGTGAAGGTTTCTGTATTGAGAATCTTTTTCCTTTCACCAAATTATTGGAATCTAGAGTTGGATCAGTATGCATAGTTTTACCTGCATGTGCCGAGAAGGCGAAGGTGACGCTTAAGGCCTCGGCTATGAATTTCACAGAGATTCATAGAGATGGTGAGAGCCTGTTCCGATATTACACATGATTTCATAAGAAATAGTTCCTACCCACTCAGCGATATCTTCTGCTGAAATTTCTTCTCCTCCTTGTTGTCCAATTAACACCACTTCTTCTCCTAATGTGGTTTGTGTAATGTTCGTTATATCAATCAGCATCATATCCATGCATATTTTCCCTACAATTGGAACTTTATGTCCCTGCACGAGAACGAAGCCTTTATTGGATAAACTTCGAGAATATCCATGCGCATACCCAACGGGCAATATAGCAATTTTTGACGGTTGAGTCGTCTTATAGCTACGACCATACCCAATGGATTCTCCTGGCATCAGAGATCGGACATGAACGATATGTGTTGAAACTTTCATAACTGGGTGTAGGACGATACTCGAGTGGGGTGTTTTCCTCGTGCTTCCACCATATAACATCAGGCCTGGTCGCACCATCGAAAAGTGAGAGCTCGGGTGATACATGATCCCTGCACTATTAGCTGCATGGATTAGCGAAATAGAAAAACCTAAGCATGTTAGGTGGCTGATCAGAGCTCTAAATCGTTCAAGTTGGTGGTATGTATATTCAGGTGCAGTATTATCTGCGTCTGATAAATGAGTCATGATCCCTTCAATCTGAAGTGTTTTCTTGAAAGCTGATGTCTCAAGAAATGAAACGACTGATTCTGGGCTAAACCCAAGTCTTCCCATTCCAGTATCAACTTTGATGTGAACAGGGTAGGGGTTAGGATGCAGTCCAAGTTGTTCGATTAAATGTATGGTGATTTCCTCATTTGTCAAAACAGGTGTGAGCTGACTATGTAGCAGTTCTGGGATTTGTTCAGGAATCAGGCCTCCCATAACAAGAATGGGTTGGGTAATGCCTTCCTTTCGTAGCAGACTTCCTTCTTGAACTGTGGCCACTCCGAGTCGCTGGACTCCTAAGTCAATAAGCGATTTAGCGATCATTGTCGATCCATGCCCATAGGCATTCGCTTTTACTATTCCCAAAATATCACACGAGGGAGCAATCCAACGACGAAGTTCAGAAAGGTTATGAGCTAATGCGGAAAGGTTAATTGTGGCTGTAATTGGAGCAAGGACTGAGGAGGCCGAAGTGCTAGAGAATGTAGTGGCAAAATGGGTCACAAGAAAAATCCTTAAATTTCAAGTATTTCCTCCTCTTTTTTCTTTAACAAATCGTCAACCTTATGTATAGATGCATCGGTTAATTTCTGATTGTCAGCTTCATCGCGACGCAAGTCATCTTCTGAAATTTCTCCACTTTTTTGGAGACCTTTGAGTTCTTCATTCCCTTCACGCCGGAATCCACGAATTTGAATCTTTGTCTCTTCTGCATGTTTTTTGCAAATTTTGACTAGTTCTTTTCGCCGTTCTTCACTCAGGGGTGGGATGGGAAGGCGGATAATTTTTCCGTCGTTTGATGGAGTGACGCCTAACTCTGAGGCTGTCAGAGCCCTTTCGATATCTTTAATGCTGCTAGGGTCCCACGGTTGAATGTGGATGAGGCGACTTTCAGGGACTGACAAATTCGCTATCTGCTTTAATGGAGTTGGAGTCCCATAGTAGTCGACGGTAATATGATCTATGAGTGCGACTGATGCACGACCGGTTCGTAACGTTGAAAACTCTCTCTTGAGGTGGTCCAGAGCCCCTTCCATGAGTTGTGTGACTTTTTGTAGCGATGGATGTGCCATATCAGGAACTCCCTTTACTGAATGGTCGCATCTTGAGCAACCAAGGTTCCAATGGTTTGGCCCTCAAGCAGACGGCGTATATTGCCGGATGTTGTGAGGTTAAACACAATGATGGGTAGATTATTATCCATGCATAAGGTTATGGCTGTGGCGTCCATGACCTTGAGGTTTTTATTTAAGACAGAGAGGAACGGTAGCTCTGTAAATCGTGTCGCATTCGGGGTTGTTTCTGGATCAGCATCGTAAATGCCATCGACTTTGGTGCCCTTGAGAATGACTTCTGCGCCAATTTCCATTGCTCGAAGAGCTGCGGCTGTGTCGGTCGTGAAATAGGGGTTTCCGGTACCAGCTGCGAAAATAACGACCCGTTTTTTTTCCAAATGTCGGATGGCTCGACGACGAATGTAACCCTCTGCCAGTTGTCGCATTTCAATGGCGGAAAGTACTCTGGTTGTAATATTTCTCGATTCTAAAGAGTTTTGAAGGGCTAAGGCGTTGAGTAATGTGGCAAGCATACCCATGTAATCAGCCGATGCTCGTTCCATTCCAGAGGCGCTGGCTGCAAGGCCTCTGAATATGTTACCGCCGCCGATGACCAAGGCAATTTCTACTTCCATGGTCAAGACATCTGCAATTTCAGATGTCAAGTTTTCGAGAACAGATGGTTGGATGCCGTAGCCCTGATCACCAGCTAACATTTCCCCGCTAATCTTGAGGAGAATGCGCCGATATTTTGGAGGGTTCATTCCTGTCCCAACTGATAGCGGATAAATCGAGAGACCAAAATATTCTCACCAAGTTTTGAAATTTTTTGCGTGAGAAGTTCTTTGATCTGGGTGCTCGGGTCTTTTACGAATCCTTGTTCCAGCAGACATTGTTCTTGATAAAACTTTTCAAGTTTTCCTTGAACAATCTTATCCCAAGCCGCTTCTGGTTTTCCTAACTCCTTTGCTTGGCCTTCATAGACCGACTTTTCACGCTCTATGATTTCAGCCGGTATATCTTCCCGTTTGACGTAGGTTGGGTTGGCCGCAGCAATTTGGAGAGTGAGATCCTTGGCAAGGGCGGGGAATTCTTCATTTCTAGCAACAAAGTCAGTTTCGCAATTGAGTTCAATCATGACGCCAATTTTTGAGCCTGGATGGATATAAGAATAAATGAGTCCTTCTTTGGCTTCACGGCCCACTTTTTTTTGTGCGGCAGACAATCCTTTTTGACGTAGATGATCAATTGCTTTTTCAATATTGTTTTCAGTCTCTTGAAGAGCTTTTTGGCAATCTAGGATCCCTGCCCCGGTCTTGCCGCGAAGCTCTTTCACCAAGGCAGCGGAACTAGCCATGAGTGATAATCTCCTTTTAGTATGGTCTCTGTGGACTGTTGTTTGTCGTAAAATTAGGCTCAGTGATTATGGAGCTTGAACGCTTTCTGTGCTGTCGGTCGTTGCACGTGCCGAGAGCATTTCCGCCATCATCCCATCTTCACCTTGTGGGGATTGATCCTGCTTTTTCCGAAGTTCGCGTCCTTCAATACATGCGTCAGCAATGCTTGCTGAAAAAAGTTTTAGTGAGCGAATGGCATCATCATTACCAGGGATTGGGAAGTCTATGCCATGAGGGTTGCAATTAGTATCAACAATGGCGATGACCGGGATGCCAAGGCGGTTGGCCTCTTTGACTGCAATATGTTGAATTCGTGTATCCAGCACAAAGATACAGCCTGGAATATTTTCCATATTTTTGATGCCATTGAGATATTTCTGTAACTTATCTCGTTGTTTTTCCATGCGTACGATTTCTTTTTTCTTCAAGCGATCGTAGGTTCCATCTGTTTCAGCTGCTTCGAGTTTTTTCAATTGTCCAATACTTTTACGCAAAGTTTGGAAATTGGTCATCATGCCTCCCAGCCATCGCTGATTGACATAGAACATTTCACATCGTGTGGCTTCTTCTTCAACGATGTCCATGGCCTGCCGTTTCGTTCCCACGAATAATACCGACTCTCCAGCGGCCACCGTATCACGAACAAAGTGGTAGGCTTTATTGAAACATTGAAGTGTAATCTGAAGATCTATGATATAGATTCCATTTCGTTCACCAAAAATATACGGCTTCATTTTTGGGTCCCATCGATTTGTCTGGTGTCCAAAATGTACGCCCGCTTCCAATAAGGTTTTAATCGTTACCATAGTAAAGCTTTCCCACCCCCTTTCATGTGTTAGTCAAAATACCGGCGTTTGTCACAACCATGTGACACAAAGTTGAAACTCAAAAATTGGTTGAGTGTTCTGAAAAGAAAAAAGTATGCCTAGGAAGTAGGCGAGTACTGTAAAAAACTTTTAGTTTCAGAAACTTAGAAAGATTAGCACACAGGTGTACGTAATTCAAGCAGGCAATGAGTCTGAATACTTCATTTTCACAATTGAAGAGGCTGAGGTGTAGATAAAGGAATTCAAGGGGTATTAATTTGCTTCTCAGTACTTTTGACTCGCGCAATTGTCGCTGGGTATAGTCGGAAGGTTTTTCTTTGCAAAGATTGTCTTATCGTTTTGGAGTAAGGAGCACTCGAATATGGTTGAAGTCCCAGTAAAGTTATATGTCCAAGGGCTTGCAAGAAAGGCCAAAGGCGCGGCTCGTCCATTGGCACGACTCTCAAATCTACAAAGAGGTCAAGCGTTAGAGGCTATGTTGCAGGCTTTCAATGAAAGCAAGGATTCTTTTCTGGAGGCCAACCGTCGGGACCTTGATCAAATATCAAAAAATATCGAAAAGCAAGTATATCGTCAGATAGTAGAGAAAGTTCGAATTACCGGAGAGTCATTAGACAAGATGGGGCAATGGTTTCAACATGTTGTCGAATGTGCTGACCCCTTAGGCGAGACATCACAGATGTGGATGACAACGGATGGCATGCAAGTGGGGCGGGTACGTGCGCCCATAGGAGTCGTGGCGGTTGTCTCTGATCTGGCTCCTCATGTTGCCCTTGAAGCCTTTTCGATGTGTGTGAAAACAGGGAATGTCTGTATCTATCGAGGAGGAACCGAATGGTTTGAGACGAACAAAGCTATTGCCGACTGCCTCATGAAAGCTGGGAACGAGGCGGGGTTGCCAGAAGGGGCCTTAACGTTTATCGATCGTCCACAACCAGAAGCGGCTCTTGAACTTGTTCGGTTGGCGAAATATGTTGATGTGATCATACCTCGTGGGAAGACCGCATTACGTGCTGGCATTCTTGCGCAGTCCAGAGTGCCAGTTATTGGATATGACGGTGGACTTTCTCATGTGTATGTGGATGGCGACGTCGATATTCCGTTAGCCCAAACCATTGTTGTCAATGCAAAAGTTCAAGACCCTGAGGCCTCAAATTCTGTCGATACTGTGCTCATCAATCAAAAAGTGGCACGCCATATTCTTCCAGGTTTAATGCGGCGCTTGCTTGAGGAGTTTAAAGTCACGTTAACTGGCTGTCCCAAAACAGTTTCTATTATGGGAATTATGGCTATGACGGGGCATTTAGGCATTAAGGACGCGACCAATAAAGATTGGGGTGAGAAATATCAATCGTTGGGATTGAATATTAAGGTGGTGAGTAGCCTCGATGAAGCATTGGCTCATATTGATCAGTTTGGACCTGGACATACGGACACCATTGTTACCAGGGATTACGCGAAGGCCATGAGATTCGTACAGGAAGTAGACTCGAGTGCCGTCCTTGTGAATGCGTCTACACGTCTTCATGGGGGGGGGCAATTTGGTTTAGGCCCTGAAATTGGTATGAATACCAGTCATTTCCATGCA
This sequence comes from Nitrospirales bacterium, assembly GCA_029261355.1. Taxonomy (GTDB): domain Bacteria; phylum Nitrospirota; class Nitrospiria; order Nitrospirales; family UBA8639; genus JAGQKC01. Next base: position 89,057 of record JAJDBM010000061.1, on the reverse strand, counting down.
CGTGGTCCATTGACTCTCGAGACATTAACGACTGAAAAGTTTGTTGTGCTTGGAACAGGTCAATTGAAGCAACCACATCCTGTGCCCGTGACGTATCAAGATGCTATGATGCTGTCAGCAACGTTTTAGTTTAAAATCATCTAATCATGGGAGGTAGGCCTAGAGTGGCCTGCTCTCTTGATACGCGAGATTCACTTTTTGAATAGACTCTTCTTCTTTTATTGAGCCTTTTGCTCTGTCCATGCCCACGAATGCATCTCCAAGTTTTGTACTTCAGCGACAGCTTGACGATCACTTGCAGTCGTGGGGATTAAAGCAGTTTCAGACTGAAGCCGCGTATTATCAGTGGCAGGAAACTGTTCTTTCGGTCTCTACTCTTTCTTCTCTTCAACAATTTTCCCAACATCGGCAACAGGCAGAAGATTCCAGTCGGGATATTTGTTTCTATGACCTTGCTGCGACTCCTGAGATTCTTCCCGTTTTATATAGCCAGCGTTATCACTTTTTTCGTGAGCTTGGTGTGGCGATTGCGGAGAGGCTGGCTACGGCAAAACGTGTACTGGATTTCGGGTGTGGCGTCGGTATTCTAACGACTTTCTGGGCGACTCTCTTTCCTGACATTGAATTTGTTGGACTTGATCGTTCCCCGCAGTCTATTGCCATGGCGTCGGAGCAAGCGGCCCAACGACAGCTGCGAAATGTACGATTTGAGCAAGCGCACATTCCTCGCGATGTCATCAGAGGCCTTTATGATTGTTTAATTTCTACGCATGTCTTATTTCAATCAGAAGTGGATCCTGGTTTGTCGAGTACGAATTGGATGACATTTGATCGAACTCAGGATAGATCTTTACAGCAAGGCATTGAAGAACGTACGGGAGTTGGTGAACGATTGGATGCTCTGTGTCGTGCATTAACCAAGAATGGAAAACTGTTGCTCTGTGAAAAGACTCAACATTTAGGGCGTCGAGTTTTTTTTCAGCGTGTGCTGGCTCATCGAGGTTTTCAAAATCTAGGTGAGCCGAAAATGGTCACATATACTTTGATAGATGAGCGCATCGAAGATGGTCCCCTTTATGAGGTTGTTCGAGGCAGCGGAATGTCAGCTTTTCCTTGGGATGAGCAGCCTGAATGGCAAGAGGGGCAAAGTCTGTATGTCTGTTCTGGAGAAGTTGCGAGGGACATCTGCTCGGTATTAGACATTGGTCCGTCATCCATTTCACATAATGTTCGGCCGAATACTCACTCGGGACAGAGTCAATTACAGCTTGGAACCTGGGGGCGTGTTATGACCTTTGGGATTGTGTCTACATCCCAAGGATTTTTTGGTTTGATGTGGGGAAGCGTTCGAGATGAGGTCTTACTTGGTCAGTCTTTGACTCGTTTTGAAACCATGACGGAAGAGGACATCTTGGAATCGGTTCAGCATATCTGGGATATACGGGAAACGGCTGGACTTCATGAATCTGTCCCATGGTATGAAAATCACACTTCGGCAGCCCAAACAATTTGGCAATCTTTCCCAGATCGCGTCATTAAAGAAGAGGATACGTTTTTGGGGACTGATGGCCGTGCGATGCACATTGAGTTAGGTCTGACTGGTCCTTTCATGTATGTGTATTGGGCCAATACGTATGATCAGCGGCAGTTGATCATGGCCAGTGCGTTACGTGCTGATTGGTTAGTCGGGTATTACCGCGAATCTCTCTCCGACATGCAGGTTTCTGCAAATTCCTAATCCTTCCATTGCCTTAATCTTCTTTCGTGTTCATTTTTATACTGCATTATTTCGGCGAGTGGCACTATGTCGTCAGGGTGAAGAAGTGTGAATAGGGAGAGGGAGAACGTGAAGTGCAACGTTTTTTTGCTTAGCGAGGCACTGAAGCATGTGGTACAGGTGCCGTCGCGAATCATGCGACATTGCATTCCAGTCGTCACTAATGCTGATTGTGAGGAGAACTCCATCATTGTACATTTGGGTAACAATGCCATTCACCATACTGTCAAAAATATATTGTGTTGTGTGAGTTGAATCGCATTGTGGGATATTGATTGGCTGAGCCTCAAGTGTGATTGGGACAATGTGAATAGAAAGGGTCCAGGCTAGAATCCCTACGACTCCTGCAAAAAGAGGTTTAAGGTGCAAGGCCAATGGTGATAGTCGTTGTTGCATCAGGTTGGGTTTGTCTTTGATCTAACGAAACATTGGAAGAGGCGAAGAATAAGAGAGGAATAGGTGTCCTCCATCCTCTGGGAAGTCAATTTGTGTTCTCTAGTCTGGTTGTGTCGTGCCTTGAGGGTAAATACCTCAAAAGAAGGGATAAATTGTAGAGGCAGAAGTGGGCATGACAGAGACTGCCGACTCAGATATTTTTATGAAGTTTTAAGTTGAGGTGGGGTATATCCGAGAAAACTGTACTTAGGATTACTCTGTGTACTAAGAGGATGCCGATGCATGTCCTTAGTGCGTTATTCATACATTTGAGTCGATGTCGTTCATTATTCTTGTCATATCAATTGTCTTCTATGGATTGGCATCCATCTTTGCCATTCGTTTGATTCGAAGCACTGGACAGGCGCTTCCTTGGGTATTGATTTCTGGTGCGTTAACTCTTCTGGCTGGCCAGTGCGCCATGCCCTTATTAGAAGAATTTCCAACTTTAAGTACAGCATTCCCTAGCCTTATGCAGGCATTCGTGAGCTTGGTGATTTCTCTGCTCTTGATGACAGGGGTGGCTTTGGTTGCGCCATTACTACGTGTTTATAGTCGCAATGCTCAGCTTCGAGAGGTATTACATGATCGTCAAATGATTGTCGAACAGCAGCACGAAGATCAATTACGATCCTTAAAGCAAGTGCAGGTAGCGTTGGAGATTGGGAAGCCTGTTAGTACAATTATTGGGCAGGTGAATGCGCTGACCCTCACAATTCAAGAATTTCTAGAAAATATGAAATCTGGGCTGATTGTCGGAAAAGACTTTAGTATTGCCTTACAAGCATTGATTGAAGAGATGAGCCAAGTCAAATCGTTGCCGATTCAGATTGATATTGATCCAGGCGCTGCGGCACGTCTTACCAAAGACCAGAGCATTCAGTTGATGCACATCACCCGAGAGGCCGTTCGAAATAGCCAGCAACATGCAGAAGCGAAAAAAGGGCGAGTGAGATTGAAGGGAGGACATGATGTTGTGGCCTTAGACATCTTTGATAACGGTCATGGCTTTGAAGTTGACCTGGTTAAAGCTCAGGGAAATGGATTGGGGAATATGGTTGCTCGTGCCAGGAAGATAGGTGCGAGATTGAAGATTAACAGTGATATGAAGCAAGGGACCCATGTGTATGTCGAGGTTCCAATTGAACCTGTAGCAGTTGAACACACATCAGCTTCGTATTGATGTGAATATTGTGGACTGGGATTTCAGGTAAATATTTTCGGAATATCTTTTTTTTCAACCGAATATATCTATGTGCAGAGTAGACGTTTCGTCGAGTAATGTTGTCACCGTGCGACTTTGTTGTTTCAACTTCTTCTTACTTCGAGAAAGATGAGTAAGGTTAATTAAGTGATGGTATGTCTGCATATGTATGTGCGTTGCTTTGAGAATATTCTGTTAACGAATTCCTAAGTACCCTGAAGTTAGCTTGGTTGCAGTCGTTCCAGCATTTACGTGCCGTAGTGCAGGGGCAATCTGTTCCTCCGAATACTTGCTCTTCTTTATGGTTTCCCCTTCTATGTTGAAGGGCTGTAGCGTAGAGCATTGCTCCACTTTGGGGGGGGGAGGTTAATCAGAAATATGAAGGAGAATTCGAAACCCAACCGGAACAAATGAAGGGTGACTCAGAGTTTCAATTCATAAGTCGTAGATAGGTATGGTGGCGGTGGAGGGACTTGAACCCCCGGCCCGCGGCTTATGAGTCCGCTGCTCTACCACCTGAGCTACACCGCCACGTCAAAGAAATCAATGATTTGCAAGTATATACGTAGTTCTGCTGTCCATCTTCAACTCAGTTACCTGAAAACCTGTTCCATGGACTCAACGTATCCTTTCTATACCACAGGGACAGGTATTCCCTCAATTCATGTAGTGAGAAAATAAAAGAAAAAGGAATGCCTTTGTTTGGCTTCCCTGTTCTCACTATTCTTGTAGGTATGTATGCGCCCATGACTGTCAACAACTCGTTAGAGCGAAACAGTGCTTTGTATACATGCTTTGATTATTCTCAAGCTGGGAGTTTCTAGGGCCGATAATGAGCGTGAATAGCAGTGATATTGGTCTATCTGTTTCCTCTAGCAAATGCATGTAAAGTGTCATAGGTATTTTTCCTCTCGGATAGTTGTCTTGAAGGGTTGTTCGTGAAGGATTTAGGCGATTGTTATTAGGTAGGTAGGACTTTAAATATGCCCATCGGTGAAACAGTGTTGAAAAATAGTACTACGGCTCTAGTTGGCCGCCAACCTATTTATGGTGCCGATGTTGACGTCTTTGCGTATGAACTATTGTATCGAGGAGGCGAGGTAAATCAGGCCAACTTTTCAGATGGCGATTCTGCGACTGCTAATGTCATGCTCAATACAATGTTAGAAATTGGGCTTGAACAGATTGTTGGAAATCGATTAGCTTTTATTAATATGACAACGAACCTCATTCTGGATCGATTGTGTGAAACACTACCAAAAGACCAAGTCGTCCTAGAGGTCCTAGAAAATGTTGAACCTACAGAGGAAATTATTGAGGCGTTAACTGATTTATCCCGACAAGGATATATCATTGCGCTTGACGACTTTATTTACCATGAGTCCTTACAACCTCTCGTCGCAATTGCCAATATTGTGAAAGTCGATATTATGGCTTTATCACATGATGAAATCGAGGAACATGTTTTGTGGCTTAGACAATATCCACTCAAGTTATTGGCTGAAAAGGTTGAAACTCATGAGGATTTTGAGTTTTGTCGAGCAATGGGTTTTGATTACTTTCAAGGGTATTTTTTCTGTAAGCCCAATATCATTGCAGGAACGAGAGTTCCCGCAAATCGAATAGCAATTCTGATGTTGTTGTCAAAATTGCAAGAAAAAGATATCGAAATATCAAAGCTTGAAAAAGAAATTAAAGCGGATGTGTCTTTAAGCTATAAGTTATTGCGTTATGTCAATTCAGCTTATTGCGGGTTACCTCGAACAGTTGATTCTATTGGGCAAGCAGCTTGTATGGTGGGTCTCGATAAGCTCAGAATGTGGGTAACACTTATGAGTCTGGCCAGTATGGAGGAGAAGCCATTTGAATTGTTAGTCACGGCGACGGTGCGGGCCCATATGTGTGAACAGCTTGGGCGAATACTTCATTGTGAACCAATCGAGCCATATTTTACCGTTGGACTTTTTTCAGTGCTTGATGGATTCTTTGATTGTGAATTGCCGGAAATATTAAAATCCTTGCCTTTGTCGACTGACGTGAGAAATGCCTTATTAGATAGAACGGGTGTGCTCGGTGAGGTATTGGATTGTGTAGTGGCATTTGAACAAGGTGATTGGAAACCCGTGCAAAGCACTCAAATAGACCTTGCCGTTATTCAGCATGCTTATTTAGAAGCAATTCAATGGTCCTCTCAAATTCTCTCCAGTCTGCGGTCGTAATCTAAGGACATTGTTGAAAGTGAAGTTAGAGCGATATGGATTTTGCTAAATCGAATTCAGTGAAAGGTCAGTTAGCCACGCCTTTTATCGTCTAGTTCCCCTACCAATTTTTGAAGTATTCCAGCCGCTTCTACATTCAATTCAGGATCTTCGTCAGGCAGTTCTGGTTCAGGGAGTTGTTCTTGGTCTGTCGGAGGAGCAATGCGACCTCGCAGGTCTTCTTCAATTGCTTCTTCAGACAGGTCAAGTTCCTTGAGAATGGCAGAGAGCTTTTGTAAGGAAAAAATTGCTCGCTCATGAGATATCCACATACCGTCATGCTCACTATCATGGATTTTGGTGATTGATCCCCAAAACTTCGTTTCTTCATCATCTGTCATCATTCTCGTAGCAAAGTCCTGAAGCTTTTCCATGAGCATGTCTTCAGTTCGTTCTTGTCCACTATACGGGACCACTGATCGTTCAAACGGAAGGGTCAATAATGTCTGAAAGGTTTCGTGCCAGTAGTCTGGACGAACGTCTGAGGTATTGGACGCCGATGGCGTTACCTGTGTATCGGATTTCTGGCAGTGGTCTTGAATTGTTGTGAGAAATTGGTGCAAGGCTTTGACTTTTCGTGCAGCGAGACTTCCTAGAGGTATTCCCCAAATATGAGCGATTTCATGGTCTTGTAGGGGAGTGCTCCCTGCATGTTGGTAGTCCTGTTTTGCCACCTTCAACCGTCGACGTTGGCGCTCTTGTTGTCTGAGAAGTATCTGATACTCCAGGAGAAGCCGTTTAACTTGATACTCGTCCTCAGAAATTTCACTTTGTTCGATTGAGCGAGTCAGTTGACGTTTCGCTTGTTTAACCAAGGAGGTAAGTGCTTGGTCCTTTGTCTGCTGTTGCGTGTCTTTATCAACATCGAACTCGGACTTCATGAGTTCTTCAGCCACCTTGATCGCCATGTTCGTATGAGTGAGGAGTTGTTCAAGACAGTCAATTTGGAGGCCTGGACGCTCGCGTTTTTGTCTAAATAGCAACTGGTATTGATTGGCTCGATTCGTGACATTTAAGATTGATTCTTTGTTTCCTTGTTTTTCTTTCGGTTGTTCGCCTGACATAAAACGGCAGTCAGGTTGGTCTGCCGCCATATATTCAATTTCTTCTTGAGTAATCGGGAAATATTGGATCATGAGGAGGCGAATCATCGTCCGACTTTGTATCGGAAGTCCATTCACTGATTGTTCAATTTGGCTATAAGCTATAGATGGCATATAGATGTGTTCTTTATGATCCGTTATGGTAAAAGTGTTTGGTGCTTAGCCTTACGAGGTGCCTTTTTGGCCATCTAACGACTCTAAATACGTTGCCGCATGCTCGCGAAGTTGCTGTACAGTTCCTGAGACATACAATTCTCTAGGGATTGGAATAGTGATGAGCTCAGCAGGATCTGCTCCACGTTCAATAGCCCAATCCTCATCAGCATATAATGTGATGGCTCCATCTTTATCTCGTCGAACAAGAAGGGTGTTTTGTGTTTCTTCTTCCATTGTCTCCGCATCCATTCCTAATATGATAATTTTAGATACCACACCTACAGAAAGGCTGTCAAAAAGAAGGTATTCCCCGTAGGGTGATGGACGTTATATTTCAAGAAACGCCATCAATTTCAAATGTTTGCGTACAGGGTCTTACGCGAATTGGCGACTGGTAGGCCTGCTAAGCGAAAGGAATGAGAATGTCTTTTTGACGATTCTCAGACTGTATAGAAACGAAGGAATGTAAGGGGGAGGATCGTAAATTATCCGCCTAATGTATCAACCATGTCTTTTAAGTTTTTCATAATACATGTGAAAATTGGAATATCACGTTTTGTGTATCGACTACCTTCGGCTTCACGTAGTGCCATGACTAAATCTAAGAAGTCCTCGGGTGAATCGGTTTCAAATGCCACCACAAACTCTTGGTCGTCTAGTCCAAAGGAATAGGTCGTATTGAGCTTAACTGATGGATAGCGATGACCAATTTCAATATGTTCATCCATCATGCCTTGCCGAGCTGCTTTTGTCAGGAGGTACCATTCACGTGTTTTTTCAAACGGGTACACGAAAATATACTTTGCCCGACCAGGGGTGATTTTGAGACGGCGACTTTCTTGGCCTTCATGGATATGATTGTCAACGTAGACGGAACGCTTGGTCATTGAGAGATACGAGTAGGGGCTGGTTAAGTATTTCCCTAACCCTGTCGCCAACATCTTCGCGGACATTTCTTGAAAGAGCTCCAGTTCGTAGCTTATCCGCCAGAGCAGGAAATCGCAGTCACCGCGAATGCCGATCGTTGAATAAGGTACCACGATGACTTTCCCAATATACTCCTCAATGGCTTGAATGAATTCCTGTTTCCCTGCGTCTCGTTCATCTTTAGGCAGGCGTCGCCACTGAGGGTCGACTTTGTAATAACCGAAATTGACGAATTGACGTTTTGGTGGTGCTTCACTACTGGCCATGAGAGTTCCTCCGACTCAACTGTCAGGATTAGTGGTAGAAATACGAGCTACATGTAAGACAAGGCCTATCTAGCACCTCCTTGTTAAATTTGTCAATGTTTCTCTGCCTTTAGTTATGTTTACTCTTCGTGGAAATGCTACTAAAAATTCAAAGAAAACGTTCTATTGTTGAAGGCAGAGTGAATATTTATTTTAAAATATTTTCTTTAATAAAATGGTGAATCTGTTCATTGACAGCCCTCTTCATATTTGCTATCCGCATTAATGTTCAAACGAAAGCTCGAGGTTCAGTCTGTCAGGGGGCTGTAGACGATGCAATATCTCATTTTGCTTACAATTCTTTTTTTAGGAGTACCTCCTTTTTCGTATGCCATCGAGGTAAGTCCGACAGAGGAACATATCCTGTTTGCATTGGAGCAGGGTAAGGCTGCAGCTAACTCAAAGACGCCACCTTCTCATCTTTTTTGGCGATTTGGGTCATCGGAGGTATTGCAGCCACATGGTATGTTGATGACAAAACTTGGCGGGGTGGCGGTCTTGTCTGCGCATTTTTCATTTCGCGCTGCCCGGCCTACCGAAGAAGATTTGCACAGAGTTTTAGAAGATGGATTTTTACAGGTCAGTGTTATAGTTTTTGGATCATCAGCGCGTTTTGCGGTAGATAGTTATATGCTCTTAAAGCAGGGTGAGCGGCTTATCAAACCTGCTAAAGTTCGTTCGGATTCCCTTGCACACCGGAGCATAGTATGGCCAAATTCCCCATCTTTTAAAGCAAAAGTCGTCGCTTCTTTCCCGTATGATGGGTTCGACCCTTTGGTTCCAACGATCATATCAGTTTTTCCAGGAGAGGGAGGAGAAGTCAATTTTGATCTGGATTTTTCTACTATCCCTTAACCAAAGTTCTCTGAGATATTGTTCATTTTGGTGAGACTATTGGACTCCTAGAGGTGATGAAAATGTCCTATACAAATCCTAAGGCGGAAATCATTGCGATTGGGTCAGAATTTCTTCATGGTGGTCGCACGGAATCAAACTCCCTCTTTCTTGCTGAGGAGTTAGCCACATGTGGAATTGAGGTAGAGTGGAAGACACTTGTGGGGGACAATGAACATACAATTGCCTTGGCGTTAAGCACGGCGGTTCGTCGTGCGAAGGTGGTCATTATCACAGGTGGTCTTGGGTCAACGCTTGATGATTGTACTCGAGATGCGGTGGCCACAGTAACGAGTCGTTCCCTTCGCTGTAGACCCAAAGCCCTACAAAAATTAAAGAATCGGTATACAGCATCTGGTAGGCCACTGACTAAGGCGATATCTCGCCAAGCCTATATCCCCACCGGTGCGGAGATACTGGAGAATCCCGTGGGGTCGGCTCCCGGTTTTCTTCTTGAATGGAAACGTAGTGTTGTGGTGACACTCCCCGGTGTTTCTAAGGAAGCCCAGGCCATGTTTGAGTCTCAGGTTGTCCCAAGATTGGGACGGTATGTTTCTTCGTCACACGTTTTGAAGCAAAAAGTGTTGTCTACGTTTGGACTAACAGAATTACAAATTGATGAACGTCTTCAACCAATCCTTCAATCTTTTTCATTCATACAATTAAGCCTGCTTGCTTCAGCGTTAGGAGTGTCGATTGTACTCCGAGAATGGGTCTCAAGAAAAAATGTCTCGTCTATTGGTCAGGTGTTCACAGAAATGGAAAAACTTCTTCCAATGGTTCGTCAAACTATCGGAGATAATGTCTACGGTGAAGATAATCAGACCATGGAAAGTGTTGTGGGGCAACAACTCACATCTTTGTCATTGACGATGGCCTTGGCTGAGTCTTGCACTGGTGGTCTTATTGGGCATCGTCTCACACAGGTTTCTGGCAGTTCGTCATATCTCGATCGAGCGTACGTGTGCTACAGCAACCAAGCCAAGGAGGATCTTCTTGGGGTTTCAAGGAAACTGCTAGAACGCTATGGCGCCGTGAGTGCACCTGTTGCTGAAGCGATGGCTGTGGGAGCACGGAAGAGAAGTCATACGGATATTGGATTAAGTGTGACGGGAATTGCTGGGCCTGGTGGAGGTTCTGTAACAAAACCTGTGGGGCTCGTGTTTATTGGTATCGATGGGCCGCATGGATCTCACACGAAAAAATTCCAGTTTAATGGAGATCGTCAAGATGTCAAAACGCGAGCCTCTCAAGCCGCCCTCAATATGGTCCGTGTCTACCTTTTGAATCAATCACGACCATAAGTCTCTCTATCTACTATCCGGGCATTTCTTGTTCTTGATCTGAATGAGACAATGCGCAAAACGGAGAATCAATTTCAAAAGCAAGTCGACTCAATGTTTCCGGTAAAATGGATTGTGCTCAGGTTAATGAATCTGATTGTTTAATGGAAATAGTCATGAATTCATTGATAAAAAAAGAGCCTGACACTGTTTGGTGTCAGGCTCTTTTTTTAAGAGTCAAGGTGATGTGATATTTGTTATCGAATTGTGCTTTTGCGTGACCGCCAAAGTGCCAATCCAGCCAGACCGGATCCCATCAATAGAATAGTGCCAGGTTCTGGAACAGCCCCTACTGCACCACCATTTTGTACGGTATAGTTAATGGTGCCATTCCATGTTCGTGGGGAAAAGGTTCGACCGTCAAATAACCCCATTCCTTTTCCAATTCCGAGTTCTAATCGAAGATCTGCATTAGCAAAAGTATTGCTCCCATTTGTGTAATCCATGCCAGAGGTAGTAACTGTTGTCACGAAGATTCCGGTCACCGTATTGGCAAGCAAACTAAAATCCAACACATCCACCAACGTGGGAGAATCTTGTCCTGAAGAAGTGATGCCTGTGGATTGAGATACCAAAGTCCAGTGGGAAGCATTGTTTTCAAATCCTACATACGAGCCACTTTTCGTATACACGTTAATTGTGTGTGGACCACCAAAGGTTTCTAAATTGAAGGCCATACTGTTGACCGTTAACACATTATCAAATGTTGTAATGTTGAACATGTTCCCAGCTGCACCGTTGTTAGAGTTGAATGTTGTCGTAATGGCGGCTGCCTGGACTTGTCCAACTGCACCAATCAAGAGTCCTATTGTACAAACAAGTGCTGTGAAATGTTTCATGGGTTGAGACTCCTTAGTATTAAAATGATGAAATATTAAATGACTGTATAGGCACAGGATGTATGAAATCTGCTGTCAGCTGTTTATACAAAACAGCAATCTCTATGCCGTGAACAAGGAGATCTTGCATAAGGTCAAAACGTCTAAGATTTCTTTCGCTGCTTAATAAAGCTGGGCTATTTTTTGTGAAGTTGTTCCCTGTATTTCAGGTCATGAGGCAAGGGCACACATGATGAATCTCAGACTGAAGAGTTAGAAAATCTGACACTTTTAAACACGACTGTAAAAGGAAAGAAGTCAGGCTTGAATAGTTAAGGTTTTTGACCGACAGTTTGCTACAAAGCAAACCAGATAGATCGCATAAGCGGAAGAGATCATTCGTTTAGGGTCGTTGTGTGATTTATCTTCGAGTTTGAGTCTTGTTCTGTCGGGATAGTTGAAGAACAATGAGTGTAACGATGATGGTGCTCTCTAACCTGTGACAGCCGGTGGGAATGGACGGCTGGTGAGCTTTTTCGATGTTACAGATTTCCTTAGAATTTTTGACCTCTTCGGACAGGAGGTGAGTCAACAGCATAGGGGGTGTTATGCCAAGTATATGCTTAATGGGATTTTCCGTGATGAGATGCGTCCTTATGAGATGTATATCCATGGGGGCAATGGTCGTTATTAGCTCGTAGGTCGTGTTTTGCGGGGGATGTTTGGAAGTGTTCTTGTGGGTCAGGATGCTTACTTCTTAGGGCGTTGTTGCCAGGCTGGCATAAATCCCCTAAGAGCTAACAGGGTTATAAAATTCATGGATGGTTATAGATCTGTTCTCGAGCTACGGTACAGCTGGTCTCGAGATTGAGTCGCTTTGATGTGTCGCCGTCCATCGGATATTTCATCGAACAAAATCCACGATATAACACCATTATCTATAATTTGCTCGCATAGGCGTTTATTCCTCAACTCCATGGGCTCGGTTCCAAGTACAGCATTGGGGTGATGAAATATTTGGAATAGTAGCGTAGTTGACGAAATGGTAGTTGGTGGACAATATCTTGCCTGCGCCTTTGCAGATGATTCGTCTTAGAGGGGAAGACCCCTTGGCTCAGTTGGAATGAGTGGAGCTGCAAAACTAATAACGGCGCCTTACGCGATCACATAGTGAATCAATCAACATGTCGTCAGCGATGTTTTTTTGAGAAATATCTTACTGAAGTCGTATGCTGAGTTTCCTTTAATGAATATGTCAAATTCGTCGTTGTGTTTGCATTGATTCGTCCTGTTCCTGTCTCCTTGTTACAATTCGTTACAAAGACTTACGATTGTGAGAAGATTCAGATAGGGTTTGGTCGTAGACTGTGTGATGAAGATTGTTATTCATTCACTCTCACACAGAGGAGGTTTCGTATGAAAAAGCGCATGATTATTCTTGGTACGGCTGGAGTTGTTGTTCTTGGGGCAGCTTTTGCCTTTGCTGCTTCTCAAGGCTATTCAAAAGAATGTGGGTCGCATGTGACTGGGCTGATGTCGTCTCACTGGGGTAAATCCCACAATGCTCAACAGAAAATGGATCGTATTGCTAAAGTCTTAGATTTGGATGAAGTGCAAAAAGGAAAGCTCATAGGCGTCAAAGAATCGTTGATTGATGCAAAGCAAGCCTTTTCTCAAGTACGACTTCAAACGATGGACGAAGTTCTTGATTTGATTTCTAGTGAGACGTTAACTCAAGACCAGCTCCAACAGATTGTGAATCGGCATCAGTCAATCGTCAATGAATTTTCGCCAACGGTGATCACTGCGATTGCTGAGTTTCACGCCGTTCTCACTTTAGATCAAAAAACCAAGGCTGCTGAATTCATAAAGACGTGGAAAGATCGTCTTGAGCATTGGAAGGAACGGCACGCCTAATGAGATCGAATGGCGGGGAGAGTAATCGCTCTTCCCGCTTTTCGTCGAGTGAGTAAATAATGTCCACCAACGTCCTAATTATTGATGATGATCGAAGGCTCAACGAGCTACTGACTGAGTACTTGACTCAATTTAAAATGATCGTCCGGACAGCAGAGCATCCCGATGATGGCCTTGCATTATTCCGACAGCAGGTACCTTCATTAATTATCTTAGACCTGATGCTTCCAGATAAAGACGGATTCGTAGTATGTCGAGAAATTCGGAAAGAAAGTGCAGTTCCCATTATTATGCTCACAGCTCGAGGAGACCTTCCTGATCGAGTGGCGGGACTCGAACTTGGTGCGGATGATTATTTGTCAAAGCCGTTTGAACCAAGGGAATTGGTGGCAAGGATTCAATCCGTCTTACGTCGCGGGGGAGGGTTGTCAGAAGCCTCTTCTCCTGTTGAGCAGGTTCAGGCAGATGAGTTACGAGTTGATGTACGAAAAAGAACGGTTTCGTTGAAAGGAGAGTTGGTCGATCTGACGACGATGGAATTTGAGATTTTGACTCTCTTTATAAAGAATGCCGGTGTTGTTCTTAGTAGAGATGAAATAATGGATCGTATTCGTGGGGTTGATTGGGATGCGTACAATCGATCGATAGATGTGGGAGTTAGTCGATTGCGGCAGAAGTTGCAAGATGATCCAAAGCGTCCACGGTATATCAAAACTATTTGGGGTGCTGGGTATCAATTCTTGCCCATGCCAGTTTCAGTGAATGATGAGTCAAGTGATGGCTTGATCTGATGGAGCCCTGGAAGTTCCCTCCACGTCGATCAATGTTTTACAAGTTGTTCGTGGTTTTTTTGGCCACAGCGCTGCTTTTGTTTGTGGTGATTCGAGGGTTTTTCTTCCTCGCAATTGACCGGAACCATTCCTTTAAAGCTGATTTATTTGTTAACTTGGTAAAGTATTCGACCCAGTTGGTAGCTGAAATTGGAGCTCCTCCAGACCAGAATCGTGCGATTCAACTTGCGAATGAACTTGGTGTTCAGTTTCTGGCCAACACTTCAACTGGAACATGGGCGACTGACGCAACTCTCCCTAACGTCTCATTACTTAATATAGACCCCTCCTATTCACAGCCAGGTCTGCAGGTAGGAAGATATCACCGACATCCATTTGTGATTGTTGATCGTGGTGATTGGCAGGTTGTGGTGTTTTATCTTCACCGGCCATTCGGCGAATTGCCAGGATGGAGTTTTGCCCTATTGATCGGAGTGGTTGGGGCCATTATCGCGGGAAGCTTTATGGTTGTTCGGCGGCTTTTTCGTCCTGTGAAATGGCTGACAGAAGGGGTGAACGAAATGGCTCTAGGCCATTTAGATCGTCAAGTTCCTGTTCATTCGACTGATGAACTTGGTGAATTGTCAAAATCATTCAATGCCATGGCTCAACGGGTGAGGGACATGGTGCAGGCACGAGATCGCCTACTTGTTGATGTGAGTCATGAGTTACGTTCACCGTTGACTCGGATGAAGCTTGCCGTTGAGTTTGTTCAAGAGGAGGCCCCGAAGAGGAAGTTACAAGAGGAAATTCGAGAACTGGAAGCCATGGTCACCGAGTTACTTGAAGCCGAACGCCTGGATAGCCAGTATGGGGGGCTCGTGTTGACCCAGACAGATGTTGTTTCACTTGTTCTCGAGATTATTGAAACGGATCATGTCCTGGAGCCTCTTGTTCGACTGGTTGCCTCTCCCACGAGTGTGGTGCTTCCTTTAGATCGAGAACGAGTTGGTCTGGTGTTGGGTAATATTTTTCAGAATGCCAAAAAGTTTTCGAGTTTGCAGAGTCAGCCTATCGAAGTCCGTATTGAAACAGATTCCTCTTCTGTGCAGATTTCCATTAAAGATTGTGGTCGAGGTCTATCGTCCGAAGAACAGGCCTTGATATTTGAGCCCTTCTATCGTGTCGATACCTCTCGAACCCGAAAGACGGGTGGGTATGGACTCGGGTTAAGTTTAGCCAGGAAAATTATGATCGCCCATAAGGCAGAGTTATCGTTGCAGAGTGAGTTAGGTCATGGAAGTACATTTACTCTCAGGTTTCCGTTCATCAAGGCAGATTGAGATATGATGCGTTCAATGGATGTGATGCGATTATTTCTCTGTCTTTTCGTGAGTGGCTGCTCTTTTGTTGGTTGTGCGTTAGGGCCTGACTATCAAAGACCTGAGATCGAACAACCTGATTCATTTCGCATGCAACAAGACGTACAGAAAGATGATCAATCGTTTGCGGACCTTCTTTGGTGGGAGCTCTTTAAGGATTCTCACCTCCAGGCATTGATTCGTTACGCTCAGCTTGAAAACAAAGATGTACGCCTTGCGGTGGCACGAGTTCGTGAAGCCCGCGCTCAACTTGGGGTGACGAAAGCTGATCAGTTTCCTCAAGTTGATGGCAATGCGAGTGCTCAACGAAGTCAAACATCTGGTGCATCTGCTCGACAATTCGGAATACCGGGTGGTGCACAGGAAGGACCAACAACCAATCAGTTCAAAGCGACATTTGATCTATCCTTTGAACTTGATCTTTGGGGGAAGTTTCGACGAGCTACAGAAGCGGCGCAGGCTGAATTCATGGAGCAAGAATGGGCGCGCCGAACGGTTGTCCTGACTCTTGTCAGCGATATTGCCCAGGCGTATTTCGAACTCCAAGAGTTAGACGTAGAACGTGAGATTGCCAAACTCACCCATCACACTCGTGAAAAAACGTTAGAACTAATTCGGTTGCGAAAGTTGATGGGGCAGAGTTCGACGTTGGATATTCGTCGAGCGGAGCAAGAAGTGGTTCGTGCTCAGGTTGTGATTCCAGACCTTGAACGGCAAATCGGGCAAAAAGAAAACCAACTGAGTATCCTCGTGGGCAAGAATCCTGATACAGTGATTCGGGCCTCAGGACTTGATACTCAAACCTTTCCACCAGAAGTGCCGGCTGGACTGCCATCCTCCCTTCTCACCAGACGTCCTGACATTCAAGAAGCTGAGCAGCGATTAATTGCGGCTAATGCGCAAATTGGTGTTGCCAAAGCGGCATTTTTCCCACAAATCAGTTTGACAGGGAACTATGGCGCGCAAAGCCTTGAGTTTTCGGATCTATTTGTTGGTACTTCACGGATTTGGTCATTTGGCCCCTCTATTTCTGTCCCTATTTTCCAAGCTGGGAGAAATCGTGCGAACTTGGAGGTAGCCAGAGCCAGACATGATCAAGCGGTGATCAGCTATGAGCAGGTGATTCAACAAGCATTTCGAGAGGTGGAGGATGCTCTGATTGGACATCAAAAAACGCGCGAAGTTCGCGCAGCTCAAGAAGAGCTGGTCCGTGTGTCGCGTGAAGCGTTGCACTTAGCTCAACTTGAGTATCTTAATGGACAGGCCACGTATCTTGATGTGCTTGATGCACAACGTCAGCTATTTGATGTCGAGATCGCGTTTGCTCAAACCCAACGCAATCAATTATTAGCTGTCGTACAAATTTATAAAGCAGTCGGCGGAGGCTGGGAGATCACGCCGCTTTCTCTTGAATCCAAAACACAGGAAACGGATTTGTACCCATGACATTGCTGAAACAAGAAAAACGGGGTAGATTTTTTCGAATCCTTTTCCCTGTGGGGATCATTGTCTTGGCAATCTTTGGGGCACAGGCGCTCATTGCGACTCGGCCAACCGTTCCAAAAACCACTCCAATAGAGACCTCGACATTTGTCAAAGTTATCACGGCTCGACTCCAAAATGAACGAGCCAAGATTTCTGCCTTTGGTACGGTGAAAGCCTATCAAGAACTCACCGTCCAGCCTGAGGTGGGTGGCCGAGTTGTCGCCCATCATCCTGATCTGATCGCGGGTGGGGTCATTGCGAAAGGGACTCGCTTACTTCGAATCGATCCCAGAGACTTTCAGGTCGCTGTGGAAGAGGAAAAGGCCGCTCTTGCCAAAGCTACATTTGATATTACCGTTGAACTAGGAAATCAAGCCATTGCGCAACGGGAATGGGATTTGTTGGAGCCCTCATTTGGGGAAATCAGTCAACTGAGCAAGCAATTAGCTCTTCGGTCTCCCCATATACAAGAAAAACGTGCGGCTTTGAGTGCGGCAAAAAGTCGTTTACAGAAGGCTCAGTTGGACTTACGTCGGACGGTCTTAACCGCCCCCTTTGATGCGGTCGTGTTATCTGAGTCTGTTGAAGTGGGTCAGATGATCAATGTTCAAAATACGGTGGCCACTTTGGTCGGGTCGGACGAGTTTCGTGCCCAGGTGAGTATTCCCATTCACCAATTAGATTGGATTGTATTTCCCGGGTCAGGGGCGACGTCCGGGGCTCATGCACGTATCTTTCGCGAACTCGGGAATGGAAAACCTCTTGAACGAAATGGTGTGGTGGTGGACCTTCTTGGTGAAGTGACGCAAAATGGTCGGATGGCACAAGTGCTGGTTTCCATCCCTGATCCCTTGGAATTGAATCTGAAGAAGGGAGAACGTCACCCATTGCTCTTGGGCGAATATGTTCGTGTCGAAATTGAAGGTCCAATGATTGAAAACGTGATTATCCTTCCACGTAGTACGATTCGTGAAGGGAATCGAGTGTGGGTTAAAAATCAGGAAAAGAGACTCGAAGTCCGAACAGTGAAGATTGCCTTAAGTCGAAAGGATTCTGTCTTGGTCAGTCAGGGATTGAATGATGGTGATCAGGTCATTCTGACTCAATTGCCTGCTGCAATTCCCGGTCTGAAGCTTATATCTGCTGATGATGAGACTTCCGTCCCATCCATTGAATCGGCCCTTTCTCTCGAATCCTCTGAGGAGTAACAACTCAAAGTGGCTTCAGATAACCCCATTTCTACTTCACCTGGTCCAATCTCATGGATGGCCCGTCATCATGTTGCGGCAAATTTAGTCATGGTGATTTTTATCATTGGTGGCTTGTTGGTCAGTACACGTGTCAAGCAAGAAGTCTTTCCAGAATTTGAAGTTGATGTTATCCGAGTGTCTGTGGCCTATCCAGGAGCGAGTCCTGAAGAAGTGGAGCAGGGGATTATACTCTCAATTGAAGATGCCGTTCGTGGGCTTGATGGTGTAGACGAAGTTACCTCAACCGCAAGTGAAGGAAGCGCGTCAGTCCAAATTGAACTGACGAGTGATGCCAACACGAATAGTGTGCTTCAAGATGTCAATAATGAAATTGATGGGATTCAATCATTTCCTGACTTAGCGGAAAGTCCAATCATTAGTTTAATGGAAGTGCGCCATCAAGTGTTGACGATTATGGTGCATGGGCATGAAGAGGAGCAGACGCTTCGCGACGTGGCTGAACGGATTCGAGATGATCTTTTGCAACGTCCGGGAATTACTCTTGTTGACTTGGGGATGGCGCGCTCCAGAGAAATTGCGATTGAGGTTCCGCAGCGATATCTCCGGGCCTATGGCCTCACGCTCAATAATATCGCGCAGAAGGTTCGTGAGACGGCCATTGAATTACCCGGAGGGGGCGTCAAAACCGACAGTGGTGAGGTGCTACTTCGAACTCAAGAGAGACGAGATTTTGCTCAAGAGTATGCTGGGATTTCTCTCACCTCGACTCCGGATGGAGCCACTGTCACCATCAGTGATATTGCGACGATTACCGACGGTTTTGAAGACGATGATCAAGAATCCTTTTATAACGGCCAACGTGCGATCCAGGTCAACGTGTTTCGAGTTGGGAGTGAGACCCCCCAGTCAATCTCAGATAATGTGTCTGCCTATCTTAATGAATTGCAGCCCGAATTACCTGAATCTATTGGGCTGGCCGTTTGGGCTGATCAATCAGAGATTTATCGCGATCGTGTGAAGTTACTGCTCAAGAATGCATTTATTGGTCTTGTGCTCGTACTTTTGCTTCTTGGGTTGTTTCTGGATCCTAAATTGGCCTTTTGGGTGACACTTGGACTACCAACCGCGATTCTTGGGTCTTTCTTATTTATTCCCCTCACCGGGGCATCCATTAACATGATCTCGCTTTTTGCATTCATCATCACGCTGGGGATTATTGTGGACGATGCGGTGATGGCGGGTGAAATTGTGTATCAAAAACGGGAAGAAGGACTCCCTGTCATGGAGGCAGCTATCGCTGGTGCTCGGGAAATCGCAGGCCCAATCTCTTTTGCCGTGTTGACCAATATTGCTGCTTTTTTGCCATTATTTTTTGTGCCGGGTGCCATGGGAAACTTTATGCGGCAGATTCCCTCTGTGGTCGTCGCTGTCTTTGTTGTGTCGTTAATTGAGTCATTGTTTGTGCTTCCAGCCCACTTAACGGGAAAACATGAGACTACGGGAATTTGGCACACCCTGAGTAAACCTCGAGTGTGGTTTAGCGAAAAAATGCATCGGTTTATCAAGCACACTTATCAACCAACACTTCGAACATTGATCACTCATCGTTATCTTACTATGGCTGTTGGACTGGCCATGCTGATTCTCTCTCTTGGTGTTGTGGCTGGAGGGCATGTGCCATTTAGTTTTATGCCAAGTATCGATTCAGAAATTGTGACGGCTCAAGCTACACTTCCCTATGGCGTACCTATCGAAACAACACGGGAAGTGTTGCAACGTTTGTATGAAACAGCACAAACAGCCATTCAAGATAACGGGGGAGAAAGCATGGTGCGTGGGGTCTACGCACAGATCGGCTCCACCATGCCAAATTTTGGTCCAAATCAGTCTATGGCAGGGCCTGCTGGGGGGCATCTTGTGGGCATGCAAATATTTTTAGTTCCGTCTGATCAACGAGCCATTAGCGGGGTGGGTTTTTCAAAGGCTTGGCGAGAGACGATTGGTGTGATTCCAGGACTCGAATCGTTGACGTTCCAGGCTGAAACCGGTCCAAGTGGTGGTGCCGCGATCGATATTCAATTGACGCATCGATCACGCGCTTCATTAGAATCAGCCGCAACAGAACTTGCGGAAGTGTTGTCTCATTATCAAGGTGTGGAAGATATTGATGATGGAGTGTCACGTGGCAAGCCTCAAATGAGCTTTCGGATTCGTCCGGAGGCGCAAAGCTTAGGTCTCAATGCAACAGACCTTGCCCAACAAGTGCGCGGAGCGTTTTATGGGGTAGAAGCGCTTCGTCAACAACGTGGTCGTGACGAAGTCAAAGTCATGGTACGCTTACCGGAAGAGGCGAGACGGACTTACCATACGGTTGAAGAATTGATTCTCTTAACAGAACAAGATGGAGAAATTGCCTTGGCGGAAGCTGCAGAAATTGATTCAGGGTATGCATACACGCAAATCAAACGTCGAGATGGAAGACGAATTGTGGCCGTAACCGCAGATGTTGATGAACAAGTATCAAATGCCAATACGATTATTAGCGAAGTGATGCAACATGAATTGCCGGCGTTACAACAAAAATACCCAGGCTTAGTGTTTTCGTTGGAAGGGGAACAGGCGTCTCAGCAAGAGTCTTTAGCTGCCCTTAAGGTCGGATTCTTATTAGCGCTTTTACTCATTTATGGTCTCCTTGCAATTCCATTCCGCAGTTACGTGCAACCCCTCATTGTCATGCTCTGTATTCCATTTGGCATCATCGGGGCGATTGCTGGTCATGTGTTGCTTGGGTATGGCCTTAGCATCATCAGTGCATTTGGCATTATTGCCCTTGCGGGAGTGGTGGTTAATGATTCTTTGGTTCTTATTGTTACTGCTAACCGGATACGTGATACGGAAAACACTACAGTTGCTGAAGCGGTCATTCAGGGAGCCATGAGTCGTTTCCGTCCCATTGTCCTGACTTCCCTGACTACGTTTTTTGGTCTTGCACCCATGATTTTTGAAACAGCCATGCAAGCCCGCTTTATCATTCCCATGGCCATCTCGTTAGGTTTTGGGATTTTGTTTGGCACGGTGATCATTTTGACGATTGTTCCATCGGTGTACCTCATTCTTGAAGATTTGGCTAGCTTGTCTTTTCTGCGAAAAGAGCAGGAAATATCTGGGCAGATGAATGTATAAGGAGATGGTTTTATGAAAATGGTGATTGTGATAGTTCTTGTAGGCTTCTGGACGGTGACAGGTGTTTCCACATATGCCCAAAGTATTGAGAATCGTGTGACTGTTTTGACTCCTGGATATGTTCAGTCAATTGAGGGGAAGGGGTTTCTCCCTGGTGCACAGACGGATGGTGCGCGCAAGGTGGCAAGCACGATCTCTCTTGTTCAGGGGGAAGATACAGTGTTGATTGTCGATCCGGGTATGGCGGCCCCGAAGGTCTGGAACAATATTTTCTCTACCCTTCATTCATTAAACATTGCGCCGAAAGACGTGACGCATGTGTTTATCAGCCACCATCATCCTGACCATACGACGCACTTGGGGCTATTTCCAGACGCGGTGATTGTTGATTTCTGGGCATCATATATTGACGACCTCTGGGAAGATCATCCTGATAACTATGAAATAGCTCCTGGTATTAAGGTTATTCGAACACCGGGTCATACAGATGAGGATGCAAGTTTGATGGTGGAAACAGCCGAAGGGACGTACGCTTTTACTCACCTGTGGTGGGGGCCAAATCTTGAGCCGAAGGAAGATCCCTTAGCTGAAGATCCCAATGGGCTCATTCACTCTCGTCAACGGGTACTGCAACAAGCTGACTGGATTGTTCCCGGGCATGGAGAGAGTTTTCTGAATCCTCGACGAAAAGTAGTGGACTTGACAAAAGAACAACGGGATACCTTAATTCAGGCCGTGGAGAAAGCTAGTGCATCCTGGACTGAGGCGTTCAGTAATGGTGATCCGGCAGGGTGTGCGAATGCTTATGAAGTGAATGCCGTGATGACCGCGAAACCCTTTGGGACATTTACTGGACGTAATAGTATTCAATCATTTTGGCAGAAATTACTATCTCAGGGGTATGCCAATGTTCGTTACAATGAACCAAAGCTTGAGGTCATTAATGCGAGAACAGCTGTGCTTTCATCAAAATGGGAAATGAATAAGGCTTATGGGGTAATCACAAAAGAGCTTTGGGTTTTACAAAGGGATGGTCTAGCGAAGCTTAAGATTGATGCATTCGAAGTCCTGGGAAAAAAGTAAATCCGTACTTTAATGATCGTGATCAAGGCTTGTGGATTTTTATTGGAATGCTTTCCTTCCTCTAACTTCCAGGGATCTATAATTTCTGTGTATTTAAATGTCCCTGATTAATCACTGGCTTAGATATAGGTTCCAAATGAGGAAAAATAGGAATTCGATGAGAGAATATGTGGTTATTACTGGAATCCTACCCATTTACCTCTCCTCTGAGGTTCGGTATGATGAAGCGCTCTACGTGCATCTAACACCAAAACGACGATTATTTTACCAAAGGACCAGGAATGAGTAACCAGACTGCGGAAAAAGATGGGAAAAAACGTGCTCTTGACCTTGCCCTGACTCAAATTGAGAAGTCCTTTGGCAAAGGGGCGATTATGAAGTTGGGAGGTGCAGACGTGGCGGCGGATATCCCGGCGATTCCGACAGGGTCGTTGGGGCTGGACCTAGCTTTGGGTGTTGGCGGATTACCACGAGGACGGGTGGTAGAAATATTTGGGCCGGAATCATCTGGCAAGACCACATTGTGTTTGCATGTGATTGCGCAGGCCCAAAAAGCAGGGGGGGCGGCGGCCTTTATCGATGCCGAACATGCACTGGATATTACCTATGCCAAGAAGTTAGGCGTCGAAACAGATGACTTACTCGTGGCTCAGCCTGATACTGGTGAGCAAGCACTGGAAATTACTGAAACTTTAGTGAGAAGTGGAGCCTTAGATGTGATCGTGGTTGATTCAGTGGCGGCGTTGGTGCCGCGGGCTGAAATTGAAGGGGAAATGGGTGATTCTCATATGGGTCTCCAGGCTCGGCTTATGTCACAGGCCCTTCGTAAATTGACGGGAGCGATCTCCAAATCAAATGCGACCATTATCTTTATCAATCAAATACGGATGAAGATTGGTGTGATGTTTGGAAATCCGGAAACGACCACTGGTGGGAACGCTTTAAAATTCTATTCTTCGGTACGACTTGATATACGACGAATTGAATCGATTAAAGATGGTCAGGAGGTGATGGGGAATCGCGTTCGCGTAAAAGTCGTCAAGAATAAGACAGCGCCGCCCTTTAAGCAGGCTGAATTTGATATCATGTTCTCCGAAGGTATTTCAAAAGTTGGAGAACTTGTCGATCTCGGTGTTGATCGTAAAATCGTTGATAAAGCAGGGGCGTGGTATTCCTACAAGGAAGAGCGTCTAGGGCAAGGGCGTGAAGCTGTGAAGACATTTTTAAAGACTAATCCTGATATTGCCCAACACATTGAGCAACAAATTCGAGAGGCAGCGGGCCTTGTTGTCCCTCAGGAAAAAACTCCATCTCCAGTTGCTGAGTCCAAGGGGACAGGCAAGAAAGCTGTTGGAAGTAAATGATGATCATCGTTTCATGTTGGTATCTTTTATAAATCACCACATTTTTATTACTCTATGATTTGCTCTGGACATGAACTTCGACAGTCTTTTTTAGATTACTTTTCTGAGCGTGGGCATACTTCGGTTTCTAGTGCGTCTCTCATCCCCCAAGCCGATCCGACCCTTCTCTTCACTAACGCTGGAATGAATCAATTCAAGCGGGTGTTTCTCGGTGAAGAAATTCGTGGCTACTCTCGAGCTACTAGCATACAAAAATGTATGCGTGCAGGTGGAAAGCATAATGATTTAGAAAATGTGGGTTATACCAACCGGCATCATACGTTTTTTGAGATGCTCGGTAATTTTTCTTTTGGTGACTACTTTAAAGAAGAGGCTATTGTCTTTGGCTGGGAATATCTTACCAAAGTGGTGGGGCTGCCGATTGATCAATTGTGGGTGACAGTTTATCGCGAGGATGACGAAGCCTATGATCTCTGGGAACGTCGGATGGCCGTTCCTGCTTCTCGAATCATCCGTCTTGGTGAAAAAGATAACTTTTGGCAAATGGGGGATACTGGTCCCTGTGGTCCCTGCTCTGAAATTCATATTGATCAAGGGGTAGCCTTAGGGTGTGGTCAGCCAATGTGTGCTGTTGGCTGTGATTGTGATCGATATTTGGAAATATGGAACTTGGTCTTTATGCAATACGACCGAGATGCGTCAGGGACTTTGCACCCATTGCCGAAGCCGAGCATTGATACGGGAATGGGTCTAGAGCGTTTGGCTGCCGTGAGCCAAGGCGTGACATCTAATTTTGACACAGATCTCTTTCACCCTATATTCCAAGCTATTGGTGAACGAACGAAGCAGACGTATGGCAAAGAAGTGAACATTGATCGTTCAATGAGAGTGATTGCTGATCATTTGCGGGCCATGACGTTTCTGATTGTCGACGGGATTTTGCCATCTAATGAAGGGCGCGGCTATGTGTTGCGAAGAATTCTCCGACGAGCCTCTCGCTATGGTCGACTGTTGGGTTGTTCTGAACCATTTTTATACGAACTCACTGATAGCGTGGTGCAAGAGATGAACGGTGCCTATCCCTCACTGAATGAAGGCGGGTCTATTGTGACGGAGGTTGTTCAACGAGAAGAAGAACGATTTATTGGGACTCTAGAGCAAGGGACCCCTATCCTTGATAGCCTTGTGAGTGAAGCGAAGTCTAAGGGGTTGAAGGTGCTTGAAGGTGAAGCGGTCTTCAAACTATATGATACCTACGGGTTTCCTGTTGATTTAGTAGAGGATGCAGCTCGAGAAGAGAATTTACGGCTGGATCACGATGGGTACCAACGTGCTTTGAATGCCCAACGCGAACGGGCCAGAAAAGCCGCAACCTTTGCGGCTACGGCGGTGAAACCCTACCTGAATGAGTTAAAAACGCTCGCATCTTCTACGACGTTTATTGGCTATGATCGTTGCGAGGCAGAAGGAATTATCCAGGCAATACTCAAAGATGATCAGCTCGTGCAGGAAGTCCTACCAGGTGAGCCCATTGAAATCATTTTACAGACTTCACCGTTTTATCCTGAAGGCGGAGGGCAGGTTGGTGACCAAGGTATGTTGACCGGTCCTGATGGTCGAGTACAGGTTGATACGACATCAAAAAATGATCTGGGGTATTTTCTCCATAAAGGGCGGGTCATTGAAGGCCGTGTCCGTGTGGGGGATTCCATGACCGCTAGAGTGAGGGTCACTTCTCGGCAGGATGCTGCAAGGAATCACACGGCCACCCATCTTATGCATGCGGCGTTACGGGAGCTCCTAGGGCCTCACGTTAAGCAGTATGGGTCCCTTGTGGCTCCCAATCGTTTACGATTTGATTTTGCGCATTTTAAGTCACTGTCTTCTCGTGACATTGATGATATTGAATCACTTGTGAATGAACAAATCCGTGCGAATACGCCAGTTCATACCAACGTGATGAGTATTCAAGATGCTATTGATGAGGGGGCTTTAGCCTTCTTTGGTGATAAGTATGGGACAGAAGTTCGTGTCGTTGGTGTTGGATCCTTTAGTAAGGAGTTGTGTGGAGGGACGCATTGTGCACAGACAGGGGAAATAGGAATCTTTCGCATTGTTTCAGAAGGCGGTATTTCTGCAGGGGTGCGACGTATTGAAGCGCTAACCGGTGCTGGTGCTTTGGCTTACACGAAACAAATAGATGGGCAGATTCGAGAATTGGCTGAACTGATGAAAGCCAGTCCCAATGATTTGATAGCCAAAACGCATAAAACGTTGATTACGTTAAAAGAAACAGAGCGAGAACTCGAACAGTTAAAAATGAAGTTAGTGGCTCAGGAGCTTGATGCTGCATCCGTTGAATCTCAATCTATACATGACATACAGGTGCAGATACAACAAGTGGATGGCCTCACGATGGCAGAGTTGCGTACGCTCTCGGATAAAATTCGACACACCGTTCCAAGTGGGGTGTTGGTCCTTGGCTCTGCAAAGGATGAGAAGGTTTCACTCTTGGTGATTGTCACCAAAGATTTGGTCAAACGTATTAAGGCTGGAGATATTGCCAAGTCTATTGCTTCCCATGTCGATGGCTCTGGCGGCGGTCGGCCAGATATGGCTCAAGCTGGAGGAAGTTTTCCAGCTGGCTTGCCAGTCGCGCTTTCTCAAGTCTTTGAATTCGTTCGAGAACATGGAAGTTAAGAGAATGAAGCCAGATGTCATGTTTTGAAATTGGTATGTTTTAGGTTCATTTGTCCTAAGACCAACCGAGTACTACAATATATCCTACCCCCCCCCCACCTTCAGGTACCCATTGATTATGTCCATATCCTGAATGGTGCATCTTTGGCCGTTAGAGTTGTTGGAATACACTGAAGACCTCGTGTGAAGAAACTTTTTGTTATAGCCAGTCTTTTTTTCCTTGCTTTTGTGGCAAGTGTTCTTGTTTTGAATAAACCTGCCGGACAATCAACTCATCAACGAATCGTCAATATCCAATCTGGTATGTCCCTGGGGCAAGTGGCCGAACAGTTACAAGAACACGAGCTTATTGCTCATGACCTATGGTTTCGAGTCGTTGGCAAGCTCACCGGTGCCGATCGAAAGATTCAACCTGGGGAATATAAGTTTCACGCCGGGTTAACGCCTAGTGAAATTCTTTCTCGTCTAGAGGAAGGAAAAGTGTACTATTATTCTGTAACCATTCCTGAAGGTTATACTATTCGTCAGATTGCCATGGTTCTTTCGGATAAAGAACTGGTAGATCAAGAGAGGTTTATTCAGCTCACACATGATCCTATTTTTATTAAGAGTCTCGGCTTAGATGTGCCGAGGTTAGAAGGATATTTGTTTCCTGATACCTATTTCTTTCCGCGCTCATTTCCTGAAGAAGAAATTATTCAAACTTTCGTTCATCGACTGTGGAAAGCGTTTCCACCTGAATTACTCAAACGTGCGAAAGAGGTGGAGATGTCTGTTCAGGAAGTATTAACCTTAGCCTCCGTTGTTGAGAAAGAGACAGGACTGTCAAGGGAACGTTCCATTGTGGCAGGTGTTTTCCACAATCGGCTGAATCAAAATATTCCGTTACAAAGTGACCCAACAGTGATCTATGCTATCAAGAACTTTGATGGAAATATTCGAAAACGTGATTTGTCCATCGATAGTCCATATAATACGTACCGCGTGCTTGGTCTTCCTCCTGGTCCTATCGCTAATCCAGGTGAGGCGGCGATTCGTGCGGTTCTCTATCCAACTCCATCTGATTATGTATATTTTGTTTCACGAAATGATGGAAGTCACCAATTTTCAGTTACCTTAGCAGAACACAATCGTGCGGTAGAGAAATATCAAAAAAAGCGACCTAAAAGCGCTTCGTGAGGTGGAGTACATGGTATGACCATTGAAGAAAGACTCATTCAACTTGGCATTATTCTTCCTGATGCGCCCAAGCCTGTTGCAACGTACGTCCCTGCCTGTTTGGCTGGAGACCTCCTGTTTGTGAGCGGTGTGCTACCTGTTCAAAACGGGAAGGTGGCTATGACCGGAAAACTTGGACAGGAACTTCGTGTTGAGCAGGGGTACGAGGCCGCACGAATTGCGGTGCTCAATGCCTTGGCTATTGTTCAGCAGGAACTGGGCACATTAGATAGAGTTAAGCAAGTCGTGCGGATGACTGGACATGTGGCCTCCGCATTGGGGTTTTCTGAACAGCCAGCGGTCATTAATGGAGCGTCAGATTTTTTGGTGAAAGTATTTGGAGAGAAAGGGCGTCATGCTCGGTTGGCACTGGGGGCAGCTGAACTTCCACTTCAAGCACCTATCGAATTAGAGTTGATCTTTCAGGTTACATAATCAATAAAGACGAAAGGGCTCTTCTGTGTTCATAAAGGTATACTGTTCTGTGATGCTGTGTATGGGGTTAGGTTCGATCGTGGGAAACGACTCGTTTGTCTATGCACACAGTCAGCCAGTCATGACTCCTTCTGCTTTTTCTGTGTTTGTTGATATTGATGCGCGTACATGGAAAACTCGTGGGCAGGTTTTTTATGACGTCAAAGGGGCCTTGTTTCGTAAATTGACTGCTGCGGGTTTCACGGTCGTTCGGAATAAACAAGAGCCTCATATGTATACATTGTCAGTGCGTTACATCGAAGAAAAAGGCGCGCCATATGCCGTGACGAAATATAGAACGGTGCTTCGCGCTAATTTTTCTCTTTTTCAGGATTCAGTTAAAGTATTATGGAATTTGCATATATCTGAGTTCTCAGAAAACTCTGTTATGGGCACACCTCCCTATTTGGATGTCCTTCAAAAGTTTGACACAAATCCCTATTTCTTTTTTATTGGGGGATTACTTCGAATCTTTCTTGAAAAAAATCTGATGACCGAACAGGCCCTTCCTGTTTTGCTTCAACGGACCTCGTTTCACCGGTCTATGTCCGTTAGGAATTCGCAACATACCGACCGATTTCATGAATCTGACCATTCTATGGATGGGCCACATGAGCTGTATTTACCAATGGCTATCTTACGGTCTATTCGAGAGCTTGTACGGTATGAGGGGCGATTAGCTATTCCTACCCTCACCCGTTTGCTGAAAGATCCCCATGAAGAAGTGCGTGCAGGGGCAAGCAAGGCTCTGAGTGTCTTTTAGAGGCTTTACAATATCTATCTGATATAGATTTCCTTGCTCATATATAGAGCGAATATATTTGAGAATGAAGCGGGATAGGAGAATTTCCTTGATCTGCTTTCATGGAAATTTGTGCAGTTCCCACCTTGTTTGACTCCCCAAAAGATCGCTTGATATAGTCATTTCTGTTCCTTTGTACCTGACTGAAAATGCCTTGGAGAGCTTATCTCTCTTAGCAGATGTCGAGAATCTCATTGTCATATATCAGTGTTAAGATAGATCGATGTCATCATATTTATTTACATGATTTTATTCACACATGAAGGTAGATTTCTGATGAAGAATCAAATGTTAATTTTCATAGCCGGACTCGTTGTTTCTGCAAGTATGAGCAGTATGGTCTTCGCCGAACTTCTTCCTGAATCTGGCCCTCTTGGTACTACTGTGACTGTGAGTGGGGGAGCATTTGGTGATTTTCAGTCGACTCAAATGAATCGAGTTGAATTCAATGGAGTTCCTGCCCTCGTACAGCAATGGGAGTCTGACTTTATTATGGTCAAAGTTCCATTGAAGGCTAAGACGGGTAAGGTCACCGTTACGAATGGAGATTCTACGATTGATGTCGGTTCATTTTCTGTACAAGGTGTGAAAATTACTCAAGTTGAACCCCAAGAAGCTGAAGCAGGTTCCATGCTTGTTGTTCACGGAAAAAACTTTGGAAATACTGCGGGATCTCGTGATCCCAATACGATGTTTGGTGTGAATCAAGTCTTGATTAATGGGATTCGGGCACAAGTACAAAAGTGGCGTCCCAATAAAATTGAAGTGGCCATTCCTGCGAATGCGACAACAGGGAATGTGGAGGTTCGTCTCGCATCGTCAGATCCATTGCCTGATGGATCATGCTGTGCTGAAGTCAATTATATTGTTAGTAATTCGGTGCCCCTTACAGTGGTTCCTGCTATTTCTATTCAACCAACGCAGGGACTGGTTGGCAGTAAGGTCATTTTGTCGGGTCAAGCATTTGGTGATTCCAAGCCGGCTGATGGTTCGGTGTTGATAGGAGGGCAGCAAGCTGGTATCGCTGAATGGTCAAATCGTACTGTTGTTGTTCATGTCCCTCTCAATGCGAAAAGTGGACCTGTGACGCTGACCAATAGAGGGGCTACGCGAAAGGTTGGTTTTTTCACTTTGCAGCAGAGTGAAGCTTCTGCTGTGACGCCCTCAGAAGGCCCAATTGGTTCCTTAGTGACCATAAGGGGAAATCACTTTGGGGTTTTGTCAGAAGGCGGTTCAACTGCCTATGCCTTTGATTTTGAAATGGGGTCCAATGGTGTTGAAATCGGTGGAGTGCCTGCAATTATCCATCGTTGGACAGAAAATCAGATTGACGTCTGGGTTCCCTATAGTGGCAAAAGTGGTGATGTGGTGGTCAAGCGGGGGGCATCTATCCCCAATAGTGATGGCACCTGCTGTCAAAAGCAGGAGGTAGTCAAATTGGTAGCTGGTTCCTTTACGGTTGTGCAACCAAAGGTGACTTCGTACTCGCCGACATCTGCAGGTTTAGATGAAATCGTTACGATTAAAGGATCAGGGTTTGGGAGCTTTATAAAAATTGCTGAGTCGTCAAAAATGAGCATGCATCACCATGGGCATAACTGGGAAAATTATACATTAGGGGCTGATGTCTCGCGTAGTGAGGTGTTACTGAATGGGTCTGGCACTCAGGTTATTTCGTGGACCGATCAAGAAATTCAAGTCCGCGTTCCGAGAAGACAGGTCTTTGGTATCACGAATCCTGAAGGGATTGATTTTAGTTTTGTACAAGGAGAACTAGTTGTGAAGCGTGGCTCGTGGGATTTATTGGAGAATGGGCAATGTTGTACCCCCAAGAAATGGTTTTCTGCATTAGCGGGTCCATTCACCATATTAGAACGTGGGCTTCCAAATGAGGCTACTTTCAAGCTAGAACGTTCCCCAGATTAAGAGATTAAAAAAGGAAGACTGACAAAAATTGAAACATATTTATACGTCGATCTTATGTCTTAGTGCCATTGTGTGGGTAAGTATATGCCCAGCGCTTCCTGAGGTATATGCGAACTCAGGGTCGGTTCAGGCTATTGTGCAAGAGAGTGGAACAAAAGTGACCCTTCTCGATACATACTTTCAAGATAATCATGCTGGATGGGTTGTAGGGGCGGGGGGCACACTATTACGTACCGAGGATGGTGGAGAAACCTGGAAAAGTCTTCCTCGGCGAACCAATGTTCTGCTAACGGTGGTCAGCTTTGTGGATGATAAGCATGGGTGGATTCTTGGGCAAAATGGAACAATTCTGCATTCGAAGAATGGGGGGAAGACCTGGTTGCCTCAAATTAGTGGCACCAATGCCATGTTATATGGCACATACTTTCTTGATTCGCAAAGAGGTTGGATTGTCGGGGAACGTGGTACGCTTCTCTACACTGCCGACGGGGGAGAGAACTGGGATGATCAAGGGAGTGATACTCGCGCAGACCTTTTCGGCGTGAAGTTTGTCGATGCAAATATGGGTTGGGCTGTGGGGGCTTTGGGGGTAATTCTAGTGACAGAAGACGGCGGAAAACACTGGACTATCCAACAAACTCATAGTCCTGCAACTTTTTTTGATATCGAATTTATTAGCCCAAAGATCGCTTGGGCAGTTGGAACTCAAGGTTCTATTTTTCAGACTCTGAATGGCGGAAAAACGTGGAATGACCAAACGCGGCCTTGTGGTGCTCCTTGCATTAAGCCATCAGATCTTGTCAAGATTCACTTCGTTGATAATACCAATGGATGGATTATTGGTGAGCGCGGCATTCTGCTGCTGACAAAGGATGCGGGCTTTACCTGGACCGAGTCTGAGCCTGTCAGTTCTGTGTCGTTGTATGGTCTTTCATTTCCTAACTCCACGACTGGGTGGGCTGTTGGTGATCAGGGGATGATCGTGAAGATTAATCAAGTAGATTCAAATGTTAAAAAGTAGTCGTTAATGACAACTGTTTAAGCCGTTCTTGCAGCATGACCAAGGCTGTAAGCGTAGCCGTTTCCGATCTGAGGATTTTTTCCCCGAGACTAACCTTTCTGAATCCTGCTTCTTTTGCCTGCTGAATTTCTTCTTGACTCCAGCCTCCTTCTGGACCTGTGGCTAAGACAATTGTGTTGTCAGCTTTTATGGGATGCGTGAGTGAAATCGCAGAGTTGGTGTTTCCCCCTGCTCTTTCAGTTAACAGAAAGTGTAGGTGTGTTGGTGTGAGATCTTGTAAGAACTTAATGAATGGCTGTGGTGAAAGAATGAGTGGGATATTCCATCGCTCTGATTGTTGTGCCGCTTCGAGAGCAATTCTTTGCCAGCGCTCGCAAAAATGTAGTAATGAACCTTTGGCTGAACGACTTTGCACCCTTTCGGTAATAATTGGCACAATGCTGGTTACTCCTAATTCAGTTGATTTTTGAATGATCCAGGCCATATGGTCTGGTTTTAGAATGGCTTGAACTAGAGTGATTGTTGGTTGTTCTAGTGGGGGGCCATTAAGGGTATCTTGGACTTCTCCAATTAGAGAGTCCTTGGAAATTTTGTGAATGATTATTGTATGTTGTTGTCGATGTTCATTACGGATTCGAAGTGATTGTCCTGTGCGAACACGCAAGCTTTTACAGAGATGTGTGTAGAGTGGGTCAATCAGGGTAACTGTTTTACCGTGAATGGCAGTGGAAGGGATAAAAAATACCGGCATGGGAGAGACTGTTGCCGCCGGGTGATTAGATAGAATATTGTTGGAGATTACTCAAATAGATTTTTGACTTTATCAAAGAGCCCTTCACCATCACCTTGTTCGGTTGACACCTGGCTTTCTTGGGCAAGTTCCATGAGCAGTTCTCGTTCACGCGGTGTGACTTTGGTCGGTATTTGAATTTTAATGCGAATGAGCTGATCCCCGGGTTGTCGAGTTTTGACACTAGGAATTCCCAAGCCTTTTAAGCGAAGAATCTTATCGGGCTGAGTCCCTTCAGGAACTTTGACGATCGTAGAGCCCTTTAACGTAGGAACTTCTACTTTTCCTCCAAGAGTCGCGATGACAAAATGAATAGGGAGGTCATATAAAATGTCATTCCCTTTGCGAGTGAAGAATTTATGTGGTTTAACGATGATGGCGACATAAAGGTCACCAGGAGGACCACCGTTGGCCCCGTGCTCTCCTTCATGGGATAAGCGTAGTCGCATCCCAGGTTCCATCCCAGCTGGAATAGTGACTGATAAATTCCGTTCTCGATACACACGTCTATTTCCACGACATTCACTACAAGGCTCAGCTATTATTCTTCCTGTTCCTTGACATTCCCCACACGGCCGATTGATCGTAAAGAATCCTTGCTGAAGCCGAATGGTTCCACTACCTTTACAGGAGTGACAGGTCCGAATGGACTTCTCTGAACGTGCACCGCTTCCGTGACAGGTGTCACAGGTTTCCCATCTTGGAACTTTGAGCTTGGCTTCCTTGCCAGTGACTGCTTCTTCGAAGCTCAATTCGAGGTTGTATTGAAGGTCAGTGCCAGCCTCGGCGCGAGAACGTCCTCGGCCTCCCCCAAAAAATCCTTCAAAAATATCACCAAAGACATCTTCAAAGCCGCCCTGCCCCTCACCACCGCCAAATCCTTGAGGTCCTCCAGAATGCCCGAACATGTCATATTTTTTTCGTCGCTCAGGGTCACTCAGGATCTCATAGGCTTCGCCTGACTCCTTAAATTTTTCTTCGGCAGCCTTCTTTTTCCCCGGGTCAGTTTGAAGGTCAGGATGGTATTGTCTGGCGAGTTTTCGAAATGCTTTCTTAATTTCATCTTCTGAGGCATTTCGGTCAACGCTGAGCACTTCATAATAATCTCGTTTTGCAGATTGTGCCATTATATTGAGAAATTCTTTATATCAAGGTAATTGTTGACAAGTTGCTTGTAATCACGAATTGCTGTTGTTCTGTCTTGCCGTCTATTTGGCTTCTTTGTCCACTTCTTCAAATTCTGCATCAACTATTTTTTCGTCTGATTCAGTTGAGGAAGGTTCACCACCTTCTGTGTCGGTATTGTTACCTTCCGGTGCCCCAGCAGCTGCGGCATCTGTCGACGCCTTTTTGTACATCTCTTCGGCTAGTTTGTGTGAGGCCGTCGTCAAGTTCTGAATCGACGTTTTAATGGTTTCAGAGTCCTCCCCTTCTAGGGCGGTTTTTAGGTCTGCAATGGCTGCAGTGATTTTTGACTTTTCTTCTTCGTCAATTTTATCGCCATGCTCCGTCAAATTCTTTTCGGTACCGTAAATGAGTGTGTCAGCTTGATTTCTTAGTTCTACCAATTCACGCTTCTTTTTATCTTCTTCGGTGTGCGCTTGAGCATCTTTAACCAGCTGATCGACTTCTTCCTTGCTTAATCCACTTGATGCGGTAATTTTGATGGATTGTTCTTTTTGTGTGGCCATGTCTTTCGCAGAGACATGAACGATTCCATTGGCATCAATGTCGAAAGCCACTTCAATTTGTGGTAGTCCGCGCGGAGCAGAAGGGATGCCAACTAAGTCAAATTGTCCCAAGAGTTTATTGTCATTGGCCATTTCTCTTTCGCCTTGAAATACTCGAATGGTTACTGCTGTTTGATTATCAGCTGCGGTAGAGAAGATTTGACTCTTTTTTGTTGGAATTGTGGTATTGCGATCAATTAGTCGTGTGAAAATTCCACCTAATGTCTCAATACCCAAAGAAAGGGGAGTGACATCAAGAAGTAGCACATCTTTCACGTCACCCTTTAGGACGCCTCCTTGAATCGCAGCCCCAATCGCAACCACTTCATCTGGATTAACACCTTTGTGTGGTTCTTTGCCAAAAAACTCTTTAACACGCTCAATAACTTTCGGCATTCGCGTCATACCACCGACAAGAACGATCTCATTAATATCACTGGCGGAAAGTCCCGCATCAGCAAGGGCTTTTTTACATGGTTCAATGGAGCGATTGACGAGATCATCGACAAGCTGTTCATATTTTGATCGAGTAAGCTTGAGCACTAAATGTTTTGGGCCACTGGCATCAGCTGTGATGAAGGGAAGGTTGACCTCAGTTTCTTGTGAAGATGAAAGTTCGATTTTTGCTCGTTCTGCAGCTTCCTTCAGACGTTGTAAGGCCATTCGATCTTTTTGAAGGTCAATGCCTTGGTCTTTCTTAAATTCATCAATAAGCCAATCAATAATGCGAAGGTCAAAATCATCGCCACCTAGGAATGTGTCTCCATTCGTGGATTTGACCTCAAAGACACCGTCTCCAATTTCAAGAATGGACACGTCAAATGTTCCACCGCCGAGATCGTACACAGCAATTCTCTCATCTTTTTTCTTATCAAGCCCATAAGCTAAAGAGGCAGCTGTTGGCTCGTTGATAATTCGGAGGACATTAAGTCCTGCAATTTGCCCTGCATCTTTTGTAGCCTGTCGTTGGCTATCATCAAAGTAAGCCGGTACGGTAATGACAGCATCAGTGACTTTTTCTCCGAGATAATCTTCTGCAGTTTGCCTCATTTTCTGAAGGATCATGGCAGAGACTTCAGGTGGGCTGTGATGCTTTCCACGAATGTCTACGTCAACATCTCCATTTGATGCTTCGACGATTTTATAGGGTAGACGTTTGAGTGCATCAGATACTTCTGGAGAGTTGAACTTACGACCCATGAGTCGTTTGACTGAAAAAATTGTATTTTCTGGGTTCGTGATCGCTTGTCGTTTCGCAATTTGTCCGACGAGGCGTTCGTCTTTGTCGTTGACGGCAACAACGGATGGTGTAGTTCGACCGCCCTCGGAATTGGCGATGACATTCGGGTCTCCACCGCTCATCACTGCGACGCAAGAATTTGTTGTACCTAAATCTATTCCAATGATCTTGCTCATGCTCTTATCCTCCTTCAGGACTGCTCTGTTCGCTATTAGTGTGTGTTTCGTGATTGGCTTGTGGCTTGGCAACGGTCACCATAGCTGGCCGAATGATACGTTCATGTAGGAAGTAACCCTTTTGATATTCCTCGATGACATTATTTGATGGAATAGTATCGGATTCAACCTGTGCGACGGCCTGATGTTTCGCAGGGTCAAACTCTTCCCCAAGTGAAGAAATTTGGTGCAGGCCAAGTTTGCTCAAGGTTTCTAGGAATTGCTTATGGGTTAAAATGATGCCTTCCAAGAGGGCTCCAGTTATATGTTGTTCTTCTGCTGATTGAATGGCGCGTTCAAGATTGTCGAGGGTTGGAAGTAAATCTTTTATCAGTTTTTCGTTGCCAAACTTGATTGAGTCACTTTGATCTCGTTGCGAGCGTCTTTTATAGTTTTCGAATTCTGCGGCTAGGCGTAAATATTTGTCTTGTGATATCCGGGCTTCTTCCGTTTTAAGCTCAAGCTTCTGTTCCAGAGTTTCAGGCTCTTGAGGTTCTGTTACATCATTTTCAGAGCCTTCGATTGCTTCAACGACTAATGGCTGAACATTTTCTTCGCTCTGAGTATCATCTGCCTGAACTGACTCATCGCTTGTACTCATCGTGTGTATTTTCTCCTGGAAAATCATGGGCAGTGTTGCTTGACCCCTCAGATAGCCATGAGATGAGTTGAAGTCAACCCATCGGGTGAAATTTCCTAGACTTTCATGTAAAGAAGGGGGGAACTGTGGATGTTATCCACAGTTAGGGATGTGTTCTTCGATAGAGGAGCTCTAGTCCTTCAAGGGTTAAATCTGGCCTAACCTCTTGAATCGTGCGGGAAATTTTTGCGATGACCGATGCGAGGCCACCGGTTGCAATGACAAAAGATTGTCGGTCTATTTCTTTTTGGATTCGAGTGACTAATTCATCTACAAGTCCAGAATATCCGTAAATCAGTCCAGATTGCATACTGGTGGCTGTATTGGTTCCTATAACTGTTGGTGGTTGGACTAAGTCAATAACTGGGAGTTGTGCTGTTTGGACATGTAGAGAGTCGGCAGCACTTTTCAGGCCGGGCGCAATGGCTCCTCCAAGGTATTCGCCTGTTTTGGTGACCGTACAGAATGTTGTGGCCGTTCCGAAGTCGACAATGAGTAGGTCGCAATGATAGCGATGAAATGCCGCGGCGGCATTGACGAGGCGATCTGTCCCAATTTCATGGGGATTGGGGTAGCGTAAGGTGAGTCCAAGGGGACTTTCTGGAGTGACCAGAATAGGGTTTTGCTTGAAAAACTTTTGAATCGTCGTCTGCAAGACCTGTGTGATTGGCGGCACCACGCTCGATATAATGCAGCCAGAGATCTGCTGGCTTTCAATGCCATGAGAGTCCATGAGAGAGAGAGAGAGTATTCCGTACTCATCGGCTGTTTTGGTTTGGTCCGTTGCTAATCGCCAAGCGGCACGGAGCTGCTGACCTTCAAAAATCCCACCAACAATATGACTATTTCCAATATCTATCGCTAAGAGCATGGTTTTTTGATCCCAGTTCTAATCAAAAGTCAAATTATGAATGATTGTTAGAGATGTTAGCGTACATGGAATACATCCCCAGAGCGTATCGAGGTAATTATACCTGATTTCGAATTTTCTGAAGTCACAATCTCTAGTGCTCCGTCATCACCAATGCTCACAGCCTGCCCTTTTAATTGTGTCCCTGCCATATCGTGGACGAGAACTGACTGCTCAAGCGTTTGACATCGTAAGATATATTGAGATCGTAAGTCATGTATGCCTGCGTTTAGTAGGTGTTCATACTTGCGCTCAAATTTTTCTAGAAATGTTGTGAGGAAGTCGTGGCAATGGTATTCGCGATGGCTTTCTATCGCGAGAGAGGTGGCTGTTGGGCTGAGCTCAAGTGGGAAGTCATCTTTGTTGCAGTTGATGTTGATACCAATTCCAACCACACATACCCAGTTACTGGCTCCTTTTTGCCTTGCTTCACAGAGAATGCCGCCAAGTTTCTTCTCATGGCATAGCACGTCATTTGGCCATTTAAGTGAAATTGATAGGGCCGATATTGACTCAAGGCATTCAGCAAGTACAACCCCGGTGAGTAGGGGAATCCAGGAAGTGACTGATTGGGAGGAGGGTTTGGTGAGAACAATTGAGAAGTACAGATTTTTATTTTCTGGAGAATGCCAGGTTCGGCCAAGGCGCCCTTTTCCGGCTGTTTGATGATCTGCCAGAATCACCGTGCCATGAGATATCCCTATTTCTGCAGCTTGAAAACCTAATGTATTCGTTGAGGTTACGCTTTTGTAGTAGAGAGTAGGTCGACCAATGTATTGAGTTGAAATCGCTGACTGTAGATAGTTTTTTGATAAGGGGATGGGAAGGTCATCCATAGAGGTCGCTATTTTGGCTGGTGCGATTGCTTGTTTGGGGTAGGAGTCATTTTCATGCTGAGGTCCATGGCAGGCGCGGAGTGCGTCAACGCTCCAATGGAAATGAAGTCTGCACCAATTTTCCCGAATGAGTGGATATTTTTCATGGTGATTCCACCTGATATTTCAATCAATGCACGTCCTTCAATAAGTTGAATTGCTTTCTTGGCCTTCTGTGGTGACATATTGTCTAAGAGGATGATGTCGGCCTTTCCTTGTATCGCTTCCCTGACCTGCGCCAATGTGTCGGTTTCAACGCAGATTTTGAGGCGACGAGAGGAATGTTTTTTTGCGAGTTGACAAGCTTTCTCCACTGAGATGCCTTGCGACTTCAGGAGCGCAAGGTGATTGTCTTTTATGAGAATTCCGTCTTTCAGGGATTGCCGGTGATTGGTTCCGCCGCCGAGTGTCACGGCCCATTTTTGCAGCTGTCGTAGTCCGGGAGTCGTTTTTCGAGTATCAAGAATCTTTGTTGTCGATCCTTTGATTGCTTGGGCAAATTGATTGGTCAGAGTCGCAATTCCTGATAAATGTTGCAGGAAGTTGAGAGCTACGCGCTCTGCAGACAATAAGGATCGAGTATCCCCAGAAATTGTGCAGCAGATCGTGCCTACTTTCACAGGGTCCCCATCTTTTTTCATTTGAGTAAACTCTAGTTTTGAATCAACTTTGGCGAACACGTATTTTGCTATGGATAATCCTGCGATGACCAAATTTTCTTTGGCAATGATACTTGCTTGGGCTCGAATGTTCTTAGGGAAGAGGGAGTTTGTGGTCACGTCTTCTCTGGCGTGATCTTCTTGCAGGGCAGCTTCTATCAATGTGTGTATCTGGCGTTTGGGCGGTAGCATGGTAGGACAGGGGTGACGTTAGTCAAGCATTGAAGCGATTTGTTGTTCACTGCTTCTTAGTAGGGCTAATTCCTGCGTGAGGTTCTTGAGTCGGCTCTCAGATTCTTCGATGACGCTCGGTTCGGCCTTTTCCGTGAAGCTCTTAGACGATAATCGGGATTGAAGGCGAGTGGCCTCTTTCTCTTTTTCTTGAGCCTGTTTTCTTATTCGATCCAAGACTCGTTGTAAGTCAATGTCTTTGGAGACCTCTGTTCCAATGGTCATGGTGCCGGTCACGAGGCGGAGCATATTGTGGGTGGACCAATTATCCGTATCTGTGAATGTGACAGATCCACGTGAGAGATATTCTATGTGAGGATGTAGTGATTGAAGTCTGACTTTCTCGTCTAGGTTGGTCGACGTGCCCATAAAGCTCATGGCCTGAAGGGGCGTGCAGTTTAGTAGCGCTCGGCTCGTGCGTGATGTGGTCACGAACTGCTCGAACGTGTCAAAGGATTTTTCAATTTCAGGTGAATGCCAGTCTTTGTTTTCGGTAGGGTAGGGTTGTGTGACAATTGATTGTCCTGAGTGAGGGAAGGCCTGCCAAATTTCTTCGCTCAAGAATGGCATAAAGGGGTGAAGGAGGCGTTGAATCATTTCAAATGTTTCGAACATGGTATGTCGAGTTGACTGCGCAGCCTCAGAGTCTGAACCTTGAAGTGTTGGTTTAATTAATTCGATGTACCAATCACAGTATTCATGCCAGAGAAATTGGTAGAGGGTAGATGAAGCTTGGTCAAACCGGTATTCCTCCAGGGATTTCGTGCAGTCTCTAATGGCATGGTTCAGGCGACTAAGGATCCACCGATCTGGGAATGATCGTTCTGAGGGAGGGAGGGCTTTGAGTGTTCCGTCTCCGTACAGCAATATGAATCGTGCCGCATTCCATATTTTTGTCACGAAATTTCGATAGCCTTCGATCCTTCCCTCTGCGAGTTTGATGTCACGTCCAGGAGATGCCATCGAAGCCAATGTGAACCTCAATGCATCGGTCCCGTATTCACTCATCTTTGTGAGGGGGTCGATGACATTGCCTTTGGACTTACTCATTTTTTGGCCTTCAGCATCTCGAACAAGAGCGTGAACGTAGACATCACGAAATGGGACTTCTTGGGTAAACTTTAAGCCCATCATGATCATTCGTGCCACCCAAAAGAATAAGATATCCATCCCTGTGACTAAGGTTGAGGTGGGATAGAACTTTCGGAAGTCAGCATGGGGTTTTGGCCAACCCAAGGTCGAGAATGGCCAAAGAGCTGAAGAAAACCAGGTATCAAGGACATCAGGGTCTTGAAAGAGCTCATTCCCTCCGCAGCTTGGACAGGTAATCGGTGAAGTTCTTGAGATAATTGGGGTTGCTTCAGGTGCAATGAAGTATTGATTTTCGGTAGTCATTGGCTCGTCTTGCGCCGGACTGTGTTGAGAGGTTTTAGAGGGGTGTAAGTGTTCGTGGTTGCATGCCGTGCAATACCATGCAGGAATTTGATGGCCCCACCAAATTTGTCGTGAGATACACCAATCTTTGACGTTTCGCATCCACCCAAAATAGTTATTGTTCCACCCATCTGGGATGATGCGGATTTCCCCAGACTCAACGGCCTCTATGGCTGGATCTGCAAGGGGCTGAATCTTAACGAACCATTGTGGGGACGGGTAGGGCAAAATCACGGTTTTACATCGGTAGCATTTCCCAATGGCCATCGAATGATTGTCGGTATGTTGTAGGAGTCCTTGTTCTTCTAGGGCATCGACCACTATTCCCCGCGCTTCCTGCTCGGCTTTCATGTGAATCTGGCTTTTGAATGGCTCGTCTAATTCGTCAGTATGAAAAAGGGTCGTATCAATGCGGGCGTTGTGGTCAAATATCGGTTTCGAGGGAAGGTTGAGTCGTTTTCCTGCTTCTTCGTCGTTGAAGTCGCAGGCTGGGGTAATTTTGACTGCACCAGTTCCAAACTCTCTGTCGACAAGAATTGGATCGCCCACAATTGGGATCGTTCGTTTGCTTAAGGGAAGGCGAACATGTTTTCCGATGAGGTCCTTATAGCGCGGATCATCTGGGTGGACGGCAACAGCGGTATCCCCAAGCATGGTTTCAGGACGTGTGGTCGCAATCGTCAGGAATACCTCTGATTCACCGGCTACGGGATATTGGATATGATACAGTTTTCCTTTGGATGTCTCATGTTCAACTTCAACGTCGGAGAGGGCGGTCAAGCAGCGTGGGCACCAATTGATTAGCCGTTCCCCGCGATAGATTAAGTCTTGTTCGTAGAGGGAAACGAAAACTTCACGTACTGCTTGAGATAATCCCTCGTCAAGTGTAAACCTTTGCCGATTCCAGTCACAGGAGGCCCCCAACTGTTTCAACTGTCGAATAATCGTATCGCCTGACTCTTGTTTCCACTTCCAGACTCGATCAAGAAAGGCCTGTCGTCCTATTGTTTCGCGTGAGCTGCCCTCTGCAATCAGTTGTCGTTCAACAACGTTTTGTGTGGCGATCCCTGCATGATCAG
Organism: Nitrospirales bacterium; assembly: GCA_029261355.1. Lineage (GTDB taxonomy): Bacteria > Nitrospirota > Nitrospiria > Nitrospirales > UBA8639 > JAGQKC01. The sequence continues at coordinate 47,498 of JAJDBM010000061.1, read as the reverse complement.
TTCCTGGGACCCAGAGCGTGTTGTAGCCCTGCATGCGTCGCCAACGAATAAGAATATCCTGGAGTGTGTAGGTTAAGGCATGACCGATATGGAGTGAACCCGTGACGTTGGGTGGAGGGATGACAATCGTATAGGATTCACCAGGCTGGTCAGTCGTCGGACTGAATAGACCTTTCTGAATCCAAAATTCTCCCCAACGTTTTTCAACGGATTGAGGGTCATAGGCTTTGCTCAGCTGTTGTGGGGGCATGAATTATGAGTATGAAGAAGTTTGAAGAACCTGATCTTATCATGCACTTGGCACGGCTTCAACCAAATAGAACAGGAGCTTGTTGCCTTATATGAAGATATGATATAAAAATAGTCATTATTGGCTTGTTAGTGAGGAGAAAATATGCCTAGAGGCCGTCAGAAAGATCGAGATCTACGAAAGAAGCATCGAAAAAATCAAGACCGATTAAAAGCGTTAGAGCGTGACAGACGTGAAAAAAAGGGAAAGGCTTAACTTCCCAGGAAGAGACGTCCTTTAATCTGTCCTCCTAACCAACCTGGTTAAGCCTTACATGAAATATGAACTTTTTTTTCATATTTTGTAAAGACTAAAGTCATTCATTGTATGAATTAACTAGTCTTGGAAATGTTGCATGTCGTCGTGGACTGTATCTGTTGGGTGCTGGCCTGCAAGCAACAGATATAGGAGTCTAGCTGAATCCTGTGTCACATTCCCCTATTAAAGTCGTATTTTTTGATGCTGCTGGGACTCTTTTTCATGTGAAGGGGTCCGTTGCAGATGTGTACCTTCAGCATGCCACTCACTATGGTGTAGTGGATTCCCCTGAAATTAGAGATGCAATCGCGCAAGCCTTTATTTCTGCCTTCAATCAAGCGCCGCCTCCTATCTTTGCAGTTTCTCAACCAGAAAAATTAAGGCAGTGTGAACGGTTGTGGTGGTTTGATATTGTTCATGCAGTTTTTTATCGTGTTGGAATGTTTGAAGGATTTGATGAATACTTTGATGAAGTATTTGAAGCGTTTGGGGGGGGATCGCATTGGACTGTTGACCCTGCATTAGTGCCACTCTTGCGAGAGTTGAAGGGGCTTGGATATGAATTAGGAATTATTTCTAATTTTGATACAAGGCTTTTCACGATACTGGATGAACTTTCGCTTAGGCCATTATTTGATAGTGTTACTATTTCTAGCCTTGTTCAAGCAGTGAAACCTGCCGGAAAAATTTTTCGATATGCCTTGAATGAACATGCGATTGACCCGCATGAAGCCGTTCATGTCGGTGATAGTCTGAAAGAAGATTGGGAAGGTGCGACAAATGCCGGCCTTCATGGCGTCCTACTCAATTCTAAAGGTGAGCAACGGGGGGAGGCAGTGAGTATTCAGTCCTTTCAGGAATTACCTGCAATTCTCGCTGGAATTTCTGAAGACTCTTGAACTCCGCATTATTTCAATTTTTTCTAAAGCTTTCCACCGTACTTGGACTCTGTTTTTACATTGTATTCCCTCACAGTCTAGTATTGATAAGAAAACATTGAATTGGCCTGAAAAAACTTGACGTTTTTGTCATAATTACGTAACCTCCGACACATAAATTTCCATATTCTTGTCGAGCAAGGTGGCTGTTTTATTCACATGCCCCATCACAGGACTTCATTTAAGGTATCTACGCTACTGTGAGCTTTTTTGCAATCAGCGGCCTCTTAAATGGAATTGCTGCGACAAGCCTCGCCATTCTAGTCTATTCGCGGTCTCCACGTGATCCCCGTCATTGGTCTTACGGTTTACTGGGTCTTAGTATTGGCATCTGGAGTTTTGCCTATTTCTTCTGGCAAATATCCGAGACGCATGCCCAGGCGCTGTTTCTTTCCCGTCTCTTGATGGCCGGTGCCATCTTCATTCCGGTTACGCAATTACATCATGTACTGTATCTGACTAATGATAGCATTCGATTAGGGAACATATTGAAAAGTACGTATATTGTTGCTGGGTTTTTCCTGATTGTGGATGCCACACCTTACTTTATTGCAGACGTTCAGCCAACCACTCATTTTTCTTTCTGGCCGCAGCCTGGTCCGCTCTTCCATTTTTTCTTGTTCTGGTGGATGTTGGTCGCTCTGTATTCTTGTTACTTGTTAGCATTGGCCTACCGTAGAGAAAAGGGTATGCGTCAAAAGCAATTCTTGTATCTCTTAATTGCCTCGGGTGTTGGTTATTTAGGCGGTGCTACAAACTTCCCACTCTTTTACGGTCTTGAAGTTCTTCCCTATGGGACTATCTGTTTCACCTTTTATGTGGCCTTAATTGCCTATACCTTGTTGCGCTATCGATTGATGGAGTTTTCAGTGATCGTAGAAAAAGGATTGGGTTATCTGGCTGTCCTTTTGTTGATCTCTCAGCCCGCATATCCAGTCCTTCTCCTTGCTCAAAAATCTGTGTTTGGTGCCATTAGTTATCGATATTCAATGGTGCAATTGTTTGTCCATCTTCTTACTGTGGCTAGTGCCTACCAATTGAGACTGGGAAGTCGTGGAGGCTTAGCACGTTTGGCTTCCAGTGGGGAGGATTCGACATCGAAAGCCTTGGCTCATTTTTCTAGTAATATTTCGATGTTTCAAGATATGCCATTATTGGGACAGGAGATAGTCAGTACGTTAAAAATGGGCATGGATGCTCAGGTCTCCATATTGTTTGTCTTGAATGGAGAAAAGAAATCCTATGTGCCTGTTTCTGGCTTTGGTTCCTTGCAAAGTCAACCGGCCAATAGTTGGTTTGCGGTCACCGATGACCTGCCTCGTTACTTAGCCATTGTACAATCTCGAGTGATACGTCATGAGCTAAAGCAATCATTTCCAGATAAGTGGAAACAATCGGTGATACAGGATTTGGAACGATTCCAAGCTGATGTGTGTTTTCCGTTTATTCGTAAAAATCGCTTGTTGGGATTTTGTATGATTGGCCCCTGTGGAAGGGACTCCATTGAATCTGCCGATGCGTTAGGTTTTATTTCAACATTACTCGGCGAAGCTTCCTTGGCTCTTGAGAATGTTCTTTTACGGGAGGAAGTTCAACGGTCAAAAGATATTGTTAGGCACATGGATCGATTACGTTCACTTGAAACCATGTCGGCTGGCTTGGCGCACGAGTTGGATCATCCACAAACCTCGATCAAAGCGTTTGTGCAGCTGGCACCCATGCGAAAGAATGATGAAGCCTTTTTAAAACGGTTTCAATCGGTTATTTCGTCGGATGTTCAGAGGATTGAAGAACTCGCAAAAGAAATCCGCGAATATGTGAATGATGCGGCCTCTCATTGCAGGTCATATGAAAATGTTAATGATTTGATGGAGTCTTGTGTCCGGTATATTTTATTGAATCCTCATTATCATCAGGTGACAATCGAAAAGTCATTATCACCGGAATTCCCGCTGTTCCTATGCCAACGGCAGGAGATTCGTCAGGTTATATTTAATTCCATCCTCTATCATTTGCCTCTTGAACCACATCAAGAAAAGACTCTTCTTCTGAAGACGCATGTATTAAAAAGTTCCACAGGGGACGCATGGATGCAAATGGAATTGTGGGACAAGGAGATGACCCCATCTGTTGATGTCTTATTGCCTTCCTTTCATACAGAGAGGAGCAATCTTGTTGAAGTAGAGACTGGGGACTTAGGGGATGAAGGCCTTGTGATTGCCCAAGGAATCCTCGATACGTATGGTGGCTACATTCAATCTTATCGTTCTGTGAATGAGCCAATGCTTCTGGTGATTAGTCTTCCTGTTAAGGCAGAAGAAATTGTCACCCAGTCTCTAGAGTATTAGATGGTGTCCGTGCCATCATTTTCCTGAAATTGGTGTGCCACATTCATACTCGATTGTGGGTCATGTGACGGACTAATGTTTGTATCCCATGAATAAACTAACGACGTTGAAGCAGGATCAATACCGCACTCTTCTGGAGCATATCCCTGCTGTTGTTTATAGCGCTATCTTAGAACACAATGGAATTACGTTTACGTTTGTGAGTCCCCAGCTGGAATCCATTGCAGGCATTCATCGTTCTGAGTGGGTTCATCACTCAGAGGAATTCCTTGAACATATTCACCCAGATGATCGTGAACGTGTGCTCTGTGCCTATGCCACTTCCTACAGAACACATGACCCGATTCAAATTGAATATCGCATTCGCGCCTATGACGGACGGACTTTATGGTTTCGTGATGAGGCCACAGTGCTCAAAGGGGAGGATGGAGTTTCCTTACAACTCCAAGGAGTGATGCATGATGTTACTGATAGGAAATGCCTTGAGGATGAACTTCTCCGATGGGACGAAGAGGCTCGAGCTCTTACTGAGCATCTTCCAGATATTGTTATGCGGGTCGACCCACAGGGAAGATTGTTATATTTAAACAAGTGGTTTGATTTGAGCCAAGAGGTGACTCCAGAAGAGTATATTGGCAAGACATATACCGAGTTAGGCTTGCCTGAGAATATCTCCCAAACATGGGACAAAGAAATTCGACGTGTTTGTCACGAGAAGATGTCTTCTGTGGTTGAATTCTCAGTTTCGTCCTGGAGTAACCTTCAAGTCTTTGAATCCCGTCTGATTCCAGAATATGGAAAGACCGGAAACGTCAGCAATGTGTTGATTATTTCAAGAGATTTGACGGAAAAAAAGAAATCAGAAAAGGCACTGAAAGAGAGTGAAGGACGATTTCGTCAACTTGCCGAATCAATTGAAGATGTTTTTTGGCTTGTTGATGCTCAGACTCAAAGGTTTATTTATGTCAGTCCTGCTTATGAAAAAAAGTGGGGATCCTCTGCCAAGGAATTGTACCAGAACCCTGAAGCCTGGTTGTCCTTAATTCATCATGAAGATCGCATGAAGTTTGAACGCTCGTTCATTCAGAAATTTATTAATGGTACGTTAGATCTCGAATACCGAATTGTCCAAGCCGATGGAAGTTTTCGGTGGATTCATGACCGTGCTTATCCGATTCTGAATGAAGAAGGCCTGCTTTATCGTATTGCTGGACTAGCCGAAGACGTAACGACACGTAAACAAGTAGAAGAAGAACGACTCAGAGTAAGCAAGCTAGATTCTTTGGGGTTGCTCGCAGGTGGGCTTGCCCATGATTTCAATAATCTCCTCACGGCCATATTAGGACAATTGTCTTTAGCGAAATTTTTTATTTCCTCAGACAATCCAATTTTTCATCGTCTTAACGAGGCTGAAATGGCATCCTTGCGCGCTCAAGACCTTACCCACCAACTATTAACCTTTGCGAAGGGTGGCATTCCTGTTCGGAAGCCAGCTTCTCTCAGTCAAATTGTTGAAGAAAATGCTCGTCTTGTTCTAACAGGCACGAATGTGAAATGTGAATTTCATCTTGCGAAAGATCTCTCAACTGTAGAAGTTGATGTGGCACAAATGAGTCAGGTTGTTCAAAATTTGGCCATCAATGCAATGCAGGCCATGGCTAATGGGGGAACTTTATCGATATTTGGACAAAACCTCATGGTTGATGAGGGCAGTAGTCGAGCACAGCTTGAACTCGCTGCTGGAAATTGGGTGAAAGTCTCTTTTGTCGACCATGGTGTTGGAATATCCAAGGAGCAACGACATAAAATTTTCGATCCGTATTTTACGACCAAAGCGAGTGGTCATGGATTAGGCTTAGCCACCTCATATTCAATTATTCAAAATCATGAAGGGGTGTTGAACGTTGATTCAGAAGTTGGAGTTGGTACAACATTCACAATTTTGTTACCTGCGTCAAATGAGAAGCAAGTTTTAACGGAAATAATGTCTCCGCAAGTTCGCTTGGGGCAAGGGAAAGTTCTCGTCATGGATGATGAGAAGCCTATACGAAAGGTTTTGGGGGAAATGTTGGATGTCTGCGGATATACCCATCAAGCAGCAAGGAATGGAAAAGAAGCCATTTCGTTGTTTACTGATGCACAAGAAATGGGTGTTCCATTTGATGTCGTGATACTTGATTTAACAATTCCTGGTGAAATGGGGGGCAGAGCAATTATTCAAAAAATGTTGAAACTTGTACCGTCGATCAAGGCTATTGTCGTGAGTGGGTATTCGAATGATCCTGTCCTTTCAAATTTTCATGAATATGGATTTCATGGAAGAATTTCAAAGCCGTTTAGGTTAGGAGAAATCAGTGAAGTCATCGACAGCATTCTTTCAAACACATCACACCCTCCTGTGTTTTTTTCTAAGAATTTGTGAGAGGTCCCCAATCGTTTGTTTCATGCCAAAGCCTGAGAAGGCCCTATAAGAAAGAAGGCCTTATCAGGGGGAATTTAGCTATCTCTCTGCAGGATGAAGGTAATGGCTAAGTGATTTAGCCATTCTCGCTACTCGTTTCCGTTCGATGATCCCACTCATTTATACAAATGGACCTATTGCTTATGCTGCCATGGTAAGTTTGCTGTATACAAGATAGTGGTCCCTGCCCCCTTCATACCCTTTCAAATTTTCCAGATGTTTTAGTCATGTAGGAATTTCAAGCGAAGGCGGCTTGGAATTTTCCTGTTTTTAGATGCAAAAGAAAATATACTCCAATATTAACGCAACTCCTGATTGACTTTTAATGAGATGTCCTTCATCGGCTCTCTCTTGCGAGGGGTAATGGGACATCTCATACGCCATCAAACAGCCACAGATTAATGACGTATGAGATTCTAAAATTGTCAGAATTCACGGGGCCAACGCACAAGCCCAATGCCATTGTTGTTGTTTGAGTTGTAAGATGATTTTCCAAAAAATGGGTTGTTGTAATTTTATAGAACTCTTTTTGTGCTAAGAGCTTTTCAACGAACAGCCCATCTTGCCATTACATTATTCCACCTCACTTTATATGCTCTGATCGTAATCATGTAATTTTCAAACATTTCCATCTTCTGTTAAAGGTGTGAAACGTAGGTGTCCAGATTTTGCTTTGGCAAAGTTACGCATTAACAATGTGTAAAAATAGGTTTACGCCTTCCGGTTCCTGTTCTATCGAAATATTGTTAGGAGAGACTCCGCATTCAATCGCGAGTGTTCGAAGAGTCTCTTCACTTCGGTGATAGAGAACCCAATCAAAGAAATCCATATAGCTTTGAGTTGGATTTCTCTCTGAAAAATTACCAATCACCAGTTGTCCATTTCTTGCTAAAGCCGACAACAGCCGCTTAATCATTCGCTTAAACAATTCGTCATTAAAATAATCAAACAAACCACCTGACCAAATGAGATCATATTTTTTTTGAGGTGTAAACCGACAGGCATTACGATGAATGAAAGAAATATGATCGAGGTAATCATGGCATACCGTCTTTGCGTAATTGATGGCTGTCTTGTCTTGTTCGACGCAATCAATATGGATATTGGATTTGCCAATGACCCGGAATGATTCAAACATATCTCGACCTGGACCACTGGCAAGATTAAGTACGGTGGCGCCTGTTGGATTTGTTATTTGTAATTTCCACATTTGATCTAAAAAGTAAGACAATCGATTCTTCACAGCCTTAAATGCTGGTTGATGGTGAACAAAACGGTCCCAATTTTGAAGCTCTTTTTTGGGTGAAAGAAAATTTTGGTAAATTTTGTCGATGATTTCAAAATCTCCTGCATAGCCATGAATTTTTAAATAACCCAAACCCTGAATGGTCTGAGGAGTCAGCGACTCTCCAAAGGCATCAAGGATGTGTTGCATGTGTTCTTTACTCAATGAATGTGATTTTTGAAGGTTTGCTAATGCCTGGATTACAGAGTTTAATTTTTCATAATCTGAGCTTGTCGGCCCTCCTTTTTTAACAAGATTACGAATGTAGTGAAGTAAGTATTGTAGTCGAGTTTCTGTCGTGGTTAATGGCTGGAAACCTAAGGCTGGGTCAATGAACATACTTCCAGAAATGGTAGACATAGGAGCCTCCTTTGGTAGCCCCCCTTGCATCCAAAGAATTATGGATGAAGAGAAGACGACGGTTAATTTGTCCAAAACCTTAAATCCTATGGAACAAGAAGTGCGTGAAATCATGAGCAAATGGTGAGTAGTTTCCATCTAGGTGAAAACCAAGAACAGAATGTTCGGGCGTAATTCTTCAATGCGAATACGGTTAACTGAGTAAGAACCTAATCAGATAAAGACAACAGATAGAGTATGGAGAAAGGAAGAGAAGGAAGATAGATAGGAATGAAAAGATCGTCGTATTTAGAATCTATGTTTAGAGTTGTGGGAAATCTTAGAAAAAAGATTGAAAAAAGATAGTTTCAAAGACTAGCCGAATTAGTTCACAGTGTCTAGTAAGAAAATTTTCTAAAAAAGTATTTTTTAAATAAAGAAAGGCCGAATGATTATTAAGGACGTATTAGGAAATAGGTCTGTATTGAAACCAACGGGTGAGTAGAAATGAGTAGACCCAAGGCCTGTAGCTCTTGGATCGTGACAGGTAATTTCCAGTTAGGACCCGATAGAGAACGCCTGACGTTGTCATTGTGTTTCTAACTTCAACCAATCCAGTGGATTGGTTTGAAGTCAAGATTTTCATAAGATAGAGAAATTTTGATCATATATCGTTGGTCAATCATGCGACTTATTTTTCTCAGTTACTTCTCAGTTAGATGAATCTTGATTGAAAACGAATCAAGATTTGAATGCTTTCTGTGTCTCGGTATATAGGGTTTCTTTAGGTTAATACGGTGCAAGCGTGAGCATTCTTTGTCAGCAATGGTGCATTATTCTCATTGCTGCTCGGTTCTTAATCTTTCACAAGTGCAGATTTTTTTCATACGTTATCGTATTGAAATTTTTGAGGGAGTAGTGAGGGGGGGAGAATCATTTTTCGACTCTACTTTTTTTCATCTCTTGAGTCAAGCAGCATTCCTTTAGATAAAGATAGATTATGGTGATTCCTGAGTGAAAGATTTCGCCTCCTCAGAAGTAGATTATGTGATTCTATTTAATCTGATGGTGCGATAAATATGGGGGAGGGCAAATTTGATTTTTGGACAGAAGCACGGTGTCAGGCCATGAGGAATCTTGGGCAAGTTTAGAGAAAGAGGGATTGGAATATAGTATTTGCTAAATTGGCCAGGTTTCTTCTCGCCATGCCATGTCCCAGAACATCCATTCGTAACGGGAGCTGATGTGAAAGGCTTCTTCCATACGTTTTTTTTCTACAGAACCAGCAGACTTTGCGCAGCGATCGACAAGTAAGCGCATCCATTCGGTGACTTTTGCAAATTCTGGGGAGCCATACATGAGAAGCCAGTCACGATAGGGGTGGGTAGGTTTGGGGGAACCTTTCCCTAGCAGGTGCTTGCCTACTTCACAATAGATCCAAGCGCAGGGGAGAGCAACAACCGTAATTTCGCCAAGCGTGCCTTTCTGTGCCACGCTTCGCATATGGCGGCAATATGCATAGTTGGTTGGAGAGAGTGGAGTGCTTCTCATCTGTTTAGGAGAGAAATTCCATTTCTTGCCATAGCTTTCATGAAGTCCGCGTTCCACAGTGATGGTGTCTTCTACAAGTTTGGTGAAATGGAGGGCCGTATCAGCATCAGTGGCTTGTTGAGCTCCAGCGGCAAACACTCTTGCCAGTTCTTCAAGATATCGAGCATCTTGTAATATATAGTATTGAAATTTTTGAGCGGGGAGTGTGCCTTTACCTAATGCCACTACAAAGGGATGTTTCATCTGAGATTCCCAAATAGATTCACTTTGTTTTCTAAGATGTTCAGTGAATGTCATGGTGGTACTTTCCTTATCTGTTTGGTTTCGAAAAGGTGAAAGAGTCTTGTTGTCGGTCAAAGTCATGACTGTCGAGAAGACTGTTCCTGGTCTCAATAATTCCGTGATCTCCTCTTTCTCTCCTTAGCTGTCCCGATAATTTTCTAGAAGAGATTAGAGTCTAAGGTTGGCTAAAAAATCAAGAATCAGGGAATTCACTTGCTCAGGACTTTCCCATTGAAGGAAATGTCCCGATTTGGGGATGAGATGCCATCTTGCTTGAGGGAGTATTTTGTGAAGATCTTTTCCGATAGTGGGCGAAAAGACTCTATCCTCTGCTCCCCAAAGTAAGAGTATTGGCTGATGAATGTCATGTATTCGTGTTCCATATTGCTCATCCCATTCCTCCATATGTTCTAAGAGTGAGTACAAGGGAGGAAGGATATTCTGATGGGTTCGATTCTGAAACGACCGTTCGACTACCATCGGTGTCACTAAGTTGTGATCATAGATTATTTCCTCAAGTACCTGACGCGTTGTTCCTCGACCTGAAAGCCTATTACCTAACTTGGCTAGCCAAAGTGGTGGACGGTGCGACAGGAATTGTGTATAGAGTGGAGATTGAATCGATCCCTGAAGCGTTTGAGGAAACCCGGAGATTAAGACGAGTGCCTTTGTACGATGAGGTGCTGTCAAGGCTGTGGCCATGGCCAGTCCTGCGCCCATAGAGTTTCCTACAAGCGTTGCTTCCTCAATCTCTAATGCATCGAGGAAATGCAGTAAAAACGTCACGATTCGAGCCGGAGTATAAGTGATATGAGGTTTATCTGATCTGCCTGATCCTAAGAGATCTAATGTGATGACACGGTAGTGCGAAGAGAGAATGGATTGTTGATGCTCCCAGTTCCATATCGAACCACCAAATCCATGAATAAGAATAAGTGGGGGGCCGTTTCCTGTTTCCACATAGAGAATCCTGTCTCCATCAACTTCAATGCTTTGAAGGGGTACCCGTTGAATAGATTCAATAGATGGGAGGGGATTCTGTGATGTAGTGCATCCGAAGAGCATGCTCAACACACAAAGGAGAGGGACCCACCAATAACGATTCGGATAGAGCGGCACAAGCTTCACTCAATTTGTATGAGAGTTTCGTCTGGATTCACTTCATCTCCTTCTTGCACATGCACGGCTACCACGGTGCCTGCAATTGGAGCTTGGACTCGGTTTTCCATTTTCATGGCTTCAACGACGAGTAATGGATCTCCTTGCTTGATGACATCTCCTTCGCCGACAGATACCTTGACCACTCTTCCAGGCATTGGGGTCGTCACGTCTCCAGGTTTTGATGGTTTGGGACGTCCGGCAGGTTTGGTGCCACCACTTGAGATGGACGAAGCTTCTGTGCCTCCAGCGAGAACTTCTTGTAATGGTTCTAAGTAGACTTCTTCTAGTTTGTCGTCAACTTTAATATAGTAGGGCTTTATTCCGTCGACCGTTCGCCCTGCCCCTGACACGCGAATGTGATACGATTCGCCATGTACCGTCACTTTAAATTCAACGGGGGCTAAATGCAGATCAGTTCCACCAAAAGATCCCCCTTCTCCTGAAGGTTCAAGTTGTTCTGGCTTCAGTTCACCACGTTTTCGTTCGTCAAAGAATTGTAGCGCCACCGATGGCAACATGGCATAGGAAACGATATCTTCGGGTGAAACCTCAGTGTCCTTTAATTCTTCTATTGCATCATCAATCTCTGGTTCCAGGCTGTCGGCCGGTCGCCCTTTGACTGGTCGTTCGTCTTCCAATGACTGCTTTCGTATTGCGGAATTGAGAGACCCTGGTGGGGTTCCATATAATCCACGAAAGTAGTTCTTTGTTTCATTGGTAATCACTTTATACCGTTCACCCGTTAACACATTGAGTGTGGCTTGGGTTCCGACAATTTGGCTTGAAGGTGTGACCAGGGGAGGATAGCCCATGTCCTTTCGCACTCGAGGAATTTCTGCCAAGACTTCTTTGATTTTGTCTAAGGCATTTTGCTCTGATAATTGTGCTGCGAGGTTTGAGAGCATGCCACCTGGTACTTGCGAGACCAAGATGTCCGTATCGACCCCAGTGAAGTCGCTTTCAAATTGTTGATAACGTTTCCGTGCTTTGCGAAGTCCCTCGGCAGCTGGCGCCAGTTGTTGTAAGTCTAAGCCGGTATCATATGGCGTATCACGTAATGCAGCGATAAATGATTCAGTTGGTGGATGTGAGGTGCCACCAGCTAACGGCGACATTGCCGTGTCTAAGATGTCGAGTCCCCCGAGCACGGCCATTAAGGCAGACATTGATGCCATTCCAGAAGTATAGTGGGTATGGAGATGAATCGGTACTCGGACGGCAGCCTTCAGTCGTGTCATTAGTTCATAGGCTTCAAATGGTGGCAATAGTCCAGCCATATCTTTAATGCATATGGTATCAGTCCCAAGATCTTCCAGTTGCTTTGCCTGCTCGACAAAATGATTCAGACTGTGGACTGGACTCACCGTATAGCAAATGGTGGCTTCGACATGTTTCCCACAGCTCTTTACGACCTCCATCGCATGCCGCATATTGCGCAAATCGTTTAGTGCATCGAATATACGGAAGACATCAATACCATTTTTTGCTGATAGTTCGATGAATTGTTCTAAAACATCATCGGCATAGTGGCGATACCCAACAAGATTTTGTCCTCGTAGGAGCATCTGTAGACGAGTATTGGGTATGGCTTTTCGAAACGCACGAAGTCTTTCCCATGGATCTTCTTTTAAAAAACGCAAACATGAATCAAAGGTTGCACCTCCCCAGACTTCCAATGACCAAAATCCTACATTGTCCAACTGTTCGGCAATTGGAAGAAGGTCTTCAGTTCGCATTCGTGTAGCGAGTATCGACTGATGTCCATCACGGAGGGCGACATCTGTGATGTGGAGTTGGCGTGTTGCTGAGGCCTTAATATCTAAATCCGGTGCCTTGCTCGCGTTCTTTTGCTTGCTTGAAACACCGTGGCGTGTGGTCTTTGTCTTTTTACCTTGAGGGCGTTTTTCAGCCATTATGCTTCTTCCAATTCAGCTGGGGGTTAGTGCCAGAATGTGCTCTCCGTGCCAGACGCAAATGCGGTTGACTCGTCATGCTACAATCCTTCATAGGCGGCGATTGCTGCAGACAATGCTACCACAAGGTCTTCTGGTTCAATTAATTCGTCATATTCATACAAACCGGGGTGGTGTTCTAAATAGGAGGTATCAAAACGACCTGCACGGAAGTCTGGTTCCTCCATGACTTTGGTCAAAAATGGGATAGTGGTTTTAACACCACGGAGGACAAACTCTTCTAGCGACCGATGGGTGCGTCGAACAGCTTCATCCCACGTCCGACCGTGTACGGTAAGTTTGGCTAATAGTGCGTCATAGTAGGGGGGCATGGTAAAATCTTTATAAACTTGCCCATCAATCCTAACGCCTACACCACCTGGCGAGAGATATGCCGTCACTTTTCCTGATGCTGGACGAAATTCATTCTGAGGATCTTCAGCATTAATCCTGCATTGGATCGCATACCCTTGTAAGTTGACTTCATGTTGTCCAAACACCAGTGGACGTCCTGCAGCAATCCAGATTTGTGACTGGACGATATCCACCGTGGTGATTTGTTCTGTGACGGTATGCTCGACTTGAATACGAGGGTTCATTTCGATGAAATAATAGCGCCCATCCGGATCCAATAAAAATTCGATGGTTCCCGCATTATAGAATTGCGCCGCGCGAGCTAATGAGATTGCCGCTTCGCCCATTTCGGCTCGTAACCGAGGGGTCAGGATCAAGGAGGGGGCAATTTCAATGAGTTTTTGATGCCGGCGCTGGATCGAACAATCACGTTCCCCCAAATGAATGACATAACCATTTTTATCAGCGAGTAGTTGGAACTCGATATGATGGGGTCGTTCGACATATTTTTCAATAAATAATTCACCGTTTCCAAATGCAGCCAACGCTTCTCTAGCACCAGCTTCCATCGCTTCTTTCAATTCATCATCGGAACGAACCACGCGAAGTCCTCTGCCACCTCCTCCTGCACTGGCTTTCACCATGACGGGATAGCCAATTCGCTGAGTGAACTCCAGTCCTTCTTCAATCGTGGCGACTGGGCCATCAGTACCTGGAACCACCGGGACACCTACTTTTTTGGCTAACTCTCGTGCTTTGACTTTATCTCCCAATAGATCAAGAGAATGAGGTGATGGCCCGATGAAGGTAATTCCAGCTTTTTGACATAATAAGGCAAAGTCAGCATTTTCGGCTAAAAACCCATAGCCCGGATGAATGGCATCGGCGTGTATTCGTTTGGCGAGACGAACAATTTGTTCAGCATCGAGATAGCCTTGCACGGGGCCTGGTCCTACTAGGTAGGCTTCATTGGCTTTCTTGACGTAAATGGCTGTTGCATCACTTTCTGCATAAATTGCAGCGGTGGCAATGCCTAATTCACGACATGCGCGAATGACTCGCATGGCGATTTCGCCTCGATTAGCTATTAAAATTTTTTTAAACATATCGTAAGTGTGTCTGTAGAGAATAATGAAAAACGATGTGTTCGTAAATCCTTTATGAACGAATCTAGTGGTGTAGGTAAACTCACCGACGTCGCTTTAGAGTGTCAGTCATCATTCAGCGGGTAGTACTTGTTGGTTTTGATTATTCGTTGTCCCGCAGGAGAAAGCGTAAATTGTTCGAAGGCCAAAATGAGTGAAGATGGATTGGTCTGCGTCACGAACACGACAGGCCGTTGTAATGGGTACGTTTTATCCAATACTGTTTGGTATTCTGGCTCAACCTTTTCAATGAAAAGCAGATTGATGGCCACACCATCTTCTCTGGCGCGTAAGGCCGGTGTCATAGAGACAAAGCTCATGGCACTCAAATCCCCTGTGACGAGATTAATGGCATGTCTCTCCTGATCTACTATTCTGGCGGAACGTTGAATGCGCCTGATTCCTAGCACGTTTAACAATTCTTGTCTAATGTTTTGGTTGTCACTTCGGTTCACAATCTTAATTTTCATCTCTGGGGCTTCTTCGTAGACCTGAGACCAATAGCGAGTTTTCCCAGAAAGGACATCAGCCAGTTGGCTAAGGCTCAATTCTGAAACAGGATTAGAAAAATTGGTGATCATCGCAATTCCATCACGAGCAATAGTGGTGGAACGAAGTGAGGGAGCGGTATAGCCTGTCACACCAATGTCAGATTCCTGTAACTCGACCATTCTGATTGGTTTGGCATGTTCATGCCAAAAGACATCAACCGAAACTGTTGGGTACTGGCTTTCAAAAGCTTGAGCCAGGCTGGCCATGAGAAAACGTTCTGGTCCGTTGCCAGTGACACGAAGGGTGCCTGATAACTCAGAAGGGGAAACCGCAGGTTCTTCTGCTTGGAGTGGACTATTGAATAACGCACTCGATAAGAATAGCAGGAAAAGTCCAAAGGACATTCTTAGCAAGAATTCACCATTGTTTAGAGAATAAAAGGATGGAATATCGTAAATCCTTTTTTTTGTTCTGACGTCTTGCTATTAAGAGACTGTTGCTCAGGTTTATAGAAACCGGCGGAATCATTCCTGTTTGAAGATACCAAAGTCAAGCATGACCGGAAACATACATTTAGATGTCAGAAGGCAGGGGCTTTACTTTTTCATCCAAACCCTCACTGTTTACCTAGGACATGGGTATGTCATTTCTCACGAATTCTGGCTTGTGTCGTTTATGCAGAATCGCTCGGAACTGCACCGGGTGGCAATGAGTTTCCCGCGTCTGGAGCTGCCCGTGCACCTGAAATAGGCGGGAGCTTGGCAAGTCGATCCATCCGGTCACCTAACATGTCATAGGCTTTCATTTCCTGAAATCCAGTTTTATGTGTCCCTACCACTTTTGACGCGAATGCTGACATGATCCTCCGGCTTCGAGTGGCGTTGCATTTAGGACAGACGGTCTCAGCTGGATTGACGCTGAGGGCTTGCATCATTTCGTAGTGGTTCTCACATTCATCGCATACATATTCGTAAACTGGCATGGTTATATCCCCCTAATCTGTTAGAATCGATAGCCGTAGAACCTTAGGAATTCTGGGAAAAAATATAGTAATACTGTTGATTGCTCACAAAATTTTTGAATACTGACTTATTTCTTGAACCTATTATACCGAATTTCGTTAAAGAGCCGCTATGCATGTCGAAAAACTCTTTTACTCTTGTGGTGCCGTGTACAATCTTGACAATTTCAAAGGAAGATCATTATGTTATGGGGTTTGGATCTAGAAAAAACCCTAGGAGAATTATGAAGGAGGCGTACTATGCCCGTGCTCATCAGGAAGTACAAATTAGCGAGTGGTCAAATGCAAGAAGAACGAATTGATGAACAAGATCGGATTGACCGATATTTTGGCCTTTTGCACCGTGACGATGTCAAGAAACTTCAGACAGGAGAGAAGGTTATAATCGAAAAGGATGAATGGCAACTTCTTGCAGATTAAGTGTTGAATCTGCCTGGTGACCATAAGAATTGTATGAATTATTGGATTCACGTAAAAAATTCACTTGACCAGGCTATGCTCCATCGTGAGCGTTGTATCGAAATCCCTTCAACATCTATGCGATCGGATTTCTGGGAAGGTGGGTGGTTTGAATATTCTGATAGAGAAACTGCCTTGGATGAATTAGAAAATACAGGACTCAATCAACTTGTGCATTGTCCGATCTGTAAACCATAAACATTGATTCGACTCATTTCCATCATCGATCCCCCCCCCCCTCACACGAAACGATTGTTAGCCTTTTGAACTATGGCACAAAAGTTTGGAAATTTTCGATGGGTCAAAGAGGGATATCTCGATAACCGAACGAATGGTATTGTCGTTGGACACATGACGTTTGCTGGCTTGGGTCTTGTGGAGGTTTGTCTTTCTGGTCAATTCACTGGAGAAATTTGTGGGCAAGTTGTACGGTTCCACAATTCAAAGTTTATTGATGATGGGAGGGCCTTGGATTCTTTAGCTGAATTTGAGAGCCCTCAAATAGGGCAGGTGAGTCTTATTTCATTTGACCCACATCCTTTGTTGTCTCCGCATCCGTATATTGAATGGTTTTCTTTACAAAAAGATCACTATCGGATTGAATTAGAGCCTGGAGATGCACACGTACTCTCAACTGAAGAAATTCAAGGTATTGATGAAATGAGTCACTCACTTCTTACCAAGCTTCAGCCTTTGTTGAAGTAGGGTGTGCTTCATTGTTTCGTTGACACTTTTTATGGGGCATCCTTAGAATAGTTTTGCTATGAATGATCGTTTTCTTCGTGCCTGTAGACGAGAACCTGTCGATAGAACCCCTGTGTGGTTTATGCGCCAAGCTGGGCGTTACATGGCTGAGTATCAAGCTATCCGTAAAAAGCATTCGATACTTGAGGTATGTAAAACCCCTGAATTGGCCGCAGAAGTCACACTTCAGCCGATTGAACGGTTCCCGCTGGATGCCGCCATCATATTTGCGGATATTCTCCTTCCACTAGATGCCATGGGCCTACAATTAGAATTTATTGAAAGTAAGGGCCCGGTGTTTCATAAACCGGTTCGAGTGGAAAACGACATTCAACAGCTGATTCCCGTTGATGGAGAATCCTTTGCCTATGCTGGTGAGGCTATACGTTTGGCACGGCAAGCACTTGCGGATCGGGTGCCTTTGATTGGTTTTGCCGGAGCACCATTTACTTTAGCGAGCTATGCCATCGAAGGTGGAAGTTCACGTGATTACATGCGAACAAAAGATATGATGTTTGCTCGGCCAGACTTATGGCATACCTTGCTGACCAAGTTATCTAATGCGGTTATTGAATACCTTAATGTCCAAATTCGTGCGGGAGCCCAGGCCATACAATTATTTGATAGTTGGGTTGGATGTTTAAGTCCTGATGATTATGAAGAGTATGTCTTGCCTCATACCCAGAGAATTTTTTCCGCTCTAGAGTCCAAAGGTATTCCAAAAATTTACTTTGGCACGGGAACCGCCACCTTGCTTCCGCTCATGCGCAAAGCTGGGTGTGATGTGATGGGGCTCGATTGGCGGGTGCGGTTAGATGAAGCATGGGCCACGATTGGGTATGATCTTGCCGTGCAGGGCAATCTTGATCCCCTTATACTGGCCGCGCCGCTTCCAGAAATTAAACGCCGCGTTCAAAGAATTTTGGCACAGGCTAACGGGCGTGCTGGTCACATCTTTAACCTTGGTCATGGGATTCTCCCTCATATTCCGGTTGAATCGGTTGATGCCACGATTGAGTATGTTCATCAATTGAGTGTGCGAGAGGTAGGAGCGTAAGGCTCCAGCTAATACCGATAGCAGACAATTTCTTTTTTATTTCCGACTATCTCCACAAATTCTGGCTATTGGTGGTCAGACGTCAGTTGTTTTCATTTCTAAGGGATAGCCTACGATACATGCCGACTCCTGCTCATCATGTTGCAATTGTTGGAGGAGGAATTTCAGGCCTTTCCTCTGCTTTAGCCATTCAAGAAGCTTCTCGACAGTCTGGTGTGCCGGTAGCTTGCACTGTCATCGAAAGTGAACAGAGTTTTGGTGGGAAAATTCGCACTAATCAGATAAATGGCTTGGTAGTCGAAGCGGGGCCAGATTCGTTTTTAACGTCCAAACCATGGGCGTTTGACCTATGCGACAAACTTGGTCTTACGGATCAGGTGATCCATACCAACCCATCGAATAACCAAACATTTTGTTTTGCCAAAGGTCAGATGCGGGAATTACCCCAAGGACTAACAGGCTTTGTGCCAACGCGGCTGAGTGCGTTGTTTTCTGGTGGACTGATTTCACCGCTGGGCATGCTCCGAATGGGTGGTGAGTGGTTTATCCCACGTCACACAGATCTTGAACAAGATGAGTCATTGGCTGCCTTTTTTCGCCGGCGACTTGGGGCTGAAGCTTTTAACTACTTCATTGAACCGCTTGTTGCAGGGATTTATGCTGGGGATGCCGATGAATTAAGTCTGAGAGCCACATTTCCACGCTTTCATGAACTCGAGCAAGAATATGGAAGTCTGATTAAAGGTATGCGTGCGCAGCAACGTAGACGAACTGTTTCAACGCCTACTTCCAGTCCGCAGCGGTCGATGTTTGCGACGCTTCGTGGTGGACTCGGTGATCTAGTTCAGGCTTTGGTCAAAGAGCTCGAGTCTGGTCAAGCCAGATTGCTTACAGGACATCGAGTGATCGAGGTGTCCAAAGTGCAAGATCAGGCTTCAGGCTATAGGCTTCTTTTCGATAATCAAGAGCACATTCTTGTGGACGATGTTGTGCTAGCCACACCAGCTTATGTGACGGCAAAGCTTCTTCAGTCTCATCAACCGAGTGCTGCTGGGCTTTTGGCAGACATTCCATATTCTTCAACGGCCACTGTTTCTCTGGCGTTTGACAATCATGATGTTGAACGTATGATTAAGGGGTTTGGATTTGTTGTGCCACGCATTGAAGGAAAAGCGTTAATTGCGGCCACTTGGACATCATTAAAGTGGCCAAATCGCTCAAAGCCTGGACAAACCCTTATTCGTTGTTATGTTGGAGGAAAAGGTCGTGAACAAATTCTAGAAGAAGATGACCATACTATTGGGACGTATATTCAAGGGCAACTTCAAGAGATGATTGGAGTTGCTGGTGCTCCATTATTTGCCGAGATCCAGCGTTGGGATCGTGCTATGCCCCAATATGTGTGTGGTCATGGGAAACGAATAAAGGAAATTCGAACATTGATGAGTCAGGTCAAAGGTATTCATCTGACTGGAGCAGCCTTTGATGGTCTTGGTATTCCAGATTGTATTCGAGAAGGAACACGGGTGGGGAAGGAAATTGTTCAATCATATGGATGAGATTTTGAAAGAACCTATACATCATGAGGGCGATATCATTGGGGCAGGGAATCATGTTCAATTAGTTCGTGCGCATCTTTTCGTGTCTGGGCGAGTTCAAGGCGTCGCCTTCCGAGCCTTTACTCAACAGCAGGCGGTTGCTCTTAATTTGAATGGGTCGGTCCGCAATCTTCCTAATGGGAGTGTGGAGGCTGAAGTTGAGGGACCCCAAGCAGTCGTGGATCGCTTCCTGAATACGCTACGACAAGGTCCTCCACTGGCGCATGTTGAGCAGGTCCAGGCTACCTGGATATCGGTCAAGAACCAAGTCGAGGGGTTTCATATTATTCGTTAAGCCATACGATGATCCTGATGCTAGGGAGGAGTCATCGTGCCTTTCGTCTAGCGTGAAAAGGGCAGATTTATGAATTACAAATCTTTTATTCGAGAAGTTCCAGATTTCCCAAAACCCGGAATTCTCTTTTATGACATTACGACACTCTTAAAAGATGCGGATTGTTTTCAACATATTATTGATGAACTTACGGCAAAATATGAATCAGCACAGATTACAAAAGTCGTCGGAATTGAGTCCAGAGGGTTTATTTTCGGATGTCCATTAGCCTATCGATTACATGCGGGCTTTGTTCCGGTAAGAAAGCCTGGGAAATTGCCCGCTGATGTCTACGAAGTAAAGTATAATTTGGAATATGGGTCAAATTCGTTAGCCATCCACCGAGATGCCATCACCCCAGGCGAACGAATTTTGGTGGTAGATGATCTGTTGGCAACAGGAGGAACCGCAGACGCGACTGTTCGACTAATTAGGCAGCTAGGAGGAGAAATTGTCGAAGTTGCGTTTCTTGTTGAACTCTTATTTTTAGGGGGAAGAGAAAAACTTAAAGACACTCAGGTCCATTCCCTCATCACATATTCTTAAGCACCTATTTGCCGTAGTTGCATTTTTTGCTAAGATCACCTTTCAGTTAGGCCTACATGCTTGAGAACGTGCGCAGTGCTCGACACCTGTAACACGATTCAACCAGAAGGGAGCTACGTGTATGGCTTCAGCAACTCTGAAGAAAAAAGGTGCGGTCGTTTCGACGAAAGGTAAGAAGGTGGTTTTAAGTAAAAATGCGCCTTCAAAAAAAAGTCCAAGTAATAAAAAATCAACAGTTATCAAAAAACCCACGGCTATTAAAAAACCCACGGCTGTCAAAAAACCCACTGGGGCTAAGAAATTAACTGTGGCTAAAAAGCCGACTGTCAGAAAAAAAGTTACCACACCTACAAAGTCAACGATTACCAAGAAAGCAATAGTTGGTAACAAACGATCCTCACTCCCCAAGCCGAAACCGACGACAAAGAAAAAACTGATTCAAACATCAGTGCGTTCTTCCTCGAAAAAACAAGGGGACATTCCAAGAATTCAAAATAATGACCGAATTGAGCCAAAGAGAAAACCAGTGAAAAGTACTGTTTCAAAGGGGCGTAAAGCGACTTTGCAAAAAATATTACTCCGTAAGCGAGATGAGGTTTCACAAGCCATTAAAGAAAAATTAGGACAATCCTTAACTGAAGAACAGCAAAGAAGACTCGAATCGGCAATGGATACCGGTGATCAGGCACTCGTAGATTTAGATAGAGAAATGGGAATATCTCTTCAAGAAATGCGAAATAAGGAACGCCAACACATTGAAGATGCGTTGGTGAGCCTTGAGGAAGGTACCTACGGCATTTGTGCAGAATGCGAGGAGGAAGTGAGTGAGAAACGATTACATGCCCTCCCATTTGCCCGTTTATGTGTCGCGTGTCAAACGAATCGTGAACTCTTGGAAAAAATACAACGATCTGAGCAACGTTCCTAATCTCTAGCTTTTCAATTTGTTTTCAAGCTTTCTGGAACCAGGTTCATACATCTGCCCCCTCTTCTAATGTGACGATCATGAGATGCATCCCCGACTATGTCACATCCTAAAGCCGTGATTCTAGCTAGCGGTGGTCTAGATTCGACTGTAACAGCTGCTATAGCTCAAGCCGATGGTCTTGATCTCTATCTGCTGACCATTGACTACGGTCAGCGTCATGCGATTGAAGTGACGAAAGCTTCAGCGATTGCGAGATGGCTGAAGGCCAAAGAACACAAAATTCTTGAGCTTGATCTACGTCTGTTTGGAGGATCGGCGTTGACTGGACCGATCGCGGTACCTCGTCATACGTCACTTGACGATCTTCAGGAGGGGATTCCCGTTACCTATGTTCCTGCGAGAAATACCATCTTTTTAAGTTTAGCCGTTGCCTATGCGGAAGTCCTTCAAGCTACCAGAATATATTTTGGCGCCAATATTCTTGATTATTCTGGTTATCCAGATTGTCGACCAGAATTTATTGAGGCATTTATGAACGTCGCACGATTAGGCACCAAAATTGGTGCTGAAGGAGCACAGATTGAAATCCTTACGCCTCTCATAGAAATGTCTAAAGCTGAAATTATTCTTAAGGGAAGGGACCTTGACGTTCCCTTTCATCTCACGCATAGTTGTTATGCCCCTTTGGAAAATGGTCAAATATGTGGCCAATGTGAAAGTTGTCTCTTTCGTCAAGAAGGGTTTCAATCGGCGGGTTTTGATGATCCAGCCTGTGTCCAACAGTAAGGCTCGCGCCCACTAAAGTTCTTTACTCTTTTTATTATGCACTATCTCAATCGATTCATCATCATTGTCATCGTTGGTTTTATCCTGTTGGCTGGTTGTTCAGAAGCGCAGACTGACTCAACACATTCGACTCACGAGGTCACGAATGATGCGTTGCCTGTGGTGCCAAAGAATGTTCAGACTCCGAAGGAATTAGAAAGTGGAGAAGGATTATTTAATAATAATTGTGCCCGTTGCCATGGACCACAAGGAAGTGGGACGACCCAAGGGCCTCCACTTGTCCATAAAATTTATGAGCCAAGCCATCATGCTGATTTTGCTTTTCAGCGAGCGGCTGCTCAGGGAGTTCGTGCTCACCATTGGAAGTTTGGGAATATGCCAAAGGTTGAAGGCATTGCTCAAGAAGAGGTTGTAGAGGTTATTCGATATGTACGGTGGTTACAGCAGCAAGCTGGTATTTTTTAGTTCAGATTTCTCTATACAGTAATTTCTTCCTCGCTATTTTCCTTTTCCAAAGTTAACGGTTGTGCATTCAACTCACTCCTGATGTACATGACCATCTGGTTAAGTTCAGACCAATCCCACTGAGATATTCAACCACTGACTCAGTGGCTTGAGTCACTGGGTTCTTCTATTTGTATTATGGCATCGTCTTCTCTAATGCTTGAACAAGATCCTCGATGCGACGAAATCCCTCCTGCCAAAAATTCTCTGAACGAATATTGACCTTCAATGGTTTCAGCAATGACTCTGGACTGGCCGACCCACCTGCTGACAATAAATTGAGGTATTTGGGAATGAACGATGGACCTTCTTGTTTATATCGTTGATACAACGCGAGGACCAAGAGATTACCAAAACTATAGGCATAGCAATAAAACGGGCTACCAAAAATATGGGGAATACTCAACCATTCCCATTGGAATTCTTTAGGAACCTGCACGGCGCGACCGAATTGTTCTCGTAATAATTGAAGGTAGGATTTTGCGAGTGCATCAATCGTTGCCCCTTCGCCTATCATGGTATGAGCGATCTGTTCAAATTCGACAAAATACGATTGACGAAGAATGGTGGCGTAGAGGTCATCAAGTTGATTCACTAATAAAGCACGTTTGGATTGGGCTTTTCGTTCTTGATTCAAGAAATGTTCTGATAAGAGTTGTTCCCCAAAAATAGAGGCCGTTTCAGCAAGGGGAAGGGAAGAGTGGAAGGTCAACACCGAATGTTTTTTGGCTAACATTCCATGTACGGCATGACCAAGCTCATGAGCTAAGGTCGATACATCTCGAGGCTGACCATTAAAACTCATCAAGACATATGGAGTAAGATGGGGAGTCACGCTATAACAAAAGGCTCCTCCCATTTTGCCTGGACGAGTTTGTGCGTCCAGATGTCGTTCAGTGATGACCTGTTTGGCTAACTGTGCGAGGTGTGGAGAGAATTGTTGATAAGATTCCTCAACAATTTTCCAGGCTTCGTGAAACGAATAGGTCGAGGTCCGAGTTTGGAGAGGAGCATAGAGGTCATAGCGCGTGAAAGTCTTTCTTTTCAAAAGTTTCGCTTTCAGGCGAAAGTAATGTTGGAATAGACTCGCATTTTTCCTGCAGGTCGTAAGTAACGCCCTCACCGCTTGATCAGGAATATCATTGGCTCTATTGCGAACGGCAATGGGAGTTGGATGATGGCGAAGCGTGACCCCTTCATTTCTCCAATCTAACACCAATGTCTTATACATCTCCCCAATGACGTTTCGGTTATCTTCATAGACTCGGAATAATTCTTGATACGCGGCTTGACGACGACGAGCTGAAGTATGTCGAGCATGGGTGGAGAGCTCTTCACGTGAAAGGGAATGAACTTTCCCATCGATGGTTAATGAAAACTTAAAACCTGAGGTCAACACGCCATACAACATTTCCATGGCATTACGACCCGTACTGTCCTTGACGCTAATGATTTGCTCCTCAGTTTCACTCAAGGTGTGAGGCTTCAAACGCGTGAGAGTCTCAAGATAATATTGCAATGTTCCAGATTGACGAAGAAGCAGTTTGGTTCTTTGTGGTTTAAGCCCCTGCCACCACAGATCTAAAAAAAGAATTCTGTTTTCAAAATTGGTAAGCTGCTCTCGGATTGTTCCTTTAAAGGCTCGAGCGGATTGTTGTTGTGTATTCTCAGCAAACCAAAGAAAGGCAAAGGCATGTATCGTCGCAGAAATTTCTGTGATCGAATTTTTTAATTCATAGGCTTGTTGAAAGAGAGAAGTTGACACATCTTGAGTCAAGCGAGGACGTAACTTCTCAAGTTGACTGACCTGTTTTTCGAGTGAGATACAAAGTTTGTCAAAATCTTTATGTGGATGAGCCAGAAGATCCGACAATTTCCATCGCGGTACAGTCTGAGCTTTCACTGATATTTTAGCCATTCAGATACCTCATCATGTATTAGAGTTTTAGGCGGAAGGCCATCCTCAGTTGATGGTAAGCCGTTGCGTTTCTTTTTATTCAGATAGGTGGTAGGTATAACAGGAAATCACAGAGAAATCGAAACCCGCCATTCCGAGACATGAGACTATCAGATAGTCTGAAACATCTGTAAAGCTGTGTCAATGTCCCTACAATCGATACAGATAAATGGCCGGAAATATCATGGTGTATGCGTGCGTCCACACCGATTGTGGCAAGGGCTTAGAGTGAGAAGATTACGAGCGGGGTGTTAAATGGAGTTTCCCTTTGGTCGTATCGAGCGTCACAAGAAAGTGATTGAGAAAAGACATGCCTAGCAATCCATCAATGCCTGCTGGGCCATCTGGGAGATCATGTATAGCGACATCCACATTCGTGACTTGAGCCGTTCCAGCTTGAATGGACGCAATTTTGGTGACATTGACTTGGACGGGGCCTCCGGCTGTATTAACCGTTGTAATTTGGGTGTTGGTATTTGCGATTAATCCAAGGTCAAGCGCTACATTATTTGAAAGAACAGTCATGGTGGCTCCAGTATCAAGTATGAGCTGAGCCGTTCGGGTATTATTCAATTGGACTTTGACCAGAAGTGAACCACCATATGATGTGACCGGGATGATGACCACGTCTGATTCCTCATCTTCCGAGGGATCATCTAACTCGTCAATAAAGCTGTATTCCGTATTCTCATCAGTCTCCTCTAATTGTTCTAGATCATCTTGCTGATTCTGTAGAGAAGGAGGTTGTCGAAGACCTGACCTGGATTGGGAATTGGTGGATTGCGGATTTATTACTGAGTCTTCAAATAACTTTGCACATTTATCAAGTTGGACTGGGCTGTCCGTCAGGACTGTGATGCCTGCAGAATCTTCGCAACGAAAGATAGAGGCAAACGTTGAGGGAATAACAAGAGTTGAGGAAAATGTCAGAAGAATAAGGCAGAGGAAAAGTGAGATAATATTCATGGTATCACGAAGGCCGTTTCCTCCAACTCAAGTATTGCCGACTGGAGAGATCAAGGGGAGTGGCTATGAGCGTTGTAATTCTTCAGTTAATGGAATTTCAGCTTTGACGTGATCACCAGATTCAAGAATCTGAGTCGATAATACAATTAATGTTGGGTCGATGCGCTGGACGAGGATTGTTCCTTCTACGGTAGCTCCTTGCTTTACGATATAGATGGCTTGGCCCTTTGTCAAAAAAGCTTGGCTTTCGCCGCCTTTTTTGATGTACCCAAGAAAACGAAATTGCTGAAGTTGTTGCTTGGCTCTTTCTGTTGCCAATTCTAAAGAAGATGGTCCAGTTGGGACAAGTCTCTTCGGTTGGATCTGTTCTGGTTGTCGAATCGTTTTTTTCTGAGGGCGACTGGGCTTTGAGGAAGGGGCAGGAGGCGGATACAGGTTTAGCGGGTCAAATATGTTTCTTGGGGTTGAGAGAGTCGTCGTTTGACGGGGATTTTTTTTTGTGTTGGCGAGAGCCAAGCTTCCCAAACTCGTCGAGGCGACTTCTGTTACCGAGGTGCTGTAATTGCTTGAATTTGTTGAGCCTTCTGGTTCTTCAAAATACTGGAGCAGGACTGTTCCTCCCCAGGCAATCATCAATCCACCAAGAAGATATATTTTAGTTTGATTGGTCATAGTTCTTGTGATGATAATGTCGAATTTTCTTGTGATCGTCTCAAGAACGTGGCAATTTTCATCTTAAATCCGACGTCGTTTGACTTTTTTGATCGTTCAACGGAAAGCTTTTCTATAAAGACATTCGGCCATTGTGACTCGAGCTCGAAGATGAAGGTTCGAATGGCTTTGTATTGCCCCGAGGCCTCAAAGGATAGAATTCCTTTGGTCGCCAGCTTATGGCGTGGTGTTTCAAGGTCATACCCCATTCCTGGAATGTGGACATGATGGGTTTTGGCTAACGACGCAATTGAGACGCTCAGTCGTGTAAAGTCTTTCTGTGCAGGCAGTTCTTTCCAAATATTTGACAAGGTCTTTTGTGTCTCTTGTGCGTCTTCTTTTTGTTTTCTAATCTGTAAAACCGATGCATACGTATTCGAACTGTTTTGCAGTGAAACTTGAGCCGGGAAATAGACAATCACATACATACCCAAGGCCATGAGACAGGACAAGCCAGCCACGAGGGTCATAGGAATAAGATGTTTCGACACCTGTAAGGTCGTTTGAGATTGTTTGATAAATGAGAAGGGCATGATACGTGTATGACCTTTAGCTTTTTACCGAGGCTGTTTGGGTGGCCTCATATAAGACGGTGAGGGTAAACAACACAAAGGGTTTCACATCTGACTTCTTTTTCCGTTTGAGGACATGCTGCGAAAGCACAACATGATGAAATGAAGGATGAGACTCGAGCCGATCAACAAAGCGGTTAATATCCGTCAATGTTGTCGCTGACCCATTGAGGGCAATCGAGGCTTCTTTAAAGTTCACTTTGGCTGATTCCATGGCAATATTTGTTGGAACGGACGACTCCAAGTCATTTAGGAATTGGGTCCAAGAAAACCCGAGTTGTTTTCTGAGCTGGTGCGCAAATGTGACCTCTTTGGGAAGAGCCTGTATGCGTTGATCTGAAAGATCTATTCCTTGTGACGACGCCTTGATGATTAATTCCTGATTGTAAGATCGAAGTTCTTGTGTCTGTTGTTCAAACTGAGCTGTTTGCTGATCCAGCGATTGGCTGATCCACCAAATAAATCCAGAGAGAGAAAGTCCAACGATCGTTAATACGATGAGTCCCCACTGAACACGTAGGAGGCTAGTCATGCCTGGAGCGGCAAGAGATACTCGAATGCGGGATGTCATGACAGCACCATGACACTTGCCACAGCAGACATGGAGGCCATTTGAGGGACTGAGTCTAACATGACTTTTTTGATCTTTGGAGAGAGTTTATCCGTAAATGTGGTCATGGTTAAGTTCGGCGGATGCGAGAGGCTTGACCTCAGCATTTCTTGAATCCTGGTCTCTTCAGGGAAGAGCGTCTTTCCTTGCCGTAATCCTTCGGCAAAGTATAAGGGAATGCTCGCAGCTTCGACTCGAGGAGGTTGGAGCGTTTCAAAGTAATACTGTAATGTGGCCACGAGTTCATTGGCGACATTGGTGCTATCTGTAGAGGAATACCGATCTTGACCAAACGGAGAGGCAGAGCGTCCCTCTAGAGTATTTCGTTGTGATTCATCTGATTCTTCTGAATCCTCACGTTGTGGTCGTGGGATGGGTAGGGCTTTGATTCGCGCAAAGACTGGATAGCCTTGGCGAAAGGCCATAAAGGAAAACCCCCAGTCCGCTAAATAGAGGAAGAGACATTCCTGACTCACATCATGAATTTGTGGTTGGCTTCCTCGACTGAATTCAAGGACCTGTGATCGGTAGAATTCAAATACATCTAAGCCAGCAAGTCCTACTGAGTGAGGGAGTAGGCCGCATTCAAGGCAGACTTGCTCGTATTGTTCAATGATATCACGTTGAATGGCCGTCGCCAGGACATGGGTTGGACCAGGTTGTTTGGAGGAAGGAGGGAAAATACAGTAGGAGAAGCGCGCTTTGTCTGTGGACAAATTCATGTCCTGTTGGAATCTCCATTGCACGATCGAGTCTTGTTCGGATTTTTTGCTTGGAAAATTCGAAAACGTCAGAATGGCGGTTCGACCACAGAGGTCAGGTAGCGAGAGTGCAACGGGCTGAGGTTGCTTCACTCCTTTTAACAGAGTACGGAGGTAGTCGCTAAACTCTGGTTGATTGCTGATATTCAATTTAGTCGGGGAGAGACGAAGCATATCGGGTGGAAGTTGTTGCTCGGCAATATGTCGGCAGCGTATTCCTCCAAGGCCTCGTTTCATGGTCGCAAGACATAGGGAGTCTCGCGTGATTGATAGCCCGACATTGGCTTTGGTCATGGGAAATAAGATCATGCGAAGTCATCGACCGGAGTGACCCGGTTAATCTCCTTGAGTGTTGTCTCTCCACGAAAAACCTTTTGTACCGCAGATTGGCGAAGCGTGGTAAGGCCTTGAGCCATGGCGGCAATGCGAATTTCTGATCCGGTTTTTCCAGCCAGAATCATTTCTTTAATAGAGTCGGTCATGTCAAGAAACTCTGTTATGCCTTTTCTTCCTTTAAACCCCAGTCCATGACATTCGTGACAGCCTTTGCCTTCGTATAAGGTTTCAAGCTTCACCTTTTCATAATCAAGACCTGATTCCTCGCACAGCTCCGGGGTAACCTCAATCGGAACTTTACAAAAGGGACAGATGGCTCGAACCAATCGCTGGGCAAGGATACAGCTGAGAGATGCTACGAAGTTGTAGGGTTCGATGCCCATATTTACAAAGCGGCTAATCACGTCAAAGGCATTGTTGGCATGAACCGTGGTAAAAACAAGATGACCCGTGAGTGCTGACTGAATGGCAATTTGTGCAGTTTCCATATCTCGAATTTCACCGACCATAATTTTGTCAGGATCATGACGTAAGATCGAACGCAGGCCGCGAGCAAAGGTCAATCCTTTTTTTTCATTGACGGGGATTTGTACAATACCTTTTAATTGATATTCAACAGGGTCTTCGATGGTGATGATCTTGTCTTCAACGGTATGGACTTCATTGAGGGCCCCATACAAGGTCGTAGTTTTTCCGCTTCCAGTGGGGCCGGTGACCAAGGCCATGCCGTATGGTCGTGTGATCGCACGACGAAAACGTCGTAAATCTTCTGGATTGAACCCGAGGACATCGAGGCGTAATCCTTGTGCCCCGGTGGCGATATGTTGTTTATCTAAAATACGGATGACAACCGATTCGCCGAAGACACTTGGGAGGATGGAGACACGAAAGTCGACCGTTCGTTTCTCGACATGTAATTTAAATCGCCCATCTTGCGGAATACGTCGCTCCGCAATGTCCAGTTCTGACATAATTTTTAATCGAGAGATCAAGGGGGCATGTAAAGAACTGGATAACGGCTCCATGGCATTATAGAGGACACCATCGATTCGAAATTTGACTTGGAGTACTTGTTCATTTGCTTCGATATGTATGTCACTGGATTGTTTTTGCAAGGCGCTCAAAATAATCGTATTCACCAATTTCACCACGGGGCTTTGGTCTTTGGTAATCTGCTCAACGGAGAGGA
This sequence comes from Nitrospirales bacterium, assembly GCA_029261355.1. Taxonomy (GTDB): domain Bacteria; phylum Nitrospirota; class Nitrospiria; order Nitrospirales; family UBA8639; genus JAGQKC01. The sequence continues at coordinate 17,564 of JAJDBM010000061.1, read as the reverse complement.
TTTCTTCACCTTTTTCATCTTCTTTGATCAAGACAGGGTCGAGTTCGGCTTGGATTCGTGATAGAACTTGCTTGTTTCCCTCACTGGCACTTAATGCCTCGTTAATTGCGGTATGCGTCGAGACCACCAGTTGAAGCTCGCAACCTAAAAAGAGTTCGACTTCATCGAGAACTCGCACATCTTGGGGATTGGGAATGGCAATGCGTAACACGCCTTGATCTTGAGAGAGGGGGACAAATGGAAAGCGATGCATCCATTCAACAGGAATCGTTTCGAAGAATTCTGGATCGACATGAAATTCATGAAGCGGATCGTAGGGTAAGCCATATTGGTCGGCTAAGGCTTCAGCCATCGGTTCTTCGGAAATAACTTCTTCTTCTAAGAGGAGGGTTTTTAAGGGGCGATGGGTCTCAAGTGCTTGGGTGACGAGCTGCTCAATTTTTTCATCAGTAAGCAGGCCGCGCTTGACTAAAATTCCCTCGAGGGACATGCGTTTGAGTGGCGTTGGCATAGAGGTTTCGAAGGCCCTACACGGCACCGGCTAGATTAAAGATGGGTAAATACATGATGATCACGATGCCTCCAACCAGGATGCCCATTCCGAGCAAGAGGAGTGGCTCAATCCATGTGGTTAACCGGGAGAGTTGAAGGTCTAACTCTCCTTCATGAAATTCGGCCACTTCAAGCAACATGGTTTCCAGCGAGCCGGTGGTTTCACCAACTTCTATCATTTCAATCGTTAATCGGGGGAGAAAGGCTTCGTGCCTTAACGCTAATGACAGGCTTCTCCCATCGCGAACTGAACTGATTGTCTCGGCTAAGGCATGCGTAAAGACTTTATTGGTCATCCCTTGGGCTGTCACTTCTAGCGCCGATAATAATGGAATTCCTCCAGCAAGGATGGTAGAGAGTGTGCGTGTGAAACGAATCACTTGATTTTTGAGCACAACGTCACCCAACATCGGAATGCGAAGTATCCATCGATGTGTTTGCATTTTGCCATTGGGTGTTTTCCACCAGAGATGAAAGAGTGCTCCTCCTCCAATGAGTCCGATGAGTGCCCAAGGCACCCATATGCTGGCATAGTTGATGGTATTCAGGAGTAATTGGGTGGCGGCAGGAAGTTCGGTATTACTTTCTGCATAGACTTCTGCAAAAATTGGCATCACATAGGCCAATAAAAATCCGACAACGGAAAACCCAAACACGACTAAAAAGGAAGGGTAGGCCAACGCCTTGACGACTTTTTCTCGTACACTAATGAGGAGTTTAATATATTGGATGTAGCGCTGAAGCACTTCAGGCAGATTCCCTGACTGTTCGCCTGAGCGGATAGAGGCTTGATACAATTCTGGGAAGTATGTGGGGTAGTTGCGCATAGCATCAGAAATAGATGACCCACCGCGTATTTCTTCACGAAGATTAATCAGTGCTTGCTGAAACCCTCCCTTGTCGGCGCGTTCTGCCAGGAGATCGAAACTGCGCAACATGGGGAGTCCAGATTTAATGAGGGCCAAAAACTCTTGATTGAAAACTAAAAACTCTCTGAGCGAAAGTGGCTTCTGTTTACGTTGGAAGAGAGTGCTAGTTGTTTGGCTTCCTTTTCCATTCAGTTCGAGGATAAGAATCCCTTGCGATTCGAGTCTTGTACGCAAGGCACGTTCATTATCATCTTCCGTCGAATCCTCAAAGATACTTCCGTCAGGTCGGGCTGCTCTGTAACGAAATAGTGGCACTGGGTATTATCATTCGAACCGGTCAAATCAACAAGGAAAATGTGAACATCGCTTTAGGCCCCTGACTATTCACTGGGGGCCGACTCAGGTTTGGCCGTGCGATGAGGTGCCGCCGTCTGTTCAGTGTGTTGAGCCATCAGGGCAGGAACGTGTAATGTTTGACCTTCGACAATGAGATCTGATGATAGCTGGTTCATTGCCATTAACGAATCAATTGATATATTTCGTTCAAGCGATATCTGCCATAAGGTATCACCAGGCTTGACGACCCAAGGTTCGGCGTTGGCCATGGCTGGTGGAGGAGTCGTCATGGAAAATGCCGAAAGGCTAGCCGTTCGACTTCTCGCTTGCCGTCGAGATTGACTGACGTCTTGCTTGATAAGCGTGACTTCGGTCATGAGGGTTTCCATGCTTACCGCTATTTGATGGACGGCATCTTGAATCATGTGAACCTCAGTTTGTAGCTGTTGGATACCGGGAAGAGACGCAGACTGAGCTTGTAACATAGAGTTTTCTTGTTGGAGTCGGTCCCGCTCGGTTTCAGCCGTGAGCAAGTTGGCTTGCACCTGTTGAATGGAAGAGCCCATGTTCTCTTCACGTGCTTGTAAGCTCTTGGCTTGTTCCAGGGCTGAGTGCAATTGCGCGAGTTGTTTGGCCGCGGAAATTTTGATGGCCGCTAATTCTGAACGTAACGAATTGCTCTCAGCTCGAGCTTCGCGTATGAGAACATCTTGCGTCTCAACGAGAGGCATGGCTCCCACCTCATCATTGGCCGTTGCGGGGTAGTGGCTGCAGCCAATAGTCCCAAGAAGACAAACGATGAGGGTGATAAATGGTTGATGAATGAATGAAAGGTGTCGCATAAGTTTTACCATTCCTTATAAGGCGTACCGTCGTATGTAGTCAGGTCACTACCGCTATGAATATCAAAAACCCCTGCTGGTGTATCGTCTTCACTGTCTGTTTCCTCTAGAACCTCTTCCCATGTTGACGAATCTTTGGTGAAGGGGTCGATCGGGATTTGGCGAATGTATTGTTCGGTCACCAGTTCTTCTAATGAGGATGGATAGTTCCCTCGATCAGCATAAAATTGATCGAGTATCGATCTCATCGTGAACAGATTCTGTTTTAAGGCCGCCTCTCTGGCTTTGAGGGAAGACTTCTGAAATGAGGGCACCGCCAATGTCACGAGGATTGCCGCAATCGAGACGACAATCATAAGCTCCAAGAGAGAAAAGCCACCGTGATGCTTGAGTGAAAAATGTTTCATTACCAGTCACGATATTTTGTTTTATCCAGTGCCGTGCGAGGGCTGATTGAATAAATGTCAAAGACATCCTCTCCGCACCATCGGTCAACATCTGGCTCATCTTGATAACAGCGGATGCCCCATTCATCGGTCCCTGTCAGAGGATCAATGGGTATTCGTCGTAAATATCGACGAATACTGCTCGATTCTGATACTTGGGCTTCTCCACCAGATAACTCAACTTTCAATAATTGCTCTAATGACTTTGGATACCCACTGACTCCAGTGCTTTCCTTACACGTCAATTGATTCTTAACACAGAGTGGACCGAGGAGCGTGTCGCCATCTCTAGCCCAATCTTTTCGAAAGGTATCAATGGCCGTGCGAACGGTTCGTAATGTTTGTCGAAGCTCCAATTCCTGAGAGCGTTTGGTGGTGACCTTGGTAATGGGTAATGCCACAGATGCTAGAATAAAAATAATCGCGAGTGTGACTAAGAGTTCAATGAACGTCACACCGTCAGACGATTGTAATCTATTGTACCCAGACCCGCCCATGCTGTGTCGTCACTGGAATTGGTGTTCCATCAGAATCCACGAACGATGAACGTTGGATCTGTAAGGCAGCCTTTCCTTCTGCCTTCGCTGTAAAGACAAGTGTCGCTAATGGGCCCGTGCCCGTTACGGTTTCCCCGGGTTTGCCGATTTGAATCACAACTTTTCCGCTATTGGGGACGGCTGAGAACGTTAATCGAGGCTGGACGTGCTGTTCTGTCCAGAGTTCCCCTTCTAACACTTGGCCAAACTCAAGGATTTCTGGGTTATAGGTGACCGTCATATTAGTTCTTTCGACAGAGGACACATCATGTCCAGTGAGGTCAATGCGCACTTCTTTGCCCACTTGAGTCGAAATAGCCGGAGGGGTGATGGATAATCGTGTCGCCGCTGAAGATGGTTGCGAGGGGCTCAAGGAGCCAGGAGGTCCACCGGTCGGAGACGAGTTGGGTGATGGAGGATTGTTCGGACTTTTAGACCCCATGGGTCCAGGACTCCCAGAATTCCCTTGCGGCGCAAGACCTGGGCGAGTATCTGGGCCTCGTGTATTTGGTCCCCGGTTATCTGGCCCCGGCCTGTCTGAGCCTGGCGTATCAGGAGTGGGTGCTTCTAGGTTGGTATTGTCAAGAAGAACAGGTAACGCGGCTTGCTGTTCAGCAAATAACGGTTTCGTGTCGTAATGCTTGGCAGTGCCTGACCACAAGGTTTGCTTGGCTAAATCGACAGGTAAGACACTGTTAACAATATGAGCTGTAATGACGAGGATGACTTCTGTTGTCACCTTGCTAGTCTCCGAATTACTGAAGAGGTCGCCCAATACGGGGATATCATCAACGCCAGGTACTGACTCGCGAGTCTTTCTGTCCTCTTCTTGAAGGAGTCCCGCCAAAACCACCGTCTCACCATCTTTTAAGCTTAAGGCCGTATCGGCGGTACGGGTACCAAATCGAAACTGCGATATTTCAGGATTGGATTGTAGGATGACTCTGTCGCCTAATCGGGTGACTTCAATCTGTAATCGTAAAGAAATTTCATTATTCAAATGAATCGTGGGTTCAACGGTCAACTTGATTCCAGTGTCTTTAAATTCAATTGACGTTACGGTAGATGTCGTGCCGGTGCCGCCAGTACTCGGTTGGCCAGGTAAGACATTACTGGTTGAAAGCAGAATTGGTTGCTTGTCGCCAATATTAATGGAGGCCTTTTCATTATTCAGCACTCGAATTTTTGGTGCGGCCAATGTTTTGGCATCAGATTCCTGTTTGAAGAAATCCAGAAGTATGCTGCCGGGGAACGTAAAGAGATAGGAATCCGGTCCAATATTCACGAGCTCTCGAAAATTAAAGGTTTGGAGTGCCGTCCCGAACCCTGTGGTTCCAGGGGCGAATGCGCCTAACCCAGCTTGCTTGGCAAAGTTGAGGCCGATGCGTTTGGTCTTCGTTCGGTTGACTTCGAGAACTTCAACATCAAAGAGGACTTCAGCATTTCCACGGTCATTGGCCTGGATAATGTTGTGGGCCAACATCAATTTCGCTGGTTCATCACGGATAACAACGGTATTGAGTGGTTCATTGACATACACACGTTTGGTTTCGAGGATGGTTCGAAGCAAGTTCGCCATGTCTTTGGCTTTGGCATTGGACAGGTAGAACGTACGAATTTTTAAATCTTGGTATTGTTCGCGTTTTTGTTTCGTGTCAGGAACAATGAGTAACGTATCCTCGCTGACTCGTTTGGCAAAGAGCTGGTTGGTATTCAAGATAAGGGAGAGGGCTTCATCAAATGGGGTATCACGCGTGAAGATCGTAACGAGGTCATCTCGTACATCTTTGTCGAATAAAATATCAATTTTGGCTGTTCTGGCCAAAATTTCAAAGACTTGTTTGAGCCTGGTGTTCTGAAATCGTAAGGTTACCGGTTCGGCTGAACCACCAATGGATTTCTGTTTTTGCTGTTGTTGAGCAATGGCCGTGATGCCGGCTAATGCTTCAGTTAAGCTCGGGTCGAGTTCGATCGCTCGTTCATATTGAAGCAAGGCGGCGTCAAGTTGTCCGAGGCTTTGGAGTTTTTTCCCGTCACGTAGAGCGGTTTGGGCATCTTTCATCCGCAGGACATCTGACAAGGCTGCCTGATATTCTGGTTGTTGCGGCGCTAATCCTAAGGCCATTTGGAAGGCTTGAGAAGCTTCTGGCAATTGATGTTTCTTGAGCCATTTTCTTCCGTTTGTGTAGTGAACCTCGGCAGCCCGACCTTTGGCATCAGAGAGTTTCTCGAGAAGTTCATCATTAAATGGATCGTCGCGAATGGCCTCACGATAGGAAGCAACGGCACCATCCCAATTCCCCTGGGCAATCATATCTTCTGCAAGTTGGACGTGGTGAGGGAGCGAACAGGATGTAAGGAGGAAGGAAATGATGACTATGAGGACATATGGCCAAATCAGAGCAATGCGAGAGGTAAAATGTTTCATGGGTGACGATCGCTGATTATGAATAAATGAAAGAGGCAGATTAAGCGAAATTTACTCGTATTCTAAAATAACGTACCATACTTACCCTTGTCAGGCTAGAATCTTTTCCAACCAGTTCTAACTTGTCTTTTTATCGGAATAATTTTCTCCTGACATTAAGTTTTCTCCCCTACGTGAGACCGAACTGCATGAATCTTGTTCATGAAGAATAAGTACGAGTCCGTGAAGTGGGAGAGTCGTGTCGGTAGGTGTGAAGAGGAAGGATCATCGGTGTGACACGTTACGAGTTGGAGGGGGTATTCGGCGACGAAGGAGTCGTTGGCGATTCCGGTGTGCTGCCTGAAGGACTTGCAGGAGTATTTTTTTGGCAACTGGGATCGCCAAATGGACTATCAAGACTTGCCCGGCAATCCCCAGTCCCAGATGCTGCGCCGGTGGCTTCAAATCGAATGGAACTATAGGTGGCAGCTCCCTTAAAGTTGATTTGATCAAATGGCTTATCCTGACTGGTACTTTTCACGCCACGTATTTCTCCCTTTGTTTTAATCAGCTCAAAATCTTCGCCTGTCATGGGATCCTTGTAGATAGTTTGGAGAAAGCGTTTAGGTTTTTTCGTAAGGTCTTTCAGCGTCAAGGGATATTTATTGGGACGAGTGCCTTTTTGGACCGTATGGTCTGCAGCATATTGTTCAATGGCATGTTGAATTCGTGTTCCCCGAAAATACAGCTCAGCTTCCCGATCGCGCTTCATCGTCACTGACCATTGTTGTCCAATGGTCATTAAAGAGATGCCAATCATCACGACAAAAAACATGACCATTAAATAGGTAAAGCCTTGCTGATTCTTGATTGATTGACCTAGAGGTAGCATTGAGGGGATGTGATGTCGTTGAGTCTGAGCGAATAATTGCAGGAGTGAACGTTTGTGAAGGGCAGGTTGTCCCATGACGTGTTTCTCAGCATGCTGATATCTATGGTCACTTCAGCCACCATTCATCTTCGCACCTATAGAAGAGATGTGCAAATGGACCATACCCAATATGAAAAGAGCACGGTTTTATTTGTCGGGCTAGGGCCGTAATACGAGTGCGTAGTTATTTAGGTCTTGGGTTGCATTCAGACAGTCTGAATGACTGCTCAGGCTGAGCTATGATTTGATTGTTGTAGGTGGGGGGGAGTTTTCCAAAAAACGCAGCAGGACAACATACTTCCGAGATAATCTGGAGCCGGTGACAGGGATCGAACCTGCGACCTGCGGTTTACAAAACCTAGATGCACCAATATCGACGACCTCTTCCAACCCCCATAAAACAAAGGATTACCTTGATACATGGCTGGATTAGCCACTTCTCAGGATTGCATCTCATTGCATAGAATGTGACGGGTGTGAGAGAAAAAGGTTACACGTACTCTGAGGCTGAGCAGGGTAGGGGATGAGAGGTTATTCACCCCACTTTCGCTTGAAAAATTCTGTCCTCATTCAACTTTCCACAAAATCCAATAGACCCACCCTCACCCCAAAAAACGAGACTCACAAACACACGTTAGGAGTCATCGAAAAACTGGGGAATTTTTGATGACTTTGAAAGTTTACTATTCTAGTCGCGAGCGGGTGAGACCTTTCACTTCCTTCCTGGCGTATAGAACACCCTGACTACTCATCTCTGTTGTCTTTCCCTATCACCCACCAATCAGCCTTCGCTATGCGTGTTTGTGGGATAAGCAGTGATTTGCTAGGATCATACACTTCTCTCGTCCTTATCTAAGGAGGTTCATCATGTGTAAATTGAAAACGTTGATACTTGGTGTGGTGGTTGTTCTAGGTATTGTGGTGCCTGCGCAGGCGTCGTTGATTGGGGATAGGATAGACTATGAGGGTTTTGGAGTCGAATTTAGAAATCTATCACCGGGAAGCGACATTCTTGTTGGGCCAGGGATTGACTTTACGTTAACGGCCAGTCCCCAAGAACAATACAACGTCGACATCGATGAAAGCGGGATTACTATCATACCTGTCTATACAGGAAATCTAGTAGGGACCAACTGGGGCAGTAACGTCGCTACTGGCGCACATCTTAGGTCGTTGAGGATATCATCTCTCGATTGGGTTGGAAATCCATTTGGGGTAATCACGGGGGTAACAGTGAGTGGTGGAAGAAATTTTGGTCCCGAGGATGTGACATTTTCCAACCATGCAATTGAAACGTCAGCTGCTCGGGGTGCCTTTGAACTCTTTGGCGATGAGGTATTGAGAATTGACCTTATAACATCAGATATGACACCCGTCCCAACCCCATCAGCGTTTTTGTTAATGGGTACAGGCTTATTTGGCTTGATCGGGTATCGTAAGTACACCAAGAACAAGCCATAATCCAAACATAGATATAGGCATTACCAAGAGACCTTTGTCACACGATGAGAGGCTTTTTGTTTGTGTGCATAGTGGACGGGTGTGTTGTGGAAAGTTGTCAGTATTGTTATGGTTTTCCCCTTCACATCGTTCGTTTAGGTTTGGAGGTTTCAAATGCGTAAATTGAAAGCGTTGATACTGGGTGCGGTGTTTGTTCTAAGTATTGTGGTGCCTGCGCAAGCGTCATTGATCGGTAGTTTCGTTGACATTACCTCACCACACGGCAACTGTATGAATATTGAGGTTGGTGCAGGTGTTGAATGTACGCTAATGGATGATCCAGGCGGAACCGATGACAACATCAATATCGATATCTCAGCATCGAGTATCGTATTTTCTCACGCGAATCTTAGTGGAATTAATAACTGGGCATGGTCTGATGTCCCATCCGTCTTCGATATTGTCATCGACGGATTAACCTGGGTTGATTCCCCAACGACCCCAATTCAGAGCATACTATCGGACTTTGACATTCTAGGAAACACTGTTCAACTGGGTTCAGTCAGTGCACTTCTGACTGGACCAAATCAGATTACATATACAAACAATGAGATATTAATGATCTGCGATGTAGGAGATTGTTCTCGTCTCACTGTTGATATTACACCTGCACCACACGCCGTCCCAACTCCATCAGCATTCCTGTTAATGGGGACAGGCTTACTTGGACTGATTGGTTATTGTAAGTGGAGTACGAAGAATAGTTAATATACACACAATTAAGCTCAGTATATCCAAGCCGCTTGTCATACGATGAGGGGCTTTTGGTTTGTGTGCGTACTTATTAATCAATTACGAGGCTGTCAGGATTTCTCTCTTGTGATTGAGTAACCAAATTGCTACTGTCGTCTCGACATGGATTCATACTCAACATGGAGAATTGATAATGTGTAAATTGAAAGCGATCATACTTGGTGTGGTGGTTGTGTTGGTGATCGCGGCGCCAGGTTGGGCGGCTCCTGTGACATTCAATTACTTTGGGTCAAATGGCGTAAACGAATTTAGTGGATCCTTTACGATGGATGATGTACTTTTTAATGGTTCTATCTTCCAACCCATTGTCCATTCTACGATCACAGCCTTTGACTTTTCGGTAACACCCGTTGCAGGAGGTTCTCCTATTCAAACGTGGGACTTGAATGACTTGGTAACAACCTCATCTTTTACCTTTGACAGCTCAGGACCAATTCCTGATGTTGTACGTGCGAGTGGCATTACAGCTCAACCCCGCAATCTATCTTTTTTCGGTAGGGGTGCTGCGCAGGCGTCTGGTCTTGGAACAATTTCATTTGACGAAGGCGATTGGGCAGTTGCTCCGGCTTCTGTTCCAACCCCCCTCCGCCATGTTGCTCATGGGTACAGGCTTACTCGGGTTGATTGGCTATCGAAAGTGGGCTAGCAAGACAAGCTAGTCTCCTTCTACATAGATTAAAGTTATACAAGAGCCTCTGATCAACTGATCTGAGGCTTTTTGTTTGTTTAAAAACAAGTTGATTGAGGTGGAGGGTGGGAAATTCTCGTTTTGGAGAGAATCGGTAGTCAGCTGGGATTTCCCGTTCTGAAACTGAAAAAAGAAAGAATGGAGCTGGTGACAGGGATCGAACCTGCGACCTGCGGTTTACAAAACCGCTGCTCTACCAACTGAGCTACACCAGCTTACAGGGGTTTATACATTGTTCTTCGGAGAAGTGTCCACCACATGTCCAGGCCCTGGAATAGCCACGTGCTGTTCATGCAGATGGACAACCTTGCGGCTGGCCTCCATAAGGTCCTCGACATTGATGGTTTTATAACGGTTGAAGACCGTCCCAAATGTGTGTCCCATATTTTTCATGGCCATTTGTTCTGGGACTCTAGCCCGAACAAGATTGCGTAGTGCCGTTCGGCGAAAGTCATGGAGTAGAGCTCCGTGATCCCGATGTTTGAGGTCATACCGTTCATGGGATTTCCCCCAGCATTCTAGTCTAGCGCTGACATCAGCCAGTTGCTAAGCCACGCAAATGCTCTTCAGGCGAAGCTCCTTGTAGTGCGTGATCCAGTCGCATCGGGGATACTGTGCTTGAGTGTCTTTATACCAGGATGACATTGTGTAGTACAAATCTTCGCCCATGCTCACCATGCGCGGTTCACCTGTCTTCGTGTCATTCCCCGATAGTTCCATTGTAATGGTCTTCTTGCACCAGTCAAACGTGACATGCCCTCAGGTAAGGGGCATGACTCTCCCAGTACGCATGCCCGTCTATGAACAGCTCGTGACGACAAGCCTGGCATGGGGAGAGGGAGCGTCTCCCGTACCCGAACGAATTCTACCCACTCACGAAAGCCTGTTCGTGGGGGTGGTTCTTTGAGGTGTTTCCAATGGGGGATTTGTGAAGCGTTGGAAGGCTCTGAATTGAGGGTCACTCGATACTCTTCTAACAGAAAGCTCATCCATCGATTAATGCGACTGGTGGAGATCTGCTGATTACGAATTCATGTGGTTGTCCATTGTGTGAGGAGATCTGAAGCAAGAGGGTCGGCGAGGAGTGATTCGGCAACGTTCTGCTAAAACTTCTGGAGTCCTCTCGCTGACTTGATCGAGCGACGACGATTGTGTTCATAGTCGGTCAGGACTAACTCGACGATATCAGTGGAGAATGTCTGTCTGGGTTTATGTCATCCGAATGGCTTATACCGTCGACGAAAGCGAAGGTCTGTTTCAATCCGCTCGGCGAGGGGATGGGGGCCTTCTCGACAATCCTCCGGATTCGCAGTTCATTTCGACCCGTAGTGTGTCCTCAATCGTGAATTACTGGATGGAGTCCAGACCGATGGGATGCAGTAAAATTCTATCCGTTTGGGTGTTTCGTGTTTGCGTTTGATGATGAAAGAGCAAAATGAGTGCTGGTTCGAAAAAAGAGAGAATGTCTGGACATCTCAGGGCACGATGATGGACGTCTTGTCGTCTTGAACTTATTGCAATTTTTGACAATTCACGGTACAACCAGCAGACAGATGAATGGCGCGTCAACACTGTAACGAAAGGGAGCCACGGATGGGTAAAGCGTTAACGAAATCGCAGCTGATTGCGAAACTGGCTGACAAACACGATCTCACCAAAAAAGCGATGGATGAGATTCTCAAAGAATTAACGGAGCTGGCGTACAAAGGTGCGAAAGACGGGTTCACGTTCCCAGGGATTGGTAAGTTAGTGGTGCAACATCGGAAAGCTCGAACGGGACGGAATCCCCAAACGGGTGAAGCAATTAAAATATCGGCGAAGAAAGTCCTGAAATTTCGAGTCGCGAAAGCTGCGAAGGATGCGATTTTACCTAAAGGTAAAAAGTAGAAGAGTCGGCATCCGATCATTTGTATTTTCTGGTTAATTGAATGCTCATGATCGGGATCAATAGACAATGCGGGAGTGGCTGAAGAAAGGCTAGATGAGAAGAACAGGAATCCTGCTACAGACAATCGATCAAAAGAAATTCATTTCTTGAAGGGACGATAGAGCTCACTGCCAATAGGAGCCAGTACAATTGACACCCCTGAGAAGTGTCGTTCATTCTTGGGGGCAGGTTCGGTGCGTGCTCTCAATCATACACCCTAATTATTGAGCCTGCCTCCTTACCACTGGCTAACGTGAACAGAAAAATGAATCGACAAGCTGGTCTGCTTGTCTTCCACGGCCTTGGAGATCAATAACTCGATTCTGTTGTCGCACCGCCTGCGGCACTCTACGCCGATGTCAGCACTACCCCTACCAAATACATCATCTTTGCTGGTCGGTGCCGACCAATGACCAGATTTTGCAAATTCCCGAAGCGAACTGGTCACAAATTACTATCACCAGATAACGTGCCAGAAATACGTCTCGTTACCCATATGTTTCATAGAATGTTTAGGAGCGTAGTCGAAAGACTTCGAGGATGTTTCGGTGTGACCGAGTATTGGCCGGGTCATACGGTACCATGAATTGAGATCAGACTAATTATTGGTTGGTGTATGTTTTGTAGCGTATGGGGCGTACATCACGGAGAGACGACACCTATAGAATGGGACCTTGCTCCCGCATGTCGTCATTTCTTGCATGCGTATAATTGAGATTTTAGGGTTCTTTTTGACCGTTCCATTTCTCCTACTTATTCCTACCATTTGAATGATGAGATATGCCGACGATTCTGGCTTGGTCTTTAGTGCAAGGCTGCTCATGAATAGCCAGGGTGCTCTGTGCCTTTTGGGCCATCTCGTGATGCATTGTGGAAGGTGGATTCTCGATTCGAAGCGCAATCTGTCGTCGAGACTGATCTGCGGCAAGACTTCAGGAAATCTCTTCGCGCTCGGCAACGTCGGCGTCAATCGGGAGTGAGGATAGGGGCCGGAATAATCCCACCGTAAGAGATGAGCACCCAGTGAGATGATGGGCTGCGTGCCTGGATTTTCGGTTTGTCCACTTTTCCTACCGTGAAGTGTCAACACTGTTGTCACTATGTGTGATCAGTATACAGTTCTTCTCTCTTCTGAGGCTCAGACAGTCTCTTCTCCATTTGCATTTTTTGCACCTTTTCCCCGTATTTTCATAGGGATCAGTATCTCAGTGCTTTGTAGCATCAAAGTTGCTTCCACAGTGCCTCAATGTCCTGGCCAGGAATAATAAACGAGGGATGATCCAACGGGCACAGACTGACAATGTGGGATATAGGCTCTCCAATCAAATGGCTTTTCCCATGAAATATTCTTGAGACGTCAGTATGACATGGTTTGGATTGGACTGACGTGTTAGTGACAGCGGAGGCATCCGCTGGATTCGAGGTCCAGTCCTCCGTTGATTGTTCGTGATCCCTCGTACTGGTTGAATGTGGGGGCCATCTGCAGACCCAAACGCACCTATGTTGATCGTTGTCACCATGTCGTCGTGAAACTCTCAAGGCTGAGGAGAATTCTACAATGTCAGATCGCTTGGAGACGCAATGAATAGCCATATTAGAAATCCATTGGCCATGACGAATCTAGTTGACCCCATATCGGGTTGGCAGGCTCTCGAAAGGCCATTTCCCAATAAAGTGTTTATTTGGGATGTGAACGGAACCTATGTGGATTGTCTGTTTCCCAACCCGATCCATGGCCACTTTCTTGGTGGCGCAGAGAATAAAGGCAAGCGGGTCCATGACGTCCTGTCAGAGGAAGCCGCGACGTTGGTCATCGAGAACATTCAGCAAGGATTGAATGACCAAAAGCCCTCCCATCTATGGATTGAATTAATAGAGGGAACAAAAATTTACCCTGTCTGTATCCGATTTATTCCTGGGATTGAATATGTCATCGGTTTGGTGAATGATTATCCAGCAATTGACAAATGTCATCGGCCGGTTAGTCAAATAACAGCTCGACCCACTTCCCCAACTCCCACAGAGACCTTGCTCTCACTCAGAGAGCAAAGCATTCTCAACGAAGTTGTCGAGGGGCGATCGAATCAAGCGATTGCACGTCGGTTGCACATCAAAGTAGGAACGGTGAAATATCATCTCACCAATATCTATCGAAAACTGCATGTGACCTCTCGCGTCCAGTTGGTGCTCACCGCTTCTCCTCACCTTCGACGCCTGCCTGATTGGTCGGATGCACAAAAAACAGAAGGAATCGAACAAGGCAAAGTTCGTAAAAATGGGCAATAGGTCTTTGAGTATGAAGTTTTCTAGATACTGACGAGTGCACATCCCTGGCATAGATCATTCAGATTTGAGTTGGCCATGGCTTGTGTTCACGTGTTCGTGATGGTCCACGTACCACCGGATTATTCCCTGATTCCCCCCAACCGACAACGAGACGAATCTCTGCGACCGCGCCACCGCCCCCTCCAAGAGGTCTGTTGTTACTCGAGATATCGGAGCGGACGTGATGTACAACGGTACCAATACACAACATGAAATCGGCTATTCGGTATCTGCTGCCGGAGAATGTGAAGAATGATGGTCAAGACGATGTGAGCATCGGTACTCACGAATTTTCGTCAGGTGGCCAAGCAAGATGAGATACGGATTCATCCACTCGTCACACGTCTGGTTGATCCGGAGCTGTTGAAGAAGATGGGAGCAGAACCAGTTGCTGCAGAGAGTCAGTCGGAAAGGTAACGCGCAGTTTTGGTTTATAAGAGCTTCAAACTCAATAATAATTCACGGCAGGGAGGCACGTGAAGATGCATTTTGTAAGAGAAGATGTAGTCAGTACAAGAGTGGCTGTATGAAGAAGATTGGGATCATTGTCATTCTGTTGGCTGTGGGTGTATTGGGATTTTGGCTGTATTTCTTTCCCACCTATTCCTGGCACCAAAAGATGACTGTCGAAGTGGAGATCGACGGGCAGGCATATACAGGTTCGAGCGTGGTGGAAATGATAGTTAAGGGTATTCGGGAACCCATGCAATTGGATAATGTTGCCCGGCATCTAAGCATGCGAGGTGAGGCCGTGGCGGTTGAATTACCTCATAACCAATACGTGTTTGCGCTGTTGACATATAACGCGTATTTAACTGGAAAAGTGTTTCATGACATTGTTGGGGGAGTGGTCTCACAGCCGGAAAAGGGCTGGGCTGGAGTCATTGGCGATGTACAAGAGGTTCGTGCTCTTGACCAAGAAGACTATCCCATGCTCGTGACTTTTACCGATATAAATGATCCTAAGACAGTAAAAAAAGTGGACCCAAAGAATCTGGCTGCTACGTTTGGTACAGGAGTATTTCTAAAACGCATTACGTTAGAAATTACTAATAAACCTGTTACCAAAGGGCGAGTGGAGAGTGTGTTGCAGTGGTATTACAAGGTTGAGCGGTTAATTCCTAAATCGGAGATGCCCTTCTTAAAGAAAAACCTAACTCCAGACCAGCGTATTAGGCTAGGTGACTTTATGGATTGGCGGAGTCGGAAGGAAAATAAGAGTAAATGAAATTTTCCCCTGGAGCTGGAGTTAATGAATAACGATTTCACATGGGAGTTACCTAATGCCAATGTCAAATGACTTGTTCTTAGCAATCCTTTCTATGGATGCGTACAACCGTGAATATAATGCGGGAATTCTACTCGATGGTGACTCAATTGGTACGGCCAGTATTGTTGAGCGTGAGACTCTCATAACTTCTGCAGAGTATGGCGAATGGCAAGCCGCTGACTTCTACGCGTCGACTTATGAGTGGAACGGTGAAACCATTATTTCCTATCGGGGCACGGATAATTTTTTATATGAATTGCCGTCTGTCGATCTGCCCATTGCCATTAATGATGATTATGACGAAGCCCAAGTACATTTGGCATCCAGCTTTTTCAAAGCAGTTGAAGCGACTTCCGGCGCAACCCCCATTAAATTAACAGGGCATTCCCTGGGCGGGGCTTTGGCTGGGTTTGTTGGGGGTGTCTACGACAAGGAAACTCTTGGTTTTGACTCCATCGGATTCTTCCCCGCGTTACAGGATTTTCAAGCTCTGATTGATCAGTATCGTATTCTCAAGGGGACTCCAGAGGCGAGTACGCATACGACACTTCCACCGGGTTCGACTCATCCGACGAATGACCTCCGCAACACCGTGGAATATGCTGAAGAGCAACTCACCGCGATGGGAATTTCCTTAACGGACCTTCCGCCTCTTGGTGCCCATTCCACAGGAACCTATACAGGAGCGCATGCCAGTGGAGAAGTCGCAGTCGCCGTGCGCTTCGGGAGCACACCTTCGACAGCCATTTTAGGAAATCTACTTCCCAATATGGGTAGCATCGTTGGGCCAGCGGATGCCCACAGTGTTTCCTTTGCTGTCATATTGGAATATGTCAAAGAAGAATTTTCCCAGAATACAGAGGCGCTTCAGTTTCAATCGATTATCAATCCGTTGTTTGATGCGCTATTTGATGCAGAGATAGCTGAAACTGCTGGAAGTCTCCAACTAACTGGCATTAGCGATCAACATACAAAAATGCGAGACGCCATTGCCTATTCTGCACTAGAAAAGGACGGACAAGGAAATGGACTCGTCTTTGGCAATGCCGGGATTAAGGCTTTGTTTGATGATGCCAATGAATTAGGGAAACAGATAACAGAAGGCCGGAGTCCTACCGCACATGCCAATGCTGATTCTCGTTTAGCTGAGGCTATCGTCCAGTTTGCTGGACAGATGGCCCTGAATAAAGTGGACTACACTCAACCTACAGACAAAGAACCAGAAAAAGGGTTCCTTAGTGTGTACGGTGGAGATCGGGTTCTCAAAGCGGATTTGTCAAAGGGGCTCTGGAACCTAGGTGGGCTAGATTCTAATAAAGCCGTCGAGATCAAAGGAATGCAAGCGATACTCAGTGACTTCTTTATGGGCGATTTCTTTACGAAGGATCCGTCCTCATCGGCACTGCTTGAAGGGATGCAGCAATTGTATGGCGACAACACGATCGCTAATGCCAATGTTATCAACCGAATGGATTTTGCCTTAGGGACTGAGGCGCTGATCGTCCAGATGGAAGAGCCAGAGGTCGGTGACGAAACATCTGAACCCAACACGACGAGTTTATTTGTTGGATTGGGAACCATCGATGAGATGAAGGGCAATCGCGACAACAACATGGTATTGGGCAAAGGAGACAGTGATCAGCTGTATGGGAATGCGGGGAAGGACATCTTGGTGGGTGGAGAAGGTGACGACACGCTCTACGGAGGCAGTGGGGACGATTGGCTGCATGGTGGGGATCGTGTAGTTACTGGGGCAGAGTATGGTGAGGATACAGCGGACTACTCCAAAGGGGACGGGGGAAGCACGACGCCAAATGGCATCACGATCACCTTTAATTTAAGTGCAAGTGTGGAGCTAGAAGGCAATAAGTCCATCGTCGTATCAGATGACGGTTATGGCGACACTGACCATTTGTTTGCGGTCGAGAAGATTAAAGGAACAGAACATGACGATACCGTCAATGCCAACGGCGGCGACGAAGTCTTCGATGCCGCGAATTATGCCTTGTCGACTGGCACGCTCGAGGTAGACGGGAAAGACGGCGACGATACCTTGGACTTTTCCAACTTCTCTGGCACCGTTGAAGCACGACAGTCGAATGGCGATGTCAAAGTCGGCGATGTGACGTTTCAAGACTTTGAGATTATCAAAGACACAAACGACAAAGGGCTGATTGGAGAA
>JAJDBM010000060.1 GCA_029261355.1 Nitrospirales bacterium | reverse complement strand
CGGACATAGGATTTTGTATTACTCAACGACAATCAATTTTGCGTTTAATAAAATTATCCATTGTTCCCCAAGCCACACCTAAAATTTTAGCTATATTGGCTCTTGTAACCCCTTTCTTTAAAAGCTCCTGTATTTCAGCCTCTTTTCCATCCAGTTTTGATTTTCCAGCCCCTTTAGGTCTTCCCAGCTTTTTTCCGTCAGCTTTAGCTCTGGACAAGGCTATTTTTGTTCGTTCAGAAATCAAATCCCGTTCAAGTTCTGCCAATAAAGAAAAAACAGTGAGTATAACTTTTGAAACCATATCCCCACCATTTTTGTAATTTATACAAAGATTCTGTTTTATGGCTATCAACTCTACTTCTAGGGTGGTTATTTTATTTACCAACTCAATAACCTCTCCGGTACTCCGACCTATTCTGGAAAGCTCTGAGACAATAAGTCGGTCGTCTGCCTCCAATATAGCCAGCAGTTCATCTATTCGTCGTTCTTTGGTAGAACGACGGCTTGATATTTCCAGCTCTATCCACTTGTCTACTTTCCACTTCTTTTGATTACAATATGACAGGATTTCAAACTTTTGGTTTTTGTAGTCTTGAGCATCTGTAGACACTCTAATATAGGCAATTGTTCTGGCCATTTTAAGTCTTTCACAATTAAAAGGTTAAACTTCACTTTTATTATATAATATTTTACAATAAAAACATATATTTCATTGTGAATATATTCTAATTAAAACGACCGTTTATATAAAGAGATTATATGAGTACTCATATCAAAATTATTACTCCAAAAGAGGTGCGAATATTTGACAATCCTCCTAAATTTAATGGAGAAGAAAGAAAAAAGTTTTTCCTCACTCCTATTTGGGCAAAGGAAGCATTAGCAGGATTTAAAACTCCTGTTAATAAAATCGGTTTCATCCTACAACTTGGATACTTTAAAGCTGTAAATAAATTTTTTTCAGTAAAAACATTTTACGAAAAAGATTTTGAGTTTGTAATAAGGAAATTAGAATTCTGGGTGTAATTGCACATTTAGGGGAAATCTGTCATAGATGTCATTTTTCTTTGTGTTGATCTGGTATCCATTTTATTTCCTGATTTCAGTATTTGCCTCAATCAGAACAGGTTTCCAGTCTTCCAGGCAATGCCTCTTCCCACCATATCTTCATGTGTTGATTTGTTGGAGATATGCCTGTTTTTTTACTAGATTGTTTATAACCACAACCACTTCAGAAGTTAATCATAGATACAATTCTTGAAAATTCCTTTTTATCTAAAATTCCTCATGATATCATGCAATTTACCATATAAATCTTAGGGTTAAGTCAATAGTGATATCATTTTGCCATTTATGATATCCAAAAAGATATCCTAAAATCATCTTATAAAAGAATAAGATACACCAAATGATAACATACCGGATATCTTTTTATCTCGCAATACCTCGAAAAACTTACTATTTTTTCACTTCGAGTGTCACCTCTTATTCTATTTTTCCATCCGTTTTTTTTCATTCATACTTTATCTGATCCACCCAGCAAAACGATAATTTTGTAACAGATCTCCCGGCAGATACTGGGAGGAAAACCTTGGGTAAATTTTTATATTTAGTTGGAAAGCTTCATAGGATTAGACCCAGTTGCTTATCTTCAAAAATTTGGTTCATTAAAACGGCCCTTATTTTTGACTTCCTTACCTCAACATTTTCCTTGTTATTTTGTCTTAATTCTGGTTTAATTATCACGTTTAGTTAATCATAGTTTATTTTTCACCTATATAGTTGAGATTTGTAAACATGAATTACGGATATGCAAGGATCAGCACCCAGAGTCAGAATCTTGATTTGCAATTGGATGCCTTAAAAAAATCAGGATGCGAACGGCTCTTCGTTGATATAGCCAGTGGCGCCAAAACGGATCGGCCAGATCTTAATAAAATGTTATCTGAGGTACGCCCAAAAGATGTCATTACAATTTGGAAGCTGGATCGCCTTGGGCGATCACTTCGGCATTTGGTCGAAATAGTGGATAAATTAAATGAGATAAAAGTTGGTTTGGTCAGTTTAAATGATCCGATTGATACAACGACTCCGCATGGCAAACTAATATTCAATATTTTTGCGTCTCTTGCGGAATTTGAGCGGGATATTATCCGTGAACGAACAAAGGCAGGTCTTGAGGCTGCGAGAGCGCGAGGACGAAAAGGAGGCCGTCCCAAAGGATTGTCCAGAGAAGCGGAAGCGACGGCATGTGCCGCCGAAACGCTCTACAAAGAAAAAACACTATCTGCTCAGCAGATCTGCAAGCAGTTAAGCATTTCTAAGGCAACGCTATATTCCTATTTGCGACATCGCAACGTCCCAATTGGTAAAGCCGCGCTCATCTTACATAGTCATTAAATCTATGGGTACTCATCTCAAGATCATTAGCCAGAAAGAAATCCGAGTTTTTGACAATCCCCCTGAATTTAATGGTGAACAGAGAAAGAAATTTTTCTCCGTTGCCATTTGGACAAGAGAAATTTTAGAACGTTTCAGAACGCCAACAAATAAGATCGGATTTGTTCTTCAACTTGGGTATTTCAAAGCAGTAAATAAATTTTTCGTAGCAAACCGATTTCATCAAAATGACATTGAATTTGTAACAAGTCGATTGGAAATGTCGCTAAAAGATATTTGTTTAGAGGAATATAAAGAGCGATCATTTGAGAGACACCAGGAAATCATTCTTAAAAAATTGGGGTGGAAAAAGTTTAATGAGGATGCCAAAACACTGCTGATACAGGAGACATTTATCCTTTGTTCCAAACAAACCAAACCACGGCTCATGTTTCTGTCGTTGGTTGATTTTTTGCGATACAAGAAAACCGAAGCGCCCACCTACTATGCGATTGCTGAGATCATTACGCAAACACTCAGAGATTTTGAAAAAAACCTGGTTTCCTTGGTGCAGCGGAATCTCTCCGAGGAAGATCAACAAATGCTCGATGACCTACTGAAGGAAGAAGAATATCTTGATGGAAAGAAAAAGGATCGAAAGCTCAAAAGACATCGATTGACCTTGCTCAAGCAGAGCAACCAGTCGACAAAACCGTCCAGGATAAAAGAAAATATCAGTGACCTTCAATCTCTCCATACCATTTTTCAGAAACTCGAACCCGTCATTAGCAAATTGGGTTTATCTTCTGAAATCGTTCTGTATTACGCTCAAATAGTCATCAAATCCAAAATTTTTCAGATGCACCGAAGAGAAGAAAAAAAACATATCCTTCTTTTGACTTTTGTCATTCATCAGTTCTATCAGCTCAACGACATTATAATCGAGATTCTCATGCATACAGTTCAGTCAGCTTTGAACAGTAGTATTCGAGACAATAAAGAAAAATATTATGAGGAACGAAAGTCTCGACATCAAGGAATTGCTGAACTTTCTCAAAAACTGACAAAGTATCTCGATATCCTGGAAAAAATTGAGATAACGGTACGAAATATGGAACTGTCAGACGAAGTGAAAGTTGGTGTGGTCAAACAATTTCTTCTTAACGACCCAAAAATGGAATATATCTCCTTGCAAGAGAAATTGGAAGATTTTGGCAAGGAATCCAGTCGGATCACGAAAAACGAAGATTATTACGACGTCCTGGAGTCTAAATCGATCAAGCTCCAGAATCGAGTATCCGACATCGTTAAACATCTTGAATTTGATGAACTAACCTCAAATAAAAGTTCCATTGAAGCGATTAACTATTATAAAAATAAAGACGGCATCTTGACTCGTCCCCCCTTGGATTTTCTTGATCCAGACAAACAATCAAGGGTTTTTGACAAACAAGAGAAATTGCGAATATCACTCTATAAAGTGTTGCTCTTTGAGCATGTTGCTTCAGGGATTAAATCCGGGGCCTTGAATCTGAAATACTCATACAAATACAGAGCTTTTGATGACTATCTGATTCCAAAGAAAATCTGGGAAACAGAACAGAATAAATTATTGAGTAAAGCAGGATTACTGACATTTAAAAAGTTTGGCAGCTTGGAAGTGGAATTTCAAAAAGTTATCAGAACGCAATTTCAAACAACGAATCAAAATGTCATGACAACAAAAAACCCTCATGTCACTATTGGAACGGATGGTGCGCTTAAAGTTAAAACGCCACCAAAGGAAAAAGATATTCTCGATACCCATATTGACCTGTTTCGGGTGTTTTCCTACAAAGGTACCTAAAGCGCCACTTATTTAAAGATTTATTTCTGAGTATAACTTATACTATTAGCTGCCTGTGTTGAGCAATAATCAATTTTAACCTATAGGCATTCGTTCCAGTGCTGTTCAAGCAAGAATTTCCGCATGTTCATTGCATCAATTTTATCTATCTGAGGCAGGTAGCCATCTGTACAATGTGGGCACAGATACATTTAGGGCTTCAGCTATATCTTTGGGAGGAATTTGTTTTTTAAACAATTCTTTTGCAGCATCAACTTTTCCTTGTGTCATTTTTCTCCTTCTTCCACCAACTCGCCCTAATTTACGTGCGGCATCCAGACCTGCTTTTGTGCGTTCAGCTATTAGATCTCGCTCCATTTGAGCCAATGAAGCCATCATGTGGAAAAAGAATAGTCCTGCTGTCGTTGCTGTATCAATACCATCAGTAATACTTTTGAACTGAACTTTTTTTGCATCTAATTTGATAATCAAATCGACTAATCCTTTTACAGATCTTCCCAAACGATCCAGCTTCCAAACCACTAATGTATCTCCTTCACGCAAATGAGATAAGGCATTTTCTAAGCCTGATCTATTTGATTTTGTGCCGGAGGCTTTATCTTCAAAAATGCGCTCACACTTTATTTCTTTAAGAGCATTTATTTGAAAATTCAGATTTTGGTCTTCTTTTGATACGCGCGCGTAACCTACTAACATTTTTATTCCCTGCAATTATCGAAACTCATGTTAACTATAGAGAAACAGAGAATATAAATCAAGAACGATTTGTGAGAGTGTCTTAGGCTATATTTTTTGTTAATGATAATTTTATAAATTTGCCACTCTCACAAACGAACGTTTTTAATAATTTCAAAAAGGACTCAATAATGCCAAGAATGAAAATTTTAAGTGTGGCAGAACAAGAGAGTTTTGACAAACCGCCAATATTTAATAGTGAAGAGAGAAAGAAGTTTTTTGATTTTCCATCTGGATTATTGAATACGGCACAGCGACTACGAACCCCTTGTCATCGGATAGGTTTTTTGCTCGCATTGGGGTATTTTAAAGCGAGCAAGAAGTTTTTTTCGATTGATTATTATCATCATAGCGATATAAAATATGTTAGTCATTACATAAATATACACACAGAAAGCCTAAATAGAGAGAGTATTCCAGAAACTACGCAACGCCGACATCGGCAGAATATTTTAAAATATTACGGCTTTCGTCGTTTTGACAAGACCGCAGAAATCTATATCAAACAGGAAATTGCTAACATGGTTCGGGTGCAGCTTAAACCAAAATTAATTTTTGGGCGTTGCATTGATCTTCTTATCAAGGGCCGTATTCAAGTGCCTAATTACAACCAATTATCCAAAATCATTTTAATGGCACTGAATAAGCGAAAGCAAGAGCTGGTCGACATTATAGATCGGAAATTACCTCAACAAACACGTACTGTGCTGGATGAATTACTTACTCAAGAACAGTTTTCCGCCAAGGATCAATCGCAATCTTCGCGTTTTAAATTGACCCTGCTAAAAAAGCTTTCACAGTCCACAAAACCGTCTAAAGTCAAGGAACGTGCAGATGATCTGTTTTATCTGAAAGAGCTTTATGGGCA
The DNA here is from genome assembly GCA_029261355.1 of Nitrospirales bacterium. Classification (GTDB taxonomy): domain Bacteria; phylum Nitrospirota; class Nitrospiria; order Nitrospirales; family UBA8639; genus JAGQKC01. Next base: position 636 of record JAJDBM010000060.1, on the reverse strand, counting down.
TTTAGAAACAATCTTGCCTTCGCTTGAACTTGGTCATGAAGGAATTAGATATTACGCAAACAGCGTTATTAAGTCAGATATATTCCACTTTTCGAGACGCTCTAACGAAGATCGTTATATTCATCTCATTGCATTTATTGCACATCAGTATTACCGCCTTCAAGATAATCTTGCCGATGTGCTTTTGATGGTAATGCAATCCTATCAAAATGGCGCTATACGAGAACATCGTGATTTGTGCTATGAGAATCACAAGCAGCGTGATCATTCTTTCAAATCGCTTAGCATTTTAGGTGATAACGCCTTGAATTAAATTAGCGCCCAAACAGCGGGCGGACTTTTACTCTTCATAGATTAATGTCTCTTGATTACAATTAGGACATCCCAGCTTAGGCATAAACCCTTCATGATAATATCCCTCAAACTTTGCCCATCCGATTGCTGCATCTATGATAACTTCATCTACTTTATATTCATGATTACAATGAGAACAATTAAAAAGATATTCCTCTGGTGGAGGGCCAAACGGCACATCTATGCCTTCAATTTTTGCCATACCACCACTCCATATTTACCTGCTTTGATATTCTCAAGCTCATCATAAATAACTCCATATTTAGGATGACATATTCGAAA
>JAJDBM010000059.1 GCA_029261355.1 Nitrospirales bacterium | reverse complement strand
ATATTTGTCGGTTTACCATTGCACAAGAAGGTCTCCATTAGTCATAGCCAATTAAGTCAGTTTCGTTCTGATATTACATACAGTCAAATGGTCAATATTATGATCTATATTATCCATTTCCTAATAAAGAGTGGAAGGGTTGATGAGAATGTAATCCATGGGATAGATTCATCTGAATTATCTGTTTCCTGCAATCCAAGACCTTTAACCACGATTAAGATCAATAATAAAAACATACGTATATATGCGGATCTAAATGCTGATTGCGGTAAGAGACGGAAAAAGAGGGACAAATCTGAATACTTTGTCGGCTACCGGATACACAGTCTCATTGCAATAAATCCTGAGACAGGTATGAATTTCCCTCTTATCTCACTAATATCTCCGGGTAACCATCACGATAGTCTCTTTATCTCACAAATTATTCAGCTTAGTAAAACTATCGGTTTAGACATTAAGATTATCACGGCTGATGAGGCATATGGTGACGCAGAGAAAAATGAAACGATCAATAAAGAGCATGAAGTTACAATTATCACCCCACCTAAAGAGAAGGTGAAATTACCAGAGCATGTAGATAAAGAAACCCAGTTTGTATATATGGATAATTTGTGTGAAACGCCGATGAGTTATCTCGGTAAAACAGAAGATAGTAGCCATGAATACAAATGCAATACAGAACCAGAGGGATGCATGCGCGAAGCATTATGTCATAAATTTAGAGAGATACCGGTAGATTCAGGTTTTTTTGGGCAGATTCCTAACAATATTAGTGGTGTAAAAGAAGTGAAAGATCTCCGTAAAAACATAGAAAGATCATTCAATTTGTTAAAACACCGTGAAGGACTAGAACCTGTCAGAGTGAGGTCACAACATGGTTTGATGGCAGTGGCGACATTTGCCAATATGGCAAACTTGTTGTTAGAGATAGTTGCCACCCGTAAGACCAAGAAACAAAAGAAAGATCAGTTAAAATTGGCAATGTAAAGGGAATTTATCCATAAACAGTTGGAATCATAGGTTAATATTTATGGGCTTATCTAATGAGAGTAGACCAAGAAGGGTTAAAAGGGAAAATTCCCAAACAAATATGCCCAAAAACCAAATCTCTGTAGATGTAGTGATATAAGATATACCTATGGATTTTTTTTTCACGCCCTTATAAGGCAATAAATAACTTTAATTTATAAATATGGAAATACTTTTAAACAGGCTTTATTAGGCGGTAAATCCACCATCTACCATAAGCTGTGATCCAGTTACGTAAGATGCATCATCAGATGCAAGGTATAAAAAAGCCTTAGCTATATCTTCAGGACTACCAATTCTACCTAATGGAACTTGAGCAACAATACCCTTGAGCATTTCAGAGACTTGTTCTTTTGGCATTCCCATTTTTCCGAATATTGGAGTTTCGATTGGCCCTGGGCTAACAACATTTACACGAATACCTTTTGGGGCAAATTCCCTAGCCCATGCTTTGCTCAAAGCTACTACAGCAGCTTTTGTAGCCGAATATGCTGCCCCATTTGCCATTGGAGAGACGGCCGCACCTGATGTAGTGCTTATGATTACCCCATTTGATTTTTCCAGTAGTGGCAAAGCTAAACGAGTCATTTCATATAATCCTCGTACATTAATATTAAACATTGGATCAAAATGATCCTCAAGAGCAGTATGTTCAAGAGGAGCAAAAAACGCTACACCAGCATTATTAATCAAAACATCTAGCCCTCCATAGGATTTCTCAACATGCTTTATGCACTTAAGAGAATTAGATGGAATACCAACATCAGCTATTATATAAGAAATGTTTTCATGCTGCTTAGCTGAATTCTTGAGGGTTTCTTCATTTCTACCAGTAATGAGAACTTTAGCTCCCTCGTTGGCAAATGTAAGTGCTATAGTTTGACCGATCCCGGTGCTGCCACCTGTAATAAGTGCTACCTTATTTTCTAACTTGTTCATTTTTTCTCCTTTTGTCTAACATTATGTTTTAGGTAATAAAAAACGTTACAAAAATTCTCGTTTTTTTTAAACTAAGCAGATAAGCAAAGTCCTTGTGTCAGTTGGGCTAGCCCTTCATTAATAAACTGACATGCCTCTTCAATTTTGGACGGTTGCGATGGTAAGCAATTTAAGTCATTTTTGTAACTCTTGGATATTAATGGATTTACAAAATGAATCAAAGAGCAAATTGACACCCATATCCATTTTATCCCTACTTTCGTAACTACATAAAAAGATTGACCTTTTTTCTTGGAGACCACTCCCCTAGCGATCAATTTCTTCAATTCATAGCGAATTTTTGTGGAATTTGAGTATTCACCGTCCAACCTTGACTGCAACTCCGAAGTTTTAAAACCAAAAACAGAATATTTAGGTTTAAGAAGCTCCTTTAATAGAACCACTTGTCTATCTTTTCTCAAATCTATAGCAGCAATCTTGTTGGTATTCTTATCCATAACAGGTTTGTTATGAAAATCTGATTCATCTGGTGAAAGTGACGATATATCAACATCAGCACAGCAGTTCAAATAACGATCGTTACATCCTATACCAAACCACAGATATCCCTGCAAATATGCGGCAGGTTTCTTAAGCTTACTCCCCAGCGATTTGGGGTTGTTGATTGTGGTCTCGGTGCGAATGATAAAACCGCCCTTATTGTACTGTTTTATTGAGTTACCTCTGAACCAATGCTTCATGCAAGCTTGATTGTTAAACAATCTTACTGTATTTTTGGAGTCTGGCCGACGAGGACGGCTTGTAAATATCTGACTTAGGCTATCGGGCAATCCGATGCTTGAATTTTTATCCAAAAGACGATCAAAAATGTTATGACAATACCGCGATGATTTAAAAATTACATTAGAACAAATCTCCACCTGTCTGCAGTACCAATCATGTTCCAGGTATTTAGATCTGGTGGAGTACTTTCCCTTATTAAATTTAAAAAAGCGGCCAATCCAATATTGTATCCGCGACTCTACATCCAGGCCAGTCACTTTTGATGCTAAGCTGTTGAGTTTCTTCGGGTCTTCTACAAAGGTAAATGCATTATCCTGCATACGGTATTGTAAGTTCTCTTTGTCAAATGCAAGCTTGATAGTATTGTGGCCGTTAAAATAAAACTCCGACTCAAATGGAAAATATGATGAAATCTTTAAATAACAAGGGCCACCCAAAAGCTGATCATGAAAATAAATGTAATACTGTTTTACTTGCTTTTTTGCCTTATATAGCTTGTTGTGCTGTTTTCCTGTTTTTGTGGTAACCTTTTTTGATGCAAAGGTTAAGACAGTTTCTCTATCTGTGATAATACAATAGGTAAAGTTTCCCTTTCCATCATACTTATT
>JAJDBM010000058.1 GCA_029261355.1 Nitrospirales bacterium | reverse complement strand
ACGGTTCTTTCGCAGCCTCAAAGAAGAATGTGTTTGGCAACATCAATTTGGCAGCTTCGAGGAGGCCCGAAAAAGAATCGAGACCTGGATGCGTTGGTACAACGAAGGACGACCCCATCAATCGTTGCGGTATCAGAGTCCTCGGCAATATCGCCAACAACAAGGCTTACAGGTGGCTTGATTTCTGGGGAGCACTACATGGCTTCATAGCGCTTGAGCTTACTGATTGAAGAGGGGGTTTCAGGAAATAGAGTAACTAGTTCAAGGATAAGCGTTTAGGTCAGAATCGAAACGGGCACTAGGAATCCACAAATGAGGATCATTACCTAAAGAAAAAATATGATAAATATTGTAGTAGGGTTGAGTTACCTTCTAGTTTTAACGACGGCAAGATCCTCTCCATAATCGTTCCTTACAAAAATTAGTGATGGCTTCACCCAAGAGTATAGAGAGTATTGCTTTGCAGTAATGAATTTATACAGTTTAGTATTTATGATATCTTCAATCAATTCATTGTGTAATTCAATCACTAACACTTTGGGCTTATACACTTGAAAGTTAAGAGATTCCAACACTGGTAATTCATGTCCTTCTACGTCAACACTGAGTAAATCAATTTCCGTTTCACGAAACTTAGTTCCTAGAATGATGCTGTCTAACATCTTGCTTGTGGTTTTCTTTAGCTCATAATTCACTCGAGGCTTCTTGAATGTCATTTCTTCGGCAAAATTCTGGTCAAGTGTATTAACCGGGGTGTAATCTCTTGAGCAGTAATAGGTCATCTCTTTTTCTTCATTAGAGACAGCAGAACAAATATTAATTGAATTCCCCCTTGCCTTGTTGAACATCTGTATTTTAAAAATATCCATGTCAACATTGATGCCAGTCCATTTTCTTTTATGCATCAAATACGTGTTGGACCAATGTTTGGGGTGATAACATCCTACATCAACATAAAACCCACCATATTTTCGACCAAAGATATTCTCAAGAATAATATCTTCTCCAAATTGTGAATAATACTCTTTCCCATATTGTTTAAGATACAAGTCATAAAACAAGTAGAGAGGTCGCACAACTGAAGATTGACGATTTGTCGACTGGCGTTTTAAATAGATTTTAATGCTCTTTATGATTTTTTTAAAAGGGTTTTTCATGAAGTGAAATACCTTAATTCCTGACAAAATTAGCTGGGCCTCAGGAGACGTGTAGCTCCTATATGCTATAAACCCTCAAGCATTTACCCTAATTATTGTTTTTTGAAATATTTGGTCACAAGAGTGCGTGCACTCCAATTCAGGAACTTCAATAGAACATACATTTGCATAAATATTTTAGAAACCCAATTTATGCGAAACCTTCAGAAATTTCTGTTTGATTTGCATTCTCGCTAGCCGTAATCTCCAAGATCGTTCTAGCCACCATAAACACTGTCGAATAGCCTTTTCACTTGGGCCTGAGTCTGAATAAGTGTTTTTAGAAACAACAGAAGGGCTTCTGCCTTCTTTGGGTTTTTGGGCGACTATTCTGATATGGCAAAAATCACTACTACGGTGCTTATCAATTTCGTATTCTAGAAGATTGAATCCCATGGCATGGAAATAACGAGCGGTCGTATGTAATGTGAAGTGAAATTGGTGTGCAGGACCTGAATCAAGCGCGGATTGCATTTTGTGTCGAACAGGATGGAGCACGTCTTTTTCGTCTAAAAAAATATACCCTCCAGGCTTGAGGGCTCTCAATATCTGCTCTAATAATCTACGTGGGGAAAGGACATGAGCAAGGACATGATGTGAGAGTATATTTACCATGTCGAAATATTCATCTTGTGGTAAAGGGAATTGATGGAATCGGGAAAACGGCAAATCAACAATATTCGTTAACCCACGCACCTGCCTCGCGTAATTTACATTTCCCAGAAACGGCTCAACTCCAATAACGTCGGCGCCTTCTTTTTTGAGAATAGAAGTTAGCGCTCCCGTTCGACATCGCAAATCTAAAACATTTTTCCCGCGTGGCTCAATAAATCTTTTAATGGTTTTTATTCCAGATGTTTCAGCCAATACCTCCTCTTTTTTCCGATCCTTATCTCGAGGAAAATTTCCACCAACTCTTACCTGACATCCGGAGTCATTGTTAAAGACATCGTCATAAAAACTGTCAAGAGCTTCAGGGGATAATAGAGGCGATGCATAGATTAATCGACAGTTTTTACATATGACAATACGACTGTTCCCGTCACGAGCATCTAAAAGAACCGAAAAATCTGTGGAATTACAGAGATCGCACCCTGTCGAGATTGTTCCATGAATGGAAGGAGATGAATCTTCTATTGGGGAAATACTTGGCATAGTATTTTTGAACGTAGAATATTAAACCTTCGCCTCATTTGTCGAGATCTGGAAAAGAGTGATAAATAAATTCTGATAACTTCAAATCCCACATGGTATCAATGCTGATAAAATAGTCTGGAAGGATCAATGCTCCAGTCCGTTTTCCAGAGATACTGCGCTGAGACAGCAAGCAGTCTCGTGATATCACATACGCAACCCCATTCCGGTGATAGAGAGGCGTCAGTTGCTGTCGCGCGATTATCTGATCCCCAGAAGGATCATGGTAGCTCAGTTGGCCGACCTCAACGTTTAGTTGCTTAAGGGGATGATGTTTAGAGTCCGTCTCAGAGACAGTCCAGACGGCATCCCATTGTTCTTGTCCCATCATTTCTATGGCTTGCACTATATGTTCTTTTCGACGTAGAGGTGAAGTCGGTTGAAGCATCACGACAAGATCGTATTGCACCTGATCTATGTGCTCCATTTCTTGAATCGCGTGAATAAGCACCTGGGCGTCAGATATTCGGTCACCAGAAAGAGATTCTGGACGAAAGAACGGAGCATCTAATCCTGATTGACGAGCTACTTCTGCGATCTCGGAATGATCTGTTGACACAATGGCTTTGTCAATTAGTGGAACTTCCGAAACCAAATGTCCAACTCGTGCGACCAAAGGCACGCCAAGAAACGGCACCAAATTCTTTAGAGGTATTCCTTTACTCCCTCCTCGTGCAGGGCACACAGCCAAAACTCTTTTATTTTGTATCAAGTAAATTCCTCATTCATTTAATGAATCTCATATCACCATAATAGGTTGCCTCTGTAGATTATCGCTACAAAAAAATCTATCGCCAAACCTAATTTTTTACACGATCACTCCCAAGGTCAAGCTTAAATTGCAAACAATCTATGTTAACGACTTAATAAGTTTGAGACCATCATCACAGGCATTCAAGTAACACCGCAAAAAAAACACGCCAGCTAGGAGGAATATCTATGGAAGGCCTCTACCTGTCATCAATGAATCCCCAATTTCCGCTTGGTAGCCTGAAGTAATTTAACGACTCGTCAGTCCTGGGGGGTCTTATTAGTGTAGGGCCTCTATGATTGGTTGAAGTTGATAAAGGTTGGGAATACATCGCTCAGGAAGAGGACCTAGAAAGCGAGGAGGGTCCCGTAAGACGACTCCCACAAAATGACACCCTGCATTCAAGGAAGCTTCTCGATCATCTTCACTATCTCCCACAAAGAGCATTTCATTTGGCTTCGCTCGAGCCTGGTTTTCAATGCGTCGTAGGTTTTCAGTCTTGGTTGCTGGGGCTCCATATACATCAGATACATACGACTGAAGTGACCGTAAGTTTACTAATCGCTTGAGGGTCTCTATTGGTGTCCGGGAATTGATAAAGATAGGGAGCTGTTGATTAGAAATCCAGTGTAAAATTTCTGATGTCCCTTCGACTTCCTCACACATTTCGATAGATTCCTCACATCTAACCGTATAATCTTCTGCCCATTGGGTTGCGACAATATCTGGCCCCTGAGTCAGCATCAACTGCCCCTTGTTAGAGAGCTCTCGAATGATCTCATGAAAAAGACCATACCGATCTAAATTAGGAAATTGCTTGAGAATCCTGCTAACGGTCGAACCAAATGGATCATAGGGCTTCGTGATTTCGTAAAAGGTCTGAACTTTAATGTCATTCGAGTCAACCAAGGTTCCATCAAAGTCAAAGACAATACATCTGATCATGGTACCTGGGGGTCAGCTACGGCTGGTTCATCCGCTTTCGGTGAATCTTGATCTTGCGTGATTTGAAATCGTCCCCAATGGTCAACCATGGTTTTACGTTCTGACCGGGCAAGTTTATTTATTCGCTTGTCAGCATAAAACGAGTCATTATTGTAATGGGTGGTCGACACTTCTTCGAAAATCACCCCAGTATCGGTCCAAAACGAATGCCACACTCCTGGAAGAATAAGAATCGTTTCCCCAGGGTGAAGAATACGAGGACACCCATCAGTGTTAACGTGTAGAACACCATAGAGAATTTGAAACGTTTCTTCTTTACGCGCATGGTAGTGAGAAGGGTGACGTTGTCCAGGAAGTTGAACCACTAGTTTTTTACAATATTCTCTATTAATACATTCAATAATGACGGCACCAGTTTTTCTAAAATTTTCCAACCCATAATGATGGGAATATTCAACTTTAAATTCACTCCCTAATTGGATTTTGGCTTCGTTCAGAAGGGCCTTGATCTCATGTATGACCTGCTTGAGAGTCACAATCCCCTGATTCACTGCAATGTTTACGGACTCTTTCATAATTGGCTGATCCGGCAGGACATCCTGGAGAGCTTCATAGCCTTCCTTCCAATGACCACTTTCTAATTGTCCTTCAATATAGGGCATAGCAAAGTAGACGGAATCTCTGGAAAAAACATGCCCCTTTTTTATGGGACGTTTGGCAAACACTCCTCGACGTAAACCATCAAGTGAGGCTTGCTCAACTTCGGAAACTGGAGGTCGACTATGTGAACCACATAACACTGTCGCTCGACCATGCGCTTCCAACCACTTATCAACCTGTTCAGGAGTAGATGAATAGGCGTTGAGTTTTATCTCGTTAGTCTCGACACCTATGTGCCGTTCAAAAATCTGAGCGCCAAGAGCGACGGCAAGTTGAACTGGAATCGTATCGCTTGGAGTTTCATGCGTAGACCACCCTATGGTCACTTGAGGGTATCGATTTCGGAGCATGCGTAATTGGTTGAGAGCCAGCATATCGTCGGGAGTCGGATAAACCGAGACACAATGCATGAGAGCAAACTGCACGGCACGATGCTGAAAAAAACTGACGACATTATCAATATCCTCAACGGTTAACCCTCCCGTCGAGCAGACCACAGGTGGCCCTGCACTAGCGATTTCTTCTAAGAGAGGCCAATCCTTAGCCGAGCAACTAGCCACCTTTAAAATATTAAATCCCATATCGACTGCCACTTGGACCGACTCCTCATCGAAGGGAGTACACATAGCCAACAGACCATTTGCCCAGACTTCATTGAGCAATGTTTGGAATTGGGCATGGTCTAATCGAGTCGATTGGAATCGTTGAATGTACTTAAGCTCACTCCCAGTTTGATGACTAGGGTGAATGAACGAATCGAGCTGGCGAAATTGAAATTTAATGGCTGCCCGCGCAGAATGTTTTTTCATCACCCGGGCATTGGATTGAATAATCTTCAGTCCATGTTCCACGCTCCCTTGGTGGTTATTAGCCAGGTCCAAAATAAACATCTCGCGAAAGTCAAAATCTTGGTCCATCATCTTCATGACCTTTCTCTAGACGATTTAAAGCAATTCTAAAGCTTGAGGAATAAATCCTTTTTCATAATTTATCCGAACGGTGCGTTTATTTTCTTCTGAAAGATGTGCAGCGGCGACAACCATCATGGTTTCCAAGCCTCGTTCAAGGGAAATGGGCGATACATTCTGCTTTCCTTGTAAAACTGAGTCAATATTCTGTAATTCCCAGATAAAATCATCTGGCCGCGTTTTTTCAATAGTCTGTTCCTGAACAGCATCTTCAGTCACTCGCCAATTGACCCGGTCAACCCCAGGCTTGTGGCCAATCGTCAACTCTACATAGCCATTTGTTCCTTGTATGCGTGCCCATTTCCTTGCCGGTGAAGTAATGACGTCTTGGACGACTCGACCAATCAAGCCGGATTCAGTTTTAAAGTGAAGAAGACAGAGTTTGTCATAATCAACAGTCTCTGTTTTGAAATAGTCCAACGCTGCCGAGACCTCAATGATACGACCTTTCCCCAACTGGGTAGCAAAAAATTGCCACAAATTGATCGCATGAGAATGTTCTCCACTCGCTCCCCCACCTCGCCTCCAAAACCCTAAATAGCTGTCCTGAGGACCTTGAAGCCAGGGATGGGCCGCAAAGATTCCACCCCAATGTTCCCGGAATTCGACATCAAGAGTTTCAATTGATTCTAACGCTTGACTGACACGCGCCGTTTCCTGTGCCGCTTTTCCAACCACATGATCATATCCAACAAACGCAAGGGTATTCGATTGCGCGACTTGCGTCTTTAAGATTTCAGCGCCTTCTAAAGATGGAGGACACAGAGGCTTTTCAATTAGCAGAGCTTTAGGATTTTCTTTCAAAGCCTCCAAAGCAATTGGAAGATGGGAGTCTGGAGGAGTCCCTACCATAATAAGGTCAAATTTTCCGCGTGGTGCGTTCTCGACTAACATAAGTGAAATGGCCTCATCCCAGGCTCCATATCGTGTTGGATAAATTTGAGTCCTTGTCCGATCTAAAGCCGCTTGATCCACATCACATAATATAACTTGCCACCCCAAAGAGCGAGAGGCGTGGGCAAGGTGATTTCCAATTGATCCAGCTCCAATAATTTTCACATTATACATCTAGGTCCCTCATTCTCCTTATAGGTTATCATTTCATAATGTCATCAAGGTATTGGGTAACAGATACGGATTGCAGATGATAAAAGGCATGATTTAGTTGGAAGAAATTTCAAAGATAGATTTGTCGAGGGATTGAACCTTCACCTTAGAAAATCGTTTCAAAATGTGCTGAAGACGCCCAATGCGATCTTGTATCACGGAATATTCGATTTCAGGAAAGATATGTTGAAGATACTGATAGCGCTGCGAACGGTTAAGATTAGACATACGAAATTGGGCATTGAATTTTCTTTTAAACTTTCGAGCCATGCCATAGATTTTGGCCATCGACACTTCCGTCAAATTGGGAGTTATTTGAGAGAAGCTATTGTCAAAGTCTTCTAAGGTCGCGACAATATTTTCTGATGCAAACGGACCATTGAGGGAAAAAAGATATTTCTCAACGAGCTGATTTTTATCAAAAGAACCTGTATCAGAAGAACCTGTTTGAGATGAAAGCGCTATGCCTAGAAGACCAATTAAGTCTTGAGAGGAGGTCGCGCGTTGACTTAAGGAGTTTGGGAGCGCTTTATCGAATCGTTCCGACATGATTGGTTGGAAACAAAATACAGGGCGATTCAACAAATAGCCCTCCAGACCAGTAGTACAACTATTATGAATAATGGCATCTGAGGCCATCAGCCAAGGTGTCACATGACCTTCAAAATGAACCTGAACATTCGAACAGCCTATTCCCGCTTGTTTCCATATTTCATGGTTTTCAGAAGGATGAGGACGAATGAGAATGGTATGGGCCGGAAAGGCTCGTCCCACCTCCCCGACCATCTCCTGGAAATGTTGAAAGAGTGCCCAGCGATGTTTGGCCATGCCCAACTCTTGTTCGTCTACGAATTCAGGAGAATGTGTCGCTGTATCAAGAGCGTTCTTTTCGTCTCCCTTGTTTGGGCGAAAATGATTCAACTTCCCAAAGTTCGTGTTGATCAAGATTATATTGCCAAATTGTTTTCGAATATTGTCAACACTACGAGACCAATACGGTTGAAGCTCCGAGCGCAATAGGTCGGTTCGAGGATTTCCGGTAATATGGATAGGCTTACCATTGTAATTTTTTTGAGATTTCCAGATTCTGGCATTCTCAGAACCCCACGCCAAATATACACTTGGTTGAGGAAATACAACGGTACCTAACTTTTCTTTCACATAGACATCCGGTGAACAGTAGACGATTGCCTCTTCATCCATTCCTACCAAGGTATGGCCTAAATTCTGAAGAAGTTGATTGGTGACTTGATTTCGATTGCTTAGGTTAATGGCTAAATAAATTGACGATGGAAAAGACGCTAAATTAAGATTGACTTCTCGTTTGGCCCCAATAATGACCGAGAATCCTCGCTCTGCAGCAAAACAGGCAAGTAACACTTTGGCGTCAAATTCCCTATTGAATATTTCAACGGGAAGAATCAAACGACGGCGAGAGTTAGGCATTCGTCACATACTCGTGTAAGGAGGGTAAGCAAGTATGGACACATTGGACGACATCATAATTAGACATTTTCATGGTCGAATATTCCCAAAATAGACTTGGTTTTTTTTGCCACATGCTCGATCTCTCGTAATTGTGGTCTGAGACCATTTTCTATGGGTTCCCCAAAAGGTTGAGCAATCCCCCTTTTAATTAGCGAATCATGGAGTAAAGAGAGATTTCGTCGAGGTTGAACGAGCCCTGCTCGAATCAGTCGCGCACAAAATCGTTCGATACCCTGTTGAGGTCGAACAGTTCCTCGCTTGTTTAATGGACGGGATTCTGCACGTCGAACAATGGCCTCATTCAATCGAATTTTCCAGTTTGGAGGATTTTCTGGCAAGGGAATAATGTAGATAGGTTTCCCCAATGAGGCCGCTTCGGCAAGCATAGATTCACTTTCTCCTGTGACAATAAGAACATCAGCGCCATCCAAATAGGCCAAATAGGGGTTATCAGTTTGGTGGGGCTCCCATTGGTGAACATGGTGGTCAGGCATCAAGACCGATTGCAAGGCCTGACTCACGATCTTCCCTGTTCTTGGAGAGGTCACAGCAAAAACTTTTCCTCCACATGTGTGAGCCAAGTCTTTCAATTGATTGGCAATGGACCGGGCAAAATCTTTCGTGAGGATGAATCGTGCGGTTGAACCTCCAACCACCAAGACGATTCTGGGATAGGGGGCCTCACCAAATAATTTTGGCCATCGTTGGGTGACCTCCTCTAACTCATCTTTTTTGATTTCATTCAATGGCGCCAATGTCTCAATTCGGCGAGGGTGCGGAGCAAAGCCATAGTAACCTGGCGTGATGACCACATCGAACAAGTCAGCGGACGCACCACCTTTTCTTCCTAATTGAATGATTCGAGTCTTTCCTTCATTCTGTTCACGAATCCATCGTGCAATCGGAGCTGGGCGCCATCCTGTCGATATGACAATATCAGGCCATGGTGAACGGAGGGAGGAGGATTGAGTCTTATTTAATCCGATAGTCGCTGGAGGGAGCATTCCCCAAAACAATTTCTGCAGTTTATTCCATGAATGAAAGTGGAGTTGTTTGATTTCATAAGGCCACCCCAAAGATTTAGCTAACCTCTCCGACTGAGTATCATGTCCAACTTTTCCATCTGAGAGGATCCAAATTTGTGGAGGACTTCCAATCCATTTCCCCCCGCAACGAACGAGTGATTGATGAACATCATTCGCAGCGCTATCTTGAAACAGTAGCTTCCAATGAATGGAGGGGTGTCGCAGACTGATCGCTTCGAGGTGATGAGTCCACCAATGAAAGTCTCGTGGTTGTTTGAGTAAAAGTGGATGAGTTATCTGGTGAGGTTTATGAGTCTGTATGTGGATATAGACACATGAACCCGCCAGTTGAAACATTTCCTCTAAAATCCAAGGAATATCATCATCAGGCATACGTGATAATCCCACACCAGAATAAACAAGATCAAAACGTTGAGAAGGAAAGGGGTTCGTCTCCTGAGACAAGATATTGAATGAAGTCGTCGTTAGAGAAAGAGAATTGGAAAACAATCGGGTAGGATCTTCAGTAGAGTCATCCATAGAGTAAAGCAATAATGATTGAGTCATGAGGAGACTCATGTATTGCTCAAGATCTTCAGGAATATCCTTTCCCTCCGAAAGACTAGAGACATATTGCGAAGAATCAGATTGTGCGGAGCACAATGAGACAAGCTTTGCGAAGTGAGAACTTGGGCGGCTCCTTGAAAAAAAATGGTACCCAACTCTGTTAGCTTGGGCCTCTAGCTCTTTCCAGATCTTTCCTTCTGGGCTTTCTTGATACACAAATTTCGTAGGAAAGGGCTGCCAGGGTTGAGTATGAAGGGCCGTATAATGAAGGACTTTGGATTCCCCAGATCGAAACTCTTCATCCCGGGCGTTCCACTCAGGCTCTAATTTCCCCCATAAGTTACTATTGGCTAACGCCTTTTTGAGAAGAGCATTTTTTCGTTCATGTTGAGCGAGCTCAAGATTCCAAACCAAAACCATTTGTGCGCAGTCCATGAGCATAACCGATGAATCATTTTGTGCAATGGAGAGAAAACCATGCCCCCTCATGTCTCGATCAAACAATTCTGCAGGATCAGAAAGATAGATTTGATCGACGTCATTGTAAATGGCCACGCCTGATCCACCGGCAAACGAGGGAATGGCAAAACGGTAATTCGTAAAACCTGTGAGCCAACGACGACGATCGAACCCACGCAATTCTTTCATGATATAGACTTCATAGACACGGGCAGGATTCCGAACAGCTTCGATTGACCACACAAAGATTCGCTCGGCACGAAACTGACCAGACTCAGTTCCGACAAAAATACGAACAGGGGGTTTACGAGAATCTGCTACACTGCCGTCCGATGGTAAGCGTACGCATTCAGGTTCAACATGTTCTTGGAATGAGATAGGGACCTCGTTCATCACGACCTCTCTTCAATAGAACCCTTTCGCATGGACAAGCAGATAATCACGCAATCAACGTCCCGACCCAACGAAGACCTTCAGGCAAGGCATTATGTCTTCAATTTTTCGTACAACCCTTTAAAAACTTCACAGATATAGGCAAGCTGTTCAGAGCTATGAGCGGCACTCACACTACAACGAAGTAAACTTAGTCCACTTGGCGTCGCAGGTGGAAGCATGAGATTCACGTACACCCCGCTCTCAATAAGACCATTCCAGAATGCAACCGCATACTCCTTTGATGGCACTGTCGCAGCAATGACTGGAGAAATTTCCGGACCAAGAGTGAATCCTATTTTTTGCAAACCGGCATACAACTCATGACTATTTTTCCAGAGTCGCTCCCGAAGAGCTGGAGTATCTTGAAGAACTTTCAGGGCACATCGCGTTGATGCGACGACTGAGGGACAGAGCGAAGCTGAAAAAATATACGGTCGACTGACATATCGAAGAAGATCTAATTCCTGGTGTCGACTCACACAAAACCCACCAGTCGAGCCCAAACTTTTACTAAATGTCCCAACGATAAAATCGACGTCTTCCTCAAGTTTGGCTTCTTCAGCTAATCCACGCCCGCCTGGGCCAAGGACTCCAAGTGAATGAGCTTCATCCACGACGAGGCAGGCTCCAAATCGTTTTTTGATCTCAACAATAGCTGAAAGAGGTGCACGATCGCCGAGCATACTGTAAATTCCCTCAACAACAATCAGAGTCCGTGATGCTCGCTCCCCTAGTCTCGTCAATCGTTTTTCCAAATTGCTCACATCATTATGTCGAAATCGAATTACTTCCGCCCCGCCTAAACGACACCCATCATAAATACTTGCATGACTGTCAGAGTCAAGTAAGATGACATCCCCAGAACCTGCAATAGTCGATAAAATTCCAAGGTTCGCTTGATATCCAGTTGAAAAAACAATGGCAGAATGACATCGATAAAAGTCAGCAAGATCTCGCTCAAGCGCGACATGACTAGCAAAAGATCCATTCGCCATTCGAGATCCTGTTGTCCCAGTTCCTTGACTTCCTAACGCTTCACGTGCCGCTTCAATACATTCAGGATTAAAGGTCAGACCTAAGTAATTATTGGTTCCAGCCAATATCGTCCGACGATCATTGATCATGGCCTCCGTTGGAGAAATAACCTCTTGAACCACTAACTTAAAGGGATCAATCCCTTGCTCTAAAATGGTCTGACGGGCCGCAAGAATTGGTTTAAATTTTTCGAAAAGGGTCATGATGGCGAGACAACTAACTTTGAAATTTGATCAGCTAAGTCATTGACCGTTTTCATTTCCGGCACAATGTTTAATGGCACTGATATATCGAAATCATCTTCTATTGTGGAAAGAAGTTCCATTACTTGCATAGAATCTAACCCTAGATCAGCAACAAGTTGCGTTTCGGGATTCAACGTACGACCTTCCTTAGTAAAAGGACCGAGAATTTCATAGAGTCGGGGCAGTAAATTTTCCTGATTGAGCATCAACTTCCCTCCTTTGCATTGATATTGAGCATATCGATGTCCGTCCCATCAGAAAGAAGCCGCATAATTTAAGAGGAACGATGGCCATAAGGATACAATGTACGCTGTACCCCTTTTGCTAAGGGGACTAAAGGCTCCCAACCCAAGGCCTGAGTCAAATCATTATTGTCACATACCCAATTGGGATGTCGCAATTCACGAACCTTACCATAGGTCAACATTGGTTCATACTTCAAGACTTTTGCCAGGATTTGATTGATAGAAGCTAAAGCGGAAAGAAGTGATCCAGGAATTAGAATTGGGATCACTTTTTTATTGGTTATTTGCGTAAAAACGTCCTTCCATGAATACCCACCAGCTTTCCCATCGTGCAATTCAAAAGCTCTACCTGAATGGAGGCCTTGATCCAACCACTGCGTGACAGCATTTGCCAAGTCCTCAACATACAATAAGGAAAACCTGGCACGAGACGATCCTAGTTGAAGACCAATGCCACGTTGAATCCATTGAAATAACGGTAAAATAGCTTGGTCTTCTGGTCCATAGACAGCGGGCGGACGAAGAATGATCCAATTCATTCCTCCAGCGGCCTTCTCCAAGGCCATCTCACCTTGCTGCTTACTCCATGCATATGATGAGAGATGCGGCTCTCTGGCCGCTAAAGACGAGATAGATAAAAAATGTGGAGCAGGAACTTGCTTAGCAGCGATGCGGGCAAGGCGCCCTACACCATCTACATTGTCTTGTTTGAATTTTTCACGACTCACCCCTTGAACTCTTCCAGCACAATGCACAATTGCAGTCACGCCATCAACAAGTGTAGATAAACTCGATTCGTCTTCCAATGTGCCCTGGACAAAGTCTTTACCAGGCATAAAATCAGGTCTCCCCTCCAGAAAAGAAGGACGAATCAAGGGACGTACGGTCCAACCAGCAGACTCTAAGGCTCGCCAAATAGCCTTACCAATAAACCCGGTTCCGCCTGTTAGGGCAACAATTCGGGACATGACAGCAGTACAATAAAGATTAATGTGGGTGACAGAAGTCAGAGGGAGGCTGAACTGACAGAAGATGAAGCATCCATCACAAGCTCAGAAGATTCTTTCCAGTTACCTCGTTTCAGAAAGTCCTCACGGGCTCTAGAGCGTGATAACTTCCCTGATGAAGTTCTTGGCAAAGTACGAGGGGGAATCAACTCAACAAAACATTCAATTCCAAGTTCTTTATAGACGATGGGTTTCAATTCTTCGATTAACTGCTCACGCTTTCTTTGATCGGTTTCTCGACATTGAATAACCACAACAGCAGATTCTTCTCCACTTGAATTGCTTACAGAAAATGCGGAGGTATCTCCAGGACGAACACCAGGCAGACATTCGGCTAAATACTCTAAATCCTGTGGCCAAATATTTCTCCCGTTAATAATGATGATATCTTTCTCTCGACCAATGATCACGAGACTTCTCCCAATGCAATAGCCAATATCACCGGTATTTAACCACCCATCGGGAGACAGAACTTCTTGAGTGGTCACGGGATCCCCAAAATATCCAGTCATGATCCCTGGGCCTTTGACAAAAATAACACCAGCATGGCGTTCTGGAAGAATATCACCTGACTCATTACGAATTTCAACATCACAGCCAGGCAAGGGGTCGCCGCAATTCACATAGTGACTTTCCCGAATATTAGGACTGACATTCCAGTCTTCAGCATCTAAAGAGATGGCTTCTTGATGTTCCGACAAATAATCCCCATCAACATGGTCAACCATCAGCCCTTGATTGAGGGGAGCAAAACTGATGGCTAATGAACATTCAGCCATGCCATAGCAGGCAAGAAATGCTTTTTCATTGAAGCCGCTTGGCTCTAAGGCTTTGGCAAACTGGAGCAGTGGCTCTGACCGAACGGTTTCGGCTCCAACTCCCGCAATCCGCCAATGGCTTAAGTCAAATTGGTCTCGATCACGTTCAGCTAACCGCCTCAAGCATAACTCAAACCCAAAGGAAGGACTAAAGGATATAGTTGCCTTGCTCTGAGTCATAAGATTTAACCATTGACGTGGCCTCATGGCGAAATCACGCGTACTGAGATAGTCAACAGATAGTTGAGATGCCACTGGCCCAAGCACAAACCCGACTAAACCCATATCGTGATAAAAGGGAAGCCATGAAACACATCGGTCTCCAGCTTGTACTTGTAATCCATGTTGAATAATTCCAGAAAGATTACTCAACACAGCTTCTTGAGTAATTTCAACGCCTCGTGGCCACCGTGTACTCCCAGATGTAAATTGAATATACGCAAGCTCTGATTGACCTAGTGGGCACAAGTCATGTGACACTTCAGGTAAACTTGCGAAAACATCAGCCCCACCTTGGATAGTAAGATCGAGTCCAGAAGAAGCTTCTTCAAGAAAAGGCACAATTTCCTCTGGCGCCATTGCCGCAGAAGCACCGCAGGTCTGCAATAAGCGACGTAGCTGCTTCACATACGCATCATGCCCACCTAAGTGGATGGAAATAGGAAGAGGAACAGGCACAAAACCGGCTAACTGACAGGCAAAGAAAAATCTAAGGAAATCTGGGGACGTATCAGCAACAATAGCCATCCTTGCACCACGCTGCAGGTCAAGAGACAGTAAGCGCTTAGCTAATGCAGATGATTGGCGATGCAGATCAGAGTAAGAAATAGATGCAGAGAGCTTTCCTCGACTCGTGTAAAAATTACACCCAGTATTCCCTTGTGCAGCATATTCAAGAGCGTGAGTAAGCGTAAGGAAATCTCCAGATCGCAAAGGAATCCCACTCTGAGTAGGCGTCGCACCACCAGACATTAATTCCCCCTCCTGAACAACTTCATTATTCGTAGATTTCATAGTAATAATTTTCTATTTCGTTATTCACAAAAAATACTTAAGTATAAAAGCCCATAACTGTACCAAGCTTCAGTACGACACACAAAAGCTTACTAAGTATAAAGCAATATGCATACCAATAAATAACTATTTAGTTATTAGCTATTCTTCTTACTTTTTTCATTAATTTCATGGATTTAAGTAAAATGTGTGGACAAACCACCACTTAAATGAGTCTATTTCGCAACACAATAAACTATTCCTTAACCATCCTCAAACTATGCATGATCTCTTGATTCACCTCTAAACTCGTGCCATTAACTTCCTTCAACGCAGGAGGCCCAGGCCACCCGTGATCAAAGAACTCTTGACCAGCAAAAAATCGTGGACTGGCATATCTCGGAAATATATGAAAGTGAACATCAGGGTCAACCATCATAAGCATAAGGTAATTAATTTTGTCATACGAAAAGAGCTCTCCCAGCCGCTTCTCCACATAAGCTGTGACCGCATGCAATTCCAAAAAGGCATCACGGCTCAGCTCCGAAAACGCTCCAGCCTTTTCTTGACTCACAAGAACGAGTGAACCCAGCGTCACCTGTTGAGGCCGAACAAGTACAATCCACTTATCGAATAATTTTAGTCGAGTTTGGGGATCTCCAAATTTTTCTAAAGTGGCATTCATGAACCCAACTTCCTTAGTTTCTCACCATGATACGGAAACACCTTTCACTATCAATTGTGGTAAGATTTCAGAACTCATTGTACCCATCAGATAGCGAGAGAGGAAATTACCATATGATGAGAAAAAATCGCTAGATGTTTCTGCAAAATTCCAACAAAATATTTGCCGCTCAACATCCTTCAAACCTCAAACGAAATCAGAAAGTCGCCATTCACTCACATACCTTAATGAAAATGGCATACAAGCACATCACATGGAATTCTCACTTACGACGATAGACTCAAACGAGAGAAAGAGTAATCAACTCGCACTCTGCTTGAGTTCACTCTATGGGCTGCCTATAATCATTGATGATTATCAATCAACAACTCGAGAATCATACTTATGCTAGGACGTTTTTGGCGTGAACGCACGCATCATTTAGACCGAATGACCTTACGTGAACTGATCATTGCGTACTTTCAATATCCCGCCGTCCTGACTTACATCCTACTGTTCATCGTGAGTTGCTTCGTTCTGGTCAGTTCTTGGGGAACAGACAAAACGACCCATTGGTCGCTTCTTCTCATTTCGACCCTCACAGCAATCTTAGTCTATCCTGCCGTTTGGTACCTCTTGCATCGATTTGTTTTACATGGACAATTTCTCTATCGCATGCCAGCAACCGCAGCATTATGGAAACGTATACACTTTGATCACCATCAAGACCCCAATAACCTGAGCGTCCTCTTTGGCGCACTCTATACAACCCTTCCAACAGTGGCGATCGTCACCATGACTGTTGGAAATCTCATTGGCGGCTATCATGGGGCGATTGCGGCATTTGCAACTGGACTTGGCACGACATTGGTTTATGAGTTTTGTCATTGCATTCAACATTTGCACTATGTGCCAAAGTTTAAATTTCTTCGGAAAATTAAGCGACTCCACCTACTCCATCATTTTCACAACGAAAACGGCAACTATGGGATCACCAATTATTTCTGGGATAAAGTCACAGGCACCTACTACGGGCAATCCGGTGATATCTCCTCTAGTGAAACAGTCTTTAATCTTGGATATTCAGAACAGGAAAGCCTTCGCTATCCATGGGTTGCCGAGCTTTCAGAAAACCGTCAATAACCCCAAATTCACTCAATTACTAAAGTAATGCCACGCTGCCGCTGGTAGAGATTCCTGACTCAACACCAGTTTATTTTCAGTGAATATGCCTACCCTTGCCTCACCACGATGTATAAATATTTTTTCGTGAAGACCAATAATAACCACCCGCCCGTCGAACACCATGCCGCATGAAATGAATTCAATTCATATCGTTCCGGTGAAAGGACGACAGGCAATCGACCAATTTATTCGTGTCCCATGGTCGATTTACGCAAAGAACTCACAATGGGTTCCACCTCTGATAATGGAACGCCGACAACATCTTTCTACAAACAATCCCTACTTTGCTCATGCTGACGTTCAATTATGGATTGCCTACCAAGGAGGTCAACCGATAGGACGTATTAGTGCACAGATCGATTCGTTCCACCTCACTCGACATCAAGACCAGACCGGGTTTTTTGGAATGATCGAGGCCAAGGATGATAATGCGGTATTTAGTGCACTTCTTCAGACGGCAGAACAGTGGTTACAGAATAAAGGTATGCACAGGATTGTTGGCCCCTTCAATTTCTCCATTAACCAAGAATGCGGATTGCTTGTTGAGGGATATGATTCTCCTCCGATGGTCATGATGGGACATGCTCCACCCTATTATCAAACACAAATCGAAGATTGCGGATACCACAAAGTACAAGACTTACTTGCCTATCACATTGACCTCGACTTTGACATTCCATCCATCATCCAAAAAGCCATTCAGAAAGCTGAATCTTCCGTGACCTTTCGCTCCTTGCGTCGGTCTGAATTCAAAAAAGAACTGAGCAGCATTCACAGTATCTTCGAAGACGCATGGTCAAACAATTGGGGGTTTATCCCATTTTCTGAAAAAGAATTTGCCGCGATGGGTAAAGAAATGCGGTTATTAGTGGATGATAGCTTCGTACAGTTTGCTGAAGTCGACGGCAAACCAGAAGCCATGCTTGTCGCCTTTCCCAATGTCAATGAAATGATCCAGGATCTGAACGGACGCTTGTTACCACTGGGTTGGCTTAAATTTCTCTGGCGACTCAAAGTCACACGACCACAAACAGCTCGCGTCGCGTTAATGGGTGTACGCAAACGATTCCAGGGAACACCGCTTGGAGCAGTTCTCGCATTTGGCATGATTGATGCGGTTCGTCATGCCGGACAGAAGCGTGGGATTCAACATGTCGAACTGTCATGGATATTAGAAAATAATGTCGGTATGCGAAATATGTTACAGGCTCTTGGCAGTGATCCCTATAAGACCTATCGGATCTATGAAAAGCACTTAACTGCTTCCTAAATCGTATAAACGCTCTCTCACCATGACTCAAACTCCTCATCCATTTTTAGTTGTCGTCTTAGCCGGTAGCCGTGCATCCCGCGATCCCGTCGCGGAAGCATCGGGTGTCAGCTGTAAGGCCTTAACCCCTGTCGGCAATTCACCAATGGTCTTTCGAGTCCTCGAGGCCTTGCAGTCAGCTGAGACAACAGGAAAGAGAATCCTCTGCGGACCAAGTTGGTCCGTCATCGAACAAGAACCACGACTGCTAGCACTCATCAATACCAATCAAGTGAAATGGGTCGCCCCGCAATCATCACCAAGCACCTCCGCAGCATTCGTCATGAAATCTCTTCCTGAGGAACAACCTATTTTAGTCACGACCGCAGACCATGCTTTGCTCACGAGTGAAATCGTGGATTATTTTTGTTCACATGCGCGTTTGACGAATAGCGATGTGGTTGCTGGACTCGTACCATCGACTCTGGTCGAGCAGGCATTTCCAGAATCCAAACGTACGATTATGCGATTCAAGGATCAAGGCTATTGTGGGTGCAACCTCTTCGCCTTCCTCACACCACAAGGACGAATGATTGCAGAGTTTTGGCGACAAGTGGAACAGGAAAGGAAAAGCCCTCTGAAACTGATTCGCACACTTGGCTGGATCGCAGTGTTGCGATATATCACCGGGAATCTCACGCTGGCCCAAGGGTTAGAGAGAATATCACAGAAATTGAAACTGAAGATTACGACAGTGCCGATCCCTTTTCCACAGGCAGCCGTGGATGTGGACACCGTCGCTGACTGGGAACTTGTTCAGGAAATATTAGAGAAATCTGCGACTGAGTAATTCCCTCAATTTCAACCAATATGATTAGAGACTCAGCACAGAATAACTGTAGGCCGGCTTGGAATCTCCCATTGGGTAAACGACTGCAGAAAAGGCGACGACGTGGGAACCGTCAAAAGGCAAGCATGCAACCCAAAATATATTTTAACCGCCTGGTAACGCTTCAACTAAAGATCGCACATGCTCAAGATCCGCAGAACTATCAACCTCTCCCCATTGCAGACCATTGATAGAACAGGTCCACACTAATCCCTGCTGAGCCAGTTCATCAATGATGGATAAATACCATTTCTTCAATGATTCTGGTCGGCGGAGAGCCTGCTCAACGGCCTGCCGGAAGACGACAGAACCATTTCCTCGAAAAACCATCATACCAATGGATTCTCCATGAGCGTCACTAATTGCAATGGTTTTACCCACCTTTTCCAATTTTTCTCCATTGACAATGACTTTCATATCGTCTGCGTCATAGACCCCCTTGGAATCCGTGACGAGTGTAATAGGATGAAAGGGTGAGGCAAGTAAGCGTTCAGGGATGGCGGATTCAAAGAGGGTATCACCATTTAACAACATAAATTCATCGGTCATGGCACTACGAGCGACCCAACAGCTTCCCAAATTATCCGCGACAGCATAAAATGGATTATAAATGGTAGAAACCCAACGGTTCAGCCCTTTTTGATGAAGAAGTGCTTCAACCTTTTGTGCGCCAAATCCAACGACAATAGAGACCTGATCAATTCCAATTTTGGTCAATTCCTGGAGTTGCCACTCAAGAAGAGACTGGCCTCCAATTTGGAGTAAACACTTAGGGTTCTCTGCAGTCAAAGGTAAGAGCCGACGACCTTGACCAGCACTTAAGATAATAGCTTTCATATTCACCTACGCCAGGATTATTATGTGGAAATCACCTTCTAACATATCCGCCCTCACTTTTAAAATTCCAAGAATGACTCAATCATTTGCGATAAACACTTTCGATCTGCCCATGTGCCTACCGTACTCGAATAAATGAGACGCTAAAAAAAGCATCATGTTACTAGAACGATATCTTGCAAAAGAAATAGCCAAGCCATTTTTTGTGATTACGAGTATCATCACAACTATTTTCATTGGGTTTAATTGGGTGCGTTTTTTAGGTCGTGCCGTTGAAGCACAACTTCCAACCGGAATCATCTTCACCCTCATCATGTTTAAGGTGATCATCGCCCTAGAAGTTCTTCTCCCAGTTGCCCTATTTCTTTCCATTGTCCTTGGCCTTGGACGCCTCTACATGGAATCAGAAATGACAGCCCTCTCTGCTTGCGGAGTCAGTCCCGTTAAAACGGTCAAAGTGGTCTTCCTCTTTGCACTTATCCTCTCTATTATTGTCAGCAGCTTATCACTATTTATCCGTCCTTGGGCCTATCAACAGAGTTATGCATTACAGGCCAACGCTGACACGAGCTTTCGAATCACTGACCTCGAACCTGGCCGATTTTATGAACGAAAAAAGGATGACGGGTCCTTCGTCATATTCATGAAAGATATTGATCACAAAACAGGAAGAATGAAACACGTATTTATGCAATCAGAAAATGGCGATAACATACGCTTATTTTCGGCAAAAGAAGCCTATGAATATCATGATCCGACCAGCCTCCAAGTGTTGCCAGTCTTGGTCAATGGATACGAATATAAACTATCACGTCATCAAGGGTTTAATCGAATTACCGAATTCCAAGAACTCAAGATTTACCCGAGTGAGAAAAAGACATTGGAATATAAGCGAAAAGCTGCCCCAAGCTCAGAATTAGCGACATCATCGAACCCAAAAGAAATTGTTGAGTTTCAATGGCGACTCTCGACAGGCCTATCCACGCTGCTCTTAGCACTCCTCGGCATTCCGTTAAGCCGAGCCACACCTCGTCATGGTAAATATGCCAAGGTCTTTGTCGCAGTCATGGCATTTGCCATTTACTACAATTTCGGCGCCATGGCCAAAACCTTAGTTGAACAAGGGGTCGTACAGGTATTCCCAGGAATTTGGTGGGTGAATGGCCTCCTTGGGCTCATTCTTCTTGTACTCTATGGTGCACCACACGTCCTCAATCGCTTACGAATGCCATGAATAGTTCGTCACCCATCATTCGTCACATACACCATGTCCAGCTATCGATGTCCCTCATGACCCTGAACCATGAAAATTCTTGATCGGTATATTGCCACCTCAGTCCTCGCAAGCTACGGACTCATCCTCTCACTATTCCTGGCAATTTTCAGCATATTCGTGTTCGTCGAAGAACTTGACCAAGTTGGGACCGGGCAATACACCTTAGGACATGCTGCCATCCACGTCCTCCTCACTCTCCCCGGACAACTCATAGACTTGGCCCCCATCACGGCATTGCTAGGAAGTATCATTGGATTGGGTGCATTAGCCAATCACCGAGAATTGGTTGCCATGCAGGCGGTTGGCATCACAACCCTTCGCATCGCGTGGTCTGTCTTACGAGTCGGGATACTCTTTATGCTCACGGTTGTTGTGTTCGAAGAATATATTCATCCACCCCTCGCAAAATACGCACACAACCAACGTGCATTAGCCTTATCAGAGTCACAAGCCTTACTGGGTGAGCATGGGTTTTGGTTCCATGAGCATTCTCGATTTATCAAGGTGGGGAAGCTTCGCTTTGGAAAGATTCCAGAAGATATTGATGTCTATCAGTTTGACGAGCAAGGTGAATTACAAACGTTCACGCATGCTCGAACGGCAGATATCGTCAATCCCAATCAGTGGATTTTAAGGAATGTTGATCAAAAAATTATTGCTCAAAGCGGGGTCACGGTTCAACATTTTGAGCAACTCGTATGGGATTCATTTCTCAGTACACACCAAGTGGATATTTTATCTACATCTCCACACATGTTTTCATTATCTCAGCTATACTCTTATTTACAATACCTGAATGAAACAGGGCAACGTTCCAATCGTATTGAGCTCGTGTTTTGGCAAAAAGTAGCCATGCCGTTCACGACCGGAACCATGGTCCTCTTTGCCATTCCATTTATCTTTGGTCCCCTGCGGGTAGCAACAGCTGGCAAACGCATTCTCATTGGATCAGGGATTGCCCTCGCCTTTTATTTCCTGAATCAAATTCTCAGCCATGTGGGCATACTCTTCGAAATGAGCCCTATGGTGACCACATTTACCCCGTTGAGCATCATGATGGCTCTCGCGCTATGGTTATGGAGAAAGCACATTTAATCGTATAGTTTCTCCTTTACAGACACACGGACAGGCATTCGATGCCTCTTTACCAGGACCATCACCTTCCTATAGGATCTCGCACTTGCCATGCTGATCGTGACTCTTATATCTCTTGTCAGTCACTTCGAACATTTGAGATACCTGACCGAACAATGTTACAGAGAAAGGGAGCAGACACAGCAGAAAAAATAGGCGATACAGACCATTGACCGTCTGTCCCAAACAGATTCAAGAATACTCGCGACACAGAACACCTAACTAAAAATAATGAAATTCACTCTAACAAAAGATATCCCCCCCCTCTTCATGTTAGAAAGTTCATAACCTATCCTCGAATACCACCCATACCTATGCCCAACTATGTATACATGGTCAATGAAGCTCCCGTATCTTTATGGGGACTCACATCTCGTGAGCGCTTGCAGCGGATGATCACACGTGCGGGAGACTTAATTTTCCTCGATGACTTAAATGCCCTGCCGACCAACGCCTCGATTCTCCTCCTACGTGGTGACTTTCTCTATGATGATCGAATCATCAAGCGATTAGCGAACGAAGAAAACACTTTACTCCAAATTACGACTAAAAAAATGATCGTCCCCGTCGCCGCGGTAGTACCAGCTCAACTGGCCCGTCAGGCAGAGAACATTCTCGCTCACGACCAGACGGATCAAGAAATTCCTGATATTCAAACGGTTCACCTCAAAGATTGGTCATCCGGTTTTCAAGAACAACTTCGAAAATTTGATCCCCCGTATGTCCTTCCCATCACTCCCGACAAGCAAAATGATTTTGAGGAACATTTGTATTCCGGATCCTACAAAGGTGTCACAGACCTCGTGACCAAATGGGCATGGCCCATTCCAGCCAAATGGATCGTCCGACTGTGCGTAAAACTTGGCATTGTTCCTAATGCGGTCACCTTACTCGGGTTAATCCTCACCATCATTGCCGGCGTGTGTTTTACCAAAGGACAATATGGACTCGGCCTCATCGCGGGATGGCTCATGACATTTCTCGACACCGTCGATGGAAAACTCGCTCGGGTCACAGTGACATCTAGCAAGCTTGGCCATGTCTTAGATCACGGACTGGATATTATTCATCCGCCACTGTGGTATATCGCCTGGGGCATGGGATTAGTCGCATTTATCCCTCCGACAGCCTGGCTCACATTAGACAATATGTATGTCATGATTCTCGTGGGATATATTTTGGGACGGCTTTGTGAAGGACTGTTTCAACTCTGCTTCGGTCAATTTGGCATGTTTTGCTGGCGTCCATTCGACTCATTCAACCGACTCATTACCGCTCGACGAAACCCAAATCTCCTTTTACTCACAGGCTCACTGTGTCTAGGACATCCAGATTGGGGCTTACTCGCAGTTGTTGCTTGGACTGCATTCTCAACTCTTATTTTGGCCCTACGGTTTTGTATGGCCTTTGGTGCCAGAATGCTATCAGGCCAGCCTCTCCACCCATGGCTCGCGGATATAGGCACGACCATTCCTCGTGATTCACTAGCAGCCAAAACATTTACTCGACCTCCGCTCACCACAACCATTCAATCAACAGATTGACTCTGTTATCATCTAATCACAGACCAACATATTATCTATTCTCCTGTGACAGAGGACACGACCACTCTTGCCTGAACCAACACATCACGTGGGAATCATATCCAACCCACTGAGTGGGCGGAACAAAAAAGACTTTCCTTCAATTAAACAGTTCCTAAAAAAATACCCAACGATTACCCACTACGAAGCACAAAGCCCAACAGATATTCAAGAAGCAATCGCCTTGTTGGCACAACAGCACATTACCGTGTTAGTGATTAATGGCGGAGATGGAACCGTGCAAGCCGCACTGACGACAGTATTCCATCATCACCCCTTTACCACGCTTCCGTTGTTGGCCATCCTACCGTCAGGCACATCCAATTTAATCGCAGGCGATGTCGGACTCAAAGGGAATCGGACCGCATCACTGCAAAAATTGATCGAATGGGCAGAAGGCAAAAGCCAAGCCCCCACGATTCATCAACGACATGTCTTTGCGGTGCAGCGTGTCCCGGATGAACATCCGATCTACGGAATGTTTTTTGGTGCCGGTGCCATTTATCAAGGAGCACAGGTTGGATGGAGAACAAAACAATCAGTAGGACGACTAGGAGAAGTGGGAGCCACACTCATTATCGTTCGCTTTCTCTGCTCTCTGCTCTCTTCTCGGAACAGTCAAATCTCCCCTATCCACATGACCGTGCGCCTGGACGATCAGACATCAACCAGTGCCGAATTCTTAACAGTGCTGATAACGACATTAGATCGGCTATTTCTCGGACTCCGCCCGTACTGGGGAACTGCGGCCCATCCGCTGCATTACACAGCCGTGAAAAGCAAACCCACACATCTACTGCGGACGTTGCCCACTCTCCTATTTGGAAAACCTCATCAATTAGGAACACCTGAGCACGGGTATGTCAGTCAAAATGTAAAAAAAGTCGAACTCCACCTCCAAGATGGCTTTACCATAGATGGAGAAGGGTACCACCCCGATCCGCAACAAGGACCCGTCACGATCACTGACGGCGGGAAAATTTCATTTCTACAGTATTGAGGAATATCGAGTGTCACTATCTCCAGCACTTCTCGCTCTCACGCATCACCTCGATGGAGACGAAGTCCCCGATGCCATTCATAAACTCTGTGAAACACTCTTACGCCTCTATCCACAGAACATTCAAGCCATTTTATATTACGGCTCCTGCTTACGATCCGATTCAGTCCTTGAAGGAGTCGTGGATCTCTATGTCGTCGTCGATCGCTATTCCCCCATCTACCCCAATAGATTCTTAGCCTTCACCAATGCATTACTTCCCCCTAATGTCTTCTACATTGAGGTACCCTACAAGAATCAAATAATACGATCGAAATATGCGGTGATATCCCTTAAAGATTTTAAACGAAGCACATCCATAGGCTGGTTTCATTCATATTTCTGGGCGCGCTTTGCACAGCCGGTCAAAGTCTTATTTGTGGCCACACCAACGATACAAAAAAAAATCCATAACGCGCTCGCTCGAGCCATCATGACATTCGTCACTCGCGCCATCCATCGTACTCCAACCACATTCAATGCCCTTGAAATGTGGCAAACTGGCCTGTCTCTCACCTATCAAGCTGAATTACGAACAGAACGATCAGGGCGTATCGCCCAACTCATTCACGCCTCACCTGACTACTACCAACAAACGGGAGACATCGCGCTATCAGAATTATCAGTCCCAATTATTAGGACTGAGCCCAATCTTCCCCAACGGTATACGACTCAGCATGATTCACTGAAACGCGTCCTCAGTCAAGTGACATGGGTGATACGACGCCTGCAAGGAAAAGTGTTATCTATCCTTCGATTAATCAAAGGACTCTTTACCTTCGACGGAGGCGTTGATTACATTCTCTGGAAAATTGAACGGCATTCTGGCGTCAGCATCCAACTCACACCGTGGCAACAGCAGCATCCTCTTCTCGCGAGTCCCACTGTATTCTGGACACTCTACAAAAAAGGTGCCTTTCGATAAGTATGGCGAATCTAAATAAGTGCCAACCTTACCATTCTGACTTTCAGCGCAGTATCAAATGCTTCACATGAAGCCAATTCGGTATAACTGAATAGGTTATAGAGTAATTCTCCCCCCATAGATCTTCATCCTTAAGACAAATAACGGCTCACCGCTCTAGCTCAATGATATCAATTTGAAATCACTTATACTGGCTCGCAGAAAAGGAGAAACACATGGCTCAGATTCTCGTGAGGCAACTTAAGGATAATGTCATAGAACGCCTAAAATACAAGCGAAAAAACATGATCGCTCGCTTCTATCAGAAGTAAAAACAATCCTTGAAGGGGCTCTGGCAAATAATGAAGAGTCCTGGAAACGCATCAAGGGATACCGAAAACGCTTATAACAATCGAATAGGACATTTAGTGATAGCGCAACTCTCATTCGAGAAGACCGCAACAAATCACTCAATTCGTGGATGTAAATGTGGAAATTATTACCTGAACAACATGCGAAATCAGCCGGCCGGCTTCAACAGTTAACATTCACTTGGTGAATGAAAGATCCAACTACAAAGTTACAAATTCCTCCCACTTCACGTGCTTCCTCAATGAATAGGAAAATTTCTGCATCCCTGTATGATTAGACAACAGATTACCTTCCTCTTGTATAGATATCCAACGAAAAATCATTGAACCTGCGTCCGACTCGTAGAGATTCCCTCCACTGAACAGCCACTACCAAGCCAATATAGCCGAGAGACTCATGACGGCTAACCGAATCAGTATCAATAATGAGCAAGTGAATAGGCCAGGATGAGGAGAGCTTCCCAGTATCCTGAATACAAGTGAATGCCCCTACTCCACAACCTGCACTTCATCTATCATGTCCCCTACCAGATAGAAAAAGAAAAATCGCCCACCTTCACAGAAGATGGGCGATTTTTAAACCAATCGAGATGGACTAATTCTCGTCCTATCGACTACACATCATAGTAGAGTGAAAATTCGTGAGGATGAGGTCGAACTTTCATCGGTGCCACTTCATTCTCTCGTTTATACCCAATCCAGGCTTCAACAATGTCTTCACTAAAGACACCGCCCTTGAGCAAGAATTCATGGTCATCTTCAAGACAATTGAGTGACTCTTCTAAACTTTCTGGAAGTGTAGGAATGTTCCCCGCTTCTTCAGGATCCAGGTCATACAGATTCTTATCCATCGGTTCACCTGGATGAATTTTATTCTGAATACCATCAAGCCCAGCCATCAACATGGCGCTAAATGCTAAGTACATGTTGCTTGAAGGGTCAGGAAATCGGACTTCAATCCGTTTGGCCTTTGGACTTGGAGAATACATCGGAATACGAATACCAGCAGATCGATTTCGGCTCGAATACGCCAGAAGGGTCGGAGCTTCAAAGCCCGGCGTCAGTCGTTTATACGAATTGGTTGATGGATTGGTAAAGGCAGCCAGGGCCTTCGCATGCTTTAATATCCCACCAATATAATAGAGACATTGCTGTGATACGCCGGCATAGTCTTTTCCAGCAAAGGATGGTTTCTTATCTTTCCAAATACTTTGGTGCGTATGCATGCCTGTCCCATTATCACCAAACACGGGTTTCGGCATGAAGGTCGCTGTTTTGCCATGACGACGCGCCACATTCTTGACGATATATTTATACATCATCATTTTATCAGCCATACTAACCAAGGTATCGAAACGAAGATCGATTTCAGCCTGTCCACCAGTCGCTACTTCATGATGGTGCTTTTCAACCCATATCCCAACCTTCTCCATCTCACGTACCATTTCTGAACGAATGTCTTGTTGTGAGTCAACAGGGGCAACAGGGAAATATCCTTCTTTGTGCCGAGGACGTGAACCAAGGTTATTGCCCTCATCACCAGAATTCCAGATACCCTCATCGGAATCAACAAAATAAAATCCAGAATGTGCGTTTTGATCGAAACTCACATGATCAAAAATAAAAAATTCAGCTTCTGGCCCCCAGTATGAGGTATCACCAATTTTGGTGCTCTTGAGGTATTTCTCAGCTTTTTGTGCAATGTAACGGGGATCTCTATTATAGCCTTGCCGCGTGATGGGCTCTTCCACGTTCCCAATCATGGTGAGCGTTGGAATCTCAGTAAATGGATCTAAACGAGCCGTATTCGGGTCGGGCACCATCAACATATCGCTGTTTTGAATGGCTTTCCATCCACGAATTGATGAGCCATCAAACCCTGAGCCTTCTTTAAATAGATCAAGGGTCAGCTCAGAAGTTGGAACAGAGAAATGCTGCCAAGTTCCTAATAAGTCTACAAATTTTAAATCGACCATCTCCACTTTGTTCTTTTTGGCAAAATCCAATACCTCACGCGGGGTCATGTGCTACCTCCTTCAGGAGAATTGTTTATAAAAGCTTGAATTGATTACAAAAATATCAGACACGCTGAACAGATAATGTAGTCGTTGCTCTAAGAGGTCAGCAAAGAAGGATGTTAAATAGCTCATTCGATATCCGTCTCCCTCTCGTCACATTCCCTCTTACGAGTAGGCTCGCTCGCTATGCTGGCTTAGGTCTAAGCCAACCTCTTCGTCGTGTGACGATACACGGAGACCAATTGTCAGATCAATCACTTTTAAAATCACGTAGGTCCCGACAAGAGCAAACACTAACGTGACCACAGCTAAGAGTATTTGAATCCCAAATTGAGTGGGATTACCAAAAAATAGACCTTGTGCCCCAACCGAGGCAAGCAGTCCAGTCGCTAAAATCCCCATAAACCCTCCAACTCCATGGATTCCAACGACATCAAGAGAATCATCGTACCCCAGTTTCACCTTCCAGACAACGGCACCATAACAAATAGTTCCGGCTGCGAGACCAATACCTAGCGCTGATAAAGGACCAATAAAGCCAGCCCCAGGTGTAATCGTGGCAAGACCAGCAATCACACCACTTGCGACACCCAACACAGTAGGTTTCCCACGATGCAGCCATTCAGCCACCATCCAACTAATTCCTCCTGCCGCAGCCGCGGCATGAGTCGCAACAAATGCAACGATCGCAACCTCATTCGCCCCTAACGCACTGCCGGCATTAAAGCCAAACCAACCAAACCATAAGAGACCTGTCCCCAACACCGTCATTGGCAAATTATGAGGAGGCATCGGCTCAGTTCCAAACCCGCGACGCGGTCCTA
The DNA here is from genome assembly GCA_029261355.1 of Nitrospirales bacterium. Classification (GTDB taxonomy): domain Bacteria; phylum Nitrospirota; class Nitrospiria; order Nitrospirales; family UBA8639; genus JAGQKC01. Next base: position 360,771 of record JAJDBM010000058.1, on the reverse strand, counting down.
ACATGACGGCACAGACCAAGGCCGCAATGCCTGAGCTAATATGCACCACTGCCCCACCAGCGAAGTCCAACGCCCCGAGTTGTCCCAACCAGCCACCACCCCAGACCCAGTGGGCCAAAGGAGAATAGATCAAAAGTGACCACAGCACGGCAAACCACAGTAATGCGGTAAATTTCATACGCTCGGCCACGCTCCCAGTAATGAGTGCCACCGTGATAGCTGCAAACATGAGTTGAAAGACCATGAATAACTGATGAGGAATGGTTGACGCATAATCTGGGCTCGGAGTAAGACCCACCCCTTGCAGACCAGCCCACTCAAGACTTCCAATAACCCCTCCGACATCCGGTCCGAAGGCTAAACTATATCCACACACAATCCAAACAACAGTAATCATGCAAAGAATAATTGCGGTATGCATAATGGTACCAAGGACATTCCGACTTCGAACCAACCCTCCATAAAATAAGGCTAATCCCGGCAACATCATGCATAAGACCAAGGCAGAGGACATGAGAATCCACGCCGTATCTCCTGTATCAATTTTCAAAACCCCGCCCTCTTCAGCCCAAGCACACGTCGCGTGGAAGCTGAACAAACTAATCAGCCCAATCACGCCAATTCTGCCAATATGCCATCTATTCACAGCATCACCTCACAGTGAAAGATTCGTAAAGCAACTCTTTCAGAATAATGTTTGATGCCCTTACACAGCTGACTCATCGGATTCTCCAGTTCTAATGCGAATCACCTGATTTAAATCAGACACAAAAATCTTTCCATCACCAATACTTCCAGTCTTGGCTGCTCGTCCAATCGTTTCAATCACCTGCTGCACCATCGTGTCCGCCACGGCAATTTCGAGCTTAATCTTGGGTACAAACTCAATTTGGTATTCGGTACCTCGATACGTTTCTTTATGTCCCTTCTGCCGACCAAATCCCTTCACTTCAACCACCGTCATGCCTTGTACCCCTAATTCAATCAAGGCATCTTTGACTTCATCTAGCTTGAATGGTTTGATAATCGCTTGAATGAGCTTCATAACTAACACCCTCCTATGGCAATGTGGCCTGTTCGCACATCTAACGTGAAACGTCAGTCTCCAGGTTCAACTGGTTCTGTTTATTCAACTTTCCATACATCATGTATCACGCAAATCTTATCCATATGCTCGTTCACTATGCTGACTCAGATCCAACCCAAGAACCTCATCCTCCTTGGAAACACGCAAGCCAACAGTCCCATCAACAACTTTCAGAATGATATAGGTCCCGACAAACGCAAAGACCCAGGTCGCAAACACACCAATGGCTTGAATGAGCAATTGTCCAGGGTTCCCAAAAAACAGACCAGTGCCCCCCCCCACACTTGCAAAGAGACCTGTGGCTAAAGCTCCCCAAGTTCCTCCAATACCATGAATGCCAAGCACATCCAGGGCATCATCATACCCCATCTTGTTTTTCAAGAATACGCCAAGATAACAAATCACACCGCCCCCAAGACCGATGAGAATAGCAGAAACTGGACCGACAAACCCTGCCGCGGGAGTAATCGCCACAAGCCCCGACACGGCTCCACTGGCTGCACCTAAGACCGTTGGCTTCCCTCGGTAGATCCATTCAACAGCTAACCAAGCCAACGCCCCGGAAGCCGTCGCCACATGCGTCGCCACAAACGCACTGGCTGCAATACCATCAGCAGCTAAGGCGCTCCCCGCATTAAATCCAAACCAACCCACCCACAAGAGACTTGCACCGACCACAGTCAGTGGAAGATTATGAGGTGACATATTTTCTTGGCCATAGCCATGGCGCTTCCCAAGGACCAGCGCACAGGCTAACGCAGCCACACCCGAACTAATGTGCACCACCGTTCCACCAGCAAAGTCTAATTCCCCAAATCCACCTAACCATCCACCGCCCCACACCCAATGAGCGAGTGGTGCATAGATGAACGTGACCCATAACAAGGAAAAAAGAACAAACGCACCAAAGTTCATCCGTTCAGCAATAGCCCCGCTTATCAGAGCAACCGTAATGCTGGCGAACATGAGCTGGAAGACCATGAACGCCAGATGAGGAATGGTCGAACCCTCAGTTGGTTCAGGACCAACACCCTTCAGACCCACCCAATCTAAATTCCCGATCACACCGCCAACGTCTGGACCAAACGCCAAACTATATCCCCAAAGCACCCATGCCACACTGACGGTACATACGGCAATAAAGCTATGCATCATCGTACTCAAAATATTTTTACTTCGAACCATTCCGCCATAAAAGAGCGCAAGGCCAGGAATGGTCATCGCCAAAACGAGAGCGGAGGAGAGTAACACCCATGCGGTATCTCCAGAATTGATGACTGAACTACTCTCTGCATATGCAGAAGTGCTTGATAATCCAAGCATTACAAGAAAACTAAAAATTGATACACCTATCTTATGTTGTTGATCGCCACTCATTATGTTGTCCCTTTATCCTCGACGTGCGGTTAGAAGAGGTATGCTACCTCGGCAGCCAGTGTCTCCTGATGATTGGCAGACCTGTTGCCGAATTGAAATGTATTTCTATTCGATTTATCGTAACGAAATTCTAGTCGTGTCAGAAGTGAAGGCACGGGTTTATACTGAAGCGTAAACGTCCCTTCCCATAATGTTTGAGAGGCCGGAGCCACTCCACCAAAACACGTGTTAGCATTTCCAGCTGCCCCCACGGCACCACCACACCCAAGGAACCCGGCGGCATCTTCAAAGATCTCACCTCGAAGACGAACTCCCCATTGATCAGTGAAATCGTGAATCACATAACCCGCCACTCCATTCCAGCGTGCATTGCCACCAGGCGTCGCATTGGCTTGATTCGCATAATAGGCTTCTACGACAAACTCGGTTTTTTCGGTTGCCTGAATATCGATGATGGCTCCGACTAACACACGATCGGATTCTTTAGCACCCACGCCGCCTTCAGGACCCCAGAATCCGAAGATTGAAACGCCTAACCAATCGGTCGGGGTCAATCCCAGTAAGGCTTCAACCGACTTACTTCGGTTGAAATCAGCTTGGGCTCCGGTAAAGGAATTAATTCCGCCAACTGAAAGAGTCACGCTATCGGAAAAAGCATACGTACCCCGAACACCGGTTGTGGTAAAGGGTTCACCTAATCCAAACAACCAGGAGCGAGAAAAATTTGGATTGAAGGGACTTTCAATGACCTCATACCCAATCAACGTGTTCATCCGACCAAGCCGGAGATCAAGGCCACTTCCCACAGGCGCAATATACTGTGCATAGGCTTCTTGAAAATCGACTTCATCTGCACCGGTATTCCCGCCAGTAAATTTCGCATCTTCACCAAAGTCTAACTTAATGCGAAATCCAGCACGATCTTCCATCGTACCATCGGCCTTCCCGACTTTTTCAACGACGATTTGCGCCATGTTGGGCCGAAACGAGTTGGCATCGCCATCAAAAATCCTGAGGGCATTGGTTTGTGAATTGGGATTATTAAAATTATGCGTATAAGAGGCAGCCACATACCCATAAAATGAGAGGCCTAATTTCTTGGCTAATGATTGTTCACCCGCTGACTGTTCAATAATTTCTAGTCGCTTCAAAATGTCTGAGGTCGAGTCTTCTGCAACACTAAGAGTCGTCATCCCGAGAAAGATCAAAAGGGTAAAGACGATGAAGACAAGAGCCTTGTTGTTTTTTAGAATTGAATGTGAAAATGATGTTTCGTGCATTGTTTCTCCTTAGGTAGATGGTGAAATGGATAGGCGTCTCACGACTCCCCTCAATTGCGGGCCTGTCGTGAATGTGACATCGGAACCGTTGAAACAAATAAAGCCGCCATAAAAACCACCCGTATCAACATTGCATAACTTAAAAAATAAGAGGAATACACTCATCGTTACGGCTTGACATCAAATGGGCAAAAAAAAAGCCCTCAGCCCCTTCTTTGGGGTGAGGACTCCGTCGTCCATTGCGTATATAATTTTCAAAATTCTTTTCTCGAAGGGACAACACTGTCTCCTCAAGTTCTTTAAACTTTTATCACCTTGATGAAACACTGTCAAGAGAATTTTAATAACTCAAGCCTCCATCGATTCAACCACCATGATCAGAAGACTTTATTATACTAACCAATAATTTGCCTTAAGGTGACAAAAAATACATGGTATTCACACACATGAAGATAAAGCAGTAGAGTGACCTCGGAATTTTTCAATCATGGAGGTGTCCCCCAATGCTCGATCTCAACGCTGAATACCTCTCCCCCTGGCTTCTCAGCATCCTGACAGATGCCATGAATGCGGGGGTTCGAATTTTCTTCATTCTGACTATTGCCTATATAGGCATTCGATTCCTCAAAATGGGACTGACTAGACTCGAAACACTCCTCATCAAACATCGAGCACAAGAAGAACCACATTCAGAAGCCACATCAAAACGTATCAAAACGCTGATTGGGCTCATTCAAACCATCGGCCTCGCGACCATCTGGATTATCGCCTCAATCATGGCCCTTGATCAGATGGGGCTCGATATTACCCCCATTCTTGCGGGAGCAGGGATCATTGGGCTTGCGATTGGGTTTGGGGCACAAAACCTTGTGCGCGATATGATTAACGGGTTTTTCATCATCCTGGAGAATCAAATCCGAGTCGGTGATGTTGCGGTAGTGAATGGAACAGGAGGCTTGGTTGAACGCATTTCCTTTCGAACCATCACATTACGCGACCAGGCGGGAGTCGTGCATGTCTTTCCTAATGGAACAATTTTGACGTTAGCCAATATGACCAAAGAATGGTCAGCCTATGTCATGGAAATCAGTATCGCCTACAAAGAAGATACCGATCGAGTCGTGGAGGTCATGAAAGAGGTTGGCAAAGAGTTACAACAGCATCCTGACTTTCACGCTCACATACTCGAACCCATAGAAATCTTTGGCGTGGACCAATTTAGAGAATCTGAAGTGGTGATGAAGGCACGCATCAAAACACAACCAATGAAGCAATGGAATGTGGGACGTGAATACCGACGACGATTGAAAAAAGCCTTTGAGGCCCACGACATTGAAATTCCCTTTCCTCACCGTACCCTATATATGGGCGAAGCAAGTCCGCCATTCATGACCTCATCAGGAGCAACCAAGCAACCTGCATAAGGACACCTCTAAAAATCAATAGTTTTTTGTGAGTGCAAGAAAGCCGTGCGCGCAAAACCGCAGGGTCGATAGCGAATCCCCATCACGTCCAGTTCAGCTGTCAAGACGTTCACAGCGTCATGAAAGACCTCAATTTCGGAAGGTGACGAAAGCGGCTATAGGGGAAGAATATGGGGGTTTGAGTACGAGTATGACGCCGTAATCGAGGGAAATGACGGTTTTTAGAAGTGACCCTAAGCACAAACCCGAGCATGTCGACAACGTGGAGTGGAGACGTGTAGTCTTGACGCATTACGACCAAACACAAATAAGACCAACGTTCGTATGACCTCTAACCGTGCAGTCGAGACTAAAATTCCATGCAAGACAACGCCAAGCCTCAAGACCCGAAACAACCAGATGAGCCAGTTGCACCGACAGAAGACAGAGAGAGTTCGCCGCCTCCTTTAGAAGGAGGCAAAACGCTCATTGTTGATGCGACAGATACGCAGTTCTATGCACGACCGAGTGCAGCACTCAAAGATGCAGGACCTCTCGATCAAGTTTTTGTGCGACCTGGCATTTATGAAGATCGCATTTTTGTGGCTGATCGAAGTATTCGATTAATTGGAGCCGGACGAGACCAGGTACAAATATTCAGTAGGCGAAGCAGTCCATTGTACTTACAACGGGTTCCCAGTGGCCGAGTAGAAGGCATCACCTTTCGATATGTTGGCAGTGATCAACATTCAGCCATGAATATTCTGGATTCGGTCTGTACCATCACGAAATGCCGCGTGCTCGAAGGCATTCTTTCCGGCGTGGTCTTATACGGACCCGAATGTCGACCAACATTTTCAGAAAACGAAGTCTGTTATAACCGAGAATCCGGAATCTTCTCGTTCGCCGGTGCTCGCCCCTACATCAGTCAAAACACCTGCTTCGGCAATCATCACTTTGGGATTGCGGTACGTGATGATGGCACCTCTCCCGACATTGTCCGAAACACCTGCCGGGACAACATGCTAAGCGGCATTCTCCTTTTTCATTCCGCAAAAGCTCTGATCCTCGAAAACGACTGTCATAAAAATCAACATTGGGGCATCGTCATGACGCCTGACTGTGAATCTTCCCCTGAACAAGAAGAACTGCTCAAAGCCAACACATTGAGCCAAAACCCACGAGGCTCCCTCATCATCACGCATGAGCCTCTCGCCGAAATTGGCCGATAATTCAAATACCTCTTTGTTATATTTTTCACATCTCCGTTGTAAGGAGAGGGAGAGTCTCAGAATGAAATCACGAAAATCGAGAAAAGCAAATAGGAATGAAGAGCTATGATGAGGTCTGCGGCTTAGCCAACTTCCAAAACCCAAGAGCTAACAGCAACCATCCCGCAATAAAGAAAACTCCACCCAGCGGAGTGATCGCTCCCAACCATCGAATACCTGTCAGCGACATCACGTACAAACTTCCTGAAAACAGCATAATGCCAGTCAGAAACGACCAGGTTGCCCATCGAAAATGCTTGAGCTGATACAGCACGAATGCCCCACCCGACACAATCAGACCAAACGCATGGTACATCTGATACCTAACACCAGTATGAAACACCTCAAGCATATGTTCAGACAAAATAGCTTTCAGGCCATGTGCCCCAAATGCCCCAAATGCGACCCCGAGTAACGCGATAAACGCTCCCACCGACATAAATCGAAAACCCATAAAGTTTCTCCAAAAACTAGAAAATATAAACGGCTAAGGCGACGCAGTGGGTGGTGGTGGCATTCGCCCCCACTCTACACGCTGCCACCCTCGTTCATGTGCCCAAAACAAACCTATTTTCACTAATGAATCACTGGCTCCAGCGAATAAGGCCATCGCCACCTCACCAGAAATAAGCCACACCACAATAGTGGTCACAAGCGTCGCAATCACTCGCCAGCTCATGCCTTTTGCTACACTACGTAAATGCGTTTCCATTATCCCAACTCCCGTCTATTGTGAAGACGATACATTTTTCGTCTTTTGACGTTGCCCCGTTAGTTTTGCTTTGGTTTTTTCTTGAGATATTTCCGCATTCCGTACAAAATCTTCAAGGGTATAGTGATCAAGTATTTCAGCAATGGCATTCCGAACATCCAACATCACACTTTGAATGGCACATGAAGGCTTGTCTGTATAGGGACAATCTTCACACTTCTGATACGCCGTCTGACTCACACACCCAATCGGAGCAAGTGGTCCATCGAGGGTTCGAATCACTTGGCCAAGCGTCACCTCACCTGGATCTTTCAATAGACGAAACCCACCATCCACTCCCCGTCGACTACTCAAAATTCCTGCGTTTTTCAACGTCAACAGGATCCCTTCCAGAAAACCAAGTGGAATGCGTTGCTCCTTCGCCAACTGCGTGCGCTGCAAAGGCAAAGCCTGTTCATAATGGGCCGTCAGCTCAATTAGCGCTCGTAGCGCATATTCACTCTTTTTTGAAAATTTCATAATTCTCTTATAGCCGATTCAATAACTTTCAATGCTTGAAGTCGATAACTACGCGATGATTGTCGGGGAGATTAAACAAGCATTTATACTAATACACTATAATGTTAACTATTTTTATTAAGAATAGCAAAAACCTCTCCAATATACATATGCTCCTCATGCAATTGAGAATTGTAAAAAATCTAAAGTAAGGTCCGTCCTAAGCAATCCTTACAAGCAAACGTCAAAGAAATTAGAACCCAGAATGAGCGTGAAGCTCAACGTTGGAGTGTTCGAAACAGAGAAGAAAAGCAAGCCATCATAGATCTCCGACTTGGGGACCGCCAGAACCTCCAGGACCAGGTACAACCAAACCTGTGCAAGCACGAAAATCAGTCTCCCAGGATCGTGTGTAGGCCACGATCTCTGTATAAGCAAGGGATGAGGCACTCCCTGATTCCAGAAAATTCCGAGTTTCCATACACTTCGGGTCGAATCCAGACATTAAGTTTTGGTAAATTCCTCTTACTGTATCTGTATTCCCAGGGCGAAAAGCTAAAAAAATATCGCACAATTTTGCTGAGGAACAATATCAATTAAGTGACGCGGTAAGCTTCTTCACACAGCCTGAGCGCATATCCAGAAGCAATTTAAAAAAAAGAAATCAAGTCGTTTGATCAGAATGTTGCTTCGCCATGCGGGATTACGGATCATATTTTAAACCTTCCACATTGAGTATCTCCGGGACTCCCTATGTTCGGCTACAGAGAAGGGGAATAAATAGTTGGTAAACAAAATATTTAACCCCATAAACTCGATGAATTTTTTATTTTTTAAGAGGTCAAGGATGAACAAACAAAAGTTAAAATGGGTGCCGTTTCTTGTATTGTTAGTAATTGGGATAGGGGGAATGATAGGTGAAGGCATCTTGGCTGCACCCAACATCACTCTTGAGCAAGAGGTTCATTTTCTGTCTCCCGACGGGGAGGATGTGCAGGTCTCCCCGGGTCAGTACGAGGTGGAAGTCGCCGAGACCTGGTTAAAGTTAGTGCCAGAAGAAGGTCGAGATGCCTGGCTCATTGAGGCAAGCACGATCGTACATGATGAAGATCTAATCAATCCCGTGGCACTCTCGGTGCCAGGCAAGCAAGCCGATCAGCATCATGTTCTATTAATGCTGCCAGGCGGGAAAGGGTTGAAAGCAGTAGGCTCTTATAGTGGGGTACGTTCCCGAAGCGGCTCCCAGTCATTGCTTTCCCAGATACGGCAACAGCACACGTTAGCCACGCAGAGGCAGAATCTAAAACCCATTGATTCGAACCCTTGTGTCCCCAATGTCCAGAAAGCCTTTCGTGCAATTAGAACACATGGGGATAAATTGGACGTTACACATTCCACTTCATTATTCCTCAATCATTTTAGAATGTTTTTTCGATCGGTAACCATCATTCCACACACTGCCGTAATTTGCTCGATCATCCATTCATAAGCCTGGTTGCCCTGCATCCGCTGGTGCCAGATGAGGGATATGTCTACGGGAAAGTCATTGCCGGGGAAATCATACACGGCGAGCCCTTTGAGATCTTTGTAGTAATGCATCAATGTCAATGGGACGGTGCCAATGAGATCCGTTTGCTTCACCACAAATGGGACTCCCAAAACTTGTTTCAGGGTGAGGCCAACGTTCCGCGTGACACCATGTTGAGTGAATAGCGGCTCGATCTTGCTTTTTTCGTATGGCAACCAATCGACCTTCACATGTGTGAGCGTTAAATATTCCTTCAAGGTGAGCCGGTTTTTGATACAAGGATGGTTCGCTTTGGATAGGACGACCAGTTCATCGGGAAAAAGCCTCACAGTCGAAAAACGCTTGGGTAATTTGGTTCCAATGAGATTGATGGCGAGGTGGATATCGCCACAATCGAGTCGTTCGAGATAACTGTCACGATCGATCGAAATGATGTTAAATCGAATGTTGGGTGCATAAATTTGGAAATGGTTAATAAGTTTGGGACCAAGAAACACAACATCGATATCTAAGAGCCCAATCTGAAAACATTCATCCGATACCTTCGGGTCAAATCCTTTGCTAACTTGAAGCGCTTGCTCTGCCGCCTCTAGCGAAGCGGCGATATGGACCGCAATGCTATGGGCTCTTGCCGTAGGTTCCATCCCACCGGGTACTCGAACAAACAACTCATCCCGAAAATGAATGCGCAATTTCCCTAGAGCCTGACTGACGGCAGATTGCGTCAAACCAAGTTTGGTGGCCGCCTGCGTAAGCTGACGTTCACGATAAATGGTTTGAAAAACGACGAAAAAATTGAGGTCGAGATCCATAATATTACGAAAAATAATATATGTTATTAGAATTAGTAATTTTACTTATTATACAGGAATTGGGTAAAAAAGGGAAAACGAAATCGGTTCACATTATTATTGGCAATGAAAGGGGCTGGCAACATTGAAGATGAACATGAAAACGACGACCGTTTCCCTTTTTCTGAGTGTCATGACAATGGGCGCCTTTCAGCCAGCAGTGTGGGCTCAGTCTGTTACCGACACGCCCATGAGGGAAGTGACGAAGGGCGTCTACCAACATCACCATGAGTTTTATACGCAGTTAGTGGTCATCACGAAAAAAGGAGTGGCCATCGTGGATCCCGATGGAGCTCAACGATCGGCCAAGCTGCAAGAGGAAATCCGAAAGCTCACCGACAAGCCCGTGACGCTTGTCATCTATAGTCATGAACATTATGACCATGCTCGTGGTGGACAAATCTTTAAAAAAGAAGGTGCGACATTTGTAAGCCATGAAAAGTGTCGGGCCGCATTGGAAAATGATCCGCAAGGGCAAGTTGTGCCGCCCGATACCACCTATTCTGGAGAAACTCATCGCTTAACCGTCGGTGAGACCTCCATTGATCTGTATCACTTTGGTATGAGCCATGGCACGTGTATGACGGTCGTTCATTTGCCCAAGGAAAAAGTGCTATTCGTCACGGATATCCATGAACCGAAGGGGCTCACATCGGCGCAGTACCTCACGGCTGACTACCATTATCCCGGTGTGTATCGCACCTTGAAGCGCATTCAGGCGGAATTGACGTATGACGTGGTCGTGGGCAGCCATGCCCCCCACTCATCCCCGAAAGCCTTCAATGAGGATGTCGGTATGGTGGAATATCTGTACGAGAACGTTTTACAGGCCGTGAAAGCAGGGAAAAATGCTGAAGAAACCAAACAAGCCATACCCTTTCCTCCACTTAATGAGTGGCGAAACGTGAAAGAATGGCCAGCACATGTCGCTCACATGTACGAAGCTCTGAACCAGGGAAAGTGAGCATCCTCATCCCTCGATTGCCATATAAATTATCAAGTAGTTTTTTATTAATTTATCCAAAAAAGGAGAATTTAAAATGATTTCCAGGAATTCCGTTGGTGTCTTTCTATTGGTTTTTGGACTGATTTTGGGAATGTCAAATCTTGCTTTAGCAGAGGAACGAGTGTTGGGTAGTTGGATTGCTAAAGGAAAGTATTTTCCCATCGGAGAAGAAAATTTCACTTTTCATGGAGAAGCCAATGGTGTTCTGCATCACAACGATGGCAAAGGGAAGCTAGATGCAGGCAAACTCCATTGCGCCATGTCGATATATGTCGATACCAAAGTGAAACGAGAAAATGGAAATGGATCTTGTACGATTATCGTAACGGAGTATGACAGGATTTATGCGGAGTTTAAGTGTGCTGGTCCGTTACTGGAATGTAAGGGAAAATTTGATCATGTCGGCGGTACAGGCAAATTTAGAGGCATTTCAGGGGAAACGGATCTCCGTTGGAAAGTTCATGTGATTAAGTCTCATCCAAAAGTAGATGGTGCGGATTCTGTTGACCAATCGATAAGTGGGTATTTCGTTCTCCCAAACTACACGTATAAGTCACCCTAAGGGGCGACGATGCTTCACCCTTGAGAAAGAAGGTTGACATGAGTATGAACAGGTTCAAGCATGAGGGGTGTATGGCTTTCCGATAAGAATCGAGACATGACTGAATTACTGAGCTTCTTGTCCGTACATTTGGTTGCCCTTGACCATTTCATACATGTTCGCAATTGGATCTGAGGTGGTCAGAGTCATGAGCGTTCTAGGGCGTAATCCATAAAGTCTCATTATTATTTTCCTAGGAGGTTGGGGTGATGAAACGTGTAGTACGAAACAACGTTTGGTTTGTAGCCTTGAGCTTAATTCTTCTTGCATTCTCGAATGTGGTTTCTGCAGAAATGGCTAAATGGAATTTAGACAAAGATCATACGACGCTTGGCTTTCAAGTAGCTCACATGGTGGTGACACAAACCAAGGGGAAGTTTACGGAATACTCAGGAACGGTGGAAATGGATCCGGAGGCAAAGGAATTTAAAACCTTTGACGCGGTCATTCAAACCAAATCAGTGGTCACTGATCACAAAAAACGTGATGAACATTTGCGAAGCCCAGACTTCTTCGATGCCAAAACCTTTCCGACGATGACATACACCATGAAAAGTTATAAGAAAACGGGAGATACCTATACGGCACTCGGTGATCTGACGTTGCGAGGGGTGACAAAAGAAATTATCTTGGTCGGGACCTTTAACGGTGTGGCGAAAGATCCTTGGGGTAATACTCGTGCAGGCTTTACTGCAAAAGGGACCTTGAATCGGAAAGATTTTGGCATGGAATTTAGCATGGTGTTAGATAATGGTGGGCTCATGGTGGGCGACGACGTGAAGCTCTTGCTGGAAATTGAAGTGATTCAAGAAAAGAAAACGCCAGCCGCAAAACCAACGAAGGGATGAGAACGAATTCTGCCCCATATTGGCCGGTGGTCTGAAGAGACTTCCACAGACAAAGTTCCAGCTATAGAAAACATCTCAATATCGTCTATTTGAACAAGGTAGGACTTTAAAAGAAAGACGCCAATTCTCAGTGAACGAAAGGGAAGATCAATGTCTACTATGAAGCCAGTCGTGGTGAATCATGAATGGGGAGCCTTGAAAGAGGTTATTGTCGGGAGCCCCTATTTTTATATCCCAACCGTCTTCCCGGAATATATGCGACCTTGGTTGAGCGAACTAGCTGTCGGGCGATTCACCAAAACATGTGGCAGCACTCTAAAAGAGCGGCTTCCCGAGGTTTGGCAAGAGCAAGTAACCCAAATAAATGCAGCCATAAAAGCCCTCGAAGACAGGGGTATAAAAGTTCATCAAGTATTGGAGCCTACTAAAGAAGAACTGCGCTATTTAGGCTACGATGAGTACCTCCGCCTCACAATGTATCCCCGGGACGAAATTGTTGTGATCGGCAACAACTACATCGAAACCAGCTTGCAAAACCAAGGACGCCGCAGCACACGCTGGGCCATCCGCCGCACCATGAATGAGCGCCTGGAAAATAGTGATGCCCAGATCGTTTCGATGCTAGAACCGCCGCCTACGGGTGACGGAGCCTTTTTGGAATCAGGGGATGTCTTCTTGATGGGGCGGGACATTTTGGTTGGCCACTCAGGAAACGGGAGCAATACTGCTGGCGTCAAATGGCTGCAACGCTATCTCGGAGAGGAATATCGCATTCAGCAGGTTCCACTCTCTAACAATTTCCTGCACCTGGATTGCGTGCTGTGCACGCCGAGACCTGGCCTCGCAATGGTCTGTAGAGAGGGTCTTGCGGGTGAACTGCCTTCGTTGTTCAAAGATTGGGATATTATTGATGTGTCCCCGGAAGACGCGGAACAAAGACAGGGATGCAATAACCTGGTTATTGACGAAAAGACCATCATGGTCCCGGCAGAGCTTCCACATTTATCCGAGGCGCTGACCAAAGCAGGGCAGGAAGTCATTGAGATTCCGTTTGGTTCAATGATCTGGCAAGGCGGATCGTTCCGGTGCTGGCATCACCCTCTCGTGAGAGAGAGTTCTTTGTAGAGTAGCGCAACAATAGGGGAGTGGGGTCCAATCACGACAGTTACCATGACGCATGTCCGCGTAAAAGTTACAGACTAGAACAATCCCTTATCAAGGCCCCTTCCTCATGCCGAGAGTGCCAATCAGAAGACTGGCGTGCTAATGGGAAATGTCAGAAACAATTGCCGGTGTAGTTGGAACCGTCGTTTGATGAGCTTGGCGATCACAATAACAATCAGGCAGTACCTTTCTGTGTTTCTAGGCGTGTTGGCCATGCTCGGAGGTGGCTCGGAGGTGGCTCCGAGCTCTCCCTCGCACAGAATGCGGGAAGCAAAAAACCGCCTCCAATGCTTCGTAATGCCGATGACATCCCCAACCTGACCTTAAAACCAAACGAAAACAAGGAGAGTCGGACGGACGACAACTGACACGACATTCGACTACCTTGGAATATTTTGCATTCGCGCAAGGCTCGCGATATGAATTCCCAACGAGAGCTTATCATGTTTAATAGTCCTCAGTTGCACGATGTTTGTTATCTCCCAATCAAGGCAGCGCTATACAACAGCTGCTCCTCTTAAGATGTCAACCAGCCTTCGGTTGGCTACTCTTTCGAGTAGCCAAACAATATAACCGCTACGGTTATCATGAGATCACTGAATTTCTCGGCCTTGAGGGTTAAACAGTCAGTCATAAAAAAGTCGAAATACTGTGGTGTATGGAATTTCCAAAAATTCTATCTCCGCTTTGGGACGAAAATTACTGAGAAATGACAAAGCAATCCAACCAAGATCAAAAGCCCCGCGTCGTGATCGTTGGCGGCGGGTTCGGTGGCGTGGCTGCTGCAAAAAAACTCCGTCGATCAAATGTTGAGATCATCTTGATCGACCGGAGGAATTATCATCTCTTCCAACCACTGCTCTATCAGGTGGCAACAGCCGCTTTGAATCCCTCGGATATTGCATCGCCGATACGGCAAATTTTTCGCAAACAAAAGAACGTGATTTCAGCGATGGGTGAGGTGGAGAAAGTCGATCTGGCGAACCGTCGAATTTACGTCAAAGGACAGGCAATCTCTTATGACTATCTTGTGCTTGCGGCAGGCGCGACCCATTCGTATTTCGGAAACGATCAATGGAGTGACGCTGCGCCCGGACTGAAGACGCTAGAGGATGCAACCGAGATCCGAAGGAGGTTCCTTCTCGCGTTCGAGGCAGCCGAAATCGAAATTGATCCCGACGCCCGGCGGGCACGCCTGACCTTCGTTGTGGTTGGCGCTGGCCCAACCGGTTGCGAACTGGCTGGAACCATGACCGAAGTTGCACGCCACACCATTCCTGCAGACTTCCGCAAAGTCGATACGAAGACCGCCCGTGTGATCCTGATTCAGAGCGGAGATCGCGTCCTCAGGACTTTTCACGAAGAGAGTTCAAAAGCGGCCCACCGTCAGCTTGAGAAACTTGGTGTCGAGATCCTACTCAGCCAATGTGTCACAGAAGTCCGCCCCGATGGGGTGATGTGCGGAGACACCTTTATTCCCGCCAACAACGTATTCTGGGCTGCGGGCGTGAGGGCCTCTCCCCTGAGCGAATCGCTCGAAATTGAACTCGATCGCTCAGGGCGAATCAAGGTCGACCCCGATCTGAGCGTTCCAGGTTATCCCAACGTCTTCGTTATCGGAGACCAAGCAGCTGCTGTGGATGGCCAAACAGGAAAACCGGTTCCTGGTGTCGCGCAAGGGGCGATGCAAGGCGGTGCGTTTGTGGGGAATATTATTCGCCATGAAGTAGAAGCAGATTCACAGCTTGACCGCGGCGTCTTCACCTATTTCGACAAAGGAAATCTAGCAACTCTCGGGCGCAATAAAGCGGTCGCCGACGTGGCAGGGATCAAATTCACGGGCATTCCCGCATGGATCATTTGGGCAGGCGTGCACATTCTTTTCATAGTGAATTTTCGAAGCAAGGTCTCAGTCGCCTTCAGCTGGGGATCCACTTATTTTTTCGGAACTCGAGGCGTCAGGTTGATCACTGGCAAAAGCGATTTCGCCTTAAAGCGCTCCCCGACCCTAGATCGGTAGTCGATCAATCCTCAACATCTTAAATGGCCGAAACTTCATCTGATCACTTTGCCCCACAATGCATATCCGCAAGTTTGGTAAGAAACAAATTCGGTTCAGTTCCATATTCAAGGTCGCCTCAAGAATAGTGTTCTTCCCACATCCATCCACCAAGAATCAAACAGTTTTCAACTGACAGGATTCGTCTGTTTACTGGTGCTTATACTAATCGCACTACCAGCCAAGTGACTACAACTGGTGGATATAGTCTAAAGTCTCCTTCTTGCAAGGAAGTGTGATGCAGAACCTATTGCCATATGCCATTTCCCCCACCAGATATGGGTTCAACTATTTCCTCATGGCTAGAACTACAAAAAAATTGCGAATATTCTTGTAACAATTGTAGAGATTTCACGACTACGTGACAGGCTTAATACGTCGTCATTAACTGGTCGTTATTTCATTCGTCGGAGGAATTTCCATGAAGGCATCTGATTTATTTATCCGTTCTCTGGAACGAGAAGGTGTGGAGTATATATTTGGTGTTCCTGGTGAAGAAAACCTCGATTTTCTCGAATCCCTCAGGGAATCAACCATCAAATTGATTTTGACTCGTCATGAACAAGCTGCTGGATTCATGGCCGCTACGTACGGACGTCTGACGGGAAGAGTTGGTGTCTGCTTGTCCACGCTCGGACCCGGGGCAACAAACTTTGTCACAGCCGGAGCTTATGCACAGTTGGGAGCCATGCCTCTGCTCATGATCTCTGGACAAAAACCTATCAAAAAAAGTAAACAGGGTCGGTTTCAAATATTGGATATCGTGGAAATGATGCGTCCACTGACCAAGTTCACGAAGCAAGTCGTGCATGGCAACAGTATTCCTGTCATTGTTCGAGAGGCGATACGAATCGCCCAAGAGGAACGCCCGGGTGCCGTACACATTGAGTTGCCAGAAGATATTGCGGCCGAAGAATGTACAGCAGAGCCATTTGACGTCCCCTCTCCAAGACGACCTCAGCCCGATACCGTGGCGATCGATCACGCCGTTGAGATGATTCGTTCCGCTAAACGACCACTTCTCCTCGTTGGCGCAGGCGCCAATCGCAACCGTACCCGTAAGGCACTCACCACATTCATTCAAAAGACAGGTTTGTACTTTTTTAATACCCAAATGGGAAAAGGCGTGATAGACGAACGGCATACGAACTTCCTCGGCACTGCTGCGCTTTCCACAAAAGACTATTTACATTGCGCGATCGATCGAGCCGATCTGATTATCAACGTCGGCCATGACGTCATTGAAAAACCTCCGTTCTTTATGGAGAAGGGAGGGGCTCGAGTCATTCATATCAATCACTTCTTCGCTCAGGTTGATGAAGTCTACTTCCCTCAACTAGAAGTTGCCGCGGATATCGCTTCAAGTATTGAACACATCACTGAACGACTTGATCCATCTGACCATTGGGATTTCTCATACTTTGAACGTGTCAAACAAGAAGTCGATACACATGTGGATGAGAAAAGTCACAATGCCAACTTCCCTATTATTCCGCAATATTTAGTTGCCCAAGTTCGAAACGTCATGCCTGATGATGGAATCATTGCGCTGGATAACGGTGTATATAAAATATGGTTTGCCAGAAACTACAAGGCATTTGCACCCAATACCGTGTTGCTCGATAACGCACTCGCAACCATGGGAGCAGGATTCCCTTCGGCTATTGGAGCCAAGATGGTGCATCCAGAACGAAAAGTTCTCGCAATTTGTGGTGACGGCGGATTCATGATGAATTCACAAGAACTGGAAACTGCCGTTCGCTTGAATCTGAATCTCGTCATCCTGGTCTTACGCGACAACGCCTACGGTATGATCAAATGGAAACAAGCCGGAATGGGATTCCAGGATTTTGGATTAGATTATGGAAATCCAGATTTTGTGAAATATGCACAATCGTATGGAGCCAATGGTCATCGAGTGGAAGAAGCCAACCAATTAAGTAAAATACTTCGATTATGTTTAGACGCTTCAGGCGTCCATCTCATTGAAGTTCCTGTTGACTATTCTGAGAACGAACAAGTGTTGATTCAAGAACTCAATGCCAAAACTTGTATTCTCTAAACCACAGAGAGTGAGTGCCACGAATGACTAACAAACTGAAAGTCGTCTCACCCTTCGACGGCCACGTGATTACAGAACTCGAGTTACAGACCGAATCAAAAGTCGAGGCAGCACTCATACAGGCTGATCGACTGGCACACAACTCTGATGAAGCCCTCCCTGCCGTCGAGCGGATCGCGATTCTAGAACGAACCGCGAATATCGTAGAAGCCAAAGCCGAGGTATTTGCCAAGCAGGCAGCGGAAGAGGGCGGAAAGCCACTCGTCGATTCTAGGATTGAGTTGGAACGGGCCGTACAGGGTATTCGGGAAGCCGCACGATCCATCAATCAAATGGTTGGTCGTGAAATCCCCATGAATATCACCACCTCTTCTCGTCATCGCATGGCATGGACAATACGAGAACCGATTGGCCCTGTTGTCGCCGTCAGTGCATTCAATCATCCCTTCAACCTCATCGTCCATCAAGTGATTCCAGCGATAGCCGTCGGCTGCCCTGTCATCGTAAAGCCAGCACTCACAACCCCGGTGTCTTGCCTTAACCTCGTGGCATGTTTATTCGCTGCAGGGCTTCCACATCATTGGTGCACAGTGGTTCTCTGTGACAATGAGTTGGCAGAAAAACTCGTGACCGATCCCCGAGTCAGTCTTTTTTCGTTTATTGGCTCAGCCAAAGTTGGATGGTCCCTTCGTTCAAAATTGTCACCAGGAACCCGATGCATTTTAGAACATGGAGGGGCAGCTCCTGTGATTATCGATTCCTCGGCAGATATTCAGGACGCACTCCCCTTGCTAGTCAAGGGCGGCTATTACCACGCCGGACAAGTCTGTGTCTCAGTCCAACGAGTGTTTGCTCATGAATCTATCGCCAATGATGTTGCCACAGGCCTATCCGATTTCGCCAAACAGATGGTGGTAGGAAATCCTGAAGACGAAGCCACCGAGGTAGGACCCCTCATACTCGAAAGAGAAGTGAATCGTGTCGCTCAATGGGTTGATGAAGCAAGAGTTTCTGGAGGTGTTATTCACATAGGAGGAAGCAAACTCTCGAACACCTGCTACGCACCAACTGTGATTCTCAACCCTCCTGACGATGCCAAAGTCTCAACTGAAGAAATCTTTGGTCCAGTCATCAATGTCTACTCATATACGGATCGCCTCGAGGCGATTGAGAAGGCCAACCATGTGCCTTTTTCGTTTCAAGCGGCGGTGTTTACGAAGGATATTGATACGGCACTTAATACATCGAAACGTCTCAATGCTGCAGCGGTTATGATCAATGACCATACGGCCTTTCGCGTGGACTGGATGCCGTTTGCGGGACGAAAAACATCTGGATTGGGCGTTGGAGGAATCGTGCCCACCATGCTGGAAATGACAGAAGAGAAAATGATCGTCTTTCGATCCCTCGGATACCTATAATCAACACTGCAGCAGGAAATTCTGATCATAGAGAGAATGCCCAACACTCCCAGTGAGACGTTCAACCACCGTGTCCGAGGACACCTAGAGACACCAGTACTACTTATCGAAATTATTTTACATAGCTAATACAGGAGACACCCTATGGCCACATCATATGAACTCACTCTCGAAAGCTTCATGGCAGGGTTGAAACGAAGAAACCCTGGAGAAACAGAATTTCATCAAGCCGTTGAAGAAGTCTCCACCTACCTTATTCCCTATGTCACCAAATACCCTCAATATCAAACAGCACGAATATTAGAACGATTGACGGAACCGGATAGGATCATCGTCTTTCGCGTATGCTGGGAAGACGATCAAGGAAACGTTCGAGTCAATCGTGGCTACCGAGTTCAATTCAATAATGCGATTGGTCCCTACAAAGGTGGGTTGCGATTCCACCCATCTGTCAATCTCAGTATTCTCAAATTTCTAGGCTTTGAGCAGATTTTCAAAAATAGCCTCACCACCCTTCCCATGGGGGCCGGCAAAGGCGGGGCTGACTTTAATCCCAAAGGCAAATCAGACAGAGAGGTGATGCGCTTTTGTCAGGCGTTTATGACTGAGCTATCAAAACACATCGGTGAAAATATTGACGTTCCCGCAGGCGACATCGGCGTTGGAGCCAGGGAAATCAGCTATATGTTCGGACAGTACAAACGATTAACCAATGAATTCACTGGGACCTTAACTGGGAAGGGGTTGGAGTTTGGCGGTAGCAAGATTCGAAAAGAAGCGACGGGATTTGGATGTATTTACTTCATGCAAGAAATGTTGAAACACCAGTCAGATGATCTAGCGGGGAAGGCATGCGTCATCTCAGGGTCAGGAAATGTCGCACAATATGCCGCGTTAAAGCTCATCCAGCTAGGCGCCAAGGTGCTCACCATGTCCGATTCAACAGGGTTTATTCACGACCCTGATGGAATCAATGAGGAGAAACTCAATTTCATTATTGACTTAAAAACCGTGAAACGGCAATCGCTTGCTGAATATGCCAAACATTATAAGCTCGAATTTCATGAAGGAAAAAGACCCTGGGCTGTCCCATGTCAATTGGCATTCCCATGCGCGACCCAAAATGAATTAGATGAAAACAATGCCAAAGACCTCATGCAAAAAGGCTTTATCGGAGTCGCAGAGGGAGCCAATATGCCCACAACCATTCAAGCGATCAAAGTATTCCAAAACGCGAAGCTCCTCTTCTCTCCTGGAAAAGCCTCGAATGCCGGTGGTGTCGCCGTATCTGGATTGGAAATGACACAGAACAGCCTTCGGATGTCCTGGTCCAACGAAGAATTGGAAACCCGATTACGCAACATCATGATAAACATTCACGAAGAATGTGTGGCACATGGCTCGGAAGATGGGTATATCGATTATGTGAAAGGTGCAAACATCGCCGGTTTCACCAAAGTGGCGAATGCCATGCTTGCCTATGGGGTAATATAGGCACCGGACGAAAGAGATAAGGAGAAGAACAGACTCGAACGTTTAAATTCGAAATCCATAATGGGAATATAAAAACAAAGCCGTCTTTTGCCCTCAGGTTCGGCAAAAGACGGCTTTGCTATGCCCGTTATTGACATATCAGAGGGATTGAGTCTTCAGACGAGAGTCGTCAGGGATAGACCTCATTCCTACAAATATAGTCAACCTCCCCCGACTACACGGCTTGAAGATACATCTCCGAATCAGACATTAGTGGCTTTTCTTATGCCCCTTGTCATGATGATCATCGTCATGGTGATCTTTGTCGTGATGCTCATCATCGTGCCCCTTCTTATGGTCTTTGCCGTGATCTTTGCCATGGTCTTTGTCATGATGTTCATCTTTTGAGGAGACAAAATGAATTGAATCCTCTGACAGACCAGCAGCCCCCACGAGAGATATCCCACCGATAGTCAAACAAAATACTAATGCTGTCACGATCGAAGCAAACTTAACCATATTGTTCTCCTTCTCCTTGTGCCTCTCGGTTGAGCCAAGAGAGTTGTGTGATAAGTGAATGAGCATAGGCCTACCACAGCAAGACTTGTTCCATGACACACAAAGTCAGAGAGGGAAAAATACCTTATCGGTCTATTAGTTTACGCAGCATTAAGATCTAACGCTTCATCGTTAGATTTTTGACATGGAAAAAATTTCCGGCATACCTGGAAAAAAACACTTAACCCGAGAATAGAAAGGACTCACATGTTGAGCTGGAATCAGCCAACTTCAGCAGGTTCAATTAATCATCATCGATATGACGACCACGGAGTGGCTGAATCGGGCGGGCGTTATGGCCAATGATATTGACGAATTCATCAACATCCTGTTGTGCAACATGCATCGGGTCCTTGAGCACGATCCATTGGACGCCTTCCGTACATGGTGGCGTGGTGAGCGAACCAGAGTAGGCATAGTGATGCGTGCTCGTAGGAAGCATCTCCGTCAGACTTAATTCCAAAGGAATGGAGACTTCCTGCCCCACCTGATCGGGTAACCATTTCCAGAGTGTTCTGAGAACCGGTTGTGCGGCATCGGCTTTCAACATGACCGCGATCACCAACACATGCCCAGCTTCATCCTGATGGACCAAGTGCATTTCCATGGGAAACGCTTGGCCTTCAATGTGATGTTCACTAGGAGAATGGAAATGGAATTGGCGCAGCTTATATTCCCGGTCATTCAAGTCTACCCGACATCCCGTCACATGGGAAACTTGAATAGTATGGCCATTATTTATTTCATGTAATTGTGAGGTGTTATAGTGGAAAACCAAACGTTGATGATGTTCTTCATGATGAGTCATCGTGATATTGATAGGCGACTGACGATTCCCGGCTTCACAGGTGAGGTACTCTTTGGAGAGCATGCCCCAATGACTGGGGTTCTCCACGCCTAAATAATCCCAATGCGCACGTTGCCCCTGGGAAACTTCTTCATTTGTGTGCATAGTCGGATTGTCGTGTGGTTCAGCCGCCAAAATTGATAAATTTAAAAAGAAGGTCAGTCCTACAAAAATAACGGAGAAGGAAATCAGAACCATAAAAAAATGTGAGGTCCTCTCCTTTTCAAACGTTTCACTGTGTTGCTCCATCATCCCTCCGTGTATCTCATAGTTTCTCATCATCACCTGTTATTGAGGCTCACAACTCCATAGGGCCTTGATAAAGATCTAGGCTTCATGGCTCAGCCTTTAAAAAAGAACTGCATGAGAATTATGTGGTTCAGGGTATTAAACAATGATGATTCGCTTGTGTTAATAGCCTGAAGTTGATAACCGCCATCAACACTCAGGTGTTCATTGATTTTTTTATTGAGGCCGAAAAAGAATCGGTTCTGATCAAATCCATCTCCAGGGCCATTAGTCGGAGAATTCAGATTGAAAAATATTTCATTTTGAGTCACGAGCCCCCAGTCACGAGCATCATCCAATGGGAACCGGCCGCGTAGCAGTGTTCTGAAACGAATAGCTGTCCCGGATACATGCTGAATCCACCGTTGCTCCAAACGAGTCCGACTCATCACATCGAAAGCCGAAAGTTTCTGAGCATACACCACCTGCTGATAGATGCGATTTTCATTCACGAATCCCGGTTCAAAACTCGGCGTCCAGGCATAGCCTTGCCAAATTGACCAACTCTTAGTCATTCGAAATCCCATAGCGGTTCTCAACAGTAATTGATTGACCCGGGTGGCATTCTCACCAAAACGAGGCTGCACTTCATACCATCCTTGAATCTTGTCAGTGTACGAGTAGGACAAGTAGACGGGCGACCAGATTTGGAAGTCATCCGAACTCGCATAAGCACTCGTCTTCACGCCTGTTATGAACACAATGACTGAGATAATCAAAATAAGCATGACGAAACTAGCACTTGTATCTAAAGTATCGTCAACCTTCTTTGTGAAGGGAATCATGTTGGTCATTCAGAATATATGCGATCAGTGGGCCTCACAAATTGCGAGGCCCTAGAGTCGATAAGGATACCATCTTCGAGGTACCTCTAAAAACCGTCCTTTTTCACGATTGCGGCGTCAGCCTCGTGCTCAAACCCTCATGTCTTGGCTACCTGTGATCGAAATACCAAGAGCCTGCCCCCCTCACACAATGGAGGCTTCATCAGTGTATTGAGGGTCGTCCCACTATCGTAGCCAAGGCCCAGACACCGCGATTTTGCCCGCGTGGCTT
The DNA here is from genome assembly GCA_029261355.1 of Nitrospirales bacterium. Classification (GTDB taxonomy): domain Bacteria; phylum Nitrospirota; class Nitrospiria; order Nitrospirales; family UBA8639; genus JAGQKC01. The sequence goes on along the minus strand of JAJDBM010000058.1, from coordinate 337,381 downwards.
CCTTGCACTCACCCAAAAAACGTAGTTTTTAGTAGTACCCTTCAGACTCATATATCCCAGAATCGCTTAGTGAAGATCGTATGGAGACTTTACGCCATTTTTTGAATGCACAAGGGCAGAGACGACTCCATAATTTTTCGAGACAAAAAAATCAATGTCATAGAGCGTCCCATCTTCTGCAACAAAATCAGCGCAACTCACAAAATACGGATTTTCTCTTCCCTTTATCTCTACGCTGTCATGGAATTTTTTAAATTCAAGTTGAACCATGGACCGAGTTTCAGGATCAAACGCAGGGTAACTCCCATTGCCGTTTAACTCAGAAAGTTCCAAAATATGTTCACTCATGGCATTCTGGAGTGCGTCTCGATGCTCCGTGGCAACTCCCGGGTGCTCTGCCCATGCGTGACTCGTAAGCAGACACAATAGTAGACCCAATGCAAACACCTGATATTTCATAAATATCTCCTCTCAAAATCGTCGTTGGAAGATTACTCTTACCGTCCTGTTCAGGAGTGCCTCGTGCCTATCGTCCATTTCCAGGCTTGGCCGCTCTCAAAATTGGATAGTATTGGGTAAAAACCCAATCATCCTTGGCAAAACCTTGGTGACAAAAATTGCACTTATCTGTCGGCATCGCTTTCGCTTTGGTAGCTGGAGCTTTCCCTTCTCGAGTAAAACTAAAATAGGCCCAATTCCCCGGCTCTCCCTTAAAACGCGTGGAATCCTTAATGGTGGCTTCAAGTCCAATAAAGTCTCCCATAAAATAGCCGTTCCCACTTGGAGCGGACTTGCTGCCGACGCTCACAAGTTCTTTGATGAGAATCGTGCCATTGGGAAATGCTCCTGTTTTTTTCCATTTCTTAAAATTCTTGGGATGAATGTAAACATTGTGAAACTCTGGAAACGCCGCTTTCCCGTTGTTCATATCATTTGGCGTCACAGGGGTTCCAACATAAATCCATTCTCGATAGCCCTCTGGCTTCACGAGTGTTCCATCATCATTAAACGAATACGCTGGCTCAGCCTTCATCTCCGCATGCGCAATCGACATCCCCCCCCACATCACCAGGAAAGCGACAAGGAAAAGAACTAAGCGACTTCTTCCAATTATCAATGTTCGTATCTGCAAGATTCATCTCCTTATGTAAACCTTTTAAATAGCCCATGCCCCCGCAATAGGGACAATCCTTCATGTCTGGATAATTACCCTTCGAAGTTCCCGTAAAAACGCATATGAACAATTTTTCCGTCTTTCCAACGCTCAACAACCACTTGGCTCACAGAGACATGACCTTTATCACTTTGCTCCCATTGCATGACTGCTTCGTAGAACACACAGCCATTGCCTCCCCCCTTATCATTAATGGCGGTGGCTAAGACTTCAATACCGTGATATGCCGTCACTTTAGTGAGAAATGCACGCTCATTTTTGGCCATCAACTCTCGGCCGACGGTAGGTGAATTGGTATTTTCCTGAGCGGTCGCCCCTTCTGCATAGAAATCTTCAATGCCTTCGGCAAACTTACCCTGCTTTAAATACTCGATCACTTGATCATGAAGCTCACTCAAACTCACTGACATAACTTCCTCCATTTCTTACACAGCTCTTCAATTGTCTGTCGCTCTCTACTTCTTCTGGAGGACAGGGTACCCCAGCGTGTAAATCCACTTATCATCTTCCTTCGCATGCCGAGGTGCGAGTTCCTTGGCAGGCACATGACAGGGAATACAATCAACCTTATAGTCCTTGGATGCAGTCTTCACACGATCATCAGCGCTAAAAAACGACCATCCCCAGCCATCACCCCACAACGGGGAGCTTTTAAAACGGCCCTGCGTATCACGCACAAGAACAAAAAATCCCTTAAGTTTTGTCGCATGTCCAACTGCCGGACCTGTGGTCATGGACATGGTTTCAGCATGAAGCAGTTCCTTGACGAGCACGGCTCCATCTGGAAACCTTCCCTTCTTTTGGTAATATTCAATTGTCGATGGTTGCGTATAGACAACATGATATTCATGAATATTCGCTGCCCCATTCTCATCTTTTGCATGAGACCAGGTACCCAAGGTCGGCCAAAGCGTGTAATCCGTAGGAACACTAATCGCTCCGGTCTCCTTATCAACATTCGCAGGAAGAGGTTTGGCTTTACTCCCCCAAGCCATACTCCCCAAACTGCACGTCAAAATTGACAGAAAGATACAAACATTTACAGTATTTTTCACTGAACTCACCCCTTTATTGAGTTTAATAATTTTTTGTGTATTTACTGTTTCCTAGGCTATGGGCTAGTCTCAACACTACCGCTTTTGTTACACATCATCCTCGACTGCCTGCTACAGCACTGAGCTTCCAGGATATTACAACCTAAACTTTTTGAATAATGTCTGTGGCCATACAGACTCGTAATGAAATATTCCTTCCACATGGCAGCAACCAAAGCACAAGTTTTTATGGCCAGAACTCTTTGATTAGTCGTTGAAAAGGTAAGGTCTACATCGTTGACGGACCTTAAAGCGTGCACGATGCAGTAAGACTCGTTGGTTGGTTGGACTTAAATGCAGTTGCTGACACACCTCTTGAGAATCAAGACCATCAATATCCCTTAGGTGCATAACTCGTCGCTGGATTGGAGGAAGTTTCAGAAAGGCCGACTGAACTTGGGCAAGACCTTCTTTAGCAAGAAAGACCCTTTCTGGATCTAAAAGGTTCCACGTTATGCGATGATGACTGACTGAGTCAGTTTTCTTTTCATTGTCAAGTTCATCCTGAGTACGGCCATAACACGAAGTATAGCGAGCTTCCCGTACTCCATGGGTTATGGCTTTATTGATTAAGATTCGACACAACCATGTCTTAAACGAACAACGGTGTTCAAACCTCTCGATGCCTTCCAACACGGCTATGTAAGTTTCCTGCACGACTTCTTCAGCCACAGATTGCGACCTCACATATTTCATCGCCTGCCACACCAAATAAGATTGATAGCATGTCACTAATACTTCATACGCACTGTCATCGCGATTTCGAAGTGCTTGAACAAATAGATTATCGTTCTCAATACAAGGGGCTTGCCTATCTATTTCCATTGGCGACTATTCTTAACCCAGGAATGAATAATTCTTTATAGTTGAATGAAGAATATTCCGAGATAATTACATGCGATGTCTCCTCAATAGACGAAGCTGATCATATCCCAACAATTTTCCATACATTGTATGATGGCATACATATGAAAAAGAAAATCTAGTCAATAATCGTCCGATTCATCGGGGATTTTGGTATTGTTCTTATGTCTCATATTATTTGAATATCTTTATGTATGCTGTCTCTACCCATAAGGAGGATCCAGGAAATTCCCACATTCTCTTACACGTAGAGAAAAAGCAATGAATTGATGAACAAGAGAAACCTGTATTGAAACACTGAGGTTATAAATGGAAAAAGAAAAGATTTGGTATCTCAAACGATTGAAATTATTTGGGGGTCCAAGGGCGGAAGAACAAATTCGCGAACTAGATAAAATCGCTCACCATAAACAATATTTGAAAAATCAAACCGTTTTTTTACCAGGCGATCGTCGCCGACTGGTCTATTTACTCAAGAAAGGACATATCAAACTGTGCCGTATCAGCCCACAGGGCAAATCACTCACGGTCGCTCTTCTCGAGCCTGGAGAGATATTTGGTGAAATTGAAGCATTAGACAATCGTCCCACGGCATCCGTGGCTGAATCCTTGAATGCCCTGGAACCTGTGACCGTATGCGAAATTCAACATAAGGACTATGTCCGTTATCTTCACCAATTCCCAGAGATTGCGATAAAGGTGCTCATGCTTGTTGGAGCACGAGCGAGACAGATGGAAGCTCGTATGGAAGACCTCGCATTTAGGAGTGTCTCTTCCCGTCTAGCCAATCTCTTTATTGAGTTATCGGAAAAATATGGAGAAGAGTCACCTCATGGGATTCGAATCCGTATGCGTCTGACCCATCAAAATTTAGCCGACCTCGTTGGGGCCAATCGGGAAACGGTCACCGCGTTCCTTAGCGAATTTCGTCGAGAAGAACTCATCACTCAAAACAAGGGATACTTCTTTATATTGGAGAAAGACAAACTAAATATGATTCGTTAACACAATGGAAAATTTGACGACATTGTCACAGTACTACGTCCACTTATCCCTTCATGACTAAAAATACATTCCGCCCCCCCATAAGCACTGAAGCTTAGGCTTAGGCCTACCCATTTCCATTTCTCATCAACTAACGAGACCATGCGAGGCATTCATCCATTCCAAACTCTCGAATGTGCAAGGCACCCATAAAATCACCCCCTTGCTTACAAGCAGTCCAGTGGCAAACATATAGAAGTGAATGTGAATACCTTGCTGCGATTTCCTAGAGCCTGTATCATCACACCGAGCATGTGCGTCACGAATAGATAGGGACTTTACGAGCATCCAATCCGATAGACAACGAGATCCACACATTCCAATAGACTCATCTAAATTCAAATCCACAAGCTCCAACACCCTATGAATAAAATTGTACACCAATTGTACACCTGTACACGATCAATGTTTCCATTGACCCTCTAGTCATGAGACGACTTCTATCATCCATCGTCGACATACGAAAAGGCGAAGGCCCACTTGTCGCCTTCATGTTTTTTTACTATTACCTGATCCTCATCACCTACTACTTCCTCAAACCCGCTAGAGATAGCCTCTTCCTCGTCAAGCTCGGTCCGGAACAGCTCCCGTTCGTCTTCATACTGATTGCATTGATTGTCGCACCAATAGCAACGCTGTATTCCCGATCGACTCGTTCGCTCTCTCTCACACGAGTGATGAATCTCACGATCGTCATTCTGATTCTTAATCTTGTCCTCCTCCGATGGCTGCTTCAGCTCGACCATGCATGGATCTATTTTGTCTTTTATATTTGGGTGAGCATCTATGCCGTGTTGGGCACGTCCCAGTTCTGGCTGTTGGCCAATACGATCTTCGATGCCGCGCAAGCTAAGCGCGTGTTCTGGTTTTTGAACTTAGGTGGCATTCTCGGAGCCATGACTGGAGGTGAAGTCACAAATCTGATTGTCCGGCACTTTGGCGTTGCAACAGAGAACTTACTTTTCTTATGTATAGGACTGCTTTCCAGTTGCCTATTCATACTTCAGGCCATTGTTAGGCTTAAGAAAAAAGAAAGCGCCAGCCATTGGTCACGTGTTCCTCTAGACGATCAAGGTCCAGAAACCCTTGGGCACATGGTTGACACAATTCGTCAATCCAAGCAGCTTCAATATATGGTCGGAGTGCTCTCCCTTGGAATGATATTGGCCACCTTCGTCGACTTTCAGTTCAAAACAGTATCCGTTGAGGCGTTCCCAGAAAAAGAGGATCTCACGGCTTTCCTTGGAACATTCTATAGTCGCCTTAGTATCATTTCACTGCTGATTCAATCACTCTTGACCTATCGAATCCTGCGAATGTTCGGTGTCGGCGGAGCCATTAGTTTTCTCCCAGTCGGTTTGTTAGTTGGTTCGATCGGCATGATCGTGATGCCCGGCTTATGGATGGGAGTGCTGCTCCGTGGAACCGATGGAAGTCTCCGTTACTCAATCGACAAAACCAGCCGCGAACTTCTGTATCTACCGATCCCTCTACAAGTCAAAAAGCGAATCAAAGTGTTCATTGATATGTTTTTAGATAGATTGTTTCGAGGCATTGGAGGTGGTCTTCTGTTGGTATTTACGGTCGTGCTTGATCTCTCCGTGAAGCAGATCAGTCTCATTGTCCTTCCTTTGCTTGTCCTATGGGTTTTCTTAACCGTTCTGGTGCGCAAGGAATATGTGAGTGCCTTTAGGAAGGCACTTGAACGAAGAGACATTGATCCAAGAGAAGTGAAGATGGATATCACAGAAGCGGCTACGGTTGAGGCGCTCATCGCAGCTTTAAAGAGTCCTCATGAGCGAGTTTTAGTCTATGCACTCGATATGCTTGAATCGGTGAAACGCGCAGAACTGATCGAAGCCGTTCAACCACTGTTGCAACATTCATCAAGTGAGGTGCGGCAAAAGTCTCTACGATTACTCAACACTCAAGATCTTCGTTCCCTACCGTCGGATATTCACGAACTCTTACATGACAGCAACCCGCAGGTGAGATACGAAGCCGTCTCCATTCTCATTCAGAGTGAAAAAGAACCTGATTCGACACAAATACAAAATTTTCTCAATCACCCAGACCTGAGAATACAAGCAGCAACGGTTCAATATATTGCACAATCTGGCTCTCCAAAGGATCAGCACTTGCTTCACGATGAAATAATCGAACGCATTCTCTCATATGAGGGAAACGAGGCAGAGGTGCTTCGTGCACAAACCGCACATGCACTGGGATTCCTTCGTCATTCTTCATTGCGTCCTTTCTTACAGGACCTAAGGAATGACGCGTCGCCTCTTGTCGTCAAAGAAATCATTTGTAGTGCCGGACGCATGCGAGATCGACAGTTCGTGCCATGGTTACTCACGAAGCTTTCCACCACACAATATCGTGCAGAAGCTCGCTGTGCCCTGACAGCCTTTGATTCTCACATCATTGGAACACTCCATGATTATCTAACGGACAATACAATCGATCTCTCCATTCGTCGCCACATACCGAGAGTACTCGCCTCCATCCCCAGCCAAGAGTCTGTAGACGTGTTAACAAAGTCCTTCGAAGTCCTAACTTCTGCAGTCCGATATCCTGTCATCAAAGCATTAAATAAGCTACGCACTCAGCATCCAGAACTGGTGATTGACACAAAACAAGTCAATAAGTGGCTCATCGAGGAAAGCCAATTGTGGTATGAACGCTTCCAGATCGCGCATCTATATCGAGTGGTTCAAGATGGTCCGGCCACTGATCTTCTCAAACGGGCCTTACAGGAAAATATGAATCGAAATATAGAGATGATGTTTAGATTACTAGGGTTGTGTTATCAACCCAAGGATATGTACAGCGCGTTCTCTGCCTTTGTCGGTCAAGAAAAGCGAATGCAGGCAAGTGCGATCGAGTTTTTGGATAGTGTCTTGAAACAAGATGAGAAACACTATCTTTTTCCGATTCTGGATGGACTTTCTGAGTCTTACACGATCCAAAAAGGACAAGAACTGTTTGGATTTCATATTGATGAACGGAGCAAGGCAGTAGAAACCTTGATGCGAGGAAATGATCCATGGCTCAAAGCATGCGCGACATTTACTCTTATTGAGTACCATACGGAGGAGTTACTCAATCTAGCCAAACAATCACATGAGGACGAAGATCCGGTTATTCGTGAAACAGCACATCTGGTCTTACGTCGTATGAAGCATTAAACAAGATCCATCTCTCTGTCTATGCAAACGCTTTGACAATTTCCTGATTCAGTGTTTGAAGTTCTTCGTGTGCTTGAGTAATTTCATTGATTTTCAGTTGTAACTTTTTTAGCAGTTGCATCTTCTCGAGACCATTTCGAACAATCACCCGCAAGTCTTCATTATCCCAGGGCTTCTCAATGTATTGAAACAGTCCAACTTGGTTGATGGCCTTGATGGCGTTTTCTTTATCAGCATACCCCGTGAGGATAATTCGAGGAACATCAGGCTTAAGAGACCTGACCTGACTGAGAAAGGTGATTCCATCCATCTCAGGCATCAGATAATCAGAAACAACAAGGTCAACATCATGATTCCGAATATGTTCAAGTGCGACTTTCGGAGACGTAAACGTCACAGTACGATACGGCGTTTCTAAATCCAGAAATGTCTGAAGGCTCGTCACCACGATTTCTTCATCGTCCACAATAACAATAGTTGGGGTTGTCTCAGTTTCTTTCATATGTCTTCTCTCTTTCTTATGTTGTCGTCGATATACAATGTTGCTCTAAAATAACCTTTATGAAATCGGCAGATGTATTCGGAATGTCGTACCCTGACCCAACTCACTCTCCACCTCTATAGTCCCCTTGTGATCTTGCACAATTTGGTACACAATTGAGAGTCCCAGTCCAGTGCCAACCCCCACGCCCTTTGTCGTGAATCCAGGATCGAAGATCCTGGGCAGATCTTCTTTCGAGATACCCTTACCTGTGTCGCGTATTTCGAATAGTGCCGAATCACCCTCACGATGAGTGCAGATGAAGATTTCCCCTTGCCCTTCGATGGCATGACTCGCATTGACCAGTAGGTTCATGAATACTTGGTTAAGCTGATTGGGATAACATTTGATTAGGGGAAGATCCTCATAGTCTTTGGTGACTTCGACTCGATTTTTGAGTTCGTGTTGCACGAGAATGAGGGTATTGTCCAACCCTTCATGAATATTGACTTCATCAAGTTCGGCCTCATCAAGACGCGCAAACTTACGTAGGCTATTGACGATCATCACGATACGATCAATCGCCGTTTGATTATGGGTATTGAGTGTCTCAAGAATTGACAATCGTTTGGTCAGATCAGGCGATTCTGGGACTGCTTGAGGCACAGATTGATCAAGAATCTGACTCTTAATTTTTGGCAATGAGCGAGTCAAGATGTCGATATTACTTTTTAAAGCCCCTAGAGGTGTATTAATTTCATGGGCAACACCTGCTACGAGTTGCCCTAACGAAGCCATTTTCTCCGCTTGCACAAGTTGGGCTTGTTTCTGTCGAAGTTCCTTGGTTCGTTCGTTAACCTTCTGCTCTAAATCGCTGTAGGCTAGTTGAATCTCTTCCTCTGATCGTTTTCGAGCCGTCACATCACGAAGGCTCCATACCCTGCCAACGCTTTTTCCGTCAATCTTTTGAGGCTGCGTGTATCGTTCAAAGATTCGACCATCCTTAAACTCTATCTCGTCACAGCTTTCAGCATCTGGGTCGGCATACACATCTAGTAACTTTTGAGAATATTTTTCAGGATCTTGTAACTGACCGAGGACAGCCGTCATCGCTTCCGTGTGGTTCTGAGAAATCTTTAGAGATGACGAGAGCCCCCACATCTCAGAGAATTTTTGATTAAAATTCACAATACGTCCCTCTCGATCAACAACAAGGATCCCATCAGTTGTTGAATCGAGAGTGGCACGCAGTAAAGAAATGGAATTTTCAAGTACCTGCTGCTCACGTTTTCGTTGCGTAATATCTTTGAATGTGACAACTGCGCCAACAAGCTTATCGTCTTCCCAAATTGGAGTGCTCGTGAATGAGGCCGGAAAACTTGTTCCATCTTTTCGCCAAAAAATATCATCCTCTACTCGATTGATGGAACCATCTTGAAAGGACTTGTAAATTGGACAGTCTTCTTGTGAGTACGGTGTCCCGTCAAGTTGGGTATGATTTAAGATGGCATGCTGACGTTTCCCAACTAACTCATCCACAGAACACCCAATCATAGCGGCCGCCTCAGGATTGGCAAATGTCATAATGCCTTGGCAATTCACGCCATAGATTCCTTCGCCAGCTGAAGCTAATATCAATTCGTTCTGGCGCATCAAACGCTCAATCGCCTCTTCAGTCTCCTTACGTTCAAGCGCATTCGCAAAAATCTCGCCAGTAATACGAAGGAGGGACATATCATCCGTCGTCCATGATTTTTCAGCGCGTACAGAATCAAATGAAACAATACCCATGAGGGATCGTCGGTAAATTATGGGTACCATGATTGCTGATTGCACTTCAAAGGCCTCAAGGTTTTCTCTTTCAATCTTGGCTTCTCGTGGCATATCCTTCACACGAGGAATGTACACAGTTTCCATCCGCCGAAACTGTTCCATCGCCCAAGGAATCTTATCCACTGATATCGGTTGAAGGTCACTATGCGTCAGCGCAATCCCTTCGGCCGACCACTCATGGGTAAACTTCAGTGTCTGTTTGTCTTCTGACAAGAGTGCGACCCATGGTCGATCCACGCCAGTTAGCTCCCCAATTGCTCGAAGAGCATCAACAATACCTACATCTATTTCATTTGATGGTAAATTAATAAATTTCGTCGAAATTTTTGAAATCAAGTCCCCAATACCATTTCGCTGCTCGAGCGCTGCTTCGACAGTCTTGCGATCAGTCACGTCGCGAACCGCTGCCGTAAACAAGAGTCGTTCACCAACTGTTGTTTCTGCCATCCGAATCTCTAATGGGAAGACTGAAGCATCCTTTCTGAGACCTTCTAGTTCCACCCGACGTCCCATAATATGCGGCACACGAGTTTCGATAAATCGCTTTAGTCCTGCGGCATGTTGTTCGCGGTACTTCTCTGGCATGAGACATTCGATGTTCTTCCCAATCAGTTCATCTTGCGAATAGCCCCAGATTGTTTGAACCTCCTGGTTCACCACAATAATGGTGCTAGCAGAATCAATCGTAATGATTCCTTCACCTACCGTATCCAACACAGCGTGAAACAATGCTTCAGCATCGACAGAACTCTGTGTGAAATGAGACTCGGTTTCCATGAGAAAAATTCCTTATCGAGCAGCCCTTGTCCCCATTTCTCCAATGAGCCCCCGCAAGCGTTTCGTCAGAGCCCTCAGCACACCTTGCGTGATCTGGACATGATCGGAGAGAAGGTCAATGAATTCCTCACGACTGACTCGAAGAAGACGTGTATCTTCCACAGTCGTGGCTGTTGCCACACGTGGTTCTTCGTCAAACAACGCCCACGTCCCAAATGCTTCCTGTGGCCCAATGACGGCAATATCACTTCCGTCACGATGAAGACGGACTTTTCCATCGATGACAAGATAGATGGCATCAGGTGGATCCTGTTCCCGATAAATATCCATGGCCTTCAAGAAATCAATCTCTTCAACAATCGCTGCAATATAGGCCATTTGTTCCGTAGAGACTTCTGAAAATACATCAACATGCTGAAGAAAAATAACTTTTTCAATGACGGTTAACATACCTGTTTTTCTTCCATCCCCAACCACCTATGAACATGGCAATAATCTACTAGATCGTGCATCAGTGATGATTCTGCCTATATAAGCATCATTTCTCATCATCCTAAAAGCCTTGCAGGCAAACATCAAGGAGATAAGACGATGACGACTCTTCTACGCAGTAGCCCAGAGTCTAAAACTAGCTGTTCATGAACGATAGAATCTACTGCGAACGAATAGATCCCATATGTGTTTGGTTGAGACCAAGGTACAAACGATATCGTCCGTCCCCACGAGAGAATTCCCGTTGTGCACTATCGACAACGAGATAATACCGACCTGGGTCTAATTCTGTGGGAAGTAGATAGGTGACTCCTGCTCGCCAGACATGCCCATCACCAAGCTTTTCCCCATCGACGGTGAGAAGAAAGAGCCCTGGTTGCCAAGGAGTCCGATGTCCTTTGGTAGGAGACCATTGAGAAGAATTCACCGCGACGGCTATTTCCACAGCCGTCTTTTTTGTCAATGTGAATGTATAGTATTGGTCCGGACCATTGAGACCGTCCGGATGTTGGAATGAAACAATCGAAGACGCCAGTCTGCCAGCCACAACCGAACTCGTTGTCAGGAGGTCCGCATGCTGTCTATCCCTGCCACCCCTGATGACCTCCTCCTTAAGAGTCTCTGTTCCACAACCAGCTCTCGTCACTTCGTTATCGATCCGACTCGCAACTGAACAGGCGGATTGATGTGACGCGCATTGCTCCCCGCCTCCTGAACTAATCTGAAACTCATATCCATACTTTGGTGACGTGGGCACAACAGTAGAAAGTATTGCCTCATCATCTTGACCAGATGTCTCTTTCTGAAGAACATTTGCCCCGGATAAAAGACAATTCACGAGTGCAGAAAACTTAGCTTGTTCTTCTAAATGAGCCCACGGACAATCTTTACTTTCCACGGCACAAGCCACCTCCGATTGGTAACCGACAGCATGAACCACAGGCTTTTGTTGGACTGCGCACCCAGCAAACAGACCCATGATGCATATGAGACTAAGATACACGATCAATTGTGTGACGGTTCTCATGAAACATAGGCTCCAATTTTGATGATGCTGAAAACGAATCACTTATGTCTCCCGATCAATACCGATCACTTCAAACTTCTGGCCAGACGGATTAAACCTAAGGTACACATTGACAGGGATAGTCCAATTTTCTCCATCATCATAACTCGTGTGGATCGTCGTATAAATAATGGAAGTGTTATCACCAGACATGTTCGCGCTCGATGTACGTGTAGCCCATGCCTCCAGGAATGATTGATCAAGAGGTATTTGTGGAGAATTGATGTGCGACTCCTCGACGATAACCGCGTCATGGCCGTATTCCACATGTCGTCGTATTGTATATCGATAGGTCGCCCTCGTAGCTGGAGCATAATCATGAGTGACCGCCAAATTTTCAAAACTCAGCGTCTGAGCATCAGATTGTGTTGCCTGCAAGGTAAAGTGATCTAGCGGATTCATGAGTTTAAAGTAATATGTTCCAATCTTATCTCGTCGCTGCTTAAGAACGTTGGCAACGTATTGCTCCGCTCTAATATCCGTGTATTCTCCAGTACGAACGATCGACTCAATGTCTTCGTCAGTAAATGATGTGACAATCTTTGCACCCCAATAGGCATCTCGCAACGTCATGTGAAGAAACGCTGGATTTGGGAAGGTTGGCCGCCAGCGCGAAGGATCGAAATACTCTGCATTGAAGTACCCGACTGAGGGATAATCCATATGGAGTGGAATTTCCCAGGGTTTGACATATGCCCCTATAGACCCCATTGATCGTGCGACCGTTCCAAAATCAAGAAAATATTCATTGCCATAGCGAGGCAACTGTGGATCGGCATTATCTGCCCCTAGAGTGGAAGAAAAATCAATAAGATAATGAGTGATATACCTTTTCTCTAAATCATACATGTCTAAGGCATTTGCAGCTTTTGTATCAGTGTGATTCAAAAATGCTGCGACGACTCCCAATCCTCGGAGTTCTCGTCGATTCTCATGGAGAATGCGATCATTGGAATCATCTGAACGTTTTCGTTCATACAGAAATGGCCCTTTCGGCTTTCCGGGAAGATACTTGCTCGCTACCGCTCGAATGGTTCCATCTGGCCTGTGAGGGACTCGATCTAAAATGGCATTGACGTCTTCCTTGGTCATGAGTCTTTTTCGACGGTACTTTCCACGGATTTTGGCTTTAGTTGGATGAACGGTAAATTTGTCTGGATCAAAGGTCACAAGATAATGTTCTGGGACGTTGTACCCAGCAGCATGAAGGAAACGAGGAGTGATCATTTCCGAGGCCGTCGTCATTTCTGGATTCGACAGTGAGTCAAACTTTATCAAATACCAATGCTGTGTCTGATCACACTGTTCTTTCGGTTTGTCACAGATGACAAACCCAGGCGTAGACCCCAGGCTCTCTTTTGCGCTCATCACGATCCATTCATTTGTTGAATCTGGGCTTTGACCAGTCGTAGAGCCACGACTCAATTCTTCTTGCGACAAGCGCGAAGTAACATGTCGGTTTGTATACCATGTTGAATTGGGCACTTCGTCCAACGCATTCACATTTCCAGCTTCAATAGGATCAGCAAGACCGATCCAGGTCCCGACAGTCCTCAACGATCGCCCAAAATTAAAAAACTGACCAACACGATAGAAGATCATCTTGTGGGCGCCATCCCAGATGAACCACTGGCCCTCGGTCTCCTCTTCTGGCTCAGGAATCGGACGGCGGTCATCAGCTTTCCAGGTGAGAGGGCCAGAAAGATCAACATGGTTATAGCACCCACCCAAAAAGAGAAACAGACAAAGGATGGACCACAAAGTTGCCCTCGGCCAAATATACGGGGAAAGCATGATCATTCCGCCAAATTGCTTCATCTGATGACTACCCGGCATCGATACATGTTTACGCACTCCCACTCACACATAAAGAAAAGCTGATCAACCATTACAATCCACCAAGAAATGTTCCTCGTTTCCGCTGAAACTCTACATCACCTTTGAGTAACAATTGCATCCCTTCTTCACTGCCAGCCACCTGAACTCGTAAGGCAAAGTTCTCTTTTGTCACAAATCGAAAGCCGGCTCCAGCGGAAAGTCGAAACGTCCTCGTTTCTAAATCTCGAAATTCATTGAACACTTGACCGGCATCAATAAAGAGAGACCCTTCTGTTTGTGCCCAAACCGGATAACGCCATTCCGCATTAAACAACAGCGCGCCTTCGTCAGACCAACGTCCACGTTCATACCCCCGTAACCCATGATTCCGGTCTAATCTATTGAGCTCATAAAACGGGATTGCCCGGTCATTCAGGGAATTAAGCTTGGCCAGGTAGGCTCGCAACAGCAAGACGCGATTACCACGAAATATGGGAATAAGCCTTTGAACCTCAGCAGTATAACCAACATATTCGAATGTATTGCCGTCCACTTGATTGGTATAAGTGAATGTGGCATCAATGAACCAACCGTCGGACGGTCGGAACTGACTATCCCGAGAGTCGTAGGTCAGTTGAGGCCCAACTTCAAATGCGGTGAGTGACGTACCCACCCCAGGAACCATGGCGGGAATATCACGTCCACTACCGGCTTTCGCATCTGCGTAAAACATGCGACTAAAAAACGAACCACTAAAATCTCCAACAATGGGTCTGCCTACCGTGACATCGCCAGATATTTCATCAAGTTCAAAGTTTGTTTGACCACCATCACGATCTTTGGGGGCACGGTTCCCTCCAGGGAAGAAACGACCTCGGTCAACATCAAGACCAAGAAGATTGAAATCCAACGTATACGGCGATCCAAGTACAGCCGGGTCGTTATAAGAAAACTCTCCGGCGTGATTGTCAGGAAACCCAATCAAATAGGACGCACGGATCCGTTTCTTTTGGTTGAACAGATTATTATGAAAAGCCGTGAGACCAATCCCACCTCCGAGCGCCCCTCCGAATTCAAACCTCGGAACAACACCACCCGTGCGCGCATCATTGAGAAAAACATCAAGCACGCGTTCGAGTAGATCAACCTCTTCATATAAAATGCTCATTTTCTTAATAGGATAGGTAAACCCTTTCCACAAATATTCTGGAGCTGCCAATATGGTGTACAGTAAACTATCTTCTTCATCAGTCGGTCGCATGTCTTCAGGTAGGTCCGTACCCAGATCTTGCTTAACGACAGCTGTGGATTGAGACTGTTGTGACTGCGATCGTTCTGGACCCGTACTTGCGCAGCCGCCAACACTGACCATGAGTATGAAGAGAAAAATAATCATCGCATTCATCGGTTTGTCTCGAGATATTGTCTACCTTTTCGCGAAATATACATTCAAGAACATGATCATAGTAAAGTAAACGTTAATTCCCCGCAATCTTGTTGGGCGTCTCCTTACCCCTTAAAAGTCGTAACGCAGCGTGAGTCCTGCTCCCCGACCACGGTCAGACAGCATGGGTAACACCATCCATCCATCTTTATGAACTCGATGGTACCAACTGAGGGACTTTCCCATGGCAAGGCCTAATGCCGCACCAACAAAAACATCAGAAGAAAAATGTTCATCAAGAAGGATTCGAGAGAGCCCAACAAGACTTGCTGCCGAGTAGGCTAAGAATGGGATCGGCTGCGGATAGTGATCTGCAAAGACCGCTGCAGTGGAAAAAGCTCGAGCGGCATGGCTTGATGGAAAGGAACGATCAAAGCTCAAATCCTGAAATGGCTTATAGGAATGCGAACCACGTCCTTTATTCGGTCGCCCCCTGCCTGCCGCTACTTTAAAAAGCCCTGCCGTTGCTTCAGTAAACACTTGAGCTTCAAGACTTATTGAGGCGACACGAAAAAGTTTATCGCCTGCTTCATGCTCTCTAAACCAATAACCGCCAGCGATCAGCCCAAGGTGTCCGGCAAAAAAAGCATAGGATGAACCAGCAACGTCTAATCCCTCCGCGACATCATCCCTCGTCGTCCCACGATTCTTCTGGAAAAAATCTCGGATATCTCCATCAACTGCCATCAAACCACCCATCCCAGCTGCGATTCCTCCAAGTACTAGCCCATCAGTAGTATCCATACGAAAAGGAGATGTTAATACATATGTTGCATCATCAAGAACAACATCACTCAATGAGGAGAAAGTTACGGAACTTGAGTCTGCTGGTTGAGTCTTATCACCCCATTCTCTTGTTACCTCTGGAGTATTCAGCACCAGTGCACTTGGCATTGCAACCGCCAGAGTCTGACTAGCAATGATCACATACCAATTCATACCGATGATGAAGCCAAGAAACATCGGCGCATAGCCGCCAACGTTTTTAAGGATATTGATGGAACACCCTTATCAATTTATCCCCTTATGCGCATTGAGACATTGAAGATCTCAGGAAGACTCACGGACTCTCACGATCTACCTTATGTACGATTCATGGACTCTCGTGGCACCTAAAATACAATTGGCTTCTCCAAGCTAGTTATGGAGAGAAATCAATTTCTCCAGGAAATCATTTCCTTCGTTTCACTGAAAAACGAGGGATATGATACCTGAGGCATCTATCTCCAGATGTATGTTGGCATACATTGTCCTAGAAAATACAGGCTTGTGATCCTAGCAAATCATAGGCTAATTGGCCTCATATGCAATGCTGTCATCCCCTATTGGTTCATAGTCTATTAAGGTTCAAACAACTGTCCGACTGCATGAACACACCAACCACTCACATACGCGAGGGATACCAGCAATTGCTTACGATCTAGTCTACCTATTTACAGCCACTAACGCGATGAATTGGGTGGACGATTTTTGGAATGGGCCACGTTCATAGCTCTTAACTGCAGAGATGTGTGATCGGACACCAAATCACATTAGTTAAGAGACATGACAATCTGAGAGCAACGAACGCAACACCTATACGGCTGCTTGCTGTTCACGACGAAACTGGCCCGGCCCTTTTCCAGTAATTTTTTTAAAGGCAATAGAAAAAGCAGACTCGGATTGATAGCCAACGTCCTCGGCAATTTGTGCAGTTGAACTTCGTGAATTTTTGAGGGAGGTCTGAGCTTTTTGTATACGCCAACGAGTGAGATAGTTGATAGGTGTTTCACCTATAGCATGCTTAAATCGATCAGCCAACCCTGACCGCGAGGTGCCACATTCTTTCGCCAACTCAGCAATGGTCCATTTATACTCCGATTTACTATGAATCAATTTCAGAACTTTCATTAAAACCCCGTCTTTCAGCGCTGCGAGAAACCCTGTCTGCAACGAACTTTTTTCAATATAGACACGAAGAATCTGACTGAAAATCACTTCAGACAGTCGGTCCATAATAGCGGATGAGCCAGGACGGCCTAAGACCGCTTCATCCTCTAGTAAGTGACTGGCATTCGTGAGCCATGAAAATTCTTGCGAATCTGAACCCTTGATATGAATCATGTCGGGTAAGGACTTAAGGAGCGGGTGATCTGCATTCCAATCATATTCAAATGCTCCGCAGAAAAAACGTGTCAGCTTCCCCTTCCCTCCAAATTGCAACGGCCCCTCGCTCAATGGAGTCATGGATGAGAGGATCTTCGCCGCAGGAGTCGCAACCCCTTGAATACTATGCAATAGGCGATGGGCATCACCCCGTGGGAAGAGCACCAAATCGCCACGAGAAAGGAGGATGGCGCGATCCTGATCAGATTTTTTAAGCCAACAAACCCCAGCAGTAATGATATGTAAAATGGCCACATGATCCTTCGGAATATCCAATCCCCAAGGAGCATGAAATTCTGCGTGCAAAAAAATGCTGCCCTTTAGCCGTACCTGACTCAACACATCACTCAACACATCCATCAGTCAATCTCTCCTTTAACTTCGGACGATTTCACATATTTCTTGGACTCTTAGCTATAGGTTAGTCAATCAATCGAGGGGTATTGTTACAAGAACATTGAACTATTTTTTGCCTATCACCGCGTTCAACAATGAAACACCTTCTCTTTGGTTTGGTCTCAAAAATACATTTATATGATGAAGCTATGTTCATGCATTCATGTGGGAAATGATGCATTCTTGACGACGAATTCCTGACAAATTTCCATACATACCGCTATCACTTTTCATAATAACAATGCATTAAGAATGGAGCACCCAAACAATGAAAAATAGAAATAGAGTCCCTCTTGTTTTAGTCCTATGCGTCATGATCGCATCACAGACATCTATAGCCTGGGGCATATCAGCGCCTATCGAATTCTCATTCCGAGAGGGCATCATGAATATTGGTGGATCACCTGGTGGTGCCACGAATGCTGCGATTGGCGATACCACGTTTTCAATTGGAGACGTAGGATTTACTGGAGGAGAGGTCATCAACTTAGGAATTCCAAATTTTTACGCGTCAGGCCCTTCGGCCTATTCTTTTAGTACTCCCAATGCGAATCCACTTGGACAAATCTCACTCAACAGACCAGCTCAATCTGTGGAATTTTTCTTTGTGGATCCTGGAGCTCCAATATTTGTTGCTGAAGCCTTTGGCCTTTCTGGGCAATCTCTTGGGATAGCAACCAGTAACAATACGACTTTTTTCGCAGACCCAAATAACTTCGTAACCTTCACGGGGTTAGCCCTTGATCCTATTACACGTATCACTGTCAATGGAGGAGCCATTGACAATGTGACGGCAACTCCAGCACCCGCAGCGGTTCCCGAACCAAGTACCCTGCTGCTCCTAGGAACCGGGCTCGCTGGTCTTGCAACTTGGCGACGAAGCAGAAAGGAGAAATTACATTAAACAAAATCTCATTACATTCTCAGCAATACAGATTGTGAACAGACCAGAACGACGACTCACCACCTCTCACTCAGGAGGAATTTCATAATGAGATCTTCAGTCAAACAACCCATTGTTTTCAAACATCACAAGGAGGGCAACAAATGACAGGGACAGCATCCTACATATTCACAAAAACCACCGCCATGATAGCGATGGCAACATTTAGTGGAGCACTCATTGTGAGTGCACCTGCGCAAGCGGAATCAACCGCCACCATCAGTAACGAAGGAAACGTGAAAGCCCTACTCGTCCAAAACTCCGGTCGTCAAGGACGGTTTGGTCCACCCAGGGGCTTCAAGAATAATCGCGGATTCAAAAAACGAAATCGCAGAGAGGCCCGAAGAGATCGAAGGGAACGAAGAGAACAAAGAAATCAAGAGATTCGAGAACTTGTGGAATTCAAAAAACGTGGGGACATCGTGAACCTTCCCCCAGCTCTCAAACAACGGCTTGTCGAACTTCAAGTTCGACCACACACCTATTCCCCTCAGACCGCTTTTGCTGAAGCTGATGACGCCAGCCAACTTTTTCAATACTACCTACTCGATACGACTAGTTTTCAGCCAAACATATGGACGAGTCGTATTCCCGGCATCAACGATCAAGCCATCCAAACGGGTGCAAATGCTGCGAATGACGGTATCCCCACGATTGGGGCCGTTCGAGTGGCGCTTGAACCCAAGGAAGGGTTGCCAACCGACCCTGATGACCCAGGAGCCTTCATCGACATGTGGACTGATGTCTCGGGTTTATTTGTGATTAATAACGAATCAGGGTGGTACGAAGGATGGATGATTCGGGACATCAAGGTTCCAGAAGTGTCAGATGAGCTGCGTCCTGATGGCACACCACAATACGGCATGATGACATCTGCCGATGCTGCAGCGATGGCCGCAATGGGTACGGGCAATAATGTGTCTGGCAATTTCTTTACGAACGATGGAAACACCGTCAGACTCCCGTCCGCGGGTGATTTATTTCCAGATCCGTCCCGACAGAACAATACAGTCCCATTCCCTGTGAGCATTGGGGCCTTTAATGCATTGCAGCAAAGCGATGTCCATGCCTACTGGGAATTTAACTCCGGAACCAATTGGGTCTTCCCTCATTATGAATTGCCCTTTACCGCAGGAGTACCTGGAACATTTGATGCCGGACTACAATATGCCCGAGCATCGGTGGTGCCCGGCTCAGGTCCATCAGGCATTACGAACGACAGTCGGGATTTAGGTGATAACCCAGATAATCCACGTGATCCTGATCGTACAGAACGGGATCCAGGAATAGAGTTCCCCGACCAACGCGAAACACGTCTTCGATTCATTCCAAGCAAGTTAACGGAAGAAGTCTTACTCAATGTGTTTGTTCGTGTGACCTCCTTTGAGCCTGAGATCACAGATGTTGGTCAACGACTGTTTGATTCATACGCACAGGAAATCGCGAGAATCGATGATGATGGAGATGGAGCGCTATCGTTTGCAGAAACTGACGTCACTGAAGAATCTGATGGCCTCTCGAATCGACGACTATATCTCTCACCTCGTCAGTTTAATCGATTTGCGATTACGCGAGAATTGAATGATGGGCTACTCGCTCCACGCTATGCACCAAGTACCCGAGCATACGTGGCGAGTGGTGAATTAACATTAGTAGAACCCGCCGTGGAGGCGTCAGTCCCACGAGATGCGGATGATCGCTAATCACATAACTTAACGCCCTATAACTCAGAACTTCCCAGATATACAAACCAGAGGTCTCGCGAATCAACGCGGGATCTCTGGTTCACCTTTTAGGCATCGGATAGAGAGCAAAACCAAAATAATATTGCTCGCACGACAACCTTCCCTCCATTACCCTCCACATCACCAACCCCTCACGCGTTGACCAATGAATGCACACGCCTATAACTGCCAGGAGCCTCACCGGTATATTTTTTAAATGCTCGGTTAAATGCTGCCAGGGACTGATAGCCCACCAAGTCTGCAATCATGTCTACTGACTGAGCTGACTCTGACAGTAATCGACGTGCCTTTTCCAATCGCCATTGCGTGAGGTAGTGAAGTGGGGGCATACCAGCCAGCTTTTTAAATTGTTCAGCAAACGTGGTTCGTGACATCCCGGCTTCTTTTGCCAATGCCGCGATCGTCCATCGCTGTGCTGGGTCTCGATGAATAGCTTTCAGACTATGCCCGAGTCGGCGATCAGACAAAGCGGCCAGGAGACCGTGTTTGGGTTGCTCATGTTCCAACCAGGCATTAATGACCTGAATGAAGATGATCTCGGTCAGTCGTTTCACAATTGCAGCCGTACCAATTTGGCTCGCCTGTGCCTCTTTCTCCAAAAATTGTAGAGTCAAATCAAACCACGATCCGGACACAACATCACCACTACGCACCACCATGTGATCGGGCAAGGTATCAAGCAGCGGATGACGGGCACGCGCATCAAATGAAAGATGACCACACACCATTCGTGTCTGGTGATGAGAGTCTTTCCCACCATAGACAAGGCATCCCGTCCCCGTATAACCAGCCCGTGCCAAGACATCATCGAGTATATGGGCCTCCCGACTTGGGGCATCAAGTAACGCATGCTCCTCTCCATGTGGGATAAGGACGAAATCGCCTGGGTCCAACTGGATAGGCTCACGTGACTTTCCAACCCGCACCCAACATTCCCCTCGAACCACAAAGTGAAACCGAACCACATTTTTGTGCGAAGGAACCAGCACCCCCCACGGTGGATTGAATTCAGTGGAAAAGTACAGGCTTCCTTCAAGTCCAAGTAATGAAAGAATATCGCTCAAAACGTCCATGATCCCACTCCTTTTCGTTGTCTTCTTAGACCTGTTCAGGAACCAATATATACCACAGCCTGCGTTGTGACCACTGAACAACCAAGAACGGGACGCTCGAGCCTAGCTTCCGAACGTTGGAGCATTCAGTAACAAACCACACACATGCTACCTTTTACTCACGCGTAAAACACAGTCTGCAGACTGACATGTACCGTTCAACAATTTTATTTTCTCGTATTCACAAAGGAGCAGTCGCAAGATGAATATTCTTCAATCATTCACCAATGTCGCATTAGTCGGAACGATTTTCCTCAGTGGCATGGTCACGACGGGATGTGCCGCCGACAGTATGATGAAAGACAAAACGATGACAAAAGAAGCCCCCGCCTTTAATGACTTAGAAATTGCTCACATCGCCTACACCGCGGGAGCTCTCGATATCCGTTACGCTCATTTAGCGTTGGCCTTATCCGAAAACCCGGAAGTGAAGAAGTTTGCGGAATTAATGATCCGGGACCATACCGCGATCAATAATAAGGCCTTAGCTCTCGTAAAAAAACTGAACATTACCCCCCAGGATAATGCCATGAGTCAGCAATTGGTCAAAGGTGGTGAAGACATTCTCAAGGAATTCTCACAGCTACGTGGAAATGACTTTAGCAAACGCTATGCGGCCAACGAGTTGGGGTATCACACTCTGGTGGTCAAGACGATTGATGAGACCTTTCTGAAAATTGCTCAAAATGAGGAGCTCAAGACCTTGCTGCGCGGTGCAAACAAAACGTTCAAAGTGCATCAAGGACATGCTGAGACAATGAATGCGAACGCGGAAAAATTATAACTCTAAGAAAGTAAGAGACACGTGACACACCCTCAAATTAGAAGATTCATGATCGTAGGGTTACTCATGACGGGTATCTTCGGCGGGGAGGTCGTGGCCCAAACGGCCTCCCTACCACAACGCCATGTCGTGGAGATTCGTGATTTTGCGTTTCAACCACCCCACATCGTCGTTGAACCCGGCGATACGGTGGTCTGGATCAATAAAGACTTTGTGCCGCATTTTGTCAGTCTCGTCGACGGAAAATGGCAGTCAAATCTATTGGAGGAAAACCAGTCATGGAAGCTTCTTGTCAAAGAGGCAGGATTTTTTAACTATGAGTGCGTGTTTCATCCAGAAATGACCGGGAAGGTGATCTCTAGTGATGAACATACACGCACCCACTCACAACATTAAGGGAGACTTCTGTTTCTGGTCAACTTTAAAGTCTAACAACCTACTGCTTCCCCTTTACTTTCAAAATCAAAACTAAAATTAACCCTAGGAGAAAAAATGACGATTAAAGAACAGGTCACCAACATGGACGCAATCGTCACAAAAGGTGCGGTTGTTGATGCCGTCAAAGAATTTTTTGCCGATAATGCCACAACGTCTGATTATGGAGGCGGAGGTACGACCAATAAAGCTAAAATGATCGCTAAAATGGAAAGTTTTGCTGGATCGATTGCGAAGGTCAATGGCATCACACTTCACCATTCAATCGTAGAAGGCCACGTATCGGCTTCTGAGTTTACCTTTGATTTTGACATGCAAGATGGGAATAAAGTTTACTGGCATGAAATCATTCGCAGAATTTGGGATGAAGATGGAATGGTCACGTCCGAAGAATATTTTAATGCTCAGTGAACCCACGCTCTGGGGTTTCCCAAATATTCAGATGCTCCAGCTCAAGTTTTGTTCACCCAAAACTTGAGCTGGGCAAAAGAACGGCAACACCGAAACACACAAACACATGACCAACTCTAGAAAAAAATCTTGTTCTCAACTCCTTGAAGAAGTTCGGGCATGTGACCTCTGTCAGCCCGTACTTCCACAAGGACCGCGTCCGATTGTACAACTTCATCCTAAGGCTTCTATTTTAATTGCGGGGCAGGCACCAGGAAGAAAAGTACATGAAACAGGCATTCCATTTGATGATCCAAGTGGAAATCGGCTTCGGGAATGGTTAGGAGTAAATCGCGAAACGTTTTATGATGCGAGAAGAATTGCCATCCTGCCTATGGGATTTTGCTATCCAGGAACAGGGAAATCAGGAGATCTCCCTCCCCGTCCTGAATGCGCGGACACTTGGCGAGCTAAACTGTTGACTAAGTTACCCAATCTAAAACTCACCCTCGTGATTGGTCAATATGCTCAGGCATATCATCTACAAGATACCTCACATCAGACTGTGACAGAGACCGTGAAGGCATGGAGAGAATTTTGGCCGGAACAACTTCCCCTTCCCCTTCCCCATCCCAGTCCTCGCAATAATTTGTGGTTAAAACGGAACCTCTGGTTTACAAAAAACGTTCTGCCTACGCTGAGGAAAAGAGTAATGGACTTATTCGGAAATGAAGAAAGTTAAAGTAGTGGCTGACATTTTTGACGTTCCAGCTGGCTAATACCCGCTCCTCATACTCCAGCTAGTAGATTCCTAATCTGAGAGATACACATTTCGTCTGTCTATCCCAGGACAACACTTAGAGAGTCAGTCTGGACTCAGACCTATGGCCCCTTCGCCTTCTACGATTTTCAATTCATTAAGTTTAGTGTCGATTGTTTGATTCGGGAAAGGACAAGATGGTGTCGTGGGACGCGACGTCAACTTCCATTTGGGCTGACTCTTTTTCAAGTGGAATCCACCGATCTAATAGGTCTTTCAATTCAGCAATCTTAACAGGCTTTGAAAGAAAATCATCCATACCGGCCTCTAAACATTCGTCTCGATCTCCTTTCATGGCGTTGGCTGTGAGTGCAATAATAGGAATATGGGTTCCGTCGGGTTCCCGTCCTCTGATTTCTTTTGTCGCTTGATACCCATCCATCTCCGGCATTTGACAATCCATCAGCACAATATCGTATGGCTGACGTAACACAGCATCCACGGCTTCATAACCATTGGCGACAACATCCGCCCGATGCCCCAACCGCTCGATCATGAGGACGGCGACTTGTTGATTGACACGATGATCATCAGCAATCAAAACTCGCACACTGTTCTGTCGAACCACCTCTTTAAGCGTATGGCTCGTCACCAGGGTGCGATCAACTTGTCCTTTATCATGGGCGGCTCCCATGACAGTAGATAAACATGCTTCCAAGTGGCCTTTCCGAATGGGCTTAGTGAGATAAGCAGCAAAACCCGCTTCCTGGGCAGCAGCGGCATCTCCTCGGCGCCCTAACGAGGTCAGCAAAACAAGTTGTGTCGAGGCGAGTGCGTGATCAGCCTTGATGGCTCTTGCCAGGTCCATCCCATCCATTTCTGGCATTTCCATGTCTAAGATGGCGATATCATAGGGTCTCCCCTGCACCACCGCTTCCCGAAGACACCGTAATCCTTCCGTGGGAGTAGCCATCGTGGAGCCATCCATGCCCCAATCAATAAAATATTGTTCCACAAGGCGACGGTTTGTCGGATGATCGTCGACACAACAAATCCGAAAGTCTCTCAAACATATGTGAGACAGATCGGAGGCTTTGTGTAGATCTGATTGCTTGAGTAGACGAACCGTAAACCAAAAGGTCGTGCCAGTTCCTGGGATACTTGTGACTCCAATCTCCCCATCCATTTGCTCAACCAATTGCTTAGAGATAGCCAAACCCAACCCTGTCCCGCCAAATTTTCTCGTGGTTGAGCTATCAGCTTGAGTAAAAGGCGAAAAGAGTTTGCCTTGCACGTCTGAACTCATTCCAATGCCTGTGTCAGATACTTCAGCTTTAATCAGCACGGACTCGTTCGTGTTCTCTTGACATTGAACATGGACCGTCACCTCGCCTTGTTCTGTAAACTTGATAGCATTCCCCACGAGATTCATGAAGACTTGTCGCAACCGACCCGGATCACCTCGCAGGGCTGTCGGCACATTGGCTAAGACCAGACCGACCAATTCAATGGGCTTCTCTCCGACCTTCTCTGCTAATAGCTCAAGGGATTCTTCAAGTGCCATTCGCAAATCAAAGTCGATAGTTTCAAATTCAAGTTTGCCAGCTTCAATTTTCGAGAAATCCAGAATATCGTTAATAATCGTCAACAACGCATCTCCAGAAGAGCGAACCGTTTCTGCATACTGACGTTGTTCTTGGGTCAATGTCGTTTCTAACAACAAACCCGTCATCCCAATGACTCCATTCATGGGCGTTCGAATTTCATGGCTCATGGTAGCCAAGAAACCGGACTTTGCTTGATCAGCAGCAAGAGCTTGATCTCTGGCAATAGCTAATTCTTGATTTTGCGTTTCAAGAGCATCTGCCGTTCGACGCACGGTAGTTTCCTTTTCTTGCATGGCTTGTTCGATCAATGTACGCTCTGCTACTTCCTTATTCAGACGATCATTACTCTCAGACAAAGCAGCCGTCCGTTCGTTGACTTGCTGTTGAACAACGCGCGCGCGCCCCGTGGTCGTGAGAAGCATTAACTCGAGTAAGGCTGTGAATGCGAGCCCACCAGCTAAGACAATCCAATTTTCCCATCCCTGGTGTTTGACTAAAAATTCTGGAGAGGCAGTAAACCTCAGTGTCCATGGTCGATCAGCAACTTGAATGGTTGTAGTCGACCAATACGAACTATTTTGTTGAAACTCCTTCTCTGCTGAAATCACTGCTTGATCGGAGTCTAGTGAACGAGTAGTAAAAAGGAGTTGTTCATGGACCTCACCCCCCTCATCATAGAAGGAAAGTTCCAGCCCCTCTGTATTGAGGTGTTGCAGAAAGTCTTGAAAAAGATCACCCATCCGAAACACCCCAAGACTAAAACCAGATAACTGGGTGCGCCGATCTTCCTGAGTGGATGGGATAGGATCGTGCCCATACATTGGAACAACCATGAGGAATCCGAATTGTTGGCCCGTTTCTTGGACCAAGGTCATTCGGTCCGTCATGACTGCTTGTCCACTATCTCGGGCTTTTTGAAGTGCGACACGACGTGAAGGATTAGATGCGAGGTCAAACCCCAGAACCTTTTCATTGCCAACTAAGGGTACGACATAGTAAACCGGGAAATACTCAGGGCGAGATGCGGCTCGAATCAGATTGCCTTCCGTGAGGCGTTCACGGAATTCAAACTTGGGGAACCCTTCTTGCTGCATACGCTGTTCATAGAGATCTCGCTGACTCTCAGCAACACGGGGAATCCATTCCAGGGCCTGTAGTCCAGGAAATTGGACAAGAGTAGACTGTACAAAACTTTGAAAACTCTTTTGATCCACCTCATGTTGAGAGCTTGCATAGAAACGTTCGATCCCATACAAGACCTGTTGGTAACGCTCCAGGTTTTGCGTTAACGATTCAGTGACCGCCTTGGCATATCCTTCAAGCTTTGCCTGCGTCCGCTCCTGAGACCATTGGAGTGTCATGAAAAAGGCACACACGGTGAGTGTAAACGAAAGCAAGAGTACGCCGCCGACAATCCCCCGCCGATACACCCAATCTTCTCGAGGTTGGGCAACCAACAGCAAGACCAAAGGGCTGAAGATGATGACACCGAGCATATCCCCGATCCACCAGTTCCACCCGTTCCACAAAACTTGATCCCACGTAAATATTCCAGCAGCCCAAAGTGATATCACCCCCCACGATGCACTGAGGAGACACCCGACTCCTCCTCCAAATCCAAAAAACAGGCCAATTTGGCGTTCATTGTGGAGAGGTGTCGGAAACCCAACGAAACGACGAATTAGGTAAGCCCCCATGCTCGCTTGTAGAACAGGGCCAAACGAAATCATGACCGGAAGAACAAGCATATGCAGGTCTTCAAAAGTTGGAGTCGATTGGAATGTCAAATTGTAATGAACAAGAAACGCTCCCAACCACACTCCAGGCCAAAATCGTGTTCCCCAAAGCAAAAGGGTAGCCAGGGCAATGCCTGTTGGCGGCCAAATGGGCGAGGCAATATCTGGCGGTATTGCTAAGCTCAATCCTAACCAGCCGGCTAGACCACAGATTAATCCCAGGAGCAGGACTCCACCGCAATAATAGAAGACAGACATGGAAGTACTTTGAGATGGCCGTAATGGCATCGTTAACTAAATAGACTTTTCAGAACATCTTTCCGAGACATGAACATGAAGAAGTTCAATAGACAGAAATATTAAAGATATTTCGGTATTTGAAGCGATATTCTTAAAAAATACCTACGGGGAATACAAGCGTTCAGAATGAACAACTAGGAGAGGCAATTGGGAGCAATAACTCCCAACAGTTAGCTGGGTACATGTATCAGAGAAAGCAATTAAGAGATAAGCACTAACTCTCCATCTATATTGGCATGTTGTTTCATTAATGTCGGCCTTAGAAATATCCAAGTAACATCGCGTAAAGACTCACTTCAAACGTTGAACGTATCTGCTTGGAAAGACTGCATACGATTGACATGGTTGCTGACGTAGGGATTGTCAGAATCCAGTGGCTGGAAATTATTTCGATTCGATATAACGGAACCGCCTATAGAGGGTCAGTAAGTTTCATCACAACTCCAATGTGGAGTCGCATGAGAGTAGAACTATCCCTGTGCTGGGAAATTCCGAAAACAAAGCACTACATCATGAAGCTAAAGACTTGACTTCTTTTCTTGGTTCGCTTCACTGACAACCAGATTATTCATCTCGTAATATGCAGTAATAAGGTTTTCCTTTTTCTTCAAACGTTTTTGGCTACGTGATAAAAAGAAAGATCGTCCTCCACTCACCGTCGGTGTCGTTCCTCGTTCAACTTCCAGTTCCACGCAGCTTGCCTTCCTACACGAGGGGTCAGCTCGAAATCTATCAGAATCTTCCGTTGAAGGACCTGGGAAATTCTTGCGAATTATCATGTGCTTTACTATCGATATTCGATAGAGTTTACAAAAAACACAATGGGTTCATTGGCCACAAACCTCATCTACGAAATTTTCCAAACCGGTTAAACTATGCACCCTTGCAGGGAAGAATAGGAATTTGATAAAGCAACAGAAAAATGGTGGAGGGTAGTGGAGAAAATTCGAAGCATCTGTTGCAAATGCTTGAAGGATAGAACCACATCCTCCAAGGCACTTCGATTGTTCTGTGCTTGCCGAGTTAATGCAAAAGAGTCTTATAAGTGAAACACTAGTGAACAGTGGCTTTGACAAAGTCAAGACTCTATATCCATTGTATGACTTATGGAAGAAAAACCCCTTTAAACAGCACATGTTTGGGTCACATCAACCATGGGAAAGTCTATGGTTGTTCCTGCTATATTATTAAAATAGTTGGAGAATGTATTTATCCCAATATGACCGATAATTTCCACAATCTCGGCATCAGAAAAACCCGCGGCCCGAATACTCTCAAGTTCAACTTCGGATATTCGACCACGTTTTTTGACCACGGTTTTGACAAAACTCAGGACCGCCGAGGTCTGCGAATCGTCTGATTCACCCAAAAGATTTTTCAGTAATTCCGAAGCCTCTACTTCAACTTTTTTACCTATGGCGGTATGAGCAGACGCACAATACCCACATTGATTGAGGCCGGCGACGGCGACAGCAATATTTTCTTGCAGCTTTGGACTAAGCACGCCTTTGCCTAGAGCGGACGTAAAATTCAAATATCCCTCTAACGCAACTGGGGAACGGCCCAAAGTTTTCATCAGATTCGGAACCATTCCCAACTGACTCTGAACTTCCTGAAACAATTCCTGGGTTTTACCTTCTGCTAAAGCTGGATCAACAGGTTGAATTCGAGGCATGTCGTTCTCCTTGGTCAATGTAATGAGTTATGTGTAAAGTTATAGCGTAGTACGAGACGACACAATTCTATTACACCAACCTACAACCATGATTTATTAACTTGACAGTTTTTAGCTCAACTGTAGAATATTATCGGAATAAGTGCGGAATTTTTAAAATATACCCGCTGATTAAAAGGACAAAGTGCTGAACGAGCTCGACAACAACCTACACGAGTGCATTGCATTACCTAAAGCTGATGAATATGAGGTAAAAACAAGAGCCTAATATTGCTCATTCAAAAGCCTGACATTATCAAACGGGCCAGACAGCATAATACCGCCCACAGAATGGGATCAGGCTGACTGACTTAATAATCTTATGTGGTGTATTTCTATATATATTGCTCAGACAACTCTTCTTCTTTTGGTCTTGTAAACACCCTCACAAAGTGACATGAACTGTTCGTTCTCGTAGCATGGATATTAGGGAAGCTTTAGAAAAGGCGGATCAAACAGAAAAATAACTGAAGCTGATGTGAGGCAGATTATTATGCACACGTGTGGGAGGTTGAGACTATGCATGCTAAGGCGATTACACCTATTCTTAATGTTTCAGACATCCAGCAGTCGTTTCAATGGTTTGAGAGGCTCGGCTGGAATAAGGGATGGGAATGGGGGGAACCAATCAGATTTGGTGGCGTTTATTCGGGGGAGTGTGAAGTATTTCTTTGTCAAGATGGCCAGGGTGGCCGAGGAAAAGGGAAAGAAAAATCCACATTCGGAAACAACGGAGAAGAAGCTGCAGATAAGGGAAGTTGGATGTCAGTATGGGTCGATGACGTCGATGAAATATATCAACATTGTGTAGAGCAAGACATAGAAATCACATGGAATCCTACTGATATGCCTTGGAACGTCAGAGAGATGCACATCCGACATCCTGACGGCCATGTATTACGAATTAGTTGTCCAATTAACGTAGAAAAAGATGCAGATTGACCTAGAGTATTATACAAAGGAATTAGGTCCGCACCTCATCAACGGACGAACTCACCGGTTGCCATGAATATAAATACCTATCTTGCAGTTCAAAGCCAAGTCGGGTTACGAGATCAGAATTATCCAGGCAGCCAAGGTTGAGTCGTACTTGAAAGTTCGCCGTCTGGCAATCGACTCGTTGTCAATCGTTTATGCTGTTTGGCAACGTGCGACTATGTGCAGTCATGAAATATCTCCATCAACGACCCTGCATCGAATGCGCTTCCGGATGAGTAATTTGTTAGACCTTCTTTTTATCTATGAACTGTACCACCGATGCTATGCCCGTATGGTAGTGGCCCTCGGAAACTTCTCTATCGAGTTCTCGAAAAAGAATCGGTTCAAAATTCGGAAACTCACGTTCGAGCTTAGCAAGTGACATCAACATATCAGGATCCTTTGGACCACCAGTATCACGAGCAAGCTGGCTTTCCGTGTATGCTTCAAGAAGTAGAATACCGTCAATCCTCAAGCATCGTTCCACTAACGGGTACAATCTTTGTCTCATTGCACTTGGAAGATGAGCGAAAATCGACATAACTGATCCGGAACTATTCTCTCCTGGCTCAAAAATCCCAAGGTCAACGACTTCTGTTTTGATTTTTACTCCTTTTGACTGTGCCAACGCCAGAGCTTTAGTCAGCCCCACTTCCGATCCGTCGACGCCGTGTACTTTCAATCCCTGTGCGGCCAAAAAATACTGCGTTTCGGCCCTCGCCCTCTGCAAATGAAAAAACGGGATCACTCAGCATGCCAACATGTTCTACAAGGAACGAATTCGGATCCGTTCCATAGACATATTCGTCGCCTGAATAACGGTCATTCCACATGTAACCTCCATGCGCCATAAAGTTTTCAACTAAGAGCATGTGTCTATATAAATGTAAGGATAGTCAATAAACAGTGATTCGGGACTCTTAGCAAGAGTAAGCGCTGCGACCCAACATGCCACCTCTCAGCTTTGAATGTTATCAAACACCACTCGGGCCTTGTTAACTTTTCGCATATGCGCTTCCCCCCACTTGTGAATCATGGTTAACACCGGCACCAGCGTGCGGTAAAGGTTCGTCACAGCATATTCCACGCGGGGTGGTATTTCTTGATAGTGCGTCCGCGTGACTAACCCATCTCGTTCCAGCTGCTTGAGCTGCTGGGTTAACATTTTGGGAGAGACCGCTGGGATCAAACGACGAATTTCCCCAAAACGCTTCGTCCCGCCCGTTCCCACATGCCAGAGAATTTCAGGCTTCCATTGACCCGCAAACACGGCTAAAACTGGCGCAAGGGGACAGTCCGTCTCTTTCTGAACTTTCTTGGTCATGATCTTTTTCCTTTACTTACTTAAAGGTAACTAGTTGACATTTTATACCAAATATATAGATCATACCTCAACAGCCAGCCACACACATTTTCCGAACGATAGTTTCTTTTGATGTTAGGCGAAAGTCCAACCATCAGACACTGGCCTTATGAACAAGTGAAATGGAGGCAATCATGACACTCGACATTCTTGAAAAAGACACACTTCCGTGGGGCGGATTTGCTGGCTTGAAAGAACATCAACTTGTAAAAGATCCGAAAGCTTGGGGACCTCAGGGCAATGACGGAGCTTGGCCTGGGATCGGGAATTTCGTGTACCTGGCTGATGCGACCTTTATGCCAAACGGACAGACAGGGCTGCATCCCCACCACGAGATAGATGTCATTTCTATTGTGGTGAAGGGACGCATTGCCCACGAAGGCTCACTTGAACATGGCAAGGGTCTAGTGGCGTTTGAGGTACAAGTACAACGAGCTGGTGGCGAGGGGTTTCAACATAATGAAGTGAATCCCGACGCTGACTGGAATCGCATGCTCCAGTTGTGGGTGCTGCCAGAAACTCCCGGACAACCGGCCGGATACAAGGTCTACCAGCCGCAATGGGGAAAAGGCCTTCAGCGGATCTATGGGGGACCACCAGCTCAAGAAGAAACCTTCCCCAGTCAAACGCGGATCGATGTGGGGTTACTCAAAGCAGGAGAAACCGTCACGATGGCCACACCGATTCTCGCGTATCTGAGTCAAGGTGCTGGAATCGCCAATGGTCAACAAGTGACTGATGGCCAGCTACTTCGGGGGTCGTCATTAAATTTTGAGGCCACAGACGATACCCAAATATCTGTGATGACCGTTGTGAATGAAGGAAACGCATAAAAATATATCCCGATTAAAGGAGATTTCTCCCATGCCATATCAACGATGGAATGCCGACAATGCCGCGCTACTCTTAATAGATCATCAAGTTGGCACGATTAACTGGATGCACTCCGCATCCCACGAAGAATGCCAACGCTACACCCTAGCCCTGGCACGAGCGGCAAAGGCCGTGGGAATGCCTATCGTGTTAACGAGCAGTATGGAAGATCAGGCTCAAGGTCTATTATTTCCAGAATTTCAAGACATCCTGCCGCAAGAATATGCCCAGCGAGTCAAACGTGCAGGGATTGTCGATGCCTTCGACGACCCAAATTTTAAGCGCGCAGTAGAAGCCTCAGGCAAGAAGAATTTGATTATGGCTGGCCTACTCACGGAAGTCTGCGTGGTCTACCCAGCGCTGAGTGCTCTCTCTGATGGCTATCAAGTACAAGTCGTGGCCGATGCGTCGGGAGCAGCCACACCGCTGAGCGATACCTTAGCCTTAGACCGCGTGCGTCAAGCTGGAGGATCAGTGGTAGCAACCGTTCAAATTATGTCAGAGATGGTGAGTAATTGGGCCGAAGGCGCCGGGCCCCAGGTGATGCCCATTTTAGGTGAGTTATATGCCGAACTTGGCAAGTAAGGTGGCCACGACTCTAGGGGACCTTGTCTCAGAAAAAATGACGGATATGTCTAATCAGAACACCAGTGAGGAAACCTTGGGCACAAATACTGGCCCGGTCACTGTGGTGATTACCCATAAAACCAAACGAGGATGTGAGAAAGAATTTAAGGCATGGCTAAAGGGGATTAATCAGGAAGCCAGCCATTATCAAGGGTATATGGGTGTGCAAGTCATTGAACCGCATTCCACCTCTGATCGGGATTACATTATTATCGTTCGGTTCGACAGCTATGAACATTTAAAAGGCTGGAATGCCTCCGATATTCGGAAATACTATTTAGAAGAATTGCACAATCTCACAGATGATGAATCGAAATACGAGTATCAAAGCGGCTTAGATTACTGGTTTTCTCTACCAAAAATGCCAGGACAAATGCTGCCTCCAAAACATAAGATGGCATTTGTCATATGGTTAACCCTGACTCCTTTAATCTTGTTGATACCCCCGATAACAGAACCCTTGTTATCGGAATTGGGACTACCCAAACCCATCCCTGTTTTATTGACCTGTGCAATCTTGGTAGCACTCATGACGTATGCGCTTATGCCATTGATGACTAGAATGTTGAAAAAATGGCTTTTTCATCACTGATTTTGATGGTTGGACTTTCCCATCTGAGTTGTCGAGTATGGCGTATGATCGATCACCGACCCACCCGCTCGGATTGATGAGCCACAAAGAACTCCTCCCCTATCTTCGAATTTCCGGGATATCGCCATAGAGACGAGATCGTCCCAACTTTAGATGGCCATGATTTCCTCACTTATGGACCATCATCTTCGTTGTAACAATGAACTGAGACACAAGCCAAGAATTTCCTTTACTTTTTTTTGATGGCTCAGAACTACCAAAGACATGGGAACCAGTAGCTAAGATTGCATCAAACCCAGGAGGTTTGCATGCATACGTGAAGTGGGTCCATGTACGCCCCGCCACAATGGCGGGGCGAAATGAATCGTAGTCCTACTACACGTCTCGAATTTATCAATGTTCGCTTTAGGGTGTGAGTTCAACTGGTCGCGGCAACACAGGCCTGAAATTTCTCTGCTGGTGTTTCGTATCCTAATGTTTTTCTTGGGCGTTCGTTCAACTGCCGCGCCACTCGATTCAGCTGGGCTTGCGTATAGATGGATAAATCGGTGCCTTTGGGAAAGTACTGTCTGAGCAGCCGGTTCGTGTTCTCATTGGATCCACGTTGCCAGGGACTCCTTGGATCACAAAAGTACACCGCGATATCGGTTGCGAGGGTGAAATCACGATGGTTCGCCATCTCGGTGCCTCGGTCCCAGGTCAAGGATTGGTACAGCTCGGTCGGTAATTCTTGAGCATGCTTCGTGAGCGCTGCCGCGACGGTGTCCGCATTCTTCTGTTCGATTTTGACCAACATCACATACCGCGTCTGACGTTCGACTAAGGTCGCAATATAGCTGTTGTGGGTGCCGGCAATGAGGTCCCCTTCCCAATGTCCCGGGACGGCACGATCGTTGACGGAGGCGGGCCGCTCACTAATTGAGACGGCATGCGTGATGGTCCCCAGTCCTTGTCCCTTCAGACTCGCATGCGTCGAGCGGCGAATCGCTCGTTGGGTTCTGAGGCAAGCCTGCAGCTCCTTTTTCAAGACGCCTCTGGCCTGAATATACAGACTCCGATAGATCGTTTCGTGGGACACGCGGGCTTGCTCTTGAGAAGGATATGTTCGCTTCAACCAGCCGGCGATTTGCTGAGGGGACCACTGCTGGTTGAGCTTGGCCGCGACCGCTTTCGCT
The DNA here is from genome assembly GCA_029261355.1 of Nitrospirales bacterium. GTDB lineage: Bacteria > Nitrospirota > Nitrospiria > Nitrospirales > UBA8639 > JAGQKC01. Next base: position 302,428 of record JAJDBM010000058.1, on the reverse strand, counting down.
AAGGCGCGATGACGAGCCAGTTTACACCGTTTGGGCCGGTGCGCGCGATCCCAGGTCGCTTGGTCGGCCGCCGCCGCGCGATAGCCAGCAGAGCCCCCATTGCGATGGATTTCACGACTGATTGTAGAGGGCGCGCGCGCCAATCGACGAGCGATACCGCGCAGGGACTGTTGACTGGCGACCCCACGGGAAATCTCTTCGCGTTCCGACAGGCTCAAGGCGACTCGTGAGCGGGTTCTCGTGGGAGGGCGAATCCCCCCGCTCGGCTGAAGAAGACAATAAATCGAGGAGGACTCTCGCTCAAAGAGGCGGCCAATGGATCGCATGGATTCGCCACGCTGCCAGCGATCCCAAATGTCGGCTCGTTGTGCTGCACTAAAATTGATGCGGGTTCGGTGTTTCATCGTCACACTCCATCTTTAAAAGATAAGATACAGTGTTGCGTTGATCAATTGAACTCACAGGATTATTCGGACAACTGTCGATCGTCTGTAACAGCGGACCAATCAGAGGAACAATAAAAGGACCATAACCTGGACTAGGACCAAACACCTTTTCCGGTAATGCCAGATTTAAGGCTGTGGTTAATGGGAGATCACAATACCCTCCCTCATCAACAGGATCCCCCGAAGTCCATTCACTGACCACGTTTAAGCTTTCCATGATGGCCACGCTATTCATGAATTCATTTAAAAACCTGAATCGCCCTCCCCCCATAAACCATTCCGTATTGACTCCGGGAACTGGCACTCCGCCTTCAACACGCTGTATGGCTAAACTGATGGCCTTCGTGAAATTTTGGGATTCCCACCCTCCCACGATGGCGCCCGCTCCACCATAGGAAAATGAGGCTCCTTGATTGATCGCACCGGCGCCAGTATTGATTTGGCCAAATCGATTCACCAGGCCAAATCCGCTTTGGCTCACCTTCTTGGCCACTCTAGCCGCTAAGGTACGTGAACGCCGTTGTTGGACACCTCCATCTTCATTCAGGAGAGAAACAACAGGACTGAAGACAACCTCAGAGTCATCACTGCCTGCTTGACATTGGCCACTTGGAAATGCGCCAAGCAAAGCCCCTGGGGTAATACTCTCGGGATCGACGGGACAGGAAGTTTTACTTACATCCCCATGAAGATCAAAGACGACTTCTGGGCGCCAGGCTAAAAAAGTGGCGACCATCGCTTGGGCTTCCTGAGGACGAATCGGTGTGTCCAGGTTCACAAAATGATACCGGTTTAGGTTATAGCCCACACCAACAACTCCGGAGAAGCCAGCTTCCGTGTCCTCGCTAAACCCCCCTCCGGCTTGGGGATCAATATTGGTGCGAGTCAGCGCACAATCTTCTTCAATCACAGAGCCCAACGGGGTGCCAATAAAACAATCGCGTGAAGGTTCCCCGCCGTCTGGGTTGGCGCGAACGAGAAACAAAATATCCAGTTTTTCAAGCAGGCGTTTGTGTAACCCAAACCTCGTGCGAGACAGATAGTTAATCACCTTTAACGCGGCTTCTGTTGCCCGAGGTTCATTGCCATGTTGTTGAGTAAAAAAGAGGACTTTCATGCCATCGGGATTGCCTAACCGGGCGGCCCATAGCTCGCGACCTTGGGTAGACCATCCAATTTCATTTAGCACTTGATTGCCACGCCCACCGTCATTAACCGTACAGATCACCGCTTCTCGTACAGTCGGCTGTACATTGTCGGCCCCACAGACATTCGGGATCGTCGTCGGCCCTGGCACTAAATCCACGTCAATATTGATGAGGCCCCCATTGTCTTGATTCTCAATCAAGGGACCAACGTGAACCGTATTCCTCGCTCGCCGTTGAATACGCAACAGCTTTTTTTTGATTTGCGTATGTGTGGTTAAATCCCGAAATCGCTGGTTTTTCACATCTTGCTCAATCGCACTTACACCTACGGGAATGGCCAGACAAACAATCAGCCCAGCCAATACCATCCACTGCTGCCGAGTCCTTTGTTTCACAATACCCTCCTTGGTTAAAAATACGTTTCGCCACAAATGCACCATGACCCAACTGGCGAGTCATACATTCAGCAAATCATAAATAACGAATGCCTATCCGTTGCAGTGAATGCTACAGCATTATTTAGGATTCCCAACATTCGTCCCTCTCAGACCTCCTTCTTCGTTGCCACAAGTCACTGAAATTCAATCCCCAAAAAACTTCATTTCTTCTGCAAGATTGACACAGAACAGCCAATCGTAGCCTAAAATATTTTGTGGGCATTACTTGATCAACACTTCGATCGTATCTAAGACAGACTCCAGATCTTAGTCATGTATGGACACTTTTCCCGGAATGGAGTGACGGCTTAAAGAGACATCATTGTATGCAGACATCGCATTAAAAATGCCCATTCCCTTACGCAGGCTGATGAGCCAAGAGTGGATAGCGACCATTTACTCCTTAAACAGCACCTTTCACATCAAGCATAGATGTTCCAAAACTAATGTGAAAAACCTGATTGTTTAGTAGCAACTCTGGGACCGATTGCACTCCTACCGTTTCAGCTTCGGCCATTCGATCCGGATATTGTGAAAAATGAATGATCTTAATCTCGTATTGATTGCGATCAATTTCCTCTGAGATCACCGTCAAGGTTTGAACGCAGACGGGAAATCCTTCATGATAAAAAGATGCTTCCCTCATCGTGTCTACTCTTTAATTTCCTCATTCTAGTATCGAGTCGATATCCTACGATACCAAAGAGACGCAACTGCTTGTCAAATAAATATCGAGACGATACAATTATGCGATGAACATGCAATACCTTTTAGAGCGGCTAAATAACCTCCTACACATGGAGGTGAGGTCCTTTGGCCTGAAGTACGGATTGCTGCCCATACAAATTGAGGCACTCACGTACCTGACACGATGCAATCGCTATTCTGATACACCACAGGCCGTCACGGAGTATTTGGGACTAACAAAAGGGACGGTTTCACAATCGCTGAAGGTTCTCGAACAGAAAGGTTTTTTGAGGAAACAACAGGACACGCAGGATAAACGGATTGTCCATCTCGCCCCAACTACTATGGGAAGAAAACTGATTGAGCAATCCTATCCGACCAAAAGTTTTGCGTCAGCACGGGCCACGACGAAATCCCTACCGGAGGGAAAACTTGAAGAGATATTGCGCGAGCTCTTGCGCGAGATGCAGTATATTACTAACCGCAAGACATTCGCGGCTTGTTATACATGCCGCTTCATTGAGCCTCATCAAAAAAAGTACCTCTGCGGACTGACCAAGAAACCGTTGAGTGAACGAGAGATAGAACTCATCTGTCGGGAACATCAATTTCCATCATAAATCGACCACTTTTTTAGCTTCCCTATGTATAGATAGTTAGGACTAATAGTGGATCCCGGAAGAAAAAGATCGAATCAGCTGTTTCGGATTTTTGAATCTTTGAATCGCATTCTCCAGAGTACGTCTCTCAATTGTCGTACATCTTTTTAACACCACAGAGTTCAGACAACCTGCCTAGCCCGTACCCACTCATGCCTATGCTCCAAAGATCGAACTCTGGTGACTCGATTACGCTCTCATGAGTTTGTTATGGGGAACGCCTCACACGCTCCGTGGATCGTCTGGATGTCCGAGGGATTGACCATTGCGTACCGGGTCTCGGACATTTCCCATCAAAATAGGACTCATGCCGTACCTACTATTCTCACCTTATGGCGGTTTCTGAATTAGTTATTACTATTGAAGGAGAAAGCTGGCCTCTAGATTACATGGTCCGGCTCTATTGGATGGCACGAAGATAAGCTGAGGACTCCCGGAATTGACTGTCTGTACACCCCTCATTCCTGAATAGTGCTCAACTGAAGTTGATTCGAGATTGGTCACGCCTTACCATTTTTTAAAAAATAGCAAGCCCGGTCAGGAATCCATGATTACAATCAGTATAAAGTGTTTTGGAAGGCAAAAGAAATATTGAAGGATCAGCAAACATAATGTCGTATGATGATCGAATAAACAGAGTCTGTGAATACATTTCGCACAATCTTGATAAGGACCTCACGCTCGACCGTGTAAGCGATATTGCCGCACTCTCAAAATTTCATTTTCACCGGGTATTTTCCGCCTATACCGGCATGAACCTGTGTAAATTTATCCAGTTGGCTCGACTCAAAAAGGCTTCGTTCCAACTGGCCTTTCAAAGCAATATGCGAATCATCACTATTGCCCTTGATGCCAACTTTGAGAGTCCAGAAGCCTTTGCACGTGCCTTTAAACGTACGTTTGAACAAACACCTTCTGAGTTCAGGAGAGCCCCCGAATGGCCTTTGTGGCATTCGAAATTTGATTATTCACTACCTCAAGGAGAAAAAGAAATGGAAGTGAAGATTGTGAATTTCACCAAAACAACCGTTGCAGTGTTAGAACATCTTGGCACTCCAAAACATATTTACGACAGCTTAGGTACGTTTATCGAATGGCGAAAACACACTGGGTTATCTCCTGTGACAACAAGCCAGTCATTTGGCATTGCCTATGATGACCCAGAGACAACACCACCTGACGAGTTTCGATTTGATTTATGCGGTTCGATTAACCAAGATGTGCCAGCTAACACCTACGGCATCAAAACCGGTTATATTCCTGGCGGACGATGTGCGGTGGTACGTCATACAGGTAGCCTTGATCACATTGCAGGGAGTGTGTATTTTCTCTACAAAGAATGGTTACCAGGAAGTCGTGAAGAATTGCGGGACTATCCATGTTTTTTCCATTACCTCAATCGTATCCCTGATGTAGATGAATGTGATTTGCTCACTGATGTGTATTTACCCGTGAAGTAAATCCAACTCCTCATCAGACTCATTTTTCACGACACGTCACATTCACCATCGCTGGAAGTATACGATATAATTGGAAGGGAATGATCTGATGGACCAAATTGAATTTTATGAAGCTAAACTAGCCTATGAGATAGATTCATGGGATTTGAGCGAAGCCATCAAAACAAATGAACTTGTCATCGTTATCGATGTGCGCTCAACAGAAGCCTACGAAAAGGAACATATTCCTACCGCTGTCAATATTCCTCATAGAACGATGACTTTAGATTCAACATCGCATCTTGATAAAACCAAGTTATACGTGAGCTACTGTGACGGAATAGGTTGTAATGCTTCGACGAAAGGCGCTCTTCAATTAGCTGAATTGGGCTTCAATGTTAAAGAATTACTTGGCGGCCTCGATTGGTGGCGGAGAGATGGCTATGAAACTCATGGGCACCATTCTACCCCAGGGGAAGGGATCACCTGCGGGTGCTAATCCCGCAAGACAATGCGTCTATCCGGAATCTTCTCTGTGATTGATTCTTCGCTAACGAAGGTGTCGTACTGCGAGGTGCGGTGCATTGGATAGGCAAAAAGTTCGAACATGTCCTTGTTCTCGAGATCAAAGAAAAACGTGGATCTTCAGAAATCCGACAAAACAGTTCTCGAACTAGAAGAGCCTAAATTCAAACGGTGAAAACTTTCTTGTAGAAACGACTAAGCATAGCGAGCGCACATGACAAGCACCAGGCTGATAAGCTCGATAAATCCGCAAAACAACAATTTTTTATACCGAGGAGTGAGGCAACAGTCTTAGCAACGCTATGCACGATGAAGAGACGCGAAAACAGTTCATGAAGCAAACCTTCAATACCGTGGCTCAGGGTTACGGCCGCAGAGCCAGTCGGTTTTTTCACGTAAGCGGCGAGATCATGGCGGAGTTATTAGATCTGACTGGGAACGAGTCTGTCCTAGATGTCGCATCGGGCACTGGGGCGACGGCTCTGCCCTTGGCTAGAAAACTGCCCAAGGGGCAAGTCACCGCAGTGGATTTCTCATCTGGCATGCTTGAACAAGCAAGTCAGGCAGCAGCAGAGCAGGGACTCAATAATCTGGGTTTTCACACTCACGACATGACACAGCTCCCGTTTGTCTCGCACAGCTTTGATCATGCCACCTGTGCATTTGGCCTCTTCTTTGTGGACGATATGAGTGAGGCTCTCAAACATATCACCAAAACGATAAAACCAGGTGGACGCGTCCTCATTAGTGGGTTTTGTGGGGATTCATTTCAACCCATGGCGAAACTCTGCCTCGATCGATTGCGTTCGTATGGATTGGAAATTCCTCAGCCGATTGGGTGGCAGCGTATGTCGGAGGAAGAGCAATTACAGAATATTTTCACTCAAGCTGGATTTGATAACATGCATATTGAGACGCGCTCACTCGGGTATCATATTGACCTAGACGGTTGGTGGGACGTGGTATGGAATGCGGGCTATCGAGGCTTCATCGAACAGTTAGGTGACAAAATCCACGAATTTAAACAGGCTCACCTCAATGAATTAAGACCTTTATGTGACGAGAACGGTCTGTGGTTAGAAATTGCTGTCAACTTTACCAGTGGCGTAAAATCCATGCAGGCCTCCCCTATCTGATCCTCTACCCCTGAAATGCGACAAGCAACCCAGAAGCTACAAAAACTTTTAGCTTAAAAAACTAAAGAGAAAAGAAATTGCTATTCATAAATAAGCCCAGAAATGTGTTCATCTGCTGAATAGTTGAGACACCTCGCTTCGAACCATTCAAACTTCACGTCCATGTAAGATTCTTGGAATGCATTCTTGTATAGAAAAACGTCGTGATTGGCATAGTGACAATCCAGCCGGATAATGCCATCGGCACTACCCGGCTGGGTTGCGTTACCCCTGCGACTGGCAGATTTGTCCGCTGTAGCGAAGAAGCCCTTCGCCCATCCCCAGCTTGATGGCACCATAGCTATTGAACGTCCCACGATAGCCCTTGAGGCGACCGAATGATTCAACAATCGTGTAGGTCACTTCGAGTAAATGCGAGTCTTTCTTGCCGGGAATGTCAGTAAGTTCGGCAATGTCGCGCGTCCTTACACCCCCACCATCGCTAGTTGTGAAGACATGCTCCATCTCTAGCAAAACTCCGGTGAGGGTCTTCTTCTGACTTTTGACGGTGGCACGAGTGGCAGCAAATGTTCCAAACATTGGGGCAAGAACATCGCCATTCTCGTTATAGAATTGCCCCATAGCTTGACCACCGATCGAAATGCACGGCTTTTCAATCTCCTGCGCTCCGGTCATTGATGTTGCGAAGAGACTCACGGCTGTTGCGATCACATAAATGTACGTTTTCATTATTACCTCCGGTTACAGTACATAGGTTGCTAAAACCCAGAGCGAGTAATTTCCTTCGGTTTTATTACGACTCCCAAGCTAATATGATCTGTTCCTGGCGGATACACATTGGAGGAAAGCCGATCATCCCTTTGAGACCGCCTCGCCTATCGCGGCATTAGTCATCGGAATGCCATTGATGTTCCAGGTACCGTCGACCGCATGCACACCATTGGTCCAGATTCGTTCTTTTGGCAACCTTCCAGCAGATAGGTCATAAATGATTTGGGTGGCCGCAGCAAAAAAATCCGCCTGAATTTTGTTATCGGCAAGAGCAAAGGATGGCGTTTTAGTTTCGATCCACGCACCTTCCACTTCCTTCCCCCCAGAGAAGGTCAACCCTTTGGGAATGAGATTCACATGCGCCGTGACGTTGGGCGTCATGACTTTGTTTCCGAGCATTCCGTGGTATTCCAGAAATAAGTCGGTGAGTAGAGAAATCGCTCGTTTCTCAGTTCCTTCCGGTAATACTCCTTTCGTGAGCGTAAGAGTAAGAGGCATCAAGAACTCCCTTCAAGTTAGATTATTGATTGACTACACAGAACATAAATAACGATCGTTATCTTAAGCACTATGATATAGTGACCGTTATCTTGTCAATCATAAAATAACGGTCGTTATCATAAGGAAGGGTATCTTATGCGCTACAAGGCTGTTCAGAAAGAAGCCTCACGCCAAAAAATTATTGAAGCAGCGGGCCGCAGCTTTCGAAAAAATGGATACGCAGGTACTGGCGTCGATGGGCTGGCCAAGGCAGCAGGTGCCACGTCTGGCGCGTTCTATACACATTTTGCCTCAAAAGACGAGGCCTTTAACATTGCATTAGCAGTGGGCCTAGATGAGGTTATTGAAGCTGTTCCGCAGTATCAACATGAGCACGGGACTCACTGGGTGAAAGCATTTGTGCACTACTATCTAGGAAGGCAGCACCGGAATAATCTGGACTGTGGTTGTGCCATGCCAACTCTCATATCTGACGTGGTACGGGCAGGGACAAAAGTGCATGCAGCCTTTGAGGAAAAAATGATTCTGATCGCAAACCTTGTGGCATGTGGGCTAGCAGGTACTTCTGAGGAATGCCACACTCGAGCCTGGGCGCTACTCAGCCTGCTCATTGGTGGCCTAAGCGTCTCGCGGGCCATGAAGAGCGGGATAGTTGCAGATGAAGTCGCAGAAGCCATCACCATTGCGGCAATTAAAGCGGCAGGTCGCACACGATCGACTAAGCGACAAGGGCTGTAACATTACACTAACAAGAACAATTGCTCTCCCAAGATTTAGTGGGATCCATATTAATGAAGCCCGAACCCTGGGCATGACTTGAACGGATTTGGCCTTTACGTAAGAAACCGCAAAACCGCTAAGCGGGGAAAACTTGCGGTATTATCTATGCTTTTTCCAATATAGGGTCTAACCCAACAAAGGGACGAAAAGTTGCCTAGCTACCTAGGTGCCAGTCTCTATTCTCTTTTGATCATCCCTCGCCTGCCTCTTTTGTACTGAATCAGCCCACATTTCTCCCCGTACACTAATCAAATGGTACGCCTCCTCCTTTTCTTATTTAAGGAGGAATACCTATTCCTGTCAGGTCTATTCTGACGTCTGTAGAACAAGACGCCTACACACCAAGCTTCCCGTCGTTTCTCACGTTGAAATGTGCAGGATTTATTCACTCTCCGATTTAGCCCATAAATCAATGAGAATGGACATGTCCGGCTGTTTATTATATTTTTCTGTCGCGATATCCAGATGAACCCACGGCTGAGCATCACTGACCCACACATGCGCTATGGGTTTAACCCAAGATGTCTCGTCGAACGTACCGGGTTTTAAAGCCGTGAAGTCTGGATACTCTTTTGAGGTGGCCCACAATTCAGTCCCACATTGCTTACAATGAAATTCCTGCACCTGTTTACCGCTGTATACCACGACCTTGGTATCGGGTTCGCCTTCAATAACCGTCATATCTTTACTCTTAATGAGCATGACCATGGCAAAAGCTGAACCTGTGGACGTTTGACAGTCGCTACAATGGCAGGCATAGCAAGTCAATGGCTTTCCCATAAATTGATAACGGACAGATTCGCATTTACAGCGACCGAGGTGCATTCGATACTCCTTTTAGCTTTTTGCTGTTTTTCCAAAAGGCAGACATCAACGATTACGCTCACAAGCGGCTATAAAACGTAGCAGAATTGCGGGCGAGTGCCACGACTTTTTTAGGCGGTGGGTCACGTGTAGTTTATGATCTCGCTTGATATATACAGATCGGTCTTGGTGATGGCTCTCTCACGCTCTGCCTTGAGTTCAACCACTCTACTATCCTGCTGATACAGCGTGAGAGCCTCTTCTGATGAAAATTCGATAAGATGAATTTCATCTGGCGGAGTGTTAAGCGGTTTGAATGCAGATAATATTTTTCCGCCGTACTCGTGGATTATGGGAACGACCTTTGCTTCATAGCGCCTTATCGCGTCAGGCCCCCCAGCGCCCGCGTTAATCATGATCAGAATGTGAATCATTGTTACCTCGAATGAAAGTTAGCATAACGAGATACCCATTTGAACGCCAAGACTATAATCCGATGAGTACAAGATTTGATTGGTTAACGTCGAGAACCTCAACTATTGAAAGTAAAGAAAAGAGCCGACTAGCGTCCAGGGTATGAAAACCTGGCAGAAGGGGATACGACACCTTTCCAACAAAGATGTCTGTGATGAGCGGATTGATTGAAGGCAAAGGTCACCACCAAGCGACCTTATTCTTTGAACGGTTGAATGATTATCTTACCGAAAACAGCGCAGTTCGCGTCATCAAGGTCTTTCTTGTCGATCTGGATTTCTTTTAGGTCTCAACTTCAAGGCCCACTTGAATTCAAGAGAGGTTCCTCTTCTAAGAAGTCATCAGGATCAAGTTCCTTACGATACTGCAGTTGAAGGCCTTTCAAGAAATTCCGCAAAATTTGGTCTTGGCATTTGCGAAAATGTTTGTGGTTAGGTCTACGAAAAAAAGCACTCAGCTCAGACTTGCTCACACGTAAATCAGCCAGGGCCAATATCGACACTATTCCCTCGGCTTGTAAATTGAATGCGATTTTCAGTTTCATGAAAATGATATTGTTATTGAGCCGTTCTTCCGGTTCAGCCTGTGCGCCCTCTTTTTTTCCACGCAGATCGTTAATCAAACCATTGAGAAACGTCGCAAATATAATGTCACGACATTTCACGAAATCTGTATCATCATCCTTTTTCAACCACGCACTCACCTCTGCTCGTGTCACGTTCATATTGGCCTGAGCAAAGATATTCATCATTCTGGAATCACTCAAATCCAAGATGTAGCGAATTCGGCGGAGGCAATCATTATTTGTCATGTCGATGTTCCTGTGACGCCATATTGCTCATGGCCACTTTGTGTTGGAAGGAGGACTCAAATTTTTCATTCATTGAATTCTATGGTATCACCGATCATAATCTTCTTGCGATTTCCCTTTTCGACTTGCCCATTGAGTAAGATTTACCTCGCAGCGAGTATCGTCGTCGCTTCTCCTCCACTGCTGACCAGACCTTCGAATTTCAATATTTCATAGAATACAATGGGCTCGCTAAAACTTTCAATGTCTCAAAATTCACTTTTCACTTTCTCAACTAACGGCAGAGCATTGTGATTCATGCTGAGGACTTTCTTCGTCAATAAAAGTTGGGAAATTGGGTTTGTGATTTGTGTGACGACGCACATACAGGCGCGTTGCAAAGAAAAGACCGCTCACGCTGAGACGATAAAGAGGATGGGACACTATGTCATTAAACAAACAACCTGACCCACAAAGAAGATATTAGAAGAATGGAACCTGCTCCTCCAAGGTACTTCGGTCAATCTTAGCCCATCCCTCTAATGTCTCATAACATTATATATTTACGGATGATGGGTCTTTTCTTGAGGCTGTGGGTGAAGATGCAGGTCCATCGGTTCATTGAATGTTAAGTAGAGAATACAGGGCTCAGCATTTCCACAACGAATGGAATGTTTGATGCCAGGTGCCACATTAAGATATGCCATTGGCCCTAGCATTAGACGCGTCCCATCATCAGCGATGTAGATAAAGTCTCCTTGCATCCAAATGATTCGTTCTCGAACAGAGTGATGGTGGTGTGGAAATAAATAACCTGCAGGAAATTTTACCATTGCCTCTGACGGACCGGTTTTTGGATTTCCCCACAACATCGAAATTTCTGCCCCTTCTGGAGCACCGTTCAATGGTTCCCATTGGATCGCTGATAGATCAGTGATCAAACTACGTGAATTCTCGTCAGACCAGGCTGGCTGCGAAAATAGTGACAGGATAATACCTATAACCAGGATCATTATGAGAATTTTAGAAGTTCTCATGCCATACAAAATAAAAAATTGTTGTGGTGTAATATTCATAACGTTCTCCTTGCAGTTTGAGGAACCGTCTTCAGGAAAAGCCAAAGCTACACTCAGATCAAGAATCAAAAAACCTAGATTAAAGGATTGAGAATTTTGGAGCACTACTGATCGCTAGAATCTCTACTAAAATCACTTCTTAATATCGCGTTTCTTTTACAGAGGACAGAAGAAGAGCTTTAATAATACAAGGTGTAGCCCATGTTCAATAAGGAATAACTCAAAGCCGGGCAATGTGCTTGGACCATCAGTCAATTGTGGCTAATGATGGTTGGAACATATATGAAGACTCAACACTGGGCCCAGGGGGAGCACCAGTGAACAAACGACACATGCTCGAAGAATCTTCTCGAGACTAGAAACATACATCGTCATGATTTCGTTCCTTTAATAGGATTGCCTCAATCATGGATCGTCACAATTCCGATCATCTTTGGATGAAACACACACACATAGCTAAAACTCCCTGTCTCGTTGACGACGAGTTCCCAAGATTGGTTTTCTTCCAACACGTCTGACTGCCATTTCCCTTCACCTACACTGATGAAATGTGGAACAAAGTCTCGGTTGACCCACACTACCGTATCGCCTGGGACAACCCTAATTTGTGGTGGCTGAAACACAAAGCCATCAATCTGCACGACGTGGCGCTGTGGCAGGGAGGTCGTTTGAGCCAAGCCCTCCCTGTCAAAGGCACCAACCACGAGCAAACCCACGATCAATAGCATATTGATTTTGTGGGAGGTCATGATTATGTCACCCCCTTCTCTATGATTATTGCAATTTCTCGTTCATCACGACGGCATGCTCTTGATGTACTTTAAATGTCTGGAGGGCACCGGTCAGCAGAGCCTTTAATTCCGCATTTTGGGCTGTTGGAATTAAGGTCTTTTCCACAGCCTGATTCACTGCTTTGTGGTAACCCAGTTCATTCGCCGCATACCGCTTCGCAAAAGCAGGCCCATGCAGCCGAGAGAGTTCGTTGCGAATGGTTACGGCTCCTTTGAGCAACTGCTGGCTCATGCCATTATCCTGTGGGGTAATTTGTAATTTTTTGACGAGCGCCAGGGCCTTCTTATTCACGGCAGTATGGTCACGAACCATCAACTCAGCAAACTTCAACACCTCAGGGTCTTCGGCCAGAGCAAGAGCCAAATGGGCATAGCGAATATCGATGGCGCCCGCGGTATAGGCAATATGCGCTATTTCTAAATCATTAAATGCCGGGGTGTCGTTTGCCATAGCGTTACCATTCATAGCGTGATCGTTCGAGGTAGCACAGCCGGTCGCAACCATCCCACCGAAGAAAATGCTCCCGGCTAATCCCAGATAGAGAAAAGACTTAAATGTGTTCATCATGTGAATGCTCCTTTGTGAGTATGAGAAAAGTAAAATTTGAGACCCATTGATTCGTGATGTCTCCGTGATCCATAACACTTATAGCATATTAGCATGCTTAAAGTGTCATATATTACAATAATAGGTAATTAAACTGCTTACACTCGTAATCCATTGTTTTAATTAACTAATTCATTACCTAACTTAAATATTTACTGTTTCGAATCGAACGGGAAGGAAAAAAAATGAAATAGAGCTTGTGATTAATTACCGCGCCCTCATTTCTCATGTTTATGGAAAGACAGAGTTTCTAAGTCTGGATAGGATTAGCGACAAGGCTCTTTACACAACTTGCTGGCATCATCCTAATAACTGGATGATGCAATCTTGGCGTAGTCGAGAGATGGCGGAGGGTAGAATCAGGGCTAGGAATTCATCACTCTGTTTAGTAAGAAATACCTACACTTTTCAAGGCATAATTCACTTGGAAAGTCTTAAAAATTACGTGCGTGATATCGTATGACTGAAATATGAGGTTTCGAATCGCCCAAACAGCGCAGGGTAGCAGACTTTTAGGCGATCAAAAAAAAGATGGATAGTATGATTTGGTGAGTCTATAAAAAAGGAGATTAATAACTTTATGATCAGACAGTTACGGGAAATGATGGAGACCACTGGAAAAACTTCGAACCATTGGTTCCAGTTTTTTGGAAAATGGAACCTTATTCTCAGGGCGCTTCGAGCAGCTTGAGCGCCTCGTTTTAACGTCCGCACCCTACAAACTCTTGTTAATGGAAACGATTGGGAATTCAGGTAGATAATCGACACGGAATGTACCTAATGGGGTAACCCCTAACCATTTCCCATAGTCAAATAATTCACCTAACGGCGCACGTGAGCCTCATACGACTATCAAACTCCGTGTGCTGTTAGGCGGCATGTGAACAACGTGCCTCTACTGCGCTTCGTAGATTCTAATTTCTGGCTCCGCAATAAGGTAGGGCGTCAAGGCACGAACGATATCGTTCTGAAACAAAGCAGACTTCAAATAGTTCTCAGCGCATGCAGTCGTATTAAATCCGTGAAGAACCTGCACGTCTGCTTCGCGCACGAGTAATTCTTTTGATTTCGAACCGCTAACCGTATCAAGAAACGGCTGCTTGAACTTGGCATAGACCTCACCAGCTTGACTACGATTCTGCTCCGAAACCTGAAGTGTAATTTCGAGATACGCTTTGCTCATGATAGGCTCCCTTCTGTTTTCGCGACAATGCCGCAGTTAAACGCTCAGGATCGAGCGATTGACGACATCCTAGCGAATGCAGAAGAACGCGTCTGTTCTCTAGATAACAGTCAGGTGAGCAATCAGGGATTAATTAACTGCTTGATCTCGTCGATACCTCGCACGCAGACATATTCTCGGCTATACCCAAGAATGCCCTTGTCCCGGAGCTTATTGAGGATTGTGCTCACGACTGGCCGGCTCGCTCCCACGAGGTCAGCCAACTCTTGTTGAGTGAGGTGAAGGTGTTGTCCGAATCCGTGTTCGCAACGGGTTGCAAAGTCTCCAGATAGTTCAATGAAAGTCTCGGCTAACCGAACCTCAGTTCGTTTGAATGCCAAGCCCTCGAGTCTCCGCTCTATTTGACGTTGGCGTCGTGCTTGAATGGCGATAAACTCCCAGGACACGACAGGATGGCTAAGCAGCAGGCACCGAAACTCCTCGATCGGCACTTGCCACACCGTGGCAGTCTCCTTGGCCCTTGCAGTATCATCGGCCTCCAGGTTACCGCTCAACGTCGGCCCGAAAAACTCTCCAGGTCCAAACAGAGCAGTGGTGAATGACTCGCCTTCACGGCTAACCCGAGAGAGGGTGATCTGACCAGCGAGTAGACAAAAGACTGCTCGAACATTCTCTCCCTGTCCAAAAATCGTTTCCTTAGACTGATACGTCAACACCTTGGCAGTTGGACAATCACGACGAAGGTCTTCCGACGGGATACCTTCTAACAGAGGGCAACTTTTGAGATCACTCAGTTTTTTCACGAAGTTCCCTCACACCTCCCAACGAAGAGCAACGTTTTAACTAACGACTAAATTAGAATTAAGATGTCCCATTGGTGTGATCATATATAATTACGAAAAATATTGCGCCTTATTATCTACATTCGCAAGAGGATACAAAAAACAAAACTGGCACGTTCACCGCAATCCTCACATATGAAGTATTTTAGAATGATCATTCAATTTTTTGTGAGATACCTGGGATTGTTCCATTTCAAGGTTTCTTCCAAATCATCAATGCCATTTCCCTGAGCCATTTCAACAATCAAAGCCCGAAGATACTCAAAAGCTGGCCTGACTTGATCTGCATAGGCTTTACACTTTTCAGAAACATCCATTGAGCCAATCACTTCGTACTCATTTTTTGACTTGAATGAAGAATAGTTTGTTTTCGAGTTAAACATTCCTGAGCTTAAATGATTGAACGAATAACACCATCATTCAAGAATTTCGTGTCCAGCAGGTCGAAACAACTCGGTACCGCATCTAATTACATTTTAGAGAGAGAAAGGCCGTGGCCACGAGGTTGATCTCAACAACGTTCCCCGTTATTTTAGCATGATAGCTTTTCTTCTAGGGCCATCATGAGAAAGCCACAGAAGGCGGGGTTATTCGGTGAAAGATTATTATTCACCTTGGACTTTATGTCATTAATAGTTTTTCTGTACTGACGATAGAATGTCCAGCTCGGGGTTGAGTCGTATTCAAGATTCAATTCCAATTTTCCAATAATAAGTTTCGTCGTAGTAGGCTTAATGAGAAGGTCTTTCTGTGGGCAATAGTAGGCTTGAACGGCTGTTGCTAAGGTCCACTTAGCCAGTTTTCTCTTCTGGAGTTCAGAGACAACCTGGTCAAAGCCGACATTTTCTTTGCCATGCAAGAGTTCATACAGCCCTTCAGCAAATCTCTCCTTGTCCTTCTTATTCAGGGCTTTCGTCATATCTCGAAACTTCGGCTTTTCAAACATGGAAATCATGCTTGATCGACTAACCAGTTTGACCAATTCAGCAATGATGTCGTTAGGGTCATTAAACTTTTGCTTGGCAAAACTGTCCTGGGCCATCGCTTCCAGCTGCTCCATCTTATGCTTTTTCCCAATGGCAATCATGTCAGGGTGAGTAAATCCACCTGGATATCGTTTTAAAAATTTCCGTTCCGCATCTTTCAGGACCTTTGTATTCACTGACAATCTCCTTTTTTCAGCAAGTAAGGCTGAGAAATTGAATTTCATCTTGGCTTAGAGCACTCGAGGTCCGTTAACGGTATCTCTCAATTCCTCAAGACACATCTCTTGCCAGGTATTCTGTTCTCAAGGAAGTACAGACAGCATCAATTCCTTGATTAAATGTGGCGAGTAGCTAAACCCAGGTCATCTAATGCAGCATTCAGATTCATTTCCCTGAAATAAAGCATTCCCTTGTCAATCGGGCTGGATGAACTTACCTTGACTGCTGCCGTTTCAAAGCACTTTACATGCGAGACACCTTAACCATAAATTCCGACCTGCCCCGACCTACAATTCAGTCGTCGAACACCAAACAAAATGAATCACGAACGGCAAGCATAATACTCACAGGCCGCTCGTGATGACATATAAGTATCGAAGAAAAACACATCCGTTTCGAATGGATTGTCACCTGATACGATTATAAATAACCTTTACCATTTGTTGCTCTTTACCGGTTTCAAATTTTGACCATTGTTGGGTCATCTGATCTTTGCTGTCGAATGTTATCTTGGCCCCATGCATATGGTGATCATGCGAGACATCAATGTCAGAATCCTTCGATAAATCAAAAAACAAAGAATTCCCTTCTGCTTTTTCCAGCGTCATTTTTGGTTGGTTGCCAAGCATACAATAGTGAGTCATCGTTATATGCTTTTGTGAATCATCATGAAACACGGTCATCATCTCATTCGGAGCCCCGGCAAAAGCCGTCTCTACGATTGTACTGCCACCAGATGTGAGCTTGTACGTAGTGGTAACCTTCTTTGGCCCTTCACCCATATCGATCATGCCGTCCCACGATCCAATGAGCTGCTTCATTTGCTCGAATTCTGGTGACCCCACATAGGGCTTGTGTTCTTGGGCGGCTGCTTGAAACGAACTCACGATCAAAAGATTACTGACAACAATAAGGATTAGTTTAAATCGGCTCATGGCCATTCCCTCCTCTTTACAGGTTACTTGTTTTGGTTGATGACATGGCTATTACAATTCAACACTCAACTCTCGAATTCAAAGGTTATCATTCACGGCATAATGAATAGAACAGAAATGCAACGGTCCCTGTTATAGCCGATTAGTGATACCGAATCGGCTTCATGCCTACGCAGAATACCGAGACTCCCTGCGACATGACACGTGTTAATCCTACGTCGTTGTGCCAAGCAGGTATAACCTTCCCTCCGATGAAGCGTTTGATACCGCGTAGAAAGTCTGCATCGTTCAAGTGAAACGTATTTTGATTCGCTATAGTCATTGGCAAAAGGGCCAACAACTTTTCTAAGCTTCTTAGCCCATCGAGTAAAAAAACTCTTCTTTCGTAATCTTTCCATTTTCGACGGTGAAGAGCCCCATCTCGTTCATGGTCATGCGTGAGCCGGTATGCTTGGGCGTCACATCATATGTAAACTGGACAATGAACTGGGTGCCATTTGGATACGGCCCCTTGACCTCGCCTCCATGGACTTCATGATTTTCGCCCCACCAGGTATTCTTGCCTTTAATCGCTTCAATGCCTTTTAAGGTTTGCTCCATGTTCGGCATCGCCATCGCCTCAACACTGACAATATTGGGACTATACAACTTACCAATGACCTCCTGGTTCTTCCCTTGTTTAATTAAGGTCACGAGGTCCTTCTCAATTTCCATTACTGACATAAGAATTCTCCGTACTTAAAGATAGATGAGAGTAAAACCATATCGCACAGGCCAAACATAGTTACAGGTGATCGTTCAAGGCCCATGGGTTCTTAAGTTTGAGTCTACTCTTGTCGACGAACGAAACGATCTTAATCGACATCTGAGAACAACAATTTTGTTGCGTGCACACCAAACGATGAACATCACACACGTCCCAGCAACTTCTTATTTCGATACTTCCAAAAGACGCTGTTCTAGAAAACACTGCTCCGCCTTGTTATCCGTCAACTCCAGGGCTCGTTGATAGGCTGCAGCCGAGTCTTTCATACGTCCTGCACGGCGAAACAAGTCCGCTCGAGCGGCATGATAGGGTTGATATTGAGCCAAGGTTCCCTGCTCATCTAATTCGGCTAGAGCGACTAGCCCGACATCAGCCCCTTGGGCAAAGGACAGAGCTACCACCTGATTCAACTGAATGACAGGCGTAGGCTGCAACTCATAAAGCTTGCCATACAGTAAGGTGATCTCATTCCAGTCGGTGGCATCATAACGTTTCGCATTCGCATGAACAGCACTAATGGCTGCCTGGATTTGAAATGGTCCAAGCCGGCCCAGCGCGAGGGCTCCTCGTAAAAGTCGCACCCCAGCGTCGATTTGTTCTCGATTCCACAAATGACGATTTTGGCATTCCAGCGTCACCAGATTGCCTGCGTTGTCAATGCGCGATTCCTGTCGTGAGTTGTGAAGGAGCATCAAGGCCAACAAGCCAGCAGCCTCAGATTCCTGAGGAGCGAGACGGCAGAGAATTTGGCCAAGACGAATGGCTTCGTGACACAAATCGGCACGAGAGAGCTTTTGACCGGAAGTGACCGCGTAACCTTCATTAAAGATGAGATAAATGACTGAGAACACAGAATCCAGACGCTCTGGCCATAGGTGAGGAGCTGGCACAACATATGGAATATTGGCGGCTTTAATCTTACGCTTGGCGCGCACAAGTCGCTGCGCGAGAGTGGTCTCCGACACCAAGAAAGCTCGCGCAATTTCTGGAGTCGTCAGCCCTCCCAAGGTTCGGAGAGTCAAGGCCACGCGAGCATGCTCTTCCAACGCTGGATGACAACACGTGAAGATGAGACGAAGTCGCTCATCTGGGATACTCTCGTCCATCGTGTCCTCCTCTTCCTGCTGGACTTGCTGCTCAAGTTCGATCATCATCTCAAATTCAGCACGTTTTGACTCAAAATTCGCGGCCCGACGAAATCGATCGATCGCCTTTCGTCGGGCTGTCTGTAAGAGCCATGCGCCAGGTTTCAAGGGAGTCCCATCAAGAGGCCAATGGTGAAGTGCAGCGACACAGGCATCTTGAAGCATGTCTTCAGCAAGATCGAAATCGCGCACGTATCCCATTAAAGCTGCCAACACTTGCCCCCATTCTTCGCGGACGATGTGCTCAACCGCCGCTCGCGTCTGCTCCAATGATGCCAAAGTCAATCACTCCTTCCTAACTAGCACACGACACGACAGGACGAATTTCTATTGAACCAAACTGTGCACTAGGGATCTTTCCAGCATATTGGATTGCCTCGTCAAGATCTTTGCAATCCAGAAGAAAAAATCCTCCCAATTGTTCCTTAGTCTCAGCAAATGGACCATCTAACGTTTGGGCCTTGCCATTACGCACACGAACAGTCGTAGCCGTGGCCACACTGTCGAGGGCATTGCCTCCCTTCATCAGTCCTTTGGCGTCCAATTCCTGACCAAGTTCCGTATACCTCTGCATCATTTTGTCATGCTCAGCGGTCCCGGCTTTTGGGCCTGCGGATTCTGCGGCGTAGATCATTAATAGATATTGCATGAATCTTCCTCCTTATTGATGGTTTGAGACATGCCCTTATGGGCGTTCCTCTATATGACGAATGGAAATATCCAAATCGACATTGAGCGACCAAAACAAAGTTCCGCATGGACGTGCAGCTATTTTTCCCTCACGACTATCAACACGTAAATCACAAAAAAATTACAATAAAATCAATACGTTATACGCCTAAAATGCACACTAAATTATTGCCAAATTAAGCGTACTTTCATTTCTACTCCGTAGGCCGTAGTCGTCGCTATATGACCAGTTCGAAATCTTTGCAGCCGAGAGAAGCACCATTGACTAGGATTTCCAAGTAATGTGTGCCAGGGTAGTAGAACCGTGTTGTGATCTTGCGAATCCCATGTCTGCGTTGAGCCATATGTGATATTTGCGTATCAAGTATGATGGGTTTCCCTTTGCACACCTTCTTTACTCGATCTTTATCAGTGTTTTCCAACCATTTCCCCGCTAAGTCTTCAACGAGGTCAGGATGGTCCTTGGCAATATCATTAAGTTTGTTTGCGCACGAACAACGGACATAGTCTTCTTAGCCATCCTTGAGAGACTCGAGGAGCGGCAGAAGAGGCGCGGGATTTTCAATGAAGGCCGGTAGTCTCATCGCCAATGGAAAGCGAGGGGCATGTCCCGTCCGAGACTAGTAGGTGAGCATGTTGGCTGAAATTTCGTGTCCTTTGTTCAAAAACAGACATAGTTCAGCCATGCAAATTCCATCAGTGGATCAGATTGACTCTTTGGTTTGTGTGTTGGGTGTCGGTATATTCAATGGCCATGATTCGAACCTCGATAGGGATCACGACGGCTGTTAAAAGCGCGAAGACTTCAATTGGCTAGTAATTTTCTTTACTAAAGAAGAGCGTCCTTTCCTTAACTCTTCTACGAACTCTGTCGGGACTTCTGTTTGTTCATCCCACATTTCGGCCCAATTAATAATTTCGAGCATGGCTGGGAGCAAGCCGAGACCCTTATCCGTTAGGACATAAATATATCGTTTCCCATGCTCTGGGTCCTGGGTTTTTTCAACAATTCCCTCTGCTTCCAATGTGGTTAACCGGGAAGCGAGAATGTTGGTTGATATACCTTCGCCTGCATTTAAAAAATCGGCGTAGTGCTTTGCGCCTTTAAACATGAGATCGCGCAAAATCAGCAAGCACCAATTATCACCAAAAATAGTTGCGCCGTAGCGAATAGGGCATCCATACCAATCTTCTGTTGTTCGTTTAGTCATTATTTATTGTAAAACTTTATGCTTGCTAATAACAAGCATAATGGCTACACTCCAAAAAACTTGCAAATAACAAGTACTCGTCTATATCGCTGACCAAGGAGTCCCCATGACAAAACATTTGCTTTCAATTTTTGCCTTCATAATTGTTTCGTTCGGCGTTCAGGGCACATCGCATTTTGTCATTAACAAAGAACACTACGCAGGCATAGATTTTATGCGAATCGATCCAATCGTTGCGTTAGGCTTACTTGTGATGCTTGCCCAAGGAGTGATTCTCACGCTCGCACTCTCAAGGTTTTCGCCCGAACGAGTCACTATCCATGATGGAGTGAAGGTCTCCCTAGCCTTCGGCCTTTTCCTCGCGACCTACATCGCGATAGTTGAGCCATCAAAATTTGTCGTACCATCCATCTCTGCATGGTTCATGATCGAAGGGCTAGCCAGTGTCATTCAATTTTCAGTCTTCGGTGTTCTTCTAGGACTGATTCATCAAAAAGTAAGTTAAACCACGGCAGCTCCCACTAAGTTATTTGCTTAATCAATCGTCTCCTCTATGAACGGTGTTCCGCCACAGAGCGCCGATTAATCATAGAGAAACACCTGACCTTCGTCTAACTTGTTTTATATGGCCTTGGAGATATTTAAGACAACGTGAGTCTAAGGCCAAACAGGAATTGTTTGTTATGGAGGGGGAATTACGACGAATAAGGCAGAAATTAGAACAATTCCTAGACCGAGTGGTGGAAGCAGATACTCCAATACTTGTTGAAACTTATGAAAAAAAGATCAGAGGTTTGCAGGAACCAAAGGTCGCCTTAGGTGAAAAAATCAGGAATTGTGGGCGTCCCCTGTGAAGCTTCGACGATAGTCTTAGAACCGCGTTTGATTTCCATGGAGTTCTGACAGGATTGAGGGCAAAAAAATGGTCCTCAGGCTGGCGTTTTCGGGGAAGTTACCCTATGACCGGAATGAGGGGTTTAGAATCACCTCAACCGCTCTCCCATTCAGGGTTTTAGGCGATATGAGGGGCGGCAAGTATGATTTGGTGGAGGGCAGGGGAATCGAACCCCCGACCTCAACGTTGCGAACGTTGCGCTCTCCCAACTGAGCTAGCCCCCCACGTGCTGCGCTTGCGGTGACGACTGTTGGGATAATACGGAACAATTATACAATAGAATTGGATGACATGCTACTCAACAATTTACGCGTAAAGCATATCTCGTCGTTCGTATCTCGTAGAAGAAAGTCACGTATTCGATTGCTTCACGCTTTCTTCAATTTGTGTGCATCGCCCTTCAATGGTCAGACGCCCTTCGCCATACAACTGAATGGCTTCAGGATAGATACGGTGTTCTTGCTCTAAGATTCTTGCCGATAATGTTTCATCGGTATCGTCTTCAAGGACTGGAACGGCTGCTTGAAGAATAATCGGTCCCTCATCCATGCCTTCTGTGACGAAATGGACAGTACACCCACTCACTTTCGCTCCCCACTCCAATGCTTGCTTTTGCGCGTGCAATCCCGGAAACGACGGGAGCAGCGATGGATGAATATTCATCATCTTGCCTTCATAGGCCTGAATGAATGCCGCGGTCACAATCCTCATATACCCCGCTAAGATGACCAGCTCAACGCCATGTGACTTGAGTACGTCCAACACCGCATGATCATAGGCTTCTCGAGGATTTGCTTGCTCCTTGAATGGTTTCGGATCCACAAACACAGTTTTGATCCCATGTTGTTGAGCGCGCTCGAGGCCAAATGCGTCTGACTTGTTACTAACGACCACGGCTATTCTCGCAGTCAATGTCCCAGCTACCATGGCGTCAATAATTGACTGAAGGTTGGAGCCTCGTCCGGAGACAAGGACGCCTAAGACCAGAGATGCCATCGCCTTACCTATTACTCCCCATATCGTACCGGTGCGTCGGAAGACGTCCGTCCACCGACCTCGCCGATCACATGTGCTAACTCACCCAAGTTCTTCATATGTGAAAGGACTCGATCAACGTCTTGAGGAGGGACGATCACCACCATGCCAATACCCATATTAAAGACTCGATACATTTCGTCTTGATCGACCTTTCCTGACTGTTGGATCACGTTAAAAATGTCTGGAATTGGCCAAGACCCTCGCTTGATGAGCATTTCGCAATGCGATGGCAACACTCGAGGCACATTCCCCGTGAGTCCCCCGCCCGTAATATGGGCTAACCCATGAATGTCACAATCTGTCAGAAGCGCCCGTATCTGTTTTACATAGATCTTGGTAGGTTCTAAGAGGATGTCGCCCAATGGTCGATCAAGTTCAGATAATTGCGTTGTGCCGGTCCAGCCTTCTTGTTCGAATAAGACTTGTCGAGCCAAGGTGAACCCATTGCTGTGTAAGCCCGTTGCACTCAATCCAATGGCCACGTCGCCAGATGACACTTTGTTTCCATCTATAATCTTCGCCCGTTCCACCACCCCCACCACAAACCCGGCCAAATCATATTCATGTTCGGGATAACATGATGGCATCTCCGCCGTCTCGCCGCCAATCAACGCACACCCGGCCTCTCGACAACCAGCAACAATGCCTTTGACGATACTTTCTGCCTTGGCTATCTCAAGTTTTCCCGTTGCTAAATAATCTAAAAAAAAGAGCGGTTCGGCTCCACTCACCAACACATCATTCACGCACATTGCCACGAGGTCAATACCAATGGTGTCATGGCGATCCATGAGCGCCGCCACCTTTAACTTCGTTCCAACGCCATCTGTCCCAGACACAAGGATCGGATCCTCGTACTGCGTGGAGGGAAAACGAAATAGACCACCAAACCCTCCTAAGTCACTAACAACCTCTGGACGATGCGTGCTTCGCACCATGGATTTTATACGACGAACAAATTCATCGCCCGCATCTATATCAACCCCAGCTTCACGATAAGTCGTCATAGAAAATTACTCTGTATCGATAGGTAAAAAGACATTTAAATCGCTAACTCAACAAGCGTTTCGATATGGGCCGTTTGGGGAAACATATCAAATGGCTGAATACGGACCACCCGATAGCCAAAAGTCCCCAACCGTGCAAGGTCTCTGGCAAGGGTGGCGACATCACAGGATATATACAACACCCGAGGAGCCTTAATTCGTCCTAATTCTTTCGTCACTTGTGGTGTCAGGCCAGTCCGTGGTGGATCAACAAGCACGACATCAAACTCGTCCTGCTTCACAGATGGTAAAAATGATTCGCCACCTTTTCGCTTGAATCGGCAACGCGCCACACGACTCAGGGCCACAGAGGTTCGCGCATCGGCCAGGGCAAAGGCATTGGATTCGACCAAGGTGACAAAGGCACCATTTCGTGCCAGCGTCATGCCTAACAATCCAGTCCCTGCGTACAGTTCAAGTACTCGTACTCCTTGAAGCTCTCCTAGCCACTCACGCAGCTGACGCCCAATCGATTCATACACTGGCCAATTGGTTTGCGAAAAGGACCGATGCCCTATTTGGACCTTGAGGTCATCAAATTTCTCCGTGACATAATCTTTCCCGACGACTAATGGGGTGGAAGGCACGCGACCGGCCTTTGGGCCAGATCGCTCGGCAATACAACCCACAACTCCAGAAAATTTTTGAAATGGCTCAAGAAATTCCTTGACGCGCTCAGCTTTCTTATAGGAGCCATGAAAGACAATCAGCACGTCCGTTGAGGTCGTCGAGGCTCGAAACTCAACATGCTCCAGATACATCGGCACTGTCGATTGGGACGCCAGACGTTCAGCAACCTTGGCGACTAGCTGTTGCATGGGTTCTGAAATCAACAAGCACCTTTTGGCTTCAACGGCATTTCTCGTCTCTGCCTGATAAAATCCCAATTGAAAATTCTTTTCCCCCTTGAACACGACAAAGCGAATGGTACTTCGATAGCCAAAGGGCTGTGGAGATGGAACCACTGCTCCAATCTCGGGAAGTTCAATTTTCCCAATCCGCTGAAGGGCATCAGTCAGAATGGCTTTCTTTTGCTCAAGCTGCCCTTGATAGCTCAGATGTTGGAATTGACATCCACCGCACTGCCCATAGATGGAACAGGGAGGATGCACCCGTTCCTGGGAAGGCTCAAGAATTTGACGAATGTCACCATAATGAACACCCCGACGCTTCTCGCCAATTTGAACATGTATCTGCTCTCCTGGGAGGCCCCCTTTGACGAACACAACTTGTGCCCCAACTCGTGCGAGACCATTTCCTCCTGGCACGAGTTTCTCAATATGCACCTCTGAGACAACTATTTGTTCAGAGGAAGGCTCGGCCTTCTCCTTCTTTTCATGGCCACGTGGATACTTAGTTTTCAGACCTGAGCTCGACATTCAGTAATTTTATCTTTCGGTGAAGGTGGCTGCGTTCAATCTTTAAGTCATCCGCAGTCTTGGAAACATTCCAATTATTTTCGCGCAATTTATTCGTGATCAATTCTCGTTCAAAGGCATTACGCGCTTCACGCAAGGAAGAAAAGTCTTTACCCAAAGAAAACGCCTGATTGCTTCCTCCACTTCGTACCTGGAGAAATGACTCAACATCCGTGCCTTCAATGACCGATCTTGGCACCATAATCAGTAGCCGCTCAATGAGGTTTCGCAGCTCACGAATGTTGCCTGGCCAATCATGCTGTCGCAACATTTCCATAGCCTCTTTTGTAAGCTCCTTGAATTTTACACCTTGTTCTTCTGCATGAAGTTTTAAAAAGTGCTGAGCGAGTTGCGGGATATCATCCCGGCGTTGCCGAAGGGTGGGGACAACAATTGGGAGCACGTTCAGACGATAATATAAATCTTCGCGAAAATTGCCCTTTTCAATTTCTTCCCCTAAGTCTTTATTTGACGCCGCAATCACTCGGACTTGTATATTGAGTAACTTGGCCCCTCCTACCCTGGTAAATTGTTGCTCTTGTAACACCCGTAACACCTTGGCCTGTGTGGCTAAACTCATATCCCCAATTTCATCAAGAAATAAGGTCCCACTATCAGCTAATTCAAACTTCCCTCGCTTCATAGACGTCGCGCCGCTAAAGGACCCTCGTTCATGTCCAAATAATTCACTTTCAATGAGGGTCTCAGGAATGGCCGCACAATTCACTTCAACAAAGGGACGACTGTGGCGTGGACTATGCAGATGAATCGCACGTGCCACTAATTCTTTTCCGGTCCCATTGGCACCAGAAATCAACACGCGACTGTTCGTCGGTGCTGCCATATCAATTAACTCGCGTAGTCGATTCATGGAACTGGATGTCCCCACTAACTCAAAACGTCGTTCAACTTGAATTCGAAGGTTAAGATTCTCCTCTTCGAGTTTCCGTTGATGGAGAGCGTTTCTGACAAGAATGGTGACCTTTTCCAAATCAAGGGGTTTTTCAAGATAATCATACGCCCCAAGTTTTGTTGCCTTAATAGCCGTTTCAATTGAACCATGACCCGACATCATAATCACAAGCAAAGCGGGAAATTGTTGTCGCAATCGTTTCAGCGTTTCTAAGCCGTCAAGGTCAGGCATCCAGATGTCTAAAATAATTAAATCTGGTGGATCGCTACGCACCATTTTCAACACATCTATGCCGCTTTTCGCGACGGAGACTTGATACCCTTCATCCTCCAAAATGGGACTGAGCGTATTCAAAATCGCTGGTTCGTCATCGACAATACAAATGCTGTCTGCCACAACATCCTCGCTTCAAATGGTTCGCTAATCGATACAGCACATTTTGTGTACCGTACTTGCTTCTCTGTCTAATGAAAAGAGAACAACGACTTTACGCCCACACGTGCTTACCCGACTAACTCGGGAGATCAAACGTAAAAAGGGCACCTTGGGGATGATTATTTTCTGCGCGGATGGAGCCATTATGATCAGTAATAATACGATGAACGATGGCCAGACCCAACCCCGTCCCTGTTCGTTTTCTTGAAAAATACGGGACGAACAATTTATCTTGGTCGTCAGGCTGAATCCCCGCACCCTCATCAGCAACCTTTACAATAACACGATGGCGCCGTCGATCGCACTCTGTTGAGACCCAAATACGGCCCTGACTATTCATCGCTTGCACGGCATTATCAAAGAGGTTCACAAATACCCGACGAATTTGCTCGGCATCACAATTAATTTCTGAGAGTGCCTCATCTAAGTTGACGATTAACTCCACTTCACGATGCGCCCCTGCGTAGAGAGATACCACCTTTTCGATAATGTCACCTAAAGACTCGCGTGTCATATGAGGCGCTGGCAGACGGGCAAATTTAGAAAATTCATCCACCATGCGCTTTAAACTGCTCACCTCGCTAACAATCACATTGGTGGATTGATCAAATATCTCTTCAAAATCAGGTGATTTTTCAAAAAACTTTTTCCGGAGACGTTGCGCAGATAATTGAATTGGTGTGAGGGGATTCTTAATTTCATGTGCAACTCGCTGTGCCACCTCCTGCCAAGCTGCGGTTTTCTGAGCTTTGATTAACTCTGTTCGATCCTCAAACACAAAGACAAAACCCAAATCATTGCCAGCTTCGTTACGCATGCGTGAGACGTTGAGACCAATCGTCAACAACAGTCCATGAGCTTCCATTTGTCCCGCCGTCGAAAAACTCTCTTGCCCATCGAGCAATATGTGATCATAGGCGGTCTGAAACAAGGTTAAATTGAAATCTTTAAATGCCTCCGTCACTGGCCTTCCCCGAAATTGCTCTCCGCTCATGCCTAAAATACGTTCAGCAGAGGGATTAAATGTCGTAATCTTTCCATCCACCGAAATGGAAAGCACCCCTGAAGCAATCGTATCCACGACCGTTTCCGTATAGGCACGACGTTGATCAATTTCAGCATTTGACTGCACCAAGGAGTAATTGGCCTCTTCCAATCGTGTTTTACTCTGTCGCAAGTCAGCCGTCATTCGATTAAATGAATCAACCAAGGTCCCAATCTCATCGGTAGCGTTCACTGCAATTTTCACATCAAGATCACCTTTCGCCACAGCCTCAGTCCCTTCTGCCAAACGTTGAATGGGGACGGTAATTCCACGAGCCACGTAGAACCCAAACCATGTGGCTCCAAACAGAATTAACACCGTCACGACGGCCACGAATAAATAGGCCCCGCCCTTAATCGGCGCCTTCATTTCTTTGATTTGACGATAATCATGAAATTGATTCGCAATGACATCCATCTTCACCAACAATGACTCCGGCACATAGGCCGAAACCACGACCACCCCACTCACTTTCCCCTGTATCGTATTGGAGAAAATAGGAGTGGCGGCTCGAACAAGTCGCCCAACCGTGGCTTCCTGAACCGAATTGACTTCTCCTCGTGTATCCAAAGCTTGAAGAACCAATTGCCCGACAGGGAGGCTCAGCACGGCCTCTGAAAGATCAGGATGGACCACTCGCACCAAAGTCTCCATTCTCGGAGAAAAGACTTCAACACCGGCCAAATTATATTCTGTGCGCTTTCGCCCCATCGCAGATATTAATAGTTCTCGATGTTCAGGGCTTAAGATATCTTCTCGATAAATCTCCTCACTAATGGCTCTCGCACTATTCACGGCTAAATCAATGCGATCCTGATGGTACAATTGAGATAATTCTTCAGAATCTCTGAGAACCTGCATAATTTGATCATTAAACCACACCTCAATGACCTCACTAATGACCCCACTCGCCACCGTCGCCAACATGACTGTCGGTATGAGAGAAAACCCGATAAACGCCGCAATAAGTTTTGCGCGAAACCCGGAGCCAAGAAGACGATGTCGTTTCTCAAAATACGCACGAATTAAATTTCGAGACAACAAGAGCGTGAGCACAACGAGTCCCACACTATCGAGATACACAAAAAACATCACCACAGCGTAACTAGGATTCGGTAGAAGTGACTCCGGCTTTGTCGCTACCGTAATGCCATATCGAGCGTAATAAGCTGTTAGGGCAAGGCATGGAATAAGGAGAAGAAGGACGATCCAAACAGGCTTAAAATGATTCGCCTTCCGTTGAACCTCTGACTCGCCGTCAGTTTCGCTACGATGAGGATTGGTAGGGGACAAAGCCTGTCGAGAAAATTTTTTGGACGGAGAAGAATTACTTGAGAGCAGATTCATATTCAGATGTGATAAGCAACTTACCTAAAAGCGAAACGAAAGCATGACATACCTCAGAGTTGACTCGCTTGTGACAATCCACAAGCTCTTCACGTTTTCACACTCGGTTCCTTTTGGAGATGAAGTTCACCATCGTTTGATGATGATACAACCTCAGAGAGCTCCTCTTTAACCATCAAGAGCATCTTCTCTCGACACAATAGCAAACTTGTGGGGAGCTTCAACAATCAGTTGACGTCAAAAGGATGATGAGTGGCTCGAACCAAAGCATGGGCTCATACAATGCGCTCCTCTTTCGACAAGATCAAAAGAAGTACAAAAAATGAAGAAATTGTCGTTACAGGGCTATCTGCTAAAGACTACGCCGGGGAAGAGGTGCGTTCGACATATTTCATGCGAAGCGTATAGAGCATATCACCAATCACAGAGGCTTCATCGGCCGAAAGATTTCCTTTTGATTTCTCTTCCAACATAGAGAGAATGTCTACAATTTCTTTGGCTTGCGGTAAATTAACCGGCATGGAAGGTTGCTCAGGTTCTAGGGACTCACCCATTAACATAAGGGCAGAGGTACCAAGGGAAAAGACAAATGAGGAAAAAGTTATAGGGGGTCCTGCGTCTTCGGACTCAGAAGGTGGAGCAGAGCTGCCAAAATTGACCTCAGTGTCAGCTGCAGGTTCTGGTATTGGCGCAGGCGTAGGCTCTGCCTCAGAAGTTCGCCCACGTTTATCTCGAACCACAAAAGCTTGCTCTTCTTCACTCATCTCGAATCCTCCTTTAATTAACTGACAAAACGGTACCATTAAACCATGGCTTGCCGCAAGAAAAGCGGCAATTGCACCAGAGGAATAAACCGGTATAATACACACGCCTTACTCCCACAAGTCTCAGATTTTCCAGTTGTCGCCGATGTTCCCCTGTCTAAGGGCAAGGGTCGACGCTCAGCTTACCCGATATCAATGAAAGGTCCCATAGATTACTCCCTAGATCATGAAGACCCAACTCTCACAACTTGTCACACTCATGGCTCAACTTCGTGGACCAGACGGTTGTCCCTGGGACCGTCTGCAAACACATGAAACTCTCAAACCTTACCTTTTAGAGGAAACCTATGAGGCGCTTGAAGCCATAGACAATCAAAATCCATCCGCCTTGAAAGAAGAATTGGGCGATGTGTTATTACAGGTTATCTTTCATGCTCAAATTGCTGAGGAACAATCAACGTTTACGCTTGAAGATGTCGCCTCCACTTTGAGTCAAAAACTCATTCGTCGGCATCCTCATGTGTTTGATCCACTCAAACATTCTGAAGTGAAGACAGCTCACGATGTCGCTAGTAAATGGGAGACAATCAAGCAACAGGAACGAGAAACCTCCACAATTCATCCATCCGCCTTAGATGGAATTCCGAGTACGGCCCCAGCTCTTCAACGAGCTTATCAGGCTCAAAAGCGTGCGGCGAAAACCGGATTTGACTGGAACTCGGTCGCACCAGTGTTAGAAAAGTTACGTGAAGAATGTCAGGAACTCTGCTCGGCTATGACTGCACTGACGGAAGAGACCAATACATCCTCCCCCACAGACTCGCTGAAGCAGAAACAATCCGATGTCGAAGATGAGTTTGGAGATGTGTTATTTTCATGTGTGAATATGGCCAGGTATCTTAAGGTCAACCCAGAAGACTCACTGCGTCGAGCCACCAATCGATTTATGACACGATTTCGTTACGTGGAAGAACGGGCCTTAGCGACATCCCAAGTATTAAGCGAATGCTCTGATGCTACCCTTGATCAATGGTGGGAAGAGGCTAAATCTCTCGAACGAAAAAACCTGTAGAAACAAACACAAGCCACATTACCATCCAAACCCCTAGAAGTTCCGGAATTCTCCTCATGGACGAGCCAAATAACCAACCAACCGAAGGTAAACGAGTAGGACTTCATCCGGCCTTAGTCTTATTCGGAGTCATAGCGGGACTATGGCTTTTTATCACCTTAATTATCCCCAAAGAAAAAAGCACCAAACATCTAGCGGGCATGCCCTCTCAACCGGTTCAACCGCTTCCCGAGACATCCTATTCAGACGACGTTGTTCCAGTGTTCTCAACAAGTGCCACGATTCCAGAACTCAACATTGTCAATCTCCTCGTTCCACCGGCTACCACCAACAGCCAAGTTGGCGCACTCCTTACCCACCTCAAATCCGCTCGACTGAAAAACACCCTCATTAACTTAATCCCTGCCACGACTCCGGGAGATGAGCTTGGAGATTTTGCGATCGCAGAGATCTATGTTTTCTCAGAATCTAAGCACAGTATTGCCCAAACAACACAAGTCCTCAGTCGTGGCGCGCATGCGCCCAGTACGATTTATGGAGAGACGATCCCCTATGAAGTCGCGATGGAACAGGTACGAGGACATTATTCAATCAACCTCCATAACCCAACAAATCCAGATACTGGCTCGCTCGGCTTTGGGGAAGAAGAAACAGGCGTCTACTCGAAACGCTATCAAAAGATTTTTTAAGACCGTTGAAAAGTCCGTGGCTACAGAGGAAGGAAGGTTTGTCTAGGCAAAGGAAATGTTAAGCCAACATGCAAATATTCGCTTAGTCCTTACCAAGCACCAGTAACAAAACAAATAGAGGTAAACGCTATCAGGTGGTCAATCTAAATTCCAGCTTTGCCGCGAATATCTTCACGGACTCGATCTTTTTGACTCTCCATCCATCTTTGAAGCAACGGCGAAAGATGCTCAAGCTCATCAACGAAAAAACCAATCATCACATCACGTCGATCGTCGAACATTCCATCCTGGCTGCCCAGCTCAAGTTTCTGATCGGCAATTTCACGAGAAAGCATTTGATTCACCCGAAGTTGTTGCCCAACGCTTCCACCATTAATACCCAACACCGTGACTTTAAAATATTCTAATTCCTCAGTGATCGCCACCTTCACTCGTACCCCTTGTGGTGTGGCCCAATGAGGTCGCCCAACTGAATAGTCAAATGAAAATGCTTGCTCGCGAGGCTCACGATAAGGGCCCATCACATTAAGAACGGTATATGTGGAGGACGAATTTTCATCACTCATGAATGTATTCCTTGGGGTTCAGATTTTTTCGTCTTTGATTGAATTTGAATCAAACTTACTTCTGGTTCTCCGTCACGTGGACCATTCCATCGCTGCAGGCCCTGATGCATGTTATAAAGATTGAAATACCCCTGTCGACTCAAAAAATCACAGGCCAACCGACTTCGCTCACCATTCGAACAATAAACAATCACCTTCTTTGCCATCATGGGCACATCGCCACTGAAGCGTAAGTCTAATTCTTCAATCGGGAGGAGAGTGGCTCCAGACACATGTCCTTGTGCGTATTCTTGGGTCGTCCGAACGTCAAGAAAGACCACGCTATCAGGTTCTGTACCCTCCGTGACTCTCGCCTGTTCAGCGTCTTCAGACGAAATTTCACGGTACAGTCGGCCATCTCGAATCAAATCGCCTGGCACGACACCTCCAGCAGCCACGGCAGCCAGTTGATGCCGAATGGGTACCAACATATTGGCCATTTCTTGAGGGAATGTCTTGATTTTTTGCTCAAGAAAAAACGTATCACGTTTCAGTTGAGAAATAACCACCTTCAATTTCCAGATATAACGCACCACGCCAATAGCGAATACGACACCCCCCGCTAGGATTAATAGGTCCATGTCACACGTACCAACAAGAAATAAAATTTTAGATAAGGACGAAACAGCGTTATGAGTAACGCTGGGCAAGATGCTGGTCGGGGCGAGAGGATTTGAACCTCCGACCCCCGCGTCCCGAACGCGGTGCGCTACCGAACTGCGCTACGCCCCGACTTATACCTAGTATCTACCTTTAGCTATTTTGAGAAACAGGGGGTATACGGGAGCCCATGTGACTCAGCCACCGCTTCGCAGGTCACTCCACCTTGCCTTACATTTACTCCTCGAACAAGACCCTTGTCGGTCTGTAAGGCTGTCTCAACCCCTTGATTCACCAGTCGGACTATAAAAGGTAGCGTCGCGTTGGTCAAGGCCACCGTTGAAGTTCGAGGCACAATCCCGGGAATATTCGTAACCGCATAATGAACCACATGATCCACGAGATACACCGGATCAGAATGCGTTGTTGGACGTGTTGTTTCGGCACATCCTCCTTGATCCACGGCCACATCAACCAATACTGCTCCTCGCTTCATGCGCCGAACTAGTTCTTGAGAAATAAGCCGAGGAGCACGGGCGCCCGGAATCATAACAGCTCCAATAACCACATCCGCTTCTTCAATCGTCTCCTCCAACACTTGCGGCCTTGAGACTAAAGTAGTGACCCGTCCTGGGTATAACTCATCAAGATGGCGAAGCTGGCCAATATCGATACTCAGCACAGTCACGCGAGCGCCCATCCCGACAGCAACCTTTGTCGCAGAAGCTCCGACGACTCCTGAACCAACGATGACCACATGCCCTGGGGTCACACCAGGAATCCCCCCAAGAAGAACTCCCCGTCCACCATGATGACGTTCTAAGAAATTAGCGCCCAACTGAACGGACATGCGCCCTGCAATTTCACTCATAGGACGAAGCATGGAGAGTTCACCTTCAGACGTTTCCGTCGTTTCATAGGCTATGGCTGTACATCCTGAGGCCATGAGTGCCTTCGTTAAGGGTAATGAGGCCGCAAGATGAAGATAGGTGAACAGAGTATGATGCGATTGAATATATTGATATTCTTCAGATTGAGGCTCCTTCACCTTGAGAATGAGTTCAGCCTCTCCAAAAACCTGCTGACTTGTTGCCATGAGTCGAGCACCGGCGGCCTCATATTCTTGATCTAAAAACCCACTCCCCTCCCCGGCTGCTCTTTCGACAAGTACGACTTGATCGAGAGACACCAAATGACGAACGGCACTCGGAGTTAACGCGACTCGAAATTCATGATCTTTCACTTCCTTTGGTACACCAATTACCATAGTCACTCCTCCATCATTAGCGTCAACACCTATTGCTCAGCTGGACACCCACCGGAACCCTCAGGTAAGATCGCTGACCATTATGAACGTTATTTTTATACTGTTTTATTGGGATATTGAAAGAAATGGGCGCATTTAAACACCACATATTTATCTGTATCAATCAACGTCCCAAAGGGGACCCTCGAGGCTGTTGTGCTGATAATGGATCCGTGCAACTCCATGCCTTTTTCAAAAAGGAAGTGGAACGCTTGGGATTGAAGGGAATCGTTCGGGCGAATAAAGCTGGATGCCTCGATCATTGCGAATATGGGCCAAGCATCGTCATCTACCCCGAAGGCGTCTGGTATTGGGTCGGCACAGAAGCAGATGTAACCGAAATTATGGAACGTCATATCGGGAAAGGAGAAATTGTTGAGCGCTTACGCATGCCTGGACATGATGCTCCCAAACAACTCATCAACCCTTAATGACCTCTCAACCACGAGCATCGTCAAACAAACCTGGTCTATATTCTTTCTCAGCATAAAATGAGAGGCCCTTATGTCAATTGAAGCAAAGTGGAAAGCTAATCAAGACAAAGCCGCCTTTCTCAAAACGTTTCCTGGCCTTCTCGCGTCATGGGAAGAATCCATTGGACAGACGGTGGAACATGTCGTACCTTTCCAATCTGCAGATGGCACAGCTATGATTGTTTTTACCAACGCGACATTTGCAGTGGCCCCCCCCGTTAGCCTTGAACCTCGAGATATAAAAGCAGGCCTTTCTGTTGGACGTGCTGCATTGGAGTCCAAGCTTCCACAAGCCTTCGCTGAATACGATCGTCTTTCCGCATTGGATCAAGAAGCTGGTCGAAAAGCCAGAATGGAAAATATCATGGGAGCGATCAATAACAACCTTGATCAAATTCCAGAATTAAAAGATCATATCCGCATGCTAGTTCAGGACTGGGAACAAGAAACCACCCAAGATTAGTCGTCATCGCGAAAGATATTCCCAGGGCATGACACGAGATAGCCCATTCTTGGTAGCATTGATACGGTAGTAATCTTCAAAATGTATACGGAGTCCAGAATCCATTTATTGCAGGTACCATATTATGAACATGTTCGAACTTTTTTCCCAAGGTTTATTTGAAGGAGTCACTCCTATGATGGTAACTAGAGATCACCTCGTTCGTCATCCAGACCGCTGTACCCATAGTGCTGTATGTATTCCTGTGTGCCCTACTGGGTCGTGGCTCTCGACTCCTCCCTTTAAGTTTGACTCATCTCGATGCATGGAATCCTGTCGCTTGTGCCTAGATGCCTGCCCGACTCAAGCCATCTACTCAGTCTTCAAAAAAGGTGAAAAAATCCTGGTTCCGCCACCAAAGGAGTAGGACACCTATAATCAATCCACCCAGTCGCCCAATGCCCCTCAACCTATAGTCCAACATTCATTGTGACATAGTCATTCCACTATCGTGTCCTACGACACCTCGAATCAGAACACCCCATCCCCCACTGCCCTTGACACTATGGTCCGACAATCATTGCAGTAAGTGCATGCAACGATCGTGTCTTAGTTCCCCCTTCATCATCTGTTGTTTTTTGGGATTAATCGCCCACTCACACCATACGTTTCCGAAGATACCCCCAATAGGCAGTCCCGACCAATCCACAGCCACCTGTTAGCGTAGTCGCAGCTATAATGCGATACACTTCTCCACGAGGCACTTTTACTGGTAGGGCAGGATTAAGATGGTGCGGTGCAAGTGAAAGCTGTTGAAGAGTGCGGAGACCAATGAGAATCGGCCACATACAGGCCAACCGTAGTCGGATTTCAAGACTGGGTATGGCCATAGTGTACCGCCATCCCTGATCTAAATGCTCCAACGCCATGGACATCAAGCGCCGAAAAATCGGTCGAAACTGTTGGGCATTCTGTGGCTCCAATAAATCTGATGGCACAAGCTGAACTTCAGATAAGAGACTCGCAGGAATGTAGCATCGCCCAAGACGAAGATCCTGAGCCACATCTTTTAAAATATTCACCAACTGCAACCCCTTCCCATATTGAATGCCCATTGGCACCATGACTGATGGATCCCAGTGAGCTAATCGCGAAAGGTGTCGACACATCATTTTGGTCCAAAATTCCCCAACGCATCCCGCCACGGCATACGTATAGTAATCTAAATCTTTTATCGTCGGTAGTGCCGTCACCCCACTATCCACGCGCTGAGGAAACTGCATAAGATCAAATTCCATTCCCTCGATAATCGTTGGGAGTAAATCGGCAATTAACTGTTGATCACCTTGATCCATCGTCTCATAGAACGCAAAACAACGACCAAGTTCTTTCAGCAATACTTGCTCACTAGGTTTTTGTTGTGAGGGAACAACCAGAGACTGAATAGACTGCATATCAGCAGTTTCAGTCTGACTATCCGTAAACTGTGCTTTCAGTCGACGTAGGCAATGCAGCCGGATATCATGATCCAACTCACCAGTATCTGCAATGGTATCGGCTGCTCTGGCAAACAAGTAGGCAAGCCCGACTTGGGAGCGAACCGAAGAGGGAAGGACCGTCAGCGTTAGATAAAAGGAACGAGAGACTTGCTTGAGAATGGTCTGCAGAAGATACGGATCTGTGTGTGACTGACTCATCGTCTATCCGGTCAATGGACCGTGATGGATCCTTCCATACCTTCTTCTCGATGGTTAGGGAAAAAGAGAAGCTGCTTATCACAATAAAAGGAATAGACTCCACTTTGAGTCGGGGTGAACTGAATAGTGACTTCATCTCCACTATCCACGTTCGCTTCAACGAGCCGAACTCCATCTGGAGAATCTAATAGAAAATTATGCGGAACGAGAAAAGACTCATTCTTGAGTAAGAAGTGTATAGGTTTTCCAATCTCAGCGATCAAAGTATGTGGCGTAAACGCATAGCTTTCCATCGTAATCGTCGTTATTTCAGATCTACTTTTCTCGACTGTAGAATGGGAAGTATCCTGAGACCAAGCTGAACCTGGCCCAAAAGAGAATCCACTGATAACCATACATACCATACACAGGATTTCAAGCGGTCGGTAATGCGTCATAACGTATACAAAGGAATTTGGAAGAATATACGGGGATATTCAATTATCTAGAAACAGGGTATAATAACGAGAATGACTTAAAGATTCACCATTTTCCAAAAATTGATCTTGACTCATTAAAAAAAAGTATTATCTATCATATAGATAGCTAATGCAAAGATCAGTCACATCTAAATGAACTCATGAAAGTACTCATGTTCACTACACCAAGTCATATTACGCTGCATTTTATAAAGGGGGAAACTCGATGAAAAGACTCAAGGGTATCGGGTTGTTACTACTGGCCAATATTCTCATTTTTGCCACTCTATCGATTACATTTACGGTCTTGTCAGAATTTATCCTCCCAGCATTTGGCATTGACCTCCGTGGGTCCATAGCCCAGCAAGATTTGCTGTGGGCATTTGTTTTGGGATTTGGCGGTGCCTTTATTAGTTTGGCCTTCTCCAAACAAATGGCCAAAATGATGATGAGCTGTCAGCAAATAACCGAACCACGCACACAAGAGGAAATACTCGTCTTTGAGACTGTGCAAAAAATCTCAAGTCGTTTGGAAATTACCATGCCAGAGGTCTATGTGTACGATGGAGAAGATCCAAACGCTTTTGCGACAGGACCATCAAAAAACAATTCCATGGTGGCTGTCTCAACTGGGTTGCTGAATAATCTCAACGCGAATGAAGTTCGTGCAGTCCTCGCACATGAAATGGGACATGTCTACAACGGGGACATGTTCACCACCACCATTTTAGCCGGACTCATGAACACCTTTGTGTACTTTATTAGCCGCTGGGTCTCTCGGCAGGTTTCTGAACGGAATCCAATGTTGGGCTTTGGAGTCTATTTTTTCTTACAGATTGTCCTGTCATTCTTGGCCATGATTCCAATTAGTTGGTGGTCGCGCCGACGAGAGTTTGTGGCCGATCGCTTCGCCGCCAATACGGTGGGAAAAGAACATATGATCTCCGCACTTCAATCTATTGATCGATGGGTAAAAGGCGTTGAATATCAATATAAGACTGAAGACGCACTAGCCACGATGAAAATTTCTGGGCAAACTAGAGGCCTTATGAAAATGTTTGCGACTCACCCTCCGATTGAAGCGAGAGTCGAGGCATTGCAACGATTGTAACTCTACAGACTCATTCGATTTTTCGTGATGAAAGGGACTTGGTTTATCCAAGTCCCTTTTTTCATGCTTGATTGAATGTATAATAATCCTCCCCACGGTAGAAGCATTAGCAGCCCCGGGATAATACTCTCTGCTTACCGACTCCGGTCGCCGAAGCTCTACCAAAAACCTTGGGAACCTCCAAAAATTCTGTTTTTTTCATGAGAGTAAGAAATGCATGCGCACAAAACCGCAATATATCGATTCAAACATGAAGAGTTGAGGATGAGGGTGACGCTATATTCGCCAAAATATAACGGGATTCAAAGCTGCCCTTGAGTCAATTCGACATAAAAGAAACAATGAACTCCTGCATTCGCCAAATATCGTGGTCTGACTAGTCGATCTGTCCCCTAAGGACATCATGATGACTATCAGCCGACCAAGACTGATAGAAGTCAAGGTCTCTAAAATCTCAACCAAGAATAGAGGACAAATTGACGATTAGTGGGAACGAAACGATAGGCCTCGAAATGAGGGATTAACTGTGCCGGCAGAAAGACCGTGATACGGTATTTGGCAAAAGGGTCAAAGTCCCCCCCTGTTACTGAAAAACAAAGTGGCTGCGGCGATTGTGTTTCCAGCAGTTCCACGAATGTTGGGTACAAAAGGGTTTTTCTTTTCCATAACTCAAAACACCTACGTTTTCAGGAGGAACACCTAGATCTACCAAATAGTCTTTCACCGCTTGAGCCCGTCGGACCCCAAGTGCCAGGTTATATTCTTCCGTACCACGTTCATCACAATGCCCTTGTATCAATACTTTCTTCTTGGCATATCGACCAAGCAGAACTTGCGCATTCATTTCCAGGGTCTTTCTATCCCCTTCTTGCAGCATGTATTGATCATAATCAAAGAAAATATCGGACAAGGTAAAAGGAAGACCCTGGGTATCACTTGGTTTAGCCAATGAAGGGATGGGAGTCGACTTGGGGATCGTAACAGCAATTGGTTCCGAGGCTTTCCCAGAAGAAGCAAACACGTCACCCTGTGGGCCTACGGAAAAAGGCTCAGCAGGCTGGTTAGACAAAGATTCATCTGGATCAAAATTGACCGCTTGGTTAGCCATCGATGGATTTTCATTTTCTAGAGCATGCGGAACCATGATTGTCGCTGGAGTCTCCATGGGGGTTTCTTCAAGTAGTGCAACTTTTGGCTCTGTATCCTGAGCTATGCTATTGACTCTCGTATTCAGACGTGACCCACAGCCGACCAAAAGAGAGACGCAAATCACGAGTAATACTAAACGAACGACAAAATCATATTTTATTATATGTTCTCTATTTTTGAGCATTACGCCCTCCTTTCTCCGTTGAATGTCTGTCACAGGTGTTATTAAGAACAAGATGCACGTACTTAAGTTTAAGAATAACTACTAGACACATAAAAGATTACGCACCACTCACTCTCAAATTTTATCATACAAGATTGGGAATTCGTGTCAAACCTCTTACATCAAACGTTAAAGTAGTGGAATAGAGACTTGACGATATTTTAAAGAGGCGGGTAAGATCCCACTCGTTCTCCCTTCCACTTTTCATGTATATATACTCATAAGACCTTTCAACGTTTAATCCACTTACGGTCCTCAATATTCGATGATTGAAGTTCAGCACGTCACTAAACGCTATGGCCCCATTACTGCGGTGCAAGATATCTCTTTCACCGTGGCAGAGGGTGAAATCGTGGCATTCCTAGGTCCAAATGGTGCCGGGAAAACCACCACAATGCGTATACTCACAGGCTATATGCCAGCGACAGATGGTATTGTCCAAGTCGCCGGCTTTGACTGTCATGAGTCACCATTGGAAGTCAAACGACGAATTGGCTACCTCCCAGAACATCCTCCCTTGTACCTTGAACTCACCGTTCAAGAGTATCTCATCTTTGTGGGACGGATGAAAGGAGTGGAAACCTCTCAGCTCCCCCGACAAATGGAGCACGTTATTGAAAAGACAGGCCTCGGTAACGTCAGGGGGCGGGTCATAGGGAACCTTTCTCGAGGATATCGTCAACGTGTCGGATTAGCCCAAGCCCTTATTCATGATCCGCCAGTGCTGATTCTTGATGAACCCACAGTGGGTTTGGACCCCAACCAAATATTAGAAATCCGCGCCCTGATCAAAGGACTTGCCGGCTCACATACCATTATTCTGAGCACGCATATTCTGCCTGAAGCGACGGCACTCTGCGATCGAGTCATTATTATCCACCAGGGCCATATCGTGGCCATCGATACCCATGAACAGCTTGCAGCCCGACTCCGACGATCTGAACAACTGCGCATTACGGTGAAAACCTCTCTTCCTGATATGGAACAGCAGCTTCGCACCGTTGACGGCGTGGTTTCGGTGTCGACAGGAGAATCAGCCAATTCCTATTTGATCGAAGCTGAATTAGGGCATGATATACGAGAAGCCGTAACTCAATTTGTCATGACGCATCAATTGGGATTACTGGAGCTATCCGTCATCTCAATGTCACTTGAAGATGTCTTCATTCGTCTAACGAATGAAGATGAACAACCTAATCGATAGAAACATCATTCTCTATGAGACCAGTAACCACCATCCTTGCGAAAGAATTACGCTGCTACTTTGTATCACCCATAGTCTATGTGATCGCAGCCGTGTTTTTAGGACTGGTGGGACTACTGAGTTATTTTGCTATCGTGAATGCAAGCGGACAGGCTTTGCGCATGATGCAAGTTTCAAATACCTACGCACAGATCAATCTCAATGAATTAGTCTTTCGCCCAATGTTTTTTAGCATGAACCTAGTACTCATGTTTGTCTTGCCTTTGCTCACCATGAGAACCTTTGCAGAGGAACGGAAGCTGCGTACGTTTGAACTCTTACTCACCTCACCGGTTGGCATTAATGAAATTGTCTCCGCTAAATTCCTGAGCGTCGTCGTCATTTATGTCATTCTCCTCTTGCTAACTGGGCTCATCCCGCTGGCGCTCTCGGCCTATGTCAGTTTTAATTGGGACCCAATCTGGACAGGGTTCCTTGCGCTCCTTCTTCAAGGCGCATTTATGCTGGCAATTGGAGTCGTCGCCTCAGCGATGACTGAGAACCAAATCATCGCTGCATTTTTGAGCTTTGGGATCATTCTTCTTATTTGGCTTCTTGGGTTGTTTGCCACAGTTCTAGGCGACAGCACGCTAGGGCATATCCTGTCATACATTTCATTCACCGAACATTACGAACGCCTTGTCCGTGGACTGGTCAGTATAAAGGACATCGTCTACTACCTCTCAGGCATGGCCTTTATGTGGTTCGCCGCTCACCAAGTGATTGACGCACACCGATGGAAATAGGTCGCCTACTCTCAGCTCTTGGGATTACTGGAATTCTCCTAGCATTGGCCGGACTCATTGTTCCGTTCTTCTTTCCTCAGCTCAATTGGGTCACGACTGTTAGTGAAGCCCTAGCACTCATTTGCTTTATCACGTTGTTTGTATTCCATTTTCAAAGAATTAAACATTTCTCTCAACAGCGTTCGACTCGTCTCGGACTGAATAGTGTCATCGCCGTGATCTTAGTCGGAGCTATTGTCGTCATCATGAATTTCTTAGCCGCTCGACATGCTCCAGAATGGGACTTCTCCGAAACCCAACATTTCACGCTCTCACGGCAAACCTACCAAGTCCTCAGAAAACTAGAACAACCTGTTGCCATCAAAGTATTTTCGCATGAGCGAAGCCCCAACTATGCATCCTTTCATGACCTTCTGACGACTTATGCAAAAGAAACTGAAAAAATCACTGTGGATTTCATCGATCCTGAACGTCAGCCTGAACTCGCTAAAAAATATGCCATCTCCCAACCTGATACCGCTGTTGTGGAAACCCCAACACGACAAATTTCCTTGAATGAAGCATCGGAAAATGAAGTCACCAATGCCCTTCTCCGGGTCACCCAATCGACTAGGAAAGGCGTAGTCTTTTTGACAGGACATGGAGAAAAAGGTCTCACGGATCAGCAGTCATCAGGACTCTCACGCGCCCGAGACGCCTTGACCAAACAAGGCTATGCTGTCGAGGCAATTCCCGAGATGACAGAAGAGCATGGCAAAGACACCGCTCTCATCGTTCTGGCCTCTCCGCAAAGTCCATTACCTGAGACAGAAGTCACTCACCTTCAACATTATCTTGAGACAGGGGGACACCTCCTCTTACTCATTGATCCTCAGGGGCATGATGCCGTACAGACTCTCAGCGAGCACTGGGGGGTGACGTTAGGAAAGGGAATTGTGGTAGATGAAGAACACCGGCTAGGACGTGGAAGTCCTACGGCTTTACAAATTCGAACATTCACAGGGCATGATATTACCGATGAATTTACGGTACCGATACTCCTTCCGGTTTCTCGATACATTGACTTTGACATGGAAAAAGGGAAAGACTGGGACTTTGTCTCATTAGCACAAACGTCGAATAGTAGTTGGGCAGAAATGAATTTATCCAATACCACGCCAGAGTTTAATCCCGAAGATGACTTAAAAGGCCCTCTGACGATTGCTGCAGCATTAACAAACACCACAAGCCAAACAGCAGATGAGTCTGCAAAGATAGTCATTATTGGAAATTCAGCATTCGCGACAAATGGCTATTTCACCTACCCAGGTAATACTGATTTCTTTTTAAAAACGGTGGCTTGGTTAGCTAATGAAGGGCATCTTGTGTCGATTACGCCAAAAGAACCGGCATTCCGCCCATTTGTCCCGAATCCATCTCAAGAACAAGCCCTTCTATTTTTCCAAGTTCTCTTCTTACCCCTCTTTACGTTATTCTTGGGATTTTCTGTTTGGA
The DNA here is from genome assembly GCA_029261355.1 of Nitrospirales bacterium. GTDB lineage: Bacteria > Nitrospirota > Nitrospiria > Nitrospirales > UBA8639 > JAGQKC01. The sequence goes on along the minus strand of JAJDBM010000058.1, from coordinate 259,171 downwards.
AAAAAAGGCGGCAACTCTAACCTTATGTCTCAACACTATCGACTCACCGCCATTCTTGCCGTCATCCTGTTCGGAATTGGAAGCTATGTCTATTTTGTCGATGTACCCGCATCGGAGCAAGCGACTCACGTCAAAAAAGAAGAACAAAAACTCATTCCATTTGACGACCGAGGCCTCACTCAGGTTTCCTTAAAAACTCCCCACGAGCACCTTGTCTTTGACCGTGATGAACGAGGTCGATGGATCATTACGACCCCACTGGCTGCCCCTGCTGATTCTCGAGAGGTGAGAAAAGTCCTCAGAGCCCTCACTCTCGCGAAGATTGAGAGAGTCATTCAAGAAGATGCCACAGACTTAGCCCAATATGGACTTGGACCAGCACGTATGACTGTAACCCTTTCCAATGGCACACAGACACTGTCTCTCGACTTGGGAAATCCAGGCCCTTTTTCCTCCTCCCTGTATGTCCGACACGGCAAAGAAAAACGCGTCATTTTGACCACCTTAAACGTTCTAACTTTCGCAAAAAAGACCCTGCATACCTACCGATTAAAAGATGTGCTCTTTTTCAATCATGCAAAAGTCCAACACCTTGAACTCCTTTCACCAAACCAACATATTGAGCTTGACCGTGTTCCTGGAGTTCATGGGGTCAGTCCAAATTGGCGTTTCCTGAAACCTCTCAAAGGTCCAGCTGATAAAACGACGGTTGGCATTTTACTCATGGCACTTGAAGATCTTCAGGCAGAAGACTTTGTGGATTCAGAGCAAGAAAAAGTCACACTTCTATCAAAACTTGGCGAACCGACTGCATCCGCAAGGATAAAAACAGCAAGAAACACTCATGCCATCTCATTTTATCAACACAAAGACATGACGTATGCCAAAACCTCTGCGGATAAACCTCTCTACCTCATTAATTCTCAGATCGTGAAAGAAGTCACCAAGGAACTTTTTGGACTGAGGGATAAACGTTTACTAGGAATACCAACGGATGAACTCACGATCGTACGCGTGAAAACACCACAAGGAACCTACAGTCTAATCAATCAAAATAATATGTGGGTACTAGAAGAAGACCCAGGAACGCCTCTTGACCAGAAAATAGCCAAATTACTTGTCAGCCGCCTGGCTGACTTACCCGCTGAACATCGTGTCACTGAAGATGAAACAACACTCAGTACCTATGGACTTGACTCACCTGCGCTAACCATCACGGCGGTTGATCAACGAGGACAAGAACGAGGACGCTTACTTGTCGGAAAAGCTGACCGTGGTCTCGCCAATTCTATCGGCTCTGGCCTCCCCGGTATCTACAAGGTCCGTTCCACTATCCTCACGCAAATTCCTAGCAAACAAGAACTCATAGATGAGGCTAATGAGTAGGAGTGCCAGGGAAAATGTATGTAGAGGTACTCCATTCCCGCAGAACCTGCCCGATAGATAACCGTTCTTCAATACCTAAAGATTGATTATGTTTCATGGGTACCGCCCCAAGGGGGAGATGATTAGGATCGTTACGTCATCGTACTCAGATAGAGAGACTGGAGAAATTACACTTGCGGCTTGCAATCAAGCTCTTCATAGGGAATATGAAAACTTGATATGGAATAGAATAATGCTTGGGTGGGAAAAGTTATCGACAGACCTATGAGAGTATCCACGCGTTTTCGTGGGCTGACGCTAGCTATACAACTTTTGCTTCCTTTGTAGTCGATCTGGGAATAAGCTGAATGGCTAAAAAAACAGGAAACATGGCTTCAGATTACATTGCACTCCCCAACACTGCTTCATATTTTTTTGTGATTGTGCGTAAATCAAAGGACTCCACATGTTCTGCCACATGTGTTGTAAGTTCAGATCGTAACACATGATCAACCAATAATCGTTCCATTCCATTAGCAAGAGCCTTGATGTCGCCAGAGGGAATCAAGTGACCAAATCGACCATTTTGAAGATACTCAGCTACGCCCGGAGAGCAATTCGTCGCTAGCATAGGCAGACCAAGAACGAAAGCTTCTCCAATAACATTTGGGAATGCCTCAGTGCGTGAAGAAAGCACGATCAGATCAGCCTTTACCATGTAGGCCCACGGATTATCTGTTGCTCCCAATAATAGTACCTTCCGATCCAGCCTAAACTGTTTAATCAGCTGCTCAATTGTTGCACGTTCCTTACCTTCACCAAGAATGAGAAGGTTGGCACCAATGTGATCCGGCAATTCGGCAAAAGCCTTGACCAGCAAATCAAAACCTTTCGCTTTCACCAATCTGCCCACAGTAATAACGAGCATTTTCGAAGGTTCATCAAACAACTGAACATCCATGGGTTCAGTAGATTTTTGTCGAATCAAGGCAATGTCAATCGGATTGTGAATGACGGTAATTTTATTCGATGGAACTTTAAAGTGAGTGATTAAGTCCTGCTTCACGCCATCAGCAACCGCGACAATTAATTCTGCCTGAGGAAATAACAATCGGGTCATCCAATAATGTACAGCACGCTCTAGGGTACTACTAAAATCATATTGAATATGCTGGCTCATGAATTCATGGACATTAATAATGACTCGCAATCGCCGAGAGAACAACACTTTGGCAAGGAGTGCCACTTTATTACTCTGATTCAGAAAACTTGAAACGATGAAACAATCTAATTGCTCTGCCACAAACTTGATTCGATATGCTTCGATGAGTCTTGCAATAAAGCGATAGTGTCCGAAGACTCTGTAAAGGCAATCAGATATTACCCCTCTCTCAAACCCAAAGCACCGCAACCAGAGTGGACTCTTATTATTGGTGTATGCAATAGGGGATGACAAGTCAAAGCATGGAATGTCTGCGCGCAATTCATTGGCTGGCACAATTTCTCGCCGATGAAGTAAGGCAATAGGTTCAATCCCTTCCATGTGGTTTATATAGTTTGTAAAAACACGTTCGGCTCCTCCCATCATCAAATTGGGAATTAGAAAAATGACTTTTCTAGGCACACGGCCCTCCTCGTAGTGTTCCTTGGTCAATATGCTCATAGAATACGCTGCAAAGACTCGCCATAGGTCTGCACGATATTGGATAAATCAAAATGCTCCATGTACCTATCCGATTCTTTCGTCAGACTTTCTCTAAGATTCTTGTCAGTCAGTAAGCGCTCTAACTCTCTAGCCAAAACCCGCTCATTACCTGGAGGAACCAGTAGCCCATACAGACCTTCCTGAAGGTATTCCCGCACGCCAGGCGAACAATCCGTTGCTAAGACTGGGAGTCCTAGAGCTAGGGCTTCACCGATAACATTGGGAAATGCCTCTGTCAGGGAGGGCAATACGAACACACGAGCCCGTGCCATATATTTCCAGGGATTTTCTTGATGTCCCAAGAGTACGACGTGATCATGAAGAAAAAACTCTTCTATCAAATCGCTAAGCGCCCTCTCCTCTTCACCTCCTCCAATAATCATCAGTCGTGCATCCGTTTGAGGAATTAATCGCGCAAAGGCTCGTATAAGAATATCAAACCCCTTAAGTTTGACGAGTCGCCCCATGGCTATGACCAAGGGGATTTCCCTGTCCGCAAACCAAGGATGTTCCACCTCGTCTCGGGATCGCTCAAGAACAGTCTGAATATCAATGGGATTGTGAATAACGGTTATTTTTTCAGCTGGAATACTAAAATTCTCAACGAGATCGGACTTGACGCCTGTAGCAACCGCTACGATCATATCTGCCTTTGGATACCATTGCCGAATCATTAACTTCATGAAGTAGGACTCTTCAGAATCAAGATTAGGTTGTGCCAAAATATCGCTCTTCAGACTGTGGACATTGATCACCACTTTCAATCGACGATTAAATATAACTTTGGCCAAAATCGAAATGGCATTGGTATAGGGAAGGAAACTAATGATAACCGGACAACGATGTTGAGCTGCGAAACGCTTCAACTGTCGTGCATTTCGAATGAGATACAGATATTTATGAATAACCCCAATCTTGAGGAGTCTGACTATCGGAAGACATATTGCCTTCATGTTGCGGGCACATGCCATCTTGAAGGGCCTGACTATCTGAAAACATATTGCTATTGTCTTGTAGCAAATCTTAGATAAAAGGCACGGTGTCGAACTCTGATAATGAGGGTCCGTTAGCTCCTCAACTGGCGGAATATGTGTCTTCAGTGCAGACAATAATGATCCGCTTCGAATTTGCACTACAAGCCGGGGTTCAACAGTTTTCAGTTCATTCACATAATGCACACAGACACGTTCCGCTCCACCTGATTCCAGAGTGGGGATGAAAAACAGTGCCCTGTGAATTTCCTTATTCACCTCACAAACCAGTCCTTTTAAGTAGCTATAGCCACTATGCAATCTCGATTATCATTCATTTAAAAAGTAATCTTTACTTTCGCATTCTCACTGAAATCAGGAAGTGTCACTTTATAACCCTCCCAGTCCTTCTTTGTTATTAATAGGGTACTGTTCAATGTCACATGCCTAGGCTTTCGTAAAGATCGAAACCAAATATTCTCACCAACCTGATCCTGCTCACCGAGAATGATCGTGACACTGTCCTCGGTTTTTTCAACGCGCACAATAGGAACTGTGGACTTACTCAGGATAAATTCCCCATGACTCATCTCTTGCAAGATCACGCGGCGATCAGATGTCACATAGCCGTTCAATACAGCATCGCGCTTCAAGTCCAATTGCTGCCAATCGGCATTGAGTAGTATAGAGTTCTTTTTTAAATCAAATGAAAACTTCGCTTTTGATTTCGTCAGGACAGTGAGTTCGAGACCATTGGCAGTCTTCTCAATCAACGGCATTCGTTTGGATATAAAACGTAAATGCGTCTTACTTGGCTGATCAGGACCAAGAATTACGGAAATGAGATTTTCTTTGTGAGATAAATTTGGAAGAATAACAACTTGCTCCCGAAAAGCATAATGAGGCTTTTCATTGATAAAAACCTTTTGTATCACATCTTTTGTATTCTCAACTCTTATACCCATGCCCCCGGTAAATTTGGCAATGTTTCTTGATCCTCTTTGCGACAAATCGATAATAAGATTTATCTGTTTTTCATTTGAACTCCAGCTGTAATTCCACTGAGACATGGCAAGAATTTTATTCGGTAAATCCTCAGCATCGGGAAAGTATATTGGGTGAGAAGAAAACTTTTTTTTCATAGCTTCAAACATCGGCAGATTATCATCATTGATAATCCGCTGGTTGAAGATACGATCAAAATCAAAAAAATGTCTGTCATATCTCGAGTTAATCGCATAATCGTGCCACATTTGGTTGAAGACAACGCCTCGTCCAACCTCAGAATACAAATGATCAAAGATCGCTTCTTCATATTGCGTGACCTGTGCGACAGAATAATTCCACGCCGAATCATAAAACCATTGAAAATCCGGTACAGGAGTACTATTAACGACAGCCAGATTGTTTATTCCTTCTGTAAACCACGTTAAATTGCCGTATCCAAAAGGGATCATGCCCTCAAATCCATGAGTCATAAATAATGAGAAGCGTTCCGCTATCTGATTGTACGAATCCATTTTGATGGTAATATTTGGATTAATAAGGACGTCAACCGCTCCAACGTATCGACCGTAGTCATGCATATGACTCTGAATACTTTGGATAGAATCATCAAACTCTTCCTTTGCAAGCTGCTCGCTTACATCACGACTAAAAAAATGGGAATTGGTATGTGTACTAATTTGTCCACCCGTTTCTTCGAGTTTTTCTCCCAGAAAAGATAACGGCCCCCAGGCAGCGTCAGGCACCCAGCTAGGTACAAGTCCGTACACAGAAACGAGTCCTGTCTCCTCGGCCAATCTTACGAGATATTCCATTGCGCGCAATTGTTCAGCCAGTACATCGCTATCGTCTGCGTCAAGCCGAACAATTGCCGTCATGTCAGCGTTGGAAAGTTGGGCAACAGGAAAAGGATTGCGCAAGTTGCCATATATTGCCCAATGAATCGACCGGATCAATACTTCATAAATTTGATTTGGATAAAAATTAAGTGATGGTTCATTTCGAAAGAGAGAGGACACTCTGGAGTAGGCTGCTGATTCACTGACAAGAACGATTCGGTTATTATTTGATTCGATGACAGACAAGAAGGGATATGAATATTTTTCACCATAGGAACTGAGTAGAACCCTCCCGTTATATTTGGGCACGAGTGTATTTAATCCTGAAGCGAGAGTTGATGTGAGGAATTGATCCCTTTTAAAATTTCGTGTGATATAGTGTTTGTTGTTAGTCACAGTAATTTTGTGTGTCACATCACCAAGAAATCCCGCATGTTCGAAACCAAGAATTCCACTCAGTTCTTTTCGCTTTCCTCGAAGTCCATTTTCATTGTAAATGCCGAATGGGCCGTCGATGATGAAATTCCCGTCTGCTGAATGGTATTTGTTAAATGTTGTCTGTAAATTGGTATACTCCATGTCAGAAATATGAGTGCATTGAACGATAATCAGCGCGCTATATTGTTCGAGGTTTTCGCTCTTAATGACCTCTGATAAAGTCAGAGTGTCATACGGAATGCCTGCTAGATTTGAGATAGCAGCCCATGCGTGGGATGCCATTTGCACTGTCTCCCAATTTTTATCAAAGCTGGTTTTGCAGACGATGATGGCAAGGCGAGGTTCCTCAAAATGAGCAGCATAGAGAGGCGACTGACTTACAACAATGGCAACAAACAAAATCAGGATCCAGCGACATTTCGCCTTACCCGGTATCCTTCGATTGATAGTGGAGGTGATAATTTTGTATAGCAATGTAGATATCACGAATATACAATCCAACTAAGTAGTCTACTTCACATCATTTTTTGAAAATTGTTGATACGCTTCTAGGACAAAACTGATTTCACCTATCATGCGAATTTCTCCATTTTCCAACCAGACTGCACGGGAACACAATTGACTCACTAGCTGAAAATTGTGTGAGACAACGACCATGGTCCCACCTTCAGAACGAAATGCTCTAAGCCGTTCAATACATTTTGTTTGGAAAGCCTGATCGCCTACGGCTAAAACTTCATCGAGCAATAGGACATCCGGGTTCAGATTGACAGCAACAGAAAAAGCAAGTCGCGCGACCATTCCCGAAGAGTAATGTTTTATTGGTAACTGAATGAAATCCTCAATTCCTGAAAACGCAACAATCTCGTCGTACTTACTGGCAAGCTGTTTTCGGGTAAGGCCCATGATTGCTCCATACAGAGCAATATTTTCTGCACCTGTTAATTCTTGATTAAACCCTGCGCCTAACTCGATCACGGAACCAACTTGTCCAAAGGTTTGAACCGTTCCATCAGTAGGGGCATACACCCCTGCGATCAAGCGTAAAGCTGTACTTTTCCCACAACCATTAAGTCCGATAAACGCAATGGAATCACCTTGTTCGACACAGAGGTCAAATTTTTTTATTGAGAAACTTGAAAAACCTAACTTTTTCGGTTTCCGTTGGAGAGTGCGAATAAACCATTCTCGCAGAGAGTTAGTCCGGTGGGAGAAAACATAAAACTCCTTTGTGACTTGCTTGCATAAAATCGCAACATTATGTGCGTCATTATGCGATCTCAACACAAATACCCTCATAACGTTTAAAAAGCCAGTACCCAAGCAAACAGATTGCAGCGGCATAGACAGTGACCGAGCCGAACAATTGAATCGAGGGCCAACCCCCCTCATAGAGGACCTGATGATATAATTCCAATAATCCAGAAAATGGATTCAGGAAAGAAAATGGACGGACTGATTCCGGAATCATCCTGGCCGGATAAAACACTGGTGTCAGGTAGAAAAAAGACGTAATCACAATTGGCAACGCATGCTGAACGTCATGAAAAAGAACAGAAATGACTGCCACCGAAAACATCAATCCAGTAACCATAACCAATTGGATCATGATCAGAACTGGCAAAAGACTCAGACTCGAGGGGATCCACTGGTAATAAAATACCAAGAGAACAATCAAAACGATTATGATCTCAATCAGAAACTCTACCAATTTCGAAACAGCCGTACTCAGAATCAGAATCTCTCTGGGAAAATACACGCTCCGACTCAGGGAAGCATGATTCGCAAAGATCGTCGTTGCATGGGAAAGCGTCATCTGAATAAAGTGCCAGGCAAAGAAACCGCTGATTAGAAAAGCCCAATATTCTTCTATTTGAATTCTAATGATATGACTAAAAACAGCTATTAAAACAGCAACGGTCAATAATGGATTTAAGAATGTCCATATTAGTCCTAGGAACGAGCGCTGGTACTTGACCTTTAGGTCTCGAATCACCAAACTTCGCAACAACTCACGATACCGCCAGATTTTCCGAAAGATCGGATACCGACCATTCTGGAACTGACTGGTTGTTGGTGCGTACTCAGATGGGTCCATCACGCGTGCCTCAATTTTCGATCAATCGTCCAAGACATATTCCTTGCCATGTATTTATCAACGCACACGTCCTTTACGACCACCGTGGTGGCGGACGCTCACCTGCACTGCCATAGCGAAGCCATTGGAGTCCGCCTATTGACATTCCCATGGTATAGGCTAAACGAGAAACAAGTATGACCGGCAGCATGAACAGCGGCTCAAACCGTCCTGCACGTATCCAACACGTGAGGATATATAATGTATGGGCAATCGCCAAAAGTGGGCTAATGACAATAAGAAGAACTGGATAACGATATAGCCACGCCATCCGCGCCATTCCGGTTGTATGCTTGCACTCAATGGCAGTGTAGCCCCATCGATAATTTCGACGCATCAGGTTCGGAAACCCAGGCCGGCTGTAATGGTAAGCGATCGCTTTAGGTGCAAAATAAATACGATGCCCCATTCGATGTAACTCAGCTTGCCAGGCCCGTTCTTCATTCGTATATTCGAATGGGGCTGTTTCAGTAAAGCCAACTGTGCTTAAAAATGCAGCACGTCTCACACTAAGGTTCGCAGGCGGATGATGAGGTACATCTCCAGCCTTTCGCTCTGGATGAGTCACGTACACACTGCAATAATAATCACATCTCGCCATGACCTCGAATCCTGGAGGAAGCGCGAGAGCCCCTCCCACAATAGTAGCACCATTCGCATGACCATCGAGGATCGCTTGAAGCCAGCCTTCATCGACAACACAGTCAGCATCCAAGAAAATAATCGGATCACCAGTTGAAATTCTTGCACCTTTATTTCGAACGGCTCCAGGTTTACCCTGGCCTCCATCTTTATTTAATTCTAGAACCTTTGCTCCAGCGGAACGTGCCTTCTCTACCGTATCATCTGTCGATCCATCGTCTACGACAATCACTTCGATATCCACCCCATTTCGATGCTGACTAAAAATGGCTTTCACAGCCTGCCCAATATTATGTTCTTCGTTATATGCTGGAATCACAACTGAGACTTTGGGCGAAGACGTGACATGACGATTCAATAAATTTCCATCGAAAAGCTTTTCATCTACGCGCATCGAATGAATTGTCGACTGAATCATGATAGTATTCCCATTTCATTGTTCAAGCATACAATGACATTCACGATCGAGTTGTTTTCAGTCTCCCTTATCACCGCCCCCACAAACTCCCGGCCTGAAACAAATTGAGATGATCAAAACATGACATCATGGCTTGCATCCAAATTTACATGACCGTCTATCATCAAACACTTAGTCTTCTCCTAGCTTTCAGAGCTATCGAAACGGCAATGAGGCTGTCTCGGTGTGAACCTACTAAATAGCTATCGTTGCAAGAACCATGGCCACGCCGAAGCGTTTGCGTCATGTATTTTTCCCACGATAGTTCATTCGTTTACACTGCGAGAATAAAATTTCAAAACCGTCGTTTTAAATTCAATCCAGTTGAAATTTTGCCTGGCGTAACTTTGAGCGATACTCCCCAGGCGCTTAGCTTCATGAGGGTTCTTGAGAATTGAAATAATACCGTTTGAAAGTTCATGAGCTGAGGGTTGTACAAGCACTGCCCGATCGTCATCAAGGATGGCCCTATGAGATGAGGAGTCAGTCGCCACAATGGGTTTACCAGCAGCCATATATTCGAAAACTTTAAGAGGAATATTTTTGCATTTTTCCCTCGGAGAGACGAGCACATCTGCCATTGCAAGATAACGAGGAATTTCTGATTGTGGTTGTCGAGGTACCACAATAATACCCTTACTATCTTGAAATTCGTGAGTCGCATTCGTGGCCCCAACAAAAAGAAACACCACATCAGGAAATTTTCGAAACACATAAGACTGAGCCTCTGCCAACATGGACAACCCCTGGTAGGATTCAAAGTTACCACAGTACAAAACAACCCGTGATCGATCAGAGATACCAAGTTGCCTGCGTAATACTTTGCAGACTGCATCAGAGACATTGACCTCTTCAGCAGCAAAGAGCCACGCATGCGACGGAACAGATGGGGCTATGGTGTGCACCAATTGCACCATCCCAGAACTGCAAGCCACGCCATTAGCATTACGGATGAGCCATTTTTCACATAAACGCAAGATGCGGTTTACTACGATCGTTCGACAGAGTAAATATTTTTTCATCTGCTCTGGAATGCTAGAATGCATGTCGCAAATAACAGGAACTTTCCTCCAATTGGCGAGAATTGTGGCAGGGTACGCCATCTCTTCGACAGCATGGATGCAGTCGTAAGTATTTTGTTTAAGCAGACTCCACATTTTTATGCTTAAAACGATATCAAGCAAAATTTTCTGAAAAGAGAACCCAATTGGAACATGCACTATAGGGATGAATTTCCCTACTCGAATAGTAAGCAATCCTGGCAATGTGAGTTCATGGCCCATGGGGTATGTTAGGAGATCAACCTTCCATCCACTTTCACTCAGTGCCTGGAGCACTTGTCGGATGGCTAGCGGGGTACCTCGATCTTCAAAAAATGGCTGAGGAGCAACAAAAAGAATATGCATCGACTACGGCTACTCCTAGGGCATGTTTAACATTTAAGAGAGACCAATAATCGTAGTTGATTATTGAAGGAACACCTGCGGTTTTTGATATTTTTTGGCGGTATAGTCATTCCCAATAAATTCCTAAATTCTTTTTAAATAGGAATTTTCAACAATAAAAAGACTGTGACGATATGCTCCCTCAGAGATTGGTCTCAGGAAGGTAACATGAGCATATGCAGGGGCTTATACAGCATCTTCATGCAGATTGTTTCTTATTCGGACTTTGTCGAAAATTACTTAATCTGAAAATGGTGCCAAGAAACATACGAACGAAGCGGGATTCGTTAAGGGGATCAATAAAAACTACTGAAAACTCTCTGAAAGTCTGGCCTGCACCTTGCCTAGAATGACCCATCATGGGCAGCTTAGGGAACGTAAATTTATGAACAGAAGGGAGGCATATTCTCAAACAACGTGCACCATCATCGTATCCTTCTGGAAAAGGATGTGGCGTATAATAGTCTTTTTGATTTTGAAGAACGCGCACTCATTTATTGATATCAAAACAACTCCCATCTTTGAGAAATGCTTCGACAGCAACAACAGAATCATATCCATTATCAGTCGTAAACTCCGCCGTAAATGGCCGTGTGGAAGAGAATATTTTTAAGGGAGGCCTAGGGTTCCTTGGTCTTTCGTCTCCGAGGCCAGGCCAGACCTAAACGATAAGCATCACCATCAATCCAGGCATATGAGCATCAGCGCCCACAACGTTGGTGACTACCAAGTTTTATGGAAGGACTATGACAACGACAGGTCCACCGGACCTCAGTCTGCCACTAAGTTTTTTATGAATACATCTACTGACATGGATCGTGATCAGATCGCTACGACCCTCACGCAAGTTCCAACCATGTAGGAATTGATTGACGATGTTGAGGAGTAGGGAAAACTATCTCCCTTCCCTCTCTGAACAGAGCAATATCCTGAGCCTAACACGTCGTCGAAAATAGAATCCCTGTTTTTTTCAGATAACCCACTTGAGGACTTATAGCCACTTCAATTAAATTCCGTACCCTTCAAACATGTGATACTGCGTGGAAAGTCCGTATGGTTAACCTGGATTTTATTGGAATTGCTCTATTCTAAAAAATACATAACACGACGTCCACGCTAACTGTGGAACGAACTTGGAAGGCTAGGAGGACATTGTAAATTTTTATAGCGTTCCTCTGGAGTAGACCATGATTGGGTAAGATGATATTGGGCTTGAACAAACTGTGTTGCTGTCCATGGTGGGTGAGCTTCAAGCAGTTCCACTGCCTGGCGATACAGGGCATGATGGGTGTTGGGTAAATTAAAATTGTCTTCGGTATTTATCGTGGGACCGCGGAACTGGAGCTGATAAGAGGCCTGAGTGCACAGACGACGTAGGAGCGTCAGTCCCTGAAGATCGGCATGAAAAGGATTCAGTGAAGTTTCCAACAGAAGCCGCTCCTTGCCACAGGACATACGCAAGAAAAATAACGGAAGGAGGACATGACCGATGCCTACAAGACCAAAATGAATCGTGACATCAAGAGGTTGGATACATGGCCTGGGAAGCATGGCCAAAAACCAAGCCTTAGAGTCATGATCCGCGTCATACGTAAGCCCTAGGTGCAACTCTGGAGAAGGAATGTCACGTTTCACGGATAAATCCTGATGTCATGAATTCGTATCATATGTGAGCCATTCCAACTATTGTGGTTGCTCATAAGAGAGCATCACTTACTGACAATAGAATTCTGTCGCCTGTGCTAAAAAAGACTCCACCGCAAAGGACTGAAACTATTCGGGATAATTGGACCACAGAATTACCCCTGAGCATCGGGGTATAGATTATTCGCTACATAGCGACGCTGCGTCAGTAAATTATGATCGCAGGTGACAGGAACACAGAACTATTCCTCGAAAGAGGGGGAGGGTAAACCCTAGCTCATCTAGTAACGAGGCGCTCAATAAAATAAGGAATTGAAGTGGCGTAATTAAGGTAAGTACGATTAGTGAGGTCTTTGAATAACAGTACAGCTTTTTGACAGGAGCGGACAGGAAAAGTCGTGGTAGGCTAGGACACGGGACGGCCAGGTCTGTTCAGGACTTGATAGGACCGTTTGTTCAGGGAAATACCTTCTCCCCCTGGACACGTTGATTATACGTGTCCTAGTAAGGAAAATGTTGTTGGAAGCAATCGGAGCTACGGATACCTAAAGATTGGAAAATTCGTAAGGTCGCCTTGGATTTATTCAAGGTATAGAAATGAATGCCTCGGACTTTGTTATCAATGAGATCATGGACTTGCTCTGTCGCCCAATGTATCCCAACATGTTCGGCTTGCTGATCAGTTTCTGCCCGTTCCATCGCTCGAAGTAATTTCGCTGGAAATCGTGCCCCCAATGCAAGCTCCGACATACGAGCCATTCCTTTCCGAGAAGTGATCGGCATAATCCCTGCGATGATCGGCACCTTAATTCCTGCCATATCACAACGTTCACAATAATCATAGAAATCACGATTATCAAAAAAAAGCTGGGTACAAATATAGTCAGCACCCGCATCAATCTTTTTCTTTAAGTGATCGATTTCGGCTAATCGGTTTGGTGTCCCAGGATGACCTTCGGGAAATCCGGCCACGCCCACTCCCATCTGCGGAAATTGTTTTTTGAGAAACACTACCAAATCTGAGGCGTACGCAAACCCGTCAGCAGGCGGCTCTGCATGAATTTCCCCTTTGGGAGGATCTCCCCGCAATGCCATGATGTTGTCAATGCCATTCAGAGTATACTTGGATAAAACTTGTCGGATTTCATCCTGACTCGATCCGATACAAGTTAAATGAGAAACAATTGTGAGATCCGTTTCTTTACGAAGTTTGACCACTAAGTCATGGGTTCGTTCACGGGTCGTACCTCCAGCGCCATAGGTCACACTGACATAAGCAGGCTGCAACGGCATGAGCATGGAAATCGTTCGAAAGAGTTCTTCCGAGGCGGCCTCTGTCTTAGGTGGGAAAAACTCAAAACTAATAGCTGGATTCTGTTGTGTAAAAACATCTGAAATATGCATCAATAATCCTTCAATAGAAAACGACGTTTCTTTTCAATTCTTTTCGGCATAACCGATGATTTATGAACCTACCGCTCTCTGATTCTGCAATAATGTGACATATCGACCACCGACAAACAACCCTCCCAACGTAATCCCGACAACACTCAGGACTACAATCCATGAGAGTTCACCAACTCCGATGCTCTGTCCCTGTCCTATCATCCATACTTTCCGCACTTCTTCTCGTACCAAAACCATGAACACGACTGTCAAGACTAGACTCCCCACCCCACCCCACACCAACCCAATTTTTTGAGGTACCAAGAGTGAGGAATTGAGCAAGACTAACGAAAGGAGAGTGAACGTTAAGCTCATAAAAAAGATCAACGAGGCCACACTAGTACCATCAACTAAATAAAACCGCACATCCGATGGTAACGCCAACATGAACCAAGGACCTACGACGACTTGCGGCACAGTCCCTCCCAGCACCCACCCCACGCCATACCGAACTAATCGAATATCATAGGGAGCTGGATCGACGACTCGATCTTCATGACATTGCGGCCGCAGACTACCCAAAAGCGTGAGCGCCATGCCGGTAATCGCAATACCGCTAAAGATGACATGAAGAAATCGTGGCCAGAAGGTTGAGCGATCATTATAACCCCCAACAGATATCGTTTCGGTAGAAGTGGACTGCGTCAACAGGTCAATATGCGAAGTCACAAACATCCCAGCAATCATGATTATACAACTGGTCACGAGAATTCCGATGCCCAAAGACACTTCGGTCTCTCTTTGACCGTTACGTTTCATGGTGACGACACCCCAAACCCCAAGGAGAAGAAGAACGACAAGCATCATCCATCCTCCGACGGAGGAGCCAAGCCATGTAGTGAAGGTCCACTCGTATTGCAGTGACACCAATCCCCATGTCACAAGACCGAACACGATGGCAAGACTCAGGGTCACAGGCGCTAATCGACTCATTCCTCTAGCCAGTAAACGATAATAATCATTTACATCACCATGGCGTCCTCGATAATACGTCAGCATCAAAATTGGAATTCCGCCAATGACAAGATTCTTCAACACTCCATGGATGAGAAAACTGGTCACTAATAAAATTTGCAGAAATGTATCCACCGGTTGCTTACACCCTCACTTTTTCAGCTATTGTAAAATCATCATGTAGGAAATTGATCAATAGAAACTTTTCCCATACCATTCTGGTTCTGTGCAAATCCTCCTGATACGTGCGATAACATTTAGTCTTGGCGATTTTACTAGCATTTGAATAACTCACGATCCGTTCATCGCCCTATGAGCTCTCTTGATCTATTCATTGTCCTGTCATTTATCGCGTATGCTCTATTCAGTGGCTTTCGCTCACGATCCATCTCTTCGCAAAACCTTGATGAATACTTCTTGGCAGGCCGATCACTCAAAGGCTGGCAAGCCGGCATCAGCATGGCCGCCACCCAATTTGCAGCAGACACGCCCTTACTCGTCACCGGGCTCATTGCCACCTCAGGCATCTTTGCACTTTGGCGGCTCTGGATCTATGCCCTAGCTTTTTTGCTAATGGGCTTTCTCCTTGCCTCAAGTTGGCGTCGGGCAGGAGTTCTCACCGATGCGGAACTGACCGAGCTTCGCTATAGCGGCCCAGCAGCCGCATTTTTGCGTGGGATCAAGGCCATTTACTTTGGAACCATCGTCAATTGTACCATACTCGCCATGGTGCTTTTGGCGGCAACACGATTGGCCGAACCTTTTCTGAAATGGAATGACTGGCTTCCCCCCGACCTCTACCATCCAATCCTCAACATGGTTCAGTGGGCACAGATCTCATTTACGTTGACTGCGATATCAGATCAAACCACCTGGATTCTATCGACAAATAATCTTCTCTCTATTGGCGCGATTGTCTTCGTCACATTGCTGTATTCAACCACTGGTGGTTTGCGAAGCGTGGTCGCCACAGACATCGTACAGTTTGGCATTGCAATTATCGCCAGTGGAATATTTGCCTGGTACGTAATTCAGCACGTCGGAGGACTTGATGGCCTTCACCAACAACTCACCGACATGTACCAACCAGTTGGCCCCGCAAATCTGACCTTTACCCAACTCGTTGCATTCACGCCGTCAGATGCCAAATATGCGTCATTTACCCTTCTGCTTGCGTACGGATTTCAATGGCTTTTTCAAATGAATGCTGACGGCACGGGATATTTAGCACAGAGGTCAATGGCATGTCGCAGTAACCATGATGCCAAGCAAGCGGCTGTCATCTTTACGGTTGCCCAAGTCGTGATCAGGAGCTTAATTTTGATTCCCTTAGGATTAGGGCTGTTACTTCTCTTTCCACCAGAACTTGGAACCATCAATGCTAGCTATGCCGCTGAAAGAGAGGGTACGTTTGTACGAGGCATGGCCGAATTCTTGCCGAGCGGGCTTCGAGGATTCATGCTCGTTGGCATGCTAGCCGCATTAGCATCAACCATCGATACACACTTGAATTGGGGAGCATCCTACTGGACCAATGACATCTATAAGCGCTTTATTTGCCAACAATGGCTCAAACGTGTTCCGTCAGACCGTTCGTTGGTATGGATCGCACGCGGCTCAAATATACTGATTTTGCTCATGACCCTCTTCATTATGCCCTTTCTCTCATCGATTCAAATGGCGTGGAATATTAGCCTCTTGCTAGGATCAGGGATTGGGACAATACTCATTCTACGATGGATTTGGTGGCGCCTGAACGCATGGGGTGAGCTGGCCAGTATTGCGACATCCCTCGTGCTTGCCCCGATACTACTTTTGCAACCTAGTGAAACAGAAGAAGCCGTACGACTCCTGATTATGGCTGTGGCATCCACAGCTGTAGGTATCCTCATCTCGCTTCTCACAAAACCAGAATGTCCACAGCACTTAGAGGAATTTTATCGCCGAACCCTCCCTCCTGGTTTTTGGGGGCCGGTTGCTGAGCAGTGCAATCGACTGCCAAGTACATCACTAGCCACACTGAGGAGCAGTCTTTTGACTACCCTGATCACAGCCTTCTCACTCTATTGTATTCTAATAGGACTTGGCTCATTTCTTGTGCAGAGTCCCAGCCCTACTTGGGTTCCTTGGCCTACGAGTTGGATACCCTGTTTGTTACTGACAGGATTCGGATTGGTTCCCGTCTGGTCCTATCTGGCGTTTCAAAAAACAGACAGAGAACATTCGAATACCGATCACCCGTAACGGGTCACCATCGCCGTCAAAAAATATGACTGTTAACTGACACCTGAATAATACCGCAGCACATCTGAGACTGACACCACACCAATAATTTGTGCATTTTCTGTGACAGCTACATGTCGGGTGGCCTTCTCTTTCATCAACCTCACGACCTCCACGATCCCATCACTGCTTTCAATCGTGATCAGAGGTTCCCGCATGCAGGTTTTCACCGTGGTCGTCGAGGCATCCAGCTCTCCTCCGACCACTTCTCTCGTCAGCTCGGTTTCAGTAATGTACCCAACATATTCATCACCACTCTGAACTAATAACGAGCCAATTTTTAAATTATTAAACGATTGCCCTGCCTCTTTAAGAGTCGCATCCGCAGAAATTGAACGAACCGTCGGTGACATATACTCTGATACTCGAGGACCAGAGATTTTTTTTCGACGAGCACCCTGAGTGGCTGCTGCTCGTCGAGTTTCTAGGTCGGCAACACAGGTTTCTAAAACTCGTAACCGTTGTCGTAGATTTTCTCGTTCCGATTCATGAGTCATACCCTCCGGGGCTTCGTCAGGCCAATTCATGAGTCCAGCGGCTTCCCCCACCGTAGCATATTCATAGGCTTCAATCATTGGAGACGAACTCCCTAAGACTTCACCGATGAGGTCGACACATTTTGCATCAAACTCAAGTAACACCTCAGAATCCGGTTCAGTTCTCAAATAACCTTTGAGGACGGACAACTGATCTCGGAAGCGTACAATATCACGGTCTAAAGGTACTTCTTTTTTCGTCTGCGTCTCAGTGGCTTTACTCATACTACCTCCTTAGATGAAAGACGATGAAGACAAAGATAGTAGCTGACCTTGTATATCAAGGCAATATGCAATGGAAGCAAACTCTATTGTGTGAGAACACACGAATTCCCAGAAATGAGGCAAACACCATCATTGAGAAATCTGAATATTTGGAAATACGAATTTAAAACTCAAGAAACTTTGAAAAGATAGTGGCGAGTCCAAGAAAACTAAAGAACCCCACCACATCGGTAATTGTCGTGAGGACTATTGAGGAAGATTGCGCTGGGTCTTGTTTTAAGGCTTTTAAAGTTAAAGGAATGATCGCTCCAGACAAACCAGCAATCACCATTGAAACAATCATTGAGATGCCAATCACAAGAGTAAGGCCAACCGAATGACTCCAGAGTGCAACGGCAAGACAAGCCATAAAAGCAATGGCGAGACTATTTAAAAATGAGACATACACTTCCTTGCCACTCACTTTCAACCACTGTGAGGGACGAATATCACGTAACGCTAATCCACGCATCACCACAGCCAACGATTGCGCTCCGGTATTACCTGACTGCCCAGCGACTACCGGCAACAACACGGCCAACGCCGTCACTCTCGCAATGGTCTCCTCAAACATACCAACCACAAACGCCGCCATAAAAGCCGTCAATAAATTTATCTGTAACCACGGCAATCGCTTTCTTACAGAAAACCATGCAGGAGAAAGGGCTCGTTCATCTTTACTCGCACCCACCATCGTCTGCAGGTCGGCCGTGGCATCTTCCTGACTCGCTTTCACAATATCTTCGTTCCGAATGACTCCGAGAAGAATACCATCGAGGTCAACGACAGGAATAGTAAATAAATGTCGTTCACTAAAGAGTTCGACGATTTGCTCACGATTTTCAAGCGGATGAATTGCTGGCAAATCTTGATGCATGACGCATTGCAGTCGCTCATCAGGAGCCACCAAGAGAAGGTCACGCAGGGACAACTTTCCCACAAGCGTATGATTCCGATCTATCACATAAAGGTCATGAATATCTTTGGACGCCTTGTTTCGAATCTGGACAATGGCATCTTCTACGGTGAAATCCTCAGGAAGGGCAAAGGCTGACGGATCCATCAAACTCCCAACGCTTTCGGCAGGATATTCCATATGTGCACGAATTTCATTAGAGTTTTTAGATGGAATTCGATGGAGAATGGCTTCCTGAAAGCCTTCATCCACACGATGCAATAAGGAAGCAGCAATCGTAGGAGACAATTCCGCGAGTGTTTTTGAGAGAAGATCCGTGGGCATCACGGTGATAATTTCTGCCGCAAGAGAAGGACTCAAACAAGAAAGAAGATTGGCAGCATTCTTCCCGCCCGTCGCTTGAAGTAACCGCAAAATATCCGGAATGGAAAAGGTTTCGAGGATTTGGGCCGCTTCCTCATGATAATCCGTAAAAAATGCTTCGTGAATAACCTGGTGTGACATCAGCGCGTCTCCTTTCGACCCGTCGCGACGATACGCTCATTGACTGTAGGATCTGAATCCATGGGTTTGACCATATCAGTCATGATGCCAATCCCAGCTAAGGAATAGACTTCCC
Source organism: Nitrospirales bacterium (assembly GCA_029261355.1). Taxonomy (GTDB): domain Bacteria; phylum Nitrospirota; class Nitrospiria; order Nitrospirales; family UBA8639; genus JAGQKC01. The sequence continues at coordinate 239,505 of JAJDBM010000058.1, read as the reverse complement.
AGAGCTGAATTAAGGCCTGACTCAAGGGACCAGGATCTGGGTTGAGCACATGTTCTTGTTCTATGCCTCGAAGAGTCCGATATCGTAACGCCCCTAAGAACGTACCCCATCGATCAATCACAGGCAAGGTATGAAACCGTGCCCACTGGGGATGTTGAAGTATTTCGTCAATGCTCGCTTCTGCCGATAAAGTCACAACCTTTGTGGTCATTATGGAGCCAATGATTTGATCCTTATCGGTTGCAATCAATTGTTTTAAGGTCACGAGCCCTTCCAACTTTGTATCGCGGTCAATGACATACACATAATAGGTCGTATTGCGTAAATCACGAGCAATGGAGGCTAAGGCTTCTTTCACCGAAATATCTGGTGGTAGTGATAATACCCGCGGGTCCGCTACATTCGCGGCCGTATGGGGAGGATATCGCATAGCCCGTCTCAAACTCGACCCAATGGCTTTCTCCAATCGTTCTAACAAATCTATACGAAGTGCGTCATCAAACTGACGAAGCACACCAATCGCTGAAGAGGTCGACAGCTCCGTAATAATGTTGCTCGCCATCGTTACCGATAGTCGAGATAAAATCCTAGAGGCAGGCCCCGGTAGGCAGTGTTCAAGCACTGACGCGACATCCGCGGATGGTAAAGCTGCAAGTAAGGCAGCCGACTCATCGACTTTCATAGATTCAAACCGTCGCGCTGCTTCAAGCGGATGAGTCTGGACATAGCCTAAAAGCAATCGATCTTCTGGTTCCATCTTAGCTCTCTGGACTAGAAATTACCGCAGTGGCATCATTAAATTGCGAGGCTGGAATGACGACTCGCCCCTCATGAGTTTCTAAAACTATGGAGACTGGGGTCACCGCAACAACCGTACCATGCACAGCCCCAATTTTGACATGTAAACCAACTCTAACGACCGTCCGAAGATAATGTGCGGCAATCAAATTCGATACCGCTGCACGGGAACCGAGACCAAATGACAGGGCTGCGCCAGCGATCAACCCAGCCACAATGAGCGTAATCGTATTATTCAATAAACTGGTATCAATTCCTAACTCATTAATCGACGTCACCACAATAAGGAGTATCCCCGCAACATAAAATGCCTGAGCAACAATCGCTCCCTGAACAATGCCTGCCGTATTGCATGCCAATAAAATTAATTCGCGAACAAAATTGGCAGCCATGAGACCCAAAACTAAAATAAGAATCGCAATGCCAACTTTGGGAATATAGTAAGCCAGACTGGTTAACGCTTCAGAAATAATCGTTAATCCGGCAGTTCTAGAAGCCGAAATCAGAAATAATAGGAGTGTAACCCAAAAGCCTGTAATCCCCAATATTTCGGAAACAGGCTTTTTAGTACCTGATCGCTCTAATAATGTTTCAATGGCAGTTCGACCCAACAGACGATCAAGCCCTAAAAATTGAAGAAGCCTGCTCAAAACGGACCCTACAATCTTGGCGAGCATAAACCCAAATAACAACAATAAGAGAGACTCTAAGAGAACCGGAAAAAATGCGATGGCATCAGACACACTGGTCACGAAGGACTGAGTAATCTGCTCCGCCCAATCAGCTAGGCTAGCACTTGATTGGCTCACCACATGTATCATGAATTCTCCATCAACATTCGTCTATCCAAAAAAATAACAATCGTCATCAACATGCCACTGACTCACATGAGAACTCTCCATCTTGACATGGGTCTTATAGATGCCGCAACTCAGCAAGAACTTCACCGAAGAAAAGAACAGCACCTCAACAAAGAAACCTCAGTCAATCTAATTCGCTTATGTTTTCCGCACAGGTCACCATAGCCCCTAAAGGTGTGGCGGATTGAGGTTACCCTCTAGATCTGCTCACGTTTTTTCAATTTACGGATTGCCGGGATGGATTCTACCATCAACGAGATTCGAGAGTCGTGTCGAAAAGACTGAAGAGACTGACGCAATCGTAGTTGCCATGATGGATAGGCATCTTCGGAAGCACCCGGTAAATTAGGCGCTTCAAATTCACCCAATAGATCTTCAAGAGTAATCATCAACACCCGACACGGCGTTCGAGCCAAGTAAGCGTAAGCCCCGTAAATAAATGAATCAGGTGCCTGTGATGGAATTTGACTCAAGACCTGCTTCGGCAAGAGCTTCTCATTCACCAACGCCCTTAGGAAGGCAAGACGATCCTGCATTCTGACTTCCCATTCCTGTTCAATTTGCTGTTTCGTCTGATACAAATTCGCCTGAGTCTTTGTTTCAATATCCCGTCCTGCCCAATACCCCTTCAAGGTTGGAAGATCATGAGTATCGAAAGAGACCATGGCCTGTTTTGGATATCGCTTGGGCGTTCGAAATTTCCCCGTCGGTGTTTTCTCAAATGGCATGAGTCTATAGGACAAAATGCCTGCCTTAGCTAAACGTGCACGAATTTCTGGCGTGACGGCCCCTAGATCTTCACCAATCACCATCACCTGATTACGAACACTCTCTAATGCGACAATGGCCAAAATCTCATCAACCCGAGTCTTCACATAGGTGCCAGCTTCCCCCATCTGTCCCTCAGGAATGATAAAGAGCCGAAACAGCCCGAGGGCATGGTCGATACGAATCATCCCAGCATACTGCATATTCCGACGAATGGTCTCAATAAAAAATCGATAGCCAGCCGAACGCATGCGCCATGGCACCGGAGTCATCAAACCCCAATTTTGTCCCTGAAGATTAATGTTGTCTGGTGGCGCACCTAATGTGACCCCTGCTGCCAACTCATCCTGAAATATCCATGCATCAACTCCATCGGGATGCACACCAACAGGTAAATCATGGTAGAGCTTATAGGGAAGATTGAGGCGCTTAGCTATCCGGTCAAGCCCAGCCAATTGCTGCTCACATTGCCACTGCACATATTGAAAGAAACAAATTCGATCTTGACGTGACTGCAAACAGGATTGGACATCATTGCTTTGAGGGTGATGATACGCCATCGGCCACTGACGCCAGGCAGACGTACCAAACTGTTCTGATAACACCTGAAAAAGACAGTACGGCTCAAGATATTCCTGTTGAGTGACACAGTATCGACGAAAGGTTCGAAAACGAGTCGTTTGAGGTCGCACATGTTGTCGCTGAAAGGCACCAAATAAGCGTTCTAACATTTCCATTTTCAACGAACGGACCTGATCATATTGCACTAAACGACTAAGACGTAAACCCTGCAAAGTTTTTTGAAAACGTTTACTCTGGAACTGTCGTTGAATGGCTGGAGTTGAACGAAACTCTGGTATTGCTTCTAGGTCTAAATACAATGAATTAAAAAATAATCGGCTTGAAGGAGAATACGGACTATGCACACCAACCGTTGTGTCGTGAAGTGGACTGACGCCAATGGTCGAAGCCCGAAGATCTTTCCTTGCCCACCGAAGCAACCCTCGAAGATCTCGAAAATCACCAATGCCCCAATTTTGCGTGCTATGTAAATTGTAGAGTTGTATGCTCACACCAAAGCTTTGAGAGGGACTCCGGGGCAAATAACATTGCCGTGGAGCCACAATAATGAATGTATTTCCCGCTACGGACTCCTTGTCTATTTTGACTGAAAGCGACAGGTCATAATATCCTAAATCTAAAAACACTTGGAGTGGAAGAAGGACGCGAACGTAAGTCACGTGATCAAGGCGTTTTTGGTCAATGATCTGACAATCCTTGCCATAATAAGAGAATGACAGTTTCTTCTTCTTTTCATCTGTAAGAGTCCAAGAGATGCGCACTTCTTCTAACCGATGAGGTCCGAGAGGAATAGATATCAACAAGGACGGCCGTCTTGTGCCCTCGGTAATAACGACGACATCTTCAACGAGCTGCCGCCAAGATCGTTCATGGCTCGGTTCTAGGCCTTGCTCAATGGCGTCGACAGGCACTCCCATAGCCGTCAAAATAGATACGAGCGCTTCAGAACTCAGAGTTCGCTCAACCCCCACTCCATCCGCATAAGAAGAAGCGAGACCAAAATGATCAGCTAATGCGCGCACATGACTCAGTCTCTTTCTAGAATGTTGCATGAAAAACAACTAATATTCAGTACTCAGTTACAAAAAATACAGGACTTCGAATCCCGAATATAGGGACACGATACATCCAGCACAATCATCACCTACATAGTTGAAAAACTTTATGTTTACTTCTGAAAGACATTCATTTTCAAATACCACACGACCAATCTTACCGCAAGAAAAGTTACGTAGATCCCAAGACTCCAGGCACTCCCATTCATCTAGCAATCTACAGTCTATTATACAATGGCATACGAAGTGATTTGGAGCCAGGACACAGAACTATTCCTCCGTGCATTTCAATCTAGCTGAGATTCCCAACTCATGAACATGGTGACAGCGAACTCAACTTACAATGACTGTGCCTTAAATCGTATCGACTCATGATGCCCAAGGAAAAAGCCACCAGTAGAAGTGCATAAGGAACGATAGGATCCAGTCGCCGTTATGTTCGCCGGGTCTAAAGAAATATGGTCATAGTTTCCTCATGGTCTACCTTGCTCATCATTAACATAGGATTTCCCCTCATAAAACTTGACGTTACTCACCTATTGCGAGACAATTAAAATTCATTCCATCCCATGAATGGCTGGAGTGTTGCTGAATCATTTCAGGTTTTTCACATTGCAATATGACATCGACTCAAGCGACAACTCTAAGATGTAATGGAAATAGTTCACAAACAAGTTTTTTTGGCGGGAGGCATTGTTTATTCCCTTAAATAAGCAGTAATAGTTTAAAAGATATCGTCCATGCCGTCAGGGTAATGTTGGTGACGAGGCAAAATCGTGTGCGGCCGATAGGGTTCGATCTCATTTCTTGCAGTAAGAAGTTAGGAGGCGTACCAAATCAAACACAACGACACGAATTTCATGTCCGCCGTTGGTAGTAATCAACACCGAAAGGGGGATGCCATGCCCACTACCCAACACAAACAACTCCCACTCTGGTCAGTCATCTTGACTGGAGAAAAGAACTCCTTTACCCGCCCTCTCCTTGAACAATGGCTCGGGTGCAACAAACCAACTCCATTTTGCACATTTGTTGGATCTCGATCGATGCTCCAGCACACCTGGGATCGTGCCGATCAATTAAGTCATCCAAATTGTAAAATTACAGTGGTAGAAAAAACCTACCTTCATGAAACCTGTACCCACCTTGAAGGCCGTCTTCCTGGCTCGATCATCACAGAACCCCAACACCGTGGGATGGTCGTCAGTCTTTTTCTCGCCCTCACCTATTTGCTAGAAAAAGAGCCACAGGCATTGGTTGTCGCCTACCCTTCAGATCACTTTGTGTATCCCGAAGATGTATTCTTAAAGACAATTCAACGATCAGTATGGTCGACGGAACGATTTAGCGATCATGTTTTTTTGATTGGAGCAGCGAAATCTAGCCATCAACCACCAGGTGGTTCAATCGCGTTAGATCAACAACTTGGATGGATCTATGGCATACCAGTCTACGGCGTCAGAGATCTCTCTCATGAGTCATCTCTCGAAATGGAAAAGGAAGCCTTTCCCCCCACACATTACTTATCCAATACCTCAGTCTTAACTGCCAAGGTGGAAGTGCTGTGGAATTTAGGATGGCAGTACCTTCCACAAATGATGGAATTATTTGATGAACTACAGGATGCCATTGGAACCTCCTACGAACGAGCCGTGCTCGAGAAGATTTTCAACAATCCCAAACTCTGGGACACGTCACTCTTTGACTTCTTACAACTGACACCAAAACTCGCAGTCATTGAGTTGGAAAAAGTTCTGTGGAGTGATTGGGGTTCGCCTCAAGATATCGTCGACAATCTCGCAGAGATTGGTAAACTACCCGCATTTCCTTTAGAATATGCCAATGGAGTAGGAATAAATGAACCGAAACACTGGCCTCGTCTAAACGGGGTGGTCTCATAATAGGAGAGAAGGGAGTAGTAGCACATGGATACGGACTCACGATATATCTTACTCGGCGGCCTCGCATTTATTACTGGCATTGTCATCGGCACGGGAATGGGAATCTTAATGGCCCCCCAATCTGGGACCAGAACACGAAGAAAAATCAAGGGTTTCGCCGAGGATGCTGGAGAACGGGTGAATGAGTTTTCTGAAGATGCACGTGAGGCCGTAGATGATCTCGTCGAACGGGGAAAGCGGTTTGTGGGAGAACGGGGATAGTCAACATCATCGCTCGAATCTCGAGTAGAGAACCCTACTACATTGCGACAAGCGATGAGAAATGCAATCACTAGTGAGCACGCAAAAGAACAAAACCGCGTGACGACAGGGTATAGGGATGGCCTCCTTTCATAAGCTTGATCCGTCGTACAGTTTTAGGATCACAGCTAAGAGACGTATCAATAAGCAATTCCCACCGTATACGCTTTTTATGTGCCGGGAGGGTAAACGGCACATCCTCATGATGGGCATTCAACAAAAGAAGGAACGTATCATCAACAATCGCTTCTCCTCGAATGCCTTTTTCCTCAATCGCATCTCCTGCCAAGCGAATACCTAATGTACGAAAACCCATATCCCAGTCTTCGTCAGTCATCTCTCTACCATGAGACCCAAACCACACAATATCCTTTACCTCAGAGCCCCTAATTCGTCGGCCTTGAAAGAAACGTCGTCGTCGAAATACCGGGTGAGTCTTTTTTAAATGGATCAACAGTTGAGTAAAATCAAATAACTGCTGCTGCGGCTTGGTGAGGTCCCAGTCAAACCAACTGATTTCGTTATCTTGACAATAGGCATTATTATTCCCTCCCTGTGTCCGTCCGAGTTCATCACCTCCACACAACATGGGAATGCCCTGGGAAAGAAACAATGTAGCTAAAAAGTTTCGCTTTTGCCGTTCACGTAACTCCACGATACTCAGATCATCAGTTGGACCTTCCGCACCACAATTCCAGCTCAAATTATCATCAGAGCCATCACGACTCTCTTCTCCATTAGCTTCATTATGCTTCTCGTTATACGAGACCAAATCATTCAAGGTAAATCCATCATGGGCCGTCACAAAGTTTATGCTCGCATAGGGTTGACGACCACTAGCGCCGTACAAATCACTACTGCCTGACAATCGATGCGCCATCTCACCAAGTAAGCCTCCATCCCCTTTCCAGTACCGTCGAATATCATCACGATATTTTCCATTCCATTCTGCCCACCCAGGAGGAAAGTTCCCGACCTGATATCCACCTTCTCCTAGGTCCCACGGCTCAGCAATCAATTTGACTTGAGACAACACAGGATCTTGATGAATGATGTCAAAGAAGGCACTCAACCGGTCTACATCATGTAATTCTCTTGCTAACGCAGAGGCTAGATCGAATCGAAATCCATCAACATGCATCTCGCACACCCAGTATCGTAAACTATCCATGATCAGTTGAAGCGTCCGAGGATGACGGACATTCAGGGTATTGCCGCAACCCGTATAATCCATATAGTAGCGAGGATTATCAGGAACGAGACGGTAATACGAGGCATTATCAATGCCTCGAAATGATAGAGTCGGCCCGAGATGACTGCCTTCTCCGGTATGGTTGTAGACAACATCTAAGATCACCTCGATACCAGCGCTATGAAGCGTTTTGACCATTGTCTTGAATTCATACACTTTTCGCCCTAAATCTTTATAGGCGGAGTAGCGAATGTCAGGCGCAAAAAACCCGACAGAATTATACCCCCAATAATTAGTCAAGTTTCGTTCCAGCAGAAAATTATCATTCACGAAATGATGAACGGGCAACAGCTCTACCGCCGTCACACCCAACGATTGCAAATACTCAATAATAGGCGGCGAGGCGAGACCTGCATACGTACCTCGTAAATCATCTGGGACCTCAGGGTGCCGCATCGTGAAGCCTTTCACATGCACCTCGTAAATGACGGTCTTCTCCCAAGGGATGTCTAATAGGCAATCACCACTCCAGGTAAAGGCCTGATCGATCACGATACCTTTTGGGACATTACCCGCATTATTCTGATTATCTATGGCCAGATCTCCCCCTGAATCACCAAGGCGATAGCCAAACATGGCCTCTGACCATTTCACAACACCCGTCAACGCTTTGGCATAGGGATCAATCAAAAGCTTTGATGCATTGAACCGATGTCCAGCCTGCGGATCATACGGCCCATGGACCCGATACCCATACATTTGACCGGGTCGAATTTCTGGCAAATACACATGCCACACCTGATCAGTTCGTTCTTCAATTCGAATTCGATGTGTCTCTTGTTCCTGATTCTGTTGACCAAAAAGGCACAATTCAACCATGGTCGCATTCTCTGAAAACAACGCAAAGTTGACGCCATGGCCATCCCACGTCGCACCAAGGGGATAGGGCCTGCCGGGCCACATTTTCATCTATTCAATTCTCCTATATGGATGAGTAAACCAAAATGAAAAGATCTGAAGATAATGGAACAATCCGCACTATACTGAATCCCCTAAACTGGCGCAAATGATTAATCCAGGTCATAATGAACATGAAAGAACCTCGAAGAGTATTAGTCATCCTATCTCAAAAAAACGCCTATGACTAACGAAACACAAACCAAACAACATTCAGCAATCTGGACATTCGATAGCGGAGCTCTGGTCAAAGAGAAAGGCACAACAGAATTTAGAATGTGGGCACCCTTTGCCGAATCTCTATCAGTCCACATACAGGGGCAGACTGGCAACCCGATTCCTCTTGCCCCACAACCCTTCGGTTATTGGCACACCCTCGTCCCTCATATTTCATCCGGCACACGATATCATTATGTCTTAAATGAAGAATCAACCTTCCCAGATCCAGTCTCCCGCTATCAACCTGAAGGCGTCCATGGCCCGTCAGAAATCGTTGACACTCAGGCTTTCCCCTGGACTGATTATCAATGGACAGGACGACTGCAATCAGACTTCATCATCTATGAACTTCACCCTGGAACATTTACGAAAACTGGAACGTTTGAGGCCATCATACCCTTCCTGTCATATTTGAAGAATACAGTGGGAATAACCGCGATTGAACTCATGCCCATTGCACAATTTCCTGGCACGAGAAATTGGGGATACGACGGCACCTATTTATTTGCGCCACAGAATAGTTACGGAGGACCGATTGGACTCCAATGTCTGATAGATGCCTGTCATGCTGAAGGACTCGCGGTTATCCTTGATGTCGTCTATAACCACCTTGGTCCAGAAGGTAATTACTGGGGAGCGTTTGGTCCGTTTTTTACCGCTCTCTATCGAACGCCTTGGGGAAACGCAATCAATTACGATGGGGCACACAGCGACGCTGTTCGCAAAACCATCATTGACAATGCCGTCTATTGGATCCGTGACTATCACATCGATGCCCTGCGGTTAGATGCCATTCATAGTATTTGCGATTTCAGTCCAAAACCTATCATTCAAGAACTCACTGAAGCCGTCCATACCGAGGCTGCGAATCTCGGACGTTCTGCATATGTCATCGCCGAAAGTGACTTAAATGACTCAAAAATCATTACCCCAACGTCCAAAGGCGGATACGGGTTGGATGGTCAATGGAACGACGATTTTCACCATGCAATTCACAGTCTCATGACTGGCGAACAACAAGGCTATTACTGTGACTTTGGTTCACTCAATCATGTCGCCACTACCCTCAAGAAACACTTCGTCCTTTCAGGCGACTATTCCCATCACCGGCTCCGCCGGCATGGGAACTCTGCCGCACATCTTCCCGCGACCTCATTTGTCGTATTTGCCCAAAACCATGATCAAATCGGAAATCGCGCCCAAGGTGATCGCCTCTCAACGCTCATCCCCCATTCAGCGCAGCAAGTGCTCCTGGCCTCTACCCTCTTATCCCCATTCATTCCCCTTCTCTTCATGGGTGAGGAATATGGGGAACAAGCGCCATTTCTATACTTTATCGATCACAGTGATACGAAATTAATTGAAGCCGTACGAAAAGGCCGATTGGCAGAATTTAAAAAATTCGGATGGAAAAAGGTCCCCGACCCGTATGCCACAACAACGTTCGAAACATCACGTCTCACGCCAGCTTCGGAACAAAATGACGTGCACCATTCTATGGCGGCATGGGTCAAGCAACTCATTACACTTCGGAAACAACACCCGTCATTAGGCCCTGGAGTCAAAGGCCATCAGTTACGAGTCGGTATACACAAAAAACAAAACGTCCTTACTATACACCGTAAGCACCCAAGTGCCCCAGGGATGCTGATTATTCTTGGATTCAATGACAAACCAACGACGGTCACCCTGAACAATCCAAAGAAACATTGGATGCTTCTACTCAACAATCACACGAACCCCTTCTCGCAGAATTCCTCTACCAACACTCCCTCTGAGATAAATCTCACTTCAGGTAAATATTCACTTTCACTTCCCTCCTACCCAGTACTGGTCTATCGCCAGACCGACGTAGATAAACAGACTTGACTCAGATCATTCAGTAAAACTGAGAATTCAGAATTTACGCAGAATGATAGGCTGATCGTGGTTGGGATGACTATACATTGGACTGGAATTAATAACGGTCAGGATCAACTTCTTTATTTTTTTTCGTTTTATAACCAATTCAATGACCCTACGTACCTCTAAGTGTTTGATACCGCGGGGTCAGTGACTTGAACTCCTGTAATGGAAACATCAAAAGGAGTGGGATTCCAACGCAGGATGCAAACGAAACGACTCTTGGTTATGGAAACTATCGTGACCCAAGGTTCAACCGGAACTTAGTTGAATTACCTATCATTGTCGCTTGCCTACAATTACTCCAATTTGACGATCGTGTTCGACTATTTTCATCTCAGAAAGCTAGCCCGCATTAGATTCGTTGATCCTCAGTCACAGCAAGCAAAGAGCTCAACACGAATGCCATCATTCATCTAATTCGTTACACTATCCAGACTAAAGGCAAAGAAAATACTCTTGGAAAGACGATCAAAGCATCATCAAGAATCTGACTGATTTGTGTGATAGTCATGAAAGTCTTTCTATAATTTACGCATTCATGGTATACAGATCTTACCCTCTCTTCTGGGAGCTAAGAAAACGATTCTATGTGCAGAATGCCTGCCCTAGATAGTATCAATTACATCGAAGCAGATTCGTGATTCTATTCCCGTCCTCCTTAGTCCACACTCATTCAACCTTATGAATCTGGGTAATTTCTTATGGATCGATCTCAGATCTCTAACAATGGCAATGTGATTCGAATGGAACAATCTGGTATTCCTTCTCAGCCTTTTCTGAAAGTGAAGAGCTGTCCCATCAGGGTACTTTCCCCTGCTGCGCATATGGAAATTGACCGTTCAAAAAACATACATCCCCAACGAGCGTGCCCCCCTATCTCCACATATCTTGTACGATCGTGTCAAAAATTATTGAACCTTCTTTCGGGCTACTTGAAGTGTGCGTTTCTGCCACATATTTCTTTGGACATCCACCAAGTACCTGCTGAGTCTCACCAAAAAGAGAATCAATCCCCAGTCAACAGCGCTATGAGGATTGAGCTCTATGGCATGATTCTTCTCTTCGCCGTCGCCTCCTTGCTGTTTATCGGAATGGCACAGGCACAAACTAAGAGCCACCACTACGGACTTCAGTACGATCTCTCGTTGGAGCCTGAAGAGAATCTCGCTATGGTTTCAATGACACTTAGCGAAGGGGCAACCAAGAATATCTGGTCGTTAAAGCTGCACTTCGATCCCCAGCGCCACCGAAACTTCGAGGCCAATGGCAAACTTGAAGTAGAGGGGGAATACATCACCTGGTCTCCACCGGACGAGGAAGGGAAGTTGTCGTTTCAAGTTCTTGTGGATACCCGACGGGCCAATGGTCAATTCGATGCACGCATGACCGACGACTGGGCACTGTTTCGCGGAGATGATTTTTTCCCCGCCGTCCAAACTGACCAACATGACGAGGCGGAGGCAGATGCCTCATTGCACGTCCACCTGCCCCACGGTTGGACCTTTGTCACAGCCTACCCAGAGATAACAAAAAATATCTACCGGGTTGAACATGTACATCGGAGTTTCGATCGGCCCACTGGATGGATGGCCGCTGGGCGTCTGGGGGTACGTCGGGAAAAGATTGCCGGCGTTCAGGTATCTGTGGCAGGTCCAATGGATCAGGGCGTACGACGGATGGACATCCTCGCTATGCTCAACTGGAATCTACCTAAAATCCGCCGGGTGGTTCCTAACATGCCCAAACGTCTACTCATCGTAAGTGCCAGAGACCAAATGTGGCGCGGCGGACTCTCAGGGCCCAACTCTCTGTACTTGCATGCTAGCCGGCCTCTGATAAGCGAGAATGCTACAAGCACATTGATCCACGAACTCATGCACGTCACAACCCGGCTTAAAGCCGAAAAAGGTGATGACTGGATTGTCGAAGGCATCGCAGAATATTACTCACTTAAAATCATGTGGAGATCTGGCACAATCACCGAACACCATTATCAGAAGGCGTTCAAAAAACTCAAAAAGTGGGCTCGGCAAATTGACCGTCTCGATGTGAACCGTGCCAGCGGTGCAGTGACAGCCAAGGCTGTTGGAATCCTGCGCAAACTGGACCATGAAATTCATGCCAAAACGAAACGAGAAAAAAGTTTGGACGATGTCGTAAAAACCTTGAGTGCGACACGGCAGAAAGTAAGTCTAGACAAACTCAGAAAATCCGTAGAAAAGGTCATGGGCAAACAGCCAGAGGCCCTCACCGACAAACAACTGGGCTTCAATACCAAGGATCCATAAAGTAACCCCCCTCGCCACCGAAAAGAGGCAAACAAACGCTAGTCTGCGAATTTGGACAAAATCGAGCATTTTGCCATTTCGCAAAGAATCAGCGTTAGGCTCAAATTAGGAAAAATTCAACGCAAGACTCACAAGGATTCTCTTATTATTTTCCAGTCAGACCCTGACGACTTAAAGACCCCTCATCAAACCAGCTGCTTTCATGAGTACAAGAAATCTCCCCGTGCAATACTCCAAGATATAGGGGGAGACATGAGAAGTTGAGCACGAGGGTGACGCCGCAATCGCCCGGAAAAGTTGAACTTTTGAAGGGCCCTAAATTCTTACCTTCACAATCCCTGCGCACATTGGCTGTTATGCCGGCACCGGAGAAGTATTCCATTCATGGATTTTCTCGGTAATGTCTTTTAATTTTTCTTTAGCCACATCATTCCCGAGCTGACATGTCCCGGCATTCTCATGCCCGCCACCATTGTATGAGAGACAAAGTTCCCCAATATTGACGCGAGAACTACGATTAAGAATAGACTTCCCTATCGCAAACACCGTATTTTGCTTTTTCAGTCCCCACATCACATGGATAGAAATGTTGCATTCGGGGTAGAGCGCGTAAATCATAAAACGGTTCACGGCATAAATGGGTTCTTCCTCACGCAGGTCCAATACCACTAAATTCCCATAGACAGTTGAACATTGTTTGATCTGTGTCTTGGCCATTTCGGCATGTTTATGGAACAGCTCCACTCGCTCCTGAACGTCAGGAAGTGCAATAATCTCACCGATGCTGAGGTCATGACATTTCCCTATAAGCTGCATCATTAATTCATAATTAGAGATACGAAATTCATGAAAACGACCAAGTCCAGTACGCGCATCCATGAGGAAATTCATTAAAGCCCAGCCAGTTGGATTGAGAACTTCATCAACAGTGTATTGCGCCGAATCACCTTGATCGACAGCGTCCATCATTTCGTTCCATGCAGCAGGAAAGGTTTGTTCGCCTCCATAATACCTGTAGACCACTCGCGCAGCAGAGGGTGCCTCCGGATCGATAATATGATTATTTCTATCACTTTTATTACGAATGGTCTCACTTAGATGATGGTCAAAAACTAGATGGGCTCCCTGAACATAGGGGAGATTGGTCGTAATATCAGTCGCCGAGATTGCCACCTTGCCATCCTGCATGTCTTTTGGATGAACAAACAGTATGTCGTCAATCATTCCCATTTTTTTCAGCAGAACCGCACAGACAAGACCATCAAAATCACTCCGCGTCACTAATCGAAATTTGCCATCGTTCATAAAAAACCCTCAATAACCCGCACGATTGATAAGATCAGATTGCAAGATGACTATTACGTAGCAACCCTCAGGGTCTTGGGACAGACCTGTGTGAGGTGTAATATACGTATAGGTTCGGCATAACGGGTACCAGATCTTTAATTCATAAAATCATGAAGAATTTCAATGTAAAATGACTTCGATCTCACTCTCGAAAAGTGTCTACGAACCTAGGGGATTTGAGTGAGGTCTCCTTCCATAGAGGTCCCTTTTCCACTAACAGGTACGTAAATGGAAAACACGAGGAAAAACCGAATGAAATGTTGAGATTCAGCAGTGTTAATTCAAAGGCTGAGTAATTAAATGTGGGTAGGAATTAACCTGAAATTGGCTTAAAAAAGACCACGGACAAGGGAGGAAGGACGACGAGGACAGAATAGGGTTGATTGTGATGCGGAATAGACTCAGCATGGACGGCTCCGGCATTACCAAGATTTCCGCCGCCATATATTTCGGCATCGCTATTAATGAGTTCTCGATAGATACCTTCCTTTGGCACTCCCATGCGATAGCCTTCTCGTGGAACAGGCGTAAAATTACAGGCACACACGATAAAATCATTGAGGTCACGAGCAAAGCGAAGGTAGGTCAGAGTGGAGTTATCGCTGTCATGTAAATCAATCCATTGAAAGCCTTGCCAATCAAAGTCGACTTCGTACAGCGCTGGTTGGGATTGATACAAATGGTTGAGGTCGGACACATACTGCTTCAATCCTCGATGAGGTGCATAATCTAATAAATTCCATTGAAGACTGTCATCATGATTCCATTCCCACCATTGACCAATTTCTCCACCCATGAATAACATTTTCTTCCCTGGATGCCCATACATGTGACCATAGAGCGCACGAAGATTGGCCATGCGTTGCCAATCATCTCCTGGCATTTTATCGAGGAGCGCTTTTTTGCCATGCACGACTTCATCATGAGACAGCACGAGTACAAAATTTTCAGTAAAAGCATACATCAAGCCAAAAGTCACCTTGTCTTGATGATACTTCCGATGAATGGGATCCAGGCTGAAGTATTCGAGTGTGTCATGCATCCACCCCATGTTCCACTTGTAGGTAAAGCCTAACCCTCCAACATAAGTTGGACGCGACACCCCGGCCCATGCCGTTGATTCTTCAGCAATCATGATAATTCCAGCATGTTCCTGGTGGACCATCACATTCAACTCTTTGACAAACTCGACAGCTGCAAGGTTTTCATTACCGCCAAATTGATTTGGCACCCACTCACCCTCTTTTCTTGCATAATCTAAATACAGCATCGATGCCACCGCATCGACGCGAAGACCGTCAATGTGATACCGGTCAAGCCACATCAAGGCACTATTGATTAGGAAGCTTTTGACTTCAGTACGACCATAATTAAATATCCGACTTTTCCATTCAGGATGGTAGCCGAGACGAGGATCTTCGTGGTCGTAGAGATGTGTCCCGTCAAACCAGGCCAGCCCATGCGGATCATCGGGGAAATGCGCAGGAGCCCAATCCATGAGCACCCCAATATTCGCATGATGACAGCGATCGACAAAGGCCATGAACTCTTCCGGTGTACCAAATCGACTCGTCGGAGCAAAGTAACCCGTAGATTGATACCCCCATGATCCATCAAACGGATGTTCCGTGACAGGCATGAGTTCAATATGCGTGAAGCCCATGTCTTGAACATAGGGAATCAGCGTGTCGGCCAACTCGCCATAGGTCATCCATCGCGATTCTTCTTCAAGTACCCGCCGCCAAGATGCCAAGTGCACTTCGTAGATTGAACATGGCGTGGCCAATGGATCACGATCAGCGCGCTTAGCCATCCAGTCTTGATCCTGCCAT
The DNA here is from genome assembly GCA_029261355.1 of Nitrospirales bacterium. Taxonomy (GTDB): domain Bacteria; phylum Nitrospirota; class Nitrospiria; order Nitrospirales; family UBA8639; genus JAGQKC01. The sequence goes on along the minus strand of JAJDBM010000058.1, from coordinate 223,501 downwards.
AAATAACCAGAAGTTAACCGAATGATGGATGCGGTCTTAGGGCGGAGTTCTGCCGCTGTCGCATACGGATCAGCTTTTAAAAACGGAGCATCACTCTGTTGAGAAAGGATCTCAAACTTATAGACTTCTCCTTCTAGTAGCTCAGGAATGAATAGTTCCCAAATTCCGCCTGCTCCACGTGACTGCATCGGGTGACGACGACCATCCCATTGATTAAAGTCTCCGACGACACTCACGCGCCTAGCATTCGGTGCCCATACCGCAAAACTCACACCATGCAACCCTTGATGCTGACACACTTGCGCCCCAAGTCTGTCATAGGCTTTGTAGAGTTTTCCTTCGCCAAACAAATGAAGATCATAGTCTGATAGGACGGGACCAACGGCATAAGGATCTGGCTTTTCACTGACATGCCCGAATTGGTCTGTCACCTGGAACCGATACCCAACTTCTTTGGCATTGACAGGACATTGCACCTCATACAAACCATCCGAAGTCAACGCTTTCATAGGAAAATGGGTTTCCGTCGCGTTATTGAAAAGAACATTCACACATTTAACGTCAGGAAGAAATGCACGAATAATCGTACACTCCTTGCCATTCCGTTTTTCTAGATGAGGGCCAAGGTAGGCAAACGGATGGCTTTCTCTACCGTTCAATAAACGAGTGAGTTGTTGATCGATGTGTACGGACATGGTAAATAATTATAGACGACTGAGTATTAATTCCAAATTTGACTGTGGACATTCTCCTTCAATCATGCCATTTGCCCTCATCGCTGCCTTGCTTATCGTCTTTTTGGCCGTTGCGTTTTCATTGCAAAATGCCAGTGAAATTACCATTTACTTTTTTGCTTGGACGTTTCAAGGTTCATTGGTCATTGTCCTCTTGACCACGCTAGCATTGGGAGTCATCATTAGCCTCTTAGCCTCACTACCTGCACAAATGAAAAAAAGTCGAATGATCGCTCAACAATCCAAAGAAATTGAAACCTTAAAGCAAGCCTTACCAACATCAAAACAATCACAGGCCTACACAAAGTCATTATGAAACAAGAACCCAGAACAAAGTCACGCCCTCATCAGCGTGAACGCGTTTCCCAACGCGTCTTAGCCATGATCATGGCTGGAGGAAAAGGGGAACGCCTCATGCCCCTCACCGAACAACGCAGTAAACCAGCTGTTCCATTTGCTGGAACCTATCGTATCACAGACTTCGTCTTAAGTAACTTTCTTAATTCTGGCGTCCTGGCTATGTATGTCTTGGTTCAATACCGCTCCCAATCCCTTATCGAGCACCTTCGTCGAGCCTGGCGAAGCGGTGGGCCGAACCGTCAATCATTCATCACCGTTGTTCCTCCCCAAATGAAGGGACGAGGAAAATGGTACGAAGGCACAGCCGATGCCATTTATCAAAACATCAACTTGATTCGAGATTTTGCCCCAGGACTCGTGGCGGTATTTGGAGCTGATCATATTTACCGAATGGATATTCGGCAAATGATTCAATTCCACTTGGACAATCAAGCTGATGTAACCGTCGCTGCTCTCCCCGTGCCTCTACAGGCCGCAAAAGGTTTTGGGATTATGGAAGTGAATGATGAGCAACGAATCATCGGCTTTGAGGAAAAACCCAAATCCCCAAAACCCATGCCGACCAATCCGGAGATGGCCTACAGCTCAATGGGGAATTACATTTTCAATGTGGATACCTTAATCCAAGCACTCGAACAAGATGCCAGTGAACCAGGCACACATGATTTTGGAAAAGATATTATCCCAGCACTGAGCAAATCGCACAGCGTATTGGCCTATGACTTTATGAAGAATGTTGTACCCGGCATCCATCCCTATGAAGAATGGGGCTACTGGCGTGATGTGGGGACCATCGATGCCTATTGGCAAGCCAATATGGATGTACTAGGGGAAACCCCAATTTTTGACCTTCGAAATGTGAATTGGCCGATTCAAACCGATGCATCCCTCGAACCCGTCGCAAGCCTCGTGCGCACCCAAGTGGATGACGCCATGGTTGGACAAGGCAGTCTGGTCGTGAATGCCACGATCAAACGCTCCCTCATTGGACGCAACGTCCGCATTGGTGCAGGCTCCCATATCGAAGAATGTGTCATTCTTGATGGGACCATTATTGGCCCGAAATGCCGATTACGTCGTGTGATCGCTGACCGGTTCAATGTGATTCCTGCTGGCACAGAGTACGGATTTGATAATCCGAAGAACTCCGCTGTAAGCACTGTGGGGAAATCAGGATTAATTGTGCTGCCTCGAGGCCAATCGTACGGTGGTCGTGCGGTTGATCCTATCAACACTCCCTAACCTTCTATAATCTATGCCGATACCAGATCGCCGCATCCCGATCTCGACCTATCGACTCCAATTCAACTACTCGTTTACGTTCAAAGATGCTGCGAAGCTGATCCCCTACCTTCACGACCTAGGCATCACCACGTGCTATGCCTCTCCCTACCTTAAAGCTTTACCAGGAAGCTCTCACGGATATGATGTGATCGATCCAACAACCATCAATCCCGAACTTGGAGATGAATTAGCGTACCAGCAATATGCTCAGGCATTAAAAGATCATCATATCGGGCAAATCCTCGATGTAGTTCCTAATCACATGGGAATTGATAAGTCCGCAAATCCCTGGTGGCAAGACGTATTAGAAAATGGGCCAAGCTCAAAAAATGCCAAAATATTTGATATTAACTGGAATCCCGTCAAATCAGAACTCAAGAATAAAGTCCTACTCCCAATTTTAGGCGAGCAATACGGCATTGCATTAGAAAATCAGGAAATTTCTCTGGCCTTTACAGATGGTCAGTTTTTCCTACAATACTATGAACATCATCTTCCGATTGACCCTTCAACCTGGTCGCTGATTCTCGCCTACCGCGAAGAGAGTCTCAGGGAGTCACTGAGTCCAGACGATCCCTCTCTGCAAGAATTTCAAAGCATCATCACGGCATTATCCCACCTCCCCTCGAGGAACGAAAACGACCCAGAACGTATTGCGGTGCGGTACCGTGAAAAAGATGTGATCCAACGCCGCTTAGCAACTCTCTGCGAAGAGCATCAAGCAATCGATCAATTCCTTCTGGAAAATATTCACATTCTGAATGGAGTCAAAGGTGTCCACCAAAGCTTTGACCAGCTAGATGCCTTAGTCAGCGATCAAGCCTACCGTTTAGCCTATTGGCGAGTTGCGGCTGAAGAGATCAATTATCGACGGTTCTTTGATATTAATCAGCTTGCGGCGATACGAATGGAAGAATCTGATGTCTTCACTCAATTTCATCAATGTGTGTTCGGACTTCTTCGATCGGGAGCCGTCACTGGACTTCGTATCGACCACATCGATGGATTATATGATCCCAAAGGCTATCTGGCACAATGGCAATCATGGGCCTTAAAGGAACTTGGGCTTCAAGGTGATGAGAAGCACCGATCTATATTTATGGTGGTTGAAAAAATTCTCGGTACGTCTGAAGCCCTCAGTACTGATTGGCCATGTCATGGCACGACGGGATACGACTTTTTAGCCCTGCTCAATAATCTTTTTGTTGACACACGACATGCTAAAAAATTCGACGCCCTCTACCATCGCTTTACCAAGACCACAGGAGCATACGAAGACCTGATCTATCATGCCAAAACAGTGATTATGAGTAGCGCCATGTCGAGTGAGATTAATTCACTTGGCCATCAGCTCAGTCTCCTCTCTGAACGGAATCGCCGGTCTCGAGACTTTACCCTCAACAGTCTGGTACATGCCGTTCGCGAAATCATTGCCAGCTTTCCCGTGTATCGGACTTACGCAACATTTGATCCAAGTGAGGAAGTAGCTGACCGCGACCGAATCTACATCCATTTAGCGGCAGCTCGTGCCAAGAGACGAAATCCAGCCATCAGCAGTTTAGTGTTTGACTTCATTCGTGACCTTCTCCTCAAAGTCCCCTTTGATGAATCACGCATTGATTGGCGGGATGTCAATAGCTTTGCGATGAAGTTTCAACAAACCACGAGCCCAGTCATGGCCAAAGGTGTAGAAGACACCGTCTTTTATACATACAACCGGTTACTGTCCTTGAATGAAGTTGGAGGTGAACCCGAGCAATTTGGCATCTCCCTCTCTCATTTTTATGAACAGATGTCGGTACGCAGAGACACCTTTCCCCATAGTCTTTCCACGACAGCTACCCACGACACGAAGCGCGGAGAAGATGTGCGTGCTCGGCTCAATGTCCTCTCTGAGCTTCCTCAAGAATGGCGAAAACGGATCAGTCGTTGGCGACAGCTGAATAAAAAAGCCAAAAGTATGATCGACGAACAAAGCATCCCCGATCTCAATGAGGAGTATTTCCTCTACCAAACTATTCTTGGCTGTTGGCCGCTGACAGAGATCGAAACAGACGAGGCACGTGAACACTTTTCCTTACGTATCCAAGAATATATGACAAAAGCCCTTCGTGAAGCGAAAGTACACTCAAGTTGGCTGAATCCCAATGAAACCTACGAAGCCGCAACTCGGGCATTCATCATCAATATCTTACACCCAAAGCGTTCCAGAACATTTCTGAAAGATTTTCGGCCTTTTCAACAGAAAGTTGCACAATTTGGAATGGTCAATTCACTCTCTCAAGTCCTCATCAAAGTCACCGCACCAGGAATTCCAGATTTTTACCAAGGGACCGAATTGTGGGATTTTCATTTAGTTGACCCCGATAATCGCCGACCAATTCACTATGAGGACTATCGACAAGCATTGGCCCATCTCCAAGCCGCTCAACACCATCAAGAACGAATGTCCTTCATTCGAGAACTGCTCGACCATCCACATAATGGCCAAATAAAACTCTGGACCACCACCATGGCATTGAATTTCCGCAAACAACATGCTTCATTATTCATGAATGGACAATTCGTCCCGATTGAGACCGAAGGTCCAAGGTCGCCACATGTCTGTGCGTTTGGTAGAATTGAAGAGGGACAGGCAGCCGTGACGGTGATCCCACGGTTTATCTCAAGCATGAATCAGGGGCCAAATCAATGGCCCATTGGAAATGATCTATGGGAGGAGAGTAATCTTGTGCTTCCACCGGAATTCACTGGCGTCCAATTGACCAATATATTCACAGGAGAAACCCTGACATCGACTCCGCGGCATGAAAAAGCTATATTACCGTTAGCGAAGGTCTTTCATCACTTTCCGATCGCATTATTAGAGAGGGCCACATGACAACCTTACAACACAACCGTGAGCAGCGTCACCATGAAGATAATGGCATTGATCAGCCATTTAAACAGGCTAATTTGGGATGGGAAGGACATGTGCACTTTCCTACGGGAGCTCCTCTCTGGAGAAGAGTCTTGGAGAGTTGGCCGGAATTACGAACTGGCCTTGCCTACAGCCTCGTCTTCGGAGCAGGCGTGTTACTGGGAAGTGCGGTCACCTCACTCGCGAGCACGAAGCAACACAAAACACACAGATAATTTGTTCTACAAGGAGATAACAGGGATGGACCATCAAGATTACTCAGACGATTCAAGTTGGGTCAACACATTTGTCTTTATTTCGGGAGTCATTCTTGGAGCAGGAGCAGCTTTACTGATGACACCTGAACCCGGAAATACACTGAGAGACCGAATCGTGCGAGGAGCCAAAACAGCCCAAGATGAATTTTCAGGGATGGCGACTGAAACAAAAGAATCTCTTCATACATTAACAGCAGAGGCTCAAGAAAAAGTAAAACATGCCAAGTCTCGAGTGACAGCAGCCGTAGACGCAACGAAAAAGTCAGTTCAAACCACTCCTGACGAAAGCCTGATCGATTAATTTTCTAGCCTCATAGTGATAAGTCCTGTGAGGACATCGAGGAACAGTCTGCATGGCTCACCTCTCCATCCAATTCCTGTAATCTGATGACTCAAATATTCTTTTTCGTTGTTTGAAGGACGATGGACAATATAGAGGCCTCAATGTCAGCATGTACGATTACCCCCCTGACTCGTGAGGCGATCAATTAAAACCCCTCTGATTCGATGACTCACCCCTGCATGTGCCCAAACAATGAGCAGGTGAGTTCATTCCTGTCTCGACATTCCCATAACACAACATTCTCTTTGGAGATTTTTCTCCCCATTCTCGTCCATAAAGCCTATTCGCAGCCTACGTGAGAAGGAAGACACATGCATACGATGAAAACACTGATCCTGAGTAATGAATTTCCTCCCTATAATTATGGCGGTGCAGGCGTCCACGTCGAATACCTAAGTCGAGAACTTGCCAAGCTTATGCAAGTTGAAGTGAGATGTTTCGGCGATCAAAATGTCACTGAAGGAAATCTTAACGTCCGTGGGTTCGAACTCGATTCAAGTCAATATGGATGTCCCAAATCCCTCATATCAGGATTTGGGTCCATTCAACGAGGACTTGACTTCAATTCATTTGGAATTGATGCCACCCATGTACATTGTCATACCTGGTATACCCACATGGCAGGTATCGTGGCCAAGTTGAATTACGGAATTCCGCTTATCATCACCACGCATTCGCTCGAACCCTTACGCCCCTGGAAACGAGAACAGCTAGCTGGTGGATACGACTTTTCTCTGTGGGTAGAACGAACTGCGATTGAAATGGCCGATGCCGTCATAGCGGTATCTCGGGGAACAAAAAAGGATATCCTTCAACATTTCTCCCTCTCAGAAGAAAAAATTTCCGTCATCCACAATGGCATTGATCTCACGGAATACCAAAAACAGACATCAACCGACGCACTTCATCGCTATGGGATTGACTCCTCGATACCGTACGTATTGTTTGTTGGGCGAATCACCAGACAGAAAGGGATCATCCATCTCGTTCAAGCCATCAAACACTTCGACCCTGCGTTTCAAGTCATCCTGTGCGCCGGATCCCCAGACACCCCTGAGATCGAAGCTGAAATGCAGCTGGCCATCATGGAAGCTTCAAGAGATAGACGCGGCGTGATCTGGATACGAGAGATGGTAGAGAAGTCACAGGTCATAGAGTTATATTCCCACGCCTCTGTTTTCTGCTGTCCCTCAATCTACGAACCATTTGGTATCATCAACCTTGAGGCCATGGCTTGTGAAACCGCAGTGGTCGCATCATCAATTGGAGGGATCCCTGAGGTTGTCGTGGATGGAGAAACAGGAATTCTTGTTCCTCTGGAACAAAATCCAGCACCTTCATTTGCACCTGCCAACCCAGAGAAATTCTCTAGAGATTTAGCCACAGCCATTAATGAACTCATGGCCAACCCTGACAAATGTCGACAATACGCAATCGCTGGCCGTACACGAGCTGAGGCGCACTTTAGTTGGGCTGCCATTGCTCAACAGACGAAAACTCTGTATGACCAGATCTAACCTTCCTGTCAGATCAAGTCGAGCATTGAATCAATACGAAAGAAGTGTGAAGCGCTTCATGAAGATTTCACAATTCGCCACTTCAACTTACATCTACCAAGCCTCGACGGTTCTGACCGAATAAGCTGGATCACATGGCTACCCTCCGTGAAAAACAGAGAGGCGAATCATTTAAACAGTGCCATACCTCTTCCTTGCCCAATAGATGAGATGATGCGAGACTAACCTCATGGCTGAGAAAACGGGATCCTACAACCAACTAAAGCTCCGATTACTCATAGGATTGGCCATCAACGCCATCATCATCGTGGCAGAATTTCTTGGTGGGTACCTTATCAACAGTATGGCCCTCATGGGTGATGCAGGCCATAACTTGATTGACCAAGGCTCATTGTTCCTTGCTCTCTATGCGCATATTCTTGCAGCTCGACCCGCGACTGAAGAGCGAACCTTTGGGTACCACCGTGCAGGTATTGTTTCGGCATTTGTCAATGGATTTGTGCTTCTCCTCACAGCAGGAATCCTAGCTGCCATCGCGATGTATCGCCTGACCTCGCCCGTTATGGTTCCTGGAGGTTGGATGATTATCATCGCACTCGTAAGTTTTTTGGCCAATTTATCTGTTGCCTGGCTTCTTCAACATGGCGCCAAAGATGACCTGAACATTCGTGGAGCATTTTGGCATATGCTAGCGGACGCTTGGGTGTCATTAGGCGTCGTGATTTGCGGTATTGGGATTATGTATACAGGATGGACCAGACTCGACCCTTTGATCAGTCTTGTTATTGTTGTGGTAATCGCCAAAGGCGCATGGCCCATCTTCAAAGAATCTCTGGAAATTCTGCTCGAATCAACTCCTCCAACAGTGAATACAAAAAAAATTGTGCAGTCCATTGAACGCATTCAGGGTGTCAACAACGTTCATGACCTGCATGTGTGGGCCGTTGAACCTCGTCTCATCATGCTCACCTGCCATGTGTTGGTCGACTCCAACCACGAACGCGAAAAAGATTCTCTCCTCCACACTATTCAATCAATGATGACCTCGGAATTTGGCATTGGACACCATACCATTCAACTTGAAGTGGAATGCACGGAGTCTAATATCATCCATTGTGACTTGAATCGATTAACCAACGGAGAGATAAATCCGAGTTTCAGCCATTCTCACTCTGGTCATTAACCTCAACCTCAGAGGGGCTTAGATGTTATTGTTCCCTCACATAGTTTGTAGGGGAGGTAGTGACTCGACCAAGCCATCCAGATCTCACTAACATAAATCCAATACTTGCCCCGAGTAGAGTTCCCAAAATCCATCCTCCCAACACATCGGAGACATAATGCGCTCCCAAGTAGACACGGGATATTCCAATAATGACGACCAATGGCCAAGTAATCCAAGCCGTCGCAGGGTAGAGCATCTGAAGAAAGGCTGCAGCCGTGGAAGAATTGACGGCATGGTTTGAGGGCAAACTCATGGTTCCACCACAGCCGACCAACTCATGAATATTTGCTAAAATCTGACACGGTCGAGCCCGATCAATAATGATCTTCAGTTGTCCTCCAATAAGATCACTGAGCCCAATCAATGCAGCTAAACCTGGAGTAGCAATACGCGCTTCCCGCCAATTCGTCCATCCCCAATACCCAACGAGAAGAATTCCAGGAAAGAAAAGGTTGCTCTCTTGAGAGAATTCGTACATGGTCCAATCCAAAAAATCGAACCGACCAGCTAAATCATTGATTGCTCGAAATAATATTTCGTCCCAATTCACTCTTTACTCCTTATAAATTCATAATTCGCATCACGCCCGTAAGTGTTTCTCAGAATTCTTCCCTCAGGCACCACCAAGTCGTTTCTCCTTAAAGGCTTCTTTGTTTTCAAGAAATATGCTACATTCACCAACATTTCAACTCAGGATGAGATCATGCTTATTGATAGTCACGTACATTTAGATGACCCACGATATGCCTCTGATTGGGCAGATATGTTTGCTCGAGCTCAAGAAGCAGGAGTCGAAGCCTTTATTACCATCGGCTGCGACTTAGCCAGTAGCCGAGCTGCTGTCGACCTAGCAGACAAACATCCCATGGTCTATGCAACAGTGGGCGTCCATCCACACGAAGTCAAGAACATTGAAGACCACTGGTATCATGAATTGAAAGACCTCGCTCAACATCCCAAAGTGGTAGGGTATGGGGAAATTGGGTTAGATTTTCATTATGACCATTCACCTCGAGACCTTCAACGAGCATGTTTTCGGGAACAAATTCAACTCGCACGCGAGCTGCAGCTCCCGATGGTCATTCATACGCGAGAAGCACAAGAAGACACGATCACGATATTGCAGGAAGAGCAGGCCCCTCAAGTCGGTGGGGTCTTCCATTGTTTTTCAGGAGATTCCCAGTTAGCCAAAGACGCGTTAGACCTTGGATTCTATGTATCATTCTCCGGCATCATTACCTTTAAAACTGCCGGCCTGCTTCGTGAAATCGTACAAACAGTCCCAGATGAACGGCTGCTAATTGAGACAGATGCCCCATATTTAACACCGGTTCCCTTCCGAGGTAAACGAAATGAATCAGCCTATGTGAAAATGGTGGCAGAAAAAATTGCGGAAATAAAAGAAGGAACGACGCCTTCAGCATACGAACACATTGCGAACGTCACTACAGCCAACGCAAAAACACTCTTCAACCTCAGTTGAGTCATCCGTTCAGGGAAAAATACGTTTAAGTGATTCACGGCCTCTGCTGAATAATCGAATGGCAGCAAGCTCCAAAACACAAGGTCTTACAACTTTTTTAAGTTCCTGATACGTTGACGAGCAGCTTTCGGCAACTTTCTTGGATTGCCTTTTTTGTCAGGTCGTCGCGTCAGATCCGAGTCGTCCTTCTCCTCAAAGTGGGAATTTTTCTGCAAAGCTGAAGAATCAGATGGACCACGAAGTTTCACTAAAAAATCTTGTGATCGAAGCACCATCGCCCCATGCGCACGAGCAGTATCCATAATCTCATGATCAGAAGAAACCACCACACAGCCTTGAGTCTGAGACCTGACCATTCGCTGAATCACTTGATCGGCTTGTTCTCCATACTTCGAAAAAATCACAGTCACACCAGCACGATGCTCATGCTGTTGTGCGCCTCCAGATTGCTTCCAGGCATCAAATACAACCGTCAGGGCATGACCTACACGCTGTCGATAAGCTGCAAGGTCTTGCAAAAGACGTTCGCGGGCGGCTTCCACGTCCTGGCCCAACCCAAACGGGCGACGACTTGATGCACCTAGGAGGTTGTAACCATCAATAATCACATGCGTAGACATCACGACACAAAGGCTATCGAATCATTCTCCATCAGTCAAGAATTCAGGGGCATGCGTCTCTGTGGCTTGACAAGACACGGAACATCTGAGAAATAGTATTATACAGACCACTATGTCACTGTCCTCAAGAACCATACTCATTTGGGTCCTCTTTATTTTCCTCGTTCCAATCTCAACTTTTGGTAGTTTTACGGCCCTGCAAGCACGGCTTGTCTTTGATGCACCTCAGATCACAAGAAATATTCAACCAATTGTCCACTTCGTAGCGAAAAAAACCCACTCTCCTGCTCGGAAAACTCAAAAATCAACCTCCTCTCTGATTCAAAACATTCGATTTCATAAACATACCAACCGAACACGGCTCGTGATCGACCTCACGGGAGCCAGCAATTATTCAACGCGAAAAGACAAGAAACACAACCAAGTCATTCTTGAACTCAAGAATACTCGCCTCAGCAAACGAGCATATCGAACAACTTTGCAGAAAGGGTTCCCGAACACAGTTCAAGTCTCGAGAGAATGGGGCAAACCCGTCATCATCACAATCAATCGAGGGGCTCTCAGCAAATATACTGTCTTGACGTTAACCAAACCCAATCGACTGGTCCTCGACCTCTTTCCTTCTTCTACTCCACCCAAGGTTGTAAAAAAGATACCATCCAAGCCTAAAGCTGTGCCACCCAAGGTTGTGAAAAAAGTACCGCCCAAAGCCAAAACTCCACCTAAGGTCATCAAGAAAAAACAGGCTAAGCCTAAAACGACTTCACGTAAAATTGAGAAAAAAATACCCACTAAATTAAAAACCGCACCACCCACAATCGTTAAGAAGAAACAAATCAAACCAAAAGTTATTCAGCCCGTGACGGCACCAAAGCCGACGAAACCTGGGAACAAGTTACTCATTGTCATCGACCCAGGACATGGAGGGAAAGACCCTGGCGCATTGGGACGAAAAGGCACGAGAGAAAAAGATATTGTCCTGAAAGTTTCACACCTATTGAGAACCATGATTCAGGAACGACTGAACGCAAATGTTCTCATGACACGTGAGAAAGACGTGTTTATCGAACTCGAAGATCGAGCGAAATTAGCCAACAAGAAAAAAGCTGACCTCTTCATCTCTATACATGTCAACTCTCACCCGAAAAGATCAGTCAAAGGGTTAGAACTCTATCATTTTGGTGAGGCCAGTGACCCTCGCGCCATGGAGGTGGCAGCACGAGAAAATGGTACACCATTAAAAGATAATGGACCCGCTTGGCAATTCATTCTTGCGGATAAATTGACAGATAAAAAGATTGAAAACTCTCGAGACTTAGCCTGGATTGCCCGCAAAGCTCTGGTTGGGCAATTACGAAAACATTACAAAATCAAAGACCACGGCGTGAAGACGGCACCTTTCTTCGTCCTTCGCATGACTACCATGCCAGGCATACTTGCAGAAATTGCCTTTGTCTCAAACCCAACTGAAGAAAAACTCCTCACGAGCAAAACCTATCAAAAACGTACCGCCGAAGGTATTTTCAAAGGCATTAAATCCTACATCTCCCCCCTCCAGACGGTCTCTCGATAAACAGACTCTTACATTCCAGTGTATCATCCCTCTTTCATTTCCCTCACCATGTGCATATCACACAGCCGTATTCTTCAAGAGATAGCATATGATAGGTTAGGACTGTACGATAGTTCACTTCGCACTATATGAATATGTCGACATATAAATTAACTCTCGAATACGATGGGACACGTTACGCGGGCTGGCAAAATCAACCCAATCAATCCACCGTACAACAAGCGATAGAACAAGCGCTGGCCCAGATCACCCAAATACATATACCCATTATTGCCGCTGGTCGGACGGACGCTGGGGTACATGCAAAAGGACAAGTCATCAGCTTTCAATCTGACAAACCATTGTCGCCCTATGAATGGATACGGGCACTTAACGGATTACTGCCTCCAGATATTTCCGTTCAGCAGGCAGTGGAAGTACCCGACACCTTTCATGCCCGCTATAGCGCACTTGGAAAAATCTATGAATATCGAATATTACGAGCACCCCATCGATCTGCACTCGATCGATATCGCCTTTGGCATGTCCCTCAGGCATTGGACCTCGAAGCCATGAAGGAGGCCGTCACATACTTTTTAGGCACTCATGACTATTCTTCATTTCAAAACTCACCCACTGACACGAAGAACCCTATCTGTACGTTAAAAACATTCACGGTGGAACAAGAAGACACACTCATTCGTCTACAGGTAGAAGCCAACCGCTTTCTCAAGCAAATGGTACGGTCTATAGTCGGAACCTTGGGAGAAGTAGGACTAGGCAAGCGTCAACCAAGTGATATCAAACAAATCCTCGAAGCTGTTGATCGCCGTGCTGCTGGAAAAACGGCCCCACCTCAAGGACTGTATCTTGTTAAAGTCCTCTACGATTCATACATCACACCTAGCTCTAGTAGTAATAGTCCTTCCCCTGACTCATCCAACAACCCTATGACTATCAGTTCATTACCCCCTACATTTGCATGACTTTCTCATTCATGTTCCTGGAGGTAGACAGAGACAACGGCACTCAAAGACGCAGGAGTACACACCGCTGCATCAGTAAAGTTACAAACAGAAACGACTATAAGTGGGAAATAAGAAAGATTCAGAAGAGCACGGTCCCCGCCGCTCGTTGCGGCGGGGACAGCAAGTTTATGAGGGATTAAAAAACCACTGAGCAGTCCGACGAACTTCCGTCATATTACCTGCAAGATCTTTGACTTGCGCGAGAATTTCAACGTTAGCATCACTCACTGAACCCAACGACACCGTCGTCACGCCATGCGATTTGGCTGGCCCCGCCAGATTGGCACACTGGTTATTAGACTGCAAAACACACACAACCAGACTATTCACATCAATGCCGCTACCAAGATCCACGGTGCCCACTTTCAACTCCGAGAGACTCCCACCGCTCCCGGACGTCGCCAAATGCAGAGTCGGCTTTTGCGTATCCACCAACTCTTCCAAGCCTCCAGGTGAACCCAGATCGATCCACCGGGACAAGAGTCCTAGCTCGTCCGGGGTCATCGTGGTGGGATGGGCTGTCCCAAAATTAATATCAGTGGGGTCAAAGGCGTCCGTCCGATTATCCGTACGGACATTTGCCGCCTTCCAATACAATAAACTGCCTCGTGAATTAAAGGCTCGGATATAGCGTGTGAGCTGTGGACGACGAAAACTCACATCCTGAGGTCCCGCATTCGTAATCATTTGTTGACCAGGCGCGGCACAGGCTTGCGAACCATCCGCCACCAAGCACCACCACGTTGAAGGTGTTGCGGTCTTTTTTGCACTTTCCGTCCCTGGGCGATTCAAAACCAACCCAGCCGCGGGCTGCGCGTCACTATGACACGAGGCACAGCGCTGCTCAAAGATGGGTAAAATATCACGATTGAAATCCACCTGCAGTCCATACCCCGGGACAGTCCGAGTCCGCACCGTCGTCTCACTAGTCTTCCCAGCTAACAGCGGGACCGTTCCTTCCCCCAAGTGAGGGATGGCATAAGCGGGGCTGGCTGCAACCGTCTGCTCAAAGGTGGTCCGTGAGGGGCGAGAATGCACATGGCAGCCCCCGCAAGTCTTAACTTCTCCAGGCCGGAGATGTTGCCATGTTTGATCGGTATTCAAGGTCCGCCCTTGACAATCAATACTCTGCATCAGATAGGGCGTATTCGCCGGCATGCGGACCAAAAAGCTCGTATCGGGATGCCCACTTGAATCATGGACTCTTGTGCCATTTGCGCTTGTATTGAGCACCGGGAACTCCCCGAGAATCGAGACCCGCTCCCCGGCCACATTGTTAATCGCATAAATTTGGTTATATATCGTCTTGGGTCTCAACCGATTCGGCATGACCCCCAAAATGCGAACACCACAGAGATCCTCATCCGTATAGTCGATGGTATCAGTGCCCTGAAGATTGAATTGTAGTTCTCCCGCAAACTGAATCCCCCCCCGTGGATGCGTTTCACGATCGGTGATAGACGCCGCCCCCAGTAAACCAAAGGGTGTGCCTGCTTCCAATTGCACATGAGAGGCGCGGAGATCGGCACGTTGGATGGTTACAGGTTCTGCCACACCATGGATGGCGCTATACGACACCACCGCTCGACCCATAATTTCATGCCAATCAGGCGAATCCACGATCATCGCGAGATCATTGGGATGTTGCGAAGGAATGGCCGTGGCGCGATAGAGCCCGACATCACAACCCGGCGTATCCATCTCGAGTGACGTCAGCAGATTCATGGCTACTCCATTCCCGCTCCCATCGGTCGCCGGAGGAGCTGGTCTTCCCAGTTCTGCAAAAATCGCACGACTTGAGGCGACCGTACTACAGGGCCCTTTGCCCCACGCCACCATCAACCCATTATTCGACAAGGCGGCGGGATGACCGACTTTCCCCGCAAAAGGGAGCGGGTCCGTATAACTGGCATGTGTCAAGGCTGGCGAGGGCATGATCTGCGCCATATTATCACTATTGGACGTCCACGTTGAAAAATTGACCACATCACGCGGAAAATACATATCGCTCATTCGTGTGGCTTCATGAGGGTTGATTCCCTCTTGCCCCTCAGGTTCAGGCATCACCCCGACCACAAGCCCTAACCCATTATTATTGCCACGATAATAATCCGCAAACCAAACGCGTTCATCACTCGTTTGCGTCAGAAAATGCGCAGCATCATGTGCGGTGCCAGCACTACTTTTAAACCCACCCCCATTATGTTGTCCATAGAAAGCAAAGTTCCCGGCGCCATCCGGGTCTTGCGTATAAATATGGAAGAGATTCGTGATGGTGGTAAAACCACCAGCGGTCCCATTGGTATGGCGAAAGGGCAGCCCACCAAAAATCTGCCAGCTCGAATAGGCCAAACGTCCATTCTTTAAGAGATAGGGATGCTGCTCCTGTGACAGCGAATGATGACTGGCGAGGTCAGGATTCTTCCCATCAAGATCCATGGTCCAAATACGGGTCCCTGGTTTACTGCTCGTCGTGCGCCAAACTTTTGTGCTGCGATGCTTATCGCGTGTTGAGGTAAAGGCCACCCGAGTCGGACTGAGAAAGGCAGGGCCTGAATCGTAAATCCCTTTCACATATGGGAGCACATTGAGTTGTCCCGTCTCGATGTTATAAAAATGCAAGTGCGCCCCTTCTGACTTCAGCTTTTTATTCGGCAGGCTGTGATACCCCAGTGACGCCCTATCGGCATTCGGATCGAGCACGCTAGCAGCCACATTGCCTACCTTCTTATGCTCTATCTTTCCGTGAAACACAGAAAAAGCAATCGTCTTGCCATCAAACGACACCGCGGGATCCAACGCTGCACAGGCTTTATCATCTGTCGAATTGGCCGAACAATTATAAATAATTTCCTCTAATCCATCCTCACATTGCAAGACCAAATCACAGGGCGCCGAAAACCCTGAGTGAAAATTGGTGACATCCGGTAGGACATCATACACATCCAACCCCGTCATGCGGCGCGTGACCGTTCGTGTGTTCCCAGCTACCGACACATCACCCGTCAACTCATACGTCGCGGTCGTACGCTCACACCGCGCATACACAATTGGGTCTTCGGCTAGAGCCGTCGACACATCCAACAGACAAAAACTTATAATCCCCAACCCTAGAATACTGACAGTTTTCATATGACGTACCTCATGGTCTGTAAGAAAAATAAATGATAGAACAGGGTCTGTGATATGACCTTCTCTATTCAATGAAACATGAATCAAATTTCCTCAAAAACAGGGACTGACCGACTGCTTGTCGTCGCCCCACTCGCTCGTGTCTTCACTCGACGATTCGTTCGTGTCACTTCTGACCTCATGGGTCGGCCGTCACCACGATGAGTTTCGGACGCAAGCTCGGATCGACTTGGTACTCTCGACTATGAAACGTCTTTAGATTCCCATTCCCCACAATCCCCACGAAATGCCAACCATAGTTGGGCTGTCCATTGCCTATGGCTTGCACCCCCGACGTCACGTCAATTTCAACCCACCCAGGCGACCACCCCACGCCTCCTTCGCCATCAGGTGTGACTGCGATATCAGTGCCACGGCCCAGACCTCCGCCTTCACTCCACGTCCGTCCCGTCAATGCCGAATTCCACGTCGCTTCTGTTTCGTCCCATGGCACCAAAACTCGATGCGCCCCATAGCGATAGTTATATGCGCTGGCTTTATAGACTGCTACCCTCGCAGACACGATCGGTGTTCCATCAGGAATAGGACCGCCTTCAGATTCAAATACGGAAAATTTTGTCAGCATCGTGAACTGCCTACCACTCCCAGCCTGGAGAAAATTCGCATGAAGATAGTCGCGGGTTCCAAAATTTACCGTGTCATGCCCGGGAAAGGCATAGACATAGGTATCACGAGTCCCGGCATACCCCTCCAGCCCATCTTGTAACACCACCGTTCTCAGGTTAGATGCGACCATAAAGGTTGCGGTCACCGTCTTCGTTGTATCCATCGTCACCTCACAGGAATCGGTCCCTGTACAGTCTCCACTCCACCCCTCAAAGATCGAACCTACAGCAGGTTTCGCTGTAAATGTAACCGTCGTACCACGGACGTACGTTTTATTGTTCGACGGACAGATTTCCCCACAGCTTTGCCCTAAAGGGTTACTGATAAATGAGCCACGCCCATCCCCGTTCTTCTTCACAGATAAGAGAACGAGCGGATTGGCTGAAAGCTTGAATGTGGCAATGACACTTGTTACTTGCGAGAGAATAACCGTACATGTGCCGATACCACTGCACCCACCTCCACTCCATCCGTCAAAAACCGAATCTAAACCGGGTTTCGCCGTAAACGTGATTGTCGTGCCATGGACGTACGTTTTATTGTTCGACAGGCAGGTTTCCCCACAGCTTTGACCTAAAGGATTACTGATAAATGAGCCACGCCCATCCCCGTTCTTTTTCACGGATAAGAGAACGAGTTGAGTCGCAGACGACTTAAAGGAAGCATTGATGGTCCTCGCTTCCGAGAGGATGACCGTGCATGGACTGGTGCCACTACACCCTCCCCCACTCCACCCAACAAACACATGCCCACTTTTCGGTGTGGCAATTAACTGCACCGGTGTTCCACTTGAAAACTCTGTCACGCAAGTCCCACTCTGACAGCTGACTCCCGTTGGAGTACTCACCACACTTCCTAGGCCATCACCAGACATCGTCACCGTCAAAGGAAATGTCGAGGAAGACGGAGTAACCACATTAGAATATGCCGTCGGTTGATCATCTTGACCGACAGCCCGTACCTGATATTGAAAGCTTTCGGGATTTCCTGGAGGAACATCGACAAAATTTGTGGTAGGGGAATTTCCAAGAAGTTCTGCTAAATTATTCACAGTCCTCCACACTTCGTAATACTTCACCTTTCCCTGGGGAATGGAAGGAAACCAGCTCAACGTCACTTGCGAACCCGTTGTCACACTCACTAACCCCGTTGGAGCTGTTGGCGAATCATTATGCAAACGACAATGGAGCGCCAGAATCAGATACTGACTGGTGTAGGGATTACTTCCCATAGTCGCCACACGGGAAGTCGACGGCCCTTCCGTACATACACCTGGCATATGTTCATTCAATGACCGACCAAAATGAATCGAGTCACTTCCCGTTTCTCCATAGACAGGGCTCGGGGACAACATCATTTCTGACCATCCCACCAATAAACCAAGTACACCAATCATCAAGCGAACGAAACGAGCCTGAGACCAAGTACGATGAAGACAAGAATGTGCAAAATGAACGCTCATAGTCCCCCTAACGTGTGACATGTGAGTTAAATTAATAAAATCGTATGGACATCAAAACCAGAGATTCAAAATCCAGAGACATTGCATGAGGCGACAGACGATGGGTCATTCGTTTCGATTCAAACAGAACAGCAGCTAGCAGCAGATTGAAAAACCATAGGTACATTAAAGTATCGGCACGAAACGTAAATACATGAATCGGGCTTATTCATGATATTCACCTCCCAAAAGAAAGTAATCCTCACATAGTACTCCCTTAGCATTAGGTCCCATTACTTAGGATTACTAGAAAAAATGAGTTAAGAGAAACTGCATTACAGAAAGCTAGAAAAATTAAACCAACAGGACAAACCACGAACCAATACAGTTCAATAAACTGCGTGACACATATGGGCAAGGGTATGGCTAGTCCTGAAGCAAACGTAATGCCGAAGAGAGAAAAGTTAAAAACTTTTCACTATCATAGAGTTATGGCCTGCGTTGATAAAAGCACGAACGTGTATCCATCATAGATCGAAGGCATCTCCCTTCATCACCATCACGATCTTCTGTCATTAAAGCGTTGGGAAATTTTCTTGATATTTGGCGTGAGTGACGGAGGTGAAGAAGAAAGGTAGAAGAGGGAAACTAAGATGTTCGACGCATCATATTGTTGATCACCGTCTACAATCGAGCGGCAAAGGATTTTTCATTTCGTTTCTTTGCGCGAATTTGATGGATAATAAAACTCACCGAGCCGCGATGCTCTAGCTGAAAATACTTCGTCATGTCTTTGAGGTGAACATCTGCCAGTTCCTGGAAAAATACATCGCAAATTTTCGAGCCTGTACCTGGCGAATTACAAATTCCCTCTCCTCGCGTACTCTTTTGTCTGGCTTGCTCTTCCTCACAACTCTCCGTATTCTCATCAGCCATAAACCATCTCTTCATGGTTTTCACCTATCTGAGCTCTCACACCAATACACTTCTCAAACATGATGGTTGAAGGTTGAAGGCAGTGGTGGCCGAGAATTTGCTGTTGAAGCAATAGCTGCTCATTCTGACTCGCTCGCAAAAACGCGCACCCAATCTCTCATCGTTTGAACGTTTCTTCCTAAGCCTGTGGTCCACCTATCTGGATCCTTGCCGGATCAAGCGGGTGACCTTGCTCGTTCAACCGTCGACTCTTCTGAATATTCACTAAACCATGGTGCAGAGAAAATATGGCCTACTGTATTCTTCGCGAAAGCGAAGGACGCCAAACCCGAAGGGCCCTTCCCGGGAAATGATTGAACTGGGAGTGGAGATGAAATGACGCAATCCCAACTTTGGATGCAAAAAAATTACGGAACAGCTCGCTAAGACCACCACACTCCCTCTCAATATAGAAGAGGTGAGAAGAATACGTACCAACCCATTACTGACCAGATCGCGAAGACAGACCATCATGGCGGTCATTTCTTGGGCATACGAAAGAAAGTCTATGAAATATCGATTTCTTCTGCTGTGAGTCACTTCGACTCAAAACACATTGGGTCCTTATCGTGATAGACCAATCCACACGTCAAATTATCGGGGTTAGCATTAACTCAGCTGTGGCCATAGGTGGAAGAACCCATTGCCGACTCTTACTGCAGATCGTCACCCGCAACAAGACTCCTCAATGCCTGAGTGCTGATCATGATCCTCTATTTCGATTGCATCAGTGACCGGTCAATCTGAAAATTCTGGGTATTCATGAGGTGAAAACGATTCCGAATGTACCAATGTCGCACCCGTTTATTAAACGATCGAGCGACACCATTCGCCGAGAAGGTTTGAAGCAATTACTGTTCCGAAATGAATAGGATTAGGAGCGGAAGTTAGACGTCTTCAAGAAATATTATAATGACAGTCGGATTCATCACAGTTTGACTCAGCAAACGCCCGCAGAAATGGCTGAGAAGGTTCCGCCATTACTGGCAAATCCCAAGCATCTTGTGTATTGAAAACCAGCTATGAAGATCTACGGATGCTTCATGATAATGGGCTAAAGAATACGTTCCGGAAGAATCCTGAGAATAGCGAGGCACAGCATTACTGGCATAATTCAGACACTCACCCAGACGCACGTAGCCTTCTCATTTATTAGATATTTCCTTCAGCAATTTTCCCAAAGCCTGGGTCTTCCATCGCATTTCATATGGCCTGAACTTTAATCTTCATATATACTAATATGTAAAGTTATTTTCTAACCTCAGAGTATGGCACTGTCGCCGACTCAGGATTTCAAAAGGTGGACCAGACTATGCTTGAACAGCAACTCATGAAGATTCAAAAAGACGACGGTTTTATTGGGGCTCTCGATCAAAGCGGTGGCAGCACGCCAAAAGTACTCCAACAATATGGCGTCAGCGACGACGAATACTCTAACAATGACGAGATGTTCACCAAAATCCATGAGATGCGAACACGCATCATGACCAATCCAAATTTTGACGGCGACCGCATCCTAGGCGCCATTTTGTTCGAGGATACAATCAATCGCAAAATTGGCAATAAGGGTGTCGCTGAGTTCCTATGGGAAGACAAACGGATTGTGCCGTTCTTGAAGGTCGACAAGGGTCTAGCGACCGAGGCCAACGGTGTTCAATTAATGAAACCGATTGCAGACCTTGACCCGCTGCTCGCACGTGCCAAACAACACAATGTATTCGGCACAAAAATGCGCTCTGTCATCAAGACTGCCGATGCATTAGGCATACAGGCCATTGTCGATCAGCAGTTCGAGATCGGTTTACATATTGTTTCTGCAGGGCTCATTCCAATAATCGAACCTGAAGTAGATATTCACTGCTCCCAGAAAGCTGAAGCCGAAGCATTACTCAAAACAGCGGTGCTCAACCACTTGAATAGGCTTAATTCCAGTCAGAAGGTCATGCTGAAACTTACCCTACCCGAAGCAGACAATTTTTATTCCGAATGTATCGAGCACCCGAACGTCCTGCGTGTCGTAGCCCTATCAGGTGGGTACTCGCTAAAGGAAGCTACCGAACGTCTCACGCGCAACAAGGGCATTATTGCCAGCTTCTCCCGCGCTTTAGCAGAAGGGCTCTTTGCGCAACAAACGGAAGAAGAGTACAGCACGACGTTGAACAAATCGATCGAGACTATCTTCCAAGCATCTAAGACCTAACGATCTCAAATTACCCAGGCAATAACAGACTAAAAGTCTAGCCATTTCTATTATCAGGATTATCTACTTGCTTTCGTAGCTCGAGTAGCTCTCGTTCCATGGCTTCAAACCGCTCAGCGATAGGATCTGGAATATTGATATGATCCATCGTGGCTTCAGGCATGCGTTCCCCCTCAAATTTGACTATTCGTCCGGGATTCCCCACGACTGTTGAATTGGGCGGCACCGAACGAAGCACAACGGCATTGGCCCCAATTTTCACATTGTCCCCAATCGTCATTCCGCCAAGCACCTTTGCTCCGGCTCCCACCACAACATGATTACCAAGCGTTGGGTGCCGCTTTCCACGTTCTTTTCCTGTTCCTCCCAATGTGACCCCTTGAAAGAGTGTCACATATTCACCAATTTCTGTGGTTTCCCCAACCACCACCCCCATGCCATGGTCGATGAAAAATCCTTTCCCAATTATTGCACCAGGGTGAATTTCTATTCCAGTCAACCATCGTGCAATCTGCGAGATGCATCGAGGAATAAATGGAATACGCCGAATCCAAAGCTTATGTGCCAAACGGTACGCCAAGAGTGCATGAAAGCCTGAATAGGTGAGAAACACTTCCCACCGATTGGTGGCCGCAGGGTCTCGCTCGAACACAGCCTGTAAATCTTGTGCAATATTTTTAAACATACATACGTTTCAGCTAATAGAAGAATACGAATGGCTTCGGTCCTTACCTACTTTACCCATTCTTCATCACGCATTGAATGGCCAGCCATTCCGGCAAAGAATTGACCGTTGCTGCAGAGGCCTGCAACATACAGCTTCCATCAACAGGCAATGCATGATTTCTGTCGGGTTAATTATGAAGGGAGATTTCACATTTCGTCAATGAGGCAAACAGCTTGAGTGGCAATACCTTCTTTTCGACCGATCATCCCGATTCCCTCACCGCTTTTTACTTTGACATTGACTTGCGTCACGTCAACGCAGAGGACTTCAGCCATCTTCTTCGCCATTGACTCGAGATGGGAACCGAGCTTTGGAGACTGTGCCATGATTACCGTATCAAGATTTACTAACCGATAACCCTTTTGCGTGAGTAATTCAACAATATCTTGTAGCATCGTTAAGCTTGAAAGTCCTTTAAATGCGGGATTAGAACTCGGATACCGTTTCCCCAAATCCCCTTCGCCCATTGCACCAAGCAAGGCATCACATACCGAATGCACTAACGCATCAGCATCAGAATGACCATCAAGCCCATGAGTATGAGCAATCTCAATACCCCCGAGGATAAATGGTCGCCCTTCTTTGAGGGGATGAATATCATAGCCTTGCCCAATACGCATAGTCTCGTTACTCGCCCCCTTCAAGTTTCTGACATGCCAAAATGGCCTCACCCAATGCCAAATCCTCAGGTCGTGTTATTTTAATATTGTGAGCACTCCCTTCCACAATGGAAATGGGATACCCAAGTTGCTCAATAAGACCCGCATCATCCGTGACCTCAAGGTCTTGCGCCTCGGCCAACTCATGAGCCTCCCTCAACCATGAATACCGAAATACCTGGGGGGTTTGGGCTAACCAAAGGTCTTCGCGATTTAAGGTGTCTTCCACATATCCTTCTTGATTGACTCGTTTGACCGTATCCTTCATAGGAATGGCCACGAGTGCCGCTCCGGATTCCATCGCGACCTGTACCGCATTCATCACAATTTCTTTTGACACAAATGGACGAACCCCATCATGAACAACCACAAGCGCTGGTGTCTCGGTAATGGCCATGACACCATTTCTGACAGAATCTTGTCGTCTGAGACCACCCGCAACAATATCCGTCACTTTCCGAATACCATAACGTTGGATAATGTCTTCACGGCAAAAGGCTTGATCAGCTTGTGGAATGACAACGATAATATCAGTGATGGATTGGACAGACTCAAGAGTCCGAAGGGCATAGACTAGGATAGGAATATCACCAAGAGAGAGAAATTGCTTTGGAATATTCCCTCCCATTCGCGCACCACGACCAGCAGCGGGAACGACGGCAACCACACGATTAGACACCCGCGAAAGTTAACTCCTCGCGTTCAGTTTCCTCTTTGAGGCGCGTAAAGATCATGCGACCAGCACTCGTCTGTAAGACACTCGTCACCAAGACATCGACAGTCTTTCCTATGGCACGCTTGGCATGGTCAACCACCACCATGGTCCCATCATCAAGATATGCAATGCCTTGTCCAGCTTCCTTGCCTTCCTTTAACACAAAAACTCGTAATGTTTCGCCGGGAAGCACCACTGGCTTCAACGCATTACAGAGCTCATTGATATTGAGCACAATCACACCCTGAAGACCTGCCACCTTATTCAGGTTTAAGTCATTGGTGAGAATTTTTGCGTTAACCTTTTTGGCCAACTCAACTAATTTCGTATCCACTTCTTTCACATGCGGGAAGTCATCTTCAACGATATCAATTTTAATGTTGGTCATCTTTTGCATACCATTTAAAATATCCAACCCACGTCGTCCACGTGCCCGCTTGAGGCCATCGGATGAGTCGGAAATATGTTGAAGTTCCAAGAGAATAAATTGAGGAACAACCAAGGTTCCCTCAATAAATCCCGTATCGCATAAGTCTGAAATACGACCATCAATGATCACACTAGTATCCAATAATTTGAGTGTAAATTCAGAGGGGTTCACCTCCTGCTCACCCGGTGAATCTTGGGTATTGGAAAACACGAGGGCTAAACTTTCTGTCCCAAATCGCATACCAACGATGAGCCCGAGGTACGGCAACGTAAGTAACGCCATAAGCCCCCCAACGTGACCAAGAAGGGAGGAGGAATCAAGCATCAGACCGGCCATGTGGACAAAAAGTCCACCCACGAGTAAGCCGACACTTAACCCAAGCGCGCCTCCGACAGTCAGAGCCAGCGGCGCATCGACAAGACGCGACTCCACCCCAAACATGACACCACAAATGACAGCCCCTACTCCAGCTCCTACCAGTATATGTAAGATTTCGCCTGCTCCAACAGTGAACCCTACACCGGCTCCGGAAGCTAATCCCACCACCAAAAAGATGGTACGGAGAATCATAAGCGACACTCCTTCTTCATGAGGTTCGTATTCAGGCCTGCACGAATTGCTGAGCCTGCTGAACGTTCTCGTGACTCCCTATAAACACTGGCACCCGTTGATGTAGCCTAGTAGGTTGAATCGATTGAAGAGATTCAACACCCGTGCTTCCACCACCACCTGCTTGTTCCATAACAAAAGTCAAGGGTGCCGCTTCATACATGAGTCGAAGCTTTCCCTCAGGTTTGTCCATTTCCCCTGGATACAAATACAACCCACCTTTTAGTAATACCCGATGCACATCAGCTGCAAAACATCCAGAATACCTGGATGAATAAGGACGATCACTGGCGACATCTGATTCTTTCACAAAGTCAATATATTGTTGTACACCCTTGGACCATTTCTGATAATTCCCTTCATTCACGCTATACAATTTCCCACGTGCGGGAGCCTGTACATTCTGAGCTGTGAGAAGAAACTCTCCAATTTCAGGATCGAGCGTGAAGAGATGAACTCCCTTTCCACACGTATAAACCAACAGCGTACTCGGTCCATATAACAAGTACCCAGCCGCCACTTGATCGACTCCGGGTTTAAGGAGATCTTGTTCTGATTCTCCATCACTCGTCTCAGACAAACGATGCACAGAGAAGATAGACCCCAACGGAGCATCGACATCAATATTCGAAGATCCATCTAAGGGGTCCAAATAGAGTGCATACTTCCCAGGACGTCGCGCACCACGAACAACGTACGGTTTTTCCATTTCTTCTGAAACCACGGTGCGCACTACTTCATTCGCCTCAAAAACATTGACGAACGTCGTATTCGCTCGTTCATCTAACTTTTGAACTTCTTCCCCTTGAATATTTGTTTTTCCTGTTGACCCCAACACATCCGACATCCCTGCATGACGGAGATCGCTAGCAATTATTTTTCCGGCAAGCGCGATTTGCGAGAGGACATGAGAAATTTCAATCGTATCTGTTGGCGTAAAAGCCTGTTCGTTCAGAACATGGGTAGGCAATGCTGTAGATGCGTGAATCATCCGTGACCCGCAAAGGAGAAGTTAGGTGGAATTGTCATTATAGACCTTTCGAACGATTGGGGCAATCAAATAGATTTAAATTCTAGGAAGAAAATATGGACTCAAAACAATCGTAGATTCAAAACGAATGACTCCACCATTTTGGCCGCTTACACAATGAGCGCGTGTTGACACATCTCAAGCTGAGATTCCATGAAGGTCCGAATGGACTGGAGATGATGCGGAGTAGAGGCTTCGAAACGAAGCACCAATGCTGGCTGGGTATTCGATGCCCGTATGAGTCCCCACCCTTTATCGAACCTCACCCGAATCCCATCTATCGTGATAATATTTCGAATCGTTAAATTTTGGTCTTCCGGGTGTGGATTTTCCGCAAGTTCCTCTAGTCGTTTGATGACACTCTCAACTAAGAGAAACTTCTGATGATCGGGACAATCGACTCGAATTTCAGGAGTCACCGACGTTTGAGGAACATCGGCAAGGAGCGAGGACAATGGCCGTTGAACTTTAGCAAGGATTTCAATCAAACGACACGAGGCATAAATGGCATCGTCATAGCCAAAATAGCGATCAGCGAAAAACATGTGCCCAGACATTTCTCCAGCCAATACCGCCTTCTCTTCTTTCATTTTGGCCTTAATGACTGAATGTCCAGTTTTCCACATGATCCCTCGTCCCCCACGCTTTTCTATATCATCATAGAGTAATTGAGAGGCCTTCACTTCGGAAATAAATGTGCTACCAGGGTTAGTGGTCAGCACATCTCTGGCAAAGAGAAGCAAAAGACGATCACCCCATAAAATATTTCCCTGCTCATCGACTGCACCAATACGATCGGCATCCCCATCATAAGCAATACCAACATGCGCTCCGGTCTCCTTCACAGCCTTAATGACATCTTGAAGGTTTTCGACTACCGTCGGATCTGGGTGATGATTAGGAAATCGCCCATCCAAATCACAATAGAGTCCAGTGACCTTGCACCCTAATTGTTCTAATGCCTCTTTGGCGACCAATGATGCCGCACCATTTCCACAATCAATCACCACATGCAACAAACTCGCATCAATCGATGAAAAACTTTCTTTCAAGTAGGCTAAATATTCAGGAATAATTGGCGACTCAATGACCTGGCCTTTTCCTGAAGCGTAGCTCTCTGTTTCAATAATGGATCTAAGCTGTTGAATCCCCTCGCCATAGAGGGCTTCTTGACCAATACACATTTTAAATCCATTATATTCAGCAGCATTATGGCTTCCCGTAATCATAATGCCGCCTTGCACCTCACGCCGAAACAAGGAAAAATACAAATGCGGAGTCGCACAAACGCCAATGTCGATTACATCAAGTCCTCCAGATGTCAGGCCCTTCACAAGACGATCTCGCATGTCGGGAGACGTTAACCGTCCATCTCTCCCAACCGTCACACTTTCCACATCGCGTTCCTTTGCTAATGTCGCATAGGCCTTCCCGATGGATTCGGCCACGTCAGTGGTCAAATCTGTTCCCACGACACCTCGGATATCATATTCTCTAAAAATACTCATGTTGACCTCTACTCCTGACAGATCCGTCATGACTGTTTTTCTCGACCAAAATCATCTTGAAATCGCACAATATCGTCTTCACCTAGATACGCACCATTCTGGACCTCAATAATCTCTAAAACGTCGGACCCAGGATTTTCCAAACGGTGAGGTGTTTCCACAGGAATCCCCGTACTTTGTCCAGCATGGAGATCATACACTTCATCTCCACATGTGACACGCGCCTTCCCCCTGATCACCACCCAATGCTCACTTCGCTTATGATGAAGTTGGAGCGAAAGCCTCCGACCTGGAGTCACAGTAATCCGTTTGACTTTATAGCCTGGTGATTCTTCCAACACCGTATAGGCCCCCCATGGTCTCATGACAGTTAGATGCTCAAGATGTTCAGGGGCATGACGCCGCTTTAATTCCTGAACAACTTGCTTTACATCTTGAGCCCTGGATTTCGGACAGACCAATGTTGCATCTGGTGTATCGACGACGACCATGTCTGATAATCCGATCGTGGCAACCATTCGGCGATCAGCAAACAGGACAGAATTGGTACTACCAATATCCATAATATTGCCATTCACAACATTCCCGGATTGATCGAGGGAGGCCACTTCTTCAAGACTCCCCCAACTGCCCACATCTGACCAGCCAAAGTCAACGGGAATGACCGCGGCCTGTGAGGAATGCTCCATGACCCCGTGATCGATAGAGACAGACTCTAAACGATGATACTGCTTTGCAATATCTGCCTTGCCCGCACCAGCATCAATCATCTTCTCAATCCGCCTGAGACCTTTGGCGAGGGCTGGCTTCTGTGCCTCAAGCTCATCCATGACCACGGAAGCTTTCCACATAAAGATTCCACTGTTCCAAAAGAAATTCCCTGATTTTACGTATCGTTGCGCCGTCGTCATATTTGGTTTCTCGACAAATCGTGCCACCCGGTACCCCGTCATTTTCCCTCGGCTCCCCACACGCGATCGTCGTTGAGGCTGAATATAGCCATAACCAGTTTCAGGACGACTTGGTTGGATGCCAAAGGTCACCAAATTTCCAGCTTTAGCTAATTGCTCACCAAGCCTCACGGCTTGCTGAAATTTGGCTGGCTGAGCAATAACATGATCAGCAGGCAATACCACCATCACTGCTTCTGGGTCGCGACGAAGAAGTTGAAGCGCTGCCAGACCGATGGCTGGAGCGGTATTTCGACCTTCTGGCTCGCAGATAATATTGTCTGAGATGGCCTCTTTCCATTCCGCTAATTGTAGTTTGATCGAATCGGCTTGATGATCATTAGTCACGACCACAATACGTTCAGCCCCCATCGAGCGAAGGAGTCGTCGAACTGTCTGTTGAATTAGGGTTTCCTCACCAATAATCCTTAAGAGCTGTTTGGGAAACCGCTCTCGACTCAATGGCCAAAAACGCGTACCGCTGCCGCCAGCCAAAATCACCCCATATAATTGAGTCTTTTCCTTCATGAATGTACTACCGCCTTTCACAACAAAGGATCATTTCAGACAGACCCATCATACATATTTCGGTGAACACTGCAAGAAAATTGACCCAAGATTATTGAAAGACTGGCCGAACTCCACGAGCCGACAGTATGAGGTCAGTCACTTCTCGGACTGCACCTTCTCCCCCGTTCCGTCGACATAAATAATGCACCACTTGCCGAACTGGATCCATACAGTCAGCTGGAGCCCCAGCAAACCCCACCTCTCGCAATGCTTCTAGATCATTTACATCATCACCCATATAGGCGACCTCGCCCAATGTCATGTCATATTTTGTGACAAGATCCCGGAGAACGGAAAGTTTATCCCGTATCCCTTGATGCACTTCAGGTATGCCGAGTTTTTTAGCTCGCCTTCTGACGATTTGGGTATTTTCGGTGGTCACTATAGCCGTAATAAACCCTTCAGCCTGTAATAGCTTAATACCCATCCCGTCACGAGTCTGAAATTTCTTGAATTCCTCACCACCTTCTCCATAGTACATTCCGCCATCCGTGAGCACCCCATCAACATCCAGGGCGAGTAAACGAAGACGCTTCAGGACTTTGGTTCGAGCAGTTGTCGTTAAAATTTTTGAAGATGTTCGACGAGTGGTCGTTCGCGGCATAACCCTTCACCTTTTCCAAAGATCATTTCATATCAGTCAAATTGGCCAAGGGTAACATATTCTGACAAAGAAGCAATCTCTCTAGGCATAAATTTCCCTCTTCCATGAAACAGGCCAATAATCATAACATTCTTCCTTGAATCGAAGAAGAATGCTATGATTATTGGGAAGTGAAACATTTCATGATGAGATCAAACTTCATGCTAAATAGGCTTTGGATTTTTGAACCGCGCTCATCACAGTTGATTCTAGATACTTCTTATTCTGCTTAAGGAACCCCTACTCTCTCTCCATATGAAAATTTCTCTTATTCCTCAAATGCATCGCGCATTCTTGTTCGGAATATTTCTCATTCTTGCTAGTTGTTCATCTCAAGAATCCAAGGATAACTTTGACACCTTACTCTGCTGGCTCCGGCCTTCCTGCCTGCCTTCACAGTCTTCCTCTTCCCGTTCCCGTCCACCGCGACATGTCCCTGCTCCTCAAGCACGGACTATCCCTGCCCCGCCCCCATGCCACACCACGGCAAAAACCACAGTGACCGACAAAAAACAATCCATTACCATTTCCTATATGGAACCCACCACACAAGCCGACGGCACACCATTAACCAACCTTGCGAAGACCTCAATTTATCGAAATCATGGAAATGGATTTATTCGAACAAAAGAAGTCCCTGCGACCAATGCTAAAGGCGGCGGGAAAATATCCGAAAAAGTCTTTATCGCGGTAGGACCTGGCGAAACCATCGAAACGACGATTTGCGTAACAGCGACGAATAGTCTTGGCCAAGAAGGCTAGTTCACACAACAGGGACAGGTATCACACATTAATAGGGTTCCCAGCAATAGGGACGACGACATGCCAACGATTATTTCAATTGCTTCAGGAAAAGGTGGGGTTGGAAAAAGTATCATTTCCAGTAATCTTGCCCTTCAGTTTTCTCGTCATGGACACCGAGTCGTCATTGTCGATCTTGACATTGGTGGGGCCAACCTTCACATCCTCTTTGGTGTGCTTTCACCATCTCCAACTCTTTCAGATTTCCTTGAACGCAAAATCGACTCATTGAATTCAGTCGTTCACCCGCTTTCTTGGGCCAAAGGATTAGGGTTTATCCCGGGAACAGGTGAGACGCTCATCGCAGGAAATCTCCTCCACACCAAAAAGCAACGACTACTCCGACAACTGCACTCGCTTGATGCCGACATCGTCATTTTAGATTGCGCACCAGGCACCAATTACCACACCTTAGACTGCTTTCTCTATGCCGATTTCCACATCACCGTGGCCACCCCAGACCCCACATCAGTGATCGAAGTCTATCGATTTATTAAACTCGCCGCAATCCGGAAAATCATCACCCACCTTTCAAGACAACTCACTGGAGAAGTCAGACACAGCCTCACCAACCAAGATTTCTCCACGGTCCAGGAAGTCCTTGAAGCATTTGGGCAAACAGGGGAAGATCAAAAAGCTGAAGCCCGTTCGATCCTAAGGAGTTTTTGTCCGTACTTCATCCTCAATCGTGTCACTGACAAAGCCAAGTTTTCGACATCATCTCTCCAACAAGTCGTATCAAAATTTTTGGACACCGAGTTAATCGTACTAGGAGAAATCCCTCAGGATGAGGCCGTCTCCCAGGCTATCAGACATTATTTACCAGTGATTGACCGATCCCCATTCTCTCCAGCCTCGACAGCACTCACTCAAACATTTTATGCGTTGCAACAACGTCTGACACACACTCAACCGATTTCCTTAACACCCAACGGCCCTCGTTTAACATTTCCCACCACACTACCCACATCACTGACTCACTCTCGAACAAGACGATAGCCTTTCTTCGTCATACATCGATTCGTTTCTAATCCTAGAGAAACAAGATCTTGGGACCATTCGTCAGATGCTCTTGATGACAGTTCTTTACACGTGACATAGGCCGCATCAACATGTGTCCCTGTCGGCACTGTGGACACCCAGGTCCCTTGCTCACAGTGAGTATAGGGATGACAAATACGATTGGCTCGATCTCGATCATACTGTTGGTGGGCATAATTTTCCCACATATCAATACTACAACCCTGCACCCCCATGATGCAGAGCAAACTCCCCAAAATAGCGACTCCACAATAATTCATCAGCCTCTCCTCATTCAATTTCGTAACAGATGGGCATTCAATCATCAAGAATGCATTGGAAAGGTCCGCACTATAGCCTAACGGCATAATTCTCTAACCATCTTATCGGACATCATCCATTGAGAAAAAAGAGGGATTTGCTAACAATTCACTCTGAAAAATATAAGAAATACAGCAAGAAATTCGAGCTGAAACGACTCGCAGTTTGCTACATCAACTTAGTGTGGATACTTGCTCATTGTTACGACGATGACAACACAGAGGGACACAACAGAGAAGGGTTTCATCAACACATCACACTTAGCCTAGGAAACACAAACTCAAATGCCATCAAGATTGGAGGCAATCCCAATACAGACAATTTAAAAGCCAATTATGATCATTTGGCAAAATGACATCGCGATCCATTTCATGCATCCAAGAATACTCATTCATAGCAAATAATTGATATGACAAAAACGACACACTCGACAAGACAAAACCTGGGTCTCCGTTCTATCTCGCACCCAAAATACACCTTTCTTCATTTTCGATAAAACACATGAGATCAATACTTTTAAAAAGTTCATGCTGTGACACAAGCAATCCAATATAGACATATTCATCTGATACACAATAATGAATTCTATATTTTGTTAAGCCTGTCATTTGAGAAACGTGAGCTTACATTTCAGCAGTCCTTCTCAATTGTATCCTGACAGTCCCCAGAGAGCTTCATTGTGGTTTCTTTGTTGAGGTAAGGATGTAGGTGGGGACGTTAGATTTGCCCTTGCAACCAGGCCCAGGCTATCCCAAGATATTCATGCATCGCAAGGTCTGCAAGCCGTAGCCCTGAATTGCTAGGAAAAATACGATCAATTCCAAACGAATTGCTCCTCTTCCAATGCCCAATTGGTGCTGGGATGGGAAACAATTGATGTTTTGCAAAAAGTTTCATCGCTCTGGGCATATGGTAGGCTGAGGTCACCAATATAAAGGGACCATCATTCAGAAGAGCAGGAACATAAAGAGGATGATCCTTGGTATCTCGAGATTGGACCTCTAATATAAGGTCAGACTTTTTGACCCCATAGGTTTGTGCCACTCGGCTTAGAACGGTGGCTTCGGGGTCAGAAGAAAATCCGAGACCTCCGGTCAATATCAGTTGGCTGTTGGGAAAAAGACGATACAGGCGAATACCTTCTAACAATCGCTCTCGAGAGGAATTTAATATCTGAAGATGGAGGGGCAGGGTGGGATCTCCGGTAAGACCACCAGCAAGAACCACAATTTGTGAAATCTTTGACTCACCTGTTGCTACCGACAGTTTATGAATAGAGGACGATTTAAGCGGAGCATATTGAGATTCGAGGGTTTGTAAGAGCGGACCAGAGACTGATTCAATGCTCAGCAAGGCCAAGAATAGAAATCCACCAGTCACAAAGGCTTTCCCCTGATTTTTTTTTCGAGTAAACCAAAGTAAGAAAATACCAATGGCTACAATTCCAAGGCATAAGGGTAGAGGTGCCAGTGCTTCACCAAGAACTTTCTTCAGCAAAAACATTTCCATAAACAAAACTTCAAAGAAGCAAAGATTCGTCTCTACGACTGTGAATAAATGTTAAGCCAATGACCAAGGATATCAAGCTAGACGAATATATACGGCCCTTGCACAATATGATCATGGCTGCACAAAGCCGATTGAAATATTGTGACATGCTTTCGAGCAATGACACAATCTATTATAGATAGATCTCCCCCCTAGAATAGACAACTTGAGTACTTCTGACTAGTGCAAAAAGGAAGAAAAACGATGCCACCTCATAAGCCTATGAGATGAAAAAAAGAAGTTAAGAAGGGGATTTGGAGGAAGCCGTACAGGCCTGCGTGAGGTCCTTGAGCCGTTCTTCAAACTTTCGAGTGGCCTCGGCTAATCCACGCTCAGCTTGCATGACTTCTTTAATGGCGACTCCTCCATGTGAGCGATGATTCACACAATGAATCATCCCCCCAGCAAATCCACGCCGACTCGTTCGGCATGGTTCCAGCCCATCGGAAAAAAGCTTCAAGCCCAGCTTCGATTGATAGACTCGCTGATGACTCAGTGCGACATTTTTCTGGGCATCTCTGAGAAGGGTCATGGCCTCCGCGCAGGCATAACTCCACACTTCTGAATACCCCACTGCTGGAACCAATCCCAGACAACACATAATGATTATCATTAAAACATATTTCATCACATTGCCTAACATTTTCCAAAAAATTCCCTAAGCTGCTCTGAGTACTATGACGAGAACCAGATGATTCAACTATTTAAGGAGATGGGAAGGGAAAGGACAATTACTCGTTTGAGGGGGAGGGGGATAAGAAGCGACACCAAAGGCCATCGGACCTTTGGTACATATGACAAATACTGTAAGTAGATGGATGAACTTGGTAAATTCATCACTAATGAAACAGCTCACCCATAGCCAACAGCAGACTATCGACAGAGTTCATCGATAGCCTGCGCTGGGTTAGTACGTCTGAAGTTCCACGATTGGGTTAATCTTAGAATCTCCGAGTAACTCCATACCAAACCGCGGAGTTTCTTCTATTTCATTAGCATAGAGACGACCTTTTGGCGCATCAAATTGAATATCGAGAGCTGTCTTTCCATTCGGTTCAATCGTGACTTCAAACTCTTTCGTCAGCATCGGGTGCCAAATCATTCCATGGTAGGTCCCGGGAGGAATACCCGAAATGGTAAATTGCCCCGTATCGCCAGACACCGCAAAATACGGATTCTTGACAGCCAATCCCCAGCTCTCCATATAGGCATGAAAACCACATTGCATCACGAACACATTCCGCCCTTTTGTCATTTTAATTTTCTGGGTCATCACTTTACCACGACGATTTTTGACTGTTTTCCCTTTTAACAAAGCATTCTTATTAAGCCGTTGATTAAAAGGAAGTGGCACATTAAATAGAACACGCGAACCATATTTTGATGTTTCATACCCTTGAATATCATGCATCACAGGGTCGAGATTCACGACTTGAATGTCTTGTTTATTACGAACTACCGTCACATAGGGTGCAAACTTACAATCAACAGATTCGATCAATTGTGTCGTATTGGTAAACGGTTTCCCTTCCTTGATTCCTTCAAGCACTACCACCACATCGCGAAAACCACCATTTGGGCCAACATTAAATGGTTGGAGTAACCGCCAGCCTTTCCCCGTAGAAATTCTTCCACAAAACACCGCGTCAGGAAACGTGACTAAATTATATCCCTTGGGTTTTGGCACATCTCCAAGCAAGGTCACTGTTCCACTCAACTCCCCGCCATTTTCAATGGAGACCTCCTCATAGGCCCAGCTTGGCTGTCCACCAAGTAGCCAAAAACAGCCAATAAGAATCACCAACAGACCGATCTTTTTCATTCTGTTTCCTCCTTACAAATGACTCAAATCCATAAAAACTCGAATAAAGCAAACGACACCATCATCAAAGTTTACCATTCTCGGATAAGACGGGAAAAGAATTGAAGGAGATTCCGCAGGAATACAGACGATGACATGAACAAGGAACGCGTTTAGTCAAAAATAGACTACCCCGATAAAGACGCTGACCATCTCTTGTGCTTGACAAGCATTTCCAGGAAATGTAACCATTGGGTACATGAAGCCCGAAACACTAAAGACCATACGAAAAAGCTTAGGCTTTACCCAAAAAGAACTGGCCGACCACCTTCAAACCACTCGAACAACCATTGCTCGATATGAATGTGGAGAGCGGCGCATTCCTGGAATGATCGACGTTGCCCTCACTCAACTCAAAACCCCGTTGCAAGTACCCATGGCCGGCATCGTGGCCGCTGGAAGTCCAATTGAACCCATTCCCCAAACAGAATTGGTTGAAGTTCCACACTCAATGCTCACAAGCGACAGAACCTTTGCACTTCGCGTCAAAGGAGAATCGATGAAGGAGGATGGCATTCTCCCCAATGATTTAGTCATCATTCGGAAGCAAGACGCAGCAAAGAATGGCCAAACCGTCGTCGCACTACTCAACCAAGAAGCCACCATTAAAAAGTACTATCGCAAAGACAATCACATAGAACTTCGTCCAGCCAATTCAACAATGAACTCTATTTTTGTGACCCCTCAAGATGAATTTCAACTGGAAGGTATTCTTATTGGTGTCATCCGTCACTGTGAGTAATCATCAAACGAAAGAGGCTATACCATGACCAACATCATTTCATCGAACACGTGCTTACGAAGCTGGCTAACAATGGTTTCTTCGTTATTCTTACAGCAATCACAAGCTCGTACGTGCCCTCGGCCCAACACTCGCATTAAAAATGTTCAATTGTCACTACCCTTTTACTGAAACAGGGGACACGGCATCTGAATAAAACGACCACCCTCCACCAAGAACGTTGTAGAGTTGGACAATTGAAACAAGATAAAGGCGATGTGTTTCTGCAAGAGATAACTCTGCGTCGAAGAGGCTACGCTTGACAATGAAACATCAATATCACTGTTCACGCCAACCTGAGTACAAAAATTCGCAAGGGATAATGCAAAATACAAGGCAGCAACTTGCTCGACTTCTGCCAGACGCTGACCGCGCACAGTCCGCACAACACTCAACCCATCTTCCACTTCCCTAAACGCCACAAAAACGTTTATTCATATTGGGCAAGAGCTTGTTTGACTTGTACTTCGGCAAGAGCTTATTCAAAGCCAAGCGCCTCAGTGTTAAGTAATGGACCAAAATGGTCAAAGCCAGCAGCAACAAAGTCCGTTTCCGATTTAAAGAGATTCGAAAGATGTGGGATGGCTACCCCAAGTATCAAGGTAGCCATGCTAGAATCTCCGGCGGAAAAACCTGGTCACTGAGAATGGTTCCCCTCTCAATTTTGCTAGAATTACTCCCTAACAGAACACTCAGCTCATGTTCACTCTGTGTCATGGCTCGTTCAAGTTACACGACTCGCGGCCGCAACATTCACTCGTTCAGTCTCAAACTGATCCGCATCTAAGCCTGAAGTCATCCCTCTTTTCAACCTGACCTGCGCAATCCTCACAGACTCCTCCCACCACTAAAGATTCGTCTGGCAATGTCTAATTGCCTATCAAACTGCAAGGCATCGAAATATCCCTGAGCTAACCCACTGACAAGGCCAAGGACAACGGCTCAACGAATTCCCTCAAAAGCGAGAAGATTCGCTAGGACTACCTCCGTTGACCTCCGGATTCGCTCCCATCCATCAAGCTCCCACCAAAGGTCAGCAAGAAGAGAATAATTATATGTGATGGTAAGAAAAAAGATGAATTCACTAGTTGTCTCATACTCATTTTCAAGACATAATGAATGAATCAATACTTCTACAACCCATGCATACCCAACATGAATAGTCTTGAATCACACGGTTCATTTTCGTTGCCGGTCTACGGGTATATATTTCTCATCTCCATTGGTCTGCCTATGTTTCTCATAGCATGGTTGCTCGACTCATCGTATGCCGTGCCTCGGATAAATGGGTGGGGACTTGTCTGTTTTTATTTTGCGATGGGATTTTTGAGTGTGGGAATTTTTGGGTCGCTCACTTTCCTCATACATTACTTCTTTCAACCTGGCAACGTTACCAAGGAATGGCAATTTGGACTTGGGGCATTCTTGCTCGCAGGTCTAACCTTTTCGTCATTTCTGATTCTGTTTGATCCAGACGGCATGCCCTACTTTACGCAAAGACTCCCATTTTGGGAATCGATAGCCATAGCCCTGCGATCGTTGAATTCCTGAGTAAACGATGTCACGAATTACCACGATACTCATTCTATTCGTTAGTGTGAGTTTGCCGGGATTTCTTGAGTTTCAAAATCCCGAAGTCATAAATGCGTACGTTCAAGAATGGGATATTATCGAACGAATGAGTGCTGGGATTTGGTTTCTGGCATCGGTGTGGTGTGCAATTTCTGCGATTCAAGCCAAACAGTATAAAAGAGAATGGATAAGTGGGACCATCTTCTTCTTCCTTTTAGGATTTCGAGAACTTGACGGTCACATTTGGCTATTGGGCTGGAATCTCGACAAATTGGCTTTATACTGGAATCCATCGATTCCCTTCCATGAACGGTTTCTTATTTTGTGTCTTGGTTGTACCCTGCTCAGTTGGATGTTCTTTGTCTTTCCTACACGAAGATGGAAGGCCCTGTGGGCAGCGTATCAATCCGGGGCCCAATGGACTCGCGATGTTCTCCTTTGGCTTCTGGTAATCGTCACCACAATGCTCATAGATAAATCTGTGTATC
Organism: Nitrospirales bacterium; assembly: GCA_029261355.1. GTDB lineage: Bacteria > Nitrospirota > Nitrospiria > Nitrospirales > UBA8639 > JAGQKC01. Next base: position 185,531 of record JAJDBM010000058.1, on the reverse strand, counting down.
TGCCGATGTATCGACAGGCTTCCGATCCTTCTATTGATGTGCTGAGAGGTATAGTCGAAGAATCTTTAGAGTTGACACTTGGCTTCTACACACTCTTCCTTTTATTTCCTCTATGGACTCAAGCGATTCTTTTTCCATATTCCTCTGTAGTCAGTGCACCGAACACGGAAAGGATAAAGAGGAGCATATCCGCATGCCCGACGCCTGACTCACCAAGATCTAGTAAAATGGCACCCAAATACAGTCACTCTCATCGTTGATCCCAAAAATCCGAAACGAAGTCTCTGTGGCTCATCATTTCCTACGAACCAATCCTTCAAAATCACCTCCCAATGACATATACCAATGACTGTTCATGGAAAACGATGATGTCAACGAATGATGTAAGAGTGAGATTAAGTCGGATGGGAAATATTAAGCTTTTTCATTTTAGAAATAAATGTCACCCGCGGATCATCACACAAGCAGTCATAGAACTCTCTTCAGTTACTCCAACTGAATTTCACAAGCAATTTGTTTATACAAATTTATCAGAATGGGAGAAACAGTATGGCAAGATCTGAACTTGCAACCGCTATTTCTGGAGAGAATTCCATCGTGACTCGTAACGAAACTCGATTCGCATCCACCACCATCCAAGACCAAAGGTGCCCTTGACCCAAAAATATTAACAAAAATACAATTACCTACTTCTCTGGTTTCCTTGCACTAACGAGGGAGTAGTAAGCATAGGTTGGTGTGACAGAGACATTCTGAAATCCAGCTTCGGTTAAGAGCTCATCCAGTTCACTTGCCGAAAATTGTTTACCCTTGGTCGCCAACAGCATCACCATCGAAAACGTTGTCGCGGCTAACGGACCATCTTTCGTGTCCTCCAGAAGCATTTCATGTAAGAAAATACAGCCGCCAGAAGGAAGAGTATTGTAAGCCTTTCTCGCAAGATCCAGACATTGCTCCCTGGTCCAGTCATGAAAAATATTGGCAAAGAAAATTGCATCATGTCCAGAAGGCCACGGGTCTCGAAACATATCGGCTGCATGCGTCGAGATTCGGTTTTCCAATCCATAGTCTTTCACATATTCTTCAGCTAACTGACACACCGGAGCTAACTCCAAAATCGTACATTGCATATGCGCATACTGGGAAGCCAGGGCAATACAGAAACATCCCGATCCCCCAGCGACATCTAACACCCGCTGTCTTCCTTGAAAAAGGGAATGCCGCGCCACGCCTGTTGCGGCAGGAAAAGAATGACTATGCATGAGACGGGTAAAGTGTCCAGCCCGAACAGGGTCAATTTCCCCCTTTTCCCATTCTTCCGTATTCGGGGCATCCTCACCAATCGTAGGGCCGACCTGGAGACGATCTTGTTGCAAGGCTTCCTTAATACCCTGAGGTGTAGGCCAATTATCTCGAAACCCATGCATCACGCCTCCCCAGTAAAAGGGGCTCTGGGGAAGCAGGAAATTACGAGAAGATTCTGTCAGACCAAATTGCCCATCGTGTTGCACCAAGAATCCAAGAGAGGTCAACATCCCAAGAAATGCTTCGGCTGCTCGTGGACCAATCGCAAGTGATTCGGCTATCTCACTTATGGGCATCGCTCGGGATGCCAATAGCCCGAACAAATCGAGTTCATCGGCAACCGTTAGGACTGGAAGCTGAAAGACGGAAAGCCATGTATCCCAAAGTAACTTGTCTGTACAGGTAGGTGGCTGGATGGACCCGGAATGTACTCCTGCTGCCAACGTTGACGCTGTCATCCGTCTACTCCTTTTGCAGATATAGTGCTTTAACTTCTTCTTATAGTGTGCCTATATGGCGCCTGGTGGCCAGTTACCTGAATGGACACCTCAATTATAGGGCAGGGCTTGTATGAACGGAGAGAGTTGGCCCGCCCCTTCTTGGTCCTCGAATACCACTCAGACTAAGACGAAACAATAAGACTGTTAATAGGTTATCGTAAAGATAGTCTTACCCTTTCGTTGGCTTCGCTGCTGGCATTTTCTTCTCTTGAATCACTTCAATTTCCAACATCAAGTTTACTTCATCACCGACCATCAGACCACCGTTATCAAGCATCTTACTAAACTTCATTTCAAAGTCTTTACGATTCAATGTTCCTTCCGCCGTAAATCCTGCACGAGTATTGCCCCAAGGATCCTTGGCCACACCATTAAAGGTCCCAACCAATGTTATTTCTTTGGTGATCCCCCGTAACGTCAAATCCCCCAATGCAGTATAGCTATCTCCGGTTTTCTTATAACTTTTCATTTTGTATGTCATCGTCGGGAAGGTATTCGCATCGAAGAAATCTGGGCTTCGCAAATGTTCATCACGTTTTTTGTGATCAGTAAATACTGATTTGGTTTGAATGACTGCTTCAAAGGTTTTAAATTCCTTTGCCTCTGGATCCATTTCAACAACACCAGAATATTCAAGGAATTTCCCATTGGTTTTAGAAACAACCATATGTTTCACCTGAAATCCTAGGGTGGTATGATCATGATCAAGTTTCCAATTTGTCATTTCTGCAGAGACTCCTGACAGGCACACGAGGGCACTGACTACTACCGACATCAGCACCATTTGCATTGTTGAAACACGTTTCATCACAGATACCTCCTAATTAATCACGTTAAAATCGTCGATTCATCGAACTGTCGTTCACACGAAACAACACGACTACCTTATTGAGACGCTGAAACATTCAACCATGTTTCAATCAAGGGAACAAGTACATCAAGGGATTGATACCCATCAGTGAGCACCGTTGACTCCTCGCCATTCAAGGCAAGGAGTGTTGGAAAGCCGTTCACACCCAAGGTTCGCACATACTCAAACTCCTCCCAGATTTGCTTCTTCAGGTCGGCATCCTGAAGCAACTGCAGAAATTTCTCCTGGTCGACCTCTTGCATCTTTGCAAGATCAAGCAAGACAGCCTCTTGCGTAACATCCCTATTTGCGACATAAAACGCTTCATGTATATTTTTTAAATATTGAAACGCTTGTGACGACTCTAATCGCCTCATCACACAGACAGCCCGTGCAGCTGGTTCGGTATCATATGTAAAGGCAGATCCCATTTGAAATGCAAAGTTAAACGGCTGTCCTGTGCGCTCATGCACTGCTCGCCAATGTTCAAGAATGGTCTTTCTTCTATACTGATCAAATCGCTCCGTATTTCCTGGGCGTAACCCTCCCACGAGTAACTGAATGGGACATTGATCTTGATATTGTTCACGAACGACCTCAATGACAGGAGAAAATCCCCAACACCAAGAACACATCGGATCCGTAACATAGACGAGACTTCGCGTGGCATGATGAGACATTTAATTTTAGCCTTTATCTGACATGAGCACAGACTCGGTTAAGACGAACAAGGGAAATAGATCTTTTGTGGAAATGCCAAAAATCATCATGCGATCGACAACATGTTAATGAGCAGGGAATACCTGTCCGGTTAATCGACCTTCAACACTTTTACTATAGGCCAACGCGACTCGTGACGCAGGTACAGGAACATGCCCTCTAAAAAATGAACCTATTTTCTCCATCGATTCTTCCACGACTTCAGGACTCACCGCGTTAACCCGAAGTCCTCGAGGCAATTCAATGGAAGCCCCAAGAACAAACCCCTCAAGCCCGGCATTTACTGTCGTTACGGCAGCTCCGCAGTAGATAGGGTCATGACTCAACACCCCACTTGTCACCGTAAACGACCCACCATCATTCACAAAATCACGCCCGATTAAGACCAGATTAATTTGCCCCATGAGTTTACTCTCAATACCAATAGCAAACTCTTTCTCTGTTAATGTTTCCAAGGGTCCAAAATGACCACTTCCCGTTGTTGAAACAACGGCATCCACCTTCCCAATCGCATGAAACATCTTCTGAATCGATTCTGCTGATCCAATATCCACAGTCACATCGCCGCCTCGATGTCCAACCTTCACAATCTCATGGCGAGCACCTAGTTCCTCTACGACCGCACAACCGATGGTTCCGCTTGCTCCAACCACTACAATTTTCATCACTTACTCCTCCTGTAACCGTTGACGCGCGTTTGAACTCTGATGCCTCTTTTGACGTGAGAGGATTTCAGAATGCGACTGATGGTCCTTACAACTATCACGTAAGCGCAGCAACATTTTTTGTAGCGCAATAATTTCTTGCTGACTGAATGCTCGCTTAAAATATGGACGCATAAAGTCAGCCTGTGCAGGAAAACACTGTTGATGCAGAAGCTCTCCTTCCTTGGTGAGTTGAATGCTCATCGACCGACGATCTCCAGAGACGGCATGTCGTTCAGCCAACCCTTTCGCTTCTAATCGATCAATGATTCCTGTCAAACTCGCTTTTGCCAACAAGGTCGAATGCGAGAGTTCAACTGCCGTCATCCCCTTGGTCCCTCCCAACTCAGCAATCACATCAAATTGAGCTGGCGTCAGTCCCATCGTACGAATATGTCGATGGCCGACTTCAAAAATTGCCTGATAGGCTTCAACCAATGGCCGAAGAACTTTTAAGTACGGATCAGATTTAAGATCGTAATTATCCATATAGTTCGCACATATATAGTTTATGTATAAACTATTGTCAATGACACCACCTCAATTACTGGAAACGGTAAGATACGATTGAATGCACAACACACGCGAGACGAGAGAGGAACAACCTACGATGTTATTAAAGGGAGGCCATATCAATCATTCGATGAATGACAGGGGGTGGGTTTGAGCACGACCCATGGCTGGATCAACCCATTCGTATTGCCCTTGGCAGCCACTTAAAAGTAAAAACCTACATGATAAGCTCTACGACACCATACACTGGAAACGTCTGGCCTTGGTAGGTCACGTTTCCCTGGACGATTCCCATAGCAAAACCGCCTAACACCCAGTTGGAAATACGATGAAACTCTGACACCTTGAGGTGCACTTCCCCTCCGCCACTTGACGTAACCCAGCGAAGCCCCCATTCCATCGGCCATTGGTAAAGACCCAAAGCCTGGCTAAATTTCAACGGCGTCAGCTGTAACACTTGAAATCGCTCGACTTTTTCTTCAATATTCAAAAAACCATCCAATTCTCCAATTAATGGAGTCAACTTTTCGCTTCGTTGATGATGAAGGTAGAGATCACCGCCACCATTTAGTGATAGATAGAACCCTTGATATTCCTTCCACAGGCCCCAATAAGTACGAGAAAGACGATTGAACTCAGGTATCATGAGATATTCATAAATGACTCGTCCTTTTAACGTCCGATCCCCCCACTGAAGCGTAGCGGGTGCAGAACCCATCCACATTTCACCTCCGTTATCAGTCCGATATAGACTTTTCACAATAGATGACGTCGTCAATGTCAGCTCATTGGATTGGCTCGTAATCGTCACACCAAATTCAGGTCGACCTTTAAACTGAAAGGTCGGAGAATCTGAAAGAGCCAAGACATTTCCCCCAACATGGTTATAGGCTCCAGTCCCTTGGATATCGACCCAACCTGCACGTTCGTCATGCAACACGACAAAATGTTCGGCTTGAAAAGACTCGCCATCTCTTCCTCGATTCGAATCTAAGGCAAATGCCACATACCCTTGGTCATCACGACCAATAAACGAATAATAATCAGATACGTACACCAATGAGGGATTAGAATTTCCCTCATCTTGTGAGGAACCTTCCTCAGGTGGAGAGGCAATACTGAGGGAAAGATTTAATTGGACAATCAGCAGGAAGATGAACCCACTACATGCCTGAGAGGCAATGCGATGAAGGGATGGCTTACTGAGAAAAATAGACAACAGTGCCAAAATACAAACAAAAAGTGAAAAGATGGAATATCTATTCGACCACGTTAAGTCATCAGCCTATATTCTTGCTTTCAGGCATACAGAAAGCTTTCGGCTCACGAGGAATTTGAGGCTCGCTAGGAATTCGCGGTTCACGAGGAATTTGTGGTTCACGAAGAGCAAACAATATTTGGTCTTTTTTGCTATCAACATACAGACGATTACTGGACTCTCTCAAATCGAACAGACGCCCATCCACTTGATGGTATGTAGACCCGAGAGTGAATCCAATATCATTATTAGGAGAGTCACTGTGAAGCCTTGCGCCATAGCTGCTCACGATCAAGACAAACAGACTTATACTGAGAAAGGCCATGTAGACACTTCGTAACCTCACTGAGACCGCCCTCCCTCTTCTTTTCGAACAATCGTCATCCATTTATGAATAGTGAGCTATGAGGCCAAACAATCATGTAGGAAATGTCTATTGCTTTGACTACTCATTCACATAGAAGTATATCACGTGGTGCACACGTCCGATCAAGGATAGTATAGCTCAACAACCCAAAAGATACAAATGGCTCACGACTGCCAGACAATCATTTAGGATGGAATGAGGAATTGACAGGAACCAACAAGACCATCGGGAAACTTTTCTTCCGGATCTCTTTGATATTCAACAATGACCTGCTCTTGCTGTTCATGCCGAATCCGAGAATCACGCAAGATTCCATCCTTGGCATTAAGTTCATGAATCAAATCGATATCCGGAAATTCGTTTCCAGAAAAATATGTCTGAGTCACGAACTCAGGGTAACCTTTGATTCGAATCGAGAAATGTAAATGAGGGGGACGAAACCAGTCCTCTGTTGCCGGATAAAAACCTGGGAGAATTGTCTTGAATTGAAATCGCCCATCTGCATCTGTTGTAGCTTTACCCCAATATTGAAAAGAATCATCATGTACTCGTTCAATCATTTCGTTGGTCTTCGGATGACGAAAATGCAACTGGGCCATATCATCAAGAGAATGATTATATCGTCCCGAAAAATTTGCTTGCCACAGAAGTATTTCCGCGCCAGCTACCAGCTGACATGTTGCCTTTGTCTTGCTCCCGGTCATCCTTGACGACAAGAGCTGTCCTTGAAAATAAATAATATGTCCTTGTGCGATACCAGTCATTCCTTTGAGCTGAGTTAAGTCATTATCGTTCGCTTCGATAAGCGGAAGATCCTTGTTCTGATCTTCCCGAATCGGATAAGAAACAACCTGGTCATAGGGAAAATACGGCCCCCTCGTCTGTCGCGGCGTCAAGATAGAAGAGCATGTTGTCGCGACAGCCCATCCAGGGGTGAGCAGTAGACCAATAGCACCAGCGCCGATTGTCAGCAACGAACGACGAGTCATCCCAAGAGGCTGCAACCGAGCAAAAGCAGGCATGAAAGAGGAGTCCTTTCTAGAGAAATAATGTCCTGAGCAAATTCAGGCCAGGTTCATTATGTAGAATGAAACAGATTCCCCACCATCAGCAAGACCATTACTCAGAAAAAATATGTAAGGATTGCATCTTTTGATAGGGATGTACTCAGATCAGTGACTGATCATGAAGATCACCAACTTGAATTTAATTTCCCCAAGGATCATGAAAATCACAACAAAAACCTGGATGAACAGTCAATCTATGCTTTGGGATCACCTTCGTAGGAACTTCCAGTATTTGTGCCTCATCACATACCATCGGACCAAAATGCTTCATCCTATCGAGGTTGAGTTCTTGAACCTCAAGGGCGCAAGGAGTTAGTGTTCTCCTAGCTGACACCAACCCGCACCTTCGCCCCCTCTCAAAATTTTGAAGCTGAAACACATCAGCATAACAATCAACAACTTTCTACGCATCATCTACCGCAATAGCCACATACTCACACCAAAGACTTGAACAACCAGGTTGTACGTCCTCCAATTAAAATCAGTGGTTTATCGACTAGCGTTTCCTCTCACCATGACATTAAAAAAAAGCGCGTTGTGAAGGTAAAGCAAATAAAATTCAATACGTATAGACAATCAGAATTGTTTCATGAGAGCAAGCCTAGAACACAAAGTATCGGCGCATACATGAGGAATTAAGCACGAGAGTGATGCCGCAATCGCGAGAGGTACCCTCAAAAAGGTTAAGATCGTACATGCATATCCCTGAACTCCCTTTGCTGTATTCTCAACCCTACAGCGAGTGAAAAACCTCACAATAACACTCATCACTCATGACACATGGCCGATTACTCATAAATGGTGAAGGCAGAACCATTCACTCATATAAAATATATAACTGATTTCCTAAGTACGGCTCAGACGCAAAGCATTGTAAGTAATGACAATAATTGAAAAACACCTAACAGGAATGGCATTTGCTTCATGATTATGCCTGTGTTAACGATGTAAGTTTTAGCAGCCTCACGGAGGAGGTTTCCCATGAAACATACAAGAACAAGACCCAGGATCTTTTTCTCGCTGATATTGCTGGCTGGAATTTTATTGGCGCCCCATTCTGGATTTGGGCTGACGAAACACACCGGCACAGAACCTGATCAACTGATTAAACCTGCTACAGTCGAAACCTTAGCTGAACCTTCTCTTATAATAATGCTACCAGTCACTTCACAATTTCATAATGAAGCGACTGGCACGATTTACGCAGAATGGCGGAGGGACTAATTCTCTATGGGGACACCGGGATCCGAGCCGCACCGAGGACCTGGACTCCTCTCAGCCACCTTCTCATTAGTCCCTCCGCCGCCAAACAAGTCTGAATCCTAGTTACATCAGAGAAAGCATGGAGGAACCTTCCTCGCTCTTCTAAATCGTGCGACACAACCATATGCCACTTTTAAGGGAAAGACAGAGGGAATGGGTATCGCACCCTGATTACACTCGCTTAGATTCTCCTTCAAATCAAGAGGCTCTGCCTCTAACAAAAGAACCGACACACCATATCCTGCTCGTTGACGATGATACTGCTGTGCGTCGGTGCGTTCGCCTTTTCCTTGAATTCCAAGGGTATGCCTGCACCGAAGCTATTAATGGAGGTCGTGCATTGGAAGAGCTGAGCAAACACAATTTCTCCCTGATCATTACTGATAATCAGATGCCACTACTAGATGGCATTTCATTGCTAGAGAAGTATTATTCTCAACAACCTCACCATCGTATTCCAGCCATCATAGTAACAGGATATTTGAATTTGGCTCTTCAATCCCGAGCTGACAAAATTGGAATCAGCACAATTCTCCAAAAACCCTGCGGTTTTGAGAATCTCTCTGACGCTATTGGCAAGCTTATTTAGGTCAAGCACGTCCCTTTCATTGCCCTCAATATCTCAGGAATATAGCAAGTGAAACATACTCTCTTTGGATAAGTTCCCACATTAATCGTTCTTGCCTGTAGTCACTTCGATGACAAGGACAGCCGACTGCAAGCCATCCACCCACACAGCACTCCACAGAATCCACACACCATCACTCCATACCAAATTCCTTGATACTCACTTAATGGATCAGCTGCACCCGAGGAAAATGCCATTCCTATATAGCCACTCACCGATAAAACAAAAGCCCCAACAATTTGCCCAATCATATTAATTCCTCCCAAGGATTGACCAGTGAAGGTGACTCCCCATTTTTCTGCCACCACGGCATTCATAATTGGAAACGCATGCAGCACAATCCCAAGGAGCAAAGCCACGGCTCCCAATAGCCACGGAGGAGGAATAACAGTAAGAAATACTGTCATGAGAAGCGCTCCAATTCCAAGGCAAACAATTGGGAGAAAAAGCCGTTGTACACCGATATGCAACAGCCAATCCGAGAGTTTCCCCAACAGCGGGCTTCCGAATATATGACCGATGGTATAGAGAACGCCAATAACTCCACCTGCGACAACGGCTGCATCACGCCCATAATTCCACCCCACAAAAAAAATATCACTGGCATACAGACTAATCCAGGCTGGAACCAGTCGCAGGGCAATCAGACTAGCCGAGAACAAGGCGCCAAGAAGCCAGAAGGTTGGATCATAAAAAGCTTGAAAAGATGAAACGCTCTCTTTTTCAGGTTGATTGATACGCAAAATAGGCTGAACGGCACCAAGAGAGAGGCTACTGTTGAGTCCTGATGGATATGACCGAAGAAACAAGAGACAAATGACTCCCAAAATCCCAAGAATCAGGGCGACTACAACCAAGGCACCTCGCCACCCAGAAATTGGAAATACAGAGTCATTTAAGACATAGACTGTTAAGAATGGCATCAGAAAGAAGGCTGTACCCTGACCCACCCCTCCGCCAAGACCATAATACACTCCATTGGCCAACCCTCGCTCTTGAGCAGAAAACCACTGAGCAAGAAGACTCGCAATCGGCACAAACGCCGTCGCTGCAACAAGTCCTAAGACCATCCGCCAGGCCATGGCCTCCCACAAACTGACGGCCGTCGCAAAACAAGCCAACCCAATCGCCGAAAGAAGCACCCCGCAGGCGATGACCAAGCGTCCTCCAATACGATCCGTGAGCCAGCCCCAAGGAATCTGTGCCAATGCATAAGGATAAAAAAATGCGGCTCCCAACAACCCCAACGCACCTTTATCAAGACCTAAGTCCTCACTGATATAGGGGGCTAATCCCGTATAACTCCATCGCACGAGAAACGATACGGCATAGGCCAGCACACAACAGAACAAGATGATCCAACGATAGGATACTCGGTATAAAAGAAATGACATGGTTATCGAGAAATTTTCGTCTTTACAAGCCCAGGAAATATCCGCTACCTTCAATCACAAAACAGACAGAACATCTTACAAGCAATTCCGTGCCTGTTCTCAACTTCACAAAGGAAATTCAGCATGAACATTCTCCGAAACATTGTGCTCCTCATGTTGCTTGGCTTTATCAGTTTGACCTCCCCTGCTCTTGCGACAGATGATGGATCAACGGTCACGATCACCTCCCCACATAATGGCGACATCGTCAGCAATACATTTGAGCTCACCTACGAATTAAGCAAAGGGACACAGGGTGATCATGTTCATACCTATGTTGACGGGAAATATCAAAAAGAGTTCAAAGGAACATTTCATGGACTACCCAAAGGCAAACACCACATAACCGTAAAAGTGGCTAATCATGACCACGATGTGCTAACAGCTTCTGATACCATCGAAATTGAGGTTCAATAGTCCTCCCAGGTCATATTCCCATCATACACAAAGGCACAGACTGTCATGAGTATCAAGCAAGTATTAACCATCGCAGGTTCAGATTCCGGCGGAGGCGCTGGGATTCAAGCAGATCTCAAAGCGATATCAGCTCATGGTGTCTACGGCATGAGCGTACTGACATCAATTACGGCACAAAATACAAAAGAAGTCACCGCGGTTCATGACCTTCCCTCTTCAATTATTGAAGCCCAGCTCGATGCGATATTTTCAGATTTCGACGTGGCCGTAGTCAAAACAGGCATGCTCTCGACTATCGACATTATTGAAACGGTCTACAAAAAACTCACGCATTATCAAGTCACAAACCTGATCGTCGATCCCGTCATGGTCTCAAAAAGCGGGTATCCTCTTTTGCAGACAGAGGCCATTCAGGTTTTAAAAACGCACCTTATTCCCAAAGCGCTACTCTTAACCCCTAATATTCATGAAGCTGAAATATTAGCGGACATGAAAATTCACAATCTGACAGAAGCAAGACAGGCCGCAAAAATCATTCAAACTCTTGGATGTCGACATGTCTTAATCAAAGGTGGGCATTTACTTGAAAAGCCAGCGATGGATTTATTCTACGATGGACGATTTTTCAGAATGTATCCTGGGGAGTTCATCGAAACCACTCATACTCATGGAACAGGGTGCACCTATGCCTCAGCCATCGCAGCCAACCTTGCGAAAGGCATGGCACTTCCTGACGCCATCGAGGCTTCAAAACGATATATCACCGCGGCCATTCGCCACAGCCTTGCTATCGGCCATGGAAACGGTCCAACCAATCATTTCTATTTTCTGCCTCAGTAAGAGACTCTAGAGAATGCTCACACCATGTCCCAGCAGCAACTTCTTAAAAAACTGAGATAAGGCCAACCTCGTCTTGTCCCCCTACACCTCAGACCACATTTACCTAATCCCTACAAGGCATTTCCCTCAACCGAGTATCGTTCACTCGTTCATCAAAACCATAAACCATATTGATAAGTTATATGCTGAAAGAGTCTCTGGCCCCTAAAAAGTGACATAGTGAACGTTCAAAGCAAAAGGAGGTCGAACGACAAGGAAAACTCAGCCTTCACGAATCAGTGACTCGCTCTAGATAGGCGATGATTTTATCAAGGGCTGCCGCACTCAACCTTTTACCATACCAACGTGGCATCACACGGTCAGGATATCCTTCAACGACATAGGCTCCAGGAGTAAGAATCGACTCCATGATATACTCACGAACCGTCGTGGCTGTACCATGATAATTCGGATCTTCCAGACGCTTGGGGCCATCGACTCCTAGAATAAGACGAGGACCTTCTCGCCCATTCGCAGCAAGAATTCCTGGAATCGTGTGACATGCTGCACAGCCTGATTGAATAAAAAGTTTTTGAATCGGCTCATCCCCCGTCGCTAAGGGAACATTCGCCAGCGAGACCTTGGGGTTGGCAACACCTGTGGATTTCGGTCTCTGGCTTCCTTTGAAATCAGCCGCACGTGGTCCGGGCGCGATAGAGTTAGAGTTACCAGAAAAAAATGTCACTAATAATGTGATGAAGAGCCCACCACACACCACCAATAAAATTAATCCCGTCTCACGGTCAATAGACGAATCCGATTTCTCTTCAGACATAATGCCCCAGGGTAACGATGAAAAAATAGTTAATAAAAATTCTGAATATTGTCCGTTACCATATATGATTGACAAACCTCAAATCACCTAGGAGTAGCCCCACTTCAGTAACGAACCAGGGCCCAAACCTATTGACGCACTTGGATCACAGTAAAACCGCAATGGAGTATGAACACCAATAGGACTCACTCATCGAAAAACCTATGCTAGGCCACTCAATGAGTAGTAAGACTGTTTGGCAGAAGTCTCCCACAGATTCTGTGGACAATGTTGTGAATGGACACGTTATAGGAGTCACTTCGCCCTCTTCTACTGCGTGAGAATGACAGACTGCACAGTATTTAGGCATTGTGTCTTTATTTCAGGAACCACCATATCTCGTACTTGGAATTTTTCCCTAGAAACAATTCCCCATAATCACGCTATACTCTCAAGGAAAACCTTGTCACGATGAACTGATGAAATATACGACGATCACCTCGGTATGTATCACTCTTTCATCCCATGCTTAGAATAATATCTCATGCTTCCTTTTAGTCCTCATCCCCTTTTGGGGGGGCCTCACCGAATGACACTCCTCCCGCGCTGGCTTTACCGACCCACCCTACTACAAAATGTGCCTGTCGAGGAGCGACTCTTTCAAGTCGAACCCCATTCTCACATTTCAGCTAAATGCCATTGGCACCCCTCTACCAAAAATCACCCAACCCTACTAATCATTCATGGCCTAGAAGGCTGCACCGATTCGCATTATATGATGGGAATCACTCAAAAAGCCTGGCAGGCAGGCATCAACGTTGTCAGATTAAATCAACGAAATTGTGGTGGAACTGAACACCTTACCCCAACACTCTACAATACAGGAATGAGTAGGGACCTTCAGGCCGTTATTACCGAACTGACGAATCGTGACGGCCTGCGCCATATATGGCTCGCCGGGTTTTCAATGGGAGGCAATCTCGTGCTAAAGCTGGCCGGGGAAGCGAGCGAAACGCTCACCAGTTTACAGGGTATCGTGGCTGTGTGCCCTAATATTCATCCGGCTGCTTGTGTTGAAGCGCTTCAACAACCAAGGAATTTCATTTATCACCAATATTTCCTCCCACGACTCAAAGCACGGTTGCGACGAAAATCCCAATACTTCCCTAATCGATGGGACCTGACACAGCTTTCCAAAATCAAAACTATGTCGCAATTTGATGACATCTATACAGCACCAGACGATGGATATAAAGATGCAGCAGACTACTATGAACAATGCGGCTCTCGCCATGTCTTACATCACATTCGCATTCCCACGTGCATAGTGACCTCCCAAGATGATCCCTTTATTCCCTATCACACGTTTCAGATCGAAGCCATCTCTACGAATCCATATATTCAACTCATTGCCCCCCAAACGGGAGGACATTGTGGCTTCTATCAAGAGTCCCAGCCGCATGAAGATAATTTTTGGGTGGAAAATCGGATTGTCGAATTTGTAAAAAGCGGACAGAGTCCAACAACTGTAGGCTCACACAATAATCATAATAGCTAAGTCACACCATGTTTCTTCTCACGACAAAACAACCTTGTCAAAAAGAAATTATTTCATGCAGAGGCTTGCACATCATGAAAACTTGGGTTAGAAACATAGCAGACCCCATACGCATTCGAGACAATTGTTATTCTCTCGCGCCCCAGCACGTATGAAACCAAAAATTAGCACCCCTAAACGTCGATTTCTTCGACAGGTCCATGAGCCAACAAAAAAATACCTTGAAGAATGGATTGATGCGCCAGCGCATATTCATCACATTGCCCACCGAATGGCCAACCCTCCCCTTGAACGACCACAAAGCCGCAAAGAATTTCAACATCTTTTACATGGCTTAGAGATCCCAGAAGAACAGACCGACATCCACGAAAAATTTGGCTATGGGGTCAAAACTTCCGAAAATGGAGATCGTCTCCTCATTGCATGGGAAGCGCATACCGAATACTACAGCTATCAGGTCTGGCATATTCCGCGTGGCAAAACCACGACCCTAGAATTTGGACCCATTACATTCCCTGATTACCAATTTCCTTTGTCACCGCTTGGAATCGAAGTCAACTCACTTGATATTCTCATCGCACCAAGCACCAAACTCTCCCCACAAGAAATCAAAGCATGTATGCCGGGGCCTCACCTCTATGGCAGTCTCATATTTCAAAAAGACATTTCGGTCATCGCCAATTTTACACCAGACGAACATGGCCGAGAGCGTTATTACATTTCTTCGGAATCACGAGAGACCCTCATTCCCCAACTGTCAGCCCTCACCGATACTCTGGTGGCAATTGAAAACTATACGCATCTTATCTTACTCCCCTATCAAGCCTTTGGCTCTGCTGTCGACCAAGTCCATCAATTTGAGCAACGCCACCTATACCAACGTAATGTCATCACCACACAACTCGAGACCGCTACAGCAGAGAAACTTCAACAATGGTTGACGGTCCTTACTCAAGATTTCATGAACGTGAGTCGTTTGGCAGAATCAATGCGCTATAAACTCTCAGCTGCCGTTCCATATGACACGATCGTCAAGGGGAATCTCAAGGCTTTGAAGGAACAACCACTCCCATTTTGTCGCGTCATTTCCGAATATATCCACCATAAAATTACCGGTGTGTCTGATGGCTATCAACAACTCATGAACAGAATTGATGCCTTAGAAGATGATTTCCAAGGGACCATATCGGTCATTCGGACAAAAGTTGACCTGCTACTTCAAGACCAAAACCTTGCCCTTCAAGATCAAAATCTAAAATTGTTAGTCAGTGTTGACAAAACAACCAAAAGCCAAGCTATCTTGCAACATACGGTTGAAGGGTTGTCAGTCATTGTCATCGCCTACTATCTCAGCGGTCTTGGAAGTTATGTGTTTAAAGCTCTTCACGAAGCGGGCATTCTAGGCAGTTACACCTTTGCCTCAGGAATTTTTGTCCCTATTTCACTGGGTATTTCATTCGGACTCGTGTTCATAGGACGAAAAATTCTCAACAAACAACTCTTCAACGACCACTAGGTCTTTCTATGCCTGAAAGCCCGTCACTTCGCCCCTGCCCAGAATCACCTAATTGCGTCTCATCTCAAAGTGAGAACCCAGAACAATACGTCGATCCACTCTCCTATACAGGAACCGCCTCAGAGGCCAAAGCCAAGCTTCGCGCCATTCTTGCAACTCAGCCACGCACACAGATTGTCTCAGACCAGGACGCGTACCTTCATATTGAGATAACCTCGTTTCTCTTTCACTTCACTGACGATGTAGAATTTCTTTGGGACGAGGAGCAAAAGCTCATTCATGTTCGTTCAGCATCCCGTATTGGGTATTGGGATCTCGGGGTCAATCGAAAACACGTCGAAACGATTCGCACTCATTTCCTCAAGCAGTCATAAATTCACTAAAGCCACTTCACTTATTCCCAGCAAGTCATCTGCTGCACTTACAAGGAGGTTACGCCATGGAAGATATCGTTCAACAAGGAATCACCATACTGACTACCTATGGTCTAAAAATTATTGGGGCCATCCTCATCCTCATAGTGGGACGTATGGCAGCTTCCTGGACAGCCAAAGCCGTTAGTCGATCGCTCGAAAAATCAGGAAAAGTCGACAACACGCTTCGTCCATTTTTCAGCAACTTTGCACGTTACGTTGTCCTGATCATTACCGTATTGGCCGTACTCTCTCAATTTGGAATTGAAACCACAAGTCTCATTGCCGTCTTAGGTGCCGCAAGTTTGGCCATTGGCCTTGCCTTGCAAGGCACCCTCAGCAATGTGGCAGCAGGAGTCATGTTGCTCATTTTTCGCCCATTCAAAGTCGGCGACTTTGTCGAGACGGCTGGCATTGCCGGCACCGTCAAATCCATCTCGCTATTGGTGACTGAATTAGCCACTCCAGATAACGTGCAAATTTTAGCACCCAATAATCAGGTATGGGGAACGATCGTCAAAAATTTCAGCCATCACGCCACACGTCGTGTCGACCTAGTCATGGGCATTGATTACGCCGATGACATTGATAATGCCATGCAAGTGGTCACATCTGTGGCGAGTGCAGATTCGAGAATCATGAAAGAACCAGCACCAATGGTGGTCGTTGGAAATCTTGGCGACAACTCAGTGGACTTAACGATACGTGTTTGGTGTAACGCCGGAGATTATTGGGGAGTAAAATTTGATATGACCAAAACCCTGAAACAACGTTTCGATGCCGAAGGTATTTCCATCCCCTTTCCACAACGAACCGTGCATATGGTCAATGCGGAAGGGTAACATTTGCCACCTCCGAACAAGTAACGAACGAGGAAAGTAGGGTCGACGACAAAGAAGCTCAACCTGGGTCCCCATTCCAACCAAGAGGCTAGAAGAATCCCAGGACGATCCTTTATTTTCTGTAGAAATCAGTTTAATGAATGAGTAGCCTCCATCATTGATAGAGGCTACTCATTCATCATGTTTCTTCTTAGGAATTCCTTAACATAGTGCTCCTATCCGCTACTTTTTGAATGACTTTCTATGCATTTCAATACTTCTTCACGTTTTCCCAATCATTGATTGAACTTATAATTTTCCCCGTCCCTTCACTCCGGGAAGTCATCTTCAATCATCCTGCCAAGACCTCTTCGAAGTCCTGACAACCAATTCAAATGAGAAAATCTCGACAACATATTGAGATGAATGTGTATTATTCCTCGCCGTCTTTAGTCATGTTCAACTGTGACCGAAAGTAGCATCACGTATTCATAATTGGACCCCGGGCAACACTTTTTCCGACACAACTCTTTGACTATGTGTACTCAACTTCGATCAATGAAAATGTTCAAGCACTTCATCCTTGCAGCTTTCGTGACCATCACATGGATACCTGTCGCATCTGCTGAACTAACAGTGACCTATACAAAAATTGTAGACACGACAACTCCCACTCCAACGGGCAATGGAACATTTCAAGAATTTGTCGGTTCGGTTGGAGAGCTCACTCTTCCAGCAATCAATCATGAGAACCTTGTCTTTTGGGGAAGCAGCCATGACGGAGCAAAGCCACGGCTCGGGCTCTACCAATTCACTGAAGACCATGGCGTCCAATTGATCGCTGATACCAACACCTTGATCCCTGGAACTACTGAAACGTTTGATTGGGCTGTCGCCATGTCGTTGAATCAAGGAGAGATTGCCTTTTGGGGAACAGCCTATCCAGACACAGAAGGCATTTATCTCTGGCGTAATGGAACGCTTGAATCTATTGCAGACCGAAATACCCTCATTCCAGACAGTAGTGAACCCTTTCAATCTTTAGGCTATCCTTCACTGGAAAACGGAAAGATTGCATTTGTCGGTGCAGATGCCAACGACAATCATGGTATTTACCAGTATGAGAATGGCGTCCTTCGGACTCTGATTGATCACAACACTCCTGCCCCGGCCATTTTGGGCTCTTTTGAATTCTTCGCAGGAGCGTCTCTTAGCAATGGACTCTTGGGATTTGGAGCTGGGGGCTCGTCTTCCCACAATGGGATATTTACCCTACAAGATGGCACGATTTCTACGATTGCTGACACCCACAGTCCCATCCCTGGCAACTTTCAAAAATTTTCTTCATTCGAGGGAATGTTTGATTGTGTCAGGCTCGGATCATGTGTGTACTCAGGCCCATATCCCTTATTTTCTGCAGGAAAGTCGGCATTTGTTCATATCGAATCCTCCTATGGGCCAACGAGTATTTATTCAAACATCACTGGACTCTCACTCATTGCCGATACCCATTCTTCATTACCAGGTACTGACGTAGAATCCCTCTCAGTCCTATCGCCCTCCATTGATCAAGACACCGTCGCGTTCATGGCCCACAACCACCTACATGGAGGCCTGTATCTATCAAAGGGAGGAACTCTCACGACAATCATCGACACCAATGACATGTTGGATGAGAAAATTATCTCCCAGCTACTCATGGGGCCATATGGACTGAGTGGGAATCATCTCGTATTCTTGGCATACTTTGATGATGGTACATCTGGCATTTACCGAGCAGACTTCTCATCTGACCATACCTTCACCAGTGCTCAAGATAGCTTCATTAACAGTAGCTCGGCGAATTCCAATGAAGGGGATAATTTAACGCTCCGAATACAAAAGCAAGGTCCAAAACGAACGGTGACTGGCTTTAATCTTCCGCAAGCATCTGGTGCAAGTCTTACCAAGGCAACACTCACATTCACCATGGCCAAACCAGTCAAAAACATGGACACCCAAGACCGTTTCGTGAATGTGCATCGATTAATGGATTCATTTGTGGAAGGTAATGGAAAGCTCCTAGGTATTCCTCAGTCAGAACGAACATCTGGAACTGGCGAAGGGGTGACATGGAATTGTCCGGTGGATTCTGACATTGGCAACTCACAGACCAACTGCGCAGTGCAGTGGGTTGGTGGCGATGTCGTTGCTGGTCCTGCCACCGATACGGTCTATCACACTACGGGAATGACTGGAGAAGTATCCTGGGATGTCACCACTGACGTTCGTGATGCGCTCAATGAAGGGAGTCGCCATATCAGTTGGCTTTTAAAACTAGCGAACGAGAACCAAGAGGGTAAGGCCATTTATCATTCCAAGGAAGGTGCCGCAACCTTAGGTGATCCAAGCAAAGGACCAACACTTCAGCTGAAATACTGACTATTTTCAACAGTATGATGACACCCAGTCAAAATCTTATGATTCTTCAGTTATCCACAAGACTCCTAAACAGATACTCCAACCCCCACTAGAAATCTTCCGGTCAAACCCAGTACAGTAAGCTTCGTTCGTATCTTCTATCTAAAAAACAGAACAGCTAAGTTCGTTTAACTAGTCATTCTTGCAAAGTGAGAATAGTCCCTCGTGAATTTAATCCCAATCACGGACGTCAAAAAAACAGGGCCATCCACACAACGGCAACGTCTTCCCGAATGGTTCAAAGTCAAACTGCGACAAGGGCCGGACTATCGAGACATTCGTAAGATTATTGATGAACGAGGGTTACACACCATCTGTGAAGAAGCCCGTTGCCCTAACCTGTGGGAATGTTGGAACAACCGAACCGCCACATTCCTAATCTTAGGTGATGTCTGCACCAGACGTTGCCATTACTGCTCGGTCGAAACAGGCAAACCAACCAGTCTTGATCTTGATGAGCCTCAACGCGTGGCTGAAGCGATAGAGGCATTAGATCTCCGACATGCCGTCATCACGTCAGTCAATCGTGATGAGTTACCCGATGGCGGGGCATCGTTGTTTGCAGAAACCATCCGCCTCACTCGAAAGAAAATTCCAAGCTGTGGCATTGAAGTGTTGATACCAGACTTTCAAGGTAATTTATCGGCTTTAGCCACAGTGCTAGACGAGAAGCCAGATATTCTCAACCACAACATCGAAACCGTACCTCGTTTATTTCCGTCCATTCGACCACAAGGTAAATATGACCGATCAATTCAACTCCTCAAACAAGCCAAACAATTAGGTGCCACAACGAAAACAGGTCTGATCGCCGGACTTGGAGAAACCATTGAAGAAATCCGTGAAGTCATGCGAGATCTACGCGAAGTAGATTGTGACATTTTGACGATTGGCCAATATCTACAACCCACCAAAGAACACATGCTAGTCGCTCGATTTTACCATCCTGATGAATTCGACATGCTCAAGACGGAAGCACAAACCCTCGGCTTCAAACATGTGGAATCTGGCCCCCTCGTCCGAAGTTCCTATCACGCTGAAGAACAGAAAAATACTACAACTATCTAGCACTCTGACAAGTTTATTCACTAAAAATGAAGCCAAATCCCTTTAGGGGCGTGCATTAATTAGGGGGTATAAAATCAATTGCAATTCAATAATTTATGGTTTGATGTAAGTATTCGGTTTGAAAAGGAGAATTCGTATGGGCAAATGTTTTGTAATTCAACCATTTGATAAAGGTAAGTTTGATAAGAGATACGAGGATATATATTCCCGAGCAATTCAAAACTCCGGGCTTGAACCCTATCGAGTAGATCAAGACCCTCACGTGAGCATTCCGATAGATGATATAGAATCAGGAATCGAATCCTCTGACGCCTGCTTAGCTGACATCACAATTGATAACCCCAATGTCTGGTTTGAACTAGGATTTGCGATAGCCAGCAAAGTTGAAGTTATTCTCCTATGTTCCGATGAACGAACTTCTCGCTTTCCTTTTGATATACAACACCGCAAAGTCATTCAATATTCAACGGAATCATCCAGTGACTTCGAAAGTCTCCAATCAAAGATTACGGATAGGCTAAAAGCCATACTCGAAAAGAAAAGCCAGCTTGGAAAGCTTAGTACCATAAGATCTGTAGCTAAAGTAGAAGGGCTTGAGCAATACGAAATCGCAGCGTTAATATCCTGTGTTCAAAACCTTGATACTCCCGAAGACAGCACTGCTATATACAGAATTCGACAAGACATGGAGAGCACAGGCTTTACTAAAATTGCAACAATGCTTGGAATAAAGGCACTGCTAGACAAGGGATTTCTAGAAGCAACTACAAATCAGGACTATGATGGAGATTTCTTCACTGCTTATAAGGTCCGTGATGCGGGTATGACCTGGCTTTTCTCGAATCAAAATACTCTTACACTTAAACAAAATCCCTCCTGACAATGCGAAACCATTGTCTCAATCAATATTAAAAAAAATCCTCATGTTGACTTACACTTTAAAGCTCTTCAAGTTTTCTCACTTTCTCATCCAAACTCAACGCAATCGCATAAATCCCAAACTGCGGAACCCAGTGGCTATACTTCTTGTAGTCATCTCGCCAATATTGTGGTGACTCCATGTGCGTCACGATATGATTCACATACATGTCCCGAAATGACTCATCACCCGTTGCAATAAATAGCGACCAGAACCCCCAGGCTCGACTAAAATTTAATCCCCCCGAATGAGGCGTCGAAACCATTGTCAGAGGAGTAAGGATAATCTGATTTTTATAATATGACGTGAGCCATGCTTGCGATTCATCAGACTCTACAATGGGAAGAATAGCGCGGGTCCTTTGAAGAGAGGCGGCAAAGAATTCATCGGTTTGCTCGTCAGATGATGACGGAAGGTGTTTATCGAGAGTCATAAGTCGTTCCTTTGTGAAGATCCTCAGCCTCTCACCTAGCTCAACCAAACCTTTCCATTGGCTCCACTCCCACAGATTCAACACAGCCCAAGATAGATTTCCGTATTCCCGGCGGAGAACATGATGTAACACTTCATCATTCGAAAGTGAAAATATCCACTGCTCTAGTTGCCGTGAAATTTCTGTTGCAAGTGGAAGTAAATCTGTTTGACCACCCCACCGCTCACGTTCCTGCGTAAGTTTCAGAAACCATGCATACCCATAGGGTAATTCATGGGTTAGCTCCCCACGTTGAAGACAAGCCAATTCACCGACCAATCGTTCAGAGGTCAAAATAGATTCCACCACATCCACCCACCGTGATTCCCCCGTCAACCGCGATGCCGCTAACAAGGCGTAGGTCCCATGCACACTGGAATGCCAATCGATGCAACCGCAAAATGCTGGATGCGTCGTATCTTGTTTAATCATCCCTCGTTCAACCACTTCTGCAAGTGCAGAAATGTAGTCCATGCGCATCGCGCAGAATTTCTCCCACGAGTTCTGATCACTAAATTGTAGATTTTCTCTCGACATATGTACCTGAAACCCTCGTAGTTTAAATAGGCAAGACAGAGTGAATCCTTTACGACATCAATTTCAGAAGCACAACACTGAACCTCTAAGCATGGACATCGACAATCTTTTCACTTGCACTCTCATTCATGAAACGGAACCCGATTATCCCTAGAGAGCCTTTCATAATTTATATTGACAATAATTCTGTATTTTTCTCTATATGACCGATACAATCAATAAATCTACAGACATTCAATTCCATTGTGCTCTCTAGGCTCAATCTAATTACCCTAAGCAACCACCCTAGTCCAAGCAAATAGATAAGCATGGAAGAAGAAACGACGGTAGAAGAACTGCAAGTATTGATTTCAGGAGTCGCTGAACCTATCTCCTTCGTAGGAGCGCTTCTCGCAGGATCTTCTGTAGCTGTAGTCGCGCGTATGTCCGCCAGCAACGATGGTCATCCCCTGGCCAACTATATCACTGGCTCCTTTCTCTCTTCGACGTGCTCATTCATCATTCTTGTGGTCTATGCCAGCGCCTTGCGTCTGCTACCAGTTATGTTGAATTTTGGCGATAATTCGGAACCTCCAGACCTTGATTTCTCTTTTATAGTGATTCAATGGTCGATATCGATTGGAATTCTGTCATTCTTGATAGGCGTAGGACTCTTGGGATGGCTCAAGTCTACAAACTTGGGAATGTTTTCGAGCTTTGCGGCAGGTGTTTCGGCTATCTTGATACTGTATGAATTCTTCCGGATAGGATAATGCAATTCCATTGAACATTGACAGCACCTTCACTCTTATGAATTTCTTCAGAAAGTCCTTCCATCTTGGGTAAGACACCGCCTCTTCAGCCACACCAAAAGGCCGATCAGAAAACTAAGGCACATGCTCATTGGCATGATAATCTTCGCCTGATGTCCATACTGCTTTTTTTCTGGTTCGTCGTCTCCTACCTTCTTGGTATTGTCTTCGTTGAACCACTCAATCAATTTCAACTCGGTGGATTCCCACTCGGCTTCTGGTTCGCACAACAAGGTTCCATCTACACCTTCATCATTCTCGTCTTTGTGTATGCCCATGCCATGGATCGAATTGACCGACGTCATGGCGTAAACGACGGTCAAGCACCGACCTCTTCCGGACATTCCTCGGAGACACTTGAGTGAACATTCAGGACTGGACCTATCTCCTCGTCGGCATCACGTTTACCATTTACATCGGCATTGCTATATGGAGCCGCGTTCAATCGACATCAGGGTTCTACGTGGCAGGGCGCGGCGTCCCACCACTTGCCAATGGCATGGCCACCGCGGCCGATTGGATGAGTGCCGCTTCGTTTATCTCCATGGCAGGACTCGTCTCCTTCATGGGATATACCGGCACCATCTATCTCATGGGTTGGACGGGCGGGTATGTCCTTTTAGCTCTTCTCTTAGCACCGTATCTGCGAAAATATGGACGCTATACTATTCCTGAATTCGTAGGCGATCGCTACTACTCACAAACAGCCCGCGTCATCGCAGTATTCTGTGCAATTTTTGTGTCATTCACCTATGTCGCAGGACAAATGCGTGGCGTTGGCGTCGTCTTCTCACGCTTCCTCGAAGTTGATGTGAACATCGGAGTCGTGATTGGGGTCGTCATTGTATTTTTCTATGCCGTCATGGGTGGGATGCGTGGAATAACTTACACGCAAGTCGCTCAATTCTGTGTATTGATCGTCGCGTACCTCGTTCCCGCAGCGGCCATCTCATGGCAAATGACGGGCTGGGCTATTCCACAGATTGGGTTTGGATCGACCTTACTTGAGGGACAACATGCTGGCATGGCGCTACTCGAAGCACTCGATGCCATTCATCGAGACCTCGGCCTGCCTGAATATACAGGAGCATGGGTTGATGGGAAAAAAAGCATGATTGATGTCCTGGCTATCACCATGGCACTCATGATTGGCACCGCCGGACTCCCGCATGTCCTCATTCGTTTCTACACGGTGCCAAATTCCCGAGCAGCCCGATGGAGTGCCATGTGGGCATTAATCTTTATCGGCCTTCTCTACACCACCGCACCCGCCGTAAGTGCGTTCGCCAGAGTTAACATGATTGAGACCCTCAATGAAAAACCTTACGTGGAAGCGCCACAATGGTTTAAAAGTTGGGAAGCCACGGGGCTCATTGTCTTCAAAGACCTCAATGGAGACGGCGTTATTCAATATAGTGGCGATGCTCAGAAGAATGAGCTCATGGTAGATCGGGATATCATGGTGCTCGCCAATCCAGAGATTGCCAAACTTCCGGCATGGGTCGTGGCACTTGTCGCCGCGGGTGGTTTGGCTGCAGCGCTCTCCACAGCCGCAGGATTACTCCTTGTGATCTCAGCCTCGGTCTCACACGATCTGTTCAAGTCCGTCTTATGGAAAAATATGAGTCAAAAAGATGAACTGCGCATGGCACGTATCGCAGCGGCGTTTGCCGTGGTCGTGGCAGGACTTCTTGGCATCTATCCACCGGGCTTTGTGGCTCAAGTGGTTGCGTTCGCCTTCGGACTAGCCGCTGCGAGCTTTTTCCCAATTTTGCTGCTAGGAATATTTGATAAACGTACGACGAAGGAGGGTGCGATTACAGGCATGCTCCTGGGAATCGGATTTACGGCAGCCTATATCATATGGTTTCGGTTTCTTGATCCCACCGCAACTGCCGAGCAATGGCTATTCGGCATTAGCCCTGAAGGCATCGGCACTATCGGCATGATCCTCAATTTCATCGCCACCATCACCGTCAGTCACTTCACACCAGAACCTCCGATCGAAGTGCAGAATATGGTCGATGACATTCGACTGCCAAGTGGAAGCCGAGATATAGGTTAATTTCTCACAGTTTCTAGTATAGAAAAATATCACCATTAAGCTAAACAGGCTGTCGAGACTCAAGCAACTGCTTTAACTCTTTCTGCATGTCTGTTGACAATAATCGAATTCGGTCGCCATGACCAGGCAGAACCCACTCAAAAGAAAGCTGAGCTAGACGTTGTGTTGATCGAAGCAATTCTTGAGCCTTCCAAACTAAACGAGAAGGCATGTCGAGCATGCCTTTATCTTTATCCCACTAGAGATGATCGCCAGTAAAAAGATAGGTCTCCTTATAGAGTAGCGCCAAACTTCCTGCCGTATGACCTGGTACTGGAATAATTTGAAAATCTGGAGCGGCTTGAATAATTTCCTGACCTTCTACAATCCATTCTGACTCTAGCATGGCCTCTTGATCAGCCTGATGGATAATACGTGTCGCCTGAAACTTTTTTGCATATCGATCAGCATCAGCAACATCATCTTTATGGGTTAAGAAAATATAGCGAATGCCTCCCATTGCCTCAAAGGCTTCAACTAAATATGGCAAATACCGTGGAGAATCAATAAGCCAATTCCCGTCTAAATGCGTCACGAAATAACTATTGGCTCCAAAAGACTTCTCTGAATTGAAGCCGTTGTAGTACACCTGATTCGCTAATAGAATGGGGAAACTCTGTTGAGCCTTTAAGAGAAGGTTTTTATTTTTCTCTATCGTCCCAATTGATCCAACGGGACAGGTCAACAATGCTTGATAAGCTTGGAGCATCTCGGTAGGGCTTTGAGGTTGGTGAGAGACACTCGAGAACTCACCAACCTCTTGAAACGTGAAAGGAGCCAGCTGCCGACAGGTATCGCAATTGATATAGGTACTATCAACGAAGACATGACCCTCAACATTTGTTGATAGGCTTTTACTGACATTCGCCATACAGAACCATGTCATTCAATTGGACTACAACACTAATCAGATTAGACCAGTCAATGCCCATGTTTTAAATCTTTTCCATGGCCATAACCTTCCGAATGTCCTTTCCCATAACCATGCTTGCCCATTGACCCATGGTCCGACATACTGCCCATCCCATGCGATCCACTACCCGAGCCACGGCTCATTTGGTTTTTCAACTGAGCACGAAATTGTTGATACTGGTTAGGCGTCAAAATATCCTTGAGCTTAAACAAGGTATCAACGCGAAACATCATCAATTGTTTTTGTAACCCACCAATCTCATCGACTGTTTGACTGACTGCCGCACGATCTGTTTCTTGTTGATCCAGCAATGTCCCTAGGTCAATCATGGCAACACGAAGATCAGCTCCATTCTTGATCATCATCTTGCGATATCCAGAGTCCACTGGCTCTAGTGCTTTGACTTGCTCGTCGGTTAAGCCTAAGGCCTTTTTCATACCCAATGGAGACACTGAGGTATGATGTTGCATACCACCATGAGCCGACCCAGAATGTTTCTTCATGTCTCCAGAATGATGAGATTCTTCCTTACTCGAGTGATGGTGTCCTTCGTCGGCCATAGCCACCCCCCATGACAGGCAGGTCACAGCCAAGGCCAGAGTCAATCTCATCACATAACCACCTACGATTTGTGTACTCATTGAACACTCCTTTCAGACAATTAAGTAAGATACAATATTAATAATCGATAGACTAAGGGTCTATTGCAGTATAGCAGTTTTGGTTCACGAGTTGGGCTTGCCTAAAAGACAGCAAGAGATCATAGTAATCAAAATGCAAATTGACAGAAACACATGAAAACCCATTAAGGCCTTATAGAGATGCCATGGTCCTACTTCACGCATGACTAGACAATAGGGACAGAAACATATGAGAGACTTTTTCCCAGGACTAGCTGGAGTGGTGGCAACAAAATCCTTTATCAGTTCAGTAGATGGCCAACAGGGCATTCTAGAATATCGGGGCATTCGTATAGAAGAACTCGCCGCTCATGGCACTTTTTTAGAAACAGCCTACCTTCTCTTGTTCAATGAACTTCCCACCTCATCTGCCCTTCGACAATTTGAAGATGATCTTCTGACTCACCGACGGATTAAGTATCGCATCACAGATCTCATGAAATGCCTACCTGAGGATGGACACCCCATGGATGCGATTCAAGCCGCGGTGGCGGCACTAGGTATGTTTTACCCGCCACTCGAGGTCCGTGATCCTGAAGCTCGATACTGGGCAGCCATTCGGTTATTAGCCAAACTCCCAACGATGGTAGCGGCTTTTGCTCGTCTTCGTCATGGGGATGAGCACATTCAGCCAAACGATAACTTGTCCTATTCCGAAAATTTCTTTTACATGCTCTTTGAGAAAAAGCCTGACCCTGCGGTTGCAAAAATATTTGACACCAGTCTCATCCTGCACGCCGAACACACCATGAATGCCTCAACCTTTAGTGGATTAGTAACCGCCTCCACACTTGCCGACCCTTACACGGTAATCTCGTCGGCCATTGGAACGCTCAAGGGTCCACTCCATGGAGGTGCGAACGAAGCCGTCATTCATATGCTTGAGACAATCGGCTCGGTTGAACAGGTTGCCTCATTTCTTGATAAAAAACTCACAAACAAAGAAAAAATCATGGGATTCGGTCATCGCGTGTATAAAGTGAAAGACCCACGCGCGCTTATCCTACAGGCACTTGCACAACAAATAAACAAAGACCAAAAGCCTAATTCTTTACTCACCGTTGCGCGTGCAGTTGAACAAGAAATGGAACAACGCGTTGGACACAAAGGCATTCGCCCGAATGTAGATTTTTATTCTGGTATCATCTACCATCAAATGGGCCTTGAAACAGACATGTTCACACCGATATTCGCGATGGCCCGGGTTGCAGGATGGCTTGCCCACTGCTTTGAACAGTATCAGCACAACCATCTCTTTCGCCCCGATCAAATTTATGAAGGTCCACATAATCGTCCGTATGAACCAATCGAAATACGAGGCCCCTCGTCCTCTACCACCTAACGTATTAACTCTCAAAGGTCGAAGGTTTCGTCTTTTGGGCTTTCGTTTTCCCACACATTTATGAGCACGGTTCATACATATGACGTCCTCGTCGTTGGAGCTGGCCTAGCAGGCATGCGTGCGGCGTTAGCTGCATATCAACAAGGCGCGACCGTCGCGATCCTGACAAAAGTACATCCAGTTCGGAGTCATTCGAATGCCGCACAAGGCGGAATCAACGCGGCCCTCACAGACAGAGGTGACAAGTGGGAGGACCATGCGTTCGAAACGGTTAAAGGAAGCGACTATCTTGGCGACCAAGATGCTATTGAAGTCTTAGCAAAGGAAGCGGGAGACGACATTATTGCCTTGGAACATATGGGAGTCATTTTTAATCGCAATGAAGAGGGGCGTTTGGGCACTCGTCGTTTTGGTGGACAAAAACGCGCAAGAACGTTCTTTGTCTCCGATTTTACTGGACAAGCCATGCTGCATGTGCTCTTCGAACAAATCCTCCAAGCAAAACTCCCAATCTACGAAGAATGGTTTGTCACCTCCACAGTCAAAGATGATCACGGTCGATGCGCTGGAGTCATCGCTTTTGAAATTCGAACTGGAAATTTTGCCTTATTCAAAGCCAAAGCGGTCATTCTCGCATCAGGCGGCTTAGGTCGAGTCTACGAACCCAGCACCAACGCCTTGATCTGTACGGGGGATGGTATGTCACTGGCGTATCGAGCCGGAGCCCCCTTGATGGATATGGAAATGGTTCAATATCACCCGACGACTCTCAAAGGAAAAGGCCTACTTATTAGCGAAGCGGCACGAGGAGAAGGCGCATATTTGTTAAACAGTGAGGGTGACCGATTTATGGAACGGTACGCCCCCAATATGATGGAGCTCGCCTCCCGCGATGTCGTCTCGCGTGCGGAGCAGCTTGAGATTAATGAAGGACGAGACATTAACGGATGTGTCTTATTAGATTGCCGACATCTTGGCAAAACAGTGATCAATGATCGACTTCGTCAGATAAATGAAGAAGCTAAAACGTTCGCGAATATTGATCTCGCCGAGGAACCTATTCCAATTCGTCCAGGCATGCATTATCAGATGGGTGGGATAAAAACAGACATTGATGGACGGTGTTGGGATATCAACAAAGAATGGAAAGGCTTACTTGGCCTCTTTGCCGCTGGTGAAACGGCCTGCGTCAGCCTACATGGCGGCAACCGACTTGGCGCAAATTCCCTTCTCGATACGGTGGTATTTGGACGACGTGCTGGAGCCTGTGCAGCCGAATATGCCAAAACACTCAACGATCCAAAGATTTCTGAAGCGCTGGTCGACGTGGACCATGACCTTGTCTCCTCGATCCTCCGCCGACCAAGCCACGATGACACCATCGCTCGCATTCGACTCGAGATGGGGCAGACCATGAACCGCCATCTTTCCGTCTTTCGCGAAGAGGAAGGCATGCGCACCGCTCGGCAGGTCATTCACGCTCTTAAGGATCGTTGGCTAACGGTTGGAATCACAGACAAGGGTCACGTGTTTAATACAGGACTCGTGAATACGCTTGAATTAGGCTTCATGCTGGATTGCGCCGAAACCATTATTGCAGGAGCCCTAACACGTCAAGAAAGTCGCGGGGCACACTTTCGAACGGATTATCTCAACCGAGATGATGAGGATTGGCTTCGACATATCTTGCTCTACCATTCGGCCAATGGCTCACCTGAGATAGACTACCTTCCCGTTCGTATCACACAGTGGAAACCACAAACACGGGTCTATTAACATGAGGAATTCAAGGTGAAAGGTAAGTTGTGTGGCTCTTGTCAAATAACCCTCCCTACCTTTTACCTGTATACTTTTTCATATGAATACCACCCTTCGCATTCGCCGCTTCAACCCTGAGCAGAAATCTCCTGCTCCCTTTTTTCAAGAATACGAGCTGGAGCTCGCCCCATCGGATAGCGTCCTTGATGGTCTCATTAAAATTCGAGAAACACTGGATGATTCGCTTGCACTTCGCTGTTCATGTCGCGGGGCGATCTGTGGATCATGTGGAATGCGCATTAATGGCCATGCCGCCTTAGCCTGCAAAACCAAAATTCTCTCTGCCACTCAGGAAGGCAGCACGATTCAAGTCGAACCCATGAACAACATGCCGGTCATTAAAGATCTCATTACCGACATGGCGCCGTTTTGGGATAAGATTCGCCAAATTCAGCCATGGCTACAACCAGCAGCCCCTCCCCCAACAGCCGAACATCTCGCCCCAGCTGAGACTATGAGTCATTTATCCGGTGTGATGTCTTGCATCATGTGTGGCGTGTGCGTCTCCGACTGTACGGTCCTGGAAGTCGATTCGACATTTGTCGGACCGGCCGCTCTGGCAAAAGCCTATCGGTTTGTCGCGGACCCTCGTGATGCTGCGACCACTCAACGGTTACAAGTCCTCAACCAACCTTCGGGGATGTGGGATTGCACTCGTTGCATGGAATGTATCCAGGTCTGCCCCAAAGGCGTTGGTCCGATGGATCGCATTATGGCCTTACGAGAACAAGGCATGAACGAATCCGTCCCTTCTACCTGCGGCTCACGTCATGCTGAAGTCTTTGCCGACTTGATCGAGGATAAAGGCATACTCGATGAACCCATGTTAGCGATTCGAACATTTGGATTTCAAAATTGGCGCCGTTTACTTGGACTGATTCCTGTGGCGATTCAGTCATTCCGCCATCAGAGAATTCCCCCTTCAGGTCCGTTTCACCGAGCGGTTCCGGGCATTGATCAAATCAAGCGTCTCTTTACACGTATGAGGAAACAACCATGAAATATGCCTTCTTCCCAGGCTGCGTCTCAAAAGGCGCCTGTCCCGAGCTTTATCAATCCGTCATGCAGGTGTATCCCCAAATAGGCATTGAACTTGAAGAAATGACCACGGCCTCATGCACCGGAGCAGGAGTTCTCCAAGAAAAAAATCGACGATTGGGTGACGTCTTGAATGCACGCACCTTCGCACTGGCAGAACAACAAAACTTGCCCATCATGACCATCTGCTCGACATGTCAGGGTGTGATGAGTCAGGCCAATTACCGAATGACCACGGATAAACAGTACTTGTCTGAAATCAATCAGCTATTAGGTGAAGAAGGTCTCCAGTACCGAGGTACGACGAGCATTCGTCATTTTGTGTGGATCTTGTTAGAAGATGTCGGAGAAGAACAACTCAAACGCTACATTAAACGACCATTGACGGGACTACGCGCCGCCCCATTCTATGGATGCTATCTTCAACGTCCCACTGAAGCTCTAGAATTTGATGATCATCCTGATCGTCCAAAGGCCTTGGAACGTGTCATTGAAATCCTAGGAGCTGAGGTCGTAGATTTTCCAGGCAAGAGTCGATGTTGCGGATTTCCAATTCTGACGATTAATGAACCCAACTCCCTGACGATGGTGGCGACACATACGACGGATGCCAAAGCTCATGGAGCTGACATTATGGTCACGCCTTGCCCACTCTGCCACCTAAACTTGGATGGCATGCAAGCCAAAGCCGCCAATCAACACAACACATCGATTGATCTCCCGATCCTCCACCTTCCACAACTCCTAGGTCTCGCCATGAATATGGATCCAACATCCCTGGGACTCAACCGAAATTTGGTGGACACTGAACCTGTGTTACAAAAACTCACGAGTGTGCTATCTTCTTAAATCTGATTTAATATGGCCCTCGTAAACTATCGATTTTTCTTCCACAAGATGAAGGAATTCATCGTATGAATTTTGACCCAGCCGTCGCAGCACGACAAGCACTCCAACAAGCTGAAAATCAAGGAGAGCTCGGAGAGCTTGAAGATGATATCCTTGAAGCAGAAGAAACCTTCTCCTCTGTTCAAGGCCCAGAAGCCACTCGTGCCTATAAAGCCTTACAGGAATTTGGTAAAAACTTGCCTCAAACACGCTATTTCCAAGAATTCCTCATCTACATTACGTGGCAACAGGTCACAGAAGGACCGTTACCTGAGTTTTTTCAGCAAGGACTCAAACTCTGCAATCAATTCCTCGAACATTTTTCTAACGACATTCTCAACACGCCATCTCATGAACATGTGCTCAACATTCGGCAATCGTTTCAAGCCGGACTTGGCATGGAAACTGAGGAAATCATTGAGGAATATGAAGAAGACTCATTTGCTGGCGGAGATTAAAAAAGACAAGGGAACCGCACAATGAGCCCTCAACCCTCTCCATCGAACATCATGCAACTGGGCATGGCCTTTTGGGGTTCCAAAACTCTACTGAGTGCCGTTGAGCTAGACGTGTTCTCTGAACTTGCTCGACAACCACTTGATGCAGATACATTGAGAGAACGACTGGGACTACACAAGCGGAGTGCGCGAGACTTCTTCGACTCCCTCGTTGCGCTTGGAATGCTCGAGCGACAAGATGGGCAATACTCAAATACGGCTGAGACAGATCTCTATCTTGATAAAGCAAAGACCTCCTACATCGGAGGATTCTTAGAAATGGCCAATGCCCGCCTCTATCGCTATTGGGGATCACTCACCGAAGGCCTTCGCACCGGACTGCCGCAAAACGAAACCAAAGAAGGTGGAGACTTTTTTGGCAAATTATACAGCGATCCGGATAAGCTCAAAGGATTTCTCCAATCAATGACCGGCATCAGTATGGGTGGTAATCTAGCCATTGCGAAAAAATTCCCGTGGGAAGAATACAAGACATATTTTGACATTGGGGCAGCACAAGGTGGACTCGTTTCCCAAGTAGCATTAGCCCATCCCCACATTTCTGGCGGCGGATTCGATCTCCCCCCAACCGGGCCAGTCTTTGAAGAATACATTCGTTCCTTTGGACTATCTGAGCGCCTACGATTTATATCAGGTGACTTTTTTAAAAACCCGTTACCGAATGCAGACGTGCTGAGCATGGGACACATCCTACATGACTGGAACCTTGAAGAGAAAAAGCAACTCATTGCCAAAGCCTATGAAGCCTTACCTAACAATGGCGCCTTGATCATTTTTGAAACATTGATTGACGACGATCGGCGAACCAATGCATTTGGCCTCCTTATGAGTCTGAACATGTTGATCGAACTCCCGGGAGGATTTGATTATTCAGGCGCAGACTGTACTGGCTGGTTAAGGGAAGCTGGGTTTCGCGAAACACGAGTCGAACACCTCATTGGCCCTGACTCAATGGTCATTGGAATCAAATAAGAAATTCGTAACACGTTACAATAGAATTTCTCTTTTCTACCATCCTCCTCTAGCACCATGCCTTCACGTACACCTGCCTCCACTCCGCCACGTTACTGGCCCAGAAAAATGATTGTTCAACCCAGTCCCATCAATGGGAAAGGTCTCTTTGCGGCAGAAGCACTCCCAGCACGAAGAAAAATTGGTGAATTTGAAGGCGAAAAAATCAGCCGGCGAGAAGCCCGACGACGAGCCAAAATTCAACGTCACATCGCTATTGTCGAGGTCAATAATAATAAAGCCATTGATGCCGCCAAACAGAAACATGGGTTTCGATATATCAATCATTCCTGTGCACCGAATACCTATATTCGAATTTTTGGTGAACGAGCTGAGTTTTATACCTTACGCCGTATCCAGGCAGGGGAAGAACTCACCTGCAACTATGGAGAAACGCATCACGAGGGCTTGAGACCATGCACGTGCCATAATAAAAAATGTCGCCAATTCCTCTAAGGGCTCCACTCTTCTACACGACTACTTACTTCTTCCGTAAATTGATCTAAAAAATAACAGGCGAGTATTACAGGAGGACTCAGAGAAATAATAGGTAAGATTACTGCACGTTCTTTTTCAAGAATATATTGCATGCAGAAGGATCAGTGAAATAGGGACAAACGAACGATATCTCACAAGAATGAAGAGCATTGAACCGTCAAGCCGTACGCCAAATACACCGATAACCCCCTCAAGACATCACAAATTATAAAACCTGAAACAAGGAGACTCACCATGGATGGTCTTGCCGCTTTAAACGCTGCCAATATTCAAGCTCAAACCTCTTTGCCTCTTATTGAAGCTGCAACCAACGTGCAGTCTTCAAGGCAGGTCAAAACTCCAACATCAATTTCTATTGATCCGGTGAGCATTTCTCCTGAAGCCGCCGCACTTCAAACGACGAAAAAATAAACCTTCGACCCCCTTCGTTTTTTCGAGACGAAAATATCTCCCTTTGATGACAACAGAGATCTAAGGGGAAAATCTTGTCCCCTACGTTGTACGTCATCTCATTCCCTGTCATGCTCACTAGGGTATGCTAATCTAGAGGACCTATAAAGACACTATTCTAGACAGCACTTGCTCCCATCCTCCCTGCTTGTTAAGCTCCTGACATTACACAATAATTAATTATTATCGAAATAAAGGAGTACCTCCTATGGGAGAAGTTGATACAAACGCAGCACCCCCACCACCGGCGATAGATTTAACTGCCGTTGAGGTTGATCCATCCAAAGGCGAACGGTTTTATAAGGCAGTGATAGTGCATTCAAAGCAAGGAACTACTTATCGTATGGTAGCCAAGACTCTACCTGATGGTCGGCTAGACCTGGTCCATTTTGTGTGCGATCTTGGCGCAGATGGA
The DNA here is from genome assembly GCA_029261355.1 of Nitrospirales bacterium. Classification (GTDB taxonomy): domain Bacteria; phylum Nitrospirota; class Nitrospiria; order Nitrospirales; family UBA8639; genus JAGQKC01. The sequence continues at coordinate 150,643 of JAJDBM010000058.1, read as the reverse complement.
ACCATGTTCGGAAAAAGAAGAGTGAGGAGGATTGAGTCCCAGCCTGTGACAAGATTTGACACAGAAATTGAGACGATTAAAAAAGAGATCACAGGAAACGATGAAGAAGTCCAAGGTACATGGGTCCATGACTTAACAATAATTCCTGATGTTGCGGAGCAAGTCAGCAGCCTGAATGCCTGGATGAAGACAACGGCTAAGGAGATCGTACCGGCCTAGAACCCTACTAAACTCGAAAGACTCCTGCAGGAACAACACGTGAACCCTGTGACCTCATCACAACGGTTAGACATCGGTATGATTCTCGCAGAGTTTCCTCTACCTCTTCCGGTCGTGCTCCCCTTGCTAAGATAAACCCAAGATATCGTTTGCCTTCGGGCAACGGAGTCAAGTGGTCACCTGATTGCATTGTAATGTCCAATTCCTCAACTCCTAGAACATGTCGTGCAGCTTCTTGACCGTCAACTCGTTCTAACATACCTTCTTGAAGGATCGGTATCATCATCACTCCCCCTGCACGCCTCGTAAGATGCAAAGAAGGAAGTTCTTGTCCAAGTGCATGAAGCAGAATCAGTTCCTCTAAAGACCTGCCGGTCCCAAACTCCAACATACGAGAACATTTCCCGCCGATACTTCGTGCGGCCACCTCAATCACCCAGATATTTTGACCATGAATTCGTAGCTCCCCATGAACGGGTCCTTCTCTGAGCCCAATGGCACGGGCGGCCTTTGCCAGAGACTCAATAGTTCGTTCTTGTGTTTCTGGCGGAAGACGTGAAGGCGTCACATATAGTGTTTCTTCAAAATAAGGACCATTAAGCGGGTCAGGTTTATCAAACAGGGTTAAAGGATGAAAAACATTCTTTGCAAGTAACCCTTCAAGTGCAACTTCGATTCCTGGGATAAAGTCCTCAATAAGGATTTGCCAGCTAGCAACGTCTTGATCTGGCCTAGAAATGGCCGTCAAGAGATTACCAATTCGGATAAAAGCACTTTGAAAACTCTCCCAATCATCTGCACGAATCACCCCACAACTACCTGAGAGGGTGAGAGGTTTAAGCACACAGGGAAAGGTGACCTGTTGAACAACATCTGCGGGATTTTCATCAAATTTCACCACGACAAAATTTGGACAAGGAAGTCCGGCCTTACGCAACAGACTACGCATCATCTGCTTGTTACTTGCAGCACGAACCGAGTCTACGGAATTAGCAGAAAGACCTAAAGCGACAGAGAGGGTCGATGCCAAGATTGCCGTGTGATCGTTTACCCCCAGAACCACATCAATAGGCGAAGTTTTGTCAAATTCCAGAACAGTCTGAACCGCGGTATTGGGACTGTAGAGGTCAAGGGTCAAAAAACTATCAAGTGATGGCTCAAGAAAATCTGGTGGAGCATCCCCAGCAACCGTAAGGGACACGCCAACCTTGTGAGCGGCTTCCAGAAAAGCTTCACCTCGATAGCTCATGGATGGAAGGAGGAGAAGGAGATGTGCCATGGGAAAAGCTATTACGGGTTATGCCTAAAGCGATGGAGAGAAGTTATAGAGAGCACCACACCACTCGCTATGGGTTACTCATGACCTATGACTTCTTGGAGGAACACTCAACAGTTTTGAATTGATCCGTCGTGGGCTCCGAACAGCAAAACCAGGGTTCGGTCATCCTGGGCGGACGTACACGATCAGGATCCATCGAAGCCGTTTTGTGTAAAGAAGAAAATTCAAGTCCCGCACTGTCATATACCAATTCCCATAAACGATAAAAGGTATGTTCAAGATCTTCTTTCATTTTAGCGCTACTCTCTACGACCTTCGCCACCGATTGCGGTAACGAGTCCATGCGTGGATCAGGATGATTCCATGTATGTTGAAATTTTTGTTGATTGAGTGAACCGAGAAACTGGAGTATCGGTGTGGAGTGAGAATCAGGAGGGTTCAGCAATGCCGAGCCTGGAGGGACTAAGAGTCGAACACTATATTGAACAGGATCAATACAGTCGATCAATCCATGGCGTTCCACCAAGGCAAACATTTCTACATAGTCATCTAAAGTGGTCCATGGAGTAAAGGCCACTAAAGAAGGACGAAGGGTAATTCCGAATGACTGAAGAATGTCGTGCGCTATGAAGATGTCTTGTCGCGTATGCCCCTTCTCTAAATGAACAAGCACGGTCTCACTAAATGACTCGACTGCAGAAATCACGAACAGGCACCCCAGTTGACTAAACTCTCGGAAGAGTGATCGGTGCTTCAGAATATGCTCGATTTTAGTGGTGAAATCAAAAGTGATATCGGGGAACTCTTCATGCATGACCCGAACAATGTTCAGTGAATGACCAGGTCCGTTTAAAAAATCTGGATCACCAAACGTAATATGGACAGCACCAGCTTTAACCTGTTGTCGAATATCCGCCAAGACAACTTGAGCCGGAATCAGGAAAAACTTGCCTTGGTAAACAGGAACGATCGGACAATGCAAGCAGGTATGCAAGCATCCTCGACTCGCCTCAACATATCCCACCACATGTTCCTGGCCCTGATATTCTAAGCGAGCATATTCGCAAAGAGGGGAAAGCTGTGTACGTATGGGAACAGGAAATCCCCCACCATCAGTCGCACCGGTTGTTGAACCATGAGATGACCAATTAATCCGTTTCAAGAAAGGAGGGACAATCGAATCTGCACAACTCACGCCTTCAACTTGTGTCGTAAACACCGTGCCAGTGTCATTGTGAGTTTGAGGAAGTCGTTGAGACCGACCCAATTGGTCAAGAAGGTTTATCAAAGGCAATTCATACTCTCCACCAATCACTGAGTCGGCAAGGTGACCAAATACGTACTCCGCGTTCAGTGAAACATAAAGTCCATAAAAACAGATATGAGCGCTGGGATTGACTTGACGAATACGCTCAGCTACTTGGCACCCTAACGAGAGTGCCGTGTGCATGGGAACGGAAATACCGACCACGCATGCCTGCTCCACAAGTTTAGAATTAAAATCTTCCACCGATAAATCTAGAGTAAGCGGGGCATACCCCTGTTGGTCAAGAAATCCAACTGGTTGAGCTAGTCCAATGGGCTGATGCCCCAGTTCATAACAAGAAATAAGCAGGATAGCCCCAGGTCGTTTAAGAGGCGTATCGCGCTGGTTCAATGCTGAAGAAGTATGCGTTATCATGCTTGGTTGTTCTCGATAAACCTTAATATGATTACTGTTTGTGGAATCGACGAGCATCCGCATTGGCATAACTTGCGACAGAAGCATTCGCTTCACGCCGGGCCTCTAATTTTTCAACAACCTCGGCCAATCGATTAGCAGGAATCGTACAGGTCATTTCAGTAGGAGACATGCCCGTGCGAATACGGCTCAGCGTACAACCTGTGCTCAAGGCAATTTGGTTTTCCTCTTTGGCAAGAGGAATAATATGACATTGAGGCTTGCCCACAATCTCCATATCGCCAAAGGCATCGTGCAACACCATACCCTGAAAAGCACTCAGACGAAGAAGAATGACATCTGGATCAATACTTGTCTGAGAAACAGGACCATAGGTGATATACTTATACTGGGTCTTAACGACTGGTAGTTGCATGGCTTCTTCAGATGTCACCCACTTACTCTCCAAGAGACCTTGAACATCTTCGTTCTGCATGACATCACCAAGCGACTTGAGACCATGGGTCACACTCCCCACGCTACAATTAAAATGATCGTCTGCTTTAGTTGTGAAAGTACGATCTTCAGAATGAATCCAGAACACACAACCGGCCGTCACTTTTCCAGTACGTCCATCCGCACTTGGATCAGGCACCATTCCATCATGGATCGGCACACCTACTGGGGCTTCCTGAGAAAATGTGATGGCTATAGGGGTATGTGAGAGCCCCAAAGTTTGCTTCAATCGATTGGCTAATTCTTCCCATTTAATCGTGACCACGAGTTTTCCTCCAGAGATAATGCATATGATTTCTTAGCATGATGTAGCAGTCTACCATGCCGTACTATCAATCGGGAATAAACCTAGAAGGAGAAAGCCTATTAACTTATTTCCTCAACCTATTTCTTTCACAATTGTGAAGGCGTAAACTGCGGTTTCTATACCCCCCTCTATTAGTAAAGGGACACTCGGTCATGAACATTATTAGATTTCGAGAACCTGCTGGACAAATCTGCTACGGCGAACGAATAGACGATCAGACGGCTCGATTGATCAACGGTGACATTCTAGAGAATTTCCAGGTCACAGACCAAACCGCGATAATTGGAAAACTGTTAGCCCCTCTTCTTCCTCCGACCATACTTTGCATTGGCCTAAACTACAGAGCCCATGCCGAAGAAACAGGAGCGAAACTTCCAGAACATCCTGTCCTGTTTATCAAAGCATCTAATACGCTGAATGCCCATCACGATCCGATCGTCATTCCTCGTGTGGCAACAGACGAAGTGGATTATGAATCTGAGTTGGCTGTCATTATTGGAAAAGCAGCCAAAAATGTCTCTCAACAGGAAGCACTGGATTACGTGTTGGGCTACACATGCGCAAATGATGTCAGTGCGCGTCGATGGCAAAAAAACGGTGGTGGGAAACAATGGTGCCGAGGGAAATCCTTCGATACATTTTGCCCACTTGGTCCATACATCGTGACCAAGGACAAGATTCCTAGTCCAAACAATCTCAGAATCTCAACCATGCTGAATGACGAAAGGATGCAGGATTCACACACATCCGATATGATTTTTGATATCCCAACATTGATTAGCTTCTTAAGCCAAGGCACGACGCTGCTCCCTGGCACCGTCATCTTGACGGGTACGCCTTCCGGGGTCGGATTTACAAGGACTCCCCCGGTCTTTCTTAAAGCCGGAGACCAAGTCACGATTGAAATCGAAAAAATAGGCAAGCTGACGAATCCGGTCGTAGAGGAAAAGTAAGAGGAAATAGAGGAATATTTTGAAGTTCTATTCTGATAATCTAATTTCCCTATTCAGAATACTCGGAAAAGTTGCTCGCATTTTCTTGAGTAACTCTTTCGCGATGATCTTATGTCCCTTTTTATTCCAATGCACGTCCCCATCAATAAAGTTCTGACTCAGAACGTCCAGAGGACTTTCCTTAGTAGAGATAAACAACGGGAAGAAGTTGAAGAACCTCACTGAATGTTGATCTGCCCATTCCTGCCAAAATATGACTTGCCGAGAGTCCAGGTCATTGCGAACAATTTGATCTGGCCAGGGATATACAGCGATCGTCATTTCTTTCTGATGCCGATGAAGTAACTGGTACAGCAGATCCATATGCTGTTGTGCCTTCTCCAACCCATCTCTCCCATACTCATCGAAAGCTTTCTCATCTACCGTCCATAAGCTTTTTCCCTGATTGATCCCATATCGTCGTTCTTCTTCAGAACGGAGATCTTCATGAGTTGGAAACATCACCTTTTGTACATTGCGACTCAACGTCCACAGGTTTTTCATTAATCCCGTATATTCATATACAAAATCTTTCACCTTTGAACTCTGACTCATCAGCCCCACGACACGTCCATCCTGAAGGTCATAGCGTTTGACTTCATCCTCAATATCCGAAATATCAAGAAACACGATGAGGTGATCAAAGTCCAAACCCACGGTCTCTAGTAAATATTCTACTTTCTTGAAATAAATAATTGGTGAATAGGAAGAGACCGCGGCATTGAGAACATCGATATGGCTTTCCTCGAGAGTCGAATCAATAAGTCCCACAAAAGTTTTTTCGTATGGATATCCCACCCCTTCGGTAAACGAATCACCAATAAACAGAAATCGATAAGAAGAGGATGCGAAAGGAATATTTCGTATACCTTGATCTTTAAACCCTAATGAATTGGTGTACAACGAACTGGAGAGATGTCCCCATTTCTGTTCCGTTTGTTGTCCATTGGGTTGTAACGTATGGTGGAAAATTGGCGAGGCTACGCGCAACGCTCTTCGATCGGAAAATTTATGAATCGTCCCATACTTTTGTATGTGATACAGGCCAGTGAGAGCAAAGTCTGACACCAAAACAACAACAAAAACGAACAAGATTAGTACTATTTTAGAATACGTCTCAAATCTGTTCGGCTTTGAATTCACGTGAATGTAGTTGGGAAATGTTACCGTAACATCCGTTGCAGGCTAACAATATTGTATAGAAAGATCCGAGAGGATGAAGAGTAGGAGAAACAATGGAAGTTCTGAACTGCGCAATTGAAGGTCCATCGCTTTTGATAATATTCCTAGAGACAGAGAGGGATTTTCAATTTTCGCCCACCCGATACTTCAAATCCGTTGGCTTGATAAAATGTCAACGTTCGCTCAAATTGGGGTAGCGGAGGTGTAGTGACTTCTAGCCTTCGCCATTCTTTTATTTTCCCAAAATCCGTGGCCTTCGTCAGAAGACGTTTACCAATGTTTTGGGACCGCCACTTGGGACGAACATACAACTCTGGTATCGTTCCATAGGATCCTTCCGAATACAGGGCATAACTCTCATACACAGAAACAAACCCAATAATCGATGCAGATTCTTTTTCTTCAGCAAGAAACACCCAATACTTCCCCTGCTCGACTAATGCCTTGGCCCTGTTCTCTGTTTCTCTCTGATCATAATTAAACACCCTTTCTTGTATGGTCTCCATGATCTCTGACAACAGCTCCCCAACCATCACGGACAACTGATGGTAATGAGGTGGGGTGATAGGATGAATTTCGACTCGACTCATGTTGTCCAAACCAAAATCACTTATGTGAGACACTTCGCAGATAGGCCATCCGTAAATGTAGTGAATACTACTGTCTTCTGTTTTCCCATGTCATTGCCACTGCATATTCAATGATACAGTGAGTGACACTTATCCCGTTAAATGTTACTCAAGCTTCCTTGAAAAATGCTTCTGCTCGTGTATTGATTTCCTCTGGTGAAAGATCTTCTATATGAGTGCCGAGAAACCACACATGTCCAAATGGATCCTCTAAGATACCATTGCGGTCACCATAAAATTGATCTTCCACGGCCTTCACCACCGTTGCACCTGCATCCACCGCCTGGGCAAAGAGAGCATCCACATCTTCGACATAAACATAAAGACCAACAGACGAACCGCCCAATGACCTCGGATGACGAAATCCCCCTTCTTCACATGGATCAGCCACCATGATAGGTGAATTACCAATCTTTATTTCTGCATGCCCAATTCCCCCGCTAGGCATGGCCAAACGAAACATCTCGACAGCATCAAACGCTCGTTTATAAAACGCTATGGCTTCAGCAGCACCTTTAATGCTCAGGTACGGGGTGACGCTATGATAACCATCAGGGATGGGTTTGACAGACATATCCCTTCTCCTTTCAAATTGGCATTGATGACCACCTAAGGGTTGAGAACATCGGCAGATTATTGAAAATGACGACCAACGCAAAACGAGACCACGTGCAAAAAACTACTTCTTTAGCTGATCGACGTTACGAATTGCCCCTTTATCTGCACTGGTGGTTAAGGCCGCATACGCTCTCAATGCAGAGGATACCACCCGAGTTCGTACCTCTGTTGGTATCCAGGCATCCTGACCTTTGGCGTCCATTTGGCTTCGACGCTTCGCCAAGGCATCAGTGGAAACATTGAGATGAATCTTCCGATTGGGAATATCGATCTGGATCTCATCTCCTTCTTCCACGAGACCAATGGCACCACCTTCCGCTGCTTCGGGAGAGGCATGACCAATGGAAAGTCCAGACGTACCACCGGAGAAACGACCATCAGTAAAAAGAGCACAAGCCGCACCTAATCCTTTTGATTTGAGATAACTGGTGGGATACAACATTTCTTGCATACCCGGCCCGCCCTTGGGACCTTCATACCGAATGACCACCACATCACCTGCATGAATCTGACTATTTAAAATAGCCTCAACAGCTGAATCCTGTGATTCAAACACACGAGCTGGCCCAGAAAACATCCAGTTTTTTTCATCAACACCCGCTGTTTTTACAATGCAGCCATTTTCGGCAATATTGCCATAGAGGACAGCTAGCCCTCCTTGCTGGCTGTAGGCATGTTCAATATCTCTAATGCACCCTGTATGACGGTCTAGATCCAAGGTCTCATAGCGCGTGTCCTGGCTAAACGCGGTTTGTGTGGGAATACCTGCTGGCCCTGCTCGAAAGAACGTCCTCACTGACTCACTTGTCGTACCCACAATATCCCACTGATTCAACGTGTCTTCTAAGGACGTGCCATGAATACTCTGCACTTTAGTATTGAGCAAGCCGCCACGATTCAGCTCGCCAAGAATGCCCATCATGCCTCCAGCACGATGCACATCTTCCATATGATACTTGTCGATAGCTGGTGCAGCTTTGCAGAGGTTCGGAACTTTTCGGGACAACTGATCGATATCCTTTAATGTGAAATCAACCTCGGCCTCCTGAGCCGCTGCTAACAAATGGAGAATAGTGTTGGTGGAACCTCCCATGGCGATATCCATGCTCATCGCATTTGCGAAGGCATCATAGGACGCAATGCTTCGCGGAAGGACTGACTCATCATCTTTCTCATAATACCGCTTTGTGAGTGCCACGATCTGTCGACCGGCTTCCAAAAATAATTCTTTTCTATCAGCATGTGTGGCCAGTAATGAACCATTACCGGGTAATGCCAGCCCAAGAACTTCCGTCAGACAATTCATAGAATTCGCCGTAAACATTCCGGAACAAGAACCACAGGTTGGACAAGCAGAACGTTCGTATTCCTCAACCTCACTATCTGACAGTTTTTCATCCGCAGCCTTCACGATCGCATGAATAAGATTCGTACCATGCTCAGCCAACTTAGTTCGTCCCGCTTCCATCGGACCACCGGACACAAAGATGGTTGGAATATTTAACCGCAATGTCGCATTGAGCATTCCTGGGGTAATCTTATCGCAATTTGAAATACAGACGATGGCATCAGCACAATGTGCATTAACCATATATTCAACAGAATCCGAGATGATGTCCCTGGATGGCAAGCTATACAACATCCCATCATGGCCCATGGCAATCCCATCATCAACCGCAATCGTATTGAACTCTTTGGCCACCGCCCCGACTTTTTCAATTTCGCGCGCAACGAGTTGCCCAAGGTCATGCAAATGCACGTGCCCAGGCACGAACTGGGTAAACGAATTGGCGATGGCAATGATCGGTTTTCCAAAATCACCATCTTTCATTCCGGTGGCGCGCCAGAGCGCTCTAGCACCAGCCATATTACGGCCTTGGGTCGAGGTCTTCGATCGAAGTGGGGGCATGTGATCAGCTCCTAATTTTTTTACAACTACTTAAGTGAACGATAAATTCAAGATAATAATTGTACATTAATTGTTTCAAGGAAAATAGAACAGGCATCATGCCTCGTTTCGTCTGAGGTTAAACAGAGTCAGTAGCTTCAGGTATTGGCGTGGCTCGGACATGACATCTCTAACACGATGCATTCACCAAGGGCTTTAAAGGGGCCATGCACTTCGCCCGGTGGTCGGCTAACATAATCTCTGACTTCAAGCCATTGGACAAATCCCGCAGAATAGAATTAACCTTTGACATTGAAGGTTACCTAGGGATAAATATGACTCTTAGACTCAAAAGCAGTAGTTTCCGCACCAAACTTAAAACGAGGCAAACGAGTGTAGTCAGCTGCTCTAACAGACCATCCATCCCCCTCTTCATCTTACGAGTCATGTCTCAATTTCACGAGAACCATGCTACGTGTTCTTCATTATATCAATCATGATGTGGGAGAGTCCCAAATCAAGCTAATCAGCTTCATCGCATAAATCCCCCAACATGTTTGAACCGGTAAAGACTGTTATTGACTAGTATCAAATACAATACCATGTGTTATTCATTTGGATAAATGACCAAGTGCTTGCTCTTGCCTTCTGTTCGTTCGAAAAACTCCGTAACCGCTTCAAAACAATACAGCAGCCGCTCTTATGTTCAATGAAAACAGAATTCAACAGTTTGAGAGCGATAAACTTCGACAGCTACTCATGAACATTACTCTAGAGTAAAATCTTCGTGAAGAAAAACGGCTATAAGCCTAAAAAAGCGAACGAATCAACAAGAGCCTCGTTCAATGAATGAGTGGCCATAAAGCAAGGACTCCGTGAATTTCTCATAACGACCAATCTGCCCCTGTTTTTCTTTTGAGAGAATCATGAATGTTGCATCATGTTCCTGAACCCTATTCACACTTGAGAACAGAAAAAGCCAAGTCCCTTTAACCAACCCTCCTGACCTAATATTCCCTAATAATTATGCATGGCCACGCAGACACTCCCATTGTAGATGCCTCCCGCAAGAACAAAATCTCACCTCACTCATTCCTTAGATATACCTTCGATCACAAGCAATGAGGCCTCAATCAACCACTTGCGATGTATTACTGTACCTTGAATAACCGCACAATAGAAAAACGTACTTTTTGTCAATGAATGAGGCAAAAACATTTTACAGTGACCAAGGTTCAATGCTTTAATTATTCATTGATTTGTTCCGAACAAGAAGAATACAAATAACCTTATCGATCAACACACGATTTAATTAAAAAATCACACGTGTACACCATTGCCATCCAACCAGATGATGTGCCGTTGCTTAGCGGACGTCGTCAGTCATTTTCTACGCGTTGGCTAGAACTGGCTCAAGCGTCTGGGCATGACGTTCGAATCGTCAATGTCTACGACGAAGAACATTTTTTTTCTGAGATAAATGGATGTGATGCTTTTATGTGGGCCTTTTGGAATGCCCCGAAAAGCCGTGAACTAGGCAAACGGATGATGGCCGCGCTCTATCATGCCAATACATTAATCACCTTTCCTGATTGGCGAACTTCATGGTTTTTCGAAGATAAAATTTCGCAACGCTACTTGATGGAGGCCGGCAATATCCCAATGCCAAAAACGTGGGTCTTTTGGAGTCGACAAGATGCCATAGATTTCCTGAACGGTACTCAATATCCCGTTGTCCTCAAACTCGCCTTCGGAATTGGATCAGACAATGTTTGCTTAATCCACAATGTCGAAGAAGGTGAATATTGGGTATCCAAGCTTTTTGGCGAAGGACTCACGTCCTTGAAAATACGAGAGCCACGACCCATACTCCGTGAAATCGCTGCACGCGGTCGTGATGCGGCCAAAACGATTTTGGGTATTGCTCCCCCGGAATATAGTTTAGAACCGGATATTCAAAGAGGTCGCATATTGTTTCAAGAATTTATTCCAGATAACACGCATGATCTGCGAATTTTGGTCATTGGGAATAGAGCATTTGGGTTTCGCCGAATGAATCGACCTGGTGATTTTCGGGCCAGCGGTAGTGGCCTCATTGATTGGAACCCTCAAGAAATAGATGAAGCCTCAATACGTTTAGCTTTAAGTACGGCTAAAAAGCTCGGACAACAAGTGATCACCTTTGACATTCTTGATCGAAACCATAAACCATACATCGTTGAAATGAGCTACTATTTCGAAACCCCAACAGCCTATCAATGTCCGGGACATTGGGTCTTGGATGATCACGTTGCCGAGGCACAACAACTTCAATGGATTGAAGGAAAAATGAAAGCCGAAGATGCAGTATTCATTGATCTTATCAATGAAATCAAAATGAAAAAGTCTGCTCATGCATAAATGGGGTCCTTCTTTCTCACCGAGTGGTAATCACATGTCACTTCAAAACCTTCATCACTGATTAGAGCATTCACCTCACTTGGATTGTGCAAAAGATATCTTCTTCTTGCATTCAACATGAACATTCCCCGATGACTCGTTGTATGCTAGTATCACCAATACGTTAACCCAATCGACCAATCCGACCGTTATCACGACTTACCGCACATGTCCCATCAACCTTGATTTCGGAGACTATCTTTTTCTGTGAACTCTTCCTTACTCAAAAGCACCTCCTTGGCAATCGTGCTTGTCTTGGCTGGCTTTCTTCTGGCTTATCAGTTTGTCGAACCGGCCCCACCAAAAGTAATTACTCTCGCGACAGGTAGCCCTACTGGTGCGTACCATGCTTTCGGTCTCGCTATGCGAGACATATTGGCCGCAAACGACATTGACCTCATATTGCAGAATACCGCTGGCAGTGATGAAAACGCAGTATTGCTAGCAGAACAGTCCGTGGATATCGCGTTGATGCAAGGTGGGACCCCATTGGATGCCATGCCTGGCAGCGAGCACCTACGAGCACTCGCAAGCCTCTATTACGAACCATTATGGATATTCCACCAATTAAATCCTGCACCTAACAGATTGTCGGAGCTGGCTGGACTGAAAGTGAATCGTGGTGCCCCTGGCAGTGGCACGCGAACACTAACGGATGAGTTACTAGCGTTAAACAATGTGTCGAGTGAAACATTTAGCGAATTGAATACTGCGTCTGCGAGCGAAGCTCTTCGGACCGGAGAAATTGATGCCTTATTTATGGTCAGTGGCGAAAATTCACCAGAAGCCCAAACCCTGTTACATGCTCCAGGAATTGCATTGATGAACCTCCCTCGAACCAAGGCGTATCATCTGCATCGTCGTTATCTTTCACCACTATCCTTACCTCCAGGAGCCATAGACTTGGCCAGGGAACGACCACCAACAGAACGGCAAATGGTTGGAGTGACTGCGATGTTGGTGGCCCGTGATGACTTACACCCAGCGTTGGTCGACCTGTTACTCTTATCAGCACCCAAGATCGTCGGTGGCGATGGACTGTTTCACTCGGCTGGACAATTTCCATCCGGGCAGTACTTATCTATCCCGTTAGGTAAAGAGGCTCAACGTTTTCACAAGCGCGGTCCATCGTTTCTTCAACGCTTTCTACCCTTCTGGGCCGCCACATTAATTGACCGACTTATTGTGATGCTGATTCCGCTGGCGGCACTTGTCATCCCATTGTTCAAGCTATTCCCTCCTCTCTACCGCTGGAGAGTACGTTCTCGCATCTATCGCTGGTACGAAGATTTAGAACGTATCGAAAAACGTCTAGATGCTGAGGAAGCCAACACACAAGAACTCACCGCCGCCGTGCATAAACTCGAGACGGAGGTCAAACAGGTGGATACCCCCTTGTCCTATGCCGACCAACTCTATCATCTACGCATCCACATCGACCTCGTCCGCACACGGATCAACCACAAGATTTCGTAAAACAAGGGAAAAAGATCGCCAATCGTTCGCAAACAGTCACGCCAACACCCCACCCTGGACCAATGCATTTCTGCTACAGCATTAGCTGTCGTACCTGATAATGGAAGAATTTTATGAGTGGATAAATACGGATTGACTGTTATGATTCAACTTCACACGTATGGTGCTCTGGGATACGTGCAACAACATGAAAAGGATTAAACAATGCCTGATGACAAACAAAAGGTCTATGTGATTCGACATGGGGAGACTGAGTGGAGTGTCAGTGGTCAACATACAGGTATGACGGACATTCCGCTCACTGATAATGGCCGAAAAAGTGTGAAACTACTTCAACCAATTCTAGCCAAGCAATCATTCGCTCTCGTCCTGACAAGCCCCCTACAACGTGCGAAAGAAACCTGTCAACTATCGGGACTTGGCGAGCAGGCTGAAACTTCACCTGACCTCGTCGAGTGGAATTATGGGGAATACGAAGGCATGACATCCTCACAGATCCACGAAAATGACCCCGGATGGACAGTATTTGTCAATGGTTCCCCAGGGGGAGAAAACCCTGAAGAGGTTGGGCTAAGAGCTGACCGCATTATCGCGAGGGTTCGTGCTGTCAAGGGAGATGTTGCGCTGTTTGCCCATGGCCATATCCTACGAGTCTTAGGTGCTCGCTGGCTTGATCTTCCTGCAATGGCTGGACGTCATTTCCTTCTCGATACCAGCACGTTAAATATACTTGGATACTATAGAGGAACCCCAGCCATACAGACATGGAATGCCCCTCTCTTTTAATAGACACGAACACTTCAGCCCACATTGCAATGAACAGTCTCACATTTAATCCTGAAGGACACCATGTCCTTCAGGAAAAACTTCATTCATCATCCAATCCACTCAACTCTTCCTTGGAGGATGAGTCAACCGCGGTTCAATACCCTGAGTTATAGTGGAGTTCACCGATAGAGCCATCCCGATTCTTACTCAAAGAAAAACCTAACAATCTCATCACTGAAGACTCAATCGTGAACTGGCTTTGTCATCGATCTTATTAAGAATTAAACGATAAGCAATATAATACTTATAGATGTTGCTCACATATTGCACCGTCTCACGACCAACTCGCTTGGCGGCAACCAGCTCCACATTCTTAAACCAGATGCTCGGATCTAGTCCCATCGTCGTGGCTTCCTTGCGAAGCTTGATCACTCTAGCTGGGCCAGCGTTATAGGCCGCAAACGTGAATAACCACTGATTGATCACATCCATGTCTTCTTTTCTGAAATACCGGTCATGCAGTACATTCAGAAATTTCACTCCCGCATGAATGTTTGGTTCGAGTTTTTCGATATTATGAATATTCACGCGTCGATCGCCGGCTGTACTTGGCAACACCTGCATGACTCCGACCGCTCCAGCTGGGCTTCGCTTACTCTGATCTAACCCGGATTCTTGATACCCAAGGGCTGCAACAATCAACCAATCAAATCCATACCTCTTGGCATAGGTCTTAAAGAAGGGAACCGTCTGACGAAACCGCTTTACCTCCTTACGAGCCAAGGCATTTGTGACATAACGAGTGTTCTTCAGATAGCGCGTGAAGAGCATATTACCCAACAAGCTACCCTTCTTGTTTTTGTTCACAAACGTCTTAAGGACAGCCTTCAGCTTTGGACTGTTCTTACGAAATGCCCAGGCAATTTCACCACCACGGTTAACCACGATGTTGTGATGTGGACGAATGTGAGTGAAAATTTGTTTCCAAAAATCAGCTATGTGACTATCCGTCACGATCATGGGAATCAGGCCGGCATTCACCATTTCAAGAAGATCTTCACTTTCGAAAATTTCATCGGTCAAAACGAGTTCCATCGCGGGCTTGGCCGATTGCTTAAACAAAAGATTGAGACGGACAAGACTCTCGTAGTAGCTGCTCGACTTCCGGACATGAATCGTCTGACCAGCCAGATCCTCTATGCGCTTGAGAACAGGGCCTTCAGGACTAGAGACAACAATCTCCCGAACATTCCTGATAAAGGGCTTGGAGAAATCCACAAGCTGCTTTCGTTCAGGTGTAATGGTCAGACCACCTACCGCGATATCACCCTTCCCGTTCAGTAATCCCGGTATGAGTTCGTCTCTGTTGACGGGCACGAACACGATACGAACTCGCAAGGTCTTCCTTTGGAGGTCCTTGTTAATTTGTTCCTCAAAGGCCTTCATCATGTCGTACGTGAGCCCACGTTGACGTCCCCCATCAAGAAAATAGTAGGTCTTACTAAAGGGAAGGAGAACTCTGATCTGATTCCGCTCGGCCATCCCATCAAAGTCTCCGATCCACGAACTCAGGATGTCGCTGACCTTGGGAGAACCATCTGTCTCGGCCAAAACGTGAGAGGTGAGTATGAGAGTAAGAAGAACGAGGAATACAACGGTGAATATTTTTGTCATAATCTTCCGTATAGCTGAGGGCAAACTTGAGGGATTACCTAAAATATGACCTCACTTCCCGCTGGTTCTAGACTGAAAACAGTGTAGACGTGACCCCACGTTTAAATATCCACATTTTCAAAGGCGGGAGAATTTCAGGAAAATCACTCAGCAAAACGTGCCAGAATAAAGGTTCGATCTCGTTCTGTTTGGCTCAGAAACTCACCCTCAAAACCTGACTTCTTTTTAGCCTTTTTCAGTCGATTCGCTTCTTCACGAAAAAAGACAACCAAAGAACGAATCGCTTCCTGAACCTTTCCCTCCTCACTCTTTCCGATGGTCTTTTCCAGCAATAACTCAATCGCCATTCGAAGAAAGTCTCGATTTTTTCCATTTAAAAAATTAGAAAGTTCTACAGCCAACTCAGACCGTAACTGTCTAAAGCCGGAAATGTGGGTGTATGGCATTTGGGGGAATTGCTTTAAACGGTGACGAGGTTCACGATGCCCAAGAACACTCAATATCCGAACTAAGGAGCAATATGCCTCTTTCGTGCAATCCCTAGAACGGTACACACCATGCAGCTTAAAGACCGTATGGTCAAACGATTCTGGGTCTGTTGAATAACAAAGATAGAACACACGGTCGTCATAGCATACGCCAAGGGCGGGATACATGAATGAAAATGCACCAGAAACATTGAATTCTGGGGTGAGTTCTTGAATAAGTTGGTTCTCCAAGAGCAACGCCTCTTGTTCAGATTCTACAACATGGAACGTCAAGTCAGTGGCCACCCGAACGATCTCACGCATTTTTTTATGTATCTTTTTTCTCGTCGTGTTTCTGTACTGCCGGATTCGATCACGTAAATTATTCGCTTTCCCCACATAAATGGTTTTCGCTTCAACTTTGAATTCGTACACACCTACGCTCGAAGGCACAGAATCCATAAATTCTTTTCCAAAGACCTTATCGAAAAGCTTGAGTCCCATTAGTTCACAAGGTTTGCTTCCGATGGCAACGGACTGTTTCACTCGGCAAGAAGACTGCCTCCATCTGGTCTGTACCTATTCATAACCTAGAGTAAAGAGATCAGAAACATTACATATGTTCAATAGTTTCTGGAAAGTCACCGAAAAGGCCCATAAACCATTCAACCCCGGAATCAAGGGTACACTCAAGACCAAAAAATTCCTTAACATCATCGTAGGCGACACGGTAACTAGAATCTTCATATCCAATATTATCTGTAACAAGACAAAATTCTTTCTTTTCGTTTCCGTCTGGATCTGTAGCCAGGATTACCTTGCGAGGAGTGACGAGATGACGTTCGACCCATTCACGAAGAGACGGAGATAGTAATGCCAACTCTTTTGTTACCAAACTAGATATTTTCTGTTGTGTATCCCTTTGGCGTATCAAACAACCTCGGATTTAGTTCGCCTCTCTGGCAAGAAGGAATACCTCTCGGTATGCGTTAAGTCAGGATAGCTAAGAAGCGTTCCATGAGAGACAGAAAAATTCAGGAATCAATTTGAACAAGACCCTCATCTACCAGTTGGTTAATCGTAGTTTCCACATTGTTCACCGTGACCGTAAGGTCGAGAATGCCATCGATCTTTGAAACATATGACTCTTCAGTGCCATTGAATCCAGTTGAGTTTACTCCAAACACCGTTCCGTCTCTCCCTGCAACCGGACCACCACTTGCACCATGATGAATTATCATAGAAGTACGATAACAAGGGCCTGGCAACATCATCTTATCTCGACCATGTGGATGATGCTCTTTAACTGTTCCCTCATAGAATTGAGGGTCAAATGAAAGAATCTGAGAATCGTTATTTCGCTCAATAATTGTGCTTGGATAAGCGTAGGTTGCAATAAGATCGCCTACTTGCTGAATCTGTGTAGTGAGGCTGAGTTTTGGATGAACTAAAAATTCCCAGAATCTCCCATCAATAAATTTGCTAGCCACTCCAATAGCAAGATCGGATTTAGGATGAGCTGTGATTTGCTCGACTGGACGTAGCAACCACGTGTTAGGAGGAATCAATTGCCACGTTTCAACAGGAGGATTATTTTTAGGGAAATTATCCAATACATGCTTTGCAGTGAGGAATACACCACAGGTTGTAATGAAAAAACCCGTCCCAATAAAGCGACGTTTCCCGTCATTCAACTTCTCCAATAGTGGAATAATAGCCACACCACCCATCAGCGTCTTCCCTGTTTCATCTTCAAAACCGTAGAGACCTGGTCGTGCCTCTCCTCCTAATTGTGGGTGCTCAGGGGGAATTGAAATTGAATCATCAACCATGAATAAGCTCTAAAGGATATAGATCTTCCCGAAACTAACAGCAATACTGAGATTAAATTTTTGGATTAGGAAATGATTTGAGAATTGAACTAATTGCTAGCTGTTTATCTATTTTACATAGGGTACCGAAATATTTCCCAATATCGTCTCAGCTAAACAATTTCCCTCCTTCTACTGCTCCACCATCTTTGGGAACATCCAACGACTTCAGTTCGAGGCCTTCAATTTCTTGAAGTGTTTTGCCCGCTATACCCTGAAGATCGCCGTACATGCCAATGGTGGATTGCATGACCCGATCAATTTGCTCTTCGCGTTTGGCCCATTGTTTCATGATGACTCTGCGTTCTTTATCAAGATCTTCTTGCATGGAGGTAAAGCCTTCGACGATGGCTTGCACACGTTGTCGGAAACGTGGCCCCATGAGGTATTGATAGACCATTTCCATTTTAGTTTGTTGACCTTCGGTTGCCTGTCGTGCTGAAGCGACTTCCATGAGTGTATGACGCAAGACAATGGCTACCGGCAACGCCGCTTTGGGATGGGTGACCCACACACCATCTTTTTCCCCGAACGTCTCTAATTCTTTCGGCAACACTTGACTGACAATCACAGAAATCTCTGCCTTGGCCTGTCGTTGATCTTCGCGTAATTTGACCAGCCAGCCATCACTCCAATTCTTGGTGCGTTTTGATTCCCATAATATCGTACCGCATGGTTGCCCAAATCCACTGACCACTCGTTGCAACACATCGCCTCCATGTTCGCCCTTGGGTACTGGCTGAATTTTATCAAGTGGAAACTTTGTCATCAGAAGATTTTCTAGTTCAAGTTCTTGGACTTCACCTTGTAACTGCTGTGACCCCTGTTCGGCTCGACGCTTCAGGTCCTCGATTTGTTTCTGCATTGATGAAATAGTCTGTTCTTTTTCCCTTACTTTGAGGCTCAACGACTCTTCAGCTTCTTTCTTGGCTTGTTCTCGCGTCTCATTCAACCCAGCTTGCACACGCTTTTGGACCGTCAGTTCCAGCTCACGTTTCGCATCATCGAGTTCACGTTGTTTTTTGATGAGATCAGCTTGGGCTTTCTGGGCTTCTGCCAATTTCTCATCGCGTTGTTTGAGTACACCCTGTAGTTCAGATAGTTCTTTGGCTTTCAATTCCAGATCGGTTCCTATCGCCATTTTAGCCTTCTTGGCTTCTTCGGCAGAGATTTTGACTCGTTCGTGTTTGATTTTTTCAGCAACCTGGCTATCCAGGGTTTCTCTTTCCTTCGCAATCGAAGCTTCACGCACAACAAGCGCCGCTTCGCGCTTAGCTGAATCAGCATCTTTCTGCGCGAGCTTCTGTTCATAGTCTTGCTTAGTCGTTTCAAGCAGAGGCGCTGCGAGCGACTCGGTGAGTTTGATCTCAGTACGGCATTGTGGACAAATAATCGTTGGTTCAGTCATAGAGTTCTCAAGGAGTGATGTTCAAGGCTATATTAGACTGTGACAATGTCTTTACTCTCACTGCCAATCCCCGACCTTCGCCGAAGCGGCCTTGCGTAGACAGTTCATTCTTGATTCGTACATGCGAAGGATTCAAAATATGTCACACACTTATGTGACAATGGGTCATCCTAGCCAACACTCAATAAAATGTACAGGTTGACCTGGATCTGTTGACAAGTCTTTCTCTTGCTGTTTTGATCAAACAGAGTTTTTCTTTTTTCTACTCTATGTCACAACACATCCTGATTATTGGGAACTCTGATGGAATTGGCGCTGCCGTGACTCGTGCCCTGGTGGCGCGTGGCGATACGGTGGTTGGGATTTCTCGCAGTCCAAGCCCACTTGCCGAGAAGGGTCCACGCCATCTGACCCTCGATGTCACGTCACCAGAATATCCGGCAGTCTTGCAACGTTTGGTCTCGAAAGAAGACCCAATTGATGTATGCATCTATTGTGCGGCCATTGGCTCGGAATTAACCCTTCCTGACCTTTCCAAAGAAGCACAGGTCATTGAAGTGAATCTCACGGCTATGGTACGAACAATGGCCGCGCTCACCCCAGACTGGCTGAGTCGAGGAAATGGGCATTTTATTGGACTTTCGAGTTTGGCCGATGACTTTTATAATCAAGACGCCCCATCGTATACCGCTTCCAAAGCTGCCTTCAGTAATTATTTAGTCTCGATGGCATTGAAGCTCAAGCCCCATGGAGTCAACGTCACTAATATTCGCTTTGGATATGTGGACACCAAGCTACCAAAGGCAGAGCAAAAGCCCATGATGATGACTGTAGAAAGAGCAGCTGAACACGTCTTGCGATGTATGAAGACACGCCCCATTCAACTGAGCGTCCCAAAGCCAATCGGAGCTATTCTTTTTGGACTGCGATGGATACAATCCCTGAGAGTTTGGACTTCCTGAGAGCCCCTCATGTGGATAAACCTAATTAAACAGATGAATAATTGATTACATGTTATAGCCGATTCAATGAACGACAGTACGCTTGAAGCCTTTGATACCGCGTAAAAAGTCCGTATGGTTAAGCTGGGACATATTTGGATTCGCTAAAATTGAAAAAAGGAGATGTAGAAATGGCAGATGCAGAACTGATCAAGAGCCTTGGCCCCTTAGGACCACTTGCCGGCATATGGGAAGGCGATCAAGGTATCGACATTGCCCCATCACGAAAATACGGACATAAAGAAACGCCCTTTCGTGAACGAATGTCTTTTGAACCATTCGGACCGGTGGTTAATGGACTGCAAAATCTGTATGCCTTGCGATACCACACCACAGCTTGGCCAATAGGGGACGATAATCCATTTCATGAAGAAGTCGGATATTGGTTGTGGGATGCGGAAGCCAAGCAAGTTCTGCGCTGCTTTATTGTTCCTCGCGGTATTGCCGTGGAAGCTGGAGGGTCAGCAGAGCCAGATGCCAAAACCATGACGATGACGGCAGAGGTGGGATCCGAAACCTATGGCATTCTCTCAAACCGCTATCTCGATAAAAATGCCAAAACCGTACGATACGAATTGACGGTCACCATACATGATAATGAGAGTTTTAGTTATTCAGAAGATTCTCAACTACAAATTCAAGGGTTAGCAGAGATTTTCCATCATACGGACAAAAATACACTTAAACGAAGCAACTAGGCATTTCCACTGAATCCAAGGTTTACCGACAACATAGCTCGCCTAGCTCAATTCTGTTCGAACCTCTCACCCATATCCTCTCGCCCATCAGAATGGGGGCGAGGGAATATGAGCCTATATTTTCTGTGGGTACCCGTACAACAGGACTGATGCCTTATCGCAATTCGATAAACTCCTTCTTCTCGAAGTCATAGGTCCAGACCTCACCAGATTCTATCGAGTAAACCCACCCATGCAGGCGAAGATCTCCTTTTCTTAATTTTGACGCCACAGCAGGGTGGGTACGAAGGTGATCTAGCTGAACAACCACATTCTCCTTAATCGTTGCCGCAAACAACTCATCTCCCGATAAATGCTGAAAATGATCCCGCACGATTCTCTGAGTAGTTTCAGCTTGCTGCAACCACACTTTCACAGCAGGTAAATTTTCGAGATTTTCAGGATGCAATAATGCTTTCATTGCACCACAATCTGTATGCCCACACACAATAACTTCGTTGATATCCAAGACTGAAAGCGCGTATTCCACAGTCGCCGTACTTCCGCCAATAGCCGCCCCATACGTCGGAATCAGATTGCCTGCAGTCCGAAGAATAAATAAATCCCCAGGGTCTGTCTGGGTTAAGAGGGTCGGATCAACCCGTGAGTCTGAGCAGGTGATAAAGAGAGCTCGTGGGTCTTGTTGGCGCGATAATGTTTGGAATAATGTTTGTTTTTTTTGAAACACCTGACGTTGAAAAGTACGAAGCCCATCTAACAATTTCTGCATTATGATCTCCTCAGGCACGCAATTCTACCACTCCTTTAATTTGCCACTTCGCTCACACGATCACTAACTTGGCCCCAACAGGGATTATGTCATAAATATATCGAAGGTCTTCGTCATTCAATTGAATGCAGCCGTGCGTGACATTGAATCCTAACAAATATGTGTAAAGGGCACCATGAATAAAATATCCATCGCCAAAACCTAACGCATAGTCCCCTAGAACATTGGGTAAGAGACGACGTGTTCTCTCTTTCGGAATAGGAAGACCCTTTTCGATGAAGGCCCAGTCAGGCCGAATCCACACAGGATTCTCAAGCTTATTTTCAATTCTAAAACTTCCTCGAGGCGTCTCAAACTTCCATATCCGTGAAGGGTCATGTGGATCCCGCAACATCTTGCCGCTTCCCGTTGCCGCAAGAGCGGAATACACCACATGCTGACCTCGTTTGACCTGTAACAGGTTCTTTGACAGGTCTAATAGCAGAAACACGTCATCATGGGTTCCCGTCGCATTGGACCCTGAATTCAGCACTAATTTCCAGGGATGCTGTCTCTGGTCAGGAGAAAATGTGGCATGAGGTGGAACAGGAAGATCTTGACTCTCGACGGGTATCAGTCGACTCTTCGCAATCATTCTTGATTCGACCGCATCATTCAGGGTACCCGCAAACACCAGTAAAATACTAAAGAAACTGACGAAGGAAAGCAGACAGACGGCTCGCCAATCGATGTCTTCACTCCAATGCAATATGGACAACATTATGCATTCCCTTTTTTTGACCGTTTCGGAAGAAGACAACGATCAACCATGCTCATGCCAAACGTTCCCCTATAACTCTACTGACAACTGCTTCGTTTTTCATCACGGATTCTGACCTTCAACCTTGCGGATGGCCTGCAGAATTTGCTCACGCACTCGAGTCGTTACAGCTTCCACCTCGACGGCTTTTTCCTTGACCATGGCATAGTCCTGTGCGGTTACCTCGACAGGAATTTCAGCTAAGGTCTCCTCAGCAGAGTAAACATCACTTTCCATAATTTCCAAGATGAGCTCGGCATCCTTTCCATCAGGAGCCTTCTCCAATAAGGTCTTCACCTCTTTTAAGGCCACACGTGCTGCAGTAATGGCATGAATGACCTCTTCCTTCTCATGCTCACGTTCCTTCCCTAGCTGCTGAAACTGAAAAGCCATCCCTTTGGTTTTGGCTTGAGTCGCAGTAGTTACCGTTTGGTCTAATAAATCCTTCGCTTCCGAATAGTCACGTAACAGTCCAAACTGATTGGCTTGCATCTGAAGCTGATCCTGTGCACGTTGAAAATATGTCTCGGCTTGCCCAAAAAGCGCTGGTGCCACCTCGACAGCACCAGCTTGCCGCGCTGCATTGAGAGCTTGAATTGCTTCAGACGTCGGTGGCTTTGGAGAATCTTCGCACCCACCCAATAACACCACTGCCGCCAGCAGACTCGCATGAATATAAGAAAAAAATTTCATCGTCTCGTCCCTCCTTTGGACATGACAATCTCCACCAATGATATGAAAGTATGAGCGTACCCCTCGACAGAGGAGTCAGGCAAGAATCATGCTGGTTTTTCAGCACTAGGGGAATTATTCGAAGTCGATGAAAAACTAGGGGTTTCTCTACTTGGTTCAAAAACAACGGCAGAATTCAGTGTAGGTGAGATAGAACAACAATCCAAATTTGTGGGACTGGGGGTAGGAACTAACGGTGTCCAGAAATAGAGCTATTCACCTTTCCACATGAGGCAACATCAGGATAATCCCCATTCCCATTGGATAGCTCCTGCGCTCGCTAACTATGCACAGGCGCAGCAAGCAGAGACTCAACACTTGGGTACTGAAGCGCATAGTCTTCTTGGCTTCGCCGAATCACTTCGTAGGCTTCTTCACGCCCATAGACCTCAGCAATCTCACAATTGCGATGACCGGAGCCAGGAATATCTTTGTACGTGAGGAAATAATGTTTGAGTCGTTCGATCAGTGCTGTTGGACAATGCTCAATTTCAGTCCAATCTTCGTACACCACATCACCTTTCATGACAGCAATAATTTTATCATCGGCTTCATCCCCATCAATCATGCGCAACCCTCCGATAGGTCTTGCCTCTAACAAGACATCCCCATGGGTAATGGTTTTTTCCGCAAGAATACAAATATCGAGTGGATCGTCATCACCAACCACATCGACCTTGCCTGTCCGGCTGGCACAAAGATTCGCGACGTGTGTCCCGCAATAGGTGCGAGGAATTAACCCGTACAATGTTGGACAAATATTGGAAAATCGCTGAGGTCGATCAACCTTCAAATGTCCAGTATGTTTATCCAATTCATATTTCAATGTATCGCTTGGGACAATTTCAATGTAGGCTGTAAGAATCCTGGGTGCCTCAGCGCCAATTGGCACTCCATGCCAAGGATGTGATTTACACACACGACTGATTAATTCCAAAATAGACTCTATCTCAGGTTGACTCATCACGCACTCCTCATGTTGTGTTTGGTCTTGGGTCGTTTTTTGACGATTTGCTTAGTTGTTCGTGTTTCGTTAGCATGACAGGATACTTCCTATTTCGGGATTTCTTCTGAAAATCTCAACCCATATTTTCAGCAGTTTTTAATATCAAATTCATCCATTATAAGAGCTGCCCTTACCATCAGTGTTCATCCTATAGATTTTGCGTGAAGACTCACTATATGTGGGGACCTGTCCACTCAATACGTTTGACAAAATAGGCACAACGAGCTCGGGGTTATTGCTGGAACATCTTTCGTTCACCCCAAGTTCATGATGATTGGGTATGAAATCGCCAAGGCATGATCATGAACGATAGATTAACGGGATTGACAGTATGCGATGGCTTTGCTACTTATCTCTATATCTCAACAATCGTGTGTAATTCCAAATCCCAGTAGTCATTGTGCGCAATCTTTGCACAAAGAACACTCCTATCTGCAGCAATGCTCTCACCACAAGGAGGACGATCATTTTGACATTTTTGATCTATCTCGTCTTGCTTTTACTCCCCAGTCTCACATTGACTACACAGGCCATAGCAGCAGTCGGAGACGCGGCCTACATCACTGATGTGTTGAACGTACCGTTGCGCAGTGGGCCTTCGACCGCCCATCGCATCATTCATCGCGGCCTACCCAGCGGAACACAACTCACGGTGCTTGCAATTAATGAAGAAGCCGAATTCACACAGGTTCGAACGAACGGAGAGACTGAAGGTTGGATACGAACGCAATACCTCATCGGAGAACCCACCGCACGCATGAAACTGGCCACGGCCAAGAAGCGTCTAAAGAACCTCCAAGCCAAGATTGAGAAAGAGCGTCAAGCGCGTAAGAGCATCCAGTCTCAACATAAAGAGGTCGAAACGACGAACAAGACATTAACTTCTCGAGGGGATACCTTAGCCAAAGAGCTTGCGGAGCTGAAGCGAATTTCTGGTGATGCCATTAACCTGCATAACCAGAATGTCGCACTGACTCAACAAAACAAACTCTTATCTGAGGAGGTAGGAGAGCTCTCAGCGACAGAGGCCCGGTTGACAGAAAATGTTCAACGCGATTGGCTGATGATCGGTGGGGGCCTGGTCTTCCTTGGGCTGCTACTAGGCGTGATGTTAAAATCACGCCCACAACGGAGCAGCTACTCGAAGTATAGCTAAGCATGAAGACACAAGAAGTAGCAGGGGAACTCTCTGACTACTCGAGATGGTGAACACTGCTTACTCCACATTATTCTTAGCAACTGTTTTAAAATACCCCAAAAGATCACGCACAGAAATCATTCCAACAATAATATCATTTTCTCGCACGACCAAATGACGTATGTGACGATCCGCCATCAAATCACGTGCATATTGTGGCGAAAGTTTTGTCTCAATCGCGATAATAGGGCTGGACATGAGACCTTGTACCGTTAACAGTCCGATCTCCTGTTCTTCAGCGACTGCACGCACCACATCGGTCTCAGTGATAATTCCTACGTACTCTTGATCATTCTGAACTAAAAGCGAACCAATTTTCCTATTCTGCATCTGCCGTGCCGCCTCTTGAATACTCGCTTCTTCACCGATCACACTTAAGTCTTTGGTCATGAGTTGTCCAACAGTCGCCATAACACATCCTCCTTTTTGTGGATGCCAGGTATGATCAATCATGAATGTCGTATAGCCGGTTCAGTTAACTTTCGTACCTTGAAGTGTTTGATACCGCAGGGAAAGTCAGCATAGTTCAACTGGAACTTATTTGAATTCGCTATATTTTGAAGAAATCTCACCCCATAGTCTACCTCGATGCCTCTCTATTGTTTTATCTATGAGAAGATGCAGCATGACAAGAGAAAATTTCATTCTTTTTTCCTGCCTAGTATTTTCCTATTGATCTGTCCATTGACATTCTTTCATAAATACCATAAAAATTTGTCATATGAACTGTTATTCATGTAACGAATGGCTCCGTTCGAAGACTTCACGACTATGAAGTCTCACGCTCCCTCGTGCGCCAATAAGCTCAAGGTTCTTGCCGACACCACTCGCTTGGCTGTCCTTGAATCCTTACTAGACCACCCCAAACATGTCAGTGATCTGAGCCATGCTTTGCAGATAGAGCAAAGTTTACTGTCACACCATTTAGCACAATTGCGAGAGGCTGGACTCGTTCAAGCCACACGAGAAGGAAAAGCCATGCTGTATCAACTCGCACCCAATGTCTCCACAGGAGCAGAGGGAAAAACGCTTGACCTTGGCTGTTGCCAACTCTCATTTCCTAAACAGACGAAAAAGCACAATTCACGATAATGCTCAATATCATCAGATACTTCTCCATCATCTTATTCATGCTAGCGACCACCGCTTGCCAAGAATCGCCAGCGGCTCACTCGACCAATACTAAACTGATCCTGACTGGATCAAGCACAATTGCCCCTCTTGTCTCAGAAATTGGGAAACGATTTGAGGTGCAACATCCTGGTACTCGTATTGATGTGCAGACCGGGGGCTCATCTCGCGGGATCGCTGATATTCGGCAGGGAATCGCACATATTGGAATGGCCTCACGCTCACTCAAATATAGTGAGAGAGATCTTCATAGTACAGTCATTGCTCATGACGGCATTGGATTTATTGTCCATCAGTCCAACCCACTGTCTTCTCTCGATGACCAAGCCATCGTGAATATTTACACAGGTAGCGTGAGCAATTGGAAAGAGATAGGAGGTATCGATGCCCCGATTACGGTCGTGAATAAAGCAGAGGGACGGGCAACGCTAGAACTCTTTCTAAAGCATTTCAACCTACACAGCACCCAGATTAAAGCCCATGTCGTCATTGGAGACAATGAACAAGGCATCAAAGTCGTCTCAGGAAATCCGCATGCCATTGGCTATGTGTCCATTGGAACGGCTGCCTATAGTGCCTCTCATGATATCCCGATTAAATTGTTGGGGCTTGGAGCTATCCCAGCATCACTCGATGAGGTCCTGAGTGGGCGATTCCCACTTTCACGTCCTTTAACCTTGGTCACCAAGTCCGTCCCAACTGGCACATTGAAGATGTTTATCGATTTCGCACGATCTTCTGACAGCTATGATCTGGTCTCCCAATACTACTTCGTCCCTCTCCAAGGCTGATCAACTCCTCTTCTTAATCCTGAAGAGTCTTTCAGGAATTGCAGGAGTAATCGTGGTCTTTATTCTGATCTTCCTTGTTGTCGAATCATTCCCTGCCATTCGAGATATTGGCCTCATCGCCTTCTTTACTGATCCGTCGTGGCATCCAACGGAACAGTCCTATAATCTCGTTCCCATGTTGTTCGGCACATTACTAGTGACGAGTGGAGCCGTTGTACTTTCGACGCCACTCGGCCTGCTACTTGCCATCTTTTGTCAGTTCTACGCCCCACCAATAGTCGCGTCTCTCTACCGCAAAGGCATTGAACTCCTGGCTGGGGTACCTTCCGTGGTATACGGACTCTGGGGCCTTGTCGTACTTGTTCCTCTCATTGCGCGCATCCAACCACCCGGGCCAAGCCTTATAGCTGGCATCATCGTGTTAACCATCATGATTTTACCCACAGTGACCTTGGTCAGTGAATCCGCTTTACGACAAGTGCCAAAGGAAATTATCCAAAGCGCCACCGCTCTCGGGCTCAAACGCTGGAGTATGATTCGTTACATCATTGTGCCAACAGCATGGTCTGGCATTCTCACCGGTGTCATACTGCAAACGAGTCGAGCTATCGGGGAAACGATGGCTATCGTGATGGTCTGCGGAAATGTCGTCCAAATCCCATCAAGCCTCTTTGACCCAATTCGCACCTTGACCGCCAATATTGCCTTAGAAATGGCCTATGCCACGGACGCTCACCGAGCCTCCCTCTTCTTGACTGGCCTGCTCCTGTTACTCATGGTGGTAAGTTTGATCATCACCGCGCAACGCTTTCGACCTAAAGGATATGAATAAACCTCGATTACTCAACGATTCGCTCCTGCCAACATTGGCGATATGGACCGTGGCAGGATTGGTTGGCTGCGCGTTTCTTTGGTTAATTGGAGATGTCATCTGGCAAGGCACACGTTATCTTTCTTGGGAATTCTTAATAAGTCCTCCTGCCAACGCCGGTCGTCAAGGCGGGATTAGTACTATTCTTGTTTCGACCGGGCTGATTCTTCTGGTATGCATGTCTGTTTCCCTCCCTATTGGCCTAGGAGCCGCAGTCTTTCTTGCTGAATGGACGTCAGTGTCTCAACCATTTTCCCAATTCATTCGACGAAGCTTAGATGTACTAGCCAGTGTTCCGTCCATCGTCTTTGGGCTATTCGGGAACGCATTCTTTTGCCAACTCCTTGGTCTTGGATTTTCAATTCTCTCAGGAGGTTTGACCTTGGCCTGTATGGTACTTCCAATATTGATTCGTACGACTGAAGAAGGATTTCGTGCATTGCCACAAGACTATCGTCTATCGGCATCAGCCTTAGGACTGACGAAAAAATCCACGCTCTTTCACCTACTGTTACCAGCGGCTATTCCATCCCTTCTCGTCGGCTTCATCTTAGGACTTGGGCGAGCAATCGCAGAAACAGCAGCACTCATCTTTACCAGTGGGTATGTCGACCGAATGCCAGAGTCTTTACTCGACTCAGGTCGTGCCCTCTCCATTCATATTTACGATCTCTCAATGAACGTCCCAGGTGGAGACCAAGCCGCCTATGCTACAGCCCTAGCATTAATAGCCTGTCTTGTTATGCTGAATAGTCTGTCGAGTTGGATATCAGGACTCTGGGCTCGAACAAGGATTCTCACGACATGAGTTTTACAAAAAAACCTGAATCATCACAGACACCACTCTCCCAGTCACCCCAAAAGATTGCCCCCTGTTGTGACCCACTCCCATTTATCCAAACGACCAATCTTTCTCTCTCATACAACCACATCCCAGCCTTTAAGAATGTTTCACTCACCGTTAATCGTGGGTGTTTGACAGCCATTGTCGGCCCCTCGGGTAGTGGAAAATCTAGTTTCTTAATGTGCATCAATCGGCTCGTGGATTTAATGCCAGAATGTCGAGTCTCGGGCCAAATCCAGTTACACGATCTCGATATTCTCTCGCCCACCATCGATGTCCTTCAACTACGCCGACGCGTCGGCATGATCTTTCAAAACCCCAACCCATTCCCCATGTCAATTCACAAAAACCTTGCCTTTCCCCTGAAAGAACATGGCATCACTGCTCCCACACACATTGAAGAACGTATACAACAATCATTGATGGATGTCGGACTTTGGAATGAAGTGAAAGACCGCCTCCAGGCATCGGCATTGACTCTCTCTGGGGGACAACAGCAACGTCTATGCATCGCACGCGCCCTCGTTCTTTCTCCGGATGTCCTCTTGATGGATGAACCCTGCAGTGCGCTCGACCCTCTCTCTAGCGGGATCGTCGAAGATTTAATCTTTAGCCTACGAGGGCAATACACCGTCGTCATTGTCACGCACAATCTCGCTCAAGCCAGACGCATTGCTGATTATGTTGGAATTTTTTGGAATCAGCATCACACCGGCGAACTCATTGAGTTCGGACCAACACAGCAAATATTTGAAAACCCGCAACACGAGCTCACCACAGCCTACATCAACGGCATACGAGGGTAAGTCAGACTCACGTCCTCCTCGATTTTTCATCCTACGCACTTCGTCTTGCTTCACTTTTAACCACGTCTTGACTCTGACGTAACACGAACGTAACAGATCTCGTCTATCCTCACAGCCAAGGATACAACATGAACACACAAACACTGTTACGTACAATATCACTCATTTTGGAGGGTCACATGTTTCAAAAAGTTGCACCAGTATTCATTCCCATCATGTTGCTGATTTGTTGGAGTATCGCGCCACTCTCAGCTCATGCTGGAGACACACTTGCGGATGTCCTTCGTGAAAAAGGAACAATCTCTAAAGAAGATTACACCAGAATTCAGGCCAATGAAGAAAAAATGGTCGAAGAAAGAGAAAAACAAGAAGACAACAAATCTAATGTACGAGTCAACTGGGACAAAAAAGGATTTACCTTCTCCACGGTCGATGGACTGTTTAAAACTGCAATACAATGGAGATTTCAAGGTCGTTTTTCGTACCCAGAACGTGGAGACCCTCGAAGTGTGGGGAACTTTAACGACCAAGATGAGTCAACATTTGAACTTCGTCGTGTTCGTATGAAAGTTGGAGGACACGGCTATCAGCCATGGCTCAAATACTACTTTGAAGTCGATTGGCAACCAACACGTTCTTCAGGTGCAAATCCAAACGGATCATCAACGCGTCTCATTGACTGGCGAATCATGTTGGAAAAATATAAATGGTTTCAAATTCGCCTTGGTCAATGGAAAGTGAACTATAATCGGGAGCGAGTCGATTCATCCGGGAAACAACAGTTCGTTGAACGATCAATCGTAAATCGAGTCTTTAGCATCGATCGTCAGGTCGGAATTATGGCTTATGGACACCTAGCTCCAGGAACTCCATTTGACTCATGGTACTACGCCGGTGTGTTCACAGGTTCAGGGCGTGGTGAAGCCAATGATGATGATCAAATGATGTACATGGCTCGCTTCCAATGGAACTTCTTGGGCAGAGATCTCAAATGGCAGCAAAGCGATATCAAATATCATAAGCAACCAGCCGCCAGCATAGCATTTGCCGGCTATACGACCACCGGAAAATGTACACGATGGTCGTCCAGTGGTTGTGGGACTTTAGGAGGTACGACATCTGCGGGGGGATCCTTTACGGGAGATGGAACTGCTGCAAATGGACAATTTCGCGTGGAAGGAATCATGGAGGAATTCGCTCTCAAATGGCGAGGCTTATCAATTCAACATGAATATCATTGGAAGCAAGTCAAAGACTCTGGTGGTGGTGCACCTGGCGTTGGTCGGTCCAAAACAAACTTAATGGGAAGTTACGCTCAAGTTGGCTACTTTCCTCATTATTTAATTCCTATCGTTCCCAAACCTCTTGAATTTGCATTCCGTTATGCATTTGTCGACCCTAATGTCTCAGTGAAAAACGACAAACGACAAGAATTTACGCTAGCGACTAATTGGTTTTTTGCTGGACATCGAAACAAGATTACCATGGATGTCTCTCATCTAACCTTAGATCGACCTGCTAGCAAAGATCTTACGGAACAACGCTTTCGATTACAATGGGATGTTTCGTTCTAAGATAGTGCGACATTACACGACAGCCGTTTCAACGTTATAGGAACGGCCATAGGCGGCGCACTCCTCCGCTTATTTCTCATGACCGTCTCTCTACCCATCTAGAGAGACGGTCGATTTTTTGCTTCATGTCAAATGAATCATCTATGGTTGCAACTCCTTGTAGAGCACCGCTGCCTGCCATGGCTTCCCCTTCAGGTCCGTCAGCCACCCTGTCGACTGAGCAGGAACCATAAATATCTCTGGTTCGAAAATTAAACGTCCAGGCTCTGGATTGATCGGCTCGAGAGGCGCTAATCGATAGGGAGCTTGGTATTCAGCATTATCTTGCCAAATCAACGTTTTGACACTGAGATTACTTAAAATAATATGCAGCTCCTCCTCTCTGACAAAGATCCCACCAGATGTTGTCGCTTCATGAAGATCTGAAACTTCTGCGGTTTCGAAAAATGTGACAATTTCTTCAGGCGTCGCTTGCTGAAGTCCTTTCACAAACAATGGTGCAAAAAACTGTACTTCCCTGTCACTAAAAGCTCTACGCCGCGAATCACTTCCTGAGTTCTGAGTAAACGGTAGCGATATCGCCGTGGTATCCACTTCCACGTACAGGCCCTTCAGCACCTGAGTCATTTGCTCTTCAGAAAGAGAAACAGGATGAGAATAGGCCTTTCCTTCGTCCACGACTGCCATCGTTTGAAGCCTCACATTCTTCGAAGGACTTTCATAGATAGTGACGGTAAAAAACTGAGGTGCCGCACAACTCACAAACATCATACCGCTCAAAAGCATCATCATATTCACGATTTTTCTACTCATGGGACTCCTTCACTTCTTGATAAGTAATTACCGAAATGTTCAAACACTGAAGACATTCGGAACCAACTATTAGCCCTAACCTCCTAGAAATTCAAAAGTTTATTTTCTGTAGATCTCAAAAACTCCTACGATCATCCGCAAGCAAAACAACGAGGACACTATAGTGAATGTCCTGCAAGCCGAGCAAAGATCTGGTTCAAGACTCCTCACAATTTACCAAAACAATACATACCCGTGACGCAATAGTAACATTGGTCGTTTAGTCTTACCATTATAGAAATCGGTCAATTCACATCTATTCATTCAATGAAGGGAGAGTATCATGGTTCACATTCAAGATGTTATGCAACGCCAACTCATCACAGTCGATGACAGAAAATCTGTGTCAGTCGTTGCCAATTTGATGCGCATTCAGAAAATTGGCAGTGTATTTGTTGAACGTGATGGAGAAATCGTGGGTATTGTGACGGAATCGGACATTGTGAGAAAGGTAGTTTCCATGCATCGATTCGCGGAATACACACCGGTGAAACGTATCATGAGTTCACCTGTGATCTGTATTGATGAAGATCGCCCCATTTTTGAGGCGGCTGACTTAATGGATCGTTCCCACATTAGGCATTTGGCTGTCGCCAATATCAATGAAGGGATTATTGGAATTCTTTCGGTTCGAGACTTATTACACCCGGTAGCGGTTGACGACTTTTAATAATCACACATCCCAACAGAAAAGGAGAAAGCAAATAATATGAGAGTTATCCATACAGGAATCGCCGCATTCAATAGGTCCTTCGCGATTGACATGACTCAATTTTGGGTTCAAGGCGTCAAACTCATTTTGAGCCTATTGATTATCACCATTCTCACAGCACTCGCTGGTGGGGTACTTATGACGTTCATTGGATTAGAGTTATTATTTTCACAACCCCTAGAAATCGTTCTACGGCAAGTGATTATTAACACCCTGATACTCTTAGCCATTGTCGAAGTCTTGAAAACGACCTTGACATACTTTTCGGAAGGTCGAGTCAAGGTGACCTTTATCGTTGATACCATTCTTGTCGTCATGCTCACGGAAGTCATTGCTCAATGGTTCAAAGAAGCCCATCTGACACAGTGGGGCATACTAGGCGGAATTATTATCACCTTGGCCATCACGCGTGTCGTTGCAGTCCAATGGTCACCAACCAAATCTGAAACCAGCGTTGACTATGAGGCTCCCGCCTCATAGCATGCGCAACATTATGTATTGATTTTAAGGAAATCCCCCAAGAAGTATAATATATTTTCCCACTTTTATATCTATCCATCGACCTCTCAACCATCTCTTACCTCCCCTACATTCTTCTGTCATTTCCTCATTACCGTTTCACATTCTTCCCTTTTCTGATAGGGTGCGAATCATGAATCCTCACAAGACACTATGCCGAGACATCAATGAAATGCATTCTCGTTAGACATGGAATTGCTGTATCCCGGGAGGCCTGGCTCGGCCTCGACAGCGAACGTCCCTTAACGAGTGAGGGAGTGGACAAAACTCGCGGCGCAATAGAAGGCCTTTTGAATATAGCCGACCAGCCAATACACTTGCTTTCTAGTCCCTATACGCGGGCCTTAGAAACAGCACAAATTGTGGAAGACGTCTTTACACTAGAGGGAAATATGCACGTGTGCCAAGAACTCGTCTTGACGCACTCTCCCATGGACACCTTTCCCATCTTAACGAAATTTCCTGAAGATGCCTGCGTCATGTGCATCGGACATGAACCTCATCTAGGGCAGCTTGCCGCCATGATGATTTCAGGAAGATATATTCCTGGTCTCACTCTTAAGAAAGCAGGAGCCTGTGCGGTGCAGTTTGAGGAAAAACCAAAAATTGGATGTGGTAACTTAGATTGGTGGGTACGTCCTGGGCTGCTGCGACAATTAGCGAACAGCTAGACGATGACGGTTCACGACATTTTCTGATTCTTCAATCCGTCTTTGTGCTGCTCCATTGTAATCATCCCCGTCACTTGCACTCCTTGCTCCAGTGTAAACTTAGGAGCTGAAATTGAGCCCTCTACCCTCGCAGGCGCTAACAGCTCTACCCGTCCACGAACTTTGACGTCTCCACGAATAGGCCCTTGGGAAACAAGATAATTTGCATAAATATTGGCCACAATGACCGCATCTTTTCCTACTTGCACAGTATGATCTGTATGAATTGCCCCTTCAACATAGCCGTCAATCCGAATCGGACCTCGAACATGGAAGACTCCTTGAATACGAGACCCCTGACTAACATAGAGTTCGAATTCTTGATCATCACATGAAGTAACCTTACGATGTGCGAGATTGTGAGAGATATCCTGACTCATAACACGACTCCTTTTTACCAGACAACAACACAGGGGGTAATTAATCGGTTGTAGATTCAGGCAATTCTTAGGCAGAAAAATTTTGTCGAATCTGTCATAGTAAAGAAGAATAGATATGCGTCATGTCTCGCAACAATTACCCGTTTGAGGGGGAAAGAGTAGGGATAGACTGAAGATAGGCTGACTCTTAATGGTACGGGCGAAACAAGGACGAGGCTTACAGGGAGAGTAGAACGAGGATACGCGGATTCAGACATCGGACAGTATCATGCACTAATTAACTAGCATGAAGTTGATTATATTAAACGGTTTGTTAGGCTCAGGCGAATAGGTGAGCCATAGAAGGAGACTCCCCACTGAGAATTCTTCTCGTGATCATCTCACCGACATATCTGAGTGGGGGGAGTATGTGATTAGTGTGAAAGGTGGAAAGAGAACATTACTCTTGTTGCCCATTAGAATAGACACACAGGAATTCTACCGGCCGATGGAATACTTTCTCGAATAGAGAGACGCGCTTCCGTGCCGCCCACAGCTCAAGTTCGGGGTCAGACGTACATGTCAATTCAAGTTCAATCATATCTCCTATTGAGACATGAACCTGCTGAACGACTGAAAATTGACTCCGATCTAATCCATCTGCAAGACGAAGAATCGCACTAAGAATTCGAACTATCTTCCTCTGTCGTCCTGATAATGACTTGAAGTCATCATGCTTATCCTTGGGCACAGCCCTCCGATGATAGCGAGCTACAAGCGCGACAACATTCACCTCTTCGGCGGTCAAACCAGAAAGATCACCATGCTTAATCAGATAATAAGTATGTTTATGATGCTGTCGCCGCCGAATGACGTATCCCACGTCATGAAGTAAGGCAGCATATTCTAACCACTCACGCTCTTGATCTCCAAGATCGTGCAATGGAATACATTCATCAAATAACCGAAGCGAGAGCATCGCCACATGAATGGCATGTGACTCCTCATAATGGCAACGCCGTCCAAACAACATCACATTTCGTCGTCGAGTATTCGGGATTTCTTGCTCTGCCTGCAGTCCTGCTCGATGCCGTTCAATAAAATCAAAGATCACTCCTTCACGAAGCGCTTTATCACTAATCGTTAAAGTTTTGTGACCAGCATGCTCAAGCAGACATCGAAAAAACATCGTCCCAGGAAGTAAGGTATCGACGCGCTTTGGATCAAGACCTGGAATCGCAAGTCGAGCATTCACATCACCTAATGCTAATTCTGCTTCAATCTCCCGAATTTCGGTTATCCCAATCGTTGCTAGGTTGAGTTGAGGAACGGGTTTCCCTGATCGACGAAGATAAATGATCTCTGTTAAATTTCCTGCAGTTCCAGATGTGGCCACGACACTTGAAAACTTGAAATCGCGTGAAGATTTAAGACCAGCATCTAGTCCAGCGTTGATCGTCTTTTCAAGTTCTTTAATCATTCCCTTTGTCGGAGGATCTTCCTTGAGACAAAGATCTTTCAAGCGAATCGTACCAAGCTTCAGACTGCGACCAAAGAACATTTGCTTTTGGTTGCAGGCGATGACTTCTACAGATCCACCCCCAACATCGGCGATCAACGACGGCGTCCTTGATAATTCCATACCATTGCGGACACCAATATAGATCAATCGTGCTTCTTCCTTTCCCGTAATAACTTGAACCTCAAGTCCTGTCTCAGCTTCAACAAGCTGAAGAAACTCTCCTCCATTCTTTGCTTCACGAACGGCGCTAGTCGCCGTGGCAACAATTCG
The DNA here is from genome assembly GCA_029261355.1 of Nitrospirales bacterium. Taxonomy (GTDB): domain Bacteria; phylum Nitrospirota; class Nitrospiria; order Nitrospirales; family UBA8639; genus JAGQKC01. The sequence continues at coordinate 114,086 of JAJDBM010000058.1, read as the reverse complement.
ATCAAATCCTTTATTTCGAGCGAGGTTCGTCAAATTTCGAAGAGCATCTGTTCCTCGCATCATGGCCGCTTCCGACAGTGAACGATTCATAAAGGTGCCATCACCCAATCGAACCATATCTTTAAAGCGATCCATCACTTTACAAGAGAAATCCGTGCCGATCTCGACCAAAATCATATGAATGGAGTTTGTCCCAATATCAATAACGGCAAGCTTACTCATGATTGTCCCTCTGATAAAAAGTGTTACACTAACAGAGATAAAAAATTTGGGGAAGGTCTTGAAACTGAAAAAAAAGAAGGACAACTGATTAACTTCGGAGGGATCCAGATTTTCGAAGGCGATATCCAACTCCCCAGACAGTATCCAGGCTAAGCTCCCATTGACCCAGGTTCTTTATTTTTCGGCGAAGCTGCACCACATGTCGGTCAATCGTTCTTAAATCCACAAACACATCACGCCCCCATACTTTAGCGAGAAGTTCCTCTCGCGAACACACGAACCCGATAGCCGAATACAAGTGTAATAAAATTTGAAATTCCTTTCGTGTCAACCAGACAATGTCACTCTGACAAGAAACACTTAATGTTTTTTCCTGGAAAGAGAGGACATTTTTGGCATAAGCTTGAAGCGTCACTGTATTAATTACTTTAAACTATAATGTAGAGAAAGAAGAGGGCACCTCTAAAAACTATCATTTTTGTGAGGGCAAGGAAGCTGAGAGTGCAAAACCGCAGTGCATGGGCGAATACATGTGGATTCGAGCACGTAGCTGACGCCGCAATCATGAAAGATGACAGTTTTTAGAGGAGCCCAAGAGAAAGTGCTCACACTCGAAAGACCATATGTCTTAATGCGAGATATGTAGGTACTTCAGAAATGGATCACGCACTGCCTCACATTCCGTGCAACGCAAGCCGAATCCAATATTCCGATCTACCTACTTCATTAACATCAGTACTGTCAGCCAATACCATGACATCACAGCACTGTGGACAGATGCCATCAGATAAAAGAGCTCTAGGGTTTACCGTTGAAAGTCTCATGAGTTTGCTCCTTACCAGCACATCCTCGCGCCTGACTTAAACACGATAAGAGAACAATGGAACGTTTCACTTAAGACCCGATAATCGAGAAACCCTTGCAAACAAAAACCGTTCATGGACTGCAGACTATCAGGATAAAATTGCTGAGGTGTTAGAGGCATGTAACATTCACGTTAATTAAAAATGAATAAACAAGAGTAAGAGACCTATTAAAATAGCCTAGGCCAAATCATGACCTGATATGCTGAATTGGGATATGATCACGACATGACTCAATCGGATTGGACATAACTCCGAAGCCCGCGGACATACCGGGAACGCCGTAGTTTTTCAAATGCCTTATTTTCGATCTGCCGGATTCGTTCACGAGTCACGCCGTAAGTCTTTCCTATTTTGGTACGATCGGATTCCTCCATCTCAGCCCCTAAACCATAATGGCGACGTACAATGTCTTGCTCTTTTGGGTTTAATATTCCGAAAATTGGAAAAATCCGTTCATGCATTTGCCGATAGACAACATTATCTAATGGACTAGAATCATTAGATTGAAGCCAACGATACGGTGGCTGTGAGCTAGCTGAGGTCGAGGGCAACGCGTCAAAAGAAGCTGGTTCTTGGATCAGCCCCCCTATCTGTTGAACATGTGTGAGTGAAGTTCCTGAAAAATTTGACAATTCCACGGTGGAAGGGTGCCTACCCAATTGTTGTGTCAGATTCCGCTTTGCACGTTGGATGAAGCGTTTAGCATGAATCATATGCACAGGTATTCTGACTCCAGAGTCCTGATCTTCTAACGCCCTCGTCATGGCCTGACGAATCCACCAGACAGCGTAGGTACTAAACTTACTCCCATGTCGATAGTCAAACCGTTCCGCGGCTTTAATGAGCCCGATATTTCCTTCTTGAATAAAATCCATTAAATCTAAATGTTTTCCACTATATTTCCTGGCTAATGTCAGGACCAATCTTTGATTGGATTGAACTAAGTCACACTTAGTACAGTTCATCTGTCTGTCAGCGTAATTAACTTGAGTAATCACCTTACTAAACTCATCCAATGGCATGTACGTGACATGCTCGGTGAGATATCTCAGCCGATTCAAGAAAATCTCTACTTCTCCGATCAATACTCGTGAACTGGACGTTATCTCTTGGGATTTCAGAGCGGCATTGAGCATAGCCTGCATAGCTTCGAATGTTAACTCGGAGGATACAGGCCTGTTCAGTTTCTGAAAGAGACTCAACGCTGTTTCGTGGATGACTGATAGTTCACGATATATCGCGTTCAATTCTTCTGATAGACGTGTAACTGCTTGAGACTTCAATGCTACTAAGCGAATGAGACTCAACATCTCTTGCCGTGACTTCTTAAAGTCTCGCATGACCTGTTTCTGTCTTTTGGGCACACACCATCCTCTTCTGCGCTTTTCATCCAAGACTAGAAATGTCTTCAGTGCAACTGACAGTTTGCCTATGAGTTTATTTCGTTGAACATATTTGTTCGTCTCATCGACTTTGGGTTTCATGTTTTGCCGAGTCACATTTTCTCTTCGGTAGTCAATAATATCGTTTAATACCAAATTACCGTTCTCAACCAGAACGAACCATTGAAATAACCAATTGACGCACATCGGATTCGTGAACAAGAGGACATCACGTCGACGTTTCCATTTCTGAATATTCTTTGCAAGACAAGTTTGAGTCTCATGCGTGGGGACTGGAAAAGATTTGAGCTCCTGCATGTACATGTCCATAACATTACTTGTCTCTCGATTTTCTACTCGTTGAGTACTAGAAGCACCTGACAATCTTAATTCGTCACCTAATTGACAAGTATCAATAATCTTTTTATGTGACAACGTAGGACTCCTTTGTAAAATGTGCCTAGAAGATATAATGGTGACAACTGAATTATGACTCCTCACACACTTTCTACAGTGCGTGAGGAGTCAACATTGAAAGACTAGAATTATTCGAGCTAACAGAAGATTAGAAATGTATTATGTAGACACAACCATAACCAGATCACATGACAATCCTGTATCAACTACGTAACTGTTTGATCACAAATACAGACGAATATCCCAGACAATGAATAATCTTGGAAACAGCAGTTGATCACGAAAATCTGCACTACCTCTTCACGCATCCAACTGCCGTTACTAGGATAATCAACAAGACACAACCGTGAGTGCTGGAAGTCGAGACCGAGTATTCGTTTTATATGACGAGCGAAAGTTTCGCCAGTATGTAGAGACGTCTTCTTCCAACACGATAGAAATTGTATAGTTGGACTTGAAGATAGTTAGGAAGGAACAAAGATGTAGGTAAGACCGGCAGACGCAGTTGAAAGAAAATTCTTTTAACTCAGTTCCCCCTTTGAATATACCCCTTCAACCTGACTTGTCATTCCATAACGTGAAATTAATGAATGAAAAGTAAGGAAGAGAAATTACCAACTTTCAATATCTCATAGGCTTCAAAATTGTCCACATCCGATGGGTCACCCGTTGTCCGTTTTTGAAGCGCAAGAAATACCGTCTTTCCATCTTTTGTCATTCGCACACTTTTCAGTTCAGCAAGCGTCCCTGGAACAGTCAACACATTCGTACACTTCGAAGTCTTCGAATGCATGTTCTTTCGAGTCAGCCCACAAGCTAACAACATCTCGTCTTGACCATGAACAAGTGTCAATAGCATCTCGGTCTCTGGATGTATGATAGTTCCATCGTGTGAACGAAATAATGGATTCCCTTTCAAGAAATTGGTGGCCACCATACCTTGAACATCAATTTCATCACCAAGTAGGTCATAGTCAATGGCACAATGTACCTGAGCCATTGGAAATACGTCTTTATGAGTGAGGCTGGTCCAACAAAAACGACTACCCTCCTCTTTGTAAAAGGTATCGAGATAGAGATCTTCAGGACTCCTATACCCCACCGTTCCCATTTCAAAAGCGTCATGAGAAGCATTCCTCGCGCGAACGGAAAGCCAACTAATCATCCCCGAACATCTGGAATCATCAAACCCTTTTGTCCCATGTTGACAATATACCTGCATGGCATTGACTCGTCCCGCGACCAAAGGTGATTCGTCTAAGTTCTCGATCACGGCACCATTAACACGGGAGTGAGCAGGAATAAATTTAAACAACACCCCTCCTCGCTGACGCGGATGAATATTGGGAGTGTGTTTTTCCTCAATGCCAAGTATCGCTCCATTCTCTAGAACCGCTAATCCTTCCCATGCCATGATCGGAAGAGCAGGACGTTTTGCCACAAATGCTGAAGGCTGATCGTTACGATTCGTTACGTGTCCACGAGAGCGATCTTGCACAACGTGATTTGTCACAAGTAAGGGACGGAGTATTTCATAGACAGAACCATCTTCAACCTCTTCGGCAGCTAAGACCGTTCCCCATGGTGTTCGCTCGATCACATCGCAACGATCGAGACCACGCAAGATCGTTTCTGAAATATTGTTGGATAAAGAAAGACGTTGAACGGACGCATTGAATGTATCGTCTCCTGAGACATCAGTTCCAACCAATTTCCGAGAACCTTCCATGCAAACAATGAGATGCGTAGGATCCTGTTCATTCGGCCAGAATATAAACTGCCCCACCAGACCATTGACTCTCTGAGCCACAGAGTCGGACTCTAAACCATCTGCTAACGTGACACTCCCTGCCAATGTACGATGCAAACGATCCTCAAGACCCACCTTCCCCGTCATGCCAATATGAGGCGAAAGCGGTGATAAGGAAGAATCAGAAACTGTATGTAGTAGTGTGGGGTCTTTGACAGTCTCAGCAAGAGATTCTGCTATCATTAAAGAGATATTGGAATGAGGCTGAATGTTCTCCAACCCGTACATGACTATTCCCATTACAAGAAAACACAAGGCCAACTTTCTCATATTCTACATCCTTATCTGCCAAACTCAGTCCAACTTCTTCAAGAATGGCTCATACTCATCACTGAAACGTCACAACATGAAAGTTATGACTCAACGATATTTCGCAACAAGAGAACTCAGTGAAAGTAGAGGGACACCTCTACCTTCACTGAGCCTAAACATATATTATTGATAATCAAGCAATTGGCTATTAAAGGAAAGGTCATCAAATAATCGGTCTTGCTTCCACCGCAGATGATAAGGATGACGCAAACCTAATCCTTTGCAGTTGGCATAAAATGTGGTGGTGGCTGGCCAATCTGAAAAAATTCCTATAACACCAACCTTTTGCGCAAGCACATCAATGGTCTTCAAAATATCGCCGTCATTCTGGAGAGCATCAAGAATGGTCTGATAATAAAAGGTATTTCCTCCTGTTAACACATCCTCGACGATCCGACCGGACCGTTCAGTTGTCCAGGTGATGATTTTGAGACCTGCTTTTTTGGCCTTCTTCGCATACTTGGATGATTTGATTTTTCCATTTTGATTGACCTTCAATAACATCGGCATCGGTGGCGCAACAATCTTCACACCTTTGGCCGCGAGATCATTCAGAAATCGGCCTGGATTAGGTCGAGGGATGGGCCCACCATCGAGAAATACGGCTTGCTTGCCAAAACGAGGTCTTTTATTCACCCAGGTCAATACGTCGTCTAGGTTGAATGATTGAGCAAACACGCGCCTCGGAGAGATTCCAGCGTGACGATATTCATCGATCATCTTCAACGCATAGTTCTCTTGGCTACCAAAGATGGCCATAATGTCATCCTCATTTCCTTCTTTGAGTTCTGGCGTGAACTTGGCACCCATACGATTGAATAATGCGATACTCTCTGCATGGGTGAGAAGCGTACCACCTGTCGCATACAAATCTGTTCGGTAATCTGCCGTTCCCCCAAGGTACCCTTTAACCGTCGTCGCGTTCTTATCAGCTGCATCCATTTTGCCTTTGAGAGATTTAAACTGCTCCAAGGTAAAGTCTGAAGCACAGCACGTAATGGTTGATGCATTGGTAAGATTCCCTTGTGCATCAAATTCCGGTGGAAACTTGCATTGATGTCGAAGGTCTTCTCGGGCAACCACATTCGTCGTGGTATGCAAATCGCACTGTGCATGCCGACACACCAACTCCCCGTCATTCGTGAAAGTCACATCGCATTCCTGGATACCTGCACCCATGCGATGAGCGGCCTCGTACGACTCCTTCGTATGCTCTGGGAACTGCATTGGCGCGCCCCGATGCCCTATAGAAAAATCGCTTTGTTGAAACCGCTTTTTTTTCGTGCATTGCTGAAGCTCTCGTTTCAACTTACTCTCTTCCATTTGATCAACAAGGTAAAATGGGCGAACGCCAAGCTGAACCTTGTCATTCGAAAAGCGATCAAGGCCCACGGCATGGACATTGACTAGGTCAGCAAACATCACCAGAAATACTATCAATAGCACCGACATTTTTGCATGCATATGTATCTCCTTACCATCTTGCACGTTCAAGGTTAAGGGTCATGCGAATAAGGCAACAACAAGGGACAGCTCATTTTTGTTGCCATCATGTACATTTCCTTCAATCGAAACAGCTGAACCTCTTTTGATGGCTCCCAACTACCCGACCATCGTAACCAGACCAATCATGACGACAAGAAAAATAGAATACGTTACCCCTTTATCAGTAAACATCAGTAGCCTCCTCTCTGTACATAGGAATACGAGAGGTCGTTCAGTACGGGTTCGAGACACCCAACTAGATATATCACTCAATACGCTCTAAAGCTTGCTCAGCTCTCATCAAGAATTCTTCACGCCATTGTTGAAGTCGCTCAACAGACAAGCGGTATGTTCGTGCAGTCTCCTCAATAGAGACTTGTCCTCTTAACATTTGGAGTATCAATTGTTGCCGACGATGACTGGGCCAGGATGTCGTGCTCTGCTTAATGACGTTTCGCTGTATTCCCATTTGCTCACGAGTATTTGAATTGGTTGAACTTTCGTGAACTTTTGCTTGTTTTTTCTGGTTTCGACGACCCTGGATTGTAAAATCGACGTGGATTGATTGACCATCGTTACACGCAATCAAATGCCCCATTGGTGGACCAAAAATAAGCTTCCCTCCATCTTGTGAAAGAGGGGCTACTCTATACGTGCCAGGAAAAACATTCGTAACATCAAAACTCCCATCCTGATCGATCTTCGAGGAATACAGCACGACGCGATAATCATTTGAATGCACCCCAACCTGGTAGAACAATGAGCTTGCCCCTGTGACTCGTCCCGTAACCTGGCAACTTTTTTGAGTCTGGAAGCCCGTCGTATTTAGGAAATCTTCGATCGTGTTACTGAACACAACATAGGGAACGTGTCCTTTATGATCAGCAAAACTTTGAACCTTATCAAAATCCAGGTCGAGTGCATCTTTTTTCCAATCGGCATAGATATCATAGGGCCATGCAACCTGACAAAACGTGACCACAAACAATAGACAACACATTCGACCTAGTGTGACTAAACCTGCTACTGCCTGTCCGTACATCACATCGTTCAACATTATCGATATAGCTTATTGGTTAACACGTTCAAGGTATCCCCGGTTCCATTTCAACAGAACCGGGGGCCTTATCTTCTCTCGCAACGTCTCTATTCGTGAGGAACGGCAAACCCAGTGATTTTCAAAATATCATCACTCGGAAAATCCGGTGTCCCGTCACCATTCGTATCAACAAGTGGCATATTGGTATCATCACTATGTTGAATGGCTAAATAGGCCGTCTCCCCAGACGCGTCAAACTTGAAACCTGTCGGCTCAGCGGAAGAGTCTTTCACAGACAAAATTTTCACGCATCCATCAGACTTAATATTTCGATCTTTTCCATCAGGAAGGCAGGCAAAGATATCACCGTTTGGATTATCTTCAATGACATAGAGATTCCCAGTGTGAGGTTGAAAGGCAACGTTATCAAACGCATTGAAATCTCTGTCTCCTTCAACAAGTCGATTGATGACAATGGTTCGGTCATCTGAAGCTTCCATTGGCTTCAAATCGACGATACATTGAATTTCCCCGAACAACTGAGCTGACCGATTCTGGGTATTAGCCCAACAGACCTTGACACCTGGTCCTTCAAATTTAGGATCAGGATCCATATCTTCTGGGCGATAATAACCGGTCGCGCCATTGGCATCGGCATCGAAACGTGCAGAAGCCGCATTGACCGACACCCAGGCACCGTTCCCAACTTCACAGCCTTGGCCATACTGTTGGCCACTATCGCGGCAGGAGACTTGTGCTGCATAGACACTTCCAGCTGTCAACGGGGAATCATTGAGATTCTTGATACGTCCACCCGTGTGAAAGTTATTGGGAATAAACTTATACAGGGCCCCACCATCGGCATCGTCTGTGCCCGTTCCAGGTCTGAGTTCATCCCCAGCGTACACAACACCTTCAGATGTAATATGAATGCCTTCCCAAGACATTGTCGGTAATGCATCACGTCGCACGACTCTCTTAGATGGATTTCCTTTTCGATTGACGATCGTCCCGGCCGTGCGATTTGAGACTCGATGATTGTTCACTCTAATAGGCTTGATGATCTCCCAGGCATACCCATCAGACGTTTCTTCTGTCGCCAAGATGGTTCCCCACGGGGTTCGTCGAATCCCATCACAACCATCCAAGCCACGAAGAATGGTCTTCACTTTTCCATCCCGAATCCTAATGGCCTGAACGGACGGATGATCACCAGTATTCAATGGACTACCGGGAAATATCTCATTACAGAACACGAGCCATTTGGGATTGCGATCATTTGGCCAAAAGGCAAATTGATCAGCATGGCGTGCCGCCTCTCTTGTGACATATTCCACGTGCAGGCCTTTTGCAAGTTTGACCTGTTTGTTTGCTGGCTGGCCAGGCATACGATATCCTGACAACGTTGCAGGAGCAGAATTCTTGATTGGCTTCTCAATGCCATACAACTCCCAGGAATTCTTCTTTAGATTTTTTTCAATAAACTTACCGAAATCGTTAGCTCCCGCCATTTGGCTAGAGAGCAGGATCGCGCCAAAACCCAAAAACCCTACTGTTTGAGCGAATGACTGTCTTTTCATTGTCCCTCCTAATTTCTATTCATTACCAACATTTCCAATAGAGAACAGACCGGTGTTCATCAACAGTGAGGTAAAAAACTCGTGAGAACTCGCTTAGCACCCTCATTGCTCATACGCATCTATGTCCAAATCCTCTCCTCGTGTTCCGCACATACCACCATTCCCTCCTTTCTCTTTATATTCATGTTGTCCATGTAAAATCGTTTCACAACAGCTTGCCTCCTGAAAAAGATAGATGTCGCGCGATGAGCAACGTAATAATAGAAACATGGTGTGACAGTTCGGTTTCGTTTATTTTGAATTCTCGTAACAAAAGTGTGACGTTCTCAAAGAACTACTGATTCACATATCAACATTCAAGCTGGACTCGGTATTATGATCAAGAATTTAATTTCGTATCCTGAAACATGAACAATGTACCGCTCCATTTAATACAACGGTACAATTCCCAAAAAACCAGGAAGGGATAAAACTATCCAGAGATATGCTTAGAGTTAGGACAAAAACTTAGAGAGGGATTTTCAAGGAAAGAAAAAGAGAGGTCAGTTGTGAAATCAAAAATGAAACGCACCGACAACTATGAACCGATGTGATACTCCAACTTTTGAAGTGGAACATGATATGATAGTTAGTGCCCAATAGACATGAATAATCACTTATCAGAAATCTCGATAGTATTCCCATCTGCTGATACATTAATGTCTATGGTCTCACCACTATACAGACCGACAAACTCATAACCAACGACCTTCATACTTGCGGAATGACTGGCTTCAATATAGGTAGGCCGAAACCCCGGCATTTGTCTTTGTATAGCCTTTAACACCGCTCCCGGCACCATATAGTCTGGAAATTCAACTTCAATCTCCTGAATATCCCCAGTAGGATATACGTCATATTCAAATTGACGTCCATCTTTCAAAGTACCTTGAATCTCATACACGAACGTTCCCTCTTCTTCAAATTCGGTATTGGAACTCTTGTATATTGCATCAGGGAATTTTTCTTGTGCCGCCTTGAGAATGGCTTGAGGTATATCGCTCAGTTGGATAGGTTTCTCTAGCCCGGCCCAAACAAGAACAACAGGTGTCATCACAAAAACAGACACAACACATATCAATCGCATAATGTAGGTTAACATTAGTGAAGGCCTCTAATTCTTTTTGTTTTTACTTTTTAATAATTCAGACACTTCCTCGCGCAATAACTGCCAGAAACCTTGCAAGTTGGCAAAGCGATTATTCACCATGTCAAGATAATTCTCAAGCTCATCTATTGCTTCATGCTGTTCTGCTTCAATCTCACGTTGCAATTGTCGTTTCAGTTGTGTAAGGGTCTCTTCAAGTTCCGCAACTTTTTGTTCTAAGATTTGCTTCCGAGAAATGATGTTGGCCATGATAACTCCCCCTCAATTTCGGCTTACCATCCAAGTGATTGACTGGCACCGATAAGAAGCAGTGGAACAAGGAAGAATAGGAAACTGATATACAGGGCCACATACAGCTTCTTCTTCATCGCCATCTCCGCTAATGATTCAGATGCACGAATCGGTATATTTCGTAAAAATGGAATTCCGTAAATCACGACCACCCCAAGAATATTATAAACCAAATGGACTAACGCAACTTGCAGGGCAAAGATCGCATTCACACCTGTGACAGCGGTCGCCGCCAGCAAGGCGGTGATACATGTGCCAATATTGGCACCAAGGGTAAAGGGATAGACTTGTCGTAAACTAAACACGCCATTCCCCGCCAATGGGACAATAAGACTCGTCGTCGTTGAGGAAGATTGGACCAGGACCGTGATCACGGTTCCCGTAGCAATACCAGATATCGGTCCTCGACCAATCGCATTATGGAGAATTTCTTTTGCACGCCCCACCATCAACACCTTGAGGAGTTTTCCAATAAAAGTAATGACGAAAAAGATCAACGCGATACCAAGAATGATAAGCACTGTCCCCGCAATGACCTCTGATAATCCAAGATTACCCAAACCTCCTTGCATAGCTTTAATGGGTGGTTTAATCAGAGGCTTCATGAAGTTTAGCCCCTTAATCGACATCGAATCACCACCGATCATTAAATTGCTGAGAACTCCACCGATTTTTTGAAGGATTCCAAATATAATTTCCAATGGTAAAAAAATAACGACACTAATAAGATTAAAAAAATCATGAACAGTAGCCGCAGCAAAGGCGCGCTTAAATTCTTCACCCTGCTTCACATGCCCGAGACTCACAATCGTATTCGTAATCGTAGTCCCAATATTGGCACCCATGACCATTGGAATAGCAATCGTCACCGGCAACCCTCCAGCGACAAGACCAACAATAATGGACGTGACGGTACTTGATGATTGAATCAGAGCTGTCGCGACCGTACCAATCACCAAGGCCGTGAGTGGATTGCTCGCAAAGGAAAAGAGCTCCTTCGCTTGCCCACCTGTCGCAGCTTTGAAGCCACTCCCAATCATGCCAATGGCAACGAGTAACAGGTAGATCAGGCCAGCGACAATCAACCATTGCTGGAAATTTGCAGATGATGTGCTTATGGAATGTTGTTCAACTGAAACGGTTGCTGACATAAGAGATCTTCCTCTCGTTTAAATACCCCGACTAGAAAGATGCTCAAGATAGTTCAAATGCGTTACGGTCAAATGATGACTCTGTTACATTTCGGTAAATCTTCCATTAGGTCGAATTGCCTCTCAAGCATCATAACGATTCAAGAAATTTACATGCCCACTAACGAGTATGTTGTGAATTTATGGGAGATTTACCTTCTCACACGAATATCAACCCACACTAAACGGTGATCCGAATTCCCTACTAATGTCGACAAAGGGCTATGTGTTTTTGACCAAAACACACCCGAGCGTTTTATCTGAAGGTTTCTCGAGGGAAGTACATAATCGACACGGAGATTGCCAGGGATTGGAGAAACGTCCCCAAAATCAGATGTATCAAATTTTGACTTCCCAAAGTGAGTACGATTCACTTCTCTTTGTAATTTGGCGGCTTCCCGTCCATCCCTGCTTTTCAGAGTGTTCTTCGTGTTAATCCGATGATGATTAAGGAGTAGTAACGCCGCATCGTTACTACTATCTCCATCGAACGGATCAGTATTCAGGTCTCCCATGATGACAAATTTCTCCCACCGATCAAGTCCCCCAACATGGCCCTGATCATCGTAAACATACCCACTTCGATAGGGTTGAATGTAATCAGCCCAGAATCGAATTTCATCATGGTTCCTTCGGCCATTTCGATCTTCCGGTCCGTCAAACACCGGAGGCGTGGGATGACCAGCTAGGACATGAATGACTTTACCGTGAATGTCGATTGGCACATCCCAATGGCTTTTAGAAGAAAACCGAACGACCTGGAGTTCTTCGGCGGTAACCAGTCAACAGGAGTCATGGTTGTTGGATCATCAGGCAATAAAGCTATGGGCATATCCTTCCATAAGAATCGCTGAAACGTTCGCGTATCAGACTCGATAATTGAATACTTGGAAAACACCACCATCGCGAACTGCCCAGGGAAACACCCAAACCCATACGCATCACCAGGCCCGATCGTGGATCCGTTCTGATCATTATCAAGGTTGAATCCTGATGGTATTCCTGTATTGGGTGGCGCTAAGAAGACAAACGGGTAGTCAACTGGGTTGGTCCCGTTTTGACTGACAGACAAATAATTGAGTTGAAAGAGCAACGCGGCATGTCCTTCTTCATCAAAATCAAACTCGTTGATCAGCAACACATCGGGATTCACCAGCTGAATGATCTCGGCGATGGATTTGGCCTGAGCGTTATCTGGTGTTGACAGATCGGTGACAAGTTGCTAGGCATTATTTCAATTCAATGAGACGTTAAACGTGGCAAATCGAACAGAAGAATATCGCTTCTCAAATTTTCTATTGAAGCAGTTTTTGCGGAATTCCTTCTTGAAGAAGTGCGCATGTAATCAAAAATCGTTCTCAGAAAAATAGGAGATCGCGAATGCGTTATCGAACGCCAACGCGGTAGGGACGGAGGCATAAACGAGCATCACGAAAGAGAAAACGATCAAAAAATACAACTTCACCTGACCTAGCCCATGTCTGGGGTACAAAGAGTTAGTGAATTCTGAAAACGCGATATTAAGCCTTATAATGAAGCCATTCGTCATATGATTCTCCTTATTCTCCCTAGGGGCATAGTGATGAATTCTTAACTTACGATGGCGAAGTGACAATGACGCGACACCCAACAAGGATAACCAGCTACCGTGCGAAGAAGCTTATCATCCCCATCTAGATGCTCCGCCGTCATTCATCCCTTCCACCCATTTTTGATTGAACGCGGTTAATCAGTTCGGCAACAACGTGGTTTCATACTCTACATCGCCTTCAATATTTCTGATTGAAACCGTTAAGTTTCCGAAGCGATCCACCTCTGCATACCCAAAATTCATCCAGGGCTTGGCTTCTTCCCACGTGGATACGGCCCCAGCATTCTCCGGTCCATAAAAGAACAGGCTTTCGGTGCCGAGTGAGTCATCAAAGTCTCTGTTTGGAAAAAGCCCCGCATTCATGGGACCAGTCACAAATTCATGGACCTGAAAGTTTGGATCAGCAAACGAAGGGGTATACCGGAAAACTTCCGCAAAATGCACGTCGGTCGTGATAAAAATCACATTCCGAAGCTTCTGAGTTCGAATCGTTTCCAAGATATCAACGATCTCATGTTCAAACCCTGTCTCTTGCTCAAAATTCCCCCAACCATCTCGGCCGAGCTCTGGTGGGAACCCAGTCGGTATTGAGATTGGAACACTGGAGACAATGACTTTCCAGGTCGCATCTGATTCCTGAAGTTTCTTCTTCAGCCAGGTCAACTGTTCTCGCCCAAGCATCGTTTTCACGAACTGTGGATCATCCTCTTTGAGGTTCGCATCACGATATTGGCGGTTGTCGAGGAAAATCATGTCAACATGCTTACCCCACCGTGCATGGCGGTACAATCGTTTGGGGGTCAGATTTCGCTCAAGAATAGGGTTATACGCGAGGAATGCCTGTAGGCCATTAGGGAGAAGATGTTCTCCAGCCATGTAGGGTGGAACATCTCGGGTGTCATGCAACGGCCCAAAGTCATTTACCACTTCATGATCATCCCATACAGCGTAATATGGAACTTTGGAGAGTAACGTTTGCAACTTGTGATCCTCGCGCACATACTTCCAATGCGCCCAGAAATTAGGAAGATCTGCCGCTTGAGTAAAAGTTCCAGGTACTTGGGCGTTACCATACCGACCGACTGGTTCGCAGACACCATCAGCATAGATCATGTCACCAAGGCCAACAAAAAAATCTAACGGTAACTTTTTGATCGCGTTAAAAATCGGAAACCCTTCATTTTGATCTCGACAGACATTTTGACCAGCCACGTCACCGCCCCACGCGAAACGAATCGGTTGCACTCGATTTCTTTGGGGAGCTGTTCGAAATTTCCCCTTTATAGCCCGATGTGGACGAAAGCGTTGAGACTCGTCGCCAAACCAGACGAAATACTTGTATTTTGTATCGGGGTGAAGGCCTCTGACACGGATCTTTCCCGTGAAGTCTCGTGCGAGGTCAACGGATGTATGTTTCCGAATAGACCCGCCAAATCCATTCTTTGGTTTGATCAACACATGCATCGTGGAGGGTCTATTGGTTCTGGCCCAGATAACGGCACTCGTCGAATTGACATCACCAGCCATGACGCCATGAGTCACCGGGACCAGCCGGGACTCCCTATGAGACAACACTGCACTAGGAAGAAGGATGGTCAGTGTGAGTAGCATTATGAGGATCAGAACCTTTTTCGACTGACAACACGACAACATATCCATCTCGATTCTCCTTTTGTATATTCAAACGGTTAGAAGTAGGTTGGGAGTATGGGCTATCAAGGAAACACGGCATTTTGTTCAACAATGCGCTCTTGAATCGTGAAAACATCACGTGAATGTGGCTTCACCGTAACTTTCAACCAATGAACATCAGGACTTCCAATTGTTTGACTTCGCGTCATATTCCCGAGCATAGCCGGCCTCCCGTCTGCCGTAACTCGAAAACCACCGAGTGGGACTCCAAACATGGGTTTATCAATAAAGAAGACATGAAAATCGCCATGAACAAGAACCACGGGCTTTGTAAATTCGAGGGCCCGCTCCCGTAATGTATTGATAAATCGATTAAACCCAGCTCGACCATCCTCTGTTTCTTCTAGATCAAATCGAGGATTACCATGTATCATAATGAACACACCGGGACTATCACGGCGTTCCGCCACATCAAATGTATGATTGAGCCAATGAAGAGCCGCCGCTTCACGATCTTGAAATTCTGCTAGCCGATCTGGACGTGGGCGTTGGAATGAATCATTCGAATCGATGCCACTCCACGGCGCTAAATTATTGTTGCTTCCAACGACATGAATGGTTGAAAAGACGACGTGTTTTTTCTTAAATAACACATTTTCAACATACTGCTCATATGCAGGGAATCGGCTCTGTGGTCGGACTTTGATAGGATGCCGTCCAGTGGAACGATAAGGGTTTGAAAAAAATACGCCTCGTAAAAAAGACAGACGTTCTATCGGATAAAATTGCCCATTACTTTCTCGATGGCAATCAGTCCACTCATTGTCTCCTGGAGTGTAAATAAAGGCTCGTTTAAACTTTTGATATTGGGCAAATCGATCAAAATAGACTTGGTCATCACAACGCGCTCCACCTCCCTTGATATCACCTGCATGCATCACAAACTTCACATCCTTATCACGGTTCACTTCTCTAATGACGTTGTCGAGTTCTTTGACTTGCCGTTCGTCATACGGAACGTCGCCGATCAGCGCGAATGAAAATGATTGCTCCCCTTGGGCAGGCTTGACGTTTCTTGCCTCAGTCAGACCTATCTGGCTCATTACCAGAAGCCCGATCACACTCAGTACCAACATTCTTCGTGACATCGCCCCTCCTTGGTTAAGTAGATAAACAATGGCATTTCATTCGACACCATCTCTTACAGTAAGTAATTGGGAGATTCCCCAATCGATTCATAATGACCATGAAAATAGAACAGGCAGGTTACAGTTGGATTGCAGGAAGATCGCTGATATGTAAAGAGAGTATGAAGATTAGGTGAGATTCTAGGCCATCAACAGAAGTGGACCCTAATTTTTGGACTGCTCGCTAAGTGAAATCTCTGCTCGTGATTATGCAGCCTTCTTCGTCATAGAACTAGCCCAATACACCGTATCAGGCGTCTGTCGATTCAACGCCTGGTGACGGCGTTCCGTATTATAAAATTGTACATAGGCCGTCAGCCCGGCACGGAGTGCGGCTGGAGTCTCATGGGCGTGTAAGTAGACATCCTCGTCCTTCACGCTGCGCCACAGTCGTTCAACGATGACATTGTCGACCCAGCGGCCTTTACCATCCATACTAATTTTGACCTCGTACTCTTTGAGTACAGCGATGAATGCCTCACTCGTATATTGGGCACCCTGGTCCATATTAAAGATCTCTGCGCGCCATAGTGCAAGAGGGCCTCTTCCAGCGCCTCCACACAGGCGTCCGTCTCTAGCGTATTGGAGACGCGCCACGCCAACACTCGACGTGAGTACCAGTCGATGATGGCTGTGAGATACATGAAGCCCTTGGCCATCGGGATATAACAAATATCACTCGCCCACACCTGGTTCGACTGCTCAATGCTTAGGCCTCTCAGTAAGTAGGGATAAATCTTGTGCCCTTTGCCTGGGTGACTGGTGCGTGGCTTCGGGTAAATTGCTCGGAGCCCCATCTTGCCCATCAACCGTTGAATGCGTTTACGATTCACCCGATACCCCTGGTGGTGCAGCTCCACACACAGGCGACGGCTCCCATAGAACGGCCATTTCAGATAGAGCGCGTCGAGCTGGCGCATCAAACCAATGTCGGCCGCTGAGACATTCTGGGGGCCTGCATAGGCACTCGACCGGGGTACAGCCAACAGCTGACACTGGCGGGTGACCGAGAGACCTGGCTTGGCCTTGATCAACGCTTTGCGCTCAGTCATCGGCCGGGTCCGAGCGCGTTGGCTAAAAAATCCTTCTCCATTGTCAGCTATCCAATCTTGGCATGCAGCTTCTGCTGCACCTGTTCATGGTCGGCAGCCGCGACGAGGCTCGCGCCAAACACATGTTCAGCCTTGCTCAGCAACTGCTTCTTCCAATCTTGAATCTGATTGGGATGGACATCAAAGTACTCGGCTAATTCGGCCAAGGTGCGCTCGCCCTTCACCGCGGCTAAGGCAACCTTGGCTTTAAAGGCTGGGGAATGATTCCGTCGGGATCGTCGTGCCATCTTCTGCTCCTTTGTTATTAAGCAATATACCGCAGAAGATTTCACTGAACACTCAAAGTATTCTGTCCAATCAGTGGGGTCCATCTCTAACTTTCCACCTTGACACCCACGACTTAGCAATGTCAGCAGTAGAAAGAAAGGCTGAATGTAAGACCAACTATATCGACGAGAATACGAGTAAGTTGCGAAGCCGTTAGCACTGCCCGGCCTTTTTCAAATCGCAGGTTGGGAGTCGTTTGTTGAAGAATTGAGAGGAAAAGCAGGGAACTCTGTGTCGGTTAGTATTCTGGGACGACAGGAAAACTCATTTCATAGAATATATACATGGCACCGAAGCAACAACACGATCAATGAAAAACACCATCCCCGTTGGGTACAAACTGTTTGCTAAAAAGTAACCCACAGATAACACAGCAAACCGATAAGCCTTGCTAGAATACAACAATTGAGACCAACGTATCCTGCATAATCTGGAGAAACAAAAAACCTACGCTGAATTATTCTTTCAATTGACCTGTAGATGGAGACACCTATTGTCTACCTATCATTCGAAAATCTTCCCAAAACCGTCAAATGATCAATTATTCTTCTCACAAGAAGAGCATCATCTAATCATTGATCAGTTCCTGAAAAAAATTTCATCCACAAAGGGATCCCTTAATGCCAATTCATATTCGTTACCATTTCATTCTCAAAACATTACCGCTGGACCTGAAAACGAATATCAAGCTGTCGTCGTTGGATCAAAGAATTCGGTTGATCTGCCAATCAGTTTGAATTCATCGAATTTCTTCAAAAATATAGTCCGCCAATCAGCCTCAGGTTTATACCCAAATACGTTGGGAACAGAGCTCGAATAGTTTATAGCAGCGTCACACATCTTAGATGGATTAACGATGGTATGAACTATGGAATTTTTATTCATGCTTCAAATTTTGTGGTTGTTGATTTTTCTTTTTACTGGAAGAAGTCAAATTACAAGTTCATCGATTGAATTTTATGTCCGTCAAGATTGCGCGTAAAACCGCGTTCACATTCATGATCCCAGTTCTCCTTACCCTTCTGTTTTTCGATCTCCCTGTTTGGGGTCAGCGAGACAGTATCCCAGTAGGTTACCCTGGATCTCTTCGAAAAGACATGGTATCCATTTCCACAAAACTTGACTGCAATCCACGTGACATACCCCTGTTATTACAAGTGGCCAATGTAGATCTCAATATGGGCGACGACTTTTTATCGAGCAAGAAGATCGGATATATGCTTAGGAGATGGGGATGAACCATGCCAAACGGGCCCTAGAACTCGACGAACACAATGCCGAAGCACATTTGCTCTGTGCCCTCACACTGGGGAATCCCACCCAACTAAAGAATCTCGCGAGCGGGGCCATGAAAATCAATCAGATTCTGAGGCATGTTTGAAGAACAATAACACTCGACCCCAAGCACGCTCCCGCGCCTCAAATGCTTGGCGGACTCTTGGCAGAACTCCCATGGTTTCTTGATGGAAACACAGAAGCCGCCAAAACACATCTTGTGCGTGCCATTGCGCTCGATGCCAACTACACGAATGCCAGAATTCTTTTGGCCAAGCTGTTAATAGAACAGCTACTTGCTATTATTCACTCCCAACATCCTCACTATCCTTATGCCTGGGCTCATCGCTTTCTCCCAGAAGCCCAAAGCCTTCTCAGATTCCTAGAAAAAGAATAGACACCCCCTCAGCCTACCTGACACAACAATTCCACAGCCTTCGATAGAAAAAATTAACAGCAACGTAATTCCCCGGTAACCCAAACTCTTTAATGGATTGTTATAAACACGTGAAAATCTTTTCACCAAATCTCCACACATGTGGACCTTATTCTCTATTCACCACAACGAGTAAGGAGGGAGAATGTTATTCTTTCATCATGTACGAAGAGTTTTGCAACTGCGTCAAAGCAGTCAATGGCATAGATATTCCACCTTTGTCCTAATAGCTTGGACAATCACGATTGTCGCTACACCACTCCCAGCAAAGTCTAACAACAATCGCCATCATCACCAAAGAACATTTGAAAGAATCGCAACATTTCCGATTTTTTTGAATACCGATGTGAATAAAGAGACTGTGGCCGAGATCGTTGTTGCTAGCAAAAGTGGCAAACACCTCATCTACACCGACGGTAAGACAAAAAACATCGGTTTCGTGAACATTCAAGATCCCTCGAATCCTCAACCGGATGGAGTCGTTCCAGTCCCAGGAGAACCAACCTCGGTTGCCGTAAAGGGAAAATACGCATTAGCCAGTGTCAATACGAGCCAAGATTTCATTAACCCGTCTGGGCTATTGCAGGTGATTAACATCAACACGCGAAAAATTGTTCGGTCCATCGATTTGAATGGACAACCAGACAGCATTGCCGTTAGTCCTAGTGGCAAGTATGCAGCGATTGCCATCGAGAATGAACGCAATGAAGATCTGGGAGACGGCCGCCCTCCACAACTCCCCCCAGGATTCTTGATGATCGTGGATTTGAACGGAACACCGGCTAATTGGACAACGAGAACCGTTGACCTGGTTGGCGTACCTGATTTTTTCCCTACTGACCCTGAAGTTGAATACATTGACATCAACAACAAAGACATCGCAGCCGTCACCCTGCAAGAAAATAATCACATTGTGTTGATTAATTTAAGAAAAGGGACAGTTGTTCGTCATTGGAATGCCGGAACTGAAGATTTAATGAACATCGATGTCCTAGAAAATGACCTCATCCAACTTGATGGATCGCTTACCGATGTTCCACGAGAACCAGATGCTGTGACGTGGATTTCAAACAAAAAACTTGCGACAGCTGACGAAGGAGATCTAGATGGAGGAAGCCGTGGATTCACGATTTTCAATAAGAGAGGAAAGGTTCTGTTTAAGCCTGGGAACTCTGTCGAACACGTCGTGGCACGAATCGGACATTACTCTGAAAATCGCTCAGAAAATAAAGGCAATGAACCAGAGGGTATTGAATTTGGTCAATACGGAAAAGATAAATTTCTATTTGTTGGCTCAGAACGATCCAATGTGGTCCTGGTGTACAAATTGCTAAAAGGAAAACCGCACCTCGTACAAGTTCTCCCAGCTGGCGTAGGCCCCGAAGGCCTACTGGCCATTCCCAAACGGAACCTATTTATCGTCGCAAGTGAGGTTGACGATCGTGGTGACAAGATTCGATCCTCCATCAGTATTTATAAACTGAAGCATGGCAAACCTACCTATCCAACCATCGTGTCGAAAAATCGTCGCAATGGTACGCCGATTCCATGGGGAGCGCTATCTGCCTTAGCTGCGGATACCAAGCGATCTTTTATCAATCGAATGTATACCGCCTACGATAGCTTCTATGAACAAAGCCGAATTTTCGAGATGATTGTGCACCCTAAACATCCAGCCATCATCAGGAAGGAAATTGTGTTACGGGATACACGAGGCGACACCGTCAATCTAGACATTGAGGGTCTTACGGTACGTTCATACAACAAAGGGTTTTGGGTTGTTTCGGAAGGGGCAGGGAGTGTTGATGACGACAATCGTCCTGTCACCTCGAAAAACTTGCTGTTAAATGTGAAGAAAAACGGAAGAATTGTAAAGGAAATTCAACTACCAGATTCTGTCAATAACTTGCAACGTCGGTTTGGATTTGAAGGTGTCGCAGCAGTCAACAACCACTATACTGATAGTGAGCTTGTCTATGTTGCCTTCCAGCGCGAATGGATAAGCGACCCTGATGATCATGTCCGAATTGGCCGTTACGACACGGCAACCGGAACTTGGACATTTTTCTACTATCCGATTGATGGTCCAACCTCGCCAAACGGTGGATGGGTGGGGCTCTCTGAGATCGTGGCCCTAGACCATGATCGCTTTGCCGTAATAGAGCGGGATAATCAGGGCGGCCCTGATGCAAGGATTAAAAAGATCTATGAATTCTCCGTTGACGGAATCGAACCGAAGCCGCAAGGGGAGACCTTTCCAGTTCTGAGTAAGACATTCGTCCGGGATCTTATTCCTGACCTCACAAAGGACAACGGTTTCGTGTTGGAAAAAGTTGAAGGATTGGCCGTGTTTCGAAATGGCAAGACCTACATCGTGACTGATAACGACGGCGTCGACAATGCAAGTGGAGAAACGCAATTGATGAATATCGGTAAAATTTTTCATCGTTAAATACGAGTACCCTCTGGGTTGCTGGGTTGCTGCCTTCCGGCGGCAGTCCAACAGCTTCTCGAAATACGAAAAACATTGATTGATGATGACCCTGCGTACCGACCCTCAATATCATGCTTGCTCACGTTCTACCGACGTGAATTCGCGCCGGCCAATGACTAAGGAACGCATGAAGATAGAAGTGTGTGTGCATGCCAGGAAGCTGCGTACGGAAAACCGGAGTGTCTCTAACGTATCCACATTACTTTCAGTCGAGCAAGAAGGATGGCTACGGCGCCAGACACCATCTCAAGCTTCGCACGTTGTTCAACGCGGCTAGAGGCGAATCCAGATCACGCTCAATCGGGCAAGAAGGACTGCCACGACGTCATGCACCACCCAAAATTCGCTAAGTGATCAAACCAGCGAGAGGCACATACAGGTTGATTTGAGAATGCGGCTGACGCCGCAATCACGGAAAAGGACGGTTTTGAGAGATGCCATTGAGGTACTGGAGAAAATTTAATGAAAGGTAATTTACCTCTCATTTACCCATTCTTCATCAGCATGTCATACCCTCTCGATACAATTTCTAAACAATCATACACAGTTCTTCACTTTCAGTCAGAGGAGAGCACCTTATGTCTGAAACACGCTTATTGAATCGCCTGACACTCCGGCAGCCTTTCACGTTAACCTTGCCCAATCTGCTCACGACATCCACGAAGCCCAACGATTACGGTATTCCGTTTTTGTTGAGGAATGCGGCGCGCAATTACTAAAAAGTCCTGATCGTCTCGAACGAGATTGGGTCGATCTCTATTGCGAACATCTACTGGTTCGCGACAGGGATACCAGAAAAGTCGTAGGGACATGCCGGATCCGCAACCCGACGCAAGCTGGGCAGATTGGCGGGTGGTATTTAGACACTGCGTTTAACCTCCGTACACTGCAAGCACTCAAATCACGGCTTATCGAAGTTGGACGGATTTGTGTCCATCCGGACTACCGCCAAGAATCCGTTCTGTCACTCATTTGGTCTGAATTAGAAATGTATATGATCTACCACGGCTATGAATATCTCATGAGCTGCGCCAGCATCACTCTCGCAGATGGTGGAACCAATGCCGCGAATATTTACGTCCAGATACTGAACACCCATCTGTGCCCACTTCATTGGCGTGCGTTTCCATTACACCCATTCCCAGTCCATGCGCAAACGTCCATCGATTTCCCAGTCCGACCATCACTGATGAGCGAGGCGATGCGACGTGGCTCGTTGCTCTGTGGACCTCCAGCATGGGAACCCAATTTCAACACAGTCGATTTCTTGTTGTTTCTTCCCTTGCGTCAGAGAAACCTCAGGACCACAACAACAGACTTTGAAACAGATTCTTACGAACAGGCAACTGGTTGCGTCTCAGGGCTCACCTCAACGGCCTAGATCATTCTGACATATTTCGAGTATTCGACGATCTTTACATACTGTTAATCTGACTCTAACAAAACTGACATATCGGGACTCTATATTACAGACATTGAAACCGCGAAACTTTCGTCATGTTTCTAGAACCGCAGAATAAAAGGAGCAATCAGATGCATTCGTCTGCACTACTAAAAGGAAAAAAGACTAGAACGATACACCGGGAACCTGTTGAGATAGATTCTCACTCCCACGCATGTCCACGTTGTCGAGGATTCGTTATTCGGGAAGATTTTTGTGACACCAAAGATTCCTGCAGTCCATTATGGATTGTTGGAGTTCGCTGTACAAACTGTGGCTTTATCGGAGACGAACTCGTTCAATTTCACCGCACCATGGCACCCACAGATACATCTTTCCCTCAACCCAGGCGACGCAGAGGCTCCCAACGCATGAATCCTATTCGTAAAGGGACCATGCAGATAGAAGGAGAAGAAAAACTGAAGGGCCAATATAAACCGCACTACTGAGCTGCAACTATTTTCAATCTGCTGGGGAAGGCCAGCAATATTTCTTGCTAAAGAGGCATTGATCATGAACGGTGGGTACTCCGTCTTCTTCACCAATCTAGCATCAACCTGGTAGCAAGTCATCGTCCAGGATGTGTATACCCGGAACGGCGAGACTCGCCCAATCGCTGTACATCAGGCCCCGCCAGCCTTGATTATCCGCGTATGATCTCAAAAGACGAAGCGACTGGCCTTCCCTCCTTTTCACTTAGAACTTCAATGTTTGCGAAAGCATTTGGACCAATTCACCGTTCCCGAACAACGCATCGACCTTACCGTGAGTTGTAGACGGTCTCAACATGACTGTTCCACCAGCTTCTTCTACTAATACTTGCGTAGCAAGTACATCCCACGGATTAAGGTCAGGATCAGCCATTACATCAACCGCACCACTTGCAACAAGGACATGTCCAAAACAATCCGTATATCCACGCAAACACGAACACAATTCTCCGAGGCGTCGATACATCAATTCACATTTAGCCTGAGCAAATTGGAGTGGGTCTCCGACCGAAATAATGGATTGATCTAATTGTGTTGTTGCAGAAACATTGAGACGGATGCCGTTGGACCAACTCCCTAATCCTCGTGCAGCTGAATACGTCGTATTAAAAACTGGCAAATGGATCACCCCAATCAACGCACGTTGAGCAAGTGTATCCTCTAGTGCCACGATTGTGCCGAATAAGGGAATCCCACGAACAAAAGATCTCGTTCCATCAATCGGATCGATCGTCCATCGAAGGCGTGCACCTGTCCCTTGATATCCATGTTCCTCTCCAAGAATGTCAATCGTTTCTAACGAAGCATGTTC
This sequence comes from Nitrospirales bacterium, assembly GCA_029261355.1. Taxonomy (GTDB): domain Bacteria; phylum Nitrospirota; class Nitrospiria; order Nitrospirales; family UBA8639; genus JAGQKC01. The sequence goes on along the minus strand of JAJDBM010000058.1, from coordinate 89,608 downwards.
CTCCAATATTTTCCGGATACGTCGTTCAGCCTCTATATCGGCCTCGGTCACCGGAGAATGGTCCTGCTTTATCTCAACCTGTAGTGATTTCTGATTAAAATAATTGAGGATAACTTCTGACGGGTCTTGAGCTGCCTCAATAGCCACCTGAAGCAATATTGATAAGTCCGCTTGGTCAGGATTATCTACTGGCACCACCACCCCCTTCAAAAGACAGAACACAGAACTCAATCATTAATTCACAATTCCTAAAAATCCATCGCCTTATACTGGTTCCTTGACTTGGAGTACTACGCTGATAGGAAGGAAAGGTCAGAGACTGAAACAACGTAATGTACAAGAATTCATTCCGCATGCCTACTCACGGCTCAATCGACGAATCATCAAGGTCATGTCATTCCCACTATATGCATGCTGAACGTTCAAATACATGGTGACAGGAGAACTTGATGTAATATAGAGACCAGAACCCTCAGCACCGGGAGTCGTCAATGTCCCAAACAGCTCGACACTATCGGCAATCCCATCATGATTCTTATCTGGCTTCGCCACCCAAATATCACTCTTCCCATCGTTGTCTTCAACGATGTAGAGATTCCCTTCATGATCCGAGGCCAAATTATCTGGACTCTGTAACCCATAGGCCGGGACATCACGCTCATTATTCATGTTCGTGTTGATGCCGGCGTATTCGGTGATCACTGGTTGATCCGTCGTCATTGGAATTTGGTAGACCGTATTCGTTGTCGTCGTGGCCACATATAAGTTCCCATCCATAATCTCTACATCTTCAGGTCGACAGAACTTCGTCACTCCAGCCTCTGCTGCTGCGGCACGCGCATTGTCAGCCGGATGAGTCACAACAGAATGGTAACCAGGAGTCAGATCAACCCATTCCCCTTGACCTGTAGGCGTAAAACCAATCCCAGACTCACCGGAACACACAGTCTCACCACCATTGATAATATTGAGCGCAAAGACCTGACCTGAGGAAAGATTGCCATAATGGTCTGGGACAAATTTATAGATGGACCCACCATCGAATTCATCCCCAAGATACACCGTACCATCTGATGCTACAGCGATTCCTTCATGGGACATTCTCCCTACAGCTGGACGATCCTCACATGTCAAACCTAATCCGTCGACCTGACATTCAAAGAGACGACCGGAAACACCTGCTTCCTCCGCAATGAGCAACGTCCCCCAGGGAGTCCATTCGATACCATCAAGGTTTTCCCAACCGCCAAATTTCTCGCCGGAATACACAGCAGTTTGACCAGTCAGAAGATCAAGGACCGATATCCCAGCTCGGCCCTTATTCGTTTCATGTGTTCGATAGAGATATCGACCTGGTGCAGCTCCCGTTTCGTTCAGGGTATTCATATCTGTCCGATCACTAGATTTAGCAATGGCATCCAGAGTAACCATCGACGGGAAACAATGCGGTAATTCTTGAATGACAATTGATTGCGTAAACTCTATTGGCAACTCAACAGGGACACAAGACAACCGGCTTCCCGATTGAGCAGATTGTGACAGTGGAGTAAATGCGAGCGATTCAAGGTCTGAGGGCTTTATCTCGACGGTCGAACATGACAAAAACGCCATAGACGCGAAAACTAAGAAAACACGACATCCAAACTGTTGCATTTGATTTGTTCCGGTTATCGAAATGAAAACTTCACACTTTCCATCAATAGGAGTATGATAATAATAGCAATTTTCGAGATAGTCTTACTACTATTTCTAAATGACGTGGCAACTATTCAACCTAAGAGCCCCTATAGACGACTCCTGCGCAGTATGCACATATATCCTGCGAACCAATCCCTGAAACCGTAAACATTCGACAAACGGGAAAAGGTAGGACATAATTTAATTAATAGGGTAAATAGACAAGACGAAATAGAATCTTTACTCCGAGAAACAACGACATGCCAGAAATCGACCTTCAAGACCCCAAGCTCTACCTCAACCGTGAATTAAGTTGGCTCGAATTCAACGGCCGAGTGCTCGAGGAAGCGGAAGATCAAACCCAACCACTTTTGGAACGTGCAAAATTCCTCGCCATTTTCTTCACCAACTTAGATGAGTTTTTCATGGTTCGCATTTCTGGTCTCCGCGAACAGGTAACGAGCGGTATCCTTGAAAGTGCCCCGGATGGCATGGCTCCGTCTGAGCAATTGAGTGCCGTTCGACAAAAACTACTCGGACAGCTTGCTCGAGTGACCAAATGCTGGGAAAAAGACCTCTTCGACAAACTTCATGATGCCAATATTCGTATTTTCACCTACGAACAACTTACTTCGACACAACGTGACAGCTTGCGACAATACTTTTCTCAGGAGGTATTCCCAGCATTAACCCCACTGGCCTTCGATCCGTCCCATCCTTTCCCACATATATCAAATCTCACACTCAACCTCGCGGTTGTTGCACATGATCCTGAAAGAGGTGAATGTTTTGCCCGGGTAAAAGTCCCCAACAATTTCCCACGCATAATCAAAATCCCTGATGATGAAATTCCCACCAAGAAGCAAAAAGGTAAAAATCCGGCATCTCCAATCGGTTATCACTTTGTTTGGCTCGAAGATATCATTACCGCCAACCTAGACTTACTGTTCCCGGGACTCAGGATTCAAGCTTCCTATCTCTTTCGCATTACCCGTGACGCAGACCTAGCCATCGAAGAAGACGAAGCTGCAGACCTACTGTCTACCATTGAAGAACAGGTTGATCTTCGGCATTTCGGGTCGGTAGTGCGCATGGAGTTAGATCAACATACCCCGGATCATATTCGAAATATTTTAGTCAGAAACCTCAAGCTGGCCCCCTATCAGGTCTTCACGTATCAGTTCCCCTTGGGATTATCGAATCTTATGGAGTTACTACAGATTGAGGAACCTGAATTAAAATTTCCACCATATTTACACAGTATTCCAGAACGCCTTGCCAACAGGGACAATATCTTTTCAGCTATTCAACAGGAAGACCACCTACTGTTTCACCCCTATGATAATTTCCTTCCGATTGTTGATTTTGTGCGCGAGGCAGCGAACGATCCCCATGTCTTAGCCATCAAACAAACGCTATACCGAGTGGGATCCAATTCCTTGATTGTTGAAGCGCTTATGGAAGCCAGAGAGAATGGAAAGCAAGTAGCGGTGCTGTTCGAATTGCAGGCTAGATTCGACGAGGAAAATAATATTGAGTGGGCAAGAAAGTTAGAAGATGAAGGGGTCCATGTTGTGTATGGTGTCCGTGGACTAAAAACACATGCCAAACTCTGCATGGTCGTTCGAAAAGACCCCGATGGTCTTCGCCGTTATTTGCATTTAGGAACGGGAAATTATAATCCAATTACCAGTCGAATCTATACAGACTTTAGCTTCTTTACATGCGACGCAGCCATTGGCGCCGATGTATCAGATTTGTTCAATGCGCTCACTGGCTATTCACGCAAAGAATCCTACGAAAAACTTCTCGTAGCCCCTCATGCCATGCGCAGTGAATTACTCAGAAGAATTGATCGGGAAATTAATCGTCACCAACAATTCAAGGATGGATATCTGGCATTTAAAATGAATGCACTCGTCGATCAACATTGCATTCGTGCGCTTTATCGAGCGTCTCAGGCTGGCGTCAAAATTGATCTCATGATTCGCGGAGTCTGTGGTTTACGACCTGGCATCGAGGGAATTAGCGATACCATTTCCGTCACTTCTATCGTTGGAAGATTTTTAGAACATTCTCGAATGTACTATTTTCGCAATGGAGGAAAAGACGAACTATTTTTGGGAAGCGCCGACCTCATGAGTCGAAACCTAGATGGCCGTGTTGAAGTACTATTTCCAATAGAGAATCAGTCATTGAAAGACCTCCTCATCCAAAATGCCCTGCAAATTCATCTCCGCGATAACGTCAAAGCCCGTCAACTCACGTCAGTCGGCACCTACAAACGTCTCACTCCAACCTCAGATGAAGCCGCGTTCAACTCACAAGAATGGTTTCTGAAAAATTGGAAAGATCGCACCATACTCGAAATCAACCCATCCCCCCCACAGTCACATTGATCTAATCAATACTGTATCCGATCATTTTTTCGTCACCTCTTGCTCATACTCGTATGTTCACAGGATTCCCCTTGACCTCTGATCTATTCACCTGCGCCTCGCAATCTGAGGAATGTCAAGGCTAAACATACATGTCGCCCTCAGTTCGACGTTGAAAACCGAGAAGATCAGGTATGTACAGATATTGTGCACATACAATGCATTTGTTATTTTCCTCAACCAATGAGTAGTCATCTACAAAATTCCTGTTATGCTTTTGATAACAACCTTATAAAAGAATATTTCAGTGGTACGTTTCATTAAAATGAGCACGGACATATTCAAGGTTACGTTTCAAGAGAAAAGTTTTACGATAAAACGTATTTACCGTCTTATTGAGGCCAGATGAAATCTGCCACGTACATACCCAAGAAAATCGTCATCTGCTGTGACGGGACCTGGAATAAACCTGAAGTCATCCGCAATCCAAAACGGTATCGGCCAACAAACGTGCTACGCCTTGCCAGATCCGTGCTAACGGCCGACAACGACGGCCGTCATCAGGTGATCTACTATGATTCAGGGGTCGGAACAGATGGCGGAATAGGACATCGAATCGTAGGAGGGGCAACAGGTTATGGGTTATCCTCCCGCATCATCAAAGCCTACCGATTTGTCTGTCATAATTATGTCAAAGGGGATGAGCTGTACTTCTTTGGCTTTAGTCGTGGAGCATACTCAGTCAGGGCGTTAGCCGGTATGATTGGGGCAGTTGGCTTATTGAAGACTGAAAACCTTCATACGTTGCCGACAGCTTTTCATTATTACAACACACATCCGAAAAAGAGAAAACAGCTATCATTCTATGACGAATTTATTGCCAATCACAATACACAGCAAGTCACGATTAAGTTTCTTGGAGTATGGGATACAGTTGGAGCCTTAGGGCTTCCCATTCCATATCTACAACCGTTAACGAGGAAATGGGTAGGGTTTTTTAATACGGAAATTGGTAGCCACATCGAATATGGGTATCATGCTTTGGCAATTGACGAACGTCGCGGTCCGTTTAAACCAAACTTATGGTCGAAATTAGAGCACAACCCCGAACAATCTTCCAGTACAAAAGATGTCTGCCAGGTCTGGTTTCCCGGATCGCATTCTGATGTCGGTGGAGGTGCATATGACCCCACTCTGTCCAACGAGGCACTGCTATGGATGGTTAATCGAGCCATTGCTTGTGGATTACACTTTCAGCAGAACTTTCAACAGGAGATTCAGCGACATATCAATAGAGAAACTAGTAAGCCCGAGAATTCATTGAGCTTCTTCTATAAAGGGTTAATCCCCCTTGGCGTTCTTCCACACCAACGAGTCATTGGAAATCGACCAAAGATTGAAAGACTTCTTGATAAGACACCAAATACTTCTCCAGCTTTAAAGAACTTTACTCAAGGTTTTTTCACACACCCACATCTTGCCGTAAATGAAATGATTCATGAAAGCGCGTTTCAAAAGTATGTGGCATGCGAAATATCAGAAAAAGGGAATTGCTACCAACCCAGCAATCTCACGCCAGCCATCAATAAACTCTCGGTGTTTCGTGAAAAATATTATCGTAAACGCCATCTCTTCAGGAGACAGCTGAATGCCAATGGACAAGTTGTCCTCTCTCACCACACCGAAGAATGTCGTATTATTGATTTTGCTCAGGATGGGGGTGCAAAACTTCAAATGTCTGACCTACAAAACCGCATAGGACAGACGCTCAATCTTAGAATTCACGATTCGGAATACTTTGGAACAGAATATCGAGGGGAAGTAGTTTGGCAAAACAAATTTAGCATGGGATTGAAATTTCTACAAAAAACTGCCTAAAGCCGTTCCAATAACCTTCTATAGCAATACAATGATGCCCCACTCTGGGTGACCCTGAACATCTGTAATGAAATATCAGACGATATTAGAGTTCAACATAAGTTGCATCGGAAGTACGTTGGCTAATTCAACAATCGTGTCCAAAAATATTCCCTGGAACCCACGTTAATTTCCCTATAGTCAAGCAAAACGCGGCAGGCCTAATTTTTCATGTTTTGATATATATTTGCTTCTCAAAGAGGTAGGAGGACTCTACATCAGCCAGCTGAAATTCCCACAGAGAATAAACCGATCGTGGCTAGGATTCAGCTGGAAGAGTGTGGCGAATGATCTTGCCTTCAACAAGATAGACCACGAGTTCGGCAATGTTGGTTGCATGATCTGCTATCCGTTCAATATATTTTGAGATGAAGGATAAGCGAATCGCTCTCGAGATCGTTTTAGGGTTTTCGATCATATAGGACAGGAGTTCCCGAAAAATCTGTTCGTTCAATTCATCCACTTCATCATCGTCATCAAGCACTTTTCGAGCTAAAACCGAGTCACCTCGGACAAAGGCATCCAACGCTTCCCTTACCATCGACAAGGCTTTTTCCCCCATTGCTGGGATATCAATATATGGTTTTAATTGAGGCTCATCATTGAGCTCGATGGTCCGCTCACAAATATTCTCAGCCAAATCACTCATCCGCTCTAAGTCAGTGGAAATCTTCATCGCCGTGGTAATAAATCGAAGATCGCGGGCAGCCGGTTGAAACAGCGCTAATAACTCAAGGCAGGCTTCATCGACTTCGACATCAATCGTATTCACACGTCGATCATTATCGATGACCTGCTGCGCCAAGACCACATCTCTGTCAACCAGTGCTTTGGTCGCTTGTTGCAGTTGATCTTCGACCAAGGCACCCATGCGCAATATTTTCTGCTTCAGCTCGGTTAATTCTTCATCAAAATGACGTTGCACGGGGACTCCTTCGATAGGCAAATAGGTGAATCGCAAGTAATCAACTGCTCAAGCAGCCGCTCACCTGCCTTTTGGTCAAGGAATTAAGAGTACACAGCCTTCGTTCATAGAAACCTAAGCTCACGATATGGTCCGTCATTAGCCAAATCGTCCAGTGACATAATCTTCTGTGCGGCGATCACCAGGGTTAGTAAAAATTTGTTTCGTATCATCATACTCAACCAACTCACCGAGTAGAAAGAATCCCGTATAATCAGACACACGAGAAGCCTGCTGCATATTGTGAGTCACGATCACAATAGTCAATCGCTCCTTGAGCGTATGCAGGAGTTCTTCTATCTTTCCAGTTGAAATGGGATCAAGTGCTGAACAGGGCTCATCCATTAACAGAACATCAGGATTCACTGCCAGCGCACGTGCAATACAGAGCCGCTGTTGTTGACCTCCTGAAATTCCGAGTGCACTCGAATGGAGTCGATCTTTCACTTCCTCCCACAAACCAGCTCCTTGAAGACTCGACTCCACGATCTCATCTAATGTGGCTTTGTTCTTAACCTTCTGCAAACTCGGACCATAGGCCACATTTTGATAAATAGTTTTAGGAAATGGATTCACTTTTTGAAAGACCATGCCCACTCGCGTTCGTAAATCAGTCACATCAACTTCAGGCCGGTAAATGTCCTCTCCATCGATCATGACCTTCCCTTCAACTCGCGAATCAATCACCAAATCATTGAGACGATTAAGACAGCGCAGCAAGGTCGATTTCCCACAGCCTGAGGGGCCAATAAAGGCTGTCACTCGATGCTCGGGAATTGTTAAATTTACGTTAAAAAGAGCCTGATTGGTTCCATAAAAAAAGTTCATGCGTTGGATTTCGATTTTCGGCTGACTCGGTGCCGGTACCGTTTTTTGGTCGAAACCACTTGGTTCTTTCATCATATCCTGCCCATCTAGTAAGACATCGACGTGTAACCGCGAACTAGCTTTCTGACGATGTGAAGTAAGAGTTGAAAATGTTTCCATTGATTGTACCTGATTTAAATTGTTGATCCAGCATATTTTCGACGCATTCGATTTCTGATGGAAATGGCTGCCATATTGAGCAAAACCACGACAGCGACGAGAATCAGCGTTGTTACATAGACCATCGGCTTGGCAGCCTCAACATTGGGAGATTGAAAGCCAACATCATAAATATGAAATCCGAGATGCATAAACTTTCGATCAAGATGAAGAAACGGAAAATAACTATCTAATGGTAGCGACGGGGCAAGCTTCACCACCCCAGTCAACATCAAAGGGGCAACCTCACCAGTTGCACGAGAAATGGCCAAAATGAGACCAGTCAAGATACCAGGCATCGCACAAGGAATGACGACCTTCCACAGCGATTCTAACTTTGTGGCTCCCAACGCCAACGATCCTTCGCGATACTCGCGCGGCACGGCTGATAAGCCTTCTTCAGTCGCAACAATAACCACAGGAACAGTCATCAAGGCTAACGTCAAGGACGCCCATAAGATCCCACCAGTTCCAAATGTCGGAGTGGGTAAAACTTCCGGATACAATAAGGCATCAATCGACCCACCAACGGCGTAGACGAAAAACCCGAGGCCAAACACACCAAACACAATTGATGGCACACCGGCAAGATTATTCACGGCAATGCGAACCATTCTGACTAACATCCCTTGCTTTGCATATTCCTTCAGATAGATTGCCGCCAGCACGCCAAACGGCACAACGGCAATACTCATGATCACCACCATGAGGACCGTGCCAAAGATTGCAGGAAAAATTCCACCTTCGGTATTGGCTTCTCTCGGTTCGTCACTAAGGACTGTCCATACATTCCCTAAATACACCCACATCTTGGAGATAAGACCCATATCATTTGGAAGAAGCACTCGAACAATTTCTCCAACAGCCAAATCCTTTTGCTTCCCATTCACATCTTCCAACACCACGGTAAATTCGCCTAATTTTTCATATCGCGCGCGAAGGAAGTCAGCTTGTTTCTCATATTCCACCTGGAGAATGTCGATTTGCTGCTTCACGTCTGAGGCTTCCGAAGAACTCTCTTGTCCACTGAGACGTAACGCCCGAAGCTTTAACCGGTATTCTTCCATCTGATAATTAATAGCTCCAATGACATCCTGCTCAAGATATTTAATTTCTTCGTGAATCTCATTGGCATGATCAACCAGGGGGAAAAGAGCCTGTGTGGATTCTCGGTTTCCAGAAGACACAACAGTATCTCCCTGTTTGATCGCCTGAAGATGACCAAAAAAATTCCCCCATTCTCTTCGTTCTAAGAACACCACATCCTTGGGGTTCGAACGGGACTGGATTTGGTCCTCATCGACCCAACGGAAATCAAGACCGTACAAATCTCGATTGCCAACCTTGAGCTGAATACGACCTTTGCCTTCAGGAAACTTGGCATTCACAGAATTATGGATGACTTCATGACCGGTCACTTCACCTAACACAGCCGTGCCATCACTCAACGTCAATTGCACAAGGTCTTTCGGCCAAAAGTACCCCAAACCATTGACCATAATGAGAATCATCAAACCAGCAATCATCAATAATGAAAGGGCCAACCCGCCACCACACAACCAGACGTACAGCGTGCCTGAATCAAGAAATTTTCTCATTGCGTGAGGCATTGTGAATCTCAATATTGACTATATTTTGTCCGCAACCGCTGACGGACAACTTCGGCGATGGTATTAATCACAAACGTGAACGCGAAAAGCAGGAGACCAGAGAGAAAGAGGATACGATAGAGGGTTCCCCCATGCGGAGCTTCTGGCATCTCAACCGCAATATTGGCAGACATCGTACGAAACCCGTTAAAGACACTCCAATCGAGTATGGGTGTATTGCCAGTGGCCATCAATACAATCATGGTTTCTCCCACCGCCCGACCAAACCCAATCATCAATGCAGAGAAAATACCAGGGCTTGCTGACACCAACACTAATTTGGTCAAGGTTTGCCATTGAGTCGCTCCCATGGCCAAGGATCCTGCAATCAGGTGTTTAGGAACATTCGAAATCGAGTCTTCGGAAATGCTGAAAATTATAGGAATAACCGCAAACCCCATTGCCAAGCTAATCACTAAGGCGTTTCGTTGGTCATATTGTAAACCAAAAACAGACTGCAGCCACCCTTTATAGTCTGCGCCAAAAAACCAGGATTCAATGGTATGATTCGCCATTAAACATCCAATCCCTGTTGCCAAGACCACAACCGTCAGCACGCCCAAATCAATACCTAACGGTCCTCGTGCTTGTATCGACCGCGGCATGGCTTGCCAGGAGATACAGGCCAGGACCACAGTCACTGGCATGAGTATCACCATGCCAATCACTGCCGGGAAAATTTGCTCCAGAAGTGGTGCGAGCCATAATCCAGCAAGAAACCCAAGAACTACAGAAGGAAGTGCAGCCATGGTTTCAATCGCCGGTTTGATCACACCTCGAAGCCTCGGACTCATAAACATACCGGTATAAACTGCCCCCATGACAGCTAGGGGAACGGCTAATAACATGGCATATATCGTCCCCTTGAGCGTTCCAAAAATAAGCGGCCACATCCCAAATTTTGGCTCAAAGTCATCTGACCCACTAGACGATTGCCAAATATGTTTCGATTCAGCATAGCCCTCATACAACATGGGACGGAAAAGGGACTGCGTGGTTATTTCAGGATGAGGACTATTGATCTCTATGGAATGAAGTTGTCCTCCAGCATCAAACGCAACGACCCCATTGGCTTTTGGAGCAAACATCAGTCCTTGAATCGATGCGTCACTTATTTTCATCCGCAAGAGCGTTTGGCTTGACGTTGAATGATGGAGAAAAATCTCACCAGTTGAATCTGCCGAAACAAATCCCTTATCGCGTCGGGAAGAAGAAAGTTTCGTGACAGCACCGTGATGGGAATCGAATGACCGTATTTCCTGATACAACGGCGTTCCCGTTCGACCTGGGTTCGGAACTGGCATCCATACAGATACGTTTCCTTGATAGGTACCCACTGCGACACTTCGATCACCAATGAGAAAAGCCAGAGACGTAATAAAATCATCGGACTCTGGCAGTGCGTAGGAATGAATGAATTCAGGTTCAGTTGGATCCAAGATATTCCACTGTACGAGCCGACCATCTTTGGTCCCCAACATCAGAGTTTCACCAAGACTATCAATGAGTAATGTCGACACCTCATTGGCTGGATACTTGGCAAGCATCGTCTGAGTCACCGTGGGTTCATCTGAAAACATCAAACCTTCGCCTTCTGCACTTTTCGTCAACCACAATTCTCCTGAGTTGCTTAATACAACGGTTGCCATGCCTTCCTCTGTTTCCTGATAGGCTAATCGAGTAATCCCTGTGTGAGTAGGATCAACCAGAAGGGGCTCGCTCTTCCTCAAGGTTGGAATAACCGTTCGAATCCCATCCTGAAACGTGGGAGTTAACTCCACATCTATAGGCACGATATATCCATTTTGTGTCCCAAGTGCGAAATGATGCCCTCGTCCATGAGACCGTTCAACTGCTACCACATCATAGCTAGAACCGTCTTCGGTAGAGGTATACGGAATAGGCTCTCCGCCAGGAATTGTATAAAACTTGATCTCTCCCTTGTGAATGAGGTAAGCCACTTCTTGATATTGATCAATGCCCACCATCAAGGAACCTTGAGAATCGGGAGCGATAGGCTTCAATGAAACGTTGGATTGTGATTCCGTTTCAGGGCTCACAAACAGCGGGGCAACTTCAAGCAACAGATAAACAAAGATCCCCAGAATACTAACAATTGTTGCCAATCCTCCAACCCACACAACCCCCGCTGCAACATGGTCAGCCAGAGATCGAAGTTTTCTATGCGTGCGACCTCTAGCCATGAACACGGTCTTCGCAGGTGGCCGAGAAGGGGGGTCATCTATGTGGGCAGTAACATTAGGAGGTGGCATAATGCAGTATGAAAGTCTTGACTACTGATTCAAATAAAGAATAGTGATGAGATCTTCTCTGTCTAACTTCTAACAATCAACTTACTTTTTAAAATTCTTACCCTGCGCTCCAATCAACTTTGCGGACAGTGGGAAATAACCATCCTTTATGACAACGGCTTGACCTTCTTTACTATAGATGTATTTCAGATATTCTTGAACTAATGGAGTCAAGGGTTTGCCTGGAGCTTTATTCACATACACATAGAGAAATCGAGCCAAGGGATAGGCCCCTTTAGCGGCGTTCGTGAATGTAGGCTCAACGAAAGGTTTCCCTTGTTTGGCAGCCAATGGTACCACTCGAACCCCTGAAGTCATATACCCAATCCCACTATAGCCCATCCCGGCACGATCTTCCGTCACACCCTGGACCACGGACGCAGAGCCAGGCTGTTCTTTCACCTGATCTTTATAGTCACCATTCTTCAATACTACCTTCTTAAAAAACCCATAGGTCCCCGATGCAGAATTCCGACCATAGAGACTCAATGGTGTTGTCTTCCACGCACCATTCATTCCAAGATCTTCCCACTTGTTCACATCGTTGCTATAGCCTCTCCGACGGGTTTTTGAAAAAGCCGCATCGACCTGCTCCATGGTCATCCCTTCAATAGGATTGTCCTTATTCACATAGACTGCTAACGCGTCGATGGCCACAGGAAAAGCTGTCGCTTTGTATCCAAACTTCGCCTCAAACTTGTCCTGTTCCTTGCCTTTCATCTTCCGGGACATTGGGGCCAATTGCGCCGTTCCTTCAATTAATGCCGGTGGGGCCGTACTTGAACCCTTCCCTTCGATCTGAATTTTGACATTGGGATACTGCTTCCGAAACCCTTCAGCCCACAATGTCATTAAATTATTGAGCGTATCCGAGCCAATGCTATTCACATTTCCGGAAACCCCACTCACTCGTGTATATGACGTCCAATTAGGATCAGTCATGGAATCGCTCGCTGCAAACGTCGACGAAGCAACTGCCAAGATTAAACCAAGAGAGAGACCAATCGTACTCACAACCGGCAATGGAAAACTCCAACTGCCGTTGTTGCTATCGAGAGCAACGACTTTTTGCTGTTTCATGACGAACCCTCCAATCTAATGAATGATGAATTATAGAGAAACCGTATTTCTTATATGTAACGCCCATGTTACGAAACTGTTAACTCAGCAATATTGTGCGACTTTTTTATAGTCTCGCCATCGATACACCGCATAGTTTCATCATTCTCTAAAGACCAGAGCTTCAATCGTCCAGAGTCCTGACCCAATTCAAGCTGACCTTTCCCCCACAACCAACTAATCCCTTTCAAAACATCGACCCATCGAAATTTCGACAATTGCGTAACAAGTTCCTCGACAGGCAGAGGTCCCGATAATTTCAGCGTTGTCAGGAGTTCCTCATGAAGAAATTCAAGAGTAGGGTCAAATAGCTCTTCATTATGTGTGCATTGAGAGAATTTCATAAGCTTCAGCTCCCTCCAGAATTGATGAAAGATTGGCGTGTAACCTGATTGAATCATAAACAAGCCATGTTACAGATCAACCTGAGGAACGTTACATTCCCGTAAATTTCACAAGAGATATGAGAAAACAAATCTCGTTTATTCTGACCTCATGCATTTGTCCCTTTGTATCTAAAATGATACGCCGGGTATCTCTTTAGATAATTGTCATGCATCAGAGTCATCATGTTCCATTCAATACGACTAATACCTTCCATTTGCATCCGCTTTCATTACTCGACAAAATACCCTTCAACAAAAAACTGGACATTCTATTCATCTGAAAGACCATACATGGGCCTCTGATTTGCACTAATGCATTTCGTATCGAGAAACAATGATTTTGTGAAGATCCCAAAAGGACACGATGAAAGCCCTGTTTCAGAATCTCTTTTCTTCATGGTCTTCGAAAGATTCAGATGCGCCAAAAGCGCACAAAGGTTGGAGTCTGATCGGATTTGTTCTGGTTGGACTGTTAGGAGGACTCTACTTTTTTCACATCAATGCACAGGAAGAATATTTAACCCAACGTAACTTTCGCATTTTGGAACTATGGAATGATGAATTAACGAACAAGATTCAAAGTTTCGAATCGGTTTTTAAAATTTCCTCTCACGAAAACCCACCTCAACTCAAAACAAATGTCGACAAGCAGAATAATGTTGGGGTTTTTGGACCTACGACGAAACCTGCAGATGGCCAGGGCCTGTGGTTAAATAATCAGTCTTGTTTCAAAAACACCTCGATTGAAAAGAACGGCAAATTGAATCCATTCTACCTGGGTTATCGACATTTATGTGATACGGGATTAACGAATATCTCGCTGTCGTTAATTCCTACGGATCGGACTAAACCTCGGGAGTCTTTGCTAATCAACGCACCGAAAAATGATCATGACCCAACATTTTCTTTCAACTACACGAAAGTTCATTCGAGTCTCACCCCTGAAAGTCTAGAAATTTTGGCTGAACTCAACCTTGAGGAATTTCTTGCAAAACACACAAACAGTTCAGCATTCGATGATGTACTTATTTTTGATTCTACCGACAAGGTCATCTACCAAAAGTCAAAAATTACATTTAACTGGAATAACTGGGGACAACTTTGGCGGCATACCATTTCTCAATCGTCTTCTTCTCTTCTCAACATATTCAACTCCCAAACCCCGAAAGACGACGTCTCTCGTGCCCAAGACAATGCCTACGATTCGAACAAGAAGATAGTCAACATAAAGCCACTTCCAGCTTCTTTCACAATTTCTGTATCTGACACAGACTATGAAGTCTTTGCGCAAGCCAGCGATCATCTTTCCAGTAATAAGGAGTTCTTAGTGGTCTGCGGAATCGTAGCATCAGATCGATTCAGGCAAGATATGTTAGCCGTCTCATCGACCGCCCTTCTTCTTATCATGGTAATTCTCAGTGTTCTCGTCCTTGGGCTTCCACTGCTTCGACTCAAGATGATTGGACCCACCGACCCTCTTCGATTAAGTCATACATTTACGTTGGTTTTTTCCTCATTTTTAGGAGCAGGCCTTCTGACATTCCTTTTTCTCGATTTTGTGATATACAAAGAAGCCAAAGAGAACATTAATGCACAGATTGAAACAACTGCTGACAACATACGAAACTCAATGCTCCAGGAGTTGCGTCAAATTCTCAATACATTGAAAAGCTATGATACCAGTACAAACCTTGGGAAGCAGGTTGAGTTGCTTGAACCAGTAGGTTCAAGCAATACAGTCATTTTAGAAGAAGGCATTAAGGCCCCATGCAATAGAGGTACATTTAAAAAATGTTACCAAGACTATTTATATGCATTTTGGACTGATGACAGAGGGAAACTTCTTATCAATTGGACAAACAGCAATAAACAAGGTCATGCGTGGAAAGGTGTGATCGACAATGTCGATCTCCAGAAACGCCAATACGTCGAGCAAGTCCTACATCACAAAAATACCTTGTGGCATTTAGATGCAGATGAACAACAATTCCAGTTTTATCTAGAACCGATCACCTCCTGGACGACCGGAATGAATTCGGTGGTAGCTTCGATTACTAGCCAAAACGTCCATGGGCCAGACATCCCTGGAGTCGCAGCAATAGAATTCCGATTTCGCTCACTCATGAAAAACTTGGTGCTACCACCGGAGGCTGGATTTGCGATCATTCGCAACGATAATTACCAAGTCCTGTTTCATTCAACCATGACTAAAAATCTTCGAGAAGACTTTTTAGCTGAAACCGACTACGACCCACTTCTCCGAGACCTGGTCTTTGCTCGCACACAAGGACACTTTGATGGGAAATATTGGGGCGAAGATGCCCACTTCTACGTCATGCCAATCTCACCGATGCCCTGGTCTATCGTGGTATATCAGAAACGGGAGATGCTGCGATCGGTGAATTTCGTGATACTTCTCATTTCAGGAGGAATCTTTGGCGCATACTCAATCATTGCTTTGCTTGGCGCAGGATTTCTCATGGGGTTATTTCGCTGGCAAAAACACCGTAAGGCGGAGTGGCTGTGGCCGCAGAAGGAACACCAGGAACGTTATAACGGAATTGCTGTAACCACAGCACTCATTTGCTTAATCGGAATGATGGTGCTTGGGGAGCTTGGAAACTCACCTGGACCACTATTGCTCGCTGGCCTCATATTTCCAATTTTCAGTATGTCGATATTAGCAGCTATGATTTACATTGTAATTCGCGCATCAGAAGAAAAACCTTATTCGAATACAATAGATCAATCTTCTTCAATGAAAAGCTTCTCACGGAGCTATACATTCATGATTGTTTCCTTTCTCGTATTAGGCGCAATCCTACCAGCAGTCTTTATTTTTAAAGCAGTCTTTTTCCAAGAAATGAATTTGGTGGCCAAACACCAACTGATGGACCTCTACCAAGACTCTCGTTCCAGAAACTTACATGAGGACGCGATCAACGCATCCGATGCTATATATTCGAGCACCGATACCAAAACATTAGACAAATGCAGCATAGTTGACAACAAGAAAATAAAAGTTAAACCCTCATTACCTTACGGGATGTATCCTAATGCATTTCTAGCAACAAATCGGTGCACACATTCTGAAAAATCCAACGTTGAGAAACCTCCACTATTTGACACATTCTATCGATCAGTAAGCGAACCCTTTGTGCCACACAGAAAAGGGATACAAGAATGGGGATTCCTCACCAATTATTACTCAGAAAAAAAGATTTCGGAACAAGACTCCACAAAGAAAACTCCTGCAGGCATTCACCCTGAACTTCCATTAATAACACAGCAAGAATCAACGATTACATTAGACGGACCTCTTCGATATCGGACAGATCGAAAACAGCAAAGCTTATCCTATATGAGGATTTCGGCGGAATTACCTCTAGAGCCCTGGATCCTACTCTCTAGTTGGCCCACGCTGTCTCCTACAGATATACCGTGGTGGTTGTCAGTACTATTACTCTTTACAGGATATGCTACGATTTTATACAAAATCCCCAGATTCATTGCTGATGAAGTGTTGTTTTTGTCCTATACAATACCCGTTATGGGAACCTTTCTTCCTCAATTGCTGCGAAACGGCAATAGCCATACTCCAAACCTCATTATTTTAGGATATCCGGGTCAGGGAAAAACCTCACTATTTCAAGATACCCAAATAACACAGGCACCGAATTCCGCATATCTCGATCTAAGAGACACGCCGTCCACAGAATGGGAACCCAAAATTAATGAGGATAGAATAACGAAACACACAAACGTCGTGGTGCTAGATCACTTTGAATGGGGCTCTGACGAACACGAAATGACTCAGTCAAAACTCGACTTTCTAGAAAAGCTTCTGAATTGGAAACGGACTCGCTTCTTTCATCACGCTGGCAAACCCTATTGGAAAATTTCTCAGTCGTCTACTACAGTGACACAACAGCATCCAAGAAGAATACATCGCAAAGAAAAAGAAGTGCTATCATTCAAGAAGCTTGTCAGGGAAATCAAACCTTAGACAATCTCAAAGAGTGGCTCAGAGGAAAAGAACATGCTAATAAGTTAGACGACGAGAAATTCATTCACCATTTTTCAACGCTAGCTCGCCCCCACTATGAGAGCATCTGGCATTCGTTATCCGTCAATGAACAATTAGCATTATTTCACTTAGCTCGAGACCGATTCATCCACATTCACCATCCAGGCATTCCTTCACTCTTACAAAGAGGGATTATCCGATTTGATCCTGATCTTCGATTGATGAATACAACTTTTCGTGACTTTGTCAGGAACGCCGCTGTCGAAGATAGACTCGAAAACAAAGAAACGGAAAAAACAAGTAGTGCCTGGAGCGCCATTAAACGACCATTGACGATAGTTCTGGGTAGTCTTCTGCTCTTTTTCTTAAACACCCAACAAGAATTTCGTGCGGCCCTCCCAGCACTCCTCACTTTTATTCCCATTCTGATCCAATCATTTTCTGATATGTCCAAAGGACCAAGAGTCACATGATCCTTTCTCCTTCAAGGGTGTGTAGCAGAAAAAAATGCTGATAAGAGTAAATTAAGTTAGGGACAACATTCTGGCAGGTAAGACCACTTCTACTGTCGTACCTTTTCCAAGTTCGCTTGTAATCTGAATGGTACCACTATGTAGATGAACAAGGTGCTTGACGATAGCGAGCCCAAGCCCTGTCCCTCCCTCTTCACGAGACCGAGCCTTATCGACACGGTAAAATCGTTCAGTGATACGAGAAAGATCTGCTGGGGGAATACCTTGGCCAGTATCGCGTATTTGTAACGTCACATGCTCGGGCTTTCCATTTGTGGGTAAGGTCATAAACGTAATGTTCCCATCACGCGACGTATATTTTAAAGCATTATCGACAAGATTCACGATGATTTGACTCACACGATCTCGATCAGCAAACACCTGGACATCAGAAGGAACCTGATTTACGAGCACGATCCCTTTCTTGAGCGCCTCAGGCTCATAGATCCCTGAAACTTCATTGACGACTTCCATCAATAACAACTGATCTGGGTTGAAAGAGATTTTTCCCGTCTCAATATCGGAAAGGTTCATTAAATCATTGACCAAACGCCCCAACCGATCGGCATGCGTATGAGCCACTCCCAAGAAACGCCGATACATAACGGGATCGCTCGACGGTTCATCCAGCAAGGTTTCTAAGTATCCTTTTATAGCTGTCAACGGCGTGCGAAGCTCATGCGAGACATTCGCCACAAACTCTGCTCGCACTTGCTCCAATTGCCGAATTTTAGAAATATCATGCAGTACCAATACAAGGCCACGGGGTTGACCAGATACGACCAGCGGCATCGCATTAATATCAAGGACACGACGCTGCGGCATGGTCAGCACAATTTCTCGCCCACAACGCTCCGAACTAGTGTGAGATTGACACCATTCAACAAATTCAGTCAGTTCACGATTTCGAATGGCCTCTAACAAAGGTCGGCCCTCTACCGGTTCATCAGCTAAATCAAAAATACGCCGTGCGCTGGGGTTAACCACCACAATACGCCCTTGGGAATCGAGAGCCATAACGCCTTCCACCATGCTATCCAGAATGGCCGTGACCTTGGCTCGTTCTTCTTCCAGTACATGCAGACGTTCTAACAGACGCAGCGACAGATATCTGAGAATTTTCTGCAATTCTTCTAATTCATCCCCAGTTCTCTCAACCTGTTCATTCGGGCCTAATAACAACACTAATTCTTCTGCCACACGTTGAGCCTCACGCACTGGATGGAGCCATCTATTCACGATCCCGTTCCCTATCCAGAAGACAACGATCGCACTGACTCCCAAACACAGAAGGACAAGACTCACGGACATGGTCGTCCCAATAAGGAACGAACCACTCACTATTCCGATGGCAAAACTCACGACCAGTGCCAGTGATAGCCTTATGGTAAATTGACGACTCATCAGCCTACATTACATTTTCCATGTTAGGATTCCCCATCAAATCGGTACCCAACGCCTTTCACCGTAGCAATCCGCACCTGCTCAACACCAAGCTTTTCTCGAAGACGCCGAACATGGACATCCACCGTTCGAGATTCAATATCTATCGCATTCGTGTACCCCCACACTGATTCTAATATCTGATCACGACTCAACACTCTCCCTTTCGCTGCCATCAACGCACAGAGTAAGTCAAATTCTTTCACAGTGAGCTCTACGACTTTCTCCGCAACTCTCACCTGGTGCTTCGCTTCATCAACCTCCAAGGCCCCAACCTTTTTAAGCTGACTCTCGTCAGGTGCTCGCCCACGACGTAATACGGCCTTCACCCGTGCAACCAGTTCACGTGGACTAAATGGCTTAACAATATAATCATCAGCCCCCACTTCCAATCCAACAATCCGATCCACTTCTTCAGCTTTGGCTGTCAGCATGATAATAGCAATATGTGAAGTGTTGGGCTCCCTCCGAAGGAGTCGACAAATTTCTAGCCCATCAATCCCAGGTAACATTAAGTCTAAAATAATGAGATCAGGTCTCTCTGATCGAGCAAGGCGGAGAGCGGCCTCTCCATCTGTTGCAGAATAACAATGTAGCCCTTCTTTCTCGATATGAAATCGAACCAGCTCCAGAATATCGGGCTCATCATCAACGATTAAAACTTTCTGTGCCATGACGCCACTCCCCTGTGTTTCAGTATGTATAGGCTCACGGCCTATTGTAATTTTTCTTCCCTGAGACTGTCGAACGACAAATGCCCGACTCTCCTGGATAGTCATATCATCAATTTTCATCTATTTGAATATAGATTCACGCAATACATGACGTGAGGAAAGCTTGAACCCTCAACAGCAGGAGGAAAGTCCTCATACGATTTGTACGGTCGACACCTCAAGCCGGGAATAACGTAGGAAATAAGATTGAGGAAAGAGAAGACCTAATTATTCCAATTCAATCATACACTGCATACAAGTGTATCAGGATCGCTTCGGGATAAAAAATGGCCAACATTGGAAAGAAGGAACCATGAAATAGAATATAGGCAGGCAAAACAATGAGCGACAAAAAATCAAACTGCACACTAAGTGAAAATACAGGAATGACTCTTGAGGAAAGTATTGATACGAAAGATACCCATCAATCAACCCCATCCCCTCCAAGGTCGTCGTCCTTTTCTTCAACAAAGAAATAGGTATGACAGGCACGGTCCAGCAGAACCTTATCCAGGGATGGTGGAATATCCTTGAATTTGGCAATACTCAGAATTTGCTCAACCAAGTCTCTGGGATGACAACTCCTCATGTTCAATTGATACTTCCCATACACATGCTCAAAGAGATAGTCGACAGCCTCAGGCGTATAGGGTACTCCTTTCTGTAGACACACTTCTTTGAATATAAATCGAAACCGTTCAGGCGTGGGGTCGGTAATGTACACTTTATTGCGAATACGGCGAAGAAATGCTTCATCCGCAAGCTTCTGCGGTTCCAAATTTGTGGCAAAAATCACGATCGTATCAAAGGGTATCTGAAAGACCTTTCCAGTATGAAGCGTTAAATAATCCACGCGCTTCTCCAAAGGGACAATCCATCGATTCAACAAATCTCGAGGTCGCATGAGTTGTCGGCCGAAGTCGTCAATTAGGAAAACGCCTCCATTGGCTTTAATATGTGGAGGTGCCTTGTAATATTTGGAAATCGGGTTAAAAGACAAATCCAGCATCGCCATCGTTAACTCTCCACCAGCAAACTCAACAGGCCTATGGCATAGTTCCCATCGTGCATCTCGTTCAACCTTTGTTTCGATGAAAGACTTTGAGGGTTCAGAAACAGCATCGACAATAATATGCGAAATGGGATCAAACACTTGGATGATTTGTCCGTCAACTTCAACCGCATGAGGAATATAGATATCTCCTCCTCCCACCATCTTCAACATGTGTCCAATCGCTTCAGCAATAACCGTCTTCCCATTTCCAGGAGGACCATAGAGGAAGATAGGCCATCCAGAATTGATGGCTTCACCAATTTGCTCCACCGTCTTTTCAGGAAGGACTAAGTGAGCAGTGGCTTTTTCGACGATGCTTCGCGTAATAGTCAGGTTACCAACAGGCTGACGATTAATCATGTCAGTGTATTGCGAGAGAGTGACCGGTGCGGGACCGACATAGCGACTGAGTTCAAAATAGGCTTGGGCCCTTCTACGACCTTCTTCTGTTAAGGTGTACCGATACAAGACCCCTAGTGGTTCTCCATGACCTCGAACTTCACAGAGTTTTTCTCTCTGGAGAATCGTAAACAATTCTTTCATCACACTATAGGGAAGCTTCAGATGCTCTCCGCCAGTCGCTTCAGTGAGTTCTCCTGTCGCAACCAATGTCTTAATCAGCAATTGCACTAAGAGTTCTTCAGATAACCCCGTCTCTTGAATTGTCACAGGACCTTGAGGAGGTACCTGAGGCGATTGAGATTGAACAAGAGCAGAGCCGACTTCGGGTCTAGGCAAGGCTGCAACAGCATCATTCATAGAGATATCTCCTGGCGATTAATTGAAATACACATGCATCACCCTCAAAATAGATGCTGCGGGCACCTTTTCCATCTTCATGGACCACAGACCGTATGACAGTTGGAGAAAGACTCAAGATACGGTATTCTTAGAGTCATACTTCAAGATGATTCATCACTCGCGAACAACTAGACAACTTCAGCTTCTTGTATTCCTGATTCTTACTAGCTTCATCGTAGGTTGCAGCGAGACACAGCCAAACAATGTGCTACGCTTTGGTCTGGCCAATAGGCCAACGAACCTTGACCCACGATTTGCGACTGATGCCACATCAGCTCGAATGAATCGCCTCTTGTATGCACGCCTTGTTGATTTTGACGAAACCGCTCAGCCGATCCCATCCCTTGCAACATGGGAACAGATATCCCCAACGCAGTATCGTTTTCATTTACAGGACAATCGCCAGACATTTCACCATGGACCCAAATTAACGTCCAATGACGTGAAAGCTACCTATGAATTTATCTTGAATCCAGACAATCAATCGCCACATCGCAGCACGCTCTCTTTGATATCCGAGATACAGACATCCTCCAATGATAGTGTCGATTTTTATCTCTCTCATCCAGATGGGCTGTTTCCTAGTTACCTTGTTATCGGTATTCTCTCAGCGAACCTTATCCACAACCAGCACCCGTTTCACGAACATCCAATAGGAAGTGGGCCTTTCACCTTTGTCGATCGGCCAGATGACACACGTTGGCGCCTGATGAGGATCTTTGATGAACAATTATTCGAGTTTTTGCGTATTCCTGACCCAACTGTCCGAACCCTCAAGTTATTAGCGGGTGAAATTGACATGCTGCAAAATGATCTTCCACCTGAGCTGATTCCCTATCTTGCCAAAGAACACATGGTCCAGATTCAACGACGAGCAGGTTCAAACTTTTCCTATCTGGGCTTTAACCTTCAAGATCCAGTTGTCGGAAAACACGAGGTCCGACAAGCCATTGCCCATGCAATTGATCGAAGCAGCATCATCCATTATGTGTTTGGTGATACGGCTCATCCTGCCAATGCGTTGTTTCCCCCCACGCATTGGACTGGTCCCTCAACCTTGTCAGAATATTCCTATGATCCCCAACAAGCACGAACCCTTTTACGTCAAGCTGGGTTTACAGACATGCACCCAGCCCAGATCAACTACAAAACATCCACCGATCCCTTTCGTTTAAGACTGGCCACCATTCTTCAACATCAGCTCGCACAAGTTGGCATTCGGACATCTATTCACAGTCATGATTGGGGGACATTTTATGGCGATATCAAAGCTGGACGCTTTCAGATGTACAGTCTCGCCTGGGTAGGACTGAAAACCCCAAATATATTTCACTACGCGTTTCATAGTGACTCCATTCCACCTCAGGGTGCCAATCGTGGAAAATTCGTCGATGATCGCACTGACCTCTTAATTGACCAGGCACAGTCAACTCAAAATATTCAGGAGAAGCGTGACATCTATCAACGCCTTCAAACGCACTTACTCGAGGCGCTTCCGTATGTACCCCTGTGGTTTGAAGAACATGTCTTTATTGCCCGTCGCTCTATTACGGGATATACACTTTCCAATGATGGAAACTATGATGGGTTACTCAGCGTACAACGAACCTCATCCAACTTGACCTCCCAACCTGAGCACGAAGAACATTGAACAAGTTCACATTCATTCTCTCAAGACTCTTCAGCGCCATAGTCGTCATTCTTGGTGTCACCTGTTTAGTCTTCATTCTTCTCCACCTGACTCCAGGAGATCCCATCGATGTGATGTTAGGAGAAACTGCTCATGCAACTGATAAAGAATCTCTCCGTCAAGCACTTGGCCTTCATCTTCCTATCCACAGCCAACTGCTGAACTACCTTCAACGACTCATTCAATTTGATCTTGGGACCTCCATTCATTCAGGTCGAGCGATTACTGATATTTTCCTCGAACGATTCCCTGCAACTGTTGAATTAGGATTAGGGGCAACGATTGTCGCACTGACTCTGGCATTTCCTCTTGGGATTCTCTCAGCTATACGCCAAAAAACCTTGATCGATTTCAGCGCGATGACCTTCGCCTTAGCAGGCGTCTCCATTCCAAATTTTTGGTTAGGGCCCATGCTGATCATGGTTGGATCGTTATGGTTAGGATGGTTTCCTGTGAGTGGGCGAGATGGGGTTTTGTCCTTAATCCTTCCCGCTCTCACCCTAGGGACAGCTATGGCCGCCATCCTCTCTCGGATGATTCGGAGTGCAGTACTCGAAGTTATTCATGAAGACTACATTCGAACAGCTCAAGCCAAGGGCTTGACAGAGTCTCGTACAATTATTCGTCACGCACTTCGTAACGCAATGTTGCCAGTGATGACATTGCTTGGACTCCAACTTGGCTCCTTACTAAGTGGCGCGGTCATCACTGAAACAGTCTTTGCATGGCCAGGAATCGGCTCGTTAATGATCGAGGCCATTCAACAGCGAGACTACCCCATCGTGCAGGCCGCAATCTTGTGCATCAGTCTCATCTATATCGGAGTCAATCTCCTCACTGATATCCTCTATGCCTGGCTTGACCCTCGAATTCGTATACGAGACGCCTCATGATACGTCTGTGGCTACCTCTCATTCTTCTTTGTATCTGGTGCCTATTGGCTCTACTAGGCTCCACTTTCTCTCTTGCACCTAATCACATAGATTTGACAAACATTTTATCTCAACCATCAACTGACGTATGGTTCGGACACGATGAACTCGGTCGCTCTATCAGTGATCGACTGATTATCGGTGCCCAAACGTCTTTCCTTGTTGCTATTTTTGTTATTCTTTTCTCCTCACTAGTTGGCACAATCTTAGGAATCGCCGGGGCCTTTTGGGGCGGATGGATCGATCACCTACTCACCAGGATCATTGATGTCTTTCTAGCCTTTCCTGGAATCTTACTAGCCATTACCTTAGCGGGTATCATGGGACCCGGCATCAAAAATGTCGTACTCGCCCTCACTTGTGTTGGATGGGTTGGCTATGCCCGTCTCGCACGAGCACAAGTGCTAACGATCAAAAAGACAGACCATGTCACCGCTGCACGTGCACTTGGCGCGACGTCTAGCCGTATCATGATCTATCACCTCCTCCCGTTACTCAGTGCTCCGTTAATTGTTGAAATGAGCTTTGGAATTGCTGGCATTGTCGTCGCTGAAGCAGGCCTCTCATTTTTAGGTCTGGGAGTACAACCTCCCGATGCCTCATGGGGAAGTATGATTCGCGACGGTACACGCTACATGCTTGTGGCACCTCATGTCGTCATCGCTCCCGGCGTTGCACTCATGCTGGTTGTGCTCGCCGTCAATATTCTTGGGGACTGGATGCGGGACTGGCTTGATGTGAAAAATATTCGTCATATGTGAGCATAGAAATACCAGACATGAGATGTTAGTCTCACTGCAAAGACACTGCTTAAACTTCTCCAGTTACAATGCGCTGCGTAGTCATCAGGTATCAACATGAATCAACCAATCATTGGCTATCATCTCGACGAAGAACAGGATTGGGTCGCTGATCTCGCATGTGGTCATGGGCAACATGTCAGACACAATCCACCCTGGATTAATCGCCCATGGGTCATGGCTGAGGAAGGACGCACGGCTCACCTTGGGGAATATTTGAATTGTAAACGATGCGAGGAAGAACCAGAGAAAGAGAATATCCGCGATTAGTCACAAGAACAGCCTATTTGCTGCATTGAACATCTCTAAAAATTCGGATTTATTCGTGAGTGCAAGGAATCCACACCCACAAAACTGTAATGTATAAGGCGCTGACATGGGGATGTGAGCACGAGGGGAACGCCAAAATCGCAAGGAAGGACGACTGTGGAAGGTGTCCAAGGATAGAATCTACGACTCTTCAGACTCCATGACCATACGATACATGACATCGCTCAACTCTAAGAGAGTATAGGGTTTCGTCATGACCGCTTGAAAGCCAAATGTGCGATATTTTGACATGATCGGATCATTAGAATATCCACTGGTGACGACAGCCTTGACATCTGGGTCAATTTGCAACAGTTGATCCATAGTCTCTTTCCCACCCAGCCCCCCAGGTACGGTTAAGTCAAGAATAACAGCAGAAAATGGCTCATCAACCTTTTGCGCTTCTTGATACAATCTCAGCGCCTCTTCTCCATTTTTGGCCATTTCAAAAAAATACCCGCATTCCTGTAACATTTCACTCGCAAGCATACGAATGGATGCCTCATCATCCATCACGAGAATTTTCCCTGTCCCCTTTCTCCTTCCCGCGGGAGGCGGCGACAAGTCAGTCCCTTTATCTGGAGAAGCAGGAAAATAGAGCGAAATACACGTCCCCCTCCCCAAGACCGATTCCACCGTCACATGTCCATGATGTTTTTTAGTAATCGCATAGACAGACGTCAGGCCTAATCCATGACCATCCGATTTCGTCGTAAAGTAGGGATCAAATATTTTAGGCAAGTCACCAGAAGCGATGCCGGTACCAGTATCAGTAAAAGAAATTTTGACGTACCAACCAAAAGGAACGGGAATCTCCAAGGATTTTGATGATTTATCAAAAATGAGGTTTTCCCATTGAATCGTCAATTGTCCATCTGTTGACATCGCCTGTACCGCATTGGTCACAAGGCTTTGGACAACCTGACTAATCTGTCCTGCATCAATTTCGACTAACCATAAGGGTTCATCATAGACATATTCACGAGCCACGGCAGACCCCGATAAGGCAAATTCCACCGTATTCTTCACGAGAAGCTCCAATGAAGCCAGGCTCTTGATGGGCTCACCCCCCTTCGCGAAGGTTAGCAATTGCTGAGTCAACCCCTTGGCACGTATGCCCTCGTGCTCCGCTACTCGTAGAAAACGAAATCCAGGAAACTCTTCAGACAAAAAACCCTTGGCAAGTGAAATATTTCCAAGAACTCCAGTCAGTAAATTATTAAAATCATGAGCAATACCACCGGCAAGGGTTCCAATGGCCTCCATCTTCTGCGATCGTAATAATTGCGTTTCCAATCGGTGCCTGGCTTCGTCAAGTTTTTTGCGATCGGTGATATCACGGGCGACACCAACAAATCCGATGATTATTCCATGATCATTCCGAACAAGACTGGCACGCACTTCAGCCCAGACCGTTGAGCCACCTTTACAGAGATGTTCAAGCTCCATACTACGATATCTGGTTGACTCTGGCGCTTGATTACGAGGAAGCGCTAATTCCTCTTCCAAGATCACTCGTGCCTTCTGCATTGAACGTGTAGTCAAAATGTCTTGTAGAGACAATGACATGGCCTCCGCGGATGAATATCCCAGCAAACCTTCAACGGCAGGGCTCATGTAGCTAAAACGGTGGGCTTCAATATCCATCATCCAAATAAGGTCTCCAATATTTTCAGCAAGAAAAAGAAACCGTGCCTCAGATGTTCGAAGTTGAGTCGTTCGATCTTCAATTAACTGTTCTAAGTGATTGCGGTGTTGAATCAGTTCTTGTTCCATCAACTGGCAGGCATTGACCTCTTCATTCAAGGCCTTATTCAAAACCTTCGCATTATCCCGTTCATCCGAGAGATGGAGAATCAATTGTGTTTTTTCCAACTGAAGCCTGATGGCATTCACAAACACCTGATGGTTATGCCGCATGGTCATGAACATCATAGCAAGATAGATGAGACCCAATAGTCCCATCATGACATCAAAATGGCTGCCCTCAACCAATAACCGCACAACAATCGTCAGCCCTGTTGGCAAACTAAAAGCAAGAAACGCAGCTTTTGAAGCGGAATGAATCGCCGTCGAACCTGCGATCATCCCCCCTAATACTAAAGCTAAAAATATTTGATGTGGAGTAAAGTCTACTGGATACAGAAACACAGCTAATGCACCCCAAACTAAACCTGAAAACGAATTGCCGACTAAAAACCATCGACACCAAGACTGTGCATCACTCTCTGTCTTCGGTTGCTTACGATACAGGTAAACCAGGCCGCACCATCCCAAGTTAACGACAAACAAACAGGCAAGCCAGATAAGCATACGTTCATGAGAAGTGACGTTCCATTGAACGAACGCGAGAATTGGGCCGTTAATAACAGAGGCGACGATTCCCAATGGTGCGAGAGCGTAAAGTTCAGCCACTTGCCGAACATGCAATAACTCGCGTTCCGATGTACCGGTGGATAGGTCAACAGGAGATGATTCAGGTAAGGATGGAGTTGGCATGTTCTAGCTAATCGTCGGGGATCTGGGAGAAGTTGCAGGATACAAGACGACGACCTCCGTTCATGGAGTGCTTGCTTCAGGCATCATGTTGCATTTTCTACACAGCGAATGAAGTAGATTGCGCTGGCTCCAAGCTAATGTCAAGCCGACTGCCCGCTCCCATCGATAGAATATATGCGGGACTCCCACCATCTCAGATGGATATTCCTTACTATAATCCTGCTGATACATGAAGGGAAGTAGGACTATTCCCTCAGCAAGAAACCACCCGAGCCAACGTCTCTGGCACAAAGATTGCTGGGCTCCAAGTCACTGAATGACTGAAGACTAACCACTTCATAATCTGACTGTAGGAGACAAAAACTTTACCAATCTCCGCCTCAAATGATAGGCTGACTCTTAGGCCATGATGACGGATCACTCAACAGTATGAAATCATGAATCGTGCTTAGAGAAGAAGAACAACGACTCACGGTTAACCATAAACGCTGTGCAGGCACACCCCTAACATTCGTTCCTCAACCGTGAAATTCATGAGACATTCTTTTACGCAACCATTGACTCTCAAATATTCTCGAAATCGATATACCCCCTGACCATCATATTTCGTTCAATCGTTTTTATAGAAGGAGGTTCAGCATGTATAAGTTTTCACTACCTCTCGCTGCCTTGATGCTACTGGCATTATCTGGCTGTTCAAGTCCAGGTGGAAGTGCGGCCTTAGGTGTGCTCGGTGGGGCAGCTGTCGGTGCTGGTGGCTACGAATACAATTTAAAAACACAAAAAGATCGTATCGACGACGACCTCAAGGATGGGAAAATCGATCAGAAGGAATATGACATTCGGAAAGATCAGATTGGGAGAGACTCTCTAGTCCAATAACCCCCCATCAAACGAGTCTGACGTCACCAGTGATACAGGGTGACGTCAGATCACTTAATAACGACATCAGTAGCCTCGTCGAGTTAACCACCGCTTCACACGTTTCCAGCTCTTTTGATTATTCACATGTAAATTAAACGCATGCCCAATATTTGAAAGAACTTGAACCGTGACCTTCGACGCATTTGGGTAAAATGAAGCTTCTTGACTCGCAAGCCTTGAAGGAGCAATGGCATCAAACTCTCCTAACTGGATCAGCACAGGAACTTGGATCCGGCTCGATCGCGAGAAAGCCTTAATAAATTCCACATCATCGGCATTGCCCCTTTCCATCGCTTCGAGCAAGGGGAGACCTTGTGTAAAAATTCCTCGAGGAGTTTGATCAGCGAGCCTACGATTATCAAACGCAATAACCCGATGATCGGCCTTTGGTAAAAAATAGAATAAATCTTCACGGACCTGAGGTGGAAGCTGTACATATGGATTTTCAAAAGCCGCCTGCACTAATTCTGGCGCTAACACCACATGCGGAGCAAACGCCCAACCAGTCACAATCAATGCATCTGCAGCATGGCGCCACGTTCCCAATGTCGCCACACTGAGAATTGTTCCCAGGGAATGACCAACCACAATGACTTTTTCGAAAGAAGAATGAAGCGGGTTCTGTTCAGACTTAAGGCTAAAAAGCACTTGGGCTATCGTAAAAGATGATTCTTGCAGAGTCAGCTGATCTCCATCCGGGACTCCAGACTTCCCGCTTCCGAGTAAATCAAGAGCCAACACCACAAAGCCATTCTTGGCCATAAATCTAGCATACGAATAGCTTTTGCCGTTCACCGTCTGACTATTCCAATAACGATGATCATACGTGAGACCATGAACTAAGGTCTGTATTGGCTTTTTCTTTATATTCTTCGCTCTTAAGCACGCAATCAACCTTCCACGTTCGTTGTGATAGAGACAGCCTTTGATCTGTTTCACTTTAAAGAAAAAACTAGCGGCCATCGTAAACTTTTTTCCAGTAGATAGTTTCACTGGAAATTTCACGCGTTCCTTTACCACACTCCCTTTCAATGCAAGCACTTTCTTAGATGTCCAGACCTGTCCGGTTTGAGCCGGCGCCACGGTATAATTGGAAAGAAACATACATGCGACACATAGTGCAATCAGCAACAATCGATGCCTCATAATAGACCTCTCCCTTGGACATAGGATTGAAAGAATGAATCCGCAGAGGGGGATGGCGAAATCAAGGACTAGGGGAAAATACCAAATTTGAGGGAACACATCCAGAAAGCTTCATATATTTGGTATAATTACTGGGACAAAAAATAAAAGGAGAGATTTCGAAAAAAACCGTCTTCTTTCTTTCCACTCATTCAACGACTCATACTCTTGGGCGATCCGATACGATCCTGCTACACTCAGAGCCAATAAATGACAGCCCAATACACGTATGCTCAACTCCCATTCGGCCCAAGACGACGCCTCGAAACAAACTGGACTCGCAGCTAAAATATGAAAATATTATACCCACTTGTGATGTTATCTGTTTTTAGTCTTCTGCTCTTGCCGATTGTCACAAAAGCCGAAAAAGTCTCACCAGAGCTCGAACAACATCTACATGGCATAGCGGCAATGGCTCAAGCCTCCCCAATGGTCACCATCCCAGCTGGAGAATTCTTCATGGGAACGACGCGTCGTGATGCTGACGCATTTAATAGTGATACCCAATATGATGATACGGAGTTTCCTCGACGTCCTATTTGGATTGATGAGTTTCATATTGACCAATATGAAGTCACGCTCGGCGAACTTCTGGCATTTTATTTCCAACATCACGTAGAAGTTTCTGATGAATTACAAGAACTGATTTGGCACTTGATTGATATTCATTATATTCCAGATGAAGTATTAGCCCCCTGGCCAGCACTCTATGTCACATGGAAGGAAGCTGATGCATTTTGTCACGCACAAGGCAAACAGTTACCAACAGAAGCACAGTGGGAAAAAACTGCTCGTGGTGTGGATGGACAAGTCTTCCCTTGGGGACGTGACGAACCCTCCACCGCACGAGTCGTCTTTGGGCAATATCATGTCCATCAAATTCCTCTCGTGGCGGCGGTCAACAGTTATCCTGAAGGGCAAAGTCCGTTTAAGGCGTTCCATATGGCAGGAAATGTCGCAGAGTGGGTTCATGACTGGTTTGGATCAGACTATTATCCAACGATGCCGCAGCGTAACCCTCAAGGACCAAAAAGTGGACGCTACAAAAGTGTGCGGGGTGGGTCATGGAAGAGCAAAATAGTGATGCTTCGAACGGCGACACGGGGGGGGGCATTTCCTCAACAACGTGAAGCCACAATTGGATTTCGCTGTGCACAGTCAAACCCATAGTTTCGTCTCCCCTTGCTCGTAAACCGTATCTCGAGAAAGGCACGGACAGGACCATGCTCTATGCGACGAAATATGGTGCTTAATTCGGTCGCCTGGCCAAGACATTCAGCCACGCGCCTTTCCGTTCCTGATTCTTCACCCTTTCGATCAATACAACTTCCCACTTAGTAGTCTGCACGGTTTTCTTGAGTTCTCTTTTGTGCCACTTTGCCAGATACCGATTAGGAATCCATTGCTGCCGAGGAACGCCAATCTCACGACCATACATAACCGTAAAAGCCAACCAGCCTCCAGGCTTGGTTAAAGTAAACAATTTCCTGAATAACGTTCGAACATGCGATTTGGGTAAATGGATAATCGAAGCCGCAGCCCAGATGCCCTCAAACTCAGCAGAGGAAAATGGCAGATGTCGCATATCGGCTTGAATAAGCGGCAAGCGAGGCGATCGTCTTTTCCCGGCTTGGAGAAAGGACCACGTCAGATCTACACCGTAAACTCGAAAACCCTGTCGTCGAAGAAAACGAGTATCCTGACCAGGTCCACAACCTAAATCCAGAAGTAAGCCACCCTTTGGCAAATGACTACCCCATTCATTCAAGAGAGGTGGAATCGTATACGTTCGTTTATTCCATTCTCGAAGAAAAAGATCGTGATGCGTTTCATAGGCCTCTATGGTTCGACGCGTGAGGGGCAGTTGAGTATACATGTGCAGAGCAAGACCCAGAGCTTCTGATGTTGCAGGAAAGAAACGGTGTGAAAAAAGAAGGAGGATAGAGCACCTTCGTACCCAACCCTCCTTCAACAACAATGAGAAAAATTTCTGTGTTATGGCTTTATATAGATATATCCCTCTTTTTGCAGGTCAGCAATTCGTTTAACCGCCACAGGATGTTTGGTTGGCGTAAATCCGGCCACAAGTTTCTCAAGAGGGGTTCCAAATAACTTCATCGACACTTGGCACATTTCAGCACCCACGCCTTGGTCAATGACCGTCTTCAGCTTAGCCTTGAGATCTGGATCGACAGTCGCATCTTCAAAGAGAGGGAGAGCCGGTCCATGCACCACTAACTTAATATCAATCTTATCCGGCCCACCTTCAGCTTCAATATGCTTATTGATGAGTGCCATCGCATATTTCACCGTTGCCAGATCATTGCTATCTACATGATAGAGGACTTTCGTTTTCTCAGTGTCGGCCATGGCCATACTTG
This sequence comes from Nitrospirales bacterium, assembly GCA_029261355.1. GTDB lineage: Bacteria > Nitrospirota > Nitrospiria > Nitrospirales > UBA8639 > JAGQKC01. The sequence goes on along the minus strand of JAJDBM010000058.1, from coordinate 56,910 downwards.
AGAACAGGGCGGGACTCAAACATAGCATCAAGACGCTTAAGAACACGAATGAAAGATTCTGCCGTTGTATGACATTTTTCATAATGATCTCCCCATGTATAGATGAACCTACGCTTACTCTTATCATTCAATGCTATGTGGATTATCGCAGGCTTCGCAAGAAATGAGCAAATGAGGCCCACGTGGCCATAGATCTAACTGATTTGATAGACTTCGTTAGAGGAAATGAGAGAGGTTATCCCGTCACCGGCCTGACGGGACATTTACAGAAAACATGAAGGACTATGAGGTTGGAACGTCGTGCTGCGAAGCAATACAATCCACACCCGCACGTAACACCTTTTGCCAGCTTCGCTCAAGGTCTGGAGTATACCTTGAATCACAATGCTTAACCGCTTTAATCAAACTATCAATCCAATACTGGTAAAAATTTGGATCAATATTCATATGAGTCTTGTTATGACTCACAGCAATCCGATCGATAGTCATTTTCCCGGCAGGCTTCCCCTCTAAATAAGCTAACAACATGCCAATACCGGTTTGCAGTAACTCTTTTTGTATCTTGAAATCCGTGTTGATAAACATCGGCGCGATGGCCGGATGACTTTTCAAGAATTCGTCATAAAAATAGTCAATAAAATCTGGCTTCAAGGCACAACGTCCATAACTCTGGCGAACGGGGGTTAGTTCCTCCATCAGATACCTCCTAAAGAATATAAGTAAGTAATATGATATACATCGGTGTAACCGTTACCTCGCTTAAAGCTCTTGACGATTAAGCCAACGGGCAAGATGGAATACATTGACGACTAAACCCTTACAGGAATTGCCACATGTTTTTTTTGGAAAAATCTAGAGTCCATCGGAGGAAACCAAGCAAACCTAGTGCATGGATAACCAATCTACAGATTTGCCTCTTCATCATAGTCGCATCGACTGTGTACTCAATGAGTATGGCGAGTGGCGGTGATGGGCACCACGACAAACAGCAGCAAACGGAAGATACCGAAGGACACCCTATACATGGAACTGCAGTGAAGGTGTTTATTGAGAAAGGCAGGGGAGCCGCGGAAAACATCGTATTGCCCAGGTCTCTGGCAGAAAATTCCCGGCAAACAATCGTGGCGGCCTTCACGACAATGGTTCAAGCACGCCAAAAATACCCAAGATTTGATGAGGCGTTACAAAATAACCTCCTGCAAAAAGTGGTCATTGAACCAAAAGTATTTAATCGTTTTCTCAAAGAATTTCTCTTCCTCGTCGCACGAACCAAAGCACAGAAAGAAGTCATTCTCCTCGTGAATGCCTCAATGCTCGAACAACAAGGCTACGTCAACTATCCCGAGAAACTGATCCCACGTCTTGAACGAGAATTTCAGTGGGTCCTGAGCAAAGCCGCCACATCATCAAAACCAAGAAGAGTGTCTGTACAACGGGACCTCAAAACGGCACCAATTAAAACCGTCAAAGAAATCAAAGAGATGTCAGGCAAGCAACGAGAACAAGCCCTACAGGGTATTTTTCAAACCTATCTCACGACAGTTGATGATTATCAGAGTCTGATGAACCAACCATATTACGATATGGGCTCCACGGAACTGATGAAACCATCACACCCTGACTCCACAGTAAAGCTCTATGACATTCGTATTCGCGAAGCACTCCAGATCATTATCCGAAAACCGTATTTTTACGAACATACTCCCAAGGCAGTGCGAAATGTATTGAATGGACGGATTTGGAACGTGGCGTTTGTGAAGATTGATTCCCGAGATTGGGCCACGCGAACTCGTGTGGCACCTAAAGATAAGTCAGTCGTGGTAGGCAAAAAAGAAACGTCTATTCAACCTGCAAAGATCCTTATCAATTATCATCGCAAGGCCGAACCCGAAGATCCGTATTACTCAGAAACGAAAAACCTTCCCATGGGTGCCCTATCAGCCAATCAACTCGCACGCGTGATTGCACTAGAAATCGAAAAGAACATCACAGATAAATCCATGCGCGGCCATGTTGCTCAAGATGAACAAACAGCACTTGAATAACGAATATTCATGATAATTTCCGTTTATGGATAATGAGGCCATTGCCATCAGGGTCAGCAATCACGGCCATATGGCACACTGGGGATTCAAATGGTTCGATGAGAACCGGCACATGTTGAGACTTGAGTTCTCGAATGGCTTCCTCAAAATCATCCAATTCTAAAGCAACCGACGGACCATCAGCCGACGGCTTCCATTCCTTGGCCATATTCGTAATCGCTAAATTTGACGGACCAATTTTATACTCCACCCAAGCTTTTTCATCAGTGCCATTCACCCACGAAGGCACAAGCCCTAAGACCTCTTCATAAAACTTCCTTGCTCTGGGAAGGTCCGTCACAGGGTATCCCGTAAACGACATTTCAGTGATCTTCATTGAATTCCCCCATTAATTATCTGTGCTTTTAATCCATGAATATTGAGTCGCATGTGTTGAGAAAATTTTGTGCTAAAATTACATACCATCGGTGTGCTTCTTGAACAAAAAATCCTATGTTCTGCACTCACTGATAATAACTGAGCCATTCTTTTTAACCAGTCATTCATGACATCCTCTGCTCCTCATTTTGCCACAAACCAGACTAGTTGAACCATGCTGAAAAATCATGGAATCATCCTTGAGTGAAGTGCTGAGAACCATATTTCTTATTAAGGAAAGGAACAATCATGCAGATTCATGTGTATGATACCTATGTGAAGGCCAAAGATGGGCATACGATACATTTTGATGTATTTACAGGAGTCAAAGATGATCAGAAGGCCGTTGAATACGCCAAAGAATGGTTAGTCAGCATTCATGAGGATGATGCAAGCATTACCAATAAAGAATGTAGTTTTTGTCACAGCCAAAGTGCCCCTCCCCACGTAGCGGATGCCATTACGAAGGATGGTTATTACATATATAAGATGGAAGGTTGCCCGTAACCATCCTACGATCTACGTCACATCACCTTCTATTACGTGCACGCGCTTCCATTTGCCGTAACAACCGCTGTTTCTTTTTGATGACATACGGACTATTCGAATTGGGTTGATACTGAAGCGGTCTAGGGATCACCGCAGCAAGGCGAGCCGCTTGATGACGATTCAGCCGTTTGGCCGACCGGCCAAAGTATTGTTGAGCGGCAGCCTCAATGCCAAAGACTCCTCTCCCCCACTCAATCACGTTGACATAAATCTCTAGAATTCGTGATTTACTGAGTTGGGATTCCAATAGCCACGTGATAATCAATTCCTTGAATTTACGCATTGGGGTTTTGCTTGTGGAAAGATACAAGTTTTTGGCAACCTGTTGCGTAATAGTACTGGCCCCTCTCACGATTTTCTTCTGCTCAACATTGACTTTGACCGACTCCCACACCTCATGCCAATCAATGCCGTCATGCGAATAAAACATTCCATCTTCAGCGATGACAATGGCTTGTCGAACAGACTTCGGCACCTGCGAGAAGGGCACCCATTGATGAATAATTTCTAGTGACCGACCTTGAGCCTGAGCTTCAAGCACACGTTGTCGCATCATGGCTGTTTCCTTAGGATTCTCGGTTTGAAGCTTGCCAATACTCCAGAAGGGAATCGACAAGACCTCCATCAGCACATACAGCAAGAAGAATAGAATACACGTCTTTACCTTATGCGATTTCATCCACTGGAGTATGGACCCTTTCGCTTTATTTCGACGTTTTTCTTTCTTGGCGTAGAGAGGACGTGGCATGAAAGGTCAGGCAGATCGATTTGCGACGTCTAGAAAAAAGGACAAGAGTATGCTAATTGATGAAGTATTAAACAGTGCGAAGAAATCACAACAAGTATAGCCCTCGCATGTCCAAAGTTTGATTCCACTTACAAACGTGCCTTCGTGGTTGAAACGACAGTTACCTCGCACATGATATCGGAAACATCGTAGCCATCTTACATTATGACGACACCACCTACCATTCAAATTGAAAAGGGGATCTGTTTCGCCATTTTCGCATATGACATCGGAACGGCTATTCATTTAGATCAAGCCGACCAACTGATCACCGCGACGAAGAAGCGTGGACGCCTCAAACGAAAACGTTCTGCGCCACAATACTTCGACTACCGCCCTCCTCCACTTCGGATTAGCCAAGATCTTGAGTCTCTGAACATTGGAGTCCATCACACATTATCTACCGTCGATGTGGTGCTCTATGACTTCGGAGCGGTCTCAGTCATCTACCCCATTCCAATTGAAGGTGAGTTTTCTGCGCTTCTTCCTCTAAGTGAAGCATTATACGAAAATAAACAACTGCTCGACGAATCCGGAAAACGAATCAGCCACCTCTTACGTACCATTCAGAGTGCTGTTGAAAAACCAACCATTGCCCCGTTTGTTGAAGATTACTCTATTTTTCATGTTGAAGCGACTCAACCCAGTCTTACCGCTTCTCAAGTTCTGACCCCTCTGACTCAGGATATTGCACAGATTCTCCGCTGTGAACGAGAACCCTTGTCTGATGAAGAAGTTCGAGATTCCACCTCTTGCCATATTTCATTTGGCAAGTCTGATATTTCCTTCATCGATTGGAACGGGGCCCTCATCTATGGCCAAGAGATGGAGGATGTGGCTGCAGTACTCGAGTTTGCCAATGTCGAACTGCTTGAAAGACGCTATCTTGACGATCAATTGGATCAGACCTTAGATCATGCGTACGATTCTCTAACAAAATATCAATGGAAACGCTTCCGTTGGCCGGGATCATTCCATGCCGACCTACGAGAAATTGGACAACTCCAAGTTGACGGTGCCATTTTATTTGAACGCGTCACGAATTCACTCAAACTGCTAGGAGACCAATACCTTGCGCGCGTCTACCGTCTTACCTCACAACGTCTTCACTTGCAGGGATGGGATGCCGGCATTCATCGAAAATTGGAGACGATTGAAAGTATTTATGACAAGCTCGCGGGTCTTACCGGCAACCGCCGTATGGAAGTCTTAGAATGGATCATCATTATCCTCATTACCGTGTCCATCCTTCTCCCATTTATCCCAGGATTTCCAGGATACTAAATGACTGACCTCATTCCCGATTGGATGATTCTCATTCTCACCTTTTCAGCCGGATCCTGTCTGGCATGGATCATTGTCAGTGCCCGGGCCAAGGTCTCAATGACTACAGCCCTTAGCGAAGAAACCACACAACGGGCGGCGGCCGAATCTCGAGTAGAGGAACTTCGTCAGCAGCTTCTGACTATTCAAGATGCCTGCAATCGAATCAGCGAACAAATGCGAATAAGTGAAGCAGACAAGATTTCTGCAGAGATTCAATATGAACATGCGACTCAGAACCTTGCGGCTCAACACACATTACTCGAAGAAGCCAAAACAACCCTGTCCGATGCCTTTCGATCCTTAGCCGCCGATGCTCTGGCTGGCAATAACGTGGGGTTTCTGACCTTGGCTGAAGAAAAATTTAAATCCTTGCGCGATGAAAGTGCAACGGATCTCGAACAAAAAAAGACCTCGATCGAAGCGCTCGTCCACCCACTCACTCAACTCCTCACCACTTATCAGCAAGAAACAAAAGAACTTGAGCATAAAAGAGTTCGTGAACTCAGCACCGTTGGGGAACAACTACGCCAAGTTGCGCTTGCCCAATCAACCCTACAATCTGAAACGGCCAAATTAGTCAATGCGCTTCGTTCTCCTCAGGTCAGGGGACGGTGGGGAGAAATTACCCTTCGCAAAACAGCAGAACTCGCTGGCATGTCATCTCATTGCGATTTTATTGAGCAAGAAACAGTCTCAACACCACTCGGCCAGTTACGTCCAGATATGATTGTGAAACTACCCGCTCAGCGAGAAGTCGTCGTTGACTCAAAGGTTCCATTTAGTGCTTTTTTAGAGTCTCTTGAAGCGACAAATGATGAAGATCGCCGCGCGGCACTGATCCGGCATGCGACACAAGTGAAGACCCATGTCTCGCAACTGTCAGCTAAGGAATATTGGGGACAGTTTACAGCTGCTCCGGAATTCGTGGTCTTATTTATTCCCAATGATTCATTTCTTGCCGCGGCGGCAGAACAAGACCCATCACTCATCGAATCAGCCATGAATAAAAATATTGTGATTGCCACGCCAACGACGTTTATCGCCTTATTAAAAGCCATTGCTTATGGCTGGAAGCAAGAACAAATCACAGAAGATGCCGAACGCATTGGAGCTTTAGGCCAGGAGCTTTCGGAACGCATGAGTGTATTGACTGATCATCTGAGCAAAGTTGGAGGCTCTCTCAGCAAAGCTGTTGAGGCGTACAATGCCGCCGTGGCCTCTCTAGAAAGTCGAGTCCTCCCATCGGCAAGGAAGTTTAAACAATTAGGCGCTGGCAGCAAAAAAGACATTGAAGAACTTCGTCCCATTGATCATTCGCCTCGTGTAGTCGCATCTTCCGAACACATTCCTGACACTCCATAAACTCCTCCCTCATTGGGGACTTACAGGGAACCTATTGTCAGTATGAAAGCCATGGTCCTCCAACAGGAAGGCAATGTTTAAGACCAGCCCCTAAAATTCCAGAATATTCCTGACCCAGTACCTGGCCCTGGTCAGGTACGTGTCAAGGTGCATGTTTGCGGCGTCTGCCGGACGGACCTTCATGTGGTTGAAGGTCAACTGCCTCGTGCCACACGTCCGATTATTCCTGGTCATGAAGCCATTGGCCTTGTCGATCGAGTTGGACCTGGTGTTCGCCACATCAAAGAAGGAGACCGAGTCGGAATAGCCTGGCTTCAACACACATGTGGCCAATGTGAATTTTGCAAACATGGTCAAGAGAATCTCTGTGCTCAGGCCACGTTTACCGGCTATCATGTACATGGCGGATACGCTGAATATGCATTGGTCTCGGAAGATTTTGCCTATCACATTCCATCAATCTTCAGCGATCAACAAGCAGCTCCATTGCTATGCGCCGGCATCATAGGCTATCGAGCTCTTCGACGTAGTCAAGTGCAACCAGGACAACGCCTTGGATTGTATGGATTTGGAGCGGCTGCGCATATCACCATACAAATCGCACGAAACTGGGGCTGTTCAGTCTATGTCTGCTCACAGAGAGAAGAACACCGAATTCTTGCTCATGAATTAGGAGCAGTCTGGGTCGGTGAAGCAGCTGAAGGTCCTCCCGAAACCCTCCACAGTGCCATTATGTTTGCCCCTGCAGGGGAACTTGTCCCTTCAGCTCTCCGTGCACTCAACAAGGGTGGCACTCTGGCCTTAGCCGGCATTCATATGAGTCCGATTCCCCAGCTCGATTATTCGCGTGACTTATTCCATGAACGCACCATTCAGAGCGTGACGGCTAATACCAAGCAAGATGGACTCGATTTACTCCAGGAAGCTGCCGCCATTCCTCTACGGACCCACACTCAAGCATTTCCGCTAGAAAATGCCAATATCGCTCTTCAAGAACTGAAGGCAGGCAATATCCAAGGCGCAGGAGTCTTGACGATAACCTAAGACAGAGTTATCTTTTCTTCAGCTGTATCTTTTTCATTGCATTTCAAAAACCCCTTGGCCCCGTGACCGAAACATGTAGCCAAATCGTAAAATACGAATACAAATAGGCATTAAAATAACCGCTTTAAATTCCGGTCTAATAAGGAGGAAGAATTGAATGAAACGAACATTCATCAATAACTTAGGTTTTCCTTCAACACATCATTTCACTAACAGAACCCTAATCAAAACAGGCAAATTTAGCCAAATACTCTTGAGTATGCTTATTGTGTCAATATTCTCTACAAGCTATCCTATTTATGCGGCGGCCTCAAACACATCCATCACAGAATCAAAACTAGTCGTGTCATTTAGTGGACCTACTCCGAAAGGATCTCTCACGTTTCCCCTGTTTAAAGGAGAGACGTTTCAATACTTCAGTGCCGGGGTTGGCCTAGAAGAACGGCAACTCACATATCCACCATATCCTTTAAAGCTCATTTTAGTACAAGGGACTCGAGCCTTCTTATCCAACGTCTCTATTACCGCCCGCCAGCTCGATGGACCTCTCATCCTTAATATCCCGGCTACCCACGTTGAAGGCCCTTGGGTATTTCTGAATATTCCCACAGGCACATATTTGATCACCGCAACCAACCATCAACAGAAATCTATTGAAAAACAAGTCAGTGTCGTACAGAAAGAAGCCCAGACGGTCCATCTTCGTTGGCCTAATTATAGCGAATCCCAATAAATACCAGCTTAACCCTACGAACTTTCAACGCGGTATCAAATGCTTCAAGGGGACGGAAGTTCATTGAATCGGCTATACGTACCCTGACCAAAACTCAACCTGAACTTCAGTGTATTTGCCCTCGATATTGCGGGCCTCGGCCTAGGTTCGTTTCTCATAATACCCCTTCGTGTTCAGCCCCCTTAGCCGGTCACTCAAGTTTATTAGGAAATTTTAATGTTGGTCTAATCTAGGTCTCACTTCACCTTGATATTGTATAGCCAAGATGAAGGAGGAAATCATGGACACTATGATCAAAACACGACACAGACACACAAAAGAAAACCCTTGTCACCGATGCCATGGAATGATGGCACCAGAATCGTGCATCAATGTGCATTCCGATGCTGGAGAAGTCGAGCTTTTAACATGGCGATGCCTACAATGTGGAGAACTCATTGATCCAGTCATTCTTCAGAATCGTGCGAATCCCCCATCAACAATCGGCAGGAGAAAGCCTCGCCCTATACTCCCATCTGGGCAAAGAACCTCAAGAAAAAGAACAGTCACCGCATAGATAAAACATCGCTGAGCTTTTACTTATAACGTATGAACCATTACAAGGAGACAATCACATTACTCAAGTATTTGTCACTGGCTAGATTACACTTTGGAGAGCTGAACCTGTTTCCCTGGGACTCACTGGGCTACCTTCCCACCACGTAGGTTACCCACCCACCAACGACTCAGGCAATATGGTTCACCTCTCCATTCCTTTTTCTCCATGACCTGAGTTTCTTCATTTTCTCGCCCTTCCATCTTACTCATTCCGAGTTGAGCCCTGTAGACGAATGATCCATTTTACATTATGATCAAATAATTCTTCTTTTCATGAATACGACACTTTACACCTGCCATCCGTAAGGAAATCTACCATAATGATACAACGATTAAGCCTTGTCATGTTCCTGACCATGATTCCCTATACATCATATGCACAATTTGATTTATTGGACGGCCTCAAAGAAAAAGCCATGGAACATTTAGGGTCCGAAGGTGCAGGCGCATTGGACCAGGACACGATCGTGTCTGGACTCAAAGAAGCCTTATCGGTTGGAACCGAAAACACCATCAATCTCACTGGGCATACGGATGGCTATCTCAAAAATGAAGCCATTAAAATTCTATTGCCTCAAAAGCTTCAGGCCATGGATAAAGGATTACGTCTCGTAGGGTATGGTCCTCAAGTTGATGAATTTGTGGTAGGAATGAACCGCGCAGCAGAGCAGGCCGCCCCCCTCGCTCAACCCATATTTAAAGAAGCGGTCACAAAAATGTCTATTGCTGACGGACAGAAAATATTACAAGGCAGCGATACCTCGGCAACAGAATACTTCAAGAAGAAAACTAAAGATAAACTGGCTGAAGCCTTTAAACCAAAGGTCACAGAAGCCATGGATCAAGTCGGTGTGGCTGCACAGTATAAGGAACTCGTAGGGCAATATACGTCATTACCATTCGTGAATGCTGAACAGTTTAATCTTGACAACTATGTCGTGGAAAAAAGTCTCGATGGCCTCTTTCATACGTTGGCACAAGAAGAAAAGAAAATCCGGACAAATCCCGCCGCTCGAGTCACCGACCTCCTGAAGGAAGTGTTCAAAAAGTAATCAACTCTTCTCTCATATAAACCTCATCCATTGCCTTCACCCTCAATCTACTTATACCTCCATCCCTGAATATGAACGTAGAATAGGACGGAGGTATTCCTTGACCCTAAAAAGGGGAATCTGCCATTAGAACACATCTAAAAAAAAAGGTTTTTTCATGAGGGCAGGAAATTCACGCGCACAAAAACACAATCCCTACATGAGAGTTTGAACACGAAGGTGACGCCACATTCTCACGAAATAACGGTTTTTAGAGGTGCCCTTTAGTTGTGTTGGGACTTTGACTGCGGAGAGTCCGATCCACCTGGATGGAATTTTTGCAACCGATCGACCAGTGGTTGTGCTTCGGGAGTCGAACTGCGTGTAGGTTCGCTGGGTGGATGATCCCACGTCAGCTGTGAAATCCCATGCTCATCAAAAGTCTGACGAATCACGGTCACCATTGCATCAAGGGTCACTTCTTCTCCCTGCCGAAGGTCAATAATCCGTTCCTCCCTTTTCTCAGGCGGCGGAGTTTCGTGAAGAAGAGCCCAACAACGATTGAATAGAGTCTCACGCACCGTCATGGGCACATTGAGATTCTCCAGGTCAGAAGTGGACAGAGCCAATACCATGAGAACATATTGCAAATCTGGCAGACCTGAATTATTTACATCTAGTGTTTGCATAGAGGTATGTTATCGTTGAACCTGCATCGTTGACAAGTCTTATCCTTACAAATTTCTTATGAATTCTGAAACTTTATCGCATATTCTTCAACGTATAGGACCCGACCACGCCGGAAAACGATTAAAACTACAAACGATCCATTCGGCCATTCGGCCTGGCCCATCAGGAATCCGTTTCAGCATCGAAAACCTAGATGAACTTGGCCCATTGCTAAAGACTCTTTTAAGGGTAAGCGGTCTCTGGTCACGAGCTGTAAAGAATTCGATGACCTACCAAGTCACAGAACAAACCGTGGCTCTTCCTAAGCTGCCTCATCCATTCCATGGATTTCGCATCTTACATCTCTCAGATATACATATTGAAGGAATTGTTGATCACGGACAGGCCCTTCGAGAGGTGATTCGAAACCTCAATTACGATCTTTGTGTCATCACGGGAGATTTTCGGCTCTTAACCTACGGAGAATATCAACCGACACTCGACGCACTCTCAGAACTTGTAAAAGACATCCAATGCCCTCATGGCATTCTCGGCATTCTCGGTAATCATGATTTTTTAGAAATGGTACCGGGGCTGGAAAACCTCGGCATTCGGATGTTACTGAATGAAGCCTGCCCCATTCAATCTGAAGGAGAATCAATTTGGATTGTGGGCCTTGACGATGCCCATTGGTACGAAGTCGCTGATTTACCAAAAGCGCTTCAGAATGTCCCTGAAGAGGCGATACGTATTCTCTTAGTCCATTCGCCTGAGATCATACCTGAAGCCTCTGAGGCAGGAATCGATCTCTATTTGTGCGGCCATTCGCATGGAGGACAAATTTGCCTTCCTGGAGGCACACCGATCATTATCAATAGCCGGTGTGCCCGCCAATACACCAACGGTCCATGGCAACATCTGGCACTGCAAGGCTACACCTCACGCGGCGTCGGCAGTTCTCTACTCCCAGTCCGTTTTTCTTGTCGGCCAGAAATCGTCTTGCACCAGCTAATCGCTTCAACCTAATAACAGCAGTTGAATCACGATAATCGGCACAACTCCTTGCCGCACCTAGGAATTATTGAAATTGACTCATCATCGAAAAATGATCACACTATTTCCACATTCCCTATGCCCATCAATTGCTTGCACAGCTTATTCGCGCTCAACTGCCACTGTTAGATTAAAAGACCTGACTTAAAACGGGAGTTTCAATCCCCCAGGCAAGAGCTTTTTCGGCAGCTTTTGTTTCAACAGACCTTGTAAGAGTTGATTATTCTCTGTGAGACGATTCGACAAGTCACCTCCGACCGGACCCAATGCCCCGAGAGATGTTTGCAGATCCTTGATGGGCTTTTTGGTCTTAGCCAGAATCTGAGCTTGTAATTTCTGACTAAACTTCGATGCAACATCAGAGACCATCTTCCCTGCAGCTTTTTGAAGAATATCATCCAAATCGGATTCAAGGGACACGTCATACTGCTTAAGCGTACCCGTCACATCCGCATTGACGGACAATTGAGAGATATCTGAGATGGCGCGGCTTAATGACTGCGTTAGTGGATTTGAATCGTCAGACCCGCCCGCAGAAACATTGAGAGCCGTCAAAAGACCTGTTCCGTTTGCGATCACATCCTGACCTTGCAATTCGGCCGTGAACGTCACATCAGCTGCACCATTATTGAGCGAAATAGGCCATTTTTTATCCTGAGATAAGGTGACGCCCTTGAGCTGATAGCCATTGGCCGTAAATTGCACCTGATCGGAAGAACGAGCAGCTTGGCGATGATCAAGTGTGCCATCAAATGTGAGGGCATTCACGCCTTTGAGCTTTTCTCCGCTAAACATAAAGGTCAACGGTTCACCAAAAACGGCTTGTGCCGGAGTAATGTTATGAACGGTGCCTGACATTTCTCCAGCCTCGAGAATAAGGGAGACCTTCGCCAAACGAATAAGAAACTCTACCCCCGGTTCATCAGAAGAACCTGAAGTTTCAGCTTCGGGAGAGCCTTGCCCTTGTTCAAGATAGGGTTTCAACCGCTCATACCATACCACCCCTTGCCGAAACCAAGGCCCCACATGACTCCCGAATAACATCTGACTAACATTGCTCAAGCCATCGGCAGACAGATTATACTTCTTCTTAAGTTTCTGCACATCACGTTGTGGCGCAGACTTAATTTGGGTCAACCGTGTTTTGAGGAGCGCGATCTTTTCTTTGAATTCCTTCTGTGCGCCTTCGAGCTGCGTTACATCCAATTCAATTTCTTTCTTTATTGATTGCACTTCCTCAACGCCACCCAAAATCCCCCCAATGCCGCCCTTTGCGGACTTTTTCAATGCTTTCACACGTTGCTTATACTTATTGTATTGTTCTTTCCCAGGCATTTCTTTCAATCGTTTTTTCCAGATATCGCGTTCATGCTGAATATCGGCTTTCAATGTATCAATGAGTTTGACAGTTTCTAAATCCTCATTTTCCAAAATCTTTTTAACATCAGGAATTTCCAAAGTTGGCAATGCTATCGAAAATGGCTTTTCTGCCTTTAAAGAGGCTTTGGCACCAGGAATCACCCCAGACGTTGCTCGATTTGTTCCAAACTGCACACCCTCTACTGACATTTCCTCAACAATCACCCGATTCCACAATAAGGGCAGCACGTCAAGACTCATAGCAATTCGTTGAATATCCACAGCATTGGTCATTGGCTTTTCCGGATCCGTGGCTTGGACCCGAGTCAGCAGTAACCCAGATGGAAATAGACTCAAGTCGGCAGCATCAAGTTCAACCATTGCTCCAAGAATTTCAGTTCCTTTTGCTTCAATCACATTCTCAACCAACACATCAACAAAGAATACCCAAAACACAACAAAAATAATCAATAAAAGAAAAACAGTGCCAACACCAAATTTAAGAAATTTCATCATTCCATTGGGCTCCTAGGTAATCGATAGCCAACCAGACTCAGACAAAAGTGTGCTGCGCCTATGCATTCCCCTCAGAATACCTCCCAAACTGATATCTGTCCAACAATAATCATCTCCTTGAACACCTAGAGAACTCAAGCACTTCATCCGTATAATGCTCAGTAAATACAATCATCATTCTAGTTAATGAAGAACCTTGCAATGCGGGGAGGGTTTGGTTCCCGACGTTAATAAGCAGAAACATTCACTACACAGAAACAGTCATATCCTATGAAATTTGAAAAATTCCCCATTACGGATGCCATTAAAAAGAATCTGTCTCGACTCGGGTTCGTAAGAACCACCGACATACAGTTTAAAGCTATCCCCTCAATCATGGCCGGTGAAGACGTCTTGGCCATTGCCCAAACAGGAACGGGGAAAACTGCGGCCTTTGCCATTCCCATTATCCACCAAATCGATCATAGGAAGAGGAGTAAACGCACTCTCGGCATTCAATGTATTGTCATGGTGCCCACACACGAGCTCGCGATGCAGATCGGAGAAGTGTTTGCCAATCTTTCAAAACAAACGAAAGTGAAGGCGTTCGCCATCTATGGTGGTGTTGAGCAAGACCCTCAGATTAAAAAACTTCAGAATGGCATCGATGTCCTGATCGCAACGCCAGGCCGACTATTTGATCTCATCCATCAAGGCTACATTCATCTCAAACGTGTTGAAACGCTGGTATTAGATGAAGCCGACCATATGCTTGATCTCGGGTTCATTCGTGACATTCAAGCAATAAAAAGAATGCTCACACAGCAACACCAAACATTATTTTTCTCGGCCACGATCAATAAAGACATCAAAAAGCTGGCCTATTCACAAATCAGAAATACGGCAATCCGAATTCAAATCTCACCAGAAAATCTCGTCTCAAAGAATGTCTCACATTACGTTATGTTTATCGAAATGGATGACAAGCGATTTTTTCTAGAGCAATTTATGACCGACAACCCAGAAAGCCGAGTAATCGTTTTTGTTCGAACGCGAGTACGGGCCGAACGAGTCGCAAAAGCTATGGGCCGTGTCGGAATAGAGACGGTCACGATTCACGGTGAAAAAGATCAATATGAGCGTGCCGAGGTGATGAACAGTTTCAAAACTGGAAAGAGTAATGTCCTTATCGCCACGGATGTCAGTGCTCGAGGCATTGATATTCCCAATATCAACTATGTCGTCAACTATGACCTACCTGATGAAGCCGAAAACTACGTCCATCGTGTTGGCAGAACCGGACGAGGAGTCAATAAGGGAATCGCTATTTCATTTTGCAGCAAAGAAGAGAAAACTCGACTTGAAGAAATACAAGAGTTTTTAGAAACTGAAATTCAAGTGATTAAAATCGGCAAAAAAGATTATGCGTTCACCATACAACCGTCCAGCGAAGAGCCTAACTTAGAAGAATTAATAGAGGAAATGGATGCCTGGGAAAACAGTAAGAAGAAAAAACGGAAGTCGAAAGGTGGAGTCAAAAAGAAATGAGACTCTCTCCTCCATTGCACCCGAACACTTGTAAAGAGGATCCTGCAGCAAAGATACCGTTTGGATTTACTCACTCAATGTCTTCTGGAGCATTGAGCTCACAATGGAAAACTCCGCTTTGATGGCTTGCGGAACTCTCTGGTCACTTAGGATCATTCCGGCTTTCGCTTTTTGTTCAATTTCTTCGCAGAGCAAAGCAAGTCGGTGCGCTCCCATATTTCGACAGATCCCCTTTAACCCATGTGCGGCCTCAAGAACTTCCCGATGGTCGCCATGTTCAGATGCGCGTTCTACGGCTTCGATACAGACTGTCGCATCCTGAAGAAATTGATTGATCATCCGATTCAAGAAATCTATTCCTCCAGTCGCGCGAAACTCATTCAACACAGACTTGTCAACGGAACTGAAGTCTGAAGAAGATCGAGTGAAAGAAGTCTGATCGATTAACATTGTATCTCTGATCAGAGCATGTGAGAATGACGTCCCGATATCAACAGTATTCTCTGCCTTCGCCTCCGCACTGTCTACGTCCGACTTCGACAGCCATTTCAAAATCATATCCGCCAATTCTTGAGCTTTAATTGGCTTTGTCAAATAATCATCCATTCCAGCCGCAAGGCATTTGGCTCTATCACCTTGCATCGCATTCGCCGTCATCGCAATAATAGGGATCCTGTGAGAGCCATCTCGTTGCTCGACGCTCATCGAAACTTTTACTTCAATCGCTTCACGTTTCCTTAACTCTTTTGTGGCCTCATACCCATCCATTTCTGGCATTTGGCAATCCATAAGAACCATAGTATAGGGCACTCGACAGACAGCTTCTACGGCTTCATACCCATTAGCCACAACATCGGCTCGATACCCGAGACGCTCCAACATCATGACGGCAAGTTGTTGATTCACACGATGATCATCTGCAACGAGAATCCTCACAGCATTTCGAATTTCAGATTCATTAAGGCTATGTTGAGTCACCAAAGACGCACGAACGGACTCATCATTTCTTTGCTGATGTCCCATGACAACGGACAAACAATCGTGAAGTGATTGCTTTCGAATCGGCTTGGTAAGATATCCGTCAAATCCTGCTTCGCGTGATGCCACAGCATCCCCTCGATGCCCTAGAGAGGTCACCAATACTAATCGCACTTTTTGGAATAATGCATTGGCCTTGATCGTACGAGCCAGGCTCAACCCATCCATTCCCGATAAGTTCATATCTAAAATTGCCAAGTCAAATGGTCGACCTTCTTTTGCAGATTCCCTGAAAAAATGTAAGGCTTCCGAAGGTGTCGCTGCTGAAACCCAGTCCATTCCCCAATCATCTGCATATCGTGCCAAAAGATGACGATGCGTGGCATGTTCATCAACGATACAGAGACGGAGTCCCCGTAATTTGGCATGTGAAAGCTGTGATGGTTGGACAGATTGCTTCTCAAGTTCGATCGTCAACCAAAAAGTACAGCCCTCCCCAAGGGTACTTTCTACCCCAATCTCTCCATGCATTTGCTTTACCAGTTGCTTACAAATAGCTAGCCCTAACCCCGTTCCGCCGTATTTTCTGGTAGTAGAACTATCAGCCTGACTAAAGGACTTAAAGAGTTTGCTTTTAGCCTCCTCTTGAATACCGATACCTGTATCGATCACTTCCAGACGGAGAACAACGCTGTCAATTGACTCTCTCATGAGCTGCACCTGCACGGTGACATCACCATGCTCTGTAAATTTTATGGCATTGCCAATCAGGTTGATTAAAATTTGCCGCAAACGACCTGGATCCCCTCGCAAAGCAGTAGGAACTTGTGCTGAGATAAGCCCGATCAGTTCTAAATTTTTCTCTGAAGCTTTACTCGCTATTAACTCAAGAGTTTCTTCCAGAGCGCCACGAAGATCAAAATCAATAATTTCCAACTCTAACTTTCCAGCTTCGATTTTAGAGAAATCTAGAATGTCATTGATGATTGTCAAGAGCGCTTCCCCAGAGTTTCGAACGGTATCAGCAAGATGCTGTTGCTGCGATGTCAGTGGAGTATCAAGTAACAATCCGGTCATTCCAATGACACCATTCATCGGGGTACGAATTTCATGGCTCATAGTAGCTAAGAATTCGCTCTTCGCATTCGCGGCCGCTTCTGCCCGTTCCTTGGCCTCAAGAAGCTCCAGTTCATTACGTTTACGGTCAGTAATATCAGTGGAATACACACGAATAGTTTCAATATCAGAAAGATAGGCAACTTTTTGCTCATACATACGCTCATTGATCGTGATCTCATGCTCAAAGGATTCTGAACATCCAGCCTTTAAATTCTTAATAATCGCTTGCAAGTCTTGAATAAGAGGATGGATTTTGGAAGCAGTTCGTTGTTTATCAAGTGATTTTGCAGCTGGATTCATATACTGAACACGACACTCAAAATCGACCTCGATCACAGGATTAGGATTCCCCTCAGGAAATGATGCAAGTCGACGAAGTTGAGCTTCCCCATCTAACTTTGCCGTGACAGCCGCCTGAGCTTCCTCCCTCACTCTCCTCAATTCACGAATTTGGAGTTGAATTTTCTGTGATAACACGATGGCCAGGCACAGAAATACAAAAATTCCTGTACCTCCAAGCAAGAGCACTTCCTCCCATTTCTTACCCAAGAGAACCTCAACATTGTTAAACAATCGACCGACCTCTACCTGAATGAGCACATCAACTTCATCTTGAAGTTGATAGATGTCTTCAAAGATAATCTCAATTTCTCCCTTGAGAAGGGATTTTTCTTGAAGTAGTCTGAGCATCGCATCACGACTGCTTTGTTGAACCGCACCGTGATATTCCACTTTCCATTCATCAGCCAAATCAACAAAGTCTTTGAGGTCTGTAGTCACCGTCTCTAAGCCAAGCAATGTTTTTTGAAAATCCTGATTTTGACTCCCTTGAGATTGGACACGGAGAAATCGTTGAAGTTTGTTAATCGCATCCACGTTATCACTCCGCAGCTCACGAATATCAAAGAGGGAGATCATGTGCTTACGCACCTCAGTCAAATGTTCCTGAATATTATCCCTCGATACATTCAACGCATTCTCCTCATCCTTCAATTGCATTCGAGCCTCTTTCACTTGACCAAGTGAATAGTGAATAAGGCTGACTGTGTAGATCCCTAAAGTGAGAGCAAGACTCACGAGTACCCACACCATCAATTGAATACGATACTCATCTTTCAAAATCTTCATGGTAGTTCGGATCAAATATACGAGAGAGACACAATCCTAACTCATCATACGAATAGACTCAGACAGAATTGACAACGCTTTACTGACACAGGTTGCCAAGATTTGCTCTGACCGATCAATGCGCAGACAGGTATCGCGCCCTCATCAAGCTACCGGAAGCAAGATGACTTACAGACCTACAACCATCTGCATCTGAAATAAAGATACGTTCAATAGTCTATATCGAAAAAAAATTACGCAAAATTAAATATATCTTTGAGAAATATGTAATTTTTGCCTAAGGTGTCTCAACTTTTGACAGTCGACATGTCCTTTCAGTCCTGAAACTCAGGATAGGTCCTTCTGACAAAAACTGACAAATACATACATCCCGCCCAAACGACCAGCAAGGCCTCTTAAGCTTCATTAATCGAATACCGATAAGTACATGATCAATAGATTAAGGCTAAAAGCATGCTGACGATCTCATTTCAGATCACGGAATTCGCACATATGGACACATCCTCATTCTGCCCCTCGCTTCATTCGCATTCCGCCCTCAAACACCAACATCATCCAGTGCTCGGACTATTCGCAACACGCGTGATAGGAATTCTCAGTCTTGTCCTTCTTCAAGTATTTGGCATGATGTCATTCGGACAAGCTGCAGACGACACAATCGGACTTACAGACATCACCCAACATTTACAAAAGATACAACATCAAATCGATGAAACACTCGAACGAGTCAACAGGTTGGAATTGAAGGAACATTCATCGTTACACCATTCGGCCGAGTCCATTGATGAAAAGATGCAAAATCTCTTTGATCGGGTTGAGGCTCAAGAAGATCTCCTACAGGATATTGATCAGAAAGTTGGAAGTCGGTCACTCGTACGAGCCTTTGATGCCACACAATTTGACTTTGGCGGGTTTTTACATTCGACATTCACTCATATCAATGGGGAAAAGGGATCAGCAACAAGTTTCGATCGCCTCACCTTCGAACTCCTCTTCAAAGTACAATTCAATGAACGATTCTCAGCATTTTTTGCTCAAGCATTTATTCGGGAATCAAATACACGATTCACTGATACCTTTCAACGGACATCGCCTGGGTTTGCATTTTCCGGTTCTGGTGGAATGAAAACACCATTGGTCATTGCCTGGGCCAACTATCGTCAATCTGATGCCTTGAATATTCAAATCGGCCGATATATCACGCCTTTTGGAATTATCAACATCGAACATTTTCCTGCCATTTTGTTAGATCCTGAGCAGCCACAATTTCTCCGCCCCTTCTCTGGAGATACCATCTTTCCTAATTTTATAACTGGAGCTCAGATTCACGGACAACTCTTTTTTGCTGATGATAGCTTGCAATACAACATCTATACCGGTGTGTTTACGGGGAGCACTCCCGAACAGTTTTATACCGGGATTCGCGGAGCCTATACATTTAGCCAACTCGGAAGTACCTTGGGGATCAACGTGGGAACGGGAAAACGATCATTGACGACCACAGCACCAGAAATGATCACACCATCTCGAAATTCCACCTTCTACATGTATGGCATCGATCTCCTAATCGACAATGGACCGATTCTCTGGAAGAACGAAATATTTTTCACCGATGAGGATTCAAGATCCGGAGGGAATCGAATGGCGTACTATACCCAGCCAGCTTATCGAATTAATGACCAATGGATCGCCTTCTACCGTTATGATTTCTTGAATGATGGGTCACTCCAAATTGCGCCTACCAGCGGAGGCCCCAGGCTCCAAACTCCAGGAAATTCAACTGAACATGTGTTCGGGATGAATTTCCTCCCTGTTCCAAATGTGAGATTACGGGCCTCATTCACCTTAAAAGAATACTCCAGTGGTCGACTTGGGGCTCAAAATGCACAGGCCCAGATTTTTCAATTATCTGGGACATTTAGTTTTTGAGTAAGAAAAACATGAATCAACTGGGCCGACCACAAAGAAAATCCTCAATAATACTTCTGAGCATGATCTGCCTCATACTCAGTAGTCTTTATAGTCCAAGTTTTGCTGAGGAGTCCTTTGCCGTCGTTATCAACATAAGTAATCCATTCAAAAGCCAACGTCATAATGCTATTAGCGTCATCACACGACTGTACCTAAAAAAAGGGAAAATGTGGCCCGACTCTGACATCACATGTCGAGCCTTTGATCGGTACGCAACCAGCGCCGAACATAAACAATTTGTTGAACATATTCTACAAATGAACGAGGGACGACTCTCAGAACATTGGGCCAAGATGAAACAACTGAGGGGTGATACCTCGCCAAGAAAAATTAAAACTACGAGAATTCTTTTAAAACTTATTCAAAAAAATCCAGGAGCCTTTGGGATCGTCAATCGAAAAGAAACAGTAGATCTACCCAAAGGTATCAGAGTATTATTCTATTTCTAAAACACCATTAACACCCTTATTGCAGTAATTCCCACGCTCCCCATCAAGATTCCATCGGATTAAATCTACTCGTATACTCTCCAGCTTGAAATTGCGAGATTGGATCTGAGACTCTTGCCTGTGGGTGGTAAACCTCCTTGCTTCTGGAGTAAATACAACACAGCACATGTCATTAATTGTATGCAGTGAAGATCATTTGGAGAAGGACAAGGTCCCCCAAGCTTGCCTCAAACAAGGAGGGAGTATACCAATCGAGAAAAATGATCATCCCGCACTCCGAACCAACAATCTTGACAACTCACGGTCGCTTCATTAATGAGGGAAATTGTTCGGTCCGTGGAAGAAAACGAAAAGGTTACACTCATCGCCTCACTACTGATGGAAGGCAGTAGATCAACACTACGAACCGCAGAGAGGGTCTCGGTCTAAATATGACCTCTTAAAGGCCATTCAGCAAGGAAAACAACTCGTAGAGATTACAATCAGAGACAGCATGCAAACTGTTCTATTTCGGTCATACAAGATACGAAGATTCTGACTGTCATCGATGTATTACATCGCAATCATTTTTACGAATCCCAGTTGTCGATTTAGTAGAACAACTCGTCAGCATAATGGCACAACGTGATGTACTCCGATGAAATCTTCACCCACATTCTTAACGTACCGCAACTCTAGTTATTAGGTTAGAGGTGACCAAGAAAAAATGCCTGTCCTTATATTGGGGAAAAATATTCGTTGGCCTTCACTGATGATCTTCCCAGAAAGAGAAGCAGCCACCTACCTACTGCTTTATCTACTAGCAACCAAACAATGATTCTTGCGAAAACTTACTTCAGTGGCTTCCATGAAGATACCGACCTCATTAGGAACAATGATTTTCACCTTTCAAAATATATTGAACACAGATATTTTAAAATAAATACTATCGAATAAATGCCTGTATTATAATTTCCATAGGCCTATTATCAAGAACACCTTACCCAAAGACGGTATTTTTCGCCGAGGTTGAAATGGCCAAGACGGCAGGATGTTTGATGCGGCGGTCAACCGTAATACCATAGAACCGTTCCGTCACACCGCTGATATGGCCGACGGTCCGCACTTGATATTGTCGAGTAATTTCCTTTGCCACCACAGATGATCCCGGAAATAAACCATGACCTTCCTGTCCGAATGCTTTCATGGTCGCCCCATCTTCAAACTCTCCTACAATCGACGGATGAATATCGTATTTACGGAACCATTCCTCCATTCCACGCCTCAACACCGAATTATTTGTCGGCAACAGAAACCTCGCCCCATTCAGTGACTGCGGAAATTTACGACGATATTGACGAGCTAAAGGCTCCGTGCCAAATATCGTCACACCTGTTTCTCCGAGTAAATGACTATGGGCTTCGATGCTTACCGTGGGGGGAACAGGGGCGTCTGTGATCACAATATCAAGTGTATGAAGGGCAAGTTCACCGAGGAGCCGCTCGACTCGACCCTCCCAACAGACGACCTTGATGTGTTCAAACTGTTGGAATGCAACTTTTAATAATTTATAGGCCACCATTTTTGGCACGACTTCAGCAATACCGACGATCAAACGAACAGGATGATCGGCTTCCCGCCCTTTTAAAGTGCTGGTTAATTCGTGACCTAAGGTGAATATCTCATCGGCATATCGGTAGGTCATTTTCCCCACCTCGGTCAGAACCAATCTACGGCCTACTCGATCAAATAATTGTTCCCCGACAGTGTCTTCGAGCACACGAAGTTGAACACTCAGTGCGGGCTGCGACAGGCTAAGTCGCTCACAGGCCAGTTTAATCGAGCCTTCCCGTGCAATGACCCAGAAATAGTACAAATGGTGGTAATTGAGCCAGTCCATTGGCATTAACTATACATTTAAAAAGTAAATGAATCAAATCAATATTATCTATTAGCATTAAAACAGCTGGCATAAGTATTGTAGGTAGAGAAATGCGCACAAGACAAAGTCAGTGATTACGGAAGGAAACGATATAACGTCTTTAAAATCTAACTTTGATAGAAAAACATTGTGCGATGATCGAAATAAGATAAAATATATTCATATGACTTTCATGAAGGCATCGTGAAAAAAATTATCAAAGTCGATGTTCATTTCCCAGACTTTGTCATTTCAATGAATTGCCACCGCCGTATCTGACACTCAAATTAAACCTGCAGTCACCAATATTTAAATCATGACGATCGCAATTCTCATCCCTCTTCTTCCGTTACTCGCTGCGTTGATCATCAGCGCTTGTGGCAAACGTTTCACCTCTTTTGTTCCTAGGGTTGGGATTATAGCCACAGGCAGTGCTTGTCTCCTCTCTATCCTGACATTGTATGAAGTCAGCACAGGTGAAGTCGTACATCTCATTCTCTGGCCGTTACAAGATAGCGCGAACGCCTTGTTTAAAGTGGGTATTTTCGTCGATCGACTCACGGCCGTGATGATGCTGCTGATTACCAGCGTCAGCACTGTTATTCATGTCTATTCTGTTCGCTACCTTGAAGGTGATCCGGGCTATGCTCGGTTTTATGCCTTACTTGGCCTTATGACCTTCGTCATTCTTTCGCTTGTTTCCAGTCCGAACCTTCTAATGTTGTTTGTGCTTTGGCAGCTATTGAGTTGGACTCTTTATTTGATTCTCGCATTTAATTATTCGCATGTACCTGCCTACCAGAACGCGTTTAAAACATTTATGGTGCATCGCGTTGGAGACGTCTCCTTTCTTTGTGGAATCTTTCTGACGTATAAATATTTCGGCACACTTGAGTTTGGCGAACTCTTTCAGCGAGCATCAGAACACCTTTACGTCATTTCTCTCTTACCAGGAAATCTTCTCGATCTCAGTGCAGTATCCGTCATTACATTACTGATCTTTGTTGGTGCCATGGCGAAATCTGCGCAATTTCCCCTGCATGTCTGGTTACCGGATACCATGGACTCTCCGACTCCTGTTTCAGCACTTATGCACGCGGGGATCATTAACGCAGGAGGATTCCTGCTCAATCGGCTGGCTCCCCTCTATGCTCTTTCACCCAACACACTTCATATTGTGTTTGTCGTTGGTGCAATAACTGTGCTGCTGGGTGCATCCATGATGCTCGTGCAAAATGACATTAAGAAAACTCTCGGATTCTCGACCATGGGTCAAATGGGATATATGATCATGGAATGTGGACTTGGCGCCTTTGCGCTTGCCATCTTCCACCTCATTGCCCATGGGCTATTCAAGGCCTCCCTTTTTCTCAGCGCTGGTAATGTCATCCATAACGCCAGACACGAGCCGAAATTCCCGACATCTTCAACCCATGAACCAACCAGATTGCCTGCGAAAACTACATGGGTGACTGGATTAATTGTGACGTTGATCATGCCGCTTATTATTTTGATGGTCGCGCATGACCTATTGGAAGTTCCGCTTGAGGATGCACATGGGGCAGTCATCTTTCTCTTTTTTAGTTGGGTCACAGCCTCGCAAACTATTTTCAGCTTGTATCGATTGCATGCCGTGGCTTCATGGAAGGTCGCGAGTGCGATGATTGTCGCGTTATTTCTGATTGGATTTACCTATTTGTGGGCTGGCGAAGCCTTTACCCATTTCCTTTACCCGGAGCCAGGAGTCGCGGAATCCTTCTTTGTCGCAGCTGCACTGAATCCTACCGTGTTTGATGTGTTCATTTTGGTATCCACAGTCTTTATACTTTTGGGTTGGGGTTATGGCTATACCAATGCCAAAGGACATAAGATTCTGAATGCAGAGTGGAAGCATGCCATTCAGCAAAAAATGTATATGTTTCTGATTAACCGACTGTATGTAGATCGCATCTACATGCGGTGGGGAAATGTACTCTTTCAATGGGCTCAAAAAATCGGAAGCCGGTATTGAGCGAAAGATCGGAATAGAGTTTAGGATTTCCATGAATATAGACCCAACATCTCTACTTGCTTTTGCGATTATTCTCTCTGCCACTTGTGCAATTCTTGCGCAACACCATTCCAAGCACTCGACAACAGCAAGTGTAGAAATTCTCGCGGTGTCTGGGCTTGGACTTGGAGCATTACTGACACCATTACCCATCAATAAATATTTCCTTGTTGGAGTTCTTGGCTATGCGTCCTATTCTCTCTTCAAATCTCATTGCACTGGCACATTAAAAACGATCAGTCTCGCACAAGTAATTCTAGCAATTCTGCTCACCCTCGTTTCCATATTCACGGAAAATGAATTAGCCATGTTCATCGGACTTTTTCTTGCGGTGACACTCGTGCCGCTCTTTCCCTTCCATATGCCTTTTGCATTTCTTGTGGGCTCAGCTCCGGGAACAGTCTCTGGGCTATGGACGACGGTATTCCTTGCTCTCGGTTTGGCTGAACTCTCGAAGCTTCAAACGTTCTTAGTTGAGGGGCTGCCAGCCGTCACTTCTTTGTTGGCATTGGGCAGTGCGCTGTATTGCTCATTTAAGTGCCTCGGGCAAAGCCAAATTCGACCATTACTCACGTATGCAACCATAGCGCAAATCTCCATGTTGTGGGGGTTGACCGCAGTATTCTCGACGTTTCCCCAATGGGGGATACCGTTTGGCATAACCATAGCATTGGTCATGACCGGTCTCCTTGTCACATACCACTGTGTCCAGCAGCGGTTTGGTACTCATGCAATAGGAACCCTCCCCGGCTTGGCTTCTCCGATGCCGCGACTCGGGGCCATGTTAATTATTCTGATCAGCATAGCCATGATGCTTCCCATTATTCCGATATTGACGGGCTTAACAACAATGCCGACAGCGAACCATCAGACTGTTTCACTGCTAATCATTTCTTTGATCATACTCAGCGTGTGGATGTTGGGAAGTTGGTATTTTGCACATTTACTTCATCAAACAGCATTTGGAAAGGCCAGACCAGATATTCCGTACCTGGATCTCAAAACAGCGGAAATTTGCTCTCTTGCCTTACTCATTGTTGCTGCAAGTTATAGCGGACTATTTTACTAGAGAGTATGGATGATGGCTGAAGTCAAAAAATTCGTTCCATCAAAAGACGGTCAGCGAATGGAAATACGGTCCTTCGTCCAATTGGCGAGTGAACCCATTTCTCATTTTTGGCCCATGCAAACCTTTATACACCATAACCCCCTTCATGGATTGGAACATTTACCCTTTGAAGACGCCATCGAACAAGGCAGAAAGTTTTTTGGTGGTAAAGGGTATTTATCCAGTAAAGAATATCGCCATTACTACCAAAAAGGCCGTATTACCCAAGACGCCATTGATGAAGCGTTGAAAGATCAGACGAAAAATCAAATCATAGCCATTGGCAATCAAAAAATTTCCCATCTAAATGCCTTACGCACGATTCTCATCAATGGGAATGGCTACACAGCGCCCGATATTGCTTCAGCTGTTTTAGAAGAGTCTCTGAGGGACAACGACGTGAAAGGGCTTCTAGACAAACTCCACGATCTATCCAAGTCGAAAGGACTCACATTTTCTTTGAATGATCATCCCAAGATCGAAAAAAAGGAACTTGCGTCGACCTACACCTTTTCGGCCTGGTGCGATCACACGTTGGGCTCCACCATTCAAAACGACATCAACCAAGAACTCATCAAATGGTGTGGAGCCTTTCTCGATGAAGGACATGCTCCCTGGGCCATGCCTCTTAGAAGCAAATCCTTTTATGGTGGGTGGAAAATCTTGGCCCAGGATGATCGGTCTGGTCCATTGTTAGGCATTCCACAATGGGCCTCAAAAATTCAAAATCTTCCGAACCGGCCAGAAGATGCCATCCTGGAAAGCCTAGAGACCATGGCCATTCCCCATGATCTGTGGATTGACTATCTCACGTTGCATTTAGCTCAGCTATCAGGATGGGCCGGATTCATCAAATGGAGGTCAGAACAAGCAGGTCATGAATGGCAGAAAACCTTTCGCATAGACCTGGTGAAATACTTAGCGGTTCGCTTGTTTTATGAAAAAGAACTAGTCGCCTTGGCATGCCAAGACAATATTGGCGTCAAAGGGACCTACACTTCGATTTTATCCTTCATGGACAACCATCCAATCGGATACGGACTGTACAAAGAATGGAAACTGACTGGGCTACCACAGCAGATTGTCGAGGATCTTGATCTTTCATTGTTCGTGCGATACCCCCTGCTCATTGATAGCCTGGATCATAGTGGAAGAAAAATCAGAGAAACATGGCAAACCCTTCGCCTCGAACAAGACATTCACCAAAAGGCCTTAATTCTTTTACACCTCGCCCCAATCCTTGACTTCTCAGTCATGGAATTGGTCGCAAGTCCCCAAGAAGTCTTGGATACATTACTGGAATGGGTATCACAATTTCCAGAATCACAACATGGACCGATTTGGCTTAAATCCTTTGAACTCAGCTATATCAAGGATTTCATCAACCATTTTACTCCGAATCTTCAAAAACTCGAGAAAAGCGATGAGTCCGTGGAACTACCAGCAGAGTCACGTCCTTTGGCTCAAGGTATTTTCTGTATTGATGTTCGTTCGGAAGGGTTTCGACGACATTTCGAAGAAGTGGGAGGCAACGAAACATTTGGGTTTGCCGGATTTTTTGGCGTTCCACTCTGCTACCAAGGGTTTGGCAGTGAGCAAGAAACCGATCAATGTCCGGTACTCCTCAAAGCAAAACATGTGGTGAAAGAAATTCCACGCGCGTATCAAGGAAAGGCTGCAGAACAATTTCTGGAACGACAGCAATTAGCAAAAACTGGGCACACCCTGCTTCATGATTTAAAAGAAAACGTGATTACCCCATATGTCATGGTGGAAGCGATTGGCTGGTTTTTCGGATTCAGACTATTTGGACAAACGTTGAGCCCCTTGTGGTTTAAACGGATCACCTCCTGGTTTAAAGAACGCTTTGCCATTCCCATTGGAACCACGTTGACGGTTGAAAAGCTCACGAACCTGGAGGCCGAGGAAATGGTTGCCTCAGAGCATCGCGCAACCATCTATCGAATGCTCATCGAAGAACATGGAAGGAAAGGCAACGCAGTTTCGCATGATCAAGTTGAGCGTCTTCGAAAAGAAGCACTGAATCAAACAACATTAGACAGTAATAAAGATGAGGAGTTGCATCAACTACTTCACTGGACTGAGGCAGACCATGAAAATTTCATTCGCGGCCTGAGACAGGAAAATAATGTCCATGAACGTGCCGTCGCTAATCGAATGGACCGAATCACGCAAACAGGATTTACGACGTCGGAACAAGCCCATTTTGTAGAAACGGCGCTTCGAGTTTTAGGATTCACAAAAACATTTTCCAGACTTATATTCATTTGTGCTCATGGCAGTGTTTCTGACAACAATCCCTACGAGTCAGCCTTGGACTGCGGAGCCTGCGGTGGCAACCATGGCGTGTCCAATGCTCGAGCCTTTGCGGCTATGGCCAATAAGGGACAGGTTCGACAATTATTGGCCAAAAATGGGATAGTTATCCCTACCGATACACACTTTCTCCCAGGTCAACACGACACGACCACCGACGAAGTCGAACTATTTGACCTAGAAGATGTGCCTGCGACTCATCGAAAGGACTTGCTGAGACTCCATCATGATTTGGAAGATGCAGGTTGCCGAAACAGCAGAGAAAGATTAAGTCGCTTCCCTGAAGAAACGGCCTGTCAATCTTTAAATGATGCAGCTGAACGAACCAAACAGCGTAGCCTTGATTGGTCTCAAGTTCGACCCGAATGGGGTCTTTCTCGACATACGGCGTTTATTGTGGGAAGGCGTCTCTTAACGCAAGGAATAAATCTTGAAGGACGAACATTTTTACATTCATACGACCATATACAGGACTCGACAGGAAAATTTTTGGAAATTATTATGACAGCACCCATGATCGTGGGGAATTGGATTAACATGGAACATTATTTTTCCACAGTGGATCCATCGGTGTATGGCAGCGGAAGCAAGGTCTATCACAATGTGGCCAGCCGCGTGGGAGTCATGTATGGGTCCCAAAGTGATCTCTGCGTTGGATTGCCAGTTCAAACGGTTTTCGATGGGGAAAAGCCTTATCACGAACCTATGCGGTTATTTGTTATTATTGAAGCGCCTCGGGAAAGAATCAGCATGATCATTTCTCGACATAATATTCTTAAAAGACTTATTGGCAATCAATGGATAAATCTCGTGGCGTTAGATCCGGTCACCAAAGAATTCTTTTTCCATCATTCACAGGAAAATTGGCAACTCATTCAGTAATCCATCAGGTTGAGGAGGACCAGGTAATCATGAGCACTATTAAGCTCCATCCAATGAAAGAAATCAAAATCATTATCGAAGGCGAACACATAAAGTTCGTCACGGAAGTGCTTGATCGAATCCAAGCGAGTGGCTATACGATCTTCAGTAATCTTTCTGGTAAGGGCCATAGCGGATTTCATGAGGGACATTTGATGTTTAATGATACGAGCAGTTTACAAATGGTCTTGACCGTGGTTCCAGAAGAAAAAGTCGATCCCATTCTGTCAGGTCTCAGACCTTTTCTTGAGCGTCATTCTGGAAGCTTGTTTGTCATCGATGCATGTGTGCTCAGAAAAGATCACTTTTAACCAACAGAAACATAAAGAAGCTTTTTTGTTAGATAAAAGTGACGCTACTTTAATCGAAACTCTCTCAGAATAAAGATTCTTTGAGGTTATAGTACATATAGCTAAGACCATAATGTGTATGCATCATTCACATCTGCAGTTGATTAATCGCGGTCCCATCACAGCTTAAAACGTCCCACACCACAAATTGCCGTAACCACCAATCTTCAACCTCTTCACATGATCCATTCTTTATCATGGTGATTTGGCAATCGGCATTCTAAACTCCTAGAACTCATTTTTTTATTAGCTCTGTCCGTCAGAAAACAGCACTTTATGTGCGTACCACTCTGCCATTCTCAAATCCTGAGATAGCTCCTTCGCGCATCCACCCAACAGATCCAGAATCTGTAAGCAAATAGTCCACTGATTAGCCACAAGTTAATACATTTATATTTTAAATGAATAATGCATTCTTTATCTATTTGTTTTATATAAGCATCATGCTTATATTATGAAATATGAAAGTGAATTCAAATTGAAGGTAATCTGTTAAAACCTCAAGCAAATGGCCCCAGATAAAAGGAGGACAATATGAAAACGAGAACTTCGATTATGCCGTATTTCATTATAAGTATTGGGCTCCGACTAACTAGGTGCGCTATGCACAACAGCCCATATTACAAAAACCTAAAGAAGACGGCACTCGTGAACGTGGGAAACTATCATCTTGAGGCTATTCAGCACTATGAATGACAACTGGCGGGGTTAAAGGAAGAATCCAGCAATTAGAAAAACGAGTCAAGGCATTCACAAGGAAACCGTTTCGAGACCCCAAAAGGTTTCGACGGGGTGTATGGAAGCTATTAATGGGGAGTCTGAAGCAGGAGTTAAATAACTTACAGGAGAGAATCACCTGGCAGATAGACAAGCTGACGGTATCTTGACCTCTAAGATTGAGGCGAGAGCCCAGAAGGGTCTACAGCTCCACGCAAAGGAGAATACAACACACGGCATTGCAACTTACACCTACAAGTTTCCAATAATATCTGAGCATGAAAGGGGTTATTACACGAAAGAGATGAGACAGAGTAAGGGGCTAGCATCATTCGAATCCATTTTCGAAAAATTGACTCTCTGGCTGGGTCTGTCCCAAATGAGTCGCGTACGAAAAATAATATGCAGTGTATTCTGATAGTCCTCGTGAACGAGGGTTTGTGTATCAAAACTTACAGAGTCATATAAAGAGTGGCATATTTCCACACAATAATGTCACACGTAGAGTGAGATATTCGTTAACCAATCATGAATGCTGACGATTTAGCAAAGACACTACGATCAGTGAAAACTATGAGAATCACAGAACTCCCTGCAGACACATATCACCTTAAGGCACAGCGACTACATTCCCGAACATTGGTCAGAGTTCCTAGGCGATTGCGGACATGGTCGAGGTTCGCCCTCATGATGTTCATCGTGTTTGCCGCAATCGTATGCTTTGTTCCCTGGACACAAACCATAACAGTCCAAGGTACACTCTCAGCCTATTCCCCCAAAGAACGGCCTCAAGAAATTCATGCGCAGATCAATGGAAGTATCCGCGCGTGGCATGTGAACGAAGGAGTCACAGTAAAAAAAGGGGATTTAGTTCTTGATCTGGATGATGTTAATCCTCAGTTCATGGCACAGGATCTCCTCCAACGGTTGGAGCAATCTCGTGAGGCACTCGAACTGAGGCGACAGGCCGCCCTGGATCGGGCCAACATCTTAGCTGAACGCCTGAAGGAAATGACCGCCTTAACAAAGGCAGCCACGACATCCGCCAAGGCAAGAGTGACTGAAGCTCGGCATAAAGCACAAAGTGCAGAGCAAGATGTAGCCGTAGTCATGATAGCTAAGGAGACTGCAACCTTAAACTTAGACCGATCACGCCTTCTGGAAGCGGAAGGCCTCCTCTCGCGACGTGAATTGGAACTGGCAATCCAAGCAGCTACGGCAGCTATGGCAGACGTGAAAGCCGCCCAAGCTTCTCTTCGTGAAGCTCAACAAGCACGACTGGCATTAGGACACAATCGAGAACGTATCGATGCAGAACTCGTACAGCGTCTCTTAGACGCCAGAACACAACGAGCGTCAGCGCTGGGTGAAGCAGCTAAGGCTTCGGAAGACGTCGCGAAACTAGAATTAACGAGGTCGAATGCCATCCAGCGACGTGTTGCCAGCCGAGTTGTGGCACCACTCGACGGAACAGTAGTCCGGATGACGCGGATCGGGCCTGGTGAAATCGTCCATCCCGGAGATTTGCTAATTACCATTGTCCCCCTGAATGCCACCCCAGCCGTTGAAATGTGGGCTAATGCCATTGATGCCCCATTGTTAAAACCAGGACGTTCAGTTCGATTACTCTTCCACGGAGTCCCCGCTATCCCACTTCCCGCATGGCCCGAACTGATGGCGGGAACGTATGATGGAAAAGTTCAAGTGGTGGATCAATCCGCTTCTACAAACGGCCAATTCCGGTTATGGGTCGTACCAAAGACCGAACGACGAAGCTGGCCTCCTTCTCTCCAGGTACGACAAGGCACGCAGGTGATGGGATGGGTCATCCTCAATCGGGTACCCTTATGGTATGAAATATGGCGACGAGTCAATTTATTTCCGGCGGATTATGAGTCTGGAATTCTAAGCTTGAAAGATGTTCTGTTACCAAAAGCCGGAAGACCAAAAAAATAAATGATAAGACAAACTCAATATTCTTTTGAAATTCATTGCCAGAACGTTTAGAGGAGAAGAGGTCTAATGAAAATACAGCACTTAGTTGGCGTTTGGATGATAGTGGCTTGTACGACCACTCTTCTCTGGGCAGAAACAAACACACCGCCATCTGTTGCTAAAACACCCATTACGATTCTAACGCTCGACGCCGTTCTCACGCGAGTGGAAAAAGGTCATCCACTTCTTCGGGGCAGTCAGACGCAAAGGATGGTGGCCAGCGGGAAACTGTTAACTGCCCTAGGGAAGTTCGAACCCAATCTTGTCAATGACTGGGAATTAGAACGACTCGTAAAAAATGGAAAGACCACCAGCGTTGGGTTCAATGATACGCTTGTGGAGTTGCGACATCCCTGGGGCATTAGGGGATTCGCAGGATTTCGAACGGGCATCGGAGATGTAGAAGTAGCGGATCTCGGTATCAATACCTCTAATCAGCCACTGCTCGGCATCGTGCTTCCACTACTTCGTGGATTCATGACGAACCCTGATCACGCAGAACTCATGAAATCTTCATTGGCGAACAAACAGGCGGAAATAGAAATTCAGAAAACTCGACAAGATCTCTATCTTGGTGCTGCGACGCAATATTGGAGTTGGGTGGCTGCCTGGAAACTCATGAAATTACAGCAGCAGGCCGTGGCCGTGGCAGAGGCCCGTACCACGCAATTGATGAAACAGGCTAAAGCTGGAGCACGAGCGCAATTCGATGTCATCGAAGCCAGTCAAGAAGTTCAACGTCGTCGAGCGCACTTCATCAAGGCCCAACGCCAGATAGACAAAGAACAATATAAGCTCGCATTATTTTTATGGGAAAGCGATACATTGGTGATCCCTGAAAACCTCACAGCTCCTCGTTTCCCATTAATGAGACCAGAGCAAGTGCTGAAGCAATTCGAACAAGAGAAACACCGCGCCCCAATGGTCCGGCCAGAAATCCAGCTCGTACGTTTAGAAGCCGAGTTTAATCACATCGACCTAGAGGTCGCTGCCAATAATTTCCTTCCAGATTTAACCCTCGAAGCCACGCCGTCGAGGAAACCAGAGGATTTTGTTCTAGGACTTGGGTATCGATTTGGTGCGAAGTTAAGCTTTCCGTTTCTCCAGCGCGAGGCGCGCGGTGATGAACTCCAGATGAAAGGCAAGGCCCAACGCCTTAAGCTATTGCAACAATACCGTCTTCAACAAGTCAGCATGGATGTGGGCAATGCCCACTCAGCGATCACACGAACAGAGAAGCGGACACAAGTTTCCCGCCAAGCTCTTCATTTAGCTAAAAAATTAGAGAAAGGCGAACGCACTCGATTCAAACTCGGAGCCACAAGTTTACTCTTTGTGAATCTTCGTGAGCGCAATGTGCTTCAAGCAGCCGAAGGATGGATTACCGCCATGGCCGACTATCAGAAAGCCCTGGCACTCTATAAATGGGCCATCGGCGGATGGGTCAAAGGCTCGTCATCAGATGGGACTCAAGTGAATAATGAGAGGAGATCCTAGCCAAAACATGAGTAACCCTGTGCCCCTCCTTAGAGAAAACCTTGACCGTCTTGGTGTGTTTCTAAAACAAGAACGTTCGATTCTCTTATCCATCCTGACCTACGCCATTGCGGTTGGAGTGTTTTCCCTTATCATTCCTCTCACCGTTCAAGAATTGGTCAACACGTTTGCATTTGCCATCTCCCCTGTGATGGTTGTCACGATTGTTGGAATCATGGCGGTAATTTTAATCTTTGTAGGGATTTTTAAAGTCTTGCAATTTTACGCAATAGACATGCTCGAACGACGAGTCTTTGTTCGAGTAACCTTAGCCTTGGCGCGAGTGTTGCCACACTTTAAGAAAGGATCATTTCGCACAGATGCCATTAGTCGGTTTTTTGAAACAGTGTTTCTTCAACGAGCGCTTTCCAGTCTCTTTGTTGACCTGACCAATGTGCTAGTTGGAGGATTGATTGGGATGACCTTACTGGCCTTGTATCATCCCTATTTTGTGATCTTCGATGTCGTACTCATTGGTTCAGTTATCCTCATTGCTTTATTAGGCAAAGGCGGACTCCGCACGACACTACATATGTCTGAATCAAAATATGATGTCTTTCATTGGTTTCAAGAAGTGGCTGACAATCTTTTACATTTTAAAACTACAAATTGTTCTGAACTTGTTTTGCGAAATGCTGACACATTGGCTACGACTTATGTACATGCACGTCAAGCTCGATTTAGCGTGTTACTTCGTCAATACATTGGCTCGTTAACTCTTCAAGTGATCTTACACACAGGATTGCTAGGAACCGCTGGGTGGCTCCTCAGTCGAGGAGAATTAACGTTAGGACAACTTGTGGCAGCAGAAGTGATTGTTGCCAGTCTGCTCCTGAACATTGATTCTGTCGTGAAACGAACATATGTCATGTTTTATTTTTTGACCGCGTTAACGGAACTAAATCATCTCTTTACCTTACCTCAAGACAAAACCCCGAACGGATCAGACTTATCAATTCCTGAATCCGACATCGCGGGACTTCATCTGGCATGTAGCCAAATAAGTTGGGCAAAAGGATTACGCGCGATTCCTGAAGAAATCAATTTTGAGGCTTCGCCGGGTGAAAAATGGGCATTGATCTGCTCAACAGAAACAGCACGTCATCGCGTCTCGTTGGCGCTCGCAGGTCTAGAGGAACCTCCAGCGGGAGTCGTTCGATATAATGGCGTCGACCTACGAAGCCTCTCCGCCGAGCAAATGAACAAACGGCGAAGTATTGTTTTTGGAAGAGATCTCACGCTATTTGAAGGCTCAATAGCGGACAATATCACGATGGGTCGTCCAGGAATACAAACAGAAGATTTGTTATGGGCATTACATGCTGCGCAATTCGATACAGAAATCGAAGAATTTCCTGATGGCCTAGAAACGATCGTGAAAGAAGGTGGGAAGGACTTTACTCCCAGTCAGCGCCTGAGAATCCTTCTTTCTCGCGCAATCATTACACGCCCATCTCTGTTAATTTTAGATGGCGGGATGCATGAAGTTCCTCATCATATTCGTGAACCAATTCTTCATTACCTTGGCTCCCATGAAGACCCTTGGACACTCGTCATTGTGACAACGGACCCGAATGTGAAAGACTACGTGAAAAAGTCTCTCACTCTTGAATGATTTCACCTATAGCCGATTCAATTAACTTCCGTACCTTAGAAGCCTTTGATACCACGTTGAGAGCTTGGACACCTTTGATAACCATGTCAGTTGGTTTGATGCTTTACTCTAGAATGAGCGTCAAGGTGCCTATGGTGACCTCAACTATCGTGTGCAAGCATGGTTCGATTGAACTTAGTCACCTGTAATCAATACATCAGGTAAAATAATGAGCCGCCAACATCGGATGCATAGCAAGAGAGCCGGTAGTCTTGCATGTCGTGTCTAAGCCTACCTTATCGCTACTATTTGGATTCGCTATAGCCTCACAGAATCCTTCGTAAAAATATGCTTGTAAGGTACCTAGGACTCACTAGCCATCAGATTGTTCCAAATAAAACCCACCTATACTGCTGCCAATTACCCGCCCGCCACGCTTAATAGATGAATTTCTAATTCTTGGATATTTCGATACACAGTGATTTTCTCTTTTTCAAATCGTGAAGCATGAACGATTGCTCCTTGCCCTCCGATACCGACGGAACACAGTGGAATGATTTCAGTTGCAAGTGCGTGAGCCAAATTCTCTGCAACCTCATCTGATACTCCCGCTGTCAGAGAGAACAACATGAGAGATGAACCAACAGCAGAACAATACTCTGCTAATTCCTCAATAGGCAGACCCAAGCCAAGGTAATAAATTCGACATCCACGCGCGGCACAGAGATGAGCAACCGTCAGGGCACCGAGCTCGTGCACTTCCTCCTGAGGACAAGCGACGACAACCTTGGGACCATATTCTACAATTCGTAATTGATTCATAGCAGAAATAATTTTTTGTTTCACAAGATTCGATACATAATGTTCCTGAGCTACACTGATTGTTCCTTTGTGCCAAAGATCTCCAACTTGCTCGAGCAATGGAAACAAAAATCGTTGCAACGCGTCTTCAAAGGGAATAACAGCTAACGCTCCGTTAATCTTGCGTTCAAAAAAATTCAAGTCATATGAGCTGATAGCCTCAACCAACTCAGCAACCAAACTTTCAGCAACCGGCTCCACCCGATTCGACTCCACATAGGCTACCTTCGACCGTGCAAGTAACTCCTCACGTCCCTGTTCAACTAAACTCCCTATGGGTTTACCTTTATCAGTCTCCCCTTTGAGATAACGAAAAAACCGCACATCCTCATCGGTGTATTGGCGATACCGATTCTTGCCCCGCGTTGGAGAAACCAGATCATATCGCTTCTCCCAAGCACGAATGACATGAGGCGACAAACCCGTAAGTTTTGAAAATCTATGAATTCTATAAGTAGACATGTGTGATATGTATCATTTCGTCTAATGTACGTCAAAGGTTTTATCGTAAAACTATTGACAAACATTAAACAAGAATGCAATATTCAATCATTACATTAGACAAACATTGAACAATTATTAAACAAAAGAAAGGGTAAATGCATGATTGGCCACCTCGAGAACTCAAAAACATTAGACAAGACACATGTGAGCTCGAGAAGCACGCATGCCCCGACGATTAACGAATGCCACCGTTGCGGAGGCCTGATGATGCCCGATCACTGTCTGGATGTCGCCAGTGATACTGGCGAAGTCCTAGTCTCGGTCTTACGGTGCTGTGCTTGCGGTGAACTCATCGATCCGACCATTCTCAAAAACCGAAAAAACCCAGGCTTTGAAAGAAAGCTCACAGGACGACGACGTGTCTATTCCCCGAACCCACAGGGTCTTGACCATCGGAATTAACACGAAAGGCTATGCCTCGAACCGTGATGGACCATAACCCACTTGGAAATGTTTTATCAGAAACCTGACTCATTTCAAACAACAACAAGGAGTAGCTCTTATGACAAACTTACCGATGACCATTACAACGACGGCTCTCGCCAGCGCATTGCTCCTTGCTCCCATCAGTACAGTACTCGCTGTAGAGAATGAAGACATGGCACTTATCCCGCAAGGCGAGTTTACAATGGGCAGCAATGAACATGGCGATGAGATGCCACATCAAGTGGTCTTAAATGCTTATCACATCGACAAATTTGAAGTGTCTAATAAGCATTATGGCGAATTTCTGAAAGCGACAGGACATACCGCACCTGCGTATTGGGATGACCCAAGATTAAACGGCAAGGAGCAGCCGGTCGTCGGCGTGAACTGGTATGACGCGAGTAAATTCTGCGAGTGGAAAGGTAAGCGACTACCCACAGAGGCCGAATGGGAACGAGCAGCCAAAGGCCCACAAGGTGGTCACTATCCTTGGGGACACAAACTCACCAAAGAAAAAGCCAACTACGGTCAAAACCTAGGTAAAACCTCTCCCGTGAACTCCTATCCCCAAGGAGCTACAGATAATGGAATCTATAACATGGCAGGGAATGTCTTTGAGTGGGTCGCTGACTGGTATGACCCCCAATATTATACTGTCAGCCCTGCCATGAACCCTCAGGGTCCTGCTATCGGAGTTGATTTCGCCAATCAGGGCGCCGTGAAAGTATTGAAGGGCGGCTCCTGGCTTGCTCCAGCAAGTTCATTGCATACCAGTCATCGTTTTTGGAACCAGCCAGAGAATAACTCTTATGGAGTGGGACTAGGATTTCGATGTGCAAAGGCCGGTTCTTCCGATATTCGCTACGATGTCCAATATGATTATATGCATGCACTGATCAGCATGGGTAAAGAAGAATGGAAAGACGCATTGCAATCAATCGACACAGCATTAAAAGATGACGCAAAAAACATAGAATATCAACAAACCCGAGAAATCATCCTGAAACAAATGAACAAATAACAATAGTAGTCAGGTCGGCAAATTGATTGTATCCCGAACTTTCAAGGTGCACCTAAGGTGCGAGGAGTGGACATTATGAACCTCAGAGTCCAGATACAAGATGATCATCACTCACGATTAAGCAGTCAATATAGACTACTCACATTACTGAGTATCTCGTCAGTTATGTTAC
Source organism: Nitrospirales bacterium (assembly GCA_029261355.1). Classification (GTDB taxonomy): domain Bacteria; phylum Nitrospirota; class Nitrospiria; order Nitrospirales; family UBA8639; genus JAGQKC01. Next base: position 18,758 of record JAJDBM010000058.1, on the reverse strand, counting down.
TGGCCATGTCTTTACCCGCAAAGGCAGACGAATCTATTCAAGGACACACAGACATGGCGTACGTTCCATTTTCCATGTCTGTGATAGGCATCGATAAAGAGAAACCGACATTAAAGTCTCAGAAAGGGAAAACTCCCACTCTGTACGATCGGAGAATGAGCATGCCGTGGTCACGAGCGGCTTTCCATGATGAAGGTCCATCGCATTGGGTAGTCATTGATGCCTACCTGATCGACAAATTCGAAGTGTCCAATAAAAAATATGAAACTTTCTTAAAAGCTACAGAGCATCCTGCTCCCGCTTATTGGGACGATCCCCGACTCAATAAACCTGAACAGCCAGTGGTCGGTGTGAATTATTTGGATGCGACGACCTACTGCAAATGGGAAGGAAAGCGACTTCCGACAGAATCTGAGTGGGAGCGAGCCGCCAGAGGACCAGACGGAAACAAGTACCCTTGGAGAAACACACTGGATTCATCGAAAGCCAATTACGGAAAGCGTCATGATGCCACTATGCCCGTCGACTCTTTACCGCAAGGTGTTAGCGCATTTGGACTTCACCACATGGCCGGAAACGTCTTCGAATGGGTACAAGATTGGTATGACCCGAATTTCTATAAAAAGGCGCCTCATCCAGTGAATACAAACGGACCATCTAAGCCTATCTGGCTTGGTGGAACCGGGACCTACGTTGATCGTCTGACGACTGGAGCCAAGCGAGTCATACGGGGCGGATCCTGGATCGCTGCAGAAGCCAGCATTACCGCCACCCACCGTTTCTGGAACAATCCAATGAACAACAGCTATGGCGTTGGCCTTGGATTTCGGTGTGCGACATCAGCCTCTCAAGCAGTGATAGACGAAGTCCGGTCACTCACGATCAAGGCGATGAAGCATATGGGTGAAGATAAATACAAGGCAGCAAAAATAGATATCGAAAAGGCTCTGGAGTTAGATCCGACAAACAAGGAACTTATTCAAATGAAGAGTATTCTATAAACAATGCCTGTGATGACATCCTACGACGTAATAATAATCATTGAGGAGTCAGAGGCCAAAAAATGAAAATTCATGACCGCCAACGACTAGGGCTTGTATTGTTCAGTAATTTACTCCTATGGGTGATTGCATTAAGTGCAATCTGCTGGGGAACAGGACATGTATTCGCCATGGATGAACCATCAGTAGAATCAGACTCCACCAGGCGCGTGCATCTTTCCTCACGAGCTGTCGAAGATGCATGGGAAGAATTCCATAGTTCTGCCATAGGAGGGACTCTGGCTTCTCCCATGATTCAAACTCAGATCGAGCAACAATTACATGAGGCGCGAGGGTTATTAATGAAAGCACGGAAGGCCAAACGAAAAGGTGATTACAATTCAGTGCTGAGCATCACTGATCGAGTGATTCATTTATCGCAAACTATCGTCGCGTCGAGTCGGGAGAGAAAACCATGAAGACGTGGATGAAGACATGCTTAATGATAGGAGTCTTGGTCTCAACACCAAGTTTGCCACAAGCTGCACAACCCTTCGTAGAAAAGGACTCTGTGGAGATGGTGAACATCCCTGCTGGACTATTCATCAGGGGAAGCGCAGTTACTGAAGGGCGGCAAGACGAACGACCACGAAGTAAAGTTTCCCTGAACGCATTTGCCATGGACAAATACGAAGTCTCAAACACGCAGTATCAGAAATTCGTAGAAGAAACGCTCCATAAACCACCATTCAATGTTTACGGTGATGGCGATCTATTCAAGATGAAGGGTGTCGAAAACCGTCCAGTCGTCCAAGTTACCTGGCATGATGCAGTTGATTATTGTTTCTGGGCAGGGAAGCGGCTCCCGACAGAAGCAGAATGGGAGAAGGCCGCCAGGGGCAAAGATGGACGAACCTATCCATGGGGCGATCATGAAGATGATGGAAAATTAGCGAATTTCGATGGAGAGTGGCGTGGAATAGACTCTCTTAAAAATGTCTCCACACAAGCTGAGGGGGCATCTCCTTATGGACTCCATCACATGGCTGGAAATGTCAGAGAGTGGGTAGAAGATTGGTATGCCTCAGACTATTACTCTCTCTCACCAGAGCGTAATCCCAGGGGTCCCAACACAGGAATACTTAAAGTTATTCGTGGAGGGTCTTGGCGTAGCTTTCTCCCTGATCTGCGGACCGCGTCTCGGGGCAAGGGAGGATTCGCTTTAAAGACTCATGGAATTGGCTTTCGATGTGCTCGAGACATGCACGTCAGCAAAAAGACGAGAAGCCAGAATAAGGCCGAAGGCAAGACTTCCGATTCAAGGAATAGATGAGGAGGGCACCATGAAAAGTCAACAATTGATTCTCATCATCTCCGTCGTCGCAATGATGAGCATGCTACTGGTCAAGACCGTCCATTCCACCGACACGCAACATTCATTTGTTGGAATAAAACCACAATTAGTCGCTGACTTTATTTTTTCAGTGATAGAGGCAGATCGAACCCTATATGCCAGACAAGTGGTTGACCGTATGAAGGATACTGGAACCGTCATCGCATCTGAAAGCTGGATGCATAGAAATGCCTTACCCCTGCCATCGCAGTTGCTCTTAATGGCTGGGAAGCGAGTTGAAGGGAATGGACTCGGACTCACGTATCGACTTGCCAGCTTGTCGCCAATCTATGAAAAAAATGGACCTGCAACTGACTTCGAACGGAAAGGCTTAGAAGCTGTCATAAATAAACCTGAAAAACCTTTTTCAGGTATCATTCACAAAGGGCAACAGCCATACTTTCAGTCTATTTATTCTGACAAGGCCGTATCTAAGGCGTGCGTGAACTGTCATAACTCTCATGTCTTAAGCCCAAAACACGATTACCAACTCCATGAAGTCATGGGCGGGGTTATTATTTCCTTTCCATTAGAATGACCATCTCTCGCACATATATTTTACGACGCGACTCAGACACCTGCGTGACGGAGAAAGAAGGTCTTCACTATGCGGCACACAGCCTTTCATCCAATTCGGCATTTCTCAATCATTAGTCTCAGCATTCTTATGCTTAGTCTGTTTGTTGATCTCTCGCAGGGATACAGCCGAACTGAATCAACAACCGTAGGAAACCTCTCCGGCACAATAACGTTTTCGAACGAACTCCCTCAGGTTCGCAAATTCAACCTTGCCACGTACCCAGACCCTTACTACTGCGGACGTATTTCAGATGGCAATGGCTGGAGAATCGGCCCGAAAGTCACTGTGAGCACTGACTCGCGCTTTGCCGGGGCTATTATATTCATGAAAGACATTAAGACGAACAAGCCTCCTAAACAGCGAACGAATACCATCAAATCACTGGATTGTCGCTTCACCCCTTTTATAGGCCTACTAGAAAAAGGTGAAGACCTTACGTTCGAGAATTGGGATCCAGTATTACATAGCATTGAGGTCTTTCAATCAACAGCGAAAGGTGGTCGTTTATTATTCCGGGAAAATCTCGCTTCTCACCGCCACTCACGCAAGAGTGATTTTCTGCAGTCAGAAAAGTCTGGCATCCATCAGTCTGGCCCCCCACTCACTTATGAGATAAGAGACGAAGGAATTCTGTTCTTCCGATGCCCGTTACATGAATACATGGAGGCCTGGGCGATGGTGCTTTCGCATGACTATTACGCAATCTCTGATGAAGACGGGCACTTTTCGATTTCCGGCATTCCAACTGGAACACACACCCTTATCGTGTGGCATCCAATTGGTCAAATTGAGCAAACAGTGAATATCAAGGACCAAGAAACGCTTGAACTCGATCTTGATTTTCAACCAACACGATCCACCTTTTATCGCGAACCCGAAGTAAAAATGAATCCTTTTGGAATTGAACTTTTGGGAGATTCGCATATTATTCCATCTGTCGAAAAACAGACAGAATAACAATGGTCAATGTCACGAGGCCTAATCAAAGAATGAAACTGACGAGGTCAGGCATTCACGACACGTCTGGCGGTATAATGAAATAGGCACAACAGTAAATAATTAACATTGCCATTACCTATGAGAAAAAATCTATGAAAATTATTGTTGCAGGTGGAACAGGATTCATCGGTCAACATGTTTGTCAAATATTAATTGAGAATCAACATGATGTGATTGTGTTGTCTCGAAATCCTGCACAAGCTCGGGCCCATTCCAATCAAAAGGTTTCCTTCGTTGATTGGAATGCACTCACACATGAAATAGAACAGAATATAGAGGGCGCAGAAGCGTACATTAATCTTGCAGGCGCACCTATTGCCGATGCACGCTGGACACCCGCACGAAAACAGACATTGCTCGATAGCCGAGTGGTCACGACTCGTCGACTCGTCGAAGCCATAGAACGACTCACAGTAAAACCAAAAATCTTGATCAACGCTTCAGGAATCGGTTTCTATGGCGCAGCAGACAATGTCTCTATGAACGAATCTTCTCTTCAAGGGCAAGGATTTTTAGCTGAGCTTTGCCAGCAATGGGAACATGAAGCTAATCAAGCCACCAATCAGGGAGTGCGAGTTATTTTACTCAGACTTGGAATGGTACTGGGATCAGATGGCGGAGCCTTAAGCAAAATGGTGACTCCTTTCAAAATATTTGCAGGTGGCCCCATTGCACCAGGCACACAGACGGTTTCTTGGATACATATACATGATCTTGCCAGACTCATAATCTGGCTACTCGAGACGCAGACCGTTTTAGGTCCAGTGAACGCCGTCGCCCCTCATTCGGTCACTATGCAGGAATTCTGCAAGACCCTCGGGAAAGCTCTCGAGCGTCCATCCTGGCTCCCGGTGCCCGGATTCATGCTTAATATACTACTGGGAGAATTATCAGGCATGTTGACCACTGGACAACAAGTCGAACCTCAAAAAATTACACACGAGGGATTCACCTTCACCTATCCGACCCTTGAACCAGCTCTCAGCTCGTTATTCCAAAAGACGCCTACAACCGTCGGAAGTAAAAATGACTAAGAAATGGATGAATATGACGAATTATCTTTCCACTAATACGCAACGACACCTTTGGTGCGGTTCTCTCATACTTTTATGCACCATTCTGACGCAGCCCACTTTTGCAAAAATGTCACGACCAATCGTAAAAGGCCAAATGCTGCCCAATGCCAGACTAGTGGGGACAGGAGGACAATCAGTCCACGTTGATGGCCTCAAGGGACGGATCAAAATCTTGAGTATAGTACCCCAACTGAATACGCCCGTCTGTGATGAACAGACTCATCGATTCAGCGAGCTCCACGATGAAGAAGGATGGAAAGTTAAAATTGTGACCATTAGTACAAATACACATGATGACCAAACCCACTTCGCGGATAAGGCCAATATTCATAATGTCACATACCTTTCAGATGCACCAGACTATGACTTTGGCAAGAAGACAGGATTGCTTCTTCCAACACACGGTATACTCAATCGTACGGTGATAGTTGCAGACACCAAAAATATGATTCGCTACATTGAACATGTGCCGATGAGTCAACTTCCTAACTTTACAGATGCTTACGAGATAACCAAAAGACTCCTCAAGAATCAGAACAAGTAAGGATCACCTATAATGATTCAACACACACTGGCCTATCTCCACCTCTTAGCTCTCGCCGTTTTGGTTGGGAAAGTTGTGTTTCTGTCATTTGTGACCGCACCAGTTCTTGCACGCAACCTGGAGCCTGAATCCTTTGCTCGAGTTGTCCGACAATTATTTCCCCGATATTACGCACTTGGTATGATAAGCGCGACAGTAGGATGGGCAACTATCACAGCGTTGGGAGTTCAACGAGGCTTCGGCCCATTTGATTTGGTTTCTTCTGGTTTGTGGCTTGGAATCCTCGCGATTGAGAATTATTGCCGAACTCCACTCACGCCTCAAATTAATGAACTCAGCGACAGGCTCACAGCAAACATTGAACGAGGCCTCAATACGCCACTTTTACGGAAAAAGAGAGATTCACTGCATCGTCTCTCCGTCCAACTCAATAGTGCCGTGCTTGTGATGGGGCTTTGTTTAATGGGATTGATCTAGATGATAGCGATGACATCCAATGTTAGGTACTCAATTACTTATTTCAGCATAGAAAGGACGCTCTTATGCAAATAACACGTGTTCTACTCACTGGCATATTTCTCTGTTTTTTAGGTGTACCGCTTACAGTCGCTGAGACAGGGCATGCCCCGACCCCACCGACGGATCCACATGAAGGATACAACTCAACAAACTTGCCAAAAGGTATTATTGGAGTTGCCATGCATGTATCCGCCCATCGGGTCGGAGACCCAGCAACTCTTTATATTCGAGCGATTCACCCAGAAGGTCCTGCCGCAAAGGCCAGCTTGGCACATGGAGATGAAATCCTCAAAGTTAACGGCACGTCCTTAACTGGAAAAACTTACCAAGAAGTCGTCGTGATGATACGTGGGGAAATTGGAACATCCGTCAAACTCACAGTGAAAGGCGCTCGTGGCGAACGCGAGGTTTCTATCCTCAGAATTTCTGAGGATATGCTGATGGGTGAAAGAAAAACCTAAAGAGAAACACCATCTAAATAATGAACCCCAAAAACCCAGTCATTATGTGGTTTCGTCAGGATCTGAGACTGAGGGATAACCCTGCGTTCTCATCTGCCCTGAAAACCAAAGCCCCTATTGTCTTCGTCTACATCTGGTCAGACGATGGCAGCAATCAATGGCCGATGGGAGGGGCTAGCCGCTGGTGGCTGCATCAATCGCTTCATGCACTTGACGCACAATTACTCAAGCGTGGAACCGCCTTGATTATTCGCCGAGGGGACAGCCTTTCTAGTCTAAAAACCCTGGCCCAAGAAACCAGTGCAACTGCCGTGTACTGGAATCGTCGATATGACCCGCACGGACGGGCTGCAGACCTTCAGATTAAAAGTACCTTGCTATCCATGAACATCCCCGTTCATGAATACAATGGAACCCTTTTGATTGATCCGGATCTCCTGACAAACAAAACGGGACATCCGTATCAAGTGTTCACCCCGTTCTGGAGGCGATATCAGACGGAAATGTTTGACATTGCTCGCAACGCAGTTCCAACACAACTACCCTCCTCAGGGAAACGACTACATTCTGTCTCCCTTGAAACGCTTAACCTTGAACCTACGATTGATTGGGCAAAAGGCATTCGAGCCACTTGGACTCCAGGCGAAACAGACGCGCTGAGACGCCTCAAAACATTTATCAGGACACAGTGCGTTTCGTACGAACATGGGCGTAACCGCCCGGATCAGAACCATACGTCACAACTTTCTCCCTATCTCTGTTTTGGAGAAATTAGTCCCAAGACAATTTGGCATGAACTTACAGCTCAGTTGGGATCAGATAGAGAGAAAGCATTTCACGTAAGTGCGCAGGCATTCCTTCGTCAACTTACCTGGAGGGATTTTGCTTACCATCTGCTCTACCACTACCCTCAGATCCCTACTCAACCATTACGTGCAAAGTTTAACCGCTTTAGATGGAATGAGAATGCTCAATCATTGGCAAGTTGGCAACGAGGCCTGACGGGATATCCATTCATTGATGCGGGAATGCGTCAGCTATGGACAACCGGATGGATGCACAATCGTGTACGTATGATCACGGCCTCATTCCTCACAAAGCATTTGCTGCAACCCTGGCAACGAGGAGCCGAATGGTTTTGGGATACGCTCGTTGACGCTGATCTTGCGAATAATTCAATGGGCTGGCAATGGGTAACCGGCTGTGGAGCCGATGCGGCCCCATACTTTCGAATTTTTAACCCGATTACTCAAGGCATAAAGTTTGACCCTAATGGAAATTACATTCGACAATGGGTCCCTGAACTCGGCACACTTCCAATACCCTGGATTCATCAACCCTGGGAAGCGCCCCCCCTCCTGCTGGCTGAACATCAGGTCTCACTTGGCGTCACCTATCCTTATCCGATCGTTAATCATCCTCAAGCACGTAAACGTGCCCTCGAGACCTTTACGGCTTTACAAAGTGACATGGATTCATCTTTTGTGGATACATCATGATCATACTGAAAATACAAAACAGCAGATGGCTAGAAATACGGTAAGAGGAAAATATAGATCATGACGACTAGCAACCAGACATCAACAAAACCTTCTACCTCGGATCAACGTTACCCGACTCATCAATTACCACAATTGGGAATCAGTCAATGCCTACTTGGGGAACAGGTACGCTATGACGGAGGGCATAAGCGTGATCGTTTTCTCACTGATCTCTTGAGCCGTTTCGTCGAATGGATTCCTGTTTGCCCAGAAGCCGAGGCAGGCCTAGGTGTACCTCGTGAAGCCATGCGCTTAGTCTCAACAAATGGATTTCCCCACCTCATCACGATCAAAAGCAAGGTTGATCACACTTCACTCATAACACGTTTTTCTCAAAAGAAAATTCGACAACTCAAAAAGATACAACTCGATGGATACATTCTCAAACGAAACTCTCCAAGTTGCGGGTTTCAACATGTGCGTGTATACACCCCCCAAGGCATGCCAAGTACACCAGGTGTCGGTCTATTCGCTGATATTCTTCAAAAAACACTGCCTCTCCTTCCAATTGAAGATGAAGGCCGACTTCAAGATCTGTCAATTCGAGAAAATTTCATTGAACGAATTTTCTGTACACATCGATGGAATCAATTGCAACGTAAACGTCTGATGCGTGGTCACATCGTCCAGTTCCACACCCAACATAAATACCTCTTATTGGCCCACAGTCGATCTCATTATCAACAACTCGGTCAATTGGTGGCATCAGCAAACCAGTACACACCTCATCAATTGGCAGACATCTATGGACCAATATTTGCCGAGGCACTAAAAGTGAAAGCCACCGTACGAAAACAGGTCAATGTTTTACAACATCTTCTCGGCCATCTGAAAAAATTATTGTGCAAGGTCGAACGAGACGAATTACAGGAATCGATTTGGGATTATCATCGTGCCATTACACCACTGACAGTCCCACTTACCTTAATTAGTCACTACGTTCGTGTCTTTGATATTGAATATTTATCAGATCAAGTGTATCTCAACCCACATCCGAAGGAATTGATGTTGCGCAACCATGTCTAATCTCGTACAAGAATCTCATCGATATAGAATCAAAACAGCTGGCCAACTGACTGGCCTCAGCACGCATGTCATCCGAAAATGGGAGGAACGTTACCAGCTGCTTCACCCCGTTCGAGGGACAAATAGATACCGCCTGTACAGTGAAGATGACATCCAACTCCTTATGTACATTCGTTGGCAAATAGAAAATGGACAAACGATTGGACAACTCGCCCATTTGGGATTGTCCCATCTTCAACATGCGATGAATCACTCCCCCATTGACATTCATTCGTTAACTCCCGAATTTCAACCATGTGCACTGACGCTTATTTTGGCAGCTCGTCGATTAGACCACCATGCTGCGGAGGCATCGATTCATGCACTCATGAGCCAACTTGGCTTAGAGGAAGCGCTGCATCGTGTCTTATTCCCGGTCTTGCGAAACATTGGAGATCTTTGGCATAAAGGACAGATCAGTATCGCTGGGGAACACCTGGTGTCACGACCTATTCGGCATCATTTAGCCAATGCATTACGACAGAATCATCACTCTGAGTACCCGACAGTCGTCATTGCCTGCGCCCCAGGAAACTTTCACGAGATTGGGGCCATGACGTCTGTCTTTTTACTCCAAAAGCATGAGTGGAACCCAGTCTATCTGGGGGTCAACACCGACATTGAACTGGTACGCTTGGCCTGTGAACGTCGGCAAGGTAAACTCGTTATTCTTTCGACCGTTCTTGAACAACCTGAAAAAGAGTTTCATCACATGACGAAGCAGATCCAGCACTCACTCGTCCCGCTTTGTCCAGTCATCATTGGCGGCCGAGGAGCCGCGAAGTTTTCTCATCTCTTAGAAGAACATGGCATCACCTATATTGAGCATGTCCAGCACATACAATCATTGAAACCACAAATTTTCAATTCAGATTCTACTCATCATCTTTATTCCTCTAAAATTCAGAAGGAGTTTACAGTATGAATGACGGCGAACATGGGGTCATACTAGTCGGACATGGGGGCATCCCCAAAGGTTATCCATCCGATCTCGTCTCAAAACTCAAGAGATTAGAAGCCCAACGTCGAGCCGCGGGACAGCCAATGTCTCCGGAAGAACTTGAACTCGACACCAAGATTCGGCAATGGCCTCGGACCCCAGAATCCGACCCTTATCAAGCGGGGCTTGAAGCCTTGGCCAGTCAGATGAAACCCATGCTAAACGGCGCACATTTTACTGTGGCGTATAATGAGTTCTGTGGTCCAACCCTTTCTGAAGCGGTTGAAGGCATTATCGCAAAAGGGGCAAAACAGATTACCGTCGTCTCTACAATGTTCACCCCTGGGGGCTCGCATTCGGAATTTGAGATTCCAGAAGAAATGGAAGAACTCAGAGCAAAATACCCAGAGGTAAAACTAAACTATGCCTGGCCATTTGACCTGAAAAAGGTAGCCAGAATGCTGACCGACCATATCAGTCAATTTTCGTAGCCACGCATCATCCGTCTTCGTTACAATGGGATATGACAAAAAAAAATACCCATCCTGACGAAGACGGACAACCAGATCCTCTAGCTCCCCCCTTAGATAGCATCCACCATATTGCGGTGGTGGTGCCTGATGTTGAAAAGGGAGTCATCTGGTACAGTCAAAACTTTCATTGCACTGTTGAGTATGTGGATGACACATGGGCTCTTCTGAACTTCGCCAACACAAAGCTCGCATTGGTGCTGCCACACCAGCACCCTGCTCACGTGGCCATCACTCGTTCAGATGCTCAGAAATTCGGGAATCTGACAACTCACCGTGATGGGATTCAGTCCACGTACATCCAAGATGTCGCAGGAAACCCACTCGAAATCCTCAAGTCTGAGACAATTGAGGCACCGCCTGACTAAGTGTTGCTCTTCCCTGCTTCTGTATTCTTCAAACAGAATAAATCACCATGACTACTGACGTTCTTATTGTCGGAGCTGGCCTCGCCGGGCTCTCCTGTGCAAGCACTTTAACTCGTGCGGGAATATCAAGTTTGATTCTCGAAGCGGATGATGATGTAGGAGGACGTGCACGCACAGATCAGCTTGATGGATTCTTACTCGATCGTGGCTTTCAAGTATTTTCAACTGCCTACCCTGAAGCAAAACATATTCTCAATTATGATTCATTGAAACTCCACAACTTTTATCCAGGCGCGCTTGTCAGATTCGAGGACAGATTTCACCGAGCCTCAGATCCCTTTCGATATCCTCTTCATGCTATACAATCCAGCATGAATCCGATTGGAACACTAGTCGACAAATTCAAGATAGTTGCCTGGCGTCGGCGCGTACTGACGGGTTTGGTCGGAGATCTATTCCAGAAGACCGAGACAACCACGATGACCCATCTTCAATCAATGGGGTTTTCGCAGGTCATGATTGATCGATTCTTTCGCCCTTTTCTTGGTGGTGTCTTTATGGACCAATCCTTGAGGACATCAAGTCATATGGCGGACTTTATGTTCCGGATGTTCGCAAGTGGGGACATAGCGATCCCTGAAAATGGTATAGGAGCACTTGCCCAACAACTAGCACAGCGTTTAAACGCGGAACAAATTCGAACAGGTGAAAAGGTAGTCAACATTAAAGGAACAACCATCACCCTCGCATCTGGCGAAACATTAACGGCACGCCATGTTGTTATTGCAACCGAAGGACCAACCGCCACTCAGCTTGTTCCTCAACTGGAGACCCGCCCATACCACCAGACAACCTGTCTCTATTTTAGTACATCTGAGCCTCCAAGAACTGGCCCCTATCTGATACTCAATGGTGAAACAAATGGAATCGTCAATTCCCTTTGCGTCCTCACGCAAGTGTCGCCTTCCTATGCTCCACCAGGACAACACTTGGTGTCGGTCACGACAGGAGAAAATTCAATGTCAGACAAAGGTAATATCCAAGCAGCTGTTCGAAGTCAGCTCATGCAATGGTTTGGAAAACTTGTCAACAATTGGAAGCACCTGCGAACCTACTATCTTGTGCAAGCCCAACCTGATCAATCACCACCATTACGATCCACCAAACAGATGAACCCAAAAATTGGAGAAGGCCTCTCCCTTTGTGGAGATTACTGCGCCACCGCAACATTTGATGGTGCAATCGGCTCAGGTCGACGTGCAGCCGAAGAGATTATGAGCAAGTTCAAAACCTAAAGGGTTCGCTTCGTTTCACCATGCACGTCCACTCCCCCAGTTATCATCTCTCTTTCAGTTTTGTGTCTTCATTGGGTTTCTGGAAAAAGAATGGTATCCTCCAAACCATTGGGAATATAGCCGATTCAATTAACTCCCGATGTTTGAGGTTGGTCATTACGCGTTGATACTTGAATACCTGTAAGGCCAACACCAATATGAAACAATTGCCCATCGAGATGGTTGGGCAGTGAGGGGTGGCCTTCAAAACGACCGTATCCAAGCATAAGCGCAACTGAAACTTATTTGGATTCGCTATACTTTCATCTCCATCAAAACAGCACGAAGGAGGCCACATGGCAATAGCAAGAAAAGTCGCCAGCACGGCTAAGAAGGTTTCCCGTATTACTGGGAAGACAAAACGTACAACCACAAAAAAAGCTACGACTGCTGTTCAAGATATAAAAAAAAAGGTGACAAGCAAAGCTAAAAAAGCCACAGCTGTGGTACGGGATACACAAAAGAAAATAACAAGCAAAACTAAAAAAGCCACAATCCCCATACGCGATACAAAAAAGAAAGTGGCAAGTAGGGCAAAAAAACCCACTGCCACGGTACGCAATAAAAAGAACCCGATTATCACAAAGGCAAAAAAAGCGACTCAAACAGCCGCGACCAAACCTAAGAAGAAAGCGACAAACATTCAGAAGATAGGGAAAAAGAAAATGACGGATGGAATAAAGACTGCCACAAAAAAAGCCCACAAGGCCAAGATTCAGGCCAAGCACATAGCCAAAAAAACTGGGACCGCTGTGGGGAAAGCTGTGGGGAAAGCGCTAGGTACGGCAGAACGTCTCATTAACAAGGCCATTCGAGCAGGTAAAAAAACGATGGAGTAGAACGAAGACTCACATCATAGCTCCTCATGTACGTGCATAGGGGCAACAAGAAATGCTAAGTCGTAATTATGGTAATTTCCTATTTTTCATTCTTACAAAACCTTGAATGCACATCGGTCGGTGAAAATCTAAAGCTATTACTCAAATCAACTGAGGAGTAGCCATCTTCAGACTGATGAATCTCCTTCCTCCTTCTTGCCAACATCCGCGCATCACCTCATTCATTGGACAACCACAACTCTTCAAGCCAAGACTCTAAAAAATCTAGAGCCCAAAGAACCTCTTTGTCTCTTTCCATTGGGCATAACTCTGCACAAGAAAACTTGTCAGGTGTCTAACGTTTAAAGAATTTGTATTAACAGCAGCGAAGGCAGACACGATACAATGCTCACAGAAACAAACGTAGGACCAATCAAGAAGATGTTCGCAATGTTCGAACGTACCGTTGATTAAATCTTCGTACTATTCTCAATTTATGTGGTCTATAGCCAATTCGATGAACTTCCGAACCTTGAAGTCTTTAATACCGCAGGGACAGTGGATGAGACGCCTGTACTGAAAACATCAAAACGAGCCCTGACAACGGATGATCCAAATGATGTCCAGTTCATAGCAGGTGCTACCATCCCCCTGGCCTTTGCCGTGTGGAATGGGAGCAACGTCGAACGAAATGGAATGAAAGGTATTTCCACATGGCTCACAGCTCAAATATCAAAAAATTTATAGCTCCCGACCATTCAGATCAATGAAGTTGATGGCTAAGAAACCATATCAGCTAGACAATGACATCAGTAAAATCATGACACCTACACTTATGTTACTCCATGACCACCAAGCAACCATCAAGCCGTTTCAATCTTTATTCGAGAAATTAGGCTTTGAGATGATTATCGAAACCTCATGTGCACACGGACTTGAGCGGATGAAAACATCACAAATTAATGGATTGTTACTAGACCTCGACACATTTAAAATGGATGGCCTCAACCTCCTCACCGATATGCGTGAACAATGCATTCAGGTCCCGACAATTGTGATGGGATGGAAAGGTAAAGAACAACTCCTTATCACCGCCCTCACGAAAGGAGCACAAGATTATCTACTAAAACCGATCTCGTCTAACGTGATGTATGACAAATGCTTACGGCTCTTTAAGTAAGGTATCTCCTAGACTTTAATCCATTACTCAGAGTGCAATTTGCCTATCATCAATCAAGCCAATTAGACTATCAATAATTCAATCAAGTTCTCGTCCAATTCAGTATGTGGAGGAGCTACCATGTCAATCCTGAGTAAAGTCATCACATCCTTTTTATTCCTTTCCCTTGTGGCTTCGGTAGCCATGCTTCTAAGTCATCGTGACAATTCCACGTTTCTCGTTAACGAAGCCGTTGCACAGCCATCTTCTCATATCGCATCAAACACAGCCCTAGCAATCCACACAATACATTCTGAATCAGACGATTCTAATCTTTTTTCATTTATCATGGATGACATCGACGGAAAACCGCTACCATTAAGCACATTCAAAGGACAGGTGATCATGGTTGTGAACACCGCGAGCTTTTGTGGCAACACCCCTCAATATGATGGACTGCAAACATTGTACGAACGATATCGTGAGCAAGGCTTTACCATACTCGCATTTCCCGCAAATGACTTTGGCAAACAGGAGCCTGGTGATAACAAAGAAATTGCAGAATTCTGCTATACCAAGTATTCCCTTGAATTCCCACTATTCAGCAAAATCACGGTACTCGGCGAGAACAAACATCCGCTTTATCAGTACCTAACAGAAAAAACTCCCTTTAAAGGTGAAATTTCCTGGAATTTCCAGAAATTCCTCATTGATCGAACTGGCACTGTTATCGCCCGCTATCGCCCAGGAATGAAACCACTTACCGGAAAGATTGTGGAGGATATTGAAACAGCACTGTCCAAGACGTAAAAAATCAAGGCGTAGCTTCAGGAAGTTTAGGTCTTGGGTCTGACGTATAGGTGATCGTTCGATATGCAATATCGACAGGAACATACGTCTCTCGTTCCGATGATGTCATCCATTTTGAGGTTCGTCTCTCAGTCCAGTTCCCAAACTGATCATTGGTGAACTCAATTCTGACCCAGGGAACTTTCGGGTTTCTGGCTATGTAAACTTCACCAACACCCCCTACGTCATCATACACATACGATAAATTCATAGTATGAATAAGTGATCCATCATTAGAATACTCTACGTATCGTAAAACATTCCCCTTCGCATCTACCATGACAAGTTTTTCGATATTCCCATCACCTAAATGCTTCCGCACGGTATAGGTTGGGCCATGTTTGCCTGACCCGATGAGAAGAGTGGTCGCTCGCTCAAACGTATGATGTCCAGTTGGCGATTCAATGTACCAAATCTCTTGACGTCTCCCACTCTGATCATAGCTATAGAGTCGGGTGGTTTTGTTTGAATTGCGATCAGCGAATACATGCCGAATGAGCCTTCCGAGATTGTCATATGAAAACGCTTCCCTTCTTTGAACCGTACCCTCTTGATGAAATGTCTCTTTGTGTTGTATCTGACCAGTCCCTCCATACGACATCAACATACGCGATTCGATTTGGGGAACACCTCGATAAATTAGATGCTCAATGGTACCGTTCTTGAAATCGACATTCTGGACTGAGCGGCCTATTTCTATGCCATTTTTATTGTAATCAACACGTTTAATAAATTTTCCCTTTGAACTACGACGCATCGAAGATCGAAGAACTCTATGGTTTTCGTCACAAGGCAATGAACACTTCCAGATTTTAGCTGATTCGACATCGAACGCTTGTGCATGTCCATGTAATGATAAATCAAAACCTGGTTCTGCTAGTCCAACTTTGGCACTGGTCATCCACAAATTTATCTCCCAATGACCATCATTGATAGCGTGAGAGAATTCATTAACATTTGTCATAAGAATTTTCTCTAGCGCCACCCACGGATTGATTTGACTCGATTCATGGTTCTTGGCTGTTACCATCACAACAGAGCGAGATATGCGTTTGTCGATTTGTTTGCCATTCAACGATGTACCAGACGAAGAAGAATTGACAAAGGATATTCCCTCAATCCCTTCGAGTATTGGAGTAATGGTTTGAATTGGAACCGCGAAATTCAAACCTTCTGACACGGCAAACCCGCTTCGCTGAGCCATATATTTTGACGTAATGATCCCAATGACGGATCCCTGATCATTAACCAACGGCCCCCCACTATTGCCTGGATTCACTGCGGCATCAGTCTGTAAGAATGGTTCTCCGGCACGCATCTGAATGGCGGTAACGTGTCCGCTCGTCGTCGTTAAACCATTACCGAGGGTCCCAGCAAAAGGAAATCCCAGCACCCAAACTGGTTCTTGCCGACTGGCGGAAAACTCTCGATCAAACACAACAGTGGGCAACCCGGTGGCCTCAATTTTGATTAAGGCCACATCATGCTCAGCAAGCAGAGCAACATGCTCTGCCTCAAACGACTGCCCACCCCAAACGACTTCGATCACGGTGCCATCATCCACGACATGGGCTGCAGTCAGAATATATCCATCCGAAGTCACAATGAATCCCGTGCCGTTACTCATGACTCCGGCTGAGGCAAAAGATGATCCTAAAAACAGAATCAATCCAAGTAACCCACAGCAAAGATCCTTCATAAGCTAACCTCTCGTAAGTCTATGAGTACGTTAAATATTCCTATTATCATCGACAGCGATTCCTAATCGAACAAATTTCCATGAATAGAACATATGCATAAACTAGAACCTCAAACGAGGTTCAACGAAGAAAGAACCCCAGATACAGTTAAAATCTACTAAAACCTTCGACAGACTCCCAGATATTATTACCCTAATCACATCGATAACATTGAAGCAACCACAAGTGATGATCTACTCTGAGTAATGATGATGTCTGCCTCCTGAAGGCTATGCGCGCTTCAAACTTTCGAAAAGATACACTTTAGGCACTAAGACCCAATGGCTCTACCCTCTGTCATGACGCTAGCAAGATGAAAAAATTTCTTCCTTCTGGAAACGATATTCGAATACTGGGGATATTATTTGTTGTTTCTGGCATTATCGATTTTGTTTGGATCATGTCCTACCCTGATTACGCACTCAAAGTATTTGGTACAACATTTCCTGGATGGCAAGGGGCTTTTGTAAAATATCAACATCCTGTAATCCATTGGGCCATTGGCTATGGGTTTTGGTTTCGTCAACGGTGGGCCTACGTTGCCTACCTCGCCTATTTAGGACTCGCCTGCACCAGCGAAGTAACCACACAAGTCGTTGAGGGGTATCACCAAACGAGAACAACTATGATTATTGTAAGCTTGTTGTTTGGCCTCTACATTTTCACTCGACGACATATCTTTCATACAATACATTCCCAAGCAACCCCAACCGCATAAACTTCTTGATAGATATCAACAAACATACATTCCCGCCTCATCTCGCATGACCCTCTTATCTAAATTAAGGAAGTTGAGAATGAGCATTCTGAACATATAGAAAAACGGATACAAAAAGTGCCTGTGTTCCTAGAATTTTGGCTAGGACCTGTGACATCAGATCAAAGGCATCGCATAGCAACCTTTAGACAGAATGTACCAGATACGGCTCAGGCCTGGATTGAAAATCGAGGACGTCAGAACAAATTCATTGCCATACTCAAATCGCAAAGCGTTCTAAGAAGTCTTGAAGAAACAACCTTTGATTTGCTTGTCACATCTAAAAAAGCCACTTCGCAAACCTTTCTCTTGGCCATGAAACAAAAAAAATCAGCTCTTATTCAGACCATTCTTTCTATTGCTCACATGACCACACCTGAATGTGCCCCATAGGCCTATTCATGAAATCGAGAACATGATGCAAGAATAGGTTTATCAGAAAGTCAGACTCACATCGATCACCTTTTACAGAGTTCATTGAAAAATCCAAGAATTCTACTCACTTCCCTGTCAAAGGTTTATCAAAATTTCTATTGCTTCAATATGCCTTCATACCAAATAATGTATACAATTTTATGAAATATCCATTGTATGAACTTTAATGATGAGCATTACGTCTTTTCCTAGATTTAGACAAATTAACAGGGAGGAAAATCATGAGCAGCCTCGAACATGGTAAGACTCGATTCGTGTTTGACGTTCTTCTCTCGGCCGTTGTGGTGGGAGGGATGTTAACGTTAGGGCAAATTCCCTTAGCGGTCTCGCAGCCCGTGACGATTCCGGTCGGGTCAATCAAAGGTCCCATTCCAATGGATGCTGCCAACCCTGTGTGGGAATCGGTCCCCGGGATTGTCGTGCCGTTGAGTGGGCAAACCATTACGACTCCAATGCACCCCAACATTTCGGTCAAAACCGTGATGGTCAAGATGGCCAGTAACGGCAAAGAGATCGGCGTGTGGGCGAACTGGGGTGATCAAACGTTGAACAACACGACCATTGGTCCCCAAGATTTTCGGGATCAAGTGGCCGTACAATTCCCTGTTCAAACATCAGGTGCCCCTCCGTTCCAATGTATGGGACAGTCCGGTGGTACCGTGAATATTTGG